>NZ_JBJDPV010000001.1:0-1239044 GCF_044901625.1 Brevundimonas sp. NPDC046655
GCAGCGCCGGGGCGCTTCATTCCGCTGATGCTGACGCCCTTCTGGGACATGCAGGCGGCGGTGGCCGAGGTGGAGCGGATGGTCAAGCTGGGCGTGCACGCCCTGTCCTTCTCGGACAACCCGGCGCTGTCGGGCTGGCCGTCGATCCATGATCCCTACTGGGATCCGCTGTGGAAGGTCTGCGCCGACAACCAGGTGGTGATCTGCTGCCACATCGGCACGGGGGCGGCGGCGAACCACGCCTCGGACCTGTCGCCGATCGACGCCTGGATCACTTCGATGCCGATCTCGATCGCCAACTCGGCGGCCGACTGGATCTGGGGGCCGATGTGGAAGAAGTTCCCGACGCTGAAGATGGCGTTGTCGGAGGGCGGGATCGGCTGGATTCCGTATCTGCTGGAGCGGGCCGACTTCACCCACGGTCACCACAACGCCTGGACCAACTCCAACTTCGGTCCCGGCAAGATGCCGAGCGACATCTACAAGAAACACATCATCAGCTGCTTCATCGAGGACAAGTTCGGCCTGGCGAACCTGGACTACATCGGCGAGGACATGGTCATGTACGAGTGCGACTATCCGCACTCGGATTCCGTCTGGCCGCATTCGGCCGACAAGCTGTGGGCGGATATCCAGGGGCTGTCGCGCGAGACCATCGACAAGATCACCCACATCAATGCGATGCGCGAGTTCTCCTATGATCCCTTCTCGGTGCTGAAGCGCGAGGACTGCACGGTCGGCGCCCTCAAGCGCAAGGCGGCGGCGGTGCCGGTCGACACCGATCCCCTGCTGGGGCTCGGCGGGGCCGCGCCGCAGCGTGAAGCCGGCAAGCCGGTGACCTCGGGCGACATCAACCGCATGTTCGAGAACGCTTCGGCGGAATCGACCGTCTCGGGCCGTCGCTAGAGCGAAATCGGTTCAGATGGGATCGCATCTGAACCCAGATATTCGCTCCAGCATCAATCCTGGAGCCTGATTCACGGCCTCGGCGGAAGCGCGAAGCGATTCCTCCGCGACCGATCAGGCTCCAGGCGCGCTCTCTCCCCGGAGCGCCCAGTGAAACGCCCGCCGGAACCCTCCGGCGGGCGTTTTTCATGACCGGGCCTCATCGAGCCAGCGTCCGGCGCGGCCCAGCAGCCGCACCGCATTGGCGCGCAGGCGCTCGTCTGGCGGTCTTTGACGATGAAGGGTCAGGCGGCGGCGCCTGGCGAGGTCCCAGGGCGAGGGGCTTTGAGCGAGGCCGTTCGTCTAGACGAGGCCGGCGTAGGCCCCGCCGTCGAGCTGAAGGTTCTGGCCGGTGATGTAGCCGGCCCGGGACGAACAGAGGAAGGCGCAGGCGTCTCCGACTTCTTCAGGCCGGCCGAAACGTCCCGCCGGGAGCGAGCGCGCCATTTCCGCGCGGGCCGCGCTCTCGTCGACGCCTTTCAGGCGGGCCAGGGACCGCGTCATCCGCTCAAGGCGATCCGTGTCGATCTTCTCCGGGAGAAGGCAGTTCACCGTGACGCCGTCGCCGGCGACCTCCCGGGCCAGGGCCTTGCAGAAGGCGGTCAGACCGGCGCGCGGACCCGCCGACAGGGCCATGGGCAGCTGCGGTGACTTCACCATGGCGGAGGTGATGACGACGATCCGGCCTGATCTCCGGGCGCGCATGCCGCCGATCAGGCTCTGGATCAGCAGGATGGGGGAGACCATCTTGGCAGACACGGCCTCGGTCCAGGCGGCTTCATCCCACTGGTCCATATGGCCAGGCTTGGGCCCCCCGCTGTTGCAGACCAGGATGTCCGGGGCGGGGCAGGCCGAAAGCGCCGCAGCGCGGCCTTCGGCGGCGTCGATGTCACCGACCACCGTATGCGGGCGGCGACCGACGGCGTTCTGGATTTCATCCGCCGCGCGGGCCAGCCGCTCTTCATCGCGTCCGTTGAGCCAGACCTCGGCGCCCTCGCGCGCCAGAGACAGGGCGCAGGCCTTGCCCAGGCCGGCGGAGGAGGCGCTGACGAAGGCGCGTTTGCCCTGGAGGCCAAGGTCCATGATTCTGCTCCGACGACCGCCCTCAAAGGGTGCGGGCGATGATTTCCTTCATGATCTCGGATGTGCCGGCGTAGATGCGCGCGACCCGGGCGTCGACCCAGGCGCGGCCGACGTCGTATTCGCTCATGTAGCCGTAACCGCCGTGCAGCTGCAGCAGTTCGTCCAGCAGCTGGCCATGAAGTTCCGCGCCGGTAAGCTTGGCCATGGCGGCGGTCTCGGGGGTCAGCTCTCCGTCCAGGAGCTTCTGCAGGCAGTCGTCGACGAAGACCCGCAGCATGGTGGTGCGCGCCTTAACATCGGCCAGCTTGAAGCGGGTGTTCTGGAACTCCAGCAGGGGCTTGCCGAACACGATGCGCTCGCGGGTATAGGCGATCGTCTTGTCCAGCATGGCCTCCAGCGAGGCGGCGGCCCGGATGGCGATGACCAGACGTTCCTTCGCCAGCTCCGTCATCAGACATGCGAAGCCTTGGCCCTCCTCGCCGAGGCGGTTCTCCACGGGCACCCGCACGTCGGAGAAGAAGAGTTCCGAAGTGTCCTGGCCGCGCAGGCCGATCTTCTCGAACTTGGCGCCCTTGGTGAAACCCGGCGTTCCCTCCTCGACGCAGAAGAGGGTGATGTCCTTGGGATTGGCCTGCCCCTCCACCTTGGCGGCGACAATGGCGAGCCCGCTGTTGACGCCGTTGGTGATGAAGGTCTTCTGGCCGGACAGGATGTAGTGGTCGCCCTCGCGGCGCGCCTTGGTCCGCATGCCGCGCAGATCGCTGCCGATCTGGGGTTCAGACATGGCGATGACGGCTATGAGCTCGCCGCTGATCAGCCTCGGCAGCCAGCGCGCCTTCTGGTCCTCGGAGCCGTAGTTCACAAGATAGGGCACGGCGATGTCGGAATGGGTCGTGAAGCCCACAGCGGTCGCATTGACCCGCGCCAGTTCCTCGATCAGCACGGCGCTGTGGCCGAAGTCGCCGCCGGCGCCGCCAAAGGCTTCCGGCGCTGTCACGCAGAGCAGGCCTTCTTCTCCGGCCCGGAGCCAGAGGGATTTGGGCACGATCCCGTCCCGTTCCCATTGGGCGTGATGCGGCGCGATCTCGGTCTCGACGAAGCGTCGGACCTGATCGCGGAACATCTCGTGGTCCTCGCGGAAGACCTTGCGCATTTTGAGCTCCGTCTAGCTGTCAGTGAAGCGCGCGGGACGCTTTTCAAGCATGGCCGCCACGGCTTCTGCATGATCGGAGGTATGGTGCGCCAGCGCCTGGTAGGCGGCGGACAATTCCAGCAGGGCGCCGAGCCGCATGTGTTGCCCCTCGTGAAGCAGCCGCTTGGTGAGGCGCAGGGCATGGCCGGGATTGCCGGCGATACGGTGCGCCAGGGCCATGGCGGTCTCCATCAGCGCATCCGGCGCCGTCAGCTGGGTGACCAGGGTCCAGTCCAGCGCAGTCTTGGCGTCCAGGGCGTCGCCCGTCAGGGCCATGTGGCTGGCGCGCGGCATGCCGACGATGCGCGGAAGCAGCCAGGCGCCGCCATCGCCCGGGACGATGCCGAGCTTGACGAAGCTTTCCGCAAACGTGGCCTTCTCCGAAGCGATCCGGATGTCGCACATGCAGGCCAGGTCCAGGCCCGCGCCGATCGCCGGCCCGTTGACGGCGGCGACGATCGGCGTCTCCAGCTCATAGAGGGCCGTGGGAATCCGCTGGATGCCGTCGCGATAGCGATTGCGCAGCTGGTAGGGCGAGCCTTCGAAAAGACCGGTGCGGTCGCGCATGGCCTTGACGTCGCCGCCCGCGCAGAAGGCAGAGCCTGCTCCGGTCAGGACCACGACGCGGATGGAGGGATCGGCGCGGACCTCCTCGCAGGCGTCCTCGAAGGCGTACATGTCCTCGGGGCGGCTGAAGGCGTTGCGCTGTTCCGGTCGGTTCAGGGTCCAGACGGTCACGGGGCCGTCGCGAGACTTCAGAAGAAAGTCGCTCATGGCTGAGGGCGCTCCTTGAGGGTTTCAGTGATGAAGGGCCACAGGCCGTCCTCGCCAGCGTCGGCGATGAGGCGACCGAGCCGTTCGGACCATCGCGCGTCGGATCCGTACTCCGTCCGCCAGGCCCAGAGGCGTCGTGTCAGGAAGTGCAGGCTGTGTTCGTGGGTGAAGCCCAGGGCGCCGTGAACGGCATGGGCGATGGCCGCGCCCCGGCCCGCGGCTTCGCCGGCCACGGCCTTGGCCGAGGCCGTGGTCGCGAAATGCGGCGTCCGCCGGGCCTGCATGAAGGCGGCTTCCGCGACGGCGCCGGCCGCGGCCGCCTGGGTCGCTAGCAGGGCGAGCTGCTGCTGGACCGCCTGGAACTTGCCGATCGGGCGGCCGAACTGGACACGTTCGTTGGCGTACTGGGCGCTCATCTCGGTCAGCCGTCCGAGTGCGCCGGCTATCTGGCCCGAGCGGATCAGGGCGCCGCTCAGGCGCACCGTGTCGGGCGGGCCGTCGAAGGCCGCGTCCGAGACCAGGGAGCCGGACGCGAGGACGACGGTGTCGCGCGGCTCGCCGGCGACGTTCACGTCGTGCTCCACGGCGGCGCCCGTCATGTCGTGCAGGCCCAGGCGTCCGCGCGTCGTGTCATGCAGGACCAGCCAGCGCGCCTGACGGCCCCAGGGCAGGTCGGGCAGGACCGAGAAGGCGTCGCCCGCCGCGAAGACAGTCACGCCGCTCTCCGGCGGGGCGATGCCGCAGGCGGACAGAAGGGCGTTGGCGACGAGGGTTTCCGGCAGGGGGGCAGGGACGGCGCTGGCGCCGCAGGCCCGGATGACGGGAAAGAGGTCGGTCCAGCTTGCGCCGATTCCTCCCAGGTCCTCGGAAACGGCGGCCAGGGACAGGCCGAGCGCCTCCATCTGAGCCCACAGGCTGTCGGACCAGGCGCCGGTCTCGGCGAGGCGCAGCGTCTCGGCGTCGACCGCGTCCGCAAACAGGCGCTCGACGCTCTCCTGGAACATGGCGCGCATCAGCGGACTCCCAGACCGCGCGCAAGAATGCCGCGCAGGATTTCGCGGGTGCCGCCCCGCAAAGAAAACGAGGGCGCCATGCCCTGGGTGACGGCCAGGACCCGACGCGTGGTTCGCGCCTGATCGGCCTCGGGCAGAGAATCAATCAGGCGGATTGCTGTCTCGACGGTGTCCTGCTCGTATCCTGTGCCCAGGTCCTTGACGCAGGACGCCGCCCAGACCGGGTCCTGTCCGCCGGCCAATTGTCCGGTGACGGAGATGGACATGGCGCGCAAGGCGACCAGCCAGGCCCCCAGGCGGCCGATCTCCACCGCCTGGCGGGCGTCGGGGGAGACCCCGACCGCCTCCGTCAGGCATCGGAACAGCGTCAGGGCGCTCAGGAACCGTTCGGGGCCGCTGCGTTCGAAGGCCAGCTCCGAGGTCGCCTGCGCCCAGCCTTCGCCTGCGGTTCCCACCAGGGCGTCAGCCTCCAGGATCACGTCGTCAAAGGTGACTTCGTTGAAATGTTCATGGCCGGAAATGTCGCGGATGGGGCGGATGGTCACGCCGGGCAGGTCGAGGTCGACGATCACCTGGGACAGGCCTGCGTGTCGTTCGCTGGCCGGATCCGTGCGAACCAGGGCGATCATGGCGTGGCACCGGTCGGCGTTGGTGGTCCAGACCTTGCGGCCGTTCAGCCGCCAGCGGCCGTCCGACTGACGGTCGGCGCGGGTCCGGACGGAGGCGAGGTCGGAACCGGAATCGGGTTCGCTCATACCGATGCAGAAGTACATCTCCCCGGCGGCGATGGCCGGAAGATAGCGCTGCTTCTGGCTCTCGGCGCCATGACGCAGGATCAGGGGCGCGCTTTGTCGATCCGCGATCCAGTGCGCCGAGACCGGCGCTCCGGCGGCAAGCAGCTCCTCGCTGACGATAAATCGCTCGAACGACGTCGCGTCGTGTCCGCCGTATTGTTTGGGCAGGGTGAGGCCGACCCAGCCCTGCCTGGCCAGGGCCCGGCTGAATTCGGGGTCGAAGCCCATCCAGGAGAGGGCGCGTTCTTGAGCAGGATAGTCGGCCAGCCGCTGCGCCAGGAAGGCGCGGACCTGGTCTCTCAGTGGCTCAAGGCCGGGGGGGAGCGCTGGCGCGCCGAACTGATCGAGGAGATTCACTGGTGATTCCGGGATGTTGGCCCGCTTCCCTGGGAAGCCCCAAATCCATACATCCGAGAATATGGTTCTGACCAGAGAATTTTGGGCGACACGCGAACCGTCTCGACCCCGCCCGGCCTCAAGGTGGCCGGAGAGGGGCGGCGCCCCGATGCACTCCGGACCCGGGGCGACGCCGTCGAGGGCGGCGCGCCAGGGCTTTTGGCGTCGGTTCCGGTCCGGCGGCGTCGAGCGCCTCAGAATCGACCTTCAGGGGATGGACTAGATTCAGAATGAAATTTTAGTGTGAGAAAATTTGTTGACTCGGTGAAGTCCATATCCGAGTGGGAGACGACAAGCGGCCGTGTCGGCGGGGCGACCTCGCGGCAAAGGTCGCGGGCATGGCGGGTCTCCCCCGTCGCGCCGGACATTAGGGAGAGTGTCGTTGACCGCTGTTCATTGGAAAGCCCTGCTTTGCGCTAGCGCATCCGTGCTGGTTCTGCCCTCCGCCGCCCTGGCCCAGACGACGGGCGCGTCGCCCGAGCCTGAGGCGCCTGCGAGCGGACCGACGGGTCTTGAGGATGTGATCGTGACCGCCCAACGGCGCGAGCAGCGTCTGCAGGACGTGCCGGTCGCCGTGACCGCCTTCGGGGTCAAGGAGCTGGAACGCCGCCAGATCACCGACGTGCGGGCCCTGACCGAGAATGCGCCGTCCATCACCTTCACGGCCACCCCCTACGGCAACAATGACCTGATCCTGGCGATCCGCGGCGTCGCGCCGGGGGGCGTGCTTCCCAACGTCGACCAGGCGGTCGGCACCTATGTCGACGGTCTGTATTACGCCCGTCCTGAAGGCAGTAATTTCGCTCTGGTGGACGTCGCCTCGGCCGAGGTCCTGCGCGGTCCCCAGGGGACCCTGTTCGGACGCAATACGATCGGCGGCGCGCTGAACATCACCACGAACAAGCCGAACTATGAGTTCGGAGGCTCGCTGAAGGTCGGCTACGGCAACTACGACGCCCTGAGCGCCACGGCCATCGTCAACCTGCCGCTCGTCGAAGACAAGCTGGCGGCGCGCCTGGTCTACGGCCATGTCGAGCATTCGGGCTACGGCCGCAATCCGACGCTGGGCAGCGACGTCGCCGACCAGAACGACGACTTTGTTCGCGCCTCGGTTCGGGCCGACATCGCCCCCGAGCTGCGGGTGGATCTGAGCTTCGACCACTACTGGGGCTCGAACCACCAGCCTCTGTGGGTGCTGAACACCTATCAGGCCGGTTTGAGCCCGGCCATGTACGCCCCCTATGTGGCCGAGCCCGGGTCACGGATCAGCCAGGCCGGCATCAATCCGGTCAACGACTCCAGGGTCTATGACTTCAACGGGACCATCACGGCGGAACTGCCGTTCGGCGTGCTGAAGTCGATTTCCGCCTATCGCAACGTCTATTTCGAAGGCGCGTCCGACCTGGACGGCACGCCCCTGCCGACGGCGGATGTCCGCGAGTTCGTCCTCGACGGCGAACAGGTCTCCCAGGAGTTGCAGCTCTCGGGCGCGAGCCTTTCCGATCGTCTGAACTGGACGGTGGGCGCCTACTATTTCCACGAACAGGTGCGCAATACGCCCCTGACGCGTATCCCCGCCGCCATCCAGGACAATACGATCCGGCCTGACAACAAATCAGTCAGCGTTTTCGCCCAGGCAAGCTACGAGATCCTCCCGAGCCTGCGGTTCACGGCCGGCGTCCGCGCCGTCAAGGACACCCGCGGCATGACCTATACGCCGGCGCGCTATGTCGTGACGGGCAATCCAACCAATGCCGAACCGCCGGCTTCGGCGATCACGCCGGGGCCCTGTCCCTTCACGGCCATGGGTCTGAATGAAGCGCCGGGGAGTTGCCTCTACACGCCGGACGACATCAGCTTCGAGACCGTGCCCTTTACCGTCGGCCTGGACTACAGGCTTCCCGGCGACGGTCTGCTGTACGCCAAATACTCCAAGGGCTTCCGCACCGGCGGCTTCCAGCAGGCCAGCGGCACGACGGCGGCCTTCTTCACGCCCTTCAACGAGGAAAGCGTCGGCAGCTACGAGATCGGCGCGAAGCTGGCCCTGTTCGAGAACCGGCTGCGGTTTTCCGCCAGCAGCTTCTTCTCCACCTTCGACGACATCCAGCAAAATGCTGTCCTGCAGACGTCGCCGGTCGTCATCGCCGTGCTCAACTCGGGCACTGCTGAAATCTACGGCGCGGAGTTTGAAGCCACGGCCTTGCTCGGCGACCTGCGCCTGCACGGGTCGCTCGGCCTGATCGAGCCCAAGTTCACCGACGGCCCCTACAAGGGCAGCGAGGTGCCGACGGTGGCCAAGACGACCTGGTCGGTCAGCGCCGACTATCCCGTCCAGTTCAACGCCGGACGTCTTGACCTGCATCTCGACTACAACTGGCGCTCGGACGTCTACTTCCTGAACACGGTGACGATCACCGGGGCGGGGCCGGTGGACCTGACGGAGTTCCAGCGGAAGTCTATCCGCCAGGACGCCTATGGGCTGCTCAACGCCCAGGTGTCGTGGACCTTCGACGCCCGGCCGATCACAGTGGCCCTCTACGGCAAGAACCTGACGGACGAGTATTTCGCCGCAAGGTCGGGCTCGTTCGCGGGGGCGAACTTCAACAGCATCGTGGTCGGCAGCCCACGCACCTACGGAATGTCGGTGTCCTACGCCTTCTGAGGCGCGTGTAAGTCTGGGGGTTCCAGCCCTCTATCCTCGGGGCGCGGTTCAGTGCGACCGCGCCCCGCCTTTTTGCTTCGGTCGACCCTTTCCCAGGGTCGGTCTTGCCGGGGAGCATGGCCATGTCGGCATCGCTGGACGGGCGCCGCATCATCATCACCGGCGGCTCCAGCGGCATGGGAGCCGCCATGGTTCGCGCCTTTCCCGCCATGGGCGCGCGAGTGGCGTCGCTGGACCTCCAGTCGGTTGACGGCGCGCGGATCGTCGATGAAGCCGGGGCCGTGGCCTTCTTTCAGGTCGACGTGGCCTCGGAAGCCTCAGTGATCGCGGCCGTGGAGGCCGCCGTCGGGGCTCTGGGCGGGCTGGACGTTCTGATCCATGCCGCCGGCGTCGCGCCCTTCGCCGCCGCCGCCGAGACCACGCTGGATCTCTGGAACCATGTCATGGCGGTCAATGCGACCGGCGCCTTCCTGACCAATCGCGCCGCCTACCCGCATCTGAGAGCGCAAGGCGGGACGATCCTCAACTTTGCGTCCGCCGCCGGCGTGAAGGGGCATCCCGGCAAGGCGGCCTATGCGGCGGCCAAGGGCGCCGTCCTGGCGTGGACGCGAACCATCGCCGTCGAGTGGGGGCGGGAGGGCGTCAGCGCCAACGCCGTGGCGCCGGCCATCTGGACCCCGATGTACGACCAGACCCGCGCCGCGATGGACGAGGACCAGCTGGCGGCTCACGACGCCGTCAAGGCGCAGACCATCCCGCTCGGAGGGCGGCTGGGCGACGTCGAGCGCGACTTCGTGCCCGTGCTCGCCTTCCTGGCCTCAGACGGCGCCCGCTTCATCAACGGCCAGGTGATCGCCATCGACGGCGGCATGCTCATGGTCCGCTAGGGATCAGGGCCGTCAGCGGTTCCGGGACGGACGCACCGCGCATGGCTGCGTCGAAAATATTCTATTATGTGAATGCTATTTCGATATCAAAACAATTCTTGACAGCCCCTGTGACGACGCAGGTATTCTGTCCGCTGCTGTGCCCGCTTGCGGCCAGGACAAGAAAGCGCCGCCGGTTTCAGGCGAAGGCGCCATCGGCCGGGATCGACCGGACAAGAGACGAGGGAGAGATTGATGGTCGGGACCACACACAAGCCAGGCGAGAGGTCCGGCGTCGAGCCGCCGTATCCGCCGCTCAAATATGCCTGGTATGTGATTGGCGTCCTGTTCGTCGCCACCCTGCTGTCGCAGCTGGACCGGCAACTGCCTGCGCTCCTGGTCAAGCCTATTCGCGCCGAGTTCGGCATCTCCGACACCCAGTTCAGCTTCCTCCAGGGCTATGCCTTCGCCCTCTTCTATACCGTCGCGGGCCTTCCGTTCGGATGGCTGATCGACCGGACCGTGCGGCGCAACCTGATCATCGTCGGCATGGTCGTCTGGAGCGTCATGACGGTCCTCTCGGGCTTTGCGCAGAACTATAACCACCTGGTCCTGGCCCGCATGGGCGTCGGCATCGGCGAAGCCGTGCTGGCCCCCGCCGCCTATTCCATCATCGCCGACTATGTCGCGCCCCATCGGCGGGGCCGCGCCTTCAGCGTCTACTATCTCGCCCTGGCCATCGGCTCGGGCGCGTCCCTGATCCTCGGCGCCCTGATCGCCCATCTGGTGCCCGAAGCCGGGCTGGCCCTGCCCTTCGTGGGGCAGATGGAGCAATGGCGGATGACCTTCCTCATCGCCGGCGCGCCAGGGGTGATCCTGGCCTTGATCGTCCTGACCATCCGCGAACCAATCCGACGCGACCAGGCGTCTGGCAAGAGCAGGGCCGAAGGCACCTGGATGGAGTTCCTTCGTCATCTGGGGCGTTTCAAGTCCACCTACAGCCGCGTGCTGACCTATCCGGGAGTTGTCGCCATCATCGGTTACGGCAACCTGGCCTGGGCCCCGACCTTCTTCGATCGACGCTTCGATATCCCGACCAAGACCTCGGGTCTGATTATCGGCGTCCTGGTGGCTGTCGGCGGGCTCGCCGGCACCCTGGCGAGCGGCTACATCAGCGACCGATGGGCGACGAAGGGCGTGCCGGCGGCCCGCCTGCGGGTCGCCATGCTGGCCTGGCTGCTGGTGCTGCCGACGGTCTGCGCCTGGTCCCTTGTGGGAACGCCCTGGCTGAGCTTCCTCTTGCTGACGCTGGTCGTCACCGGCTTCGGCATGGCTCAGGCGGCGGCGCCGACGGCGGTTCAGGAAATCACGCCCAATCGCATGCGCGGCAAGGCCGTGGCGCTCTATCTCCTGTTCGGCGGTCTGGTGGGCATCGGCTTTGGCCCGATGTCCATCGCCCTGGTCACCGACCATGTGTTCAAGAGCGACGCCGCCTTGCCCTATGCGCTGGCCCTGGTCGGGGCGCCGGTTTCCCTGCTCGGCCTGTGGATTACCTGGTCGGGGCTCAAGCCCTATGAGCGTACGGCCCGGGCCTTGCGCGCGGAGGACTAGGGATGACGGCTCTGCGCGGCGGCCTACGAGGCCCGGGATGAAGGTCGGCTGGATCGGGCTCGGGCAGATCGGGGTCCCGATGGCGCTGCGAATTCTACAGTCCGGCCATGACCTGAAGGCCTTTGTTCGAAAGCCGGCGGAGGGCGAAGACGTTCGAGCCGCAGGGGCAATCGCGTGCGGGTCCGGGGCGGAGGCGGCTATCGATGTCGATATCCTCGGCGTCTGTCTGTTCGACGATCATCAGATCCATCAGGCCTTGATCCTTGATGGCGCGCTGGCGGCGATGCGGGCGGACAGCGTGGTCATGGTCCACACGACCGGAGATCCTGAACTCTTTGGGCGGCTGTCCGCCCATGCACCCGCCGGCGTGAGCCTGCTGGACGTCGCTTTCAGCGGCGATAGGGACGCCGTCCTGGCCGGTCGTATCGCTGTCATGGCTGGCGGGGAGGCTCAGGCCCTCGCGGCGGCGAGACCTGTTCTCGAGTCCTATGCCTCGCGCATCCTTCACGTGGGGGCTCTGGGCGACGGGCGTCGGGCGAAGCTTCTGAACAATCTCCTGTTCGCCGCGCAGATGTCGTTGGCGGCTGAGGTCCGGATCCAGGCCGATCATTGGGGTCTGGATCCGGACCTGACGGTTCAGGCCGTCATGACCTCCAGCGGCGCCAGCTACGCCATGTCCCGGTTTCAGGGCGGCGCCACGGCGCCCGACCTCCTCGAGCGGATTAAGCCCTATCTCGACAAGGACGTCGCAATGGCCTGCGCCGCCCTCGGAGACGATCACAGGCTTCCGCTCACGATCGCGGCGGCAGGAGCCTGGAGTTAGGCTGCAAACCCCGGCCTCACCGTCGGCGTCGCTCCGCGGCGGGCGATGGGAGGGCTGGTGAATTTCAATCCGTCCGCGCCGCAAGCCGGCCGGTCTTGCATCAGGACGATTTCATGGCCGGGACGCGCCGCCCCTCGCGCAGGCGAGACCTTCAAGGACTTACGATCACGGAGCTTGCGAGACTCGCCGGAACGACGGCGCGCGCCTTGAGGTATTATGAGGAGTTCGACCTCCTGACGCCGCATCGCGGGGGGCGCCAGGAGCGCTTCTATTCGCCTGCTTCGGTGGGCAGGGCTCTGCAGGTGGTGAGGATGCGACGCCTCGGCGTCCCTCTGGCGGATATCGCCAGGATCCTTAAGGACGGCGACACGGGCGGACTCAGGCGGATCATCGAGGAGAGGCTGGCCGACGTGGAGAGCCAGCGCGAACAGCTTTCGGCCCTTCTGGACCGGCTCAAGTCCGACGAATCGGCGGGATGGATGCGGGAGGCCGCCCCTCGAGGCGTCGATCTTGCGCTTCGAGAGGCGTCGGACGTCGCCCTGGGTTGACGCCTCGTCACACCAGTCCTGGCGCAGGTACCAACGAGAGGAAGGGCGCGGGCCGGAGTGTGAGGGCCGGCGACGCCGCCTTCAGGCCCGACCCGGCCCTGTCGAAGTTCGAAAGCCGCCCGCAGCCTCGTGCTCGCCCAGCATCGGCGGGCGCTGGAGCGGCGGTCTCCCGTCGCCTAGCCTTATCGGTGAAGCGAGAATCCTGACGGACCCCCCCGCGGTCGCCGGATGGGGGAGGCTTTGAACCAGATTTCGGGCGCAGACCTGAGGATCAGCCATGACCTCTTCGTAGCTGTTCACGGCGGCGCTGGGCACGCCAAGGGCCACCAGGCGTTCGAGCAGGCGTGCCCGGGGCAGACGCCGGAACCCGTGTCGCAGGGCGGTTTCCAGAGGCGATGCGCCGGGGTGGTCGTCGGACGCGGGATGTTCGCCCGCGAGCTCTTCGCCCAGAATTGTCAGGGCGTCGAGGTGGCGGGGGCGGCTCGCGGACAGGAAGATGGGTCCGTCCAGGCACTGGTAGAGATCCGTTGGCGATGGACCGACCCGATTGCCGCGTCTCGGCGGCTGGACCCCGGTCTCGAGATAGGCCTGAAGACTGCCGGCCTGCATGGCGACCGCCACGTCGAGCAGGGCGACGTCCACATGCTGCCCGGGGGCGGCGTCTGCGAAGCGTTGATGGAGGGCGGCGACCGCCGCCAGGGCGGCGAACTGACCGGTAGAAACGTCCATCAGGCTGGGACCCGTCTTCAAAGGGCCGCCCCCCGGCTCGCCGTCGGGACGCCCCGTCATGGCCATCAGGCCGCCCTGCGCCTGGAACACAGCGTCGTAGCCGGGTCTGCCGGCATAGGGACCGAACTGGCCATAGCCGGTGAGAGAGACATAGATCAGCCGGGGATTGAGCGTCGTCAGGCTGGCCGCGTCGAGATCAAAGCGCGCCAGGTTGCCGGCGATGAAGTTTTCGATCAGCACGTCGGCTTCAGCCGCCAGCGAGCGAACGCGCGCCTGTCCCTCGGCGGAGGCGAGGTCCACGAGGATGGAGCGCTTGTTGCGGTTGGCGCAGAGATGGAAGGCGGATTCCAGGGTGCGGGCTCCGGTCGCATCCGTCAGGGCGTCAGGGCCGTAAAGGCGCGCGTCGTCCCCGCGACCGGGCCGTTCCACCTTCAGGACGTCCGCGCCAAGGTCGCCGAGCACCTGCGACGCCCAGGGCGCGGCCAACACCCGACCGAGATCCAGGACCTTGATCCCCTCAAGCGGCTGGGCTGGACGGACGCTGGGGGCGGGCCGGGGCGGGAGGCGACGCGGTCGGAGCCAGGAGTGATCCTGACCGTCGGCTCCGCCGGGCTGTGGCGGCGCGGGATAGGTCAGGGGCGAGCGCGGCAGACGGAGCGGGCTGGCGACGCAGGGGAGCTCGTTTTCGTCCTGGTTGACGAGGGCGCGGGCCCTGACCTGGGGGTCGGTCGCCAGATCGGCGTAGGTGTTGATGACGGAGCAGGGTACGCCCGCCTTCACCAGAAGATCCATCAGGGCCTTGCGCGCAAAGGTCCTCAGGATCGGACCGAGAACGGCGTCGATTTCGGCGCGGTTTCGATCCCGGGCGAGGACATTGGCGAAACGCGCGTCGTGGATCATCTCCGGGCGGCCGAGCGCCTCGCACAGTTTGGCGTAGTGCTGATCCGTCCCCGCAGAAATATAGATCACGCCGTCCGCGCAGTCGAAGGTCTGGGCGGGGTGGCCGCCGTTGCCGGCGTTGCCGCGGCGTTGCGGCTGGCGGCCGGCGACGAGGTAGTTCTGGACGACGTGCGACTGCATGGCGACGGCGACGTCGAACATGGCGACGTCCACGAAGGCGGGACCCGCATGACCGCGGAGGCGGCCGATCAGAAGCGCGATCACGCCGGTGGCGGCGTTGATCGCAGACAGGCCGGTGACAAGCGGGACGCCGATCTGCATGGGGCCGCCGCCCTCGGCGCGGTCGTCATGGCCGGTGATCGCCATCAGCCCCGCCTGCGCCTGCAGCACGCCTTCATCGGCGTCCTCGTCCCGTCGGGGGCCGGACAGCCCGTAGGGGGTAACGGAACAGACGATCAGATCGGGGTTGCAGGCCGGCGGCTGGGTCGGGTCCAGGCCGGCGAAGGCGAGGGCGCCGTCGTCCACCACGACATCCGCGTCGCCAAGCCAGGCCTCCAGGGCAGGGCGGTCGTCCGGTTCGAAGGTGATCCGCATCGAACGCTTGTGGCGGTTCAGGGCACGCCGCTCCGCCGTGTCCGCCTCGTCATGGCGCACGAGGCGCACGACGTCGGCGCCCAGTTCGGCGAGCAACTGGGCTGTGCGGACGGCCGCCGGTCCCTGTCCGAGATCAATGACCCGCAGGGCGGAGAGCGCCCGGCCGTTCGTCGAGTTGGTGGTGGTCACGCGCCGCATCTCCCTGACTGCGAACGAGGGTGTCGGAACGGCGAGGGGGCGGCAATCCATCCTCGGGAAGCACCGCATATGCGTTGCGCCGGCCCGCCTTCGTCCCCGAAATCGTTGACAATCGCTTTCTACCTAACGGATGGTAGTTAGAAACCCTCAAAGAAGGGATGCAGGGAGTGAAGCTATGGATGCTTGTGCCTATCCCGCGGCGCCGACACGCGCGCCTCGTCGATCTTCGACCGCCAGCCGGGCTTCCACGCTCCTGGCCTCAGACGCCAAACGCATCAAGTCGGCCGAACGGGTCCTTCAGGTGCTCGAGTATTTCGCGACCCGACAACAGCCGGAAGCCACCGTCATGGACATCGCCAAGGCGCATGGCCTGCCGCAGTCCTCGACGTCGGAACTGCTCAAATGTCTTACCGCCCTGGGCTATCTCGCTCATGATCCCTTCCGGCGCACCTATGTGCCGACCGCCCGCGTGGCCTTGCTGGGGGCGGGGGTTTCGCCCCTGCTGCTGCGCGGCGGGCCGCTGATGGACATGCTGACCGATCTGAACGAGCAGACCGGGGAGTTCGTGGTTCTGGGCATGCCCGTCGGCCTGGTCGTCCGGTACGTCCATGTTCTGCCCTCGACCCGCCTGGTCACGACGATTGTCCCCGACTGCAGCGCCTTCCCGCTGCACACGGCCATGGGGCGGGCGCTCCTGTCGGCTTTGCCCGACGACGCCGTTCGCAAATTCGTCCACCGTCTGAACGCACAGGTTTCCGAGAAATGGCGCGTGGCGCCCTCGGCGGTCCTCGCCGAAGCGGTCGAGATCCGGCGGCTGGGCTATGCGGTGACCTCCAACTCCGTTTGGCGCGGCGGCGGCATGGTCTGCGCGCCCTTACCCGATTGCGGCGACGGACAGTTGCTGGGCGTCGGCATCGGCAGCGACGCGCAAACCACGCTCGAGCGCGCCGCGGACTTCGCCGAACGGATCCGGGCCGCGACGGCCCGACACCTGTCGGGCCGCGCGACGGAAACGCGGTTCAGGCGAAGTGCAGGCGTCGATACCGGCCGCGGAAATAGAGGAGCGGATCCCGTCTCGGTTCGAAACGCGCCCGTATGACCTCGCCGACGAAGATCCGATGGTCGCCGCCGTCGTGAACGGCGTGCTTGCGACAGAGGAAGACGGCGAGCGATCCTACGAGCGCAGGTACGCCGTCATGCCAGGGTTCGAACGCGGTCTCGGCGAAACGGTCTTCGCCGGGGCGTGCGAACCGGTCGGACGTCGGCTGCTGGCCGATGTGCAGGACATTGACGGCGAAGGTCGACGACGTCTCGAAGGCCGCCAGGGAACCGGCGCTCCGCGCCAGGCAGAAGAGCAGGAGCGGGGGGGCCAGCGACACCGAGGTGAAGGAGTTTGCGGTCAGGCCCACCGGGGTCCCGTTCCCGTCCGTCGTGGTGACGACGGTGACGCCGGTGCCGAAGCAGCCCAGGGCGTCGCGCAGGGTCCGCACATCCGAGCCCGATTGATAGGCCATGGGGTCGCGCGGGGCCTCGGTCTCGAGGAACTCCAGAAGGAGGGCCTGGAACCGCTCGGGTTGATCGGCCGCGACATCATGAGACGCGCCCTCAATCTCCACATGGCGGGCGTTCGGGGCCCGGCGCGCCATGGACTCACGCGCCTCCAGGCTGACCAGCCGGTTGTCGGCGCCGTGAAGGATCAGGAGCGGCAGCCGGACCTGGCCCAGCACCGACTCCAGCGTCTGTTGCAGGGTCGCCATGTCCAGGCCTGTGGTCCAGCGCGGGTCGGCGCCCTCGTCCGGCCGCGGGTCCCGCGCGAGGCGGCGGACCGCCTCGGGATCAAGGTCTGGCGCCACGCCCGCCGTGACGACGCCCGCCGCCAGGTGGGCGCCGTCGTCCGCGATCGCTGCAAGGGCGATCGCGGCGCCCAGGGCGACCCCGACGATCACGGGGCGCGTGGGCAGGGCGCGCAGGAGGGCGCGAAGGTCCTCGGCGTAGGCGTCCAGGTCGTAGCGGCCGTCCGCGGGGCGTGCGCTCCGGCCGTGGCCCCGCAGGTCCGGGCAGAGAACATGCCGGCCGGCGGCCACCAGCGCTTCGGCCGTCTGCCGCCAGGCGACGGCGCTCTGGCCTCCCGTATGGACCAGAACCACGCCGGGGTCCTCGGGAGAGCCGTGGCGCTCGACCGACAAGACGACGCCGCCAAAGCCGCGAAAGGTCTCGGTTTTCATCTTGGATTCTCCCTGCGCACCGGCGTCGGTCCGCAGGCCAGGCTAGAGGGCCCGGCCGCGGATCGCGCGGGGGCGAAGCAAACATCGCATCCCCGATGCTCCAGCCGGGACCGGGGATGCTATCGGTCTGTCAACGACAGAGGAGCGAGATGATGGGCAAGTGGCTGGATGCGCCGGAGACCCTGCTGTTCGAGGTGCGCGGCAAGGTGGCCTACATCACCTTCAATCGCCCCGAAAAGCGCAATGCTCAAAGCGCGCGTTGTTTGAGAGAACTCAACGACGCGCTGCGGGAGGCGGATGATTTGCAGGCCGTTCATTGCGTGGTGCTTCAGGGGGCGGGCAAGGACTTCTGCTCGGGCGCTGACATCTCCGAGGGCATTGAACCCGGCGCCGACGGTCGCCGTCCCTATGATCCTGCAGACTATCGCGGACGGACCGCCTTCGAGGATGATGTCTGGCACACCCGCTACGGGTCCAACCTTCGCCTCGACATCTTCCGCATGCACAAGCCGGTGATCGCCAAGATCCAGGGCAATTGCCTGGCGGTCGGCACGGACATCGCGCTGAACTGCGACATGGTCGTCGCCGCCGACGACGCCCGCATCGGTTTTCCCGCGGCCCGATCCCTGGGGTCGCCCGCCAACCATATGTGGCTCTATCTGCTGGGACCCCAGTGGGCCAAGCGCATGCTGCTGACGGGCGACGTGCTGCGGGGACGGGACGCCGCGGTCCTGGGTCTGGTCATGGAGTCGCATCCGGCCGCTCACCTGGACGACGCCGTCGCCGCACTGGCGGACCGCATCGCCCTGGGCGATCCCGCCTTGCTGGCGGCCCACAAGCGCGTGGTCAACATGGGCCTGGAGTTGATGGGCTGGGAGACGCTTCAGCGCTTCGCCGCCGAGAACGACGCCCGGGCCCATCTGGCGGAGGCTCCGCGGGCCTTCTTCGACCTCGTCAAGGCAGAGGGCGTCAAGACCGCGCTCCATCGCCGCGACGCGCCCTATGGCGACGACGAGATCCGCCTTCGCGCGGCGCGTGACAACCTGGAGATTTCCCATGACTGAAGTCATCGACGGACTGGTCGTGCAGCGCCGCGGATCGGCGCTAGTCCTGACCATGACCAACCCTGGACGGCGCAACGCCTTCTATCCCGAGATGCGCGGCCGGATCGCCGAAGCGATCGCGGCCGCGGCGAGCGACCCCGCCGTCCGGGCGATCATTCTCACCGGAGCTGAGGGTCATTTCTGCTCCGGCGCCGACCTGCGCCGCGTCAGCGACGCTGACAACGGACCGCTCGCCGTGCGCGAACGCCTCAAGAGCGTCCATCGACTGCTCGAGCTGATTATCGGCGGCGCCAAGCCGACGATCGCGGCGGTGGAGGGGGACGCCTTCGGCGCTGGCATGTCTATGGCCGCCGCCGCTGACGTCGTCGTCGTCGCCCGCGGCGCGCGCTTCGGCGCCTCCTTCGCCAAGATCGGCCTGCTGCCTGACATGGGGCTCTTGTACACCCTTCCGCTCCGCGTCGGTCTGGCCAGGGCGCGGCGGTTGATGATGACGGCGCGGACGATTGACGCGGAAGAGGCCGTGGCCATAGGGCTGGGGGACGAGCTGACGGCCGAGGGCGCAGCCCTCGACCGGGCGTTGGAGGTTGCGGCCGAGTTTGAAGCCTCCGCGCCCCTGTCCCTGGCGGCGATCAAGGCCGCGATGGCCCAGGGGCTGACCGGTCTCGACGACGTGACCCGCTTCGAGCTCAACACCGTTCCAGGCCTGGCCAATACCGAGGATCATCTGGCGGCGCGCAAGGCCTTCCTGGCGAAGGAACCGGTGGTTTTCGTGGGGAGATAGGCTGGCTTGCTTCGGTCTTTCATCGCATCTGCGGTGTTGAGAGGCGTCGTATTGAGTTCGCATTAGATATGCCGAAGTCTAACCCCAATGCTCGTCAAACAAGAGCAATCAAGGGGAGAAGACATGAAGTATCTGCTACTTGGAGCTGTCAGTGGTGTTTGCGTTCTGTCTGCCGGAAACGTCCTGGCGCAGGATATTGTTTCGACGTCGCAACCGGCGCCGTCGGACGGGCCGTCCACCCTGGACGACATCGTCGTGACGGCGCAGCGCCGGTCGGAGCGCCTGCAGGACGTGCCTATTTCGGTGACGGCTCTCTCCAGCGAGCGCCTTGAAGACGCCGGGATCGTTTCGACAGAGGACCTGACGACGGTCACTCCGGGACTGGTCTTTGCGCGCTCCAACCAGTTCGCCCAGCCGACCATCCGCGGCGTCGGTTCGCGCAACGGCAGCCAGGGCGACGAATCCAGCGTCGCCATCTATATCGATGGCGTCTATCGGCCCGAGCAGTTCAGCAATCTGTTCGAACTGGAGGGGGTCGAGCAGATCGAGGTCCTGAAGGGACCGCAGGGCACCCTGTTCGGCCGCAATGCGGCGGGGGGCGCCATCAATATCACCACGCGGATGCCGGACGCGGATCCCGACCTGACCATCGCCCTGTCCGCCGGGGATTTCGGCTACTGGAAGGCCGCGGGCTATGTTTCCGGGCCGCTGACCGAGCGTCTGAGCGCCAATCTGGCGGTCACGGCGCTGCAGGACGACGGCTTCGTCCGCAACATCTTCCTGAACAAGGACAGCGGCAGCCGCGAGCTCCTCGCCGCCCGGACGAAGCTGGTGTTCGACATCGACGACGCCAGCCGCCTGTGGCTGGGGCTCAGCTATCAGGATGGACGCGACAACACCAACCAGTCCGGACAACCCCTGGCCGGGAACAGCCGGGGACGCCGGGTTCCCGGGTCGGTGACGCCGAGCGAGCCCTGGACGACGGCGACCCAGTTCATCCCGATCTCCAAGGGCGAATCCTTCGCCGCCGATCTCCACTACAGCCGGGAATTCGCGGGCTTCGACCTGCGCGCCGTCCTCGCCTACAGCGAGGCCAGCCAGTATAATCTCACGGATTCCGACAACACCTCCGCGGCCGTCTCCGGCAACGACACGACCTTCAAGGCGTCGACCTACAGCTTCGAGGCGGTGCTGGCCTCGAGCGGGGGAGGGCGCTGGAACTGGACGCTCGGCGGCAATCTCTTCTCGAACGAATCCGTGCTGGATCCCTTCATCTCGGGGGCGACCAATTTTGCGGGTCGGCAAAAGGCCCAGGCCGCTTCGGTCTTCGGCGAACTGGTCTTCGAACCGGTGACCGGCCTCTTCCTGACCGGGGGCCTGCGCGCCTCCTGTGAGGAACGAAGCGCCCGCTTCAACCAGAGGACGCCGACGGTGGTCGCCGCGGAAGGCGAGGACCAGTGGTCGGATATCTCGCCCCGGCTGGTCGCGCGCTACCAGTTCGCCAGGAACGCTAACGTCTATGCCTCCTATACGCGGGGCTTCAAGAGCGGGACGTTCAACTCGACCTCGGCGGTCGGAGCGTCCGTGCCTGCGGATCCGGAATATGTCGACGCCTTTGAAATCGGGCTCAAGACGGATCTGGCGCAGCGGACGCGGCTCAGCCTTGCGGCCTATCACTATGACTATCAGGACCTGCAGGTGACCGTCCCCCTGTTCATCAACGGCGCGACCACCTTCGCCCTGTCCAATGCGGCCCAGTCGACCATTCAGGGACTGGAGGCCAATATCGAGGCGTCGCTGACGGATCGGTTGAATCTGAGGTTCGGCGGGTCCCTGCTTGACGCCCGGTATGACGAATTCCCCGATGCGGTGGTGCTCGAGCCGGATCCGGCCCTCTTCTTCAACGGCGCGCCGGCCGGCAACCGGCAGGTGGTGCGCGACGTGAGCGGCAATCGCCCCTCGCGGTCGCCGGAATGGACCTGGAGCCTGGGGCTTGACTACACCCTGCCGCTCTACGGCGGCGACCTGCGCCTTGGCGCCGACGCCTATGGCAGTGCCCGGTGGTACTCGGACCCGCTCAACCGTATCGTTCAGCCCGACTACGCCCTGGTCAACGCCTCGGCGCGCTGGACCTCGCCGAGCGGGCGGTGGTCTGCGCTGGTCTCCGCCGAAAACCTCACGGACGAGGCGGTCTATTCCAACATGTTCACGTCGGCCCTGGGTGATTTTGTCGCCTACCAGCGGCCGCGCTTCGTCTCCTTCACCCTCAAATTTGATCTCTAGGAAGGACGTTCCGAATGAGCGTTTCCGAAATTCTCACGCCGCCCAAGGACCCTTTCTTCGGCGAGCGCCTGGACGCGGACGGCCACGTCTATCCTGAGCCCGACCTCATGCGCGAAATCCTTGGAGACCTGGGGCGCGATCCCATCTCCGACTATATCGCCGCCTATTTCGGCTCGGAGGAAGACAGGGCCAGCCGGGCGCAGAATCGCGAGGATATCTGGTCGATCAAGGGCATCAGCGCCCTGGGCGCCTCCTTCTCACGCGCCGAAGAACGGGTGGAAGCGCTCGAGATGATGGGCCTGCGGTCGCAGCTGGTCTTCCAGAACACCTTCGGCAAGGAGCTTCGGGTGGATTCGCCCTCGGCCCGCGCGGCCTGTCGCCGCTACAACGACGTGGCCCTGGCCTGGGGCGCGCAGACCGGAGGTCGCGCCCGGGTCGCCTGCATGATCAACATGGGCGACATCGCCTGGGCGCTCGAGGAGGTCGACCGCGTGATCCGCGGCGGAGCGAAACTCGTCACCTTGCCCTGCGCTGCGCCGCCCGCCGGCCTTTCCCCCGCCCATTCGGCCTGGGATCCCTTCTGGCGGCGCCTCGAGGAGGCCGATGTCGCGGTGACCCTGCATCTGGGCGGCGGCGGCATGCTGAGCGGCGAGGCGGCCGATCCGATCCTGCCGGGACGGGAATGGGGCCAGGCGGAGACTCTCAAGGGAACCCCGGCCTCGCGCCCTGGCGGCGAGGAGGCGATCAGCCCCTACTTCATGCTCGTGGCTCACATGCCCGCCGAGCTCTATTTGCAGATCCTCGTCATGGGGGGGGTCTTCGAGCGCTTCCCCCGCCTGCGTTTAGGCATCATCGAATATGGTTCGGGGTGGGTGGGCCCGTGCGTGGAGCGCATGGACCTCTGGACGGGATTCCTGGCCAAGGTCGGCCGCTCCTATCCGATGAAGCCCAGCGAATACGTGCGCCGCAACGTGCGCGTGGCGCCCTTCTATCACGAGAACCTGCCCCTGATGATCGACCGCTACGGCATGGAGGAAATCTATGTCTTCAGCACCGACTATCCCCATCTCGAGGGAAGCCGGGATCCGGTCGGCAAGTTTCAGAAGTGGCTGGATCGCCTCGATCCAACCTACGCCAGGAAGTTCTTCGTCGAGAACGGCGCCCTTCTGTTCCCCGGCCTCTAGCCGCCTCCCGACTGCCGGGTCGGGCCGCGCCCGACCCGGACATTTTCACGCCAACCGAGAGGTCCGATGACTGCGAGCAATCCCGCCAGCGCCGTACTGACGCGGACGACGAGCGCCGCCTGGCTCGCCCTCCTGCTGTTGACCCTCGTCAACGCCTTCAGCCTGATCGACCGCAAGCTGCCCTTCATCATGCTGGAGAGCATTCGTGCGGAGTTCGCTCTGTCCGACACCCAGGTGGGGCTCCTGGGCGGGGTGATGTTCACGGTCATCTATTCGCTGCTCGGCCTGCCGCTGGCGCGACTGGCGGATCGGACGTCGCGCAAGCTGGTCGTGTCGGGCGCCCTGGCCTTCTGGAGCCTGATGACCGCTGCCGGCGCTCTGGGCCAGAGCTTCGCCCATCTGGCCCTGGCCCGCATCGGCCTGGCCGTCGGCGAGGCGGGGGCGGTGCCTCCCAGCCAGGCGATCCTGGCGGATTATTTCCCGCTACGCCGCCGCGGCGTCGCCATGGCGGTCTTCCAGGCGGGCGGCGCGCTCGGCGTCATGGGCGGCCTCGCCCTCGGCGGGCGCCTGGTCGAAGCCATGGGGTGGCGCCAGACCCTGGTGCTCGCGGGGATGGCGGGCCTCGCCCTCACGGCGGCGATGCTGATCGGTCTTAAGGAACCGAGGCGCGGGCAAAGCGACGAAGTGCGCCGGGTCGAGGTCAAGGCCACGCTCGGCGAGGCCCTGGTCGCGCTCTGGCGTATGAGATCGTTCAAATGGCTGGCGCTGGGCGGCGCCCTGTTCACGCTCGGGACATCCGCGATCATCACCTTCGGCCCAAGCTACCTGGTCCGCGTTCGTGGCTTTTCCATCGCCGACGCCGGCGCCTATATCGGCGTCGTCACAGGCCTGGCCGCCGGCGCCGGCGTCCTCGTGGGCGGGTGGGTGTCGAGCTGGAACAGCCCGCGTCGCACCCTGATCCTGGCCGGGCTGGGCCTGGCGGTCAGCGCGCCCTGTCTCTACTTCGCCCTGAACACGGACAGCCGCCTGGGCCTGCTGGTCCTGCTGGCGGCGCCGCTCTTCCTGGGATCGCTCTACATGGGGCCGAGCTACGCCTTCGCCCAGACCATGGCGCCGGTGCAGATGCGCGCCCTGACCGCCTCGGTGATGGTCTTCATCATTCACGGCCTCGGCACCTCACTCGGCCCGCTGATCGTCGGCGCCGTCAGCGACGGCCTTGCGCCCAGCCGCGGCGTGGACGGTCTTCGACTGGCGTTGATGATTGCGCCGATCGCCTATGTCGCGGCCGCTGCGGCGATCGCCGCCGCAGCCAGCCGCATTGAAGGCGACCTTCCGGCAAGCCGTGTCAGAGCCGCTCGATGATCGTGACGTTCGCCATGCCGCCGCCCTCGCACATGGTCTGCAGGCCGTAGCGGCCGCCGCGTCGGCCGAGCTCATGGATCATCGTCGCCATGAGCTTGGCGCCAGACGCGCCCAGCGGATGACCCAGCGCGATGGCGCCGCCGTTGACGTTGAGCTTGTCGGGATCGGCGGCGAGGGCCTTGCGCCAGGCCAGAGGAATGGAGGCGAAGGCTTCGTTGACCTCGTAAAGGTCGATGTCGTCCAGACGCAGTCCCGCCCGTGAAAGGGCGCGTCGCGTGGCTTCGATCGGCGCCTCAAGCATGATGACCGGATCGCCGCCGAAGGCCGACATGTGGTGGATACGGGCCAGGGGCGGGCGGCCCAGGGCCTTCAGGCCCGCCTCGCTGACGACGAGCAGGGCCGAGGCGCCGTCGCAGACCTGGCTCGACGTCGCGGCCGTGAGGCGCCCGCCGTCCTTGAGAAGCTTGACCTGGGCCATGGCCTCAAGGCTGGCGTCGTAACGGATCCCTTCGTCCGTCTCATGGATCTCGAGGCCGTCGACGCCTTCGATGTCGAGCGGCAGGATTTCTTCGCGGAACCGGCCCGCCCCGGCGGCCGCGGCGGCGCGCCGGTGGCTCTCAAGGCCGAAGGCGTCGAGCGCCTCTCTGGTCAATCCGTGTTTGGCGGCGATCATTTCCGCGCCGTCGAACTGGCTGAACTTCACGCCGGGATAGCGGGCGGCCATGCGCATGCCGCGGGACACGCCGAACCCGTGTTCCGCCGGAAGGGCCGAAGGCAGGCCCATGGGCACCCGTGACATGCTCTCGACGCCGCCGGCGATGACGGCGTCGGCGTTGCCGGACAGGATGGCCTGGGCCGCGAAGTGCAGGGCCTGCTGGGACGAACCGCATTGACGGTCGACGGAGACGCCGGGAACCGTGTCCGGGAGATTCGACGAGAGCACCACATTGCGGGCGACGTTCTGGGACTGCTCGCCGACCTGTCCGACGCAGCCGAAGATCAGGTCATCGACAAGGGCCGGATCGGCGCCGACGCGGTCCAGGACGGCGTCGACGACAGCGCCGCCCAGGTCCGCCGGATGCCAGGCCTTCAGCCTTCCGTTGCGGCGGCCTCCGGCGGTGCGGACGGCGGATACGATATAGGCCTCGGCCATGGGGGCTCCTTTGGCGCTAGCGGCGCCGGATCAACAGTTCTTGGGAGGTGGAAGCGGCGAGGCCGCCGTCGCTGGCGTACAGGCGGCCGAAGCTCAATCCCCGGGCCTGACCCGCCCAGGGACTTTCGGATTCATGGAGAAACCAGTCGTCGGCCCGCACAGGGGCGTGGAACCAGATCGCGTGGTTCAGGCTCACGCTGGTGAAGCCGCCGTCGAAGGCCGAACGGGTATGAGGCAGCATCGCCGCTACAGGCAACATGAAGTCCGAGAGGAAGGCGACGGCGGCGTAGCCGCAGGTGTCGGGGGCGACGCCGACGCCGCGAAGCCAGAAACGTCCGTGCGGTTCCGCGGGGTGGGTGAAATAGTCATGCGGCTGCAACAGCCGCGCATCGATGGCCCTGAGGCCGCCGACCCCTTCGGCGTCCGCCGATGCGATCTCGTCCGGATAGAGGCGGCCGAGGTCTGCCAGACGGGGCAGGTCCTGGGGCGTGTCCGCGACCGACGATCGCGGGCGAGCGTGCGAGACGCCGTCCTCAGGCGCGTGAAAGCTGATCATGGCCTCGAAGGCCAGGGGCCCGTCGCCCTGACGGGCGGTGACGCGTCGTTCCGAGAATGAGCGTCCGTCCCGAACGGTCTCGACCTCGTAGTCCACGGGCTGGTCAGGGTCGCCGCCCGCCAGGAAGCGGGCGAACATCACGCTAGGCGGTCGATCCGGCGTCGTGGCCCGGGCGGCGATGATCGCCTGCCCGAGGAAACAGCCGCCGAATATGGCCTGGCTGTGATTGCGCTGGAAGTCAGACGCGCGGAACCGGGTCTCGTCGAGGCGGGACAGGCGCAATATGTCGCCTGCCGGGACGACCGGTCGATCGGCGGCCTTCATTCCCGCGGCAGCCGCATCAGGTTGGCGATGTTGGACCGCTGGATGGCCGAGGATCCGCCGAAAATCGGCAGGACCAGGGCGTCGCGGACGTACCGCTCCATGGCGAAGCCCTGGGCGTAGCCGTAGGCGCCCATCACCGTCTGGCAGTCGAGAGCCACGCCGCGAATGGTTTCTGCAATGAAGAGCTTGGTCATGGAGGTCTGTACGGCGCTCGGCTCGCCGCGCTTCACCAGGCCGGCGGCGTGGTCGAGCATCAGGCGGCAGGCTCTCAGACGGGTCTGAACGTCGGCGAGCGTGTGGCGCACCGCCTGGTGGCCGCAGATGCGCTTGCCGAACTGGGAACGTTCCTGGCTGTAGAGCCAGGCTTCCTCGACCATGGCCTCGCCAAGGCCCATGGCCATGGCCGAGGGCTGCAGCTTCTCCACCTCAAGCGTCGGGCCGGCGAGCTGGCTCCACCCCTGGTTCCAGCCAGCCTCCTCGCCCATGACGTCGCGCACCGAGACCTCGACGTTCTCGAAGACGACGTCGTTGGTCGGCACGCCGCGCACGCCCATGGTTTCCGTCGTGGTCATGCTGACGCCCGGCGCATCCCGGGGGATGATCAGGAAAGAGAGGTTGCGATGCCGCTCCTCGGGCGGGCCGCTGCGCACCAGGGTGTAGATGTAGTCGGCGAATTCCGCGCCGGAGCACCAGCGCTTCACGCCGTTGACGATGATCTTGTCGCCAGAGCGCTCGGCGCGCGTGGCCACCGCGGCGAGGTCGGCGCCGACGTCCGGTTCGGACAGGCCGAGAGCGAAGAGGAGGCGGCCCTCGGCCACGCGGGGCAGGAGGCGGGCCTTCTGGTCGGGGCTGCCGAGTTCGCCCAGGTTGAGGCCGGCGTAGCTGACGCACATGACATAGAGGCCGGCCAGAGCCATGCTGCGGCGGGCCAACTCCTCGACCACCATGAGCAGGGCGGGCACGTCCACACCCAGTCCGCCATGCTCTTCCGGGACCGCCAGGCCGCAGACGCCCAATTCGGCGAGGCCGTGAATGAGCTCGGGAGGCAGGCGGTCTTCGCGGTCCCACCGGGCGATGGTTTCGGGCGGTGCGATGTCGTCGAGAAGCCGCCGTAGGCTGTCCCGCAGCATGAGAACCTCTTCCGACAACAGTTCGGACGCCATGGACACTCTCCCCGATGAATCTCGTCGACGATCGACTTGCAACCGTCGTCGTATGCGCGTTAAATCTAACGAACGTTCGACAGGTGTCAAACGTCTTTGAATGTAATTGGAAGGCGCGGACGACTTGTCGGCGCTGGTTGGAGGCGACGATGAGCGATCCTGTCCTTTACCGCCAGAACGGCGGCGTGGTTTCGATCATCCTCAACCGTCCGGACCGTCTCAACGCCATTGATCCCGCGCTCGCCGAGGCCTTTCTCGCTGCGGCCGAACGGGCGGCCGCTGACGATTCTGTCAGGGTGGTGATCGTCCGCGGCGAGGGCCGCGCCTTCATGGCGGGCGGCGATCTGGCCTATTTCAGGGAGGCGGGGGCGGAGGCGCCCTCGGCCGCCCTGCGGCTCATCCACCCGCTTCATCGCGCCATCGCCCTGCTAGCGGACAGCCGTCTCGTTACGCTTGCCGTGCTTCACGGCGCCGTGGCGGGCGGGGGCATGAGTCTGGCGATGTCCACCGATCTGGCCGTCTGCGCCGACACGACACGTTTCGACATGGCCTATCTCAAGGTCGCGGCCAGTCCGGACTGCTCGGGCTCCTGGAGCCTGGTGCGCCACCTCGGCCTGCGGCGCGCCATGGGCGTGGCCTTGCTGGGGCAGACCTTGTCCGCCTCCGAGGCCCTGGGGCTCGGCCTGGTCAACGCCGTCTTCCCGGCCGACCAACTGGAGGCCGAGGCCCGGGCGATCGCAGATCGTCTTTGCGACGGACCGCGTGAGGCGATCGTCTCGACCAAACGCCTGCTGCGGACGGCGGGGGACAAGCCGCTCGTCGCGCAGATGGAGGACGAGGCGGCGGGTTTCGTCTCGGCGGCGGGGTCGGAGGATTTCCACGAGGCGATCGGCGCCTTCTTTGAGCGGCGACTGCCTCTTTTCAAATAAATCTAACAAACGATAGACAGAAACCGTGGCGCTGGTTAGCGTCAACGACGAGGCTGCGAAGACAGCCGGGGAGGCGTCAATGGATCAGTTTCCGCGTGGAGCGGCCGCAATCGTCGGCGCAGCCACCTTCGGCGTCGGGGAGGCTCCCGGCTATACGCCGAACGACATGGCGGCCCTGGCCGGCCTGGCGGCGCTCAAACAGGCGAACATAGGGCTCGGCGAGGTCGACGGCCTCTTCGTCTGCACCTCGAACGACGCGCTCTCCGGTCTCGGCGTGGCCGAGTATCTCGGAATTCGTCCGGCCTTCACGGACAACAACCGGACCGGCGGGTCCGCCTTCATGAGCCATGTGGTCATGGCGGCCCTGGCTCTGGACGCCGGCTATTGCGACGTTGCGCTCGTCGTTCACGGCAGCAACCAGCGTACGGGCGCCGGCGGCCTGGTGTCGATGCGGCAGGCGTCGCCTTACGAGACCCCCTATCGCCCCCTGAATCCGCTTTCGTCCTACGCCCTGGCGGCTTCGCGTCACATGCATGAGTTCGGCACCACGCGGGAGCACCTGGCCGCAGTGGCGGTGTCGGCCCGGGCCTGGGCCAATCTCAACCCGGAAGCCTTCGCCCGGGGGCCGTTGACGATCGACGACGTGCTCGCCGCACGCATGGTCTCCACGCCGCTGACGGTTCGCGACTGCTGTCTCATCACCGACGGGGCGGCGGCCGTCGTTCTCGTCCGGGCGGACCGTGCGAAGGACCATGCGGCACGCCCGGTCTATGTCCTCGGCGGGGCGGCCGAAACCTGGCATTCCGACATCGCCTCCATGCCCGACCTGACGGCGACGGCGGCCTCGGCCTCGGGGCGACGCGCCTACGCCATGGCCGGGCTTGGACCGGCTGACATCGATGTGGTGCAGCTCTACGACGCCTTCAGCATCAACACCCTTCTGTTCCTGGAAGACCTGGGGTTCTGCAAGAAGGGGGAGGGCGGCCCCTTCGTGGCGAGCGGCGCGATCGCGCCGGGAGGCGTGTTGCCCGTCAACACCAACGGCGGCGGCCTGTCCTACGCCCACCCCGGCATGTACGGCCTGCTCGCCATCGTCGAGGCCGTGCGCCAGCTCAGGGGCGAGGCGGGCGACCGCCAGATCGCCGACGCTGAAATCGCGCTCGCCCACGGCAACGGGGGCACCCTGTCCAGCCAAGCTACTCTGATCCTGGGCGGCGCAGCCGCCCTCTGACTTCAAGGAGACCATCGTGCGCTTCGAAGACTATAAATCCATCAGCTTTTCGCGTCGGGGCAAGGTCCTCACCGCGACCCTCAACGTCCCCGATCAGCTCAATGCGATCGCCGGCGCCCTGCATACGGAACTGGCGCATCTCTTTCCGGATGTGGCCGCCGATCCCGACACCGACGTCCTGATCCTGACCGGCGCCGGACGCGCCTTCAGCGCGGGCGGCGACCTGTCGCACATAGAGGCGATGAGGAACGATCCGCACGGCTTCTCCGAAGCCGTGCGGGAGGCGAAACGCATCGTCTTCGGAGCGATCGACTGCGACAAGCCGGTGATCGCCAAGGTGAACGGCGACGCCATCGGCCTCGGCGCCACCGTGGCCCTCTTCTGCGACATCATCTTTGCGGCCGACACCGCTCGCCTGGGCGATCCCCACGTCAAGATCGGCCTGGTCGCCGGCGACGGCGGCGCGATCATCTGGCCGCAGATGATCGGTTACGCTCGCGCCAAACACTATCTGCTCACGGGCGACCTGGTGCCCGCGCCCGAGGCCGCCGCCATGGGGCTGATCAACTTCTCCCTGCCGGCCGAAGAACTCGACGCCGCTGTGGACGCCTACGCCGACCGTCTGGCGGCCGGCGCGACCAAGGCGATCCGCTGGTCCAAGGTGACCATGAACATCGGCCTCAAACAGCTGGCGCACCAGATGATGGACGTCGGCATGGCCTATGAGGCCATGGCCAGCATCACCGCCGACCATGGCGAGGCGATCGCCGCCATGCGCGAACGTCGCAAGCCCGACTACACGGGGCGCTGAGATGGCCGCTGTTCCCACGCCTTCGGCCTCGCCTGCAGGCCTGCCCGCAAATCCCATGTCTCTTGAAGGCCGGACCATCGTCGTGACCGGCGCCGCCCAGGGCATCGGCCGGGCGATCGCTGAACGCGCGGTGAGCCTTGGCGCCAGGGTGGCGCTCGTTGATCTGCAGGACGAGGCCCTGAAAGCCGTCGAGGCGGCGCTGGGCGACCGCGCCAAGGCCTATGTCGGCAGCGTGGCCGATCCCGAATTCGTGGCGGCGGCGGTCGCCGACGCCGACGCGCATTTCGGCGGGCTTCACGGTCTGGTCAATAATGCGGGGATCACGCGCACCGCCCTGATCGAGAAGATGACCCTCGACGAGTGGAACGCCGTCGTCAGCGTTCACCTTACCGGCGCCTTCCTCTTCACCCAGGCCGTCGGACGCACCATGATCGCGCGGGTCAAGGCGGGCGATCCCGTGGCCGGGGCGATCGTCAATATTTCGTCGGACGCAGGCGTCCAGGGCACCTTCGGCCAGATCAACTACGGCGCGGCCAAGGCCGGCATGCTGGGCGCGACGATGAGCGCGGCGCGAGAATGGGCGCGGTTCGGCATTCGCGCCAATTCGGTGGCCTTCGGAGTGGTCGAGACGCCGATGACGGAGACGGTGCGCGGCGAGAAATTCCGCGACGCCTATCTGGCCAAGATCCCGCTGGGACGCTTCACTCTCCCGGACGAGGCCGCGACCCCGGTCTGCTTCCTCCTGTCTGACGGCGCCTCCTACATCACCGGCCAGAGGCTGTCGGTGAACGGCGGCTTCCACATGGGGGCCTGAACCCGTTGCAAACGCCGGACACCACCCTTCGGGACATGCTGTTGCGCAACGCGCTGCGCTACGCTGACGAACCCGCCTTCGTATGCGGGGGGCGAAGCCTGAGCCATGGGGAGTTCCTGGCGTCGGCCCAGCGACTGGCGTCAGCGCTACATCAGGCTGGCATGGAGCGACAGGATCGCGTTGCGGTCCTGTCGATGAACTCCCTGGAGCTGGCGACGGTCTACGGCGCTTGCGAGCTCCACGGCTTTGTCGCGGCGACGGTCAACTTCCGGCTGGCGCCAATGGAGATGCGCCACATCATCGAGGACAGCGGCGCCAGGATCCTGATCTTTGAAAGCGTCTTCGCCGATCAGGTCGCGGCCATCCGCGCGGCTCTGGAAGGGGTTGAACGCTTCGTCGTCGTCGGCGAAGCCCTCGACTGGGCGGAATCCTGGGACGCCTTTCTCGAAGGCGGGGCGGCGAGCGGTCCTGACCTTCCGCCGCCTGGTCCGGACGACCTCTGCTATCTGATCTACACCAGCGGCACCACCGGTCGTCCCAAGGGGTGCATGCTGGAGCACAAGGCCGAAGTGGCCACCGCCTCCATCATCGCCGCAGCCATGCAGCTGGGGGGGCAGGATCGCACGTTGCTGATGATGCCCCTGTTCCATATCGGCGCGAAGGCGATCGCCCTGGCTCAGCAATGGGTGGGCGGCGTGGTCTATCTGCACAGGACCTATGATCCCGCAGCTATTTTGGCGGACATCGAGACGCACCGCATCACCGCCACGCATATGGCGCCGACCCTCGTCCAGGGGCTGCTCGACTGTCCCGATATCGAAACGCGGGACATCTCGAGTCTGCGAACCCTGCTCTATTCGGCCGCCCCCATGCCGCCCGTGCTTCTGGATCGGGCCCTGAGCGTCTTTGGACCTATTTTCCAGCAGATGTACGGACAGACCGAGGGGATCGGAACGCTTCTGCCGGTGTCGGCCCATTCGCTGTCCGAAGACGCCACGGCGCGTCGGCGCCTCTATTCGATCGGTCACGCCTTCATCGGTTGCGAAATCGCCATTCTGGACGAGGCCGACCACAGTCTGGCGGCCGGGGAGATCGGCGAAATCTGCATCAGGAGCCCGGTCGTGATGCGCGGCTACTGGAACAACAGCGCCGCCTCGCTGGCCACCCTGCGCGACGGCTGGCTGCATACCGGCGACGTCGGCCACATGGACGCTGCGGGCTACGCCTACCTGGTCGACCGCAAGAAGGATGTCATCATCTCTGGGGGCGAGAACATCTATTCCCGCGAGGTGGAGGACGCCATCCTCGCCCACCCCGACGTCCTTGGGGCGGCGGTGGTCGGCGTCCCTGACGCCAAATGGGGCGAGGCGGTGCTTTCGGCGGTGGTGACACGACCCGGCAGCACGCTGACCGAGGCCGATGTCGTCGACCACTGCCGCACGCTTATCGCCGGATACAAGCGGCCGCGCCGCGTCGTCTTCGTCGATAGCCTGCCCATCCTGCCCAGCGGAAAGATCAACAAGCCGGCGCTGCGGGATTCGCTGCGTCAGGGGGAGACCGAAACATGACGCGCAACAAGGCCTTCGAGACCGGAGTCGCTCTCGTGATCGGCGGGGGGGGCGGGGTCGGCGGCGCGGTCGCCCGCGCCCTGGCGGCGGACGGGGCCGATGTGGTCCTGACCTATCGATCGAGCCATGCGGCCGCCGAAGCGACGGCCGAGGCTGTTCGCGCGCTAGGGCGGAGCGCCCGCTGTCTCGCGCTTGATCTCACCGACCACGCGGCTGTCGCGGATCTGGTCGCCGAGGTTGAGGGGACGGCCGGCGCCATCCATACGGTCATCTATGCAGCCGGGCCCATGCTGCCCTTCAAATTCCTGTCCTCGGTCACGCCCGAGGAGTTCGCCGGCTTTCTCACGGGCGACACCCTGGCCTTCTTCGCCCTGATGCATGCGGCGATTCCGGCCTTGAGGCGCTCGCGGGGATCCGCCGTGGCCATCCACACCACCGGACTCTACCGCTGGCCGATCAAGGACGGACTCTCGGTCGTGCCCAAGGCCGGCGTGGAGTCCATGGTGAAGGGGTTCGCGCGCGAGGAGGGCCGCTTCGGCGTGCGGGTGAACGGCGTGGCGCTGGGCGTCCTGGACGGCGGTCTGTTCGACAAGATGATGACGGCGGGTCAGATCAACGACAAGTTCGTCGATGCGACGATTGCGGCCGTTCCGCTCGGCCGGCTCGGCCGGCTTGAGGAGATCGGCGACGCGGCGGTCTTCCTGGCCTCGTCCCGGGCGGCTTATGTCACGGGGCACAGCCTCGTCGTGGACGGCGGCTTCCACCTCTGATCAGTGGAAGCTGCGCCCGCCGTCGACGGCCAGAGCCACGCCGGTGATGAAGGCGCTGTCGTCTCCGATCAGAAAGCGGATCGCCGTTCCGATCTCCTCGGGGCTGGCGATCCGACCCAGGGCGTAGCCCGCCCCTACCGCCGTTTCGGCCTCGATCGCTTCGCCGGTCATCTGCGAGAACATCGGGGTGCGAACGGCCCCGGGGCAGACGGCGTTGACGCGGATTGTCGGGGCCAGCTCCCGGGACAGGGCCTTGCTCAGCATCACCACGCCCGCCTTACTCGCGCTGTAGGCCGCCCCCGCGAAGGAGGGGGTCAGGCCGCTGGCCGAGGCGAGATTGACGATCGCTCCCTTTCCGCAAGCCCGTAGCGCAGGGATGGCGGCGCGACAGGTGAGGAAGACCCCTGTCATGTTCGTGTCGACCAGGCGTCGCCAGTCCGTCAGGGAGGTGTTCTCGAGCGTCTGGACAGTCGCTGTTCCGGCGCAGTTCACCAGGCCGTCCAGGCCGCCTAGCGCGCGGACGGCGGCGTTGACCGCCGTCTCCACCGCGGTTTCGTCCCTTACGTCGGCCTGAAACGCATGTGCATTGAGTACGCGTCCCAGGGCGCGGGTCTCGGCCTCGACAAGATCGACCAGCCCGAGTTCGGCGCCGGCCTCGGCGAGCATTCGGGCGGCGGCGGCGCCAATCCCTGAACCGGCGCCGGTGATGATGATCCGCTTTCCCCTGACGCTCATGTCTTGGCCTCTTGATCCCAGTCGGCGACCAGACTCGGCCAGAGCCGATCCGTGGTCGGCAGGTAGCGCCGCGCCAGGGCGTCGCCCCAGGCGACCTCGCCGCCGGCGACGTCCCGCCATCGCCACATGGCCATCGTCAGGCGATGCAGGGGATATTCCTCGGTCACGCCGATGGCTCCGTGGATCTGGTGTGCGCACGCTGCGCCGATCCTGACGGCGCGCGACGCACGGCTCTTGGCGACGCCGGCGGCCAAGATGGGATCGCGCGGCAGCAGACGAAAGCCGAAATCGGCGGCGGCGCGGGCGGCCGCCGCTTCAAGACCCAGATCCGCAGCGAGCCGCTGAACCGCCTGGAACTTGCCGATCGGTCGGCCAAACTGCGCGCGCGAGGCGGCGTGGTCGATGCTCAGCTCCAGCGCGCGCTGGAGGGCGCCGGCGATCTGTGCGGCTGTCGCTACCGCGAGGGCCGCCCGCGCCAGGCCGACGGCGACAGGACGCGTCTGCGTGAACCCTTCAGGCGAGATCAGAGACAGCATATCCCTGCCATCGCCGCTATGGGATGTCAGGGTCCAGGCGCCGGGCGGGACGGGGACGCCGCCGCCCAGAACCACGGGCGCTTCAGGGGCGGGGAGACCGGCCTGACCCAGAAGCCATCCGCCGATCAGCACTTCGGCGAGCGGGGCGGGCGCCGCATAGCCGCCCCAGGCGACCAGGGGGGCGGCGACATCTGTCCATGCCAGGCCCTGTCCGCCCGCCTCTTCGCCGATCATGGCGCGGTCGAGGCCGAGATCCAGAAGGCTTGACCAGAGGCCGGCTCCGTCCGGCGCCGGGCCCGCTTCGTCCATGAGCCGTCGGATCTGATCCGAAAGCAGTTCGCCGATGTCCAATTCGCTCATCTCAGACCCAATCCTCGCGCCACGATGCCTTGCATGATTTCCCGCGTGCCGCCGCGAAGGGAGTAGGTGGGGGCGATCTCCAGCGTGGCCTGAAGCAGCGCCACCAGGTCCGCCGGCGCAGGGGCGTCCTCAGGAAGGGCGGCGAGAAGGGTTCGCGCCAATTCGGGCACGGACTGCTCGAATGAGACGCCCAATTCCTTCACAACCGCAGCCTCGAGGTTGGGCGTTTCTCCGCGAGACAGCCGCTCGGCCAGGGACAGAGACATGGAGCGAAGCACAGCCACGTCGCCCAGCGCCTGACCGATCTGGCTTCTCACGCCCCGGTCGGCGGCGCAGGCCGGGTGCCGGGCCAAGCGGTCCAGCAGGGGAAAGGCGCTCATGAACCGGTCTGGCCCGCTGCGTTCGAAGGCCAGTTCGGCGGTGACCTGGGCCCAGCCGTCGCCAGCCTCGCCGATCAATCCCGCGTCCGGAACGAAGACGTCGTCGAACGTCACCTCGTTGAAATGGGCTTGCCCCGACAGGTCCCGAATGCCCCGGATCTCGATCCCGGGCGACGAGAGGTCGACCAGCAGTTGCGACAGGCCTTTCTGGCGATCGCTCGCGGTCCCTTCCGTGCGGAAAAGACCGAGCATATAGGCCGACTGATGGGCGTTTGTGGTCCAGATCTTGCGCCCGTTGAGGCGCCATCCGCCCGGAGCGGGCTCGGCGCGCGACCGGATGGCGGCGAGGTCGGATCCTGCGTCCGGTTCGCTGAGGCCGACGCAGATCGAGATCTCGCCCCTGGCCAGGCGAGGCAGGACCGCCCGCTTCTGGTCCTCTGTGCCCAGCCGCAGCAGGAGCGGACCGGTTTGACGATCGCCCGTCGAATGGGCTCCGATGGGGGCGCCGACGGCCATCATCTCCTCGAGAACGACATAGCGTTCGAGCATGGATCGGTCCTGGCCGCCGTAGGCCGTGGGCCAGGTCATGCCGATCCAGCCGCGGGCGCCGACCGCGCGGGTGAAGTCCCGGTCGAAACCGACCCAGGACTGGGCGACCGATCGGGCGCTCCAGCTGGCCTGATGATCCGCCAGAAAGGCGCGAACCTCCAGGCGGAGCGCTTCCGTCTCCGGCGGCAGGGGGGCGTGGGGGAAGTGCAGCGCCGCAGGCATCAGATCGCTCCCTTGTCGCGCAGCGTCGCCAGGGCCATCGGATCGAGGCCGAGCAGGCTGGAGAGGACCTCCTGCGTGTGCTCCCCCATCAGGGGCGGCGCCCGTCGATAGGCGACGGGAGAGCGCGACAGCCGTAGCGGACTGGCGATGGTCCTCACGGGGCCCAGCTGGGGGTGATCGAGAGCGATGATCGTGTCGCGGGCCTGGACATGAGGATCATGCTCCAGGTCGGACATGGCGTTGATCGGGCCGCAGGAGACCTTGGCGGCGTTGAGGGTTTCGACCCACCAGGCGCGCGGTCGCGTGCGAATGATGTCGCCGACCGCGGCCTTGATGGCGGCGCGATGGCGCACGCGTGCGCCGTTGGCGGCGAACCGGGGATCGGTCTTCCACTCCGGTTGACCCAGGACGTCGGCCAGCCGATTGAATTCCCGATCATTGAAGGTGGCGATGATCACGTGACCGTCCGCGGCCTCATAGACGCCGTAGGGCGCGGCGCTCGGATGGTCGTTGCCCGTTCTGCCGAGTTCCGCTCCGGCGTTCAGCCAGGCCGAGGCCGTGTTCAGCAGGGACGAAACCTGGGAATCGAAAAGGGAGATATCGACCAACTGGCCCTCGCCGGTGCGGTGGCGATGCTGCAGGGCGGCCAGGACGCCGATGGTCGCGTTCATGCCAGCGAAGATGTCGACGAGCGGGATGCCCACACGGACCGGTCCGGCCCCGTCCTCTCCATCGCGCGGTCCGGTCACGCTCATGACGCCGCCCATGCCCTGGATGAGGTAGTCGTAGCCGGAACGATCCGCATAGGGGCCCTCCTGCCCGAAGCCGGAGATGGCGCAATAGATCAGGCGAGGGTTTACGGCGCGAAGGTCCTCATAGCCGAGGCCGTAGCGGGCGAGGGTGCCCGGACGATAGTTCTCGATCAGGATGTCGCTGATCGCGGCCAGCCGACGCAGGGCTTCGGCGCCTTCGGGGACGGCGAAATCCAGGGCGATGGAGCGCTTGTTGCGGTTCACGCTCTGGAAGTAGGTGGATTCCTCGAGGTCCTCTCCATCGCCGTCTTTCATCCATGGCGGGCCGACGCGGCGCACGTCGTCGCCTTCGCCCTTCCGTTCGACCTTGATGACGTCGGCGCCCAGGTCGCCGAAGGTCTGGGCCGCGAACGGACCGGCGACCACCCGGGTGAGGTCGAGCACTCTCAGGCCGCTCAGCGGCGGGGGGACGATTTCAGAGGAGGTCATGACGGCATTCCCAGCACCGCTCTGGCGAGCAGGTTGCGTTGGATTTCATTGGTCCCGGCGAAGATGGCCTGCGGACGCGACATGTAATATTGCCAGGCCAGGTCGACCGGCACGCCGCCGACCTCGCAGGCGCCTTCGACGGCGACCCGGCCCTGGCCCAGGTCCAGGTTCAGTTCGCTGGCGCGCTGCTGCAGCTCGGACGACAGGATTTTCAACATGGAGACTTCGGCGCCGGGTTCGTGTCCCTCGCCGATCGCCCTGCATATCCGGCTGTAGAGGGCGCGTATGTCATGCAGGTCGACGGCGCAGCGCGCATAGCGATCGCGGAGTTCGCCCTCGGCGTCGCCCGCCTCCAGCAGGGCGCGGCTCAGCGTCAGCGCCCGGGCCGCGAGGGCCGGGCTTCCGATCCAGACTCGTTCGTAGCCGAGCAGGGATTTCGACACCGACCATCCCTGGTCGATCTCACCGACGATCTGGGAAAGAGGGACCCGCGCTGCGTCAAAGAACACCTCGCAGAACTCATCCTCTCCGGCGAGGTTGTTGATGGGCCGCACGGTCACGCCTGGCGTGTCGATCGGGATCAGCAGGAAGGTGATGCCGTCCTGACGGCGCTCCTTCCGAGCGGTTCGGACAAGGGCGAAGACATGGGTGGATTCATTGGCGTGGGTCGTCCAGATTTTCTGGCCTGTGACGAGGATGTCGTCGCCGTCGATCACGCCCGTCGTCGAGAGGGAGGCGAGATCGGAGCCCGCCCCTGGTTCGGAATAGCCCTGGCACCAGAGGTGCTCGCCCGAGAGAATCTTCGGGAGGTAGAATTTCTTCTGCGCCTCGGACCCATGGAGCATGAGGGTCGGACCCAGCTGAACTTCGCCGAGGTCGATGACCCGCGCGGCGCCGATGCGCTCGAGCTCTTCGGCGTAGATCACCTGCTGGGCGAAGGTCAGGCCCAGGCCGCCGTAGGCCTGGGGCCATGACGGCGCGCGCCAGCCGCCCGCATTGAGCATGTCGATCCATGCCCGCACCTGGTCGCCCCGAAGGCGTCGGAAAGGCCGAAGGCTGTCCTGTCGCCAGGCCGAGGGATAATGGGCTTCCAGCCAGTGGCGGAAGCGCAGGCGGAAGGCCTCGTCGGAGGTCGTCGGCAAAGCGTCAGGCATCAATGTCGCCTCCCAGCATGAGGAATCTTCGGCGGTGCGCCAGGGCGCCGCCGAAGCGAGGCGTGAGGCCCAGAACAGCCCGGACGAAAAGGCTGACGTCTGATTCTTCGGTGAAGCCGATCGCCCCATGCATCTGGATCGCCTCACGGCTCGCCAGAGCGGCCGTCTCGCAGGCCCGCGCCTTGGCGGCGCTGACCGCCGCCAAGGCGGCGGCGCCGTCCGGATCGGCGTCATAGAGGGCGGCGGCGTGTTCCACCGACGCCTCGCCCAGGGCGGTCGCCATGTGAAGGTCCACGGCGCGATGTTGCAGGGCCTGGAAGCCGCCCAGGGGGCGGCCGAACTGTCGCCTCACGCCGAGATGGTCCAGCGTCAGGGCGTTCAGACCCTCCGCGACCCCCAGGAGTTGAGCAGCCGTCGCCAGCGCCCCCATGGCGAGGGCGCGCTGCACCGCCTGACGCGCAGCCGGACCCTTCAGGACGATTTCCGACGTCGGGGCGTCGCGGAAGAGGATGTCGGCGATCGCGCCGCCGGCCAGATCGCGACGCGTCTTCACGCTGATGCCTTCGTCGCCGCAATGAATAGCGGTCAGGACAGGGTCTCCGTCGGCTTCGGCGACGACGAAGAGGCGGTCGGCGAGGGGGGAGAGCTGCTTTTCTCCCGCAAGACGCCCCGCCGTCAGCCGGGTGCGGCTCGGCCAGGCGTCGATTGCGTCGCCTGCTTCCTGCCAGCACAGGGCCGAGGCGTCGCCCCTTGCCGTCAAACCGTCCACCGCGCCCTGGCGATGGCTCCCCGCCGGCATGGCGGCGACGAGAACGGATGGAACCAGGGCCAACTGGACGAAGGGCTCCGGGAGCAGGGTCCGGCCGAACAGGCGAGCTAGCTGGACGGCGCCGGCCGCGCCAATATCCGCCCCGCCGTCGTCTTCGGGCAGGAGGGCCGCAGTCAGCCCCATGTCGACCAGTCCGGTCCACAGGGACGGGGAGGGGTTCTTCAGACGATCACGCCGGTGGTGATCATCGACGAACGCCTGGGCCGAATCCTGCACCATCGACAGGAACTCGCCCTTGCGGGTGTCCTGGTTCACGTCTGCATCCTCCTGCCGTCGGCATAGGGCCGCGCGGCGCGCTTGCGCTAGAAACTAACAAACGTTTGGTAGTGCGCGCGTGGAGGGATGGCAAGAGGCCTCAGGCCAGATCGAACACCACATTGGGGGCGCCGTGCAGGTCGGCGATCCGGCTGATGACGCGTTGACCGATCTTCAGCGCGTCGGGCGCGACGTCTTCGATCCGGCTCATGAGGCGAGGGCCTTCGTCCAGAGCGATGATGGCGACGTTGTAGGGGGCTTCCGGCGGGCGTGGATGCACGATGGTCAGGGCGTAGATCTCCCCGCCGCCGCTCGCCTCGACCCATTCCAGATCCTGCCGGCCCGTGCCGGGTTCAGCCACTCTCGGATAGAAGACATGGGCGCCGCTGGAGGCGCTGCGCTGGATCATGAAGCGGCCGGCCGCAAGGTGCGCCCGGAACTCCTGGTCAGGCTTGGTGTGGGTCATGAATGAACTCCGCCAGGCCGTGCGAAAGAACGACAAGGTCCCTGTCGACGGCGCGTACTTGGAAATGGACGCGATCCTGTTCGCGCCAGAGGTCGGTTGCGAGCCGTTCGCCGGGAAAAACGGGGGCTTTGAAACGGCAGTCGAGCCGGCCCAGGGTTTCCGGCGGAAGGTCCAGCTCGGTCAGAAGACTGAAGGCGGCGACGCCATAGGTCGCCAGACCGTGCAGGATCGGCTTGGGGAAGCCGATGGAGAGGGCCACCTTCGGGTCGGCGTGAAGAGGGTTGAGGTCGCCGCTCAGGCGATAGATCAGGGCGGTCTGGGGCAGGGTCTGCAGTTCGAAGCTGTGTTCCGGCGGCCGGTCAGGCGTCGACGTCATGGCCGACGCCTCCTCGCCCACAGAGCCGATCCCGCCGTCGCCCCGGCAAAAGAGAGTCTGGCCGACGGTGGCGGCGAGCCGGCCGTCGATGGTCAGGGTGCGCTCATAGGCGACGATTGCGCCCTTGCCCTCGCCCTTGTCCCGGACGCCCTTGATGCGGGATTGCGACCTGACGACGCCACGCGCGGGAAGGGGGCGGTGAATCTGCAAGGTCTGCTCGCCATGGACGATGCGCGCCCAGTCCAGGCCCGTGTCGAGATCGCGCGGCCAGAAACCCGGGTGGCCGAGGACCGCAGCCATCGACGGCAGGGGCTTCAGGCCGTCTTCATAGGTGTAGGCGAGGTGCGCCGGGGATGTCGGGTCGCCGCCGACGCCTACCCCGAGCGCATAGAGGATCGCGTCGCGTTCGGCGTAGGCCTGTTCGACATCCGGAATGGACAGATTGATCAGGGCCTGAGCCGACGCCCTCATTTGCGCGGCGCCGCGCGCATGCCGTTCAGGAAGAGCTCGGCCGCCATGGCGCCGAGATCCTCGAAGGACTTCTTCTCGGGGTCCAGCCATTCGCTGGTCCAGTTCAGCGACCCCAGGAGGAACAGGCGCGTCAGGCCGAGGTCGGCGTCGCCTGCCAGGATGCCGGCTTCCACACCGTCGTGAAGCAGGTTTCGCCAGAGATCGTCGTAGCGGCGCCGCATGCCGATATGCTTGTCGTGCAGGGATTCCGGGATGTGCTTGAGCAATTGCCGGCTCGCCACCGTATAGGTTCCGTATTCCCACACGGTCTTCAGATGCGCGGTCGTCGCCGCCTGGATCCGGGCGTCGAACGTGGCGTCGGCGGGGAGGGCGGCCATCGCCTCTTCAAAGCCCTTGATGGCTTCGCCGATGCCGCGCTCCAGGACGCCGTCGAGAATCTCGTCTTTCGAACTGAAGTGATAATAGAGGCTTCCCGCCTTCATTCCTCCGGCGTCGGCGATGTCCCGCATGGTCGTGGCGGCGTAGCCATGCTCGCGGAAAAGGTCAGCCGCGAGCTCGAGAAGCCGGCTGCTCGACAATTCGCCTTTCCGCGGTGTGGTGCCTGCCGTGGAAGCCATTCGTTCGTCCTTGCCTGATGCGGCCATTCAATCCGCCCCTCCATCATGGCGGACCTGTCGGTCCGGCACAAGAAAATCGAACGCTTGACAGGTGAAAAAACCTACCGAATGTTAGGCCGGTTATGACGCGCGGGCTCGGAAACCCGAAGACCCTCAATCGGCGCGCATCGGGAGGCTAAGGGTATGAGGAAGTTGAAGGGGGTCCTGTATCTCGCGACGGTCGCGCCATGCGCCTTGTTCGCATCGGGCGTGCTGGCGCAGTCGGCGGGGGCGCCGGCGTCGCAGGCGGCCACGACCATTGAGGACATCGTCGTGACGGCGCAAAAGCGCGAGCAGGCGGTCAACACCATCCCGCTGGCGATCACCGCGGTGTCGTCGCAGCAACTCGAAAACCGCGGGATTGAAACCGTCGCCGACCTCCAGAAGGTCGCGCCCGGCTTCAGCTTCGCCGACACGGGCGTCAATGCGCCGGTCTATTCGCTGCGTGGGGTGGGCTATTTCGACTACAGCCTGGCGGCGGCCCCGGCGGTCAGCGTCTATCTGGATGAGGTGGCCCTACCTTACCCCGCCATGACCCAGGGCGCGATGATTGATCTGCAACGCGTCGAGGTTCTGCGCGGCCCTCAGGGCACGCTTTTCGGCCAGAACGCGACCGGCGGCCTGGTCAATTATATTCCAGCTTCGCCGACCGCCGATCCCTCCGCGGGCTTCAAGGTCAGCTATGGACGGTTCAATCGCACGGAACTGGAGGGCTATGTCAGCGGCCCGCTCACCGACACCCTTCGCGGACGCCTGGCGGTCCAAAGCCTCCAGAGCGACGACTGGCAGTACAGCTACACCCGCGACGATTCGACGGGCGCGGCCAACCGGACCAGCGCCCGGGCTTTGCTGGACTGGGATCCGACATCCAATCTCTCGGTGACCTTCAACCTGAACGGCTATGTCGACCGCTCGGAGCCGCAGGCGACCCAACTCATCGCCATCACGCCGCTGACGCCGGCCCGTGTCCGGCCCGAAGTGGCCAACTATCCGCTGGCCCCGCATGACGCCCGCGCCGCGGACTGGAGCGACCAGCGCGATCCCTTCCGCGACGACCGGTTCTGGCAGGCGTCCGCCAAGGCGGTCTGGGACATCAACGACGCTCTGACCCTGACCTCGATCACGGCCTATTCCTCGCTCGACACCAACGACTACATCGACCGTGACGGGATGAGCAACGACAACAGCCAGTATGGACTCGACGGCAGCATCGAGGCCTTTTCGCAAGAGTTGCGGCTGTCTGGCGACACTGATCGACTGAACTGGGTTCTCGGCGCTTCCTACTCCAGCGCGGACACCGAGGAAAATTCGACGGTCAACATCGAGAGCTCCTCCAACGTCCAGAACAGTTTCGGGGTGAAGTTCAGCGACGCCTCCAGTCGCGTGAACAATGAGATCAAATCCTCGGCGATCTTCGCTTCCGGAGACTGGAAGCTCACGGATTCCCTCACTCTGACCACGGGTCTGCGCTACACCAAGGCCGAACTGGACTTTGTCGGCTGCACCAATGTGACGGAACCGGCTGCGATCCAGGCCTTCTCCAACATCAGCGCCTTCTTCCGCAACGCCAACGGCCTGCCGCCCGCTCCCTTCATTCCGGTCAACGGCTGCGTGGTTCTGGGGCGGGATTTCCTGGCCACCGAACCGCACAAGATCCTGGACGAGGACAATGTGTCGTGGCGCGTCGCCCTCAACTGGGAGGTGGCCGACGACATCAGGTTGTTCGCCTCGACGAGCCGCGGCTACAAGGCCGGCAATTCCATCACCGTCGCCGGGTCGTTCGACACCCAGTATAATCCGGTCCGCCAGGAAGAGCTGACGGCCTACGAGACCGGAGTCAAAGCCACCCTGTTCGATCGAACCATGCAACTGAATGCATCGATCTTCTACTATGACTACATCGACAAGCAGGCGCGGTCCAAGATCGTGGATCCCGTCTTCGGGCCGCTTCAGGCGCTGGTGAATATCCCGAGCGCCAACGCCAAGGGCGGCGAGATCGAGCTTCAATGGCTGCCCATGACGGGTCTGACAGTCAATGGAGGGCTGGCCTATCTCGACACCGAGATCGAGGAGTTCATCGGGTTCGATGCGCTTGGCGTACAGAGGGACTTCGCAGGCAAGCCCTTCAGCTTCGCCCCTGAGCTGCAGACCAATCTTGACCTCGACTATGTCTGGCCGCTTTCCAATGGTCTCGAAGCCTTCGTGGGCGGCAGCGTCGCCTATCGCAGCGACGCGAGCGCCGACTTCGACAGCAATCCCCTGTTCGACATCGACGCCTACACCCTGGTGGACGCCCGTCTCGGCGTGACGTCAGCCGACGGCCGCTGGCGGTTTTCGGTCTGGGGCCGCAACCTCACGGACGAATACTATTGGCATAGCGTGATCCGCGTCCAAGACTCGGTGGTGCGGGTTGCCGGCCAGCCCCGGACCTATGGGGTTTCCTTGGGCGTCGAGTTCTAGGTCGGACCTCCTGTTCGCGACCACGGCCCGTGCGCAAGCCGGGCCGTCCTTTCTTCTGAGGACAGTCCATGCACGCCCCTGTTCACCCAGCCGCGCCGCGCGGTCTGACCGGTCTGACCCAGCGGCCCAATTTCGTTCTGGGCCTGCTGATCCTGATCTACACCTTCAATGTTCTGGACCGGCAGATCGTCTCCATCCTCGCCCAACCGATCAAGGCCGAGATGGGCCTGTCTGATACCCAGCTTGGCTTGCTTACCGGGCTGGCGTTCGCTCTGTTCTATTCGGTCTTCGGCATTCCCGTCGGCTGGATCGCCGATCGTTTCGGGCGCGTACGAACGATGGCCGCCTCCTGCGTCGTGTGGAGCGTCTGCTCCATCGCCTGCGGCTTTTCGCAGAACTTCGGGCAGATGGCCGCTGCGCGGATGGGCGTCGGGATCGGCGAAGCCGGGGGCGCGCCGCCCTCCTATTCTCTCATATCGGACTATTTCCCGCCCGAGGCTCGCGCCCAGGCCCTGGGGCTCTTTTCTCTGGGCGCGCCCCTGGGCATCCTGCTGGGAATGACGCTGGGCGGCTGGGCGGCGGTCGAGTTCGGCTGGCGATCGGCCTTCTATGTGGTCAGTCTTCCCGGCGTCTTTTTCGCCCTTCTGCTCTGGCTTCTCGTCAAGGAACCCCGGACCGGCCGCCTTGACGTTGCGGCCGCGACAATCGAACCCCAGGCGCCTCTGGGCGTCGCGGTGCGGGAATTCTTCGCGACGCCGTCGCTCTGGCGCGTGGCTGTGGCGGGCGGCTTGTCGGCCTTTGTGACCTACGGCCTGCTGAACTGGCTACCGTCCTTCCTCATGCGCTCGAAGGGCATGGCCCTGGGCGAGGTCGCCCAGTATCTGGGCTTCGTCAATGCAGGGGCCATGGCGCTAGGTCTCTGGTTCGGCGGCCGACTGGCTGATCGCCTTGGACGCCGCAATCCCGCCGCCTACGGCCTCGTGCCTGCGACCAGTCTGGTCCTGGCTGCCCCGGCCTTTGTGGCGGCGATCATCGCCCCGGGCTGGGCGGCGTCGCTCCTGCTGTTCGCCATCCCGATCGCTCTCAATATCGTCTTCATGGGGCCGGCTCTCGCCGTGGTCCAGAACGGCGCGAAGCCCGCCAATCGCACGGTGGCCTCGGCCCTGTTTCTATTGATCAATAATCTCGTTGGTCTGGGCGGCGGGCCGCTGTTCGTCGGCTTCATCAGCGATCTCGCGGCGCCGAGATATGGAGATGGCGCCCTCACGGTCGCCATGCTGTGCTTGACGCCCTTCTTCCTGCTGGCCGCCACGGCGCACTACATGGTCGCGCGCGCCTTGCGCAAGGAAGCGGCGATCCGAGCGGCGGCTGCATGATTCTCACCGAAACCCAGACGATGATCCGCGATGCGGTGAAGACCTTTGTTCGAGACCGTGTGACCCCGTACGCCAGGAAATGGGAGGCCGAGGGCCGATATCCCGAGCCGCTGTTTTCCGAACTGGCGGCGCTGGGGCTGATGGGCATGACCGCGCCGGGCGTCTATGGCGGCGGGGAGGCGGACTATGTCTCCTATGCGCTCGCCCTGATGGAGCTGGCGGCGGGCGACGGGGGGCTTTCGACCGTGGTTTCCGTCCACAACGCGCCCGTGGTCGCGGCCCTCCTGAGTGAAGGGTCGGACGACCAGAAGGCCGCCTACATGGCCAGGCTGTGCAGCGGCGAGATGATCGGGGCCTTCGCCCTGACGGAATCCGGCGCCGGTTCGGACGCGGCGGCCCTGAGCACGCTGGCCGTCAGGGAGGCCTCGGCCTGGCGCATTAACGGGTCGAAGCAGTTCATCACCTCCGGTCGGATCGCGGGTCTGACGATCGTCTTCGCCGTGACGAATCCCGCGCGCGGCAAGAAGGGACTCTCGGCCTTTCTGGTTCCGGCAGGAACGCCGGGTCTTGTGGTCGACAAGGTCGAGCACAAGATGGGGCAATGCGCCTCCGACACCTGCGCCCTGAAGTTTGATGACATGCTTCTGGACGACGGGCTCCTGCTGGGCGGGGAAGGGGAGGGCTATCGTATCGCGCTCGCCAACCTCGAGACGGGACGGATCGGGATCGCCGCCCAGAGTGTCGGCATGGCCCAGGCCGCGCTGGATGCAGCGGTCGTCTACGCCCGTGAGCGGAACACCTTCGGCAAGGCGATCATGGAGCATCAGGCCGTCGGCTTCCGACTGGCTGACCTGGCCGCTCGGCTCGAGGCGGCCCGCCAGCTCGTCCTTCATGCTGCGGCGACCAAAGACGCGGGCAAGCCCTGTTTAAAGGAGGCGTCCATGGCCAAGCTGGTGGCGTCGGAAACGGCGGAGGCCGTCTGTTCCGGGGCGATCCAGACACTCGGCGGCTACGGCTACCTGGAGGAGTATGGTCTGGCAAAGATCTATCGCGACGTCCGCGTCTGCCAGATCTACGAGGGCACCTCCGATATCCAGCGGATGGTGATCGCCCGCGCTCTCTGAGGGGCCAAGGGACTTCTTGGCCCCCACTGGCCCGCCGCACGACGTCGGAACTGAGAACGCGCCGGACGGTCTCCCGTCCGGCGCGCTTCATATTCAGCGTAGAGGCAGCCCTTAACCGAGGGCGGCCATCAGTTCCGGCACGGCGGTCTTGTAGTCGGCGACCAGGCCGTAGTCGGCGACCTGGAAGATCGGGGCGTCGGCATCCTTGTTGATGGCGACGATGACCTTGGAGTCCTTCATGCCGGCCAGGTGCTGGATGGCGCCCGAGATGCCGATGGCGATGTAGAGGGCCGGGGCCACGACCTTGCCGGTCTGGCCGACCTGATAGTCGTTGGGGGCGTAGCCTGCGTCGACGGCAGCGCGGCTGGCGCCGATGGCGGCGCCCAGCTTGTCGGCCAGGGGCTCCATGACGGCGTGGAACTCGTCAGCCGAGCCCAGGGCGCGGCCGCCCGAGACGATGATCTTGGCGGCGCCCAGTTCGGGGCGGTCCGACTTGACCATTTCCTCAGAGACGAAGGCGGTCTTGGGCGCTTCACCAGCGGCGACGCTCTCGACCGAGGCCGAGCCGCCTTCAGCGGCGGCGGCGAAGGCCGTCGGGCGCACGGTGATGACCTTCTTGGCGTCGGCGGACTGCACCGTTTCCAGGGCGTTGCCGGCGTAGATCGGACGCACGAAGGTATCAGCCGAGACGACCTCGACAATGTCCGAGATCGGCGCGACGTCCAGCTTGGCGGCCAGGCGCGGGGCGAAGTTCTTGCCGTCCGTGGTGGCGGGCGACAGGACGGCGTCGTAGTTGGCGGCCAGCGGCAGGACGGTGGCCTCGACGGCCTCGGCCAGGCCGTGAGCGACGGCGTCGCCCTCGGCCAGCAGGACCTTGCGCACGCCCGTGATCTTGGCGGCGGCGTCGGCCACGGCTTGAGCGCCTTGGCCCAGGACCAGAACGTCCACGTCCGACGACAGGGCCAGGGCCGCCGTCACGGTCTTGTGGGTGGTGTCGCGAACGGCCGAGCCGTCATGGTCGGCGATGACGAGAACGGCCATTACAGAACCCCTGCGTCTTTGAGCTTGGAAACCAGTTCGGCCGCGTCGGCGACCTTGACGCCCGCCGAACGCTTCGGCGGCTCCGTCACCTTCAGAACCTTGAGGCGATCCGCGACATCGACGCCGTAGTCGGCAACCGCCTTGACCGCGATCTCCTTCTTCTTGGCCTTCATGATGTTGGGCAGGCTGGCGTAGCGGGGGGTGTTCAGGCGCAGGTCCACGGTGACCACGGCCGGCAGGGTCGCCGCCACGGTCTGCAGACCGCCGTCGACTTCACGCGTCACGGTCGCCTTGCCGCCGTCAATGACCAGCTTGCCGGCGAAGGTGGCTTGCGGCCAGTCCAGCAGGGCGGCCAGCATCTGACCCACGGCGTTGTTGTCGCCGTCGATGGACTGCTTGCCCATCAGGACCAGGTCCGGCTTCTCCTCGTCCACGACCGCCTTCAGCAGCTTGGCGACGGCCAGCGGCTCCAGGTCGGCGTCCGACTGGATCAGGACGCCGCGATCGGCGCCCATGGCCAGGGCCGTGCGCAGGGTTTCCTGGGCCTGGGTCACGCCGATGGAGACGACGACGATTTCCGTCGCCGTGCCGGCGGCATGGTGTTCCTTGCCTTCCTTCAGACGCACGGCCTCTTCGACGGCGATCTCGTCGAAGGGGTTCATGCTCATCTTGACGTTGGCCAGATCGACGCCGGTCTGGTCCGCCTTGACGCGGGCCTTGACGTTATAGTCGATCACCCGTTTCACCGGGACGAGTACCTTCATGACGGGGGCTCCTTGCCGCAGTTTGCGGCGGTCGTGTTGTTGGTCTTAAATTTGTTTACCGATGAGTAGGATGTCTTAGCGCGGCGCCAGGCGTACGGCCCCGTCCAGGCGGAAGGATTCGCCGTTGAGATAGACATTTTCGATGATGTGGAGCGCAAGCGCGGCGTAGTCCTGGCCGACGCCAAGCCGTTTCGGGAAGGGAATGTCCGCAGCCAGGGCTTCCTGAACCTTGGCGGGAAGGCTGTCCATCATCGGTGTCTGGAAGATGCCCGGAAGAATGGTGTTGATCCGGATGCCTTCGCCGGAGAGGTCGCGGGCCGTCGGAAGGGTCAGGCCCACGACGCCGGCCTTGGAGGCGGCGTAGGCGGCCTGGCCGATCTGGCCGTCTGTGGCGGCGACCGAGCCCGTGTTGATGATCACCCCGCGCTCGCCGTCGGTCAGCCGATCAAGCGTGGCCATCCCCGCAGCCGACTTGGCGATGCATCGGTAGGTCCCGATCAAATTCACCTTTATCGTGCGTTCGAAGACGTCGAGGGGGAAGTGCGAAAGGGCACCGGTTTCGCGGTTGCGGCTTACGGTTTTGGCCCCGGAAACAATGCCGGCGCAGTTAATCTGGATGCGTTCCTGACCGTGCGATGCGCGTGCGACTTCGAACGCTGCGTCCACTTCGGCGTCGGAGGTGACGTCGACCTTGCAGAAGACGCCGCCGATTTCTTCAGCGATGCGATCGCCGCGCTCGGCGTTCATGTCGAACAGGGCGACCTTGACGCCTCTAGCGGCGAGTGCGCGGGCTGCGGCTTCGCCCAAACCCGAGGCGCCGCCCGTGACGACGGCGGCGATGGCGGTGTCCATTGTCAAATTCATGTCGGTTCCGGGGAGGGCGGCGTGATCTTCAGGCCGGCTTCAGAGCGTTGGTGAAAAGGTCCGCATAGTGCTCGCCGATCTGTCGCGGCGAGCGCTCGCCGTCGTCTTCGAACCACAACGCCGCCGCATTGAGCGCGCCAGCGATGGCGAAGGCGGTCAGCTTGGGATCTGTGGGCGTCAGCGAGCCGTCGGATGCGCCGTCAGCCAGCACGGCGCGGATACGGTCGTCCACCGTGCGCTTCAGGCGACGAACCTCCTCGCGCAAGGGCGGGGAAAGGCTGTTGTCGGGCACGCGCGTCAGGCAGCGGCCATAGACGGAGAGGATGGCCTCGGCGTAGGCGACGATCAGGATCCAGAGCCGGGAAGCGCCGGAGGCGTCTCGCGGTCCCGTGCGTTGCGTCACCTCGTCCAGCAGGCCCAGGGCGGCGAGATAGCAGGCTGAAAGGAGGGCCTCCTTGCTCGCTCCGTAATAATAGACGGTCGGCTTGGAGACGTTCAGGCGGGCCGCAATGTCATCCAGAGACGTGTTGTGGAAGCCGTTCTCGTTGAACGCCGTGGCCGCCGCGAGCAGCACGGCCTCGCGCTTGGCGGACCGCTCCTTGGAACGATCTTCCTTTGGCTTCCAAGGGGAGTCCGGCTGAATCATGATGCCTCCTACTGGTCAGTAGAATAGCGAACTGATAGTAGATGTCCATCTCAAGATGAGGTTGGAGGGTGCGTGATGAGCCTTAAGGGAAAGACGCTGTTTATTACCGGCGGATCGAGAGGGATCGGTCTGGCGATCGGGCTGAAGGCAGCGCGCGACGGGGCCAATGTGGTCATCTTCGCCAAGACGGCCGAACCCCATCCCAAATTGCCCGGGACCGTCTATAGCGCCGCTGCCGAGATCGAGGCGGCGGGAGGCCGGAGCCTGGCCATCATCGGCGACGTGCGCTTTGAGGATCAGATCGCAGCAGCCATGGCCCTGGCCGCCGAAACCTTCGGGGGCATCGACATTCTGGTGAACAACGCCAGCGCCATCTCGCTTTCGGATACGGCGGCGACCGACGCCAAGCGGTACGATCTGATGGATCAGATCAACGGCCGCGGCGCCTTCTTTTGCACGCGCGCCGCCGCGCCCTATCTCGTGGCGGCGAAAAATCCCCACGTGCTCAACCTGTCGCCACCGCTGGACATGAAGGCGAAATGGTTCGCGCCGCACGTGGCCTACACCATCGCGAAGTTCAACATGAGCCTGTGCACCCTGGGCCATGCGGCCGAGTACGCCGACAGGGGCGTCGCGGTGAATTCCCTGTGGCCATTGACCGCTATCGATACGGCGGCGGTGCGAAACGTGATCGGTACGGAGCGCGGGGCGGCGCGCAAGGCCGAGATCGTGGCCGACGCCGCCTATGTCATCTTCCAAAAGCCCGCGCTGTCCTGCACGGGCAACTTCTTCATTGACGAGGAAGTGCTCCGTGAAGCGGGAGTGACGGACTTCTCGGCCTATGCGCATGATCCTGCGGCGGACCTCCTGGCCGATTATTTCGTGCCCGAAGAGGTTTTCGAACGGTCGCCCACGAAGCTGAATCGCTTCTATTAACCTCCCCGCGCGGCCAGGCGGGGGCGGCGTCAAGGCGTCGGGAGGCGCCGCCGCCCCAGTCCCGGCCAGCGTCCGTGTCGTGCGTGGACAGCGGACGGAATCACGATGCACTCTCACGCCATGACGCAGAGCCAGCCGCAGACCTTCACGCCGCTTGAAAAGCGCGTGACCCTGATCGCCCTGATGATCGTTTTTCTTCTGTCGGCGCTGGACCAGACCATCGTCGCCACGGCCATGCCGCGCATCGTAGGACAGTTGTCCGGGCTGGATCTCTACCCCTGGGTGACGACGGCCTATCTGCTGGCCTCGACCGTCATGGTGCCGATCTACGGCAAGCTGTCGGACATCTATGGCCGCAAGCCGATCCTGGTGATCGGCATCGTCATCTTCATCGTGGGGTCGGCCCTGTGCGGCCTGTCGGGAGAGTTCGGCGATCTACCGCTGCTAGGTGGGGGCATGATCCAGCTGATTGTCTTCCGGGCTATCCAGGGCCTGGGCGGCGCCGCGCTGATCACGTCCGCCTTCGCCGTCATCGCCGACCTCTATCCGCCGCGCGAGCGGGCCAAGCTGGGCGGGCTGTTCGGGTCCACCTTTGGTCTGGCGAGCGTTGTCGGGCCGCTGGTCGGCGGGTTCCTGACTGATCTGCCGACCGTCCAACTGCTGGGCTATGAGGTCGCCGGCTGGCGCTGGGTCTTCTATATCAACCTGCCGCTCGCGGGTCTGGCCCTGTTCATGATCCTGGTGAAGACGCCGCGTCTGACCCATCGGACGGGCGGGCGTATCGACTTCATCGGCGCGGCGCTGTTGCTGACCTGTTTCGTGCCGCTGCTGTTGGCGCTGAGCCTGGGCGGTACGGCCGGCTGGGCGGCGCCGCACGTTCTGGGCTTGTTCGCTCTGGCGGCGCTTTCGCTGATCGCCTGCCTTGTCGTCGAAGCCAAGGTCGAAAACCCGATCATATCCCTGTCGCTGTTCAAGAACCGGACCTTCGCCACCGCCAACCTCTCGGCCTTCCTGATGTTCATGGCCTTCATGGGGATGGTGTCCTACCTGCCGCTCTACATGCAGATGGGGCTGGGCCTTCCCGCCACGACCAGCGGCCTGGCGATGACGCCCCTGACGATCGGCCTGATCGTGGCGGCGACGGCGAGCGGGTTTCTGGTCAACCGCATCGGCCGCTAAAGTGATGGTGGCCGGCGCGGCCCTCACGGCCCTGGCCGCCTTCCTTCTGTCGCAGACGCCCCCAGACGCTGAACTGCCGGACCTGATGTGGCGGGTGACGCTTCTGGGGCTGGGGCTCGGCCCGGCGCAGAGCGTTTTCAACCTGGCGTCCCAGAACGCCGTGCCGCGGGACCAGTTGGGCGTGGCCACCAGCGCGGGTCAGTTCTTCCGCCAGGTCGGCTCAACCGTCGGCGTGGCGGTTTTCGGCGCGGTCCTGACCCACAATCTGGCCGCTCCCATGAAGAGCGCGCCCGCTGCTGATCCGACGGCGCAGGTTCGCAGCCTGTCGCTGGCGGAGATCGAGAAGATGGCGGTGGGCGCGCATCAGGGCGCGGCGGGGGAGGGCGCGGTCGCTGTCGTCCAGCCGGAGGTTCGCGCTGCGGTGACCTCGGCCATTCTGGGCGTGGTGTTCACGGGATTCCTCGTCTGCCTTCTGGGATTGGCGTCGACGCTGCTGGTCCCCGACCTGCCGCTCCTGGCCAGCCGCAAGCCAGAACCTCTGGATGTCCGCGCGCTGGGCGAAGCGCCCGGCGAACCGCCTCAGCCTGATCGCGGCGCCGGTTGAGGCGGTTCGGAGGGGAAGATTACAGATCATGACATAGGTCTCGAAACTGGACCCGAGCCCTATTGCTTCGAAGTAGATATGCAGAAGGCCCGGTGAGAGGGAGGGCGCCCCAGATCGCCTGCGCCGCCCAGGCGGTGCGACCATCGGAGGAGGGGTCTCGTTGATCTGGCATTGAGATGCCGATCTACGCCAGACGACGGCGCGCCGTGCGGGCGTCGTCGGAGAAGCTGACGCTGGTCTCGGCGCAATCCAGCCGCCATAGTTGCGGGACTATGAGACCCGGCCGAGCATTCGGGTCGCTGGCGACAGGGACCTCAGCAACATGCGGTTAAATCAGTATTCGGCCTTTGGCCTCTGCATCCTCGTTCTCATCGTCGGCGTGGCGTTGGCCCTGTATTATCCGTGGCTGTGGTTTGTGCCCGTGATCGCCGGCGCGCTGGTCCTGCTGGGCGTCGTCGACCTGATCCAGCCGCAACACTCGATCCGCCGCAACTATCCGGTCCTGGGCCACGTCCGCTGGTTGGCCGAGATGGTCCGACCGGAAATCCGGCAGTATCTGATTGAGGCCGATCAGGAGGCTGCGCCCTTTTCCCGCAACCAGCGCTCGCTGGTCTATGCCCGGGCCAAGAAGGAAGGTTCGGAACGATCGTTCGGCACCCAGATGGATGTCTATAGCGTCGGCTATGACTTCATGGGCCATTCGATCCGGCCCGCGCCCGTTGCGGACCCCGCCACCTTCCGCATCCTGATCGGCGGCGACCAGTGCGCCCAGCCCTACTTGGGCTCGGTTTTCAACATCTCGGCCATGAGCTTCGGTTCGCTCAGCGCCAACGCCATCCGCGCCCTGAACAAGGGCGCGGCCATGGGCGGGTTCGCCCATGACACGGGAGAGGGCGGCTATAGCCCCTATCACCGCGAAAACGGCGGCGACATCATCTGGGAGCTGGGCAGCGGCTATTTCGGCTGCCGCACGGAGACCGGGGCCTTCGACCCCGAAAGGTTCGCGGCCCAGGCGGCGAACCCCCAGATCAAGATGATCGAAATCAAGCTGAGCCAGGGCGCCAAGCCGGGCCACGGCGGGATCCTACCCGCTCAAAAGGTCAGCGCCGAGATCGCGGCCACGCGGGGCGTGCCCATGGGACGGGACTGTGTCTCTCCCGCAAGCCACAGCGCCTTCTCGACCCCGCTGCAGATGATGGAATTCATCGCCAAGTTGCGTGAACTGTCGGGCGGCAAGCCGGTGGGCTTCAAGCTGTGCATCGGCCAGCCGTGGGAGTTCATGGGCATCGTCAAGGCCATGCTGGCGACGGGCATCCGTCCCGACTTCATCGTCGTCGACGGCGGCGAGGGCGGCACCGGCGCGGCGCCCGTGGAGTTCACCGACCATCTGGGCACGCCGATGCGCGAGGGTCTGCTGTTCGTCCACAATACGCTCGTCGGCGCCGGCCTGCGCGACCAGATCCGCATCGGCGCGGCCGGCAAGATCACCAGCGCCTTCGACATCGCCAGCGTTCTGGCCATAGGCGCTGACTGGGCCAATGCCGCGCGCGGCTTCATGTTCGCCCTTGGCTGCGTCCAGTCTCTGAGTTGCGGCACCAACCGCTGCCCCACCGGGGTTGCGACCCAGGACCCCCTGCGCCAGCGCGCCCTCGTCGTGCCGGACAAGGCCGAGCGGGTGCACCAGTTCCACCGCACCACCCTGAAGGCCTTGTCGGAAATGCTGGCGGCGGCGGGCATCCGCCACCCCAGCGACCTGCGCCCCCACCATCTGGCGCGTCGCATCAGCCAGACCGAGATCAAGCTGTTTTCACAGCTTCACGTCTTCCTTCGCCCGGGCGAACTCCTGACTGGCGAAGAGGGCCGCAGCTTCTATTCCGAGAGCTGGCGCCTGGCCCGGGCCGACCGTTTCGATCTCGAAGAGCCCGCGACAGCGCGGGTCTAGCAGGGCGGCCCCACGGTTTGCCAATCTACGTTCTTGAACGCCGTCCCAACGGGTTGATTTTGGTCTTGGGCATCGGACCGAAACCGTCCTGGAATTTTTAATGACGTAAAAAGCGAAATTTGGCGCAACAAGAAAAGCGAAATTTAACGCAGCCAAAAAAGCGAAATATAAAACGACATTAAAAGCGAAATTTGATACAGCATGAAAAGCGAAAAATAGCGCGTAGCTTGATTCAGCGATCGAAGCGCACGTTTTGGACGAAGGACGCAGACCCCTTGGCCACGCCGCAGGAAAAGCTAGCTGACGCCCTGGAGGCGCTGCACGCGCTTCAGGAGCAGGGGCGAACCGTCATTCGCACGCAGGATCTCACGCGGGTTCAGCGCGAACGTCTCACCAGGCAGGGTTTCATCCGCCCGGTCATCAACGGCTGGTACATTCCGGCTCGTCCAGACGAGACTGTTGGAGAAACCACCGCCTGGTATGCCTCCTACTGGGATTTCGTCAGCGCCTATCTGGAAGACCGCTTTGGAGACGCCTGGTCGCTTTCCCCGGAACAATCCCTGCTGCTGCATGCAGAGCAGTGGAGGGTGCCTGAGCAGCTTCTGGTCCGGTCTCCACGTGGCCGCGGTCAGGTCACGCAGTTCATTCACGGCTCAAGCGTGTACGATCTCCGCTTGCCGGGGGCTCAGGACCGGGACCAGACGGTTCTGAGAAACCTGCGGGTCTACAAGGTGGAGGCGGCGCTCATCGCCGCTGGGCCCGGCGTCTACGCAACCCATCCGACGGAGATGAGGACCGTTCTGGCTGGCCAGCGCGATTTCTCCGCCGTGCTTGAGAGGCTGTTGAACGGGGGGCATTCCGTCATCGCCGGTCGCCTCGCGGGCGCGTGCCGAAATATCGGCCGTGATGGCGAAGCCGTCGAAATTCTCGAAACCATGCGCGCCGCCGGCTATGATGTCAGGGAGACCGATCCCTTTGCCGGACGATTGCCCGGCTTTGTCTATCGCCGTGACGAGCCGCCGGCTTCCCGACGGATCAGGTTGATGTGGCAAACCTTGCGGGACGACATACCCGCGCGTTTTCCGGCGCCTGCCCACCAAGCCGTCGCCCCCAGGGACTATCTCCAGGCGGTGGAGGACCTCTACGTCACCGACGCCTATCATTCGCTCTCGATCGAGGGCTACCGGGTCGATGCGGCCCTGATCGATCGGGTGCGGCGCGGAGACTGGAATCCCGAGTCAAATGATGAAGACCGTCGGCAACGCGACGCTCTGGCGGCAAGGGGCTACCATGACGCCTTCCAGGCGGTGAAAGCCAGCGTCGCGCGGGTGCTGGAGGGCCAGAACGCCGGGCGCATCGCCGATGAGGACCATAGAGGCTGGTATCGCCAACTCTTCGGTCCGAGCGTCACGGCCGGGCTTATTCCTGCCGGCGCGCTCGCCGGTTATCGCAACGGGCCGGTCTATATTCGCGGGTCGCGCCACACGCCGCTGAACCCTGATGCGGTGAGAGACGCCATGGGGACGCTATTCGAACTGCTCGATGAAGAGGCCGAGCCCAGCGTGCGCGTGGTGCTGGGTCATTTCATCTTCGTCTATATTCACCCCTATCTGGACGGGAACGGCCGGATGGGGCGGTTTCTGATGAATCTGATGTTCGCCTCGGGCGGCTATCCATGGACCGTCATCTCGGTTCAACGGCGTCAGGCCTATATGGCCGCGCTGGAACAGGCGAGCGTCGATCAGAACATTGGGCCCTTCGCCGACTTTCTTGCAGGTCTGATTGGAGAGACGCCGCCCGCCGCTCCGGCATGATAGGTTGCGGGTCGATCATTCCTGAAGGCGTCGGGTCAGGCTGCTCGTTGGGGGAGGGACTTGCGCGAGCGCGTCACATCTCGAAGTCTCAGCCAGGAGAGCTTGGTGCATTCAGAGGCTGCTTGGCCACTATCTCACCGACTAACACGCTCCATGCTGCCAGCGCTGATCGCTTCTCCACCATGAAATCATAGAGGGCGTAGGTCGACAGGGTGACGGCGGCGGCTCCGCCCTTTTCGCTCGTGTGATTGAGGATTCGACCGATGACGAAAGGTGAGATCCGCAGGCGTTCGCTCGCCATGCTGGTCGCCGCCGTGCGTCTCAGGTCATGCGGGGTCAGGGCGGGCAACGAAAGAGCGCTTCTCACATCGCGCAGGGCGCGGCTCAATGCGGCGGGCGTCAGGGATTTCTCACGGTCCCAGCGGGCAGGGAAGATAAACTGCGTGGGTTCGTTGACGAGGGTCATGGCCTCCCGAATGAGCGCCACGGCCCCCGGCGACAGCGGCACCAGCGTAGGTCGGCCGTTCTTGGTTCTCGATCCCGGTATGGTCCAGACCGCCTGTTCGAGGTCCACCTCCGCTCGGGTCATGCATGCGACCTCGTGGCGGCGTTGCAGGGTGAGCAGCAGCAGCTTGATCGCAATGCCGACCGGACGGCTGACGTAGACGCGCTGGTTCTTGCGACGTGCGCTTTTCGCGCACGTCAGCGCAGTGGGGTCATCCAAGGCTCGCCAGATCGCGCCGATCTCCGCATCGCGCAATACGCGTTCACGAGGGGACTCGTCACCCAGGGCCGGCACTCTTGCGACAGGGTTCGCGGTTACGGCTTCGGCCTCGAGGATCGCGTAGTTGAACATCTGACGGATCTGGGCGCGGACTCGATTGGAGCTCGTGTCCTGGCCCTTTGTGATCAGCGCGCGCAGGAGCGTCTTGATCGCGGCTGGAGTGACGTCCTCAAGGCGAAGCGACCCCAGGGCCGGCTCGATGTGCTTGGTCCAAAGCCATTTCTCGCCAGCGATCGTGGACGCCCGCTTGCGCTTTCCGCGCGGCTTCCACTCGCCGCGCTCGGTGGCCTCGAAATAGGCGAGGCTGAGGTCCCGAAATGTCTTGATGGTCTGGGAGCGGCGCTCGACCTTCTTGCGGCGCTTCTCTCCTGCGGGATCCACCCCATCCAAGGCCTGAAGGCGAGCTTGAGCGCAGCGTTTTCGGGCATCGGCGAGCGAAAGGTCGGGGTAGAGGCCCAGACTGAAGCGGCGCTCGTCGCCGTCTTCCGTCCGGTAGCGGATCGCCCAGGTTTTTCTCCCCGTCTCGCTGACTCTCAGCATGAGACCCGCGCCAAGTGGGTTTTCATCATAGATCTCAATGCGTGCCCTGGCCGGCGCGACGACCGAAGCGACGAACTTGTCTGTCAATCTGACTTTGGGCATCCGACGAGTATGCCAGATTTGTCTGTGTCCCAAAGCGGTTTGGGACACATATGGGACACAGAAAGCAGAAGCAGCCTGAACACCCCTGACGACATCTGAATTAGAAAAGATAATAAAAACAGTGAGTACTGGATTATCGTGAAATGGCCTGAAACCCAATGAAATCAATATTTCGTCTGACTTTTAATCAGAGGGTCCTCGGTTCGAGCCCGAGGGGGCGTACCATCTCCCCTTTTTTCTGAAGTGCTTCGTTCGACTGCGGAACGACCGCTCGGCGCCCTTGGTTCTGTTCAGGAAGCCACGGGAGATCGGCCATGCCGCATCAGAACACCACCTCGTCCAAAGCCACGTCCCAGAACGCCGTGAACGACCCGATCGCGCCCAACGATCAGGCACGTGAGCAGAATCGGTCGGTTCATCCCGAGCCGCGATCCTACGCCGCGCATGACGTCGTTGATTCGACCCTGGCGGGGCCGGCGGCCGGAGAGGTTGCGGACTATGCCGACGAGGGCGAGGCCATGGGGATGTCGGGCCAGCAGCAGGGCCGAAACCACAGCGTTCGCCCGATCCGCACCGAGTCGCACAACGGTCAGGGCCGCAAGACGCGTCAAGCCAACCACGAGCGCTTCGGCCGTCGGCCGCAATAGCCTTCACCGTGGGAGAGGCTTCACCATGGGGGTGGGGCATGGTTTAAGGCGGGATGCGCCAGATTTCCCATGCCGTCGCCGCCGTGTCCCTTTCGCTGGCCTTGGCCGGCTGCAACGCCGGAGCCTCGGCGCGCGGCGGAGCTGAACAGGTCGGCGCGGGGCTGGGCAACGCCGTCACGGCGCCGCTGGATGATCTGAACCTGCGTCGGCAGGAGATTCCAACTGTTCTGCTGCAGGCGGAGAGCAACCCCTACGACCTGCGCAACCTGAACCACTGCCGCACCATCGCCGCCGAGATCGCGCGGCTGGACGACGCCCTGGGGCCGGATACGGATGCGCCGCCGTCGCAGGACGGCTCCTATCTCAGCGAGCGGGCGGCGGACGCCGCCGCCGGGGCCACGCTGGATGCCGTGCGCGGGGCCGTGACCGACTTCATTCCCGCGCGCAGCTGGGTGCGGCGTCTGAGCGGCGCGGACGCCCACAGCAAGCACGTACAGTCGGCCATTCAGGCCGGGCTGCGCCGTCGGTCCTTCCTCAAGGGGGTCGGGATGCAGCGCAACTGCGCCCCGCCGGCGGCGCCGGGGGGGTTCGTGCCCCGTCAGACCCGCGGCGCGCGCTAGGCTTTCAGGTGCCGGGCGCGGAAGTCGCGCCGGAACTGCTCGAACCGACCTTCGCTGATGGCGTCGCGCATGGCCGCCGTCAGGGCCTGGAAGAAGGCGATGTTGTGCCAGCTCAGCAGGATCTTGCCGAGAATCTCGTCGGCGCGGATCAGGTGGTGCAGGTAGGCCTTTGAATAGTCGTTGGACGCGGGGCAGGGCACGCCCATGTCCAGCGGGTCCTGATCCTCGGCGAAGCGGGCGTTCTTGATGTTGATCGGCCCGTCCCAGGTCCAGGCCTGACCGTGGCGACCGGCGCGGGTAGGCAGGACGCAGTCGAACATGTCAACGCCGCGATAGACGGCCTCGACCAGATCGATCGGCTTGCCGACGCCCATCAGATAGCGGGGGCGGTCCTTGGGCAGGAACTCAGGCGCGAAGTCCAGCACCTCGCACATGGCCTCATGCCCCTCGCCGACGGCCAGGCCTCCGATGGCGTAGCCGTCGAAGCCGATCTCCTGGAGGCGTTCCGAGGATTCGCGGCGCAGGTTCTCATAGGTCGAGCCCTGCTGGATGCCGAACAGGGCCTGCGTATCGCGCGTGCCGAAGGCGTTCTTGGAGCGCTGGGCCCAGCGGGCCGACAGCTCCATGCCCTGACGGGCGCGCTTTTCCTCGGCGGGCCAGGCGACACACTCGTCCAGTTGCATGACGATGTCGGAGCCGAGGCGGTCGGCCTGAATCTGGATCGAGCGTTCCGGCGTCAGGACGTGTTTCGACCCGTCGATATGGCTGGAGAAGGTCACGGCCTCCTCGGTCAGCTTGGAGATGCCCGACAGGCTCATGACCTGGAAACCGCCGGAGTCCGTCAGGATCGGCTTGTCCCAGCGCATGAAGTTGTGAAGCCCGCCCAGGCGCTCCATCCGCTCGGGGCCGGGGCGCAGCATCAGGTGATAGGTGTTGCCCAGCAGGATGTCCGCGCCGGTCTGCTTGACCTGATCCACCGTCAGCGCCTTGACCGTGGCGGCGGTGCCGACCGGCATGAAGGCGGGGGTGCGGATGTCGCCGCGCGGGGTCTTCAGCACGCCGGTGCGGGCGCGGCCTTCGGTGGCGTTGATCTGGAAAGGAAAGGGCAACAGTTAACTCCGCTCATCCCCGCGGAGGCGGGGACCCAGGCTTTAGCCATGTCCATGCGGCTGGCTCGTGGCTCTCAAGCATATGCGGGTCCGCCCTGTCACCCCCGACATCGTCATCCCGGCCTTGAGCCGGGATCGCGGCAGGCGTCGCGTTTTGAGCGGTCCCGGATAACGGCTTCGCCGTTTCCGGGATGACGACCTGTTGGGACTAGCGCAGGCTTTCCAGCATTTCGGCGCGCTGCAGGTCCTTGGGGCGGCCGAACAGGCGGCAGGTCTCGATCTGCTCGGTGATCGAGGGCGTGAAGACGGTGAAGTCCTCCAGCACGATCGGCACGCGGGTCGAGAAGGTGACGGGAACCCAGTCGCCGCCGGCGCGCACGTCCATATTGGCCATGACGTCCAGCGGCACGGGCGTGGTCAGGATCTGGCCGAAGACCTGCGAACGGAACAGACCCTCGCCGGGATCGGGCGTGACCTCGCCGTGAAGACCCTCGATCAGGCGGCGCGCGTCACGCGGACTGCACAGGATGTCGATGTCCGGCGCCCGCCAGTCCTGCAGCCCCCACAGCACCATGGCCGCGCCGCCGAAGATCCACCACGGATCCTGCATCTCGTTCGCCGCCGAGGCGAGGATGTCCAGGGAGGCGGCGAAATCGTCGGGCAGGTTCTCGGTCATGCGTCCTTCCTGAACAGCAGGCTCCCGTCGCCATAGGAATAGAAGCGGTAGCCGTTGTCGATGGCGTGGGCGTAGGCGGCGCGCATGGTCTCCAGCCCGGCGAAGGCGCTGACCAGCATGAACAGGGTCGATTTCGGCAGGTGGAAGTTGGTCATCAGCACGTCGCAGGCGCGGAAGCGGTAGCCGGGCGTGATGAAGATGGCGGTGTCGCCGTGGAAGGGCTGGACCACGCCGTCCTCGGTCGTGGCGCTTTCCAGCAGGCGCAAGCTGGTGGTGCCGACGCAGACGATGCGGCCGCCGGCGGCGCGGACGGCTTTCAGGGCGGCGGCGGTCTGGGGCGAGACCTCGCCCCACTCGGAGTGCATCTTGTGGTCGGCGGTGTCGTCGGCCTTGACCGGCAGGAAGGTGCCGGCGCCGACGTGCAGGGTCACGGCGTGGGTGCTGACGCCGCGCGCGCGGATGGCGTCCAGCAGGGCCGGGGTGAAGTGCAGGCCCGCCGTGGGCGCTGCGACCGAACCGTCATACGCAGCGAAGACCGTCTGATAATCCCTCAGGTCGCGGTCGTCCTCGGGCCGCTTGGCCGCGATATAGGGGGGCAGGGGCATGACCCCGACGTCGCGTATGGCGTCGTCCAGCGCCGGCCCGGCCAAGTCGAAGCGCAGGGTGATCAGGCCGTCTTCGTCCTTCGCCTCGACCGTGGCGTCGAGGCGGCCCAGCTCGCAGGCGGCGTCGTTGCTGCGGCCGAAATGGATGCGGTCGCCCGGCTTGATGCGCTTGCCCGGCTTCATGAAGGCGGACCAGACATCGGGGGCGTCGCGGTGGTGCAAGGTGGCCTCGACCTCGACGGTCAGGGTCTCGCCTTCCGGTCCGACGCGCTGACGCACGCCGGACAGGCGGGCCGGGATCACCCGCGTGTCGTTGAACACCAGGGCGTCGCCGGGCTGCAGGAAGTCCGGCAGGTCGCGGATGATCCGGTCGTCCAGCGCGCCGTCCCTGACCACCAGCAGACGCGCGGAATCGCGCGGCTCGGCGGGGCGCAGCGCGATGCAGGCATCGGGCAGGTCGAAGTCGAAATCGGAGGTCAGCATGAGGACGGGCAAAGGCCATGCCCGCGCCGCCGGGTCAAGGCGCAGGGCGGTTGGCCGCGCCGCGCGAAGCGACTATCTGACCCGCAGTTCGCATGAGGAAGACGACATGGCCGATCGCTATCTGGACGACCTGACGGTCGGCGAGAGCTGGGAGGGCGCGCCCTTCACCATCACCGAGGCCGAGGTGATCGCCTTCGCCCAGCAGTTCGATCCCCAGCCCATGCATATCGACAAGGTGGCGGCGGAGGGTGGGCGTTTCGGCGGCCTGATCGCCAGCGGCTGGCACGTCGCCTCGCGGGTGATGCGGGAATATGTCGACGCCGCCTATTTCGGCGCCACGCCCATGCTGGGCATCAGCATCGACGACCTGCGCTGGCTGCGCCCCGTGCGGCCCGGCGACACGCTGACCGTCCGCCGCGAAATCCTGGCCGTCACCCCCTCGCAGAGCCGCCCCGACCGGGGCACGGTCAAGACTAGGACCTGGGTCCGCAATCAGGAGGGCGACCTGGTCATGACCTTCGAGAACCTGATGCAGTTGCCCAAGGACCCGTCGGCGCGACTTTGAACAGGTCTTGTCGGGCGTGGATGGCTGATGCCGCTGACGCGGACGCCCGCAAAGTGTGGCGGGTCGCCCTTATTCGCGCCAATCTTATTTAAGCCGGGACAACCCCAGCGACCGAGCGGCGCTTGCGCCATCCACCTTAGCGCTAGCCGGCAATTGAAGATTGTCGCAGACTACACGTGCAATGAAATCCCAAGTTTGCTCGGATTCTATCGGCTTGGTTGGTTCTGCAGGAAACGAAACGATCCAGTTGCCGTTAGGGCCAAACGCATTGACGGATATCTGTCGATAGGTCCGGGCCGAGCAATCGATCTCTAATTCCGTCGTGTCTTGGTCAATCGTCCCACCTGGGCTGGGAATGGTGTCTGCATAAACTCGGTAGTTTGTAACCGAAACCATGTCGCCGGAGCGCTTGCGCGAGTTCTCTACTATGAAATTTGCAGCGATGCTGTTGCCAGCGAACAAGGTGAAAGGGCCCTGGGGCAACTGCTTGCTCGAGGCCGTAGCGACCGGGGCGGTCGCCAGAGCCAACATGAAGGTCGTGAGACGCAGAAACATGAAACGCATGATTTGGCTCAGCAGTGAGGATCTGGATTTTCGATCCATTCAATAGCTTGAGGCGACCAGAGTTTCCAATGAGGTCGTTGACCCCACGCGCTTGACGCGTCAAAGCCCGTGGATGCTTCAGAACCTTGAAACCCTGTCCCGTGAGGCCCGTTCGTGGCCGTTTGAGCAAGCGCGCAACCTGCTGGCCCACGTGCTCAAGAAACGGCTGTCGGACGCGGAGCGCGATGCGGCGAAGCTGCTGATCGACGCGGGCAAGGCGGATGAGGCTCTGGCGACCTTTGAGGCGCTGAACCGGCCGGTGATCCTGGAGACGGGTTACGGCCCGTCGGGCCTGCCGCACATGGGCACCTTCGGCGAGGTCGCGCGCACGACCATGGTGCGCAATGCGTTTCGCGCCCTGACCGGCGATCACTGGCGCACGCGCCTGATCGCCTTCAGCGACGACATGGACGGCCTGCGCAAGGTGCCGGAGGGCGTGCCGAACCCGGAGATGCTGCGCGAGGACCTGCACCTGCCGCTAACCAAGGTGCGCGACCCGTTCGGCACGCACGACAGCTTTGGCGCGCACAACAACGCCCGTCTGCGCGCCTTCCTCGACAGCTTCGGCTTCGACTACGAGTTCATGTCCTCGACCGAGACCTATCGGTCGGGCCGGTTCGACGCGACCCTGCTGACCCTGCTGGAACGCTTCGACAAGGTCATGGGCATCATGCTGCCGACCCTGGGCGAGGAGCGCCGCGCCACCTATTCGCCCTTCCTGCCGATCAGCCCGATCACCGGCCATGTGCTGCAGGTGCCGACGCTGGAGCGCAACGTCGAGCGTGGCACCATCGTCTTCGACGACCCCGCCGGCGGCCGTACCGAGGTCCCCGTCACCGGCGGTCATGTGAAGCTGCAGTGGAAGCCCGACTGGGCCATGCGCTGGACGGCGCTGGACGTCGATTACGAGATGTCGGGCAAGGACCTGATCGAAAGCGTGCGCGAGAGCGGCAAGATCTGTCGCGCCCTGGGCGGCACGCCGCCGGAAGGCTTCAACTACGAGCTCTTCCTCGACGTCGAGGGCAAGAAGATCTCCAAGTCCAAGGGCAACGGCCTGACGATGGACGAGTGGCTGCGTTACGGCACGCCCGAGAGCCTGAGCTGGTACATGTTCCAGTCGCCGAAGTCGGCCAAGAGCCTGCACTTCAACGTCATCCCGCGCGCGACGGACGACTATCTGTCCTTCATCGAGCAGTACAGGACGCAGGAACCGGCCAAGCAGATCGACAACGCCGTCTGGCACATTCACTCAGGGACCCCGCCCGAGAGCGCCTCTCCGGTGTCTTTCGCCCTGCTGCTGAACCTGGTGGGGGTGGCCAACGCCTCCAGCAAGGATCAGCTGTGGGCCTATTTCGCCAAGTACCTGCCGGACGCCACGCCGACGAGCGAGCCCGTGCTGGACCGGCTGATGGGCTATGCGCTGAACTACTACGAGGACTTCGTGAAGCCCTCGAAGACCTATCGTCTGCCCGATGGCAAGGAGAAGGCGGCGCTGCTGGATCTGGCGGAACGGTTGAAGGCCCTGCCGGCCGACACGACCGACGGCGAGATCATCCAGGGCGAGGTTTACGCCGTGGGCAAGGCGCACGAGTTCGAGCCGCTGCGGGCCTGGTTCCAGGCGCTCTACGAGGTGCTGCTGGGCGCTTCGCAGGGGCCGCGCTTCGGGTCGTTCGCAGCCATCTATGGTCTGCCCCAGACCATCGCCCTGATCGAAGCGGGCGCGAACGGCGAACTGGCCGGTTAAGCGCGTCATCCCGGCCGTAGCGCTCGCACAGCGAGGGCGAAGAGCCGGGACCGCCCAGGACGCTGAAGGCGGTGCTTCCTGCGGTCCCGGATAACGGCTGCGCCGTTTCCGGGATGACGTGGGCGTGGGCGCTCTACGGGCCTCAAGTAGCCCGAAGGGCGTTAGGCCCAGGAAAGATGAACCGAAAATAACGGCGAGGCGGGGGGAGCCTTCAGCTTCGCCGGGGCATTGTCCTCCTCACGACACTCGATGACAGGAGAGAGACATGTCGAAGTTCTTCAAGGCGGGTCTGGCCGCCACCGCTATGTTCGCCGCTCTGGGTTCGGCCGCCGTGCCGATGACCGCCAGCGCCATGCCGCAAGCCAACGGCGTCACCAACTGTGACGCGCCAGGCGGCCGTCAGCGCGCCGGCGCCGCGATCGGCGCCGTGCTGGGCGGCCTGGCCGGCAGCCAGGTGTCCAAGAATGAGCGCGCCCTCGGCGCCGTGGTCGGCGCGGGCGCCGGCGCCGCCGCCGGTTCCTACATCGGCTGCAACCAGCAGCGCGCGCGATCGGCCAACCAGGCGGCCGCCAACTCCTACCGCGCCACGTCGAACCTGCGCATCCGCACGGGTCCGGGCACCAGCTATCGCCAGACCGGCAGCCTGTCGGCCGGCCAGCCCTTCACCGCCGTGGGTTCGCAAGGCGAGTGGGTCCAGATCGCCGGCGGCGGCTGGGTGAACGCCCACCACGTCGCGCCGAACTAAGCGACTGACAGTCTGAATGGAGAGAGCCGTCCCTGACCGGGGGCGGCTCTCTTTTTTTGGGGCGCTATCGGCCGTTCGGCCTACTTGAGCGCAAGTTTCGTGGCTGTGCCGGCCTTGGGCTACTGGCTGACCCAGAGGATGCGGGCCATCCACAGGATGTCGCGGCGGGGCAGGGCGCGGGGCGGATAGGCGGGGTTGATCGAGGCCAGGGTCACTTCGCGCGCATTCATCGCTGCGATCTCCTTGGCCAGGGTCTCGCCTTGAGCGGTTCGCACCGCCACCCGGTCGCCGCGCCGCACATCTGAAGCCTCCAGATCCACGATCACCCGGTCGCCGGGGCGATAGAGGGGCGCCATGGAATCCCCGTCGATGGTCAGGCTGAACAGGCTGTCCTTGTGCGTCGGCAGGCTGGTCTGGTCCCAGCCCTCGGCCAGGGGCAGGCCGGCGTCGTCGAAGAAGCCGTCGGCGCCCGCCTTGGCCAGGCCCAGCAGGGGGATGGAGCGGTCTTCGGCCGGGGCGTCGTCGGCGAGTGCGGCGAAGGCGGCCAGGGAAAGGCCAGTCGCCTCCAGAACTCGGGTCAGGCTCTCGGTCGAAGGCCAGCGCGGACGGGGCGGCTCGCCGGGGCCGAAGCGTTTGGACGGATTGAAGCTGGTGGCGTCCAGGCCCGCGCGACGCGCCAGGCCGGACGGCGAGGTTCCCTCGCGACGCGCCAGGGCGTCCAGGGCCTTCCAGAGTCTGGCGTGGGAGAGGGGCAAGGGCGTTCCTGCAACGGCGACGCCAGCAATCTATCGCGGAGTGATAGGAATATCCACCTATTCGACTTCGTCGCCGATGGCGCGGCGTTCTTGCCACGCCCAGAAGGTGCCGATGGCGATGGCCAGCATGATGCCGTAACCGGTCATGTTGACGACGGTATAGAAGGCCGAGATGGGGGTGCGCAGGTCCGCCATGATCATGATGTGGCTGGTCACGGCCAGAAGCTGCAGGGCGCAGGCCCAGACCGGCCACGAACGCGGCGCCTTCCAGACCATGGTGCCGAAGACTATCAGCAGCACGACGTCGATTGCGAAGACGCCCCATTGCACGCCGAAATAGCCGCCCGAAGTTTGCGCCATCAGCGACGCAAACCAAGCGAACAGATAGGCGCCGGCGCCTATGCGCTCGGGTTCTCCGCCCTTGAGCAGGGCGAACAGGCCTACAATGACCATGAATCCGGCACCAACGTAGCCAGCAATGGTTTCAAACACGAAGGCCCCCACTGTCGCCATGACAATGGGGGCCAACATACAGCAGAGTTATCGAGAACCGGAGCCTCGATATCCTAGATTACGCCGAATTAAGCGACGCGCAGATGATCGCTCTTGCGGGTCATCGGGCGGTCGTCCCACTCGTCGGGCTTGTTCAGCGGGCCGGCGGCGTAGACGCCGTAGCCGAGGCGACGGTGATCCTTCTGCAGCTCGGCGTGGCAGGCGACGACGGCGTCGCGGGCGGTGCTGAGAGCCATGATGGCCTCGATGGCCTTGGCTTGCGAAGCAGCGCCGGACACCGGAGAGATCGACAGGGCGGCGCGGGCGCCGATCATCGACTGAACCAGGGTGGTGGCGTGGGTGATGGCGTCATCCACAGCCTTTTCGGTGGCGTAGAGGTCGCCAGCGACGCTGGCGATGACTTCAGAGCGATCCATGGCTTTACCCCTCAATAAAGAAACACCGTCATTTCTTAACGCGTATTAAGGGTGTTTGGTAGGGGTTTGTTTACCAAGGGTTACGTTTCAATCTTAAGTTGTTTTCGCCGCCCTAGGTTGAGCCCTCATCGTCATCGAGCAGGAAGTGGGCGGTCAGGGCGGCGATGGGCTGGTCGCGGCCTTGCTGCCAGGCCTCGGCCACCACGTATGCGACGCGCCGGCCGGCCTTGTTGATCCGGGCCTGGGCGAAGACGTCGTTCGGGCGTCCCGAACGCAGATAGGCCACGGTGACGTTGATCGGGCGGGGCAGACGCAGGCGCGGATAGCTGAGCGCCACCTGGGCGACGGCGGTCATCTCCAGCAGGGCGGCGGTCGATCCGCCGTGCAGGGCCGGCAGCATGGGATTGCCGATCAGATGGTCGGCAAAGGGCATGACGACCGTCAGTTCGTCCCCGTTCAACTGCGTCCGCAGGCCCAGGAAGCGGGCGTAGGGCAGACTGTCGAGCAGGGGGGCGCTCATGCAGCGTCTCCAGTGTGGCTGGCCCGAGGGCGCAGGTTGGCGCCGGCGCGGTGATCGCCCTCGGCGCTGATGACATAGGCGGACTGGGCGGCCGCCACGGGATCGGCGGGGTCGTCCTCGAAAGCCCAGGCGCGGACGAAACCGATGCTGCGCGTCAACCGGTAGCAGCGCGCCTCGGCGATCAGATCGCGCTTGGGCATGGCGGCGCGCATGTAATCGACCCGCAGATCGAGGGTGGCGATGGGTTGATAGGTCCCAAGGCCGACCCAGACCGCCAGGCCGCCGACATGGTCCAGGAGGGTGGTGACCAGCCCCCCGGCGAGGACGCCGGTCTCGGGATCGCCGACCAGGTCGTCGCGATAGGGCACGCGCAGGCGCACGCGGTCGCCGTCCAGACCTTCATACTGAAAGCCCAGGGCATGGGTGTGAGCCGCGCCCGCGGCGAGTTGCGGCAGCAGGTTGGTCAAAAACATATCCGTCATCGAGACGCCCTTGGCTAAGGCTGTCGACGGTCAGGCCGAGCGTGACAGCGCTCGCCTTGGTGGCCCGTGGCGCGGGGGCTTGTCCAGTGGCCGCGGGTCAGGCCGCCGGAAGGCGAGGGATCAGGCGGCGGGACGTTTCCGCGCCCTCGGCGCGTCCGACGCGACGGCGGGGTCGGCGGCGAGAGCCGCGTTCATCGCCATGCGCAGGCGCTCCGGTTTGATGGGCTTTTCCACCACGGCGGCCATGCCGACGGCCAGATAGTGCTTGGCGTCCTCAGGATCGGCGTTGGCGGTCAAGGCCACGATGGGAATGTTCCGGCTGTCACCGGGCAGGGCGCGAATGGCCTGAGTCGCCTGGACGCCGTCCATGCGCGGCATCTTGATGTCCATCAGGATCAGGTCAAACGGACGAATCTGAACGGCTTCCAGCGCTTCCTGGCCGTCCTCGACGGTTTCCGAGGTGCAGCCGAACATTTCGCACAGGGCCTGGGCCACGACGCGGTTGGTCGCGTTGTCGTCGGCGATCAGGACGTGCGGGCGGGCCTGCAGATCCAGTTCGTCCAGGGTGGAGACGTTGGACGGCTCTTCCTGTTCAATGACGGCGCGCGGGGCCGACAGGTCGAAGGCGAAGGTGGCGCCGCGGCCGATATTGTTCTCGGCCCAGATGCGGCCGTCCATCTGCTCGATCAGGTGGCGGCTGATCGCCAGGCCCAGGCCTGCGCCGTCCGCACCTTCCGTTTGTTCGAAAATCTGGTCGATGCGCGTCGAGTCTACGCCGGGGCCGTCGTCACGAACGCGAGCTTCCAGGCGCACATGGTCGCCGATCACCATGGCCTTGAGGCTGGCTTCCACCATGCCGTTGCGGGCGAATTTCAGGGCGTGGCCGATCAGGTTGTTGAACACCTGGGTCAGGCGCGCGCCATCCAGCACGCCGGCCAACTCGGTGTCGCCTTCATAGCCGACCATCAGGGTCACGCCGTCCTGGGCGGCGCGGGGCGCCCACAGGGCTTGAACCTCGTCCATCACGGCGCGCAGCGGCGTCGGCTCGGGCTTCAGCTCCAGCTCGCCGGCCTGGGCTCGGGCCAGGTCCAGGGCGTCCTGCAGGGTGTCGAGCAGGGTTTCCGAGGAATCGATGATGGTCTGGACGTGGGCGAGAGCGGCTTCGCTCAGAGGCTGGCGACGCAGCAATTCGGCGACGGCCAGGACGCCGTTCATCGGCGTGCGCAGTTCGCGGCTCATCAGGCCCATGAACTGGCTCTTGGCGCGGGCCGAGGCTGCGGCCTGGACCTCGGCGTCGCTGAGGGCGCGCACCTGCTCGCTCAGGTCGTGGTTATTCTGGCGCTGGATGGCGTTGACCGCGCGCAGCAGGGACACCGCCGTGCCGACGCCGCGATAGGCGCCGTTGCGGGTGACGATGAAGCCGCGCATCAGGGCGCCGGGTCCGCTCTTCAGGATGATGTCGGAAAAGGCGTCGATGCGGACCCCGGCCTCGACCACGGCGGGTTCGGCGTCCATGACGTGGGTGACTTCGCGGGCGCCGTACAGACTCTGACCCAGCGAGCTGGACAGCTTCATCAGGAAGTCGCTGCGTTCGATCAGACCCAGAGGGCGTTCGCCATCGACGACCGGGATGACCAGGGTGTCCGGTTCGCGCTCAAACCGAGCAAGGACCGCGCTCGCCATGGTGGCGGCGGTCACCGGCTCTACGCGCTCGGTCAGCACTTCGATCGTCGGCATACGGCCGGCACTCCAATATGGAGTTTTACATTCTGTGAGAACGCTTTGCGAAAGGGTTAAGAGCGAACCGAATTTGCTCAAACTGACGAAAAGGGTCGGTCGGTCGTGTTTTGCGGCGCGACGCCGAGTGGCGTATAGGGAGGGCTGATCCAATCTTTCCCTGTCTCCTTCTGGATGCGCGCGGCCGCCGGCCGACCGCAGGTTCGTCATGAGCGTTACGCCGCAAGCTTCTGAAAAATCGGCCCTTGTTTTGTTTTCGGGCGGGCAGGACAGCGCCACCTGCCTGGCCTGGGCGCTGGAACGGTATGAGCGGGTCGAGACCATCGGCTTCGACTATGGTCAGCGTCACGCGGTCGAGATGTCGGCGCGCCAGACGGTGCGCGAGCAAATGGTGAACGTCCTGCCGCAATGGGCCGGGCGGCTGGGGCCGGATCACGTGGTCGACCTGACCGGTTTCGGGGCCATCGGCGAGACGGCCATGACCACGGATCGCGCCATCGAGGCCGACGCGCGCGGCCTGCCCAACACCTTCGTGCCGGGGCGTAATCTGATCTTTCTGGTGGCGGCGGCGGCGCTAGCGGATCGCCGGGGGCTGGCGGTCCTGGTCGGCGGCATGTGCGAGACCGACTTCTCGGGCTATCCCGACTGCCGCAACGATACGATCCAGGCCATGAGTCAGGCCCTGACCCTGGGGCTGGCCAGGCCGTCGCCGATCGAGACGCCGCTGATGTTCCTGACCAAGGCCCAGACCTGGGCCCTGGCCGAGCGGATCGGCGGGCGGGCGCTGGTGGATATGATCGTCGAGGCCAGCCACACCTGCTACCTGGGCGACCGGACCCATCGCCACGACTGGGGCTATGGCTGCGGAACCTGCCCGGCCTGCGAACTGCGGGCGGCGGGCTATGGCGAATGGGCGGCGCGCGCGTGACCTATTCGGCCAAGGAAGTCTTTCTGACGGTGCAGGGCGAGGGTGGTCAGGCCGGAAGGCCCGCCGTCTTCCTGCGCTTTGCCGGCTGCAACCTGTGGAGCGGGCTGGAGCGGGACCGCGCCACCGCCGTCTGCAGCTTCTGCGACACGGACTTCGTCGGCGTGAACGGCGACGGGGGCGGCAAGTTCAAGACCGCCGACCTGATGGCCGACCATGTCGCCGGCATGTGGCGGGGTCGCGAGGGCGATCCCAAGTTGGTGGTCTGCACCGGCGGCGAGCCGCTGATGCAGTTGGACGCGCCCCTGATCGAGGCCCTGCACGCCCGCGGGTTCGAGGTCGCCATCGAGTCCAACGGCACGCTGGCGGCGCCCGAGGGGATCGACTGGATCTGCATCAGCCCCAAGGCCGACGCGCCGGTAGTCCAGACCTCGGGTCAGGAGCTGAAGCTGGTCTATCCGCAGCCCCTGGCCATGCCCGAGCGGTTCGAGGGTCTCGACTTCGAACGCTTCTGGCTGCAACCCATGGACGGCCCCGACCAGGCCGCCAACACCGCCGCCGCCATCGAATACTGCCTGACCCACCCGCAATGGCGGCTCAGCGTCCAGACGCACAAATACATCGGGGTGCGATAGGCGCGAAGCGCAAGGTTGACGACCATCGTTCTTTGAATGACTGTGTGCTCCTTTCTCAAGGAGTGGGCTAATGAGATGTTCTGCGTTGGGCTTCCTCATTTGTATATCGGTGGGGGCGGTCGGCGCTTCGGCGCAAACCTCAAATCCCCCTGTTCAGCCAATGTTGCTGCCGCCACAGTCGCCACCGGTGGTGCAAAGGATCCCCGATCCGAATTGGCGCAATGTCATGGAGATGCGGATCTCTGAGTGGGAAATCGGCGTACGGGGGAATCGTGAGGCGGCCCGTGATGAGCGTCAGAAATTCAGGCGGGCTCAGCGTCTTGCCAGGATGATCAATGGCGGGCGGTGCGATGATGCATTCAAGCAAGCATTGCTTGAGGAGGATCGCGATATGGCTCAGCGCGTTGCTGATGTCTGTAGCAATGGCAGCGTATCATAAAGGGACGAATGTCGCGTCTCATTGTATTAATGCGTCGCGCGGGTTCAGGGTGATCTTGAATTTCGCGCGACGTATTCAGTTTCGCTGCGTTAGCGGGGCCATGTGCCTTTTTGGTAGTAGAGTAAGTATATTGAGGGGCTTTTCGCGATAGGGGCTCGCTTCGGCCCTGATTGTTTGCTCAACGGCTTGTCGCCCTGCTTAGGCTAATGCTGAGCGCCCTCGGGCTTTAGAAGCGGCCCATCGCCGCCATCGCGCGCGCGACGTATTCAGCCTTTTCGCCGACGGGGGCGACGTAGTGGATGGCGTCTTCGGCGTCCTGAACTGTCGCCAGGCGGGCGATCATCCAGGCGGCGAGGTATTGCGAGGCGAGGCAGCCGCCGGCTGTGGCGACATTGCCGTGCGCGACGAAGGGGGCGTCCACGACATTGACGCCGGCCTCGACCACCCAGGGCCTGGTGGTCAGGTCGGTACAGGCGGGCAGGTCGCCGATCAGGCCCAGTCTGGCCAGCAACAGGGTTCCCGAGCACTGGGCGCCGATCAACTGGCGCGCCGGGTCCAGTTCCAGTTGTGACAGGAAGGCGGGATCGGCGGCGTAGTCGCGGGTCTTGATCCCGCTGCCGATCAGGACGGCGTCGGCCTCGGCCAGAAACTCCAGCGGCTTCTGGCGCTGGATGGTGACGCCGGCCATGGAGGTGACCTCGGGCGTGGGGCAGGTGATGTGGGCGGCCCAGCCTTGCGTTTTCATCCGGTTCAGGATGCCCGCCGCGATGAAGCTGTCCAGCTCGTTGAAGCCGTCGAGGGGCAGGATGGCGATCTGCATGCTTGGCTCGCTTGGGGAGGAAGGCTCACCCTAGGCCGCAAATGGCGCGGTCCGACAGGGCCGCTTGGCGCGTGAGCGGCCTGATCACAGCCAAGGGGCTGTCAGAGGCCTTCTCTCGCAACGGCGATCAGCAGAGGGACAAAGATATAGGCGACCTTGCCTTCGTTGGCGGCGGCGTCGTCGGGGTGAAGGCGCGAGCCGTTTCTGTTGAGGGCTTCGCTTCGCGCGCTTCGGACGTTCATGGCCTTTGGAAAGTGGTCGGCATGGCATTGGCTGTAGGCGCCGTTCTGAATGATGCAGCTCAGTTCCAGAGAACGTCCGGGGCGACCGCCGACGTCGCCTTCGCGCGGAGGCCTTTGCAGTCGCAGGTCCGGCGCTGCCCTGGGTATGGCGTCCCGGTCGTCCACAAGCGGGTATCCGCAGGCTGTCAGCACGCGATCGAGATTGGCGGACTGGGCTGGAAGATCGAACGCGGCGTTGATCGGTGCGCTGTCTCCGGGAGCGGACCGAAGCCGCAATCCGCCGCCCGCGCGCAGGAACCGCGCATCGCGGGCAGGCAGGGTGCTGGTCAGGGAGCCGCCTTCATCCATGGTCCACGACTGGGTGTCGGTTGCGCCGCCTGAACGGGTGGCGGTGAGAAGGCGCGACGTTTCGGTGGTCGCCGGCAGGCCGGCCAACAGAACCCGGAGTTGGCCATTGGCGCACTGGGCGATGACGGCGTGGCCCGAGTCGTAGCGGACAGCGGCGACGGTCAGGCTGCGAGCGGCGTCCTCGGCGAATTCCCAGTCGTCATCGGCCTGACCCGCCGCCGCTGTTGTTCCCCCAAGACCGAGGCCAGCGATCGCCAGCGCTGCAAGTCCGTGCCTCAATCCACGCATCGCCGATCCCCTCTTCCGGCTGAGGATTTGGGGTCTGGCGGGTGAAGTCGTCAAGACTGTGAGAACGGCTTGAACAAGGCCCTAGCAGTCCTTGCCCTGGCGCCGGCGTTGTTCGCAGCGGCGCTGTTCGCGTTCCCATTCGCGCTGCTCGCGCTCGCGCCTGGCCTTGGTTTCCTCGTCCGAGGTGGTGACGGCGTCGAAGCCCGCGCCGACCACGGCGCCAGTGGCCTTGACCGTGCCGCCGACGACGGCCGCGCCGGTGCCGACCACGGCCCCGACGACGCAGCCCTGCAGCAGCAGAGAGCCGCCGATGACGGCCAGAAGGGCGGTCGCCCGCGCGAAGGGTTTGGTCATGAGAATCTCCCGAGGCGCTGATCTTGCGCCTAGGAAGTGAACAGAGGCTGAGGGCTAGATCGTGGCCCACATCCTTTTGCCGTCATCCCGGGGCCGCGAAGCGGAGCCCGGGACCCAGACGGTGGAGGCTGAGCGGGCGGGAAAGCGACAAGAGCCCCCGCCTGGGTCCCGGATAACGGCTACGCCGTTTCCGGGATGACGGAGGGGGCTACAGGCTGTCGACCATGACCAGTTCGGCGTCTTCGCTGGCCGTGATGGTGATCACGGCTTCGTCGACGATGCCGGCGCCGTCGCGGGCGTTCAGCGTCGTTCCATTGACGTCCACCCGGCCCACGGCGGGGACAAGGTAGGCGCGGCGACCGGCGGCCAGGTCATAGGTCAGGCTCTCGCCCGCCTTCAGCGTCGCGGCCAGGATCCTGGCGTCGGCGTTGATCGACAGGGCCTCGTCCGCCGGATCGCCCGAGGCGACGACGGTGAAGCGGCCCGAGCGGTCGCTCTTGGGGAACTCACGCTGGCCCCAGGACGGCGGAGCGCCCGGCTTGTCGGTCTCGATCCAGATCTGGAACAGGGTGGTCGTCTCGTTCTCGAGGTTGAACTCGGAGTGACGCACGCCCGTGCCAGCGCTCATCACCTGAACATCGCCCGCGCCGGTGCGGCCCTTGTTGCCCATCGAGTCCTCGTGGGTGATGGCGCCGGTGCGGACATAGGTGATGATCTCCATGTCGGCGTGCGGGTGGGGCGGGAAGCCCGAGCGGGCGCCGATCTCGTCGTCGTTCCAGACGCGCAGACGGCCCCAGCCCATACGCTTGGGGTCATAGTAGTTGGCGAACGAGAAGTGATGCTTGGCGTTCAGCCAGCCGTGGTTGGCGCCGCCGAGGGTGTTGAAAGGTCTGACGTCGATCATGGTGCGGTCTCCCTGTGGCGCAGCCTATGCCGCGCCGCTCGAGACCTATATAGGTAACAATGACTGTTGCGAAAAGGGGTGTGGCGCAAAGCTTGTCATCCCGGAAGCGGCGGAGCCGCTATCCGGGACCGCGAGAAGTGCTGACGGCGGCGTTCGTTGCGGTCCCGGCTCTGCGCTGCGCTTCGGCCGGGATGACGGAAGAGAGGGGGCGTTACCCCACCTGCGCCCGGTGGCGGAGCATGGCGTCGGCCAGCACGATGGCGGCCATGGCCTCGACCACCGGGACGCCGCGCAGGGCGACGCAGGGGTCGTGGCGGCCCTTGGTGCGCAGGTCGACCTCGGCGCCGTCGCGGTTGATGGTCTGGCGCAGGGTCAGGATGGAGGAGGTGGGCTTGAAGGCCACGCGCGCCGTCAGCGGCTGGCCGGTCGAGATGCCGCCGAGGACCCCGCCCGCCTTGTTGGACAGGAAGACCGGCAGGCCGTCGTCGCCCAGGCGCATTTCGTCGGCGTTGTCCTCGCCCGTCAGTTCGGCGGCGCCGAAGCCCGCGCCGATCTCGACGCCCTTGACCGCGTTGATCGACATCAGGCCCGAGGCCAGTTCGGCGTCCAGCTTGGCGTAGAGCGGCGCGCCCCAGCCGGCGGGCACGCCCGTGACCTCCAGCGCCACGACGGCGCCGATGGAGGAGCCGGCCTTGCGTACGCCGTCCAGATAGGCCTCCCACGCGGGGACGACCTCAGCCGAGGCGGCGAACAGGGCGTTGTCATAGACGGCGTCGAAGTCGATGGCCTCGTCGGCGATGCGGTGCGGGCCCAGTTGGACCACGCCGGCGCGGATGCGGACGTTCTCTCCCAACACCTTGCGCGCCACGGCCCCCGCCGCGACCCGGCTGGCCGTTTCGCGTGCGGACGAACGCCCGCCCCCGCGGTGGTCGCGCACCCCGTACTTGGCCTGATAGGCGAAGTCGGCGTGGCCGGGACGGAAGGCGCGGGCGATCTCGCCGTAATCCTTGGAGCGCTGGTCGGTGTTCTCGATCATTAGACTGATCGGCGTGCCGGTGGTGACGGGACCGTTTCCGTCGTCGAAGACGCCGGACAGGATGCGGACCTGATCGGCCTCCTGCCGCTGGGTGACGAAGCGGCTGCCGCCGGGCTTGCGCAGGTCGAGCAGGGGCTGGATGTCGGCCTCGGTCAGCGGGATCAGCGGCGGGCAGCCGTCGACGACGCAGCCGATGGCCGGGCCGTGGCTTTCGCCCCAGGTGGTGACGCGGAACAGATGACCGAAGGTATTGTGCGACATGGAATACGGCTTAGGCCGCGATGCGCTCCGGCGTCCAGACCCGCGTGAAGCGCAGCAGCAGGTCTTCGGCCGCCGAGGGCAGATCGGCCGAGGCCTCCAGCTTGACGAACAGGTCGCCGGCGGGCCGACTGCCGCGCGCGGGCAGGCCCAGGCCTTTCAGGCGCAGACGCACCGGCTCGACCATGTCGGGAACCAGCCAGGACGAGCGCGGACCGGCGTGGGTCATGATCTCGATGCGACCGCCGTCGTCCATCATCCGCTGCGGCACGGCCCAGGTCATGAACAGGTCGCCGCCCAGGACCGACAGGCCGTCGGCGGGCCGGATCAGGGCAGGCAGCAGAAGGTCGCCGCCGTTCGCGGCGCCGCGTTTCAGCCGGATCGTGTCGCCGCTGCGGACGCCCGGCGGAGCGTGGATCAGCAGGGTGCGACATCCGACGACCACGCGGACGCAGCCGCCGCTGATCGCCTGCATCGGCGTCAGGGTCAGCAGGGGCGCAGGGGCGGGCGGCGGCGTGAAGGGCGCCGACTTGGCGTGCGATGCGGGGGCGGGCAGGGCCAGGGTCTGGGCCTGCAAGAGGCGATAGGCGGCGATGACGCGGCGGAACCTGTCGGCGTCGCCGCCGTGCGCGTCGGGACGCGCGGCCTTGACCGCCGTACGGAAGGCAGCGGTCAGGCCTTCAGGACCGACGGGCCCGGTCAGGCCCATCAGCGACCGGGCGTGTTCAGGGGTGAGGGCGTCCGCGCACATGGCGACCAGCCTCGGGCCAATATGGTCAAGACTGGGTTAACCTTGTCGACTGAAACGAGAATTTCAGTTTATGGTGAAGCTTGGTGTCCCGCCTTAGTCTACGGCTGATGACGTAGGGGAAATGCGGGTGTAGAGAATCACGCATGACCCAGCCCCTGATCCCGCCCAGCCCGTCTGTTCAGGACTACGCCGCGCAACTGGCGGCCAATGCGGACGAGACCATGTTCGAGCAAGTCGAGCCCTATGGCCTGTTCGCCGAGTGGCTGGAGGCGGCCAAGGCGTCCGAGCCGAACGACGCCAACGCCATGACCCTGGCGACGATCGACGCCGAGGGAATGCCGGATGCGCGGATCGTCCTGCTGAAGGATGTGGACGGGCGCGGCTTCACCTTCTTCTCAAACCAGGAAAGCGCCAAGGGCGAGCAGCTGTGGGCCCATCCGTCGGCGGCCCTGGTCTTCCACTGGAAGAGTTTGCGTCGGCAGGTGCGCGTTCGTGGTGTTGTCGAGCAGGTCAGTGTGGCCGAGGCCGACACCTACTTCGCCAGCCGTGCGCGCGAGAGCCGTATCGGGGCCTGGGCTTCTGATCAGTCGCGGCCGCTGGCCAGTCGGGCGATGCTGGAAGCGCGCGTGGCTGAAAAGACGGCGAGCTTTGACGGGCAGGAAGTGCTGCGCCCGGATCGCTGGACGGGCTGGCGAGTCGTGCCGCAGCAGATCGAGTTCTGGCGCGATCGAGCTTTCCGGCTGCACGATCGGTTGCGGTTTGACCGCGAAGGCGAGGCCTGGCGCCGGACGCGCCTCTGGCCGTAAGGGGCTCTACTAGACGGCGTAGCGGGCGAGGAAGGTTTCGACTGCGTCCTCGGCGATCGCGCGCGGCGCACGTTCAGCGACGACGTCGTCGCCCGTGACCAGCGGGACGAAGAAGACGGGGTGTTCGATCATCCCCATCAACTGCCCCGCCGCCCATGAAGGCTTGTCGACCTTTATCTGGCCATCGGCTGTCATTTCCATGAGCATTCCGATCAGGACGGCGCCGAAGTCGTTTCGTCCCCGCTCGAAGAAATGCATGGCGATGGCTTCAAAGCGCGGGCGTTCCGCCAGCACCAGTCGAAACACGGAGCGAACGAAGGTGTCGCTCATGAACTCCGCATAGGCGCTCATGAAGGCCGCCAGCCGCTCGCGCGGCGTGCCGCTGACGATGGGCACGGCGCCCATGTGGCGGGCGAAGTCCTCCGAAGCGTCGTTGATCACCGCTTCGAAGAGCACCGCCTTGCTGTCGAAAAAGGCATAGAGGGTGGCCGTTGAGACGCCGGATTCCCGAGCGATCGGCTCCATTCGTGTGCCAGCGTAGCCTTCGTTGATGAAGTGCAATCGGGCCTGGCGCACAATGGCGGCGCGTCGAGGATCATCGAGATCTTGGGCCAAAGCAGTCATCGTTACATACCCGTAAGGACTATGGATAACGTGCCTTTAAAATGCCACGATTGCAACAGGTAACGAAGTTCTGCGAATCGAAATCAATTAATGATGCCAAGCCGCTAGGAGCGGGTGGGCGAGAACCGGAGCGGCGAGGCGAATGACCGCCTGCGGATCTTCCAGCCGTACGGCCGCCGTAGCGTCAGCGACGATGAAATCGGCGTGGGTGCGCGAAGGTTCCGTATGGCGCTCGTGCCCGGGCCGCACCGTCAGCAGGTACTGGTGAATGACGGATTCGGCGGTGCGGCCGCGCTCGGTCTGGTCGCGCAGCAGTCGGCGGATGAAGCGGATGTCGGCGGGGGTGTCGACAAAGACCTTGATGTCGAACAGGGCGGTCAGAGCCGGGTCGCACAGCACGTGGGTGCCTTCCAGAATCACCACTTCGGCCGCCGGGATGGGTTCACCGCCCGGATCGCGGCCGTGGTGGATGAAGGAATAGAGGGGGGCGACGACGGGACGGCCGGCCTTCAACTCCTTCAGGTGCTGGATCAGCAGGTCGTGGTCGCGAGCGGCGACATCGTCGAAATCATGAGTCTCGGCGTCAAAGCCCGGCACGCTGGCGGCGTCCAGATAATAGGAGTCTTCGCGCATCAGCACGGCCACGCCGGCGGGCAGGGAGGCGACCAGGGCTTCGGCCAGTGTGCTCTTGCCGGAGCCTGAGCCTCCAGTGATGGCGATGAGGATGGTCATGGGGATCTCCGTGCGTTCCGGCGGCTTTTAGGCGGATCGCGCGCGATTGACGACAGGCCAGGGCCGCAGAAGCGAGGAGAGGCGCGTTCGCCGAAGAAAGATCGTCAGACGAGCGGCGGCGGCCAAGGCGCGAGATCAGCCGTCGAGTTTGGCAAGCCGTCGATAGAAACTGCGACTTTGTTTCCCTAGCGGCACGTTGCTTATCGCTGTTCACCTAGATAGCGTCGCTGCAAAGCGCCACGTTCTAGAGGGTGCGAGACGAGGGAATGCGATGCTGGGTTTGATGCAGGACTGGCCGCTGACGGTCGACAAGATTCTCGATCACGCGAAGAATTGGCACCCGAACCGCGAGGTCGTGACGCGATCCGTCGAGGGGCCGATCGAGCGCACCACCTATGGAGCCATCCACGGTCGGGCCAAGCGGGTGTCGAACGCCCTGAAGGCCTGGGGCGTGCAGCCTGGCGACCGGATCGCTACCCTGGCCTGGAACACCGGCGACCATATCGAGACCTGGTACGGCATCATGGGCATCGGCGCGGTGTGCCACACCCTGAACCCCCGCCTGTTCCCGGAGCAGCTGGTCTATATCATCAACCACGCCGGTGACCGGATCATCTTCGTCGACCTGACCTTCGTGCCGCTGCTGGACGCCATCCTGCCGCACTGTCCTTCGGTCGAGCGCGTCGTCATCATGACCGACCCGGACCACATGCCGCAGACCAGGCTGCCGGTGGTCGAGTGCTATGAGACCGTGTTGGAGCAATCCTCGGAAGACATCGAGTGGGGCGGCTTCGACGAGCAGACCGCCTGCGGCCTGTGCTACACCTCGGGCACGACGGGGAACCCCAAGGGCGTCCTCTACTCGCACCGCTCAAACTTCATCCATACCCTGCTGGGCCTGCAGTCGACGGTCCTGGGCGCCACGCCCAAGGAAGTCATCCTGCCGGTGGTGCCCATGTTCCACGCCAATGCCTGGGGCATCGCCTTCGGCGGGCCGGCGGCGGGCTCCAAGCTGGTCATGCCGGGCGCGCGTATGGACGGCCCGGCCATCTATGAACTGCTGGAGACCGAAGGCGTCACCTTCTCGGCCGCCGTGCCGACCGTTTGGCAGGGGCTGCTGAACCACCTGCGCGAGAACAATCTGAAGCTCTCGACGGTCAAGCGCGTGCTGATCGGCGGCGCCGCCGTGCCGGAAAGCATGATCCGCGCCTTCCACGACGAGTTCGGCGTCGAGGTTCTGCAGGGCTGGGGCATGACCGAGACCTCGCCCATCGGCACCCTGTCGAACATGACGCCGGAACTGGCCGCCCTGCCGTTTGAGGAGCAGCTGAAGTGGCGGGTCAAGCAGGGCACGCCGCCGCTGGGTGTCGAGTTGAAGCTGAAGAACTACGCCGGTCAGGAGATGCCGCACGACGGCTCGACCTACGGCCGACTGATGATCAAGGGGCCGACCATCGCCCGCGCCTATTTCCGCGACGAGGGCGGCGAGATCCTGGACAACGAAGGCTTCTTTGACACCGGCGACGTCTCGACCATCGACGACCACGGCTTCATGCAGATCACCGACCGCGCCAAGGACGTCATCAAGTCGGGCGGCGAATGGATCAGCTCCATCGAGATCGAGAACCTGGCCGTGGGCCATCCCAAGGTCGCCCTGGCCGCCGTCATCGGCTCGGCCCACCCGAAATGGGATGAGCGCCCGGTCCTGCTGATCAAGCTGAAGGAGGGCGAGACCGAGGACAAGCAGGAGCATCTGGACTTCCTGGTCGGCAAGATCGCCAAGTGGTGGATGCCGGACGACGTGGTCTTCCTGGCTGATATTCCGCTGGGCGCCACGGGCAAGATCGACAAGAAGCTGCTGCGCGAGCAGATGAAGGATTACCGTCTGCCGACCGCAGGCTGATCTTTCAGGAGGGCCGCATGGCTGAACCATCCCGAACGCAGGCGCGAACGGCTGAAATCCGTCTGCGCTGGCTGACGCTGGCGGCGTTCGCGGCGCCTCTGCTGGTGCTGGCCGCCGTCTTCGGGACGCGGCTCGGTCTGTGGAGCGCCGAGTTCGGCCTGGAGGTGCTGACGCTGAGGATCGGACGCATCCTGGCCTTTGTCGGGCTGGCGGCGGCTTTGGTCGCCGTCATCGTCGCGATGAAGGACATGAGGCGCCGCGGGCTCTACGCCGCGGTTTCACTGGTCGTAGCCGGCGCGGCCGTGGCCCTGTTCATGGTGCAGGGGCAGCGCTTCGCCGTCCTGGCCGCTAATGATGTGACCACCGACGCGGGCGAGCCTCCCGCCTTCTCCCGTGCGGTGCTGGCCATGCGCGGCGGGCAGGGGGGGGCGACCCCATCCGTCGCCTGTCCTGATCTGGTTTCCGTTCCGCGCCAGGTGGCGCCCGAAACGGCGGCGGCGGCGCTGGAGGCGGCGGGATTTACGCCTCGCGGCGCGGCGGCTTTCAGGGCGGACGGCTCCAAGGAAGGCTTCTGGTTCGGCCTGACCCATGACGCCGCCATTCGCATTCGTCCGGGCCGCACTGACGTGCGCGTGGCCCAGCGAGAGGGCGTGGCGGTCGGCGACGAGGCTTGCCGACTGGCCCGCGCCATTACGGACGGTCTGCAGCCCTAGTCGGCGGTCAGGCTGTAGCTGGCGGCCAGCGTCGGTTCCGGCGTGGCCGCGGCGCGGCCCTCCTTCACCAGCTTGATCAGGTGTGACAGCACCGACAGGCTGGCGGCCGGCCACAGCCGCTGATCGACGGCGGCATAGAGGGCCGGGACCATCTGGGCGATCGTCTCGTCGCCCGCCGCCAGCCGCGCCATGATCTGCGCCTCGCGCTCCAGCCGATGGTCGCGATAGGCCTTCAGGAAGGGCGCGACCTGAGTGATGGCCGGGCCGTGCGTCGGCCAGATGGTCGAGAAGCCGCGCGCCAGCACCCGGTCAAGACTGGCCATATAGGCGGCCATGTCGCCGTCCGGCGGGGCGACGACGGTGGTGGACCAGCCCATGACATGGTCGCCGCTGAACAGGGCGTTCTCCTCGCGCAGGACGAAGGCCATGTGGTTGGACGCATGGCCCGGCGTGGCCATGGCCTCGAGGGTCCAGCCGTCGCCTTCGATTCTGTCGCCGTCGCTCAGGATGACGTCCGCCGTGAAGTCCGCATCGTCGTCCTCGTCCATCGAGGCCTCATCCATGGCGTCCGAGGCGTGGATGGTCGGCCCTTGCGGCGCCGCCGCCAGGATCGGCGCGCCGCCGACCGCCTCGGCCAGGGCGCGCGACAGGGGGGCGTGGTCGCGATGGGTGTGGGTCACCAGGATATGGCTGACGGTCCGCCCCTTCACTGCGCGCAACAGGGCGTGCAGGTGAGCCTCGTCTTCGGGGCCGGGGTCGATCACCGCCACACTCGCCCCCGGCATGTCGCGCCCGACGATATAGGTCCCTGTTCCGGTGAAGGTGAACGGTCCCGGATTGTCGGCGATGACCCGCTGGATCAGCGGCGACACCTGATCACGATGGCCGTAGGTGAAGTCGAACTGTCGGACATAGGGGATCACGGGCGGGCGTCCTCGGCGTGCAGCGGGGGCCGACGTGGCGCCGACCTTGCGTTCAACGCTTGTAATCCATTCAGGAGCCGTCGCCGTGATCCGAACTGCTGCTTTTCCTGTCTCAAATCGGCTTCCGGCCGTGATCGCCGCCTTGCTGTGTCTTGCGACGACGCAGTGGATCGTCGCCTCATGTACGCCGGAACCCGCGACGCCCTATGCGGCGCGGGCCGCCGTCCGCTAAAGCGGCAGGCGGCTCAGGTCGTAGCCGGCGGCCAGCGCCGTCGCTCGCAGATCATCCGCATTCGCGCCCCGCAGACGCTCGGCCATGGCCCAGGCGGCGGTGGATCTCATGCCTGACCGGCAAAAGAGAAGGATGCGTTCTCCCGGAGACAGGCTGTTCATAGCTTCAAGCGTGCGAAGAACAGCGGCCTGATCCGGAAGGCCCGAGACTGGAATTTCCAAGTAGCGCATGCCGGCCTTGGCGGTCATCTCCGCCATTTCCGCAGACGTGGGCTGATTTGGGTCTTCGCCTTGAGTTCGATGGCTGACCACGACCTTCACATTGGCCCTTGCGGCTTCCGCGAGGTCATTGAAGTCGATCTGGCCAGCGACAAATGTGGCTTCATCTAGGGGGTGCATTGCAACTTTCTTTGCTCAATGTGGCTAAAAATCAGCACGTTAAGTAATAGTGTGGCGAGGATGTGACGATATGACACACATCGTGCGACGAAGCAGAAATTTCCATGCGGCGCTTTCAGCGTCCCGCTAACATGGGTCTTTAGGGAGCGTGAGGGGTGACCGGCCCGGCTGCAGATGCCCATGAACTTTCCCTGATAGGGCGGGTAGCGGCTTATTGGATGCTTCCAGAGGAGGATATCTTGAAGATTAGAAACATTCGGCAGCGTCTGCTTCAGTCTACTATGATTGGCGGCACGGCGCTCATGGCGTTGACGGCTGTATCGGTCGGGACGCTCGCAGCGCCTACAGTTGCATCCGCACAGGATTACACCAGCGGCGTTCTGACCGGCACGGTCTCGGATGCTTCTGGCGCGCGGGTGGCGGGGGCCACGGTCACCACCACGTCGGCTCAGGGAACTGTGCGGACGACGACGACCGACGCCAACGGCTCATTCCGCCTGCCGGCTCTGGCTGTCGGCTCGTATGAGGTCAGCATTTCATCCTCCGCTGGCTCGGCCACCGATCGCGTGTCGGTGTCGCCGGGCGGCAGCAGCTATGCCTTTACCGTGGCCAACGCGGGCGGAGCGACGACCGTGGGTGACGTGATCGTCACTGGCGCACGCAAGACGCAGGACTTCAGCCGCACCGATACCGGCCTGAGCGTTGATGTGCAGGAATTCGCTGATCGGGTGCCTACCGGCCGCAGCATCAATGCTGTGACCCTGTTCACTCCGGGAGCCAGCGCCCCCGATGCCACGATCGCGGCGAGTTCGCGCCGCAACCAGTCGCTGGTTTCGCTGTCGGGCACTTCGGCTGCTGAAAGCGTCTATTATATTAACGGTCTGAACGTCACCGATCAGCGCAGCTTCCTCGGTTACGGCGAACTTCCGTTTGATTTTATCCAGACGATCGACACCAAGACGGGCGGCTATCAAGCTGAGTACGGCCGCGCTACCGGCGGCGTCGTCAACATCGTGACCCGCTCTGGCAGCAATGAGTGGACCGGGGGGGTCAGCACCTATTGGACTCCGAACGGTCTGCGTAGCTCGCGAGGCGTTTCCTACCAGGCTGGCGGCAACAACGCCGCCGGCATTCAGAACTTCAACCAGTATTCTGAGAGCGATGTGAAGGACTATACCGCCTATATCGGCGGTCCGCTCTGGAAAGATCATCTCTTCCTGTTCGGCGTCTACAACATTCGTGATGTCGAAACGGCCGGCGCTCGTTCGCGGACATATGCGTACAGCGCCGCGAACCCGGATGGCGTTGCCGGCGCAACGCGAACCCAGAGCTATGCGTCTTATGACGATCCCCGCTGGGCGGTGAAGCTGGACTTTGTTTTGAACCCGCAGCATCGTCTTGAAGCAACGCTTATCAACGACGAAACGACCACCACCACTGTCACCAAGACGTTTGACGCCACCACCGATGCATACCTGCGCGAAACTGCGCCGATCTACGCCGATGCCGGCGGTCTGACGCAGATTTACAAGTACACGGGCGTTTTCACCGATTGGTTCACCTTGTCGGCGCTGTTTGGTCGTCAAGAAAATTCTCAACTGGATTATGGTGATCCAATCAACATTCCGGGCATTCGCGACTATGTGGCGAATGGTGGGGGCTATATTACGTCAGGTATTCATGCTGGCCCCTACAATCTGGAAGGCGAGGATATCCGCAAGACCTATCGTGTGGATGCCGACTTCTACGTCAACCTGCTTGGCGAGCACCATCTCCGTGTGGGCTATGACAAGGAAGATCTGACGTCCACGGCGCGCAGCGCCTATTCGGGCGGGGCTCTCTACTATGCGCTGGATCAGGCTGATTGCCCGGCCGGTACGCCCGCTGCCGGTTGCGTCGAAGTGCTGACCTTCGCCAACAACGGCCGCTTCACGGCTGAGCAGACCGCGCTGTATGTTCAGGACTCGTGGGACATTCTGCCCAACCTGACGCTGCAGTTGGGTGTCCGCAACGACCAATACGATTACAAGAACGTCGATGGCGAGAGCTATATCAAGGTCGACGACCAATGGGCTCCGCGTCTTGGCTTCAACTGGGACCCGCTCAGTGATGGCGTGAATCGTATCTATGGTTCGTTCGGTGATTATTATCTGCCGATCGCGACCAATACGTCCATTCGTGCTTCCTCGGGTGAGGTCTATACGGACGAGTTCTTTGATGCGACTCGCAATCCGAATGGCTCTCTGACCCTGAACGGCAACTACCCGGTTCTCGGTACGCGCCGTCAGATCGACTACCTCAGCCCTCCGGGCGCTCCGGATCCGCGCACGGTCGCCGAAGCCGACCTGAAGCCGATGTATGAGCGCGAGTTTGTGCTTGGCTACGAACACAGCTTCGTGGACGGCATGTTCGCCGACTGGTCTGCAGGCGTTCGTTATGTCAACCGCAACCTGGAAGAAGCGATCGAGGACACGGCGATCGGTGACGCCATCGTCCGCTATTGCATCCGCACCAATACGGCCTGCGGCCAGTCCGGACCGGGCGATGCTGATTTCGCTTCGCTGTTCCCCTATGTGCTGGTGAACCCGGGCGATGGAGCTTCGGTCTTCATCGACCTTCAGGGCGATACGCGTACGCTGGCCAATGGGGCGGCGAATCCGGCCTACAATCCTCAGCAGATCAATCTGACGGCGGCGGATTTGTCGCTGCCGGAAGTTGAGCGCAAGTATCAGGCTTTGGAGTTCACCTTCCAGCGTCCGTTTGACGGTACTTGGGGGCTCCAAGGATCGTACACCTTGGCCGAGTCCAAGGGTAACTACGAAGGCGCTGTGAAGTCCGACATCGGTCAGACCGATACGTCGATCACCCAGGACTACGACCACGCGGCCAACTCGTTGGGCGCCTATGGCTATCTGCCGAACCATCACGCCCACACGATCAAGCTGTTCGGTTCCTATGCGCCGAACGACTTCTTCAACATCGGTGCCAACTTCACGGCGCAGTCGGGCCGTTATTATGGCTGCTTGGGCCGTGTGCCGGTGTCGGTCGATCCGCTGTCGCCTCAAGTCGGGACCCCGTCGGGTTGGTACTGCCCGATTGGCGCGAACAATGCCGTCATTTCTACGCCGCGCGGTTCGCAAGGGGAAACGCCCTGGACCTATCAGCTTGACCTGAGCATGAACTTCAACCTGCTCCAGGACGAGACGAAGGGCGCTCTGACGGCCTCGGTCGACATCTTCAATGTCTTTGACAATGACGAAGTCACGCGAGTCGTGGAGCAGGGTCTGGTCCGCACCGGCAGCAATGCCCCGAATGCTCGTGCGCCTTATTTCGGCATGGCGCGCAGCTACCAGGCTCCGCGTACGCTTCGCTTCGGTCTGCGCTACCGCTTCTAAGTTTGAGGTAGTCTGATCAGGGCGGCGAACTTCGGTTCGCCGCCCTTTTTTGAATTCGGTTGCGCGCGCCCGGCGTCAGATGGGACGACAGGTGACGCTCCGTGCGGTGATGTGGTCGAGAATGGGCTAGGCCGCCGTCTCACGCGCCGCTGTACTTGGATCGTAGTTGAGGATGGGGGCCAGCCAGCGTTCGGCGGTTTCCACGTCCCAGCCCTTGCGGCGGGCGTAGTCCTCGATCTGATCGCGGTCGATCTTGCCGACGCCGAAGTAGTGGCTGCCCGGATGGCCGAAGTAGAGGCCGCTGACCGAGGCCGGGGGCGTCATGGCGTAGCTTTCGGTCAGGGCCATGCCGGCGTTGGCACCCGCGTCGAGCAGGCGGAACAGGGTGGCCTTTTCCGTGTGGTCGGGCTGGGCCGGGTAGCCGGGGGCAGGGCGAATGCCCTGGTACTTCTCTTCGATCAGGTCTTGCACCGAGGTCGCTTCGTCGGGCGCATAACCCCACAGTTCGGTCCGCACCTTCTTGTGCAGGGCTTCGGCGAAGGCTTCGGCCAGGCGGTCGGCCAGGGCTGTGGCCATGATCGAGGAGTAGTCGTCGCCGGCGTCCTTGAACTTCCTGGCGACTTCCAGTTCGCCGTGGCCCGCCGTGACGGCGAAGGCGCCGACGTAGTCCTGGCCTTCTTCCGCGATGAAGTCTGACAGGGCCAGGTTGGGCTTGCCGTTCGACTTTTTGATCTGCTGGCGCAGGGTGTGGAAACGGGCGATTTCTTCGGCGCGGTCCTCATCGGCATAGACGGCGATGTCGTCGCCGACGGCCTGAGCGGGCCAGAAGCCGACGACGCCCTTCGCCGTGAACCACTTCTCGTCGATGATCCGCTTCAGCATGGCCTGGGCGTCGCGGAACAGGTCCTTGGCCGCTTCGCCGACGATCTCGTCTTCGAGGATCAGCGGGTAGCGGCCGATCAGCTCCCAGCTGGCGAAGAAGGGGGTCCAGTCGATGTGGTCGGCCAGATCCTGCAGGTCCCAGGCGTCGAAGCTGCGAACGCCCAGGAAGGAGGGCTTGCCCGGCATGGGGGCTGCCGGATCGGGCTGGAAGCGGTTTTCGCGCGCCTGCTGGATCGTGGCGCGGGCCTTCGCCTCTTGTCCGCGCGCGTACTGCTCGCGGATGCGGATATATTCGTCGCGGGTGGCGGCTTCGTTGTTGGCTTTTTCGGTCGGCGACAGCAAACCCGAGACCACGCCGACGGCGCGGCTGGCGTCGATGACATAGGTGGTCGAACCCTTGCGATAGCCGGGCTCGATCTTGACCGCCGTATGGGTGCGGCTGGTGGTGGCCCCGCCGATCAGCAGGGGAATGTCGAAGCCGCGCCGCTCCATCTCGCGGGCGACGAAAACCATCTCGTCCAGCGAGGGGGTGATGAGGCCGCTGAGGCCGATGATATCCACCTTGTGCTCGATGGCGGCGTCCAGAATGCGGTCGGCCGGGACCATGACGCCCAGGTCGATGACCTCGTAGTTGTTACACTGCAGCACGACGCCGACGATGTTCTTGCCGATGTCGTGGACGTCGCCCTTGACGGTGGCCATCAGGATGCGGCCCGCCTGCTCGCGCGGCTTGCCGGCCTTTTCGGCCTCCATGAAGGGTTCCAGCCAGGCCACGGCCTGCTTCATCACGCGGGCGGACTTCACCACCTGCGGCAGGAACATCTTGCCCGAGCCGAACAGGTCGCCGACCACGTTCATCCCGTCCATCAGAGGACCTTCGATGACGTGCAGGGGACGTTCGGAGGCCAGGCGGGCCTCCTCGGTGTCGGCCTCGATGAACTCGGTGATGCCGTGGACCAGGGCGTGGGCGATGCGGGCCGCGACGGGCTGCTCGCGCCAGGTCAGGTCGACGACGCGGGCCGCGCCCTTCTCGCCCTTGTAGTTGGGCGCCATGTCCACCAGCCGCTCGGTGTTGGACACATTGGTCCGCTGCGGCCGGTTCAGGATCACATCCTCGACCGCCTCGCGCAGAACCGGGTCGATGTCGTCATAGACGGGCAGGTCGCCGGCGTTGACGATGCCCATGTCCATGCCGGCGTTGATGGCGTGGTACAGGAAGACGCTGTGGATGGCCCGGCGCACCGGCTCGTTGCCGCGGAAGCTGAACGAGACGTTCGACACCCCGCCCGAGACGCGGGCGTAGGGCAGGGTGCGCTTGATCTCGCGAGTCGCCTCGATGAAGTCGACGGCGTAGTTGTCGTGCTCCTCGATCCCCGTCGCCACGGCGAAGATATTGGGGTCGAAGATGATGTCCTCGGGCGGGAAACCGACCTCGTTGACCAGGATATTGTAGGCGCGGGTGCAGATCTCGATCTTGCGCGCGGCGGTGTCGGCCTGGCCCACTTCATCGAAGGCCATGACCACGACGGCGGCGCCGTAGCGCAGGCACTTGATTGCGTGCTCGCGGAAGGCGGCCTCGCCCTCCTTCATGCTGATCGAGTTGACGATCGGCTTGCCCTGAACACACTTCAGACCGGCCTCGATAACCTCCCACTTGGAGCTGTCGATCATGACCGGGACGCGCGCGATGTCGGGCTCGGCGGCGATCAGGTTGAGGAAGGTGCGCATGGCGACGGCGCCGTCCAGGAGGCCCTCGTCCATGTTGATGTCGATGATCTGGGCACCCGCCTCGACCTGCTGGCGGGCGACGTCGAGAGCGGCGGCGTAGTCGCCGTCCACCACCAGTTTGCGGAACTTGGCCGAGCCGGTGACATTGGTCCGCTCGCCGACGTTGATGAAGACAGGACGCATCAGACGTAGGCCGCCCAGCCATGCCACGACAGGCCCTGGAAGACCTGCTCAATCTCGCCAAAGCCGGCTTCGCGCAGCAGTTCCTCGTCGCGCTTGGGGCCGACGCAGTTGAGTTGGGTGCGCACGCGTTCGTGGGCCTTTTCAATCACTGCGGGGTCGAGGCCGCTGTCGCTGGAGAAGCGGATGTAGCGGTCGAACTGGCGGTCAGAGGCGGGATCGTTCTTGTCGATACTGATATGCGCCATGACGAACGGTGCGCCGGGTTTCAGGCGACTGTGAATGGCCTTCAGGGTGTCCAGCTTGGCGCCGTCATCGGGTACGAAGTGCAGCGTCAGCATGCAGGTCGCCGCGTCGAAGCGCGTTTCCGGCGCATCGAAGACATAGCCTTCGACCCAATTCACGCAGGCCGGGTCGCCAAGGTAGGCCTTGCCCTGGGCGACCATCTCGGCGGACGGATCGACGGCGCAGAATCGGGCCTCGGGCAGGGCGTCGATCAGGGTTTTGAGCTCAAGCCCGCCGCCGCCGCCGACCACAAGCGTGTTCGCGGGCGACGCTTCGGCGATCAGCTGCGCCATGATGCGGTGCAGGCCGTCGAAGCCGGGAATGATCTTCTTGGGGCGCTCGGCGTAGGTCTTTGCGTGTTCAGGGTCTTTGAACAGGTCGGCCATCTTGTCGGTCATTATGTCGTCCTCAGGCCACCAGCTCGAACGGCTCAAGCCCCGCCAGGCGCATGGCCACGGGGCGTTCCGGGATTTCGCGCGGTTTCAGCGGCGCGACCTCTTCGGCAACGTGTTTGATGTGGTCGGGGGTGGTGCCGCAGCAGCCGCCGACGATGTTGACCAGGCCCGAGGCGGCCCATTCCTCGATGAAGTGGGCGGTTTCGTGCGGCTGCTCGTCGTACTGGCCCATGGCGTTGGGCAGGCCGGCGTTGGGGTAGGCGGCGACCAGGGTGTCGGCCACGCGGCTCAGTTCGGCGATGAAGGGCCGCATCAGGTCGGCGCCGAGGGCGCAGTTGAAACCGACGGCGAAGGGCTTGGCGTGACGCACGCTGTTCCAGAAGGCCTCGGCGGTCTGGCCCGACAGGGTCCGGCCCGAACGGTCGGTGATGGTGCCGGAAATCCAGATAGGCAGGGCGGGCAGGCCCTCGTCCTCAAGGTCCTTGATGGCCTTGATGCAGGCCTTGCAGTTCAGCGTGTCGGTGATGGTTTCGATCAGATAGAGGTCGACGCCGCCCTCGTTCAGGGCCTGCACCTGATGGCGATAGGCCTCATAGACCTGATCGAAGGTCACGCTGCGCGCGCCGGGATCGTTCACGTCCGATGACATGGACAGCATCTTGGTCAGCGGGCCGATGGAGCCGGCGGCGAAGCGGGGCTTGTGCGGCTCTTTCTCGGTCCAGCGGTCGGCGGCGGCGCGGGCCAGTTTGGCGCCTTCCAGATTGATGTCCCAGACGGCCTGGGCGTCCAGATGATAGTCGTCCTGGGCCAGCACCGTGCCGGAGAAGGTGTTGGTCTCGCTGATGTCGGCGCCCGCGCCGTAATACTGGTCGTGCAGGTCGGCGATGATGTCGGGGCGAGTGATGCAGAGGATGTCGTTATTCCCCTTCATCTGTTGCTTTTCGTCATAGCCCTTGGCCGCGACGAAGCGGTCGCCGCGGAAGTCGGCTTCCTCCAGCCCGCGCCGCTGGATCATGACGCCCCAGGAGCCGTCGAGGACCAGGATGCGTTCCTTGGCCGCCGCGTGCAGGGCGGCGATGCGGTCTTGGCGGGCCAAGGGGGACGAAAGGGGGGAAGTCATTTACGCAACAGCCTTGGTTTCACGCACGCCCAGCACACGGCAGATGGCATAGACCAGCTCGGCGCGGTTCAGGGTGTAGAAGTGGAAGTCCGAGAAGCCCTCTTCCTGCAGTCGCGCGCAGGTTTCGGCGGCGATGGAGGCGGCCAGCAGCTTGCGGGTCTCGGGATCGTCGTCCAGGCCGTCGAAGTGGGCCGCCAGCCAGTCGGGGATGGAGGCGCCGCAGGCCGCGCTCATGCGGCTCAGGCCCTTGAAGTTGGACACGGGCATGATGCCGGGGATCAGGGGGATGTTCACGCCCGCCGCCCGCACCCGGTCGCGGAAGCGCAGGAAGGCCTCGATGTCGAAGAAGAACTGGGTCACCGCGCGCGTGGCGCCCGCGTCCACCTTGGCCTTCAGCACGTCGATGTCGTGGCCGATCGACGGGCTTTCCGGGTGTTTCTCGGGATAGGCGCCGACGGTGATGTCGAAGCCGCCGACGCGGCTGATGGCCCGGGACAGTTCGGTGGCGTTGGCGTAGCCGTCGGCGCGAGGGGCATAGGCGCCGCCGATGCCCCCAGAATTATCATGTCCGCCCGGTGGATCGCCGCGCAGGGCCACGATGTGATCGACGCCGATGACCTTGTAGCCCTCGATGACCTCATCCACCTCGTCCCGGCTGGCCTCGACGCAGGTCAGGTGGGCGGCGGGGCGCAGGGTCGTCTCGCTGATGATGCGCTGGACCGTGCGGTGGGTGCGCTCCCGCGTTGAGCCGCCCGCGCCATAGGTGACCGAGACGAAGGCGGGGTTGAGCGGCTCCAGCCGACGGATGGCGGACCACAGATTGGCCTCGGCCTCGTCCGACTTGGGCGGGAAGAACTCGAAGGAGACGTTGACGGCGTTGTGGTTCGAGCCGGCGCGCGCGACCGGGCCCAGCGGCGACAGCAGCAGGGCGCGGGCTTCGGCCAAATTCAGCGAGGAAGCGGAGGAGGGAGCCATCAGGCGGTCTTTCGAGCAGGGACGTCGGCGCGCTCGCCGGTCCAGATGTGGACGGTCAGGCCCTCGGTGTCGGGCGGCAGGGCGACCGGGGCGTCGGCGGCCAGGCCCGCGTCGGCCAGCCAGCCCTGGATTTCCTCGTCGGCGAAGCCCAGCCGGCGGTGCTGGTGCGCCTCGCGCAACTGCTCCAGCTGGTGCGGGGCGAAGTCGACGATCAGCAGCTTGCCGCCCGGCATGACCAGACGCGCGGCCTCGGCCACGGCGGCGGCGGGATCGGCCAGGTAGTGCAGGACCTGATGCACGATCACCAGGTCGGCGCTGGCGTGGGGCAGGCGGGTCGAGAAGATGTCGCCGTGACGCAGCTCGACCTTGTCCAGCCCGGCCTTGGAGACATTGGCGCGGGCGATGTTGAGCATGTTCTGGCTGAGGTCGAGCCCGACCGACATCTTCGCCTTCTTGCCGAACAGGGTCAGCATCCGACCCGAGCCGGTGCCCAGATCGACGACACGCTCGAACGGGCCGGGACCCGCCGCCTGCTCGACGGCGGTCTCGACCGCGCTTTCGCAGACATAGAGGCTGCGCATCTGGTCCCACTGGGGCGCGACCTGCTCAAAATAGCGGGCGGCGTCGATGGCGCGCTCCTTGCGCACCTCGTCCAGACGGCGATGGTCGGCCTCGCCCTCGGCGTCGTCCAGCAGGTCCAGAACGGTGTCGATCAGCCGCCGCGACAGGGCGTCGTGGGACAGGCGGTAGAAGACCCGCGCCCCGTCAGGGAATCGTTCGATAAGCCCGGCGTCGGCCATCAGCTTCAGGTGACGCGACACGCGCGGCTGGCTCTGGTCCAGAACCCGCGACAGCTCCATAACCGACAGCTCCTCGGCGGCCAGCAGCGACAGCACGCGTAAACGGGTCGGTTCGCCCGCGGCGCGCAGGGCCTCGACGGTCTGGTCAGCAGTCAGTGTCATGAGCTCGTATAAAGATATCCTTATACGATTATGCAAGCAAAATCTGACCGCAAGCGGGCGCGATGCGACGGTCAAGCCGCATGGATCATTCAGAGACCCGTGAGATCGTGCGGGCTCAGGTCGTGACGGGCGTCTTGAGCGGTTCGCCCGCGAAATGGGCGGTCAGATTCTGCAACAGCAGCATCAGCATGCCCTGCACCGCCTCGGTCGTGGCTCCGGCGGTGTGGGGCGTAAGCACGGTGTTGGGCACGCTGGCCCAGCGTGCAGCGTCGGTCGGCTCGATTTCGAACACGTCGAGCGCGGCGCCGCCGAGGCGTCCGTCGCGCAGGGCGGCGATGACGGCGTCCTCGTCCACCAACTGGCCGCGCGCGACATTGACCAGCAGGCCGGACGGGCCGAGCGCTTCGATCACCTCGGCCGAGATCAGGCCGCGATTGGTTTCATCCGCGCGACAGGCGACGACCAGGACGTCCGAAGCACGGGCCAGGGCGAGCAGACTATCGGCGCGGGGCCAGGCGGCGTCCTTGGCGCGCGGCGCCCACCACTGGACGCTCATGCGCATGACCTCGGCGCGGCGGGCCACGGCTTCGCCGATGGCGCCCAGGCCTACGATGCCCAAGGTCTGACCGCCCATCGACGGGGTGATGGTCTTGGAGGCAGGGGTCCAGCCGCCCGCGCGGACCTGGCGGTCCCCCTCAGCGATCTGACGCCGCGCGGCCAGGATCAGGCCAACGGCGTGATCGGCCACGTCCTCATGGTTGATGGCGGGGGCGTGGGTGACGGGCAGGCCGCGCGCGCGGCACCAGTCCACGTCGATGCCGTCATAGCCGGAGGTGAAGCAGGCGATCAGCGACAGGTTGGGCAGGCGTTCGATCAGGGCCTTGTCCAGCTCGAACTCGCCCGCCACGACCAGGACGCGCACGTCGGCGGCGGCCTCGACCGGCGGTCCTTCCCAGAAGCGATAGACGTCGTAGGCGCTTTCGAGAAAGGCGCTGAGCGGTCCGAGGTGCCGCTGCATGATCAGGATGGCGGGGCGCTGGGTCATGGGCCGCAGACTAACCCGGTTCCGCCACTTCGCCAGCGGCCAAAGAAAAACGGCCCCCGAGCGGATCGGAGGGCCGTTTCATCTAGCTTAGCGCTGGATCAGCGACCGAACTTCTGGTGCTGGATGCGCTTGGGAATGATGCTGTCCGCACCCAGGCGGCGCATCTTGTCCTGTTCGTAGGCTTCGAAGTTACCCTCGAACCATTCCACGTGGCCGTCGCCCTCGAAGGCGAGGATGTGAGTGGCCAGACGGTCAAGGAACCAGCGGTCGTGGGAGATGACCACGGCGCAGCCGGCGAACTCTTCCAGAGCCTCTTCGAGGTTCTGCAGGGTCTCGATGTCCAGGTCGTTGGTCGGTTCGTCGAGCAGGATCAGGTTGCCGCCGGCGGCCAGGGTCTTGGCCAGGTGCACGCGGTTGCGCTCACCGCCGGACAGTTGACCGACCTTCTTCTGCTGGTCGCCGCCCTTGAAGTTGAAGCTGCCGACATAGGCGCGGCTGTTAATCTCGCGCTTGCCGACCAGCATGATGTCGGTGCCGCCCGAGATGGCCTGCCAGATGGTGTCGTCCGGCTTCAGGTCGTCGCGCGACTGGTCGACATAGGCCAGCTTGACGGTTTCGCCGACCTTGATCGTGCCGCCGTCGGGGGTTTCCTGGCCGGTGATCAGCTTGAACATGGTCGACTTGCCGGCGCCGTTGGGGCCGATGACGCCGACGATGCCGTTGGGCGGCAGCTTGAAGGTCAGGTTGTCGAACAGGGTCTTGTCGCCATAGGACTTCTTCAGGCCCTCGACTTCCAGCACCACGTTGCCGAGGCGCGGGCCAGGCGGGATCTGGATGACGGCGAAGGACTGGGCCTGACGCGAGTTTTCCTGCTCGGAGACCATCTTCTCGTAGGCGGCCAGACGGGCTTTGGACTTGGCCTGACGGGCCTTGGCGCCCGAGCGGACCCATTCCAGTTCACGGGTGAGGGCGCGCTGGCGAGCTTCCGATTCCGACTGCTCCTGGACGACGCGCTTCTGCTTGGCTTCCAGCCACGAGGAGTAGTTGCCCTCGTGCGGGTGGCCCTTGCCGCGGTCCAGCTCCAGCGTCCACTTGGTGACCTGATCCAGGAAGTAGCGGTCGTGGGTGACCAGGATGACGCAGCCCGGGAAGTTCTCCAGGTGGTGCTGCAGCCAGGCGACGGATTCGGCGTCCAGGTGGTTGGTCGGTTCGTCCATCAGCAGCATGTCGGGCTTGCTGAGCAGCAGGCGGGCCAGGGCCACGCGGCGCTTTTCACCACCCGACAGGTTGGTGACTTCCCATTCATCCGGCGGGCAGCGCAGGGCGCCCATGGCCATTTCGATGCGACTGTCGATGTCCCAGACGTCGCCCGCGTCGATCTTCTCCTGGAGGGCGGTCATCTCCTCCATCAGTTCGTCGGTGTAGTTTTCGCCCAGCTCGTTGGCGACTTCGTTGAAGCGGTTGACCCACTGCTTCTCTTCACACCAGGCTTCGACGTTCTGGCGAACGTTCAGGGCGGGATCCAGCTGGGGCTCCTGCTCCAGATAGCCGCGCTTGATGCCGTCGGCGGCGCGCGCCTCGCCCTGGAACTCGTTGTCCAGGCCGGCCATGATCTTCAGCAGGGTGGACTTACCCGAACCGTTGACCCCGACGACGCCGATCTTGGCGTCGTTGTAGAAGCTCAGCCAGATGTTCTCGAAGATCTTCTTGCCGCCGGGGAAGGTCTTGGTCAGACCCTGCATCTGGAAAATATATTGCTGCGCCATGAGGTGCGGTTTCGCCCTGTCGTCTGATCTGATGGGGAGGTTGGCGCGGGATGTAGCCGTCGCGGACCCTTTGGGCAAATCTCTAGACGTAACGCGGGGCGGTTTGAAGGCGGTGCATCCGTTCCGCCCGCTCGTGGCCTCTACCCGTCAGCCCGTTGAGGGCAGGGGAGCGGCGTTTATGAAATCACTGGCGATGGGAGTACTGTTGGCGGGGACGCTGGCCGGCACGGCGGGCGGGGCGAGCGCGCAGGACCGCGCGGCCTTCGGCGCGGCGATGGACGCCTTTGCCAGCCGGGCGATGCAGCGGGTCGAGGCGGCGCCCGGTTTGGCCGTCGCCGTGGTCGACCGGGACGGGCTGGTTCATGCGGCGGGTTTCGGCGTGGCGGACGTGGCGACGGGCGCAGCCGTCACGACGGACACCCAATTCTACATCGCCTCGGCCACCAAGAGCTTCACCGCTCTGTCGTTCGCCGCCATGGCGCACCGAGGCGAGGTGGATCTGGACGCGCCCCTTGCCGACTGGGCGCCGCCGTCCGGCGTGCCGGCGGACATTGCCGCGCGGATCACCCTGACCGATCTGCTGAGCCACCGCTCGGGCGTGGACAACGCCCCGATCGCCTTCCGCCTCGCCTATTCCGGCGACTGGACGCCCGAGGTCCTGTGGCGGCTGACGGCGGAGACGGCGCCGCGCGACACCCCCTATGGTCAGTTCGTTTACGCCAACTCCGGCTACAACCTCGCGACTGTCCTGAGCGAGCGCCGCTGGGGCCGCGACTGGCGCGAGAGGGTCGAGGACGAGGTGCTGACGCCGCTGGGCATGACGGCCACGACCGCCCGTATTGATGAAGCGCGCGCGTCGGGCGCGGTGGTCGCCGTCGGACATTTCGGACGGATCCCCGGCCAGCCCGAGCGGTCGCCCTTGCAGAAGACCGACGCGACGATGCAGTCGGCGGGCGGGCTGATCTCCACCGCCCGCGACATGGCCCTGTGGCTGGAGGCCCAGATCAACGACGGCCGTGTCGGCGGGCGCCAGGTCTTTCCGGCGGGGCTGGTCGCCTCGACCCATGCGTCGCGGGTGGGGCAGGATACGACCTTCGGCCCCTATGCCCGCACCGGCTACGGTCTGGGCTGGCAGGTGGGGCGGTATGGCGACGACGTGCTGATCCACCACTTCGGCAACTTCTCGGGCTCGCGCGCCCATGTCTCTTTTATGCCGCAGCGGCGTCTGGGCGTGGCCGTCATGGTCAACGAAGACGCCTTCGCCGGCGATCTGGCCGATGTGGTCGCCAACTACGCCTATGACTGGTTCGCCGGTCTGCCCGACATTGAAGCCGTCTATGGCGCCAGGCTCGACGCCCTGATCGTCGAGCGCGACCGTCGCCGCACCGGCATTGCCGGCGCCGTGGAGGCGCGGGCGAAACGACCCCGCACCCTGTCGCTGCCAAACGCCGCCTATGTCGGCGACTACGTCAACCCGGCCTATGGGACCCTGACGATCCGTGAGGCTGGGGACCGGCTGTCGGTCGCCATGGGCGTGCAGCAGGCGCTGGCGGACTATCTCGCCGAGCCGGAAGGTCTGCGTGTCGAACTGACTCCATTCCGAGGAGAAGGCATCGTGTTCAAACTGGACGCCGACGGTCGCCCCGCCTCGCTGGTCTATCAGGATGCGGTGTTCGTGCGGAACTAGGGCTTGGCGGGCAGGACCGCCATCAGGGCGCGGGTGAAGCCGACCGGGGCGACGGTCAGGTGGTCCTCGTTTTCCAGCACCGTCGACTGGATGCTCAGGCTCGGATAGGCGCGCGATTTCAGCGTCTGCTCCATCGTGCGCATGTCGCCGACCATGTCCGTTTCGTTGTCGTGCCGGGCGGTGGGGCCGGGGCCTTCGAAGGCTCCGACATACATGAAGACCTCGGCGGGCAGGTCGCGATGGGTGCGGGCGTAGTCCGTCTCCATCCTCATCATGTGGCGCTTGTCGTACCAGAAGGAGGGGCTGCCCAGAACGTAGCCGCTGAACAGCGTCGGGTCGGTGAACATAATCTGGGCGCCCAGCAGGCCGCCGTAGGAATGGCCCAGCAGGACGCGGCGCGCCGGATCGGTGCGGAACTTCTGATCCACGAAGGGCAGGGCCTGGGTCTTCAGATAGGTCTGGTAGGCCGCGCCGCCGCCATGCACGGAGCCGGCGGAGTTGCGCGGGCCGTTTGGCGTGGGGGTGTAGTCGCGGCGGCGGCTGTCGGCGCCGCCGTCGCCCTTGGCGTAGGACAGGCCGACCAGGATGAACTCCTCGATCACCGGCCCCTCCAGATTCACGCGCCGCGCGATCTGGCGGATGATGGGGAAGGCGTAGTCGGCGTCGGTGACATAGAGGACCGGATAGCGGCGGTTCGGCTCGGCCTCATAGCTGGCGGGTAGGCTGACGAAGACCTCGTAGTCGCGACCCGAAACCGGATCAGGCACAGACCAGACCTGAGTGCCTTTCAGCACATAGGGCGCGCCCTCGGCGGGGGATACGGCGGCGTCTGCGCGAGGCGAACAGCCTGCCAGGGCGATGACGGAGGCTATCATCAGCGCGAGCACGGCATTGCCTGTGACGAATGACATACTGCGGTTCCCCGGCCCTAAGCTTCACTTTGGTGGCCATAGCTGCGGATGAATATGGCGAAGGTGCGGCGCTATGCGTGTCGGTTTTTCAGAATTCAACTTGAAGTTGTGTGTTGACTGTAGTCCCTTCGACCCGCGCGATCCTGCGCACCAGGAGAGAATATCGTGAAAATTTCGCGTCTTACGGTTTTTGCCGCGCTTTCCGTGGCTGCCCTGTCCAGCGTCGCCAGCGCCCAGCAACGGCCGTGGCCAGGCCCGGTTGAGCAAGGCCACGTGTCGTACCACTACAATCAGGAGTTGGAGCCGCGGATTCTCGTCGCCGTATCGGGTCAGAACTGTGACGGCAGTTTTTACCATGACCCTCTGATCATGGGGCAGCACATCGAGACCTTCTATTTCGACTGCTGATGCCGGGCTGGGCGCTCGCACCGTGCGGTGCGGGCGCTTCAGGCGTAGTTGAAGCTGATCGAGATGCGCTGTTCCTCGGCGCGGTTGGCCGGGACCTCGTGGCGCAGCCAGCTTTCCCACATCAGGATCGTGCCCGAGGCGGGCTTCAGATAGACGAAGGGTTTCTCGGCCTCGCTGGCCTCGGCGGTCAGGCCGGGGCGGGCCATCATCATGACCAGGCGCGGATCCTCGATCTTCAGCGACGAGGCGCCGTCGGGGACGTGGATATAGATGGTGCCGGAAATGATGGCGTGCGGGTGGATGTGGCCGGTGTGGCCGCCGCCGGGCATCAGGACATTGACCCACAGATTGTCCAGCTTGGGCTTGCGCGCCAGATCGAAGTGCAGGGCCTTGGCATAGGCGGCGGCGTGCTTGTCGAGCAGCTTCTTCAGCTCGGCGAACTCGGGGAAGCGGTTGGGCAGATCGTTGATCGAGCCGTAGGAGGTGTAGCCGGGATAGTGGTTGGTCTTGCACCATTCGATCCCGGCCTCGTCCTCCTCGGCCATGACCAGGCAGAGGTCGAGGATTTCCTCGTGCAGTTCGGGCCAGGCGGCGGTTTCGGCCAGCGAGGCTTCATAAACCTGGGTAGGGAAGAGGGGGCGCAGGGACATGGCGGTTCCATACCGCTCCGTCGCCGGTTTGGGGAGGGCGTTGCCAGTAAACCCGCTCATCCCGGCGAAGGCCGGGATCCAGATGCAAACGCCGATGACCTTTCATGAAGGCGCGACGGGAGCCCGGTTTTCTTCAGGTCGCGACATACAATCTGGATCCCGGCCTTCGCCGGGATGAGCGGCTTCGGGGGTCAGAAGGGGAGCGCAGATTCCCCGCGCAGAATCGCCTCGGCCTCAGGGCTGTGCTTGGCGTCGGTGCGGTCGTGCAGGACCAGGGGCGGCAGTAGGCGCAGCGGCGCCTTGCCGGTCTTGATGGCTTGGACCAGCACCCTCTTGGCGGGTTGGTCGGCGTAGGGCTGGATGGGGCGGATGGCGAAGGAACCGGCCTTCTCGCCCAGCAGGGCCAGCAGGTCGGCCAGGCGGTCGGCGCGGTGGATGACCACGATCTTGCCGCCCTCGCGGACGGCCTTCAGCAGAAAGCCCGTCCAGGCCTTCAGCCCGTCGTCGGCCATCCATGCGCCCTGCTTGCCGGGAGCGGGCGCCCGCAGCGCGCCGGGGTCGTCGAAGAAGGGCGGGTTGCTGACCGCCCAGTCGAACGCCGGCAGGTCCAGGGCGCGAAACCCCTGCGCCACATCGCCGCTGAGAATGGTGGTGCGGTCATCGACGCCGTTCAGGGAGGCGTTTTCGCGGGCCAGTCCGGCGGCGGTCGCATCGCGCTCCAGCCCGGCCAGGATCACGCCGGGGCGACGGGCGGCGACCTGCATCAAGACCGCGCCCGCGCCGCAGCCCGCTTCGATCAGCCGTTCGCCCGGCTTGGCGTCCACGGCGGCGGCCAGCAGGGCGGCGTCCATGCCGGCGCGATAGCCCTTTACCGGTTGGCGCAGCCGGACGCGGCCGCCCAGCAGGGCGGATTCCGCAACATCCGCTGCGGCGGTAAGGGTTGACCCGGCTTGACCCATCATGACGCCGCCACCATTGTGCGCCGCATCGCGTTCGGGCAAGCGGATGCGAGTGATTTCCGGGCGAATCTTCCCCTTCGCCCCCTGAGTTGAAAGAGATTTTCGTGGACGCAGCTCTCGTCGCCGCTCCCCGCCCCAAGGGCGATGTGGACGCTCTTGTTCGTCTGGCCAAGGACGACATGGCGGCGGTCGACGCCCTGATCATCGCCCGGATGCAGTCCGACGTGCCGGTGATCCCGCTGTTGGCCGAGCATCTGGTCTCGGCGGGCGGCAAGCGTCTGCGCCCGCTGCTGACCGTCGCCGCGGCCCGCGCCATCGGCGCGACGGGCGAGATCGAAGGACCCAAGAAGTTGGCGGCCTCGGTCGAGTTCATCCACACCGCGACCCTGCTGCACGACGATATCGTCGACAGCTCGGAGATGCGGCGCGGCAAGGTGGCGGCGCACCTGATCTGGGGCGCGGCTTCATCGGTCCTGGTCGGCGACTTCCTGTTCGCGCGCGCCTTTGAACTGATGGTCGAAACCGATTCCCTGCGTGCTCTGGGCATTCTGGCCACGGCGTCCAGCGTCATCGCCGAGGGCGAGGTGCTGCAACTGACGCGCGCCCACGACCTGAACCTGGACCAGGACACCTATCTGCAGATCATTCGCGCCAAGACCGCCGAACTGTTCGCCGCCGCCGCCGAGTCAGGCGCGGTGGGCGCCGGCGCGACCGAGGAGCAGGTCAGGGCGCTGCGCGACTACGGCATGGCCTTGGGCATCGCCTTCCAGCTGGCCGACGACGCGCTGGACTACGGCAGCGACACCGCGACGCTTGGCAAGAACGCCGGCGACGACTTTAACGAGGGAAAGGCCACCCTGCCGCTGCTGCTGGCCGTCCAGCGCACCAAGGGCAAGGAAGACCTGTTCTGGGACCGCGTCATCACCAAGGGCGAGCGCACGCCTGAGGACTTCACCCGCGCCCGCGAACTGATCCTGGGCACGGGCGCGGTCGAGGCGACGCTGGACGCCGCCGGCGACTATGCCGATCGGGCCAAGGCGGCGCTGTCGGTGCTGCCGGCCAGCGACTGGCGCGCGGCTCTGGAAGACCTGGCTGACTTCGCTGTCAGCCGCGCGGCCTAGTTTCGACGCCGCAGACCGCCTAGCCCTCTCAGAAGAGAACGCGCGGCGTCGCCCACGGTGGGCGGCGTGGGAACACTGCGTTCCTGAGCGCGCGCGCCGTCGGCCCCGTCGTCCATGTCCATGTCCGACATGTCCATGCCCAACATGGTCGCGGCGGTCGAGCCGTAGCGCACCTTGACCACGTGCTCGATGTTCCAGGCCTCGCGCCGGTTGGCCGGGCGCGGCGGATAGGTGAAGTCGGCCTCTCCGCCAAAGGCCGTGACCTTCACCATGGCCTGTGGCGAGGCGGCCAGGACGGCCCCGGGGATCGGGCAGCGCGTCGTCGTGGCGGGCAGAACCACCTTCTGCGCGATCAGCCGGTCCAGATCGCCGGGCGACAGGAAGTCGGGGATCATGCCGGGCGAGATGGCGATGTCGCTGGAGCTCCAGATGACGACGTCGCCGGCCTCGTTCGCGCCCATGGTCAGGGCGAAGTAGCCGCGCGCGTTCGGCACGATCTGCCAGCCCAGGCCCGAGCCGTCGTTCGGCCCGACGCCCGTCAGTTGCAGCGGGGCCAGGAAGTCCTGATCGCCGTTCAGGCTGAAGGCGATGTCGGGGGTGTAGTCGCCCTGAACCTTGTGCTCGCCGACCAGGGAGCCGTCAGGCGGCACGGTCTGGCTGTCGCGGCTGTTGGGCCAGTCGCCGTAGGTGCGGCCCGAGCCGGGCGAGGGCGGCGTGGGCGAGGACAGGCGGATGTTGTTCGCAAGGGCGCCGAACTGGCTGGCGCTGTTGCGAGACAGTTCGATCACGACGGGTTGGCCGGCGCCGGTCGCCTCGCCGCAGCCGTGATAGATCAGCATCCGCAACGAGCCGCCGTAGTCCTGCGGCGCGTCGCGGTCGTAATCGGGTCCAGGTTCGGGCATGTCCGGCGTGATCAGCGGCAGGCTGGGGCCGACGCCCAGGGCGGCGGGCGGCAGGTGCTCGGCGTGGGGCGAGGCCGTGGTGCGGCTGGATTGAAGCTGCAGCGTCAGCGACTTGTGGACGCCGCCGCCGGACATCATCGCCATGGGGTTGAACCCGCGACCGCCAGCGCCGCCCATGCCGGGCAGGCCGCTGCTGGTCTGGGCGGTCATCCAGTAGGTGGCGACCGGGCCGGTGGTGGGCTGGGACTGGGCGGCGGCGAGGGCGGGCGCAGTCAGGGCGGCGGTCAGCGCCAGGGCGCTGGCTGTCGTCAAACGCTTCATGAGACTAGCCTCCGAAGGATCGAGTATCGACGATCTTCGAACGCTACGCCTCTCGCGACGATCGCGCCAGAGACGCGACCGCCGCTCTATGAGGAATGCCTATTTCAGGCTGGCGCAGAACTTCTGGATACGGCGGCAGCCTTCTTCCAGCACGGCTTCCGAGGTGGCGTAGCTGATGCGGAAATAGGGGCTGAGGCCGAAGGCGGCACCCTGGACCACGGCCACGCCTTCCTGGTTCAGCAGTTCGGCGGTGAAGACCTCGTCGTCGGTGATGACCACGCCGGCTTCCGTCGTCTTGCCGATCAGGCCCTCGATCGAAGGATAGACGTAGAAGGCGCCTTCCGGCGTCGGGCAGCGGATGCCCGTGGCCTGGTTCAGCATGGACACCACCAGATCGCGGCGCTTCTCGAAGGCGGCGGCGCGTTCGGTCAGGAAGTCCTGCGGCCCGTTCAGGGCCTCGACGGCGGCCCACTGGCTGATCGACGACGGGTTCGACGTCGTCTGGCTGGCCACCTTGCGCATCAGGTCGATCAGCGGCTTGGGGCCGCCCGCATAGCCGATGCGCCAGCCGGTCATGGCATAGGCCTTGGACACGCCGTTGCAGGTCAGGGTGCGGTCGTAGAGGTCGGGCGCGACCTGGGCGATGGTGACGTAGTCGAAGTCGCCATAGACGAGGTGCTCATACATGTCGTCGGTCAGGATCCAGACCTGCGGATGCTTGCGCAGCACCACGGCCAGGGCTTCCAGCTCGGCGCGGGTATAGGCGGCGCCGGTCGGGTTCGACGGCGAGTTGAGGATCAGCCACTTGGTCTTGGGCGTGATGGCGGCGTCCAGAACCTCAGGGCGCAGCTTGAAGCCGTCGGCTTCCTCGCCGATCACGGTGACGGGCTCGCCGCCGGCCAGCAGCACCATGTCCGGATAAGAGACCCAGTAGGGCGCCGGCACGATGACCTCGTCGCCGGGGTTCAGGGTGGCCACGAAGGCGTTGTAGATCACCGGCTTGCCGCCCGAGGCGACGTGGATCTGGTTGGAGGCGTAGGTCAGGCCGTTTTCGCGCGCGAACTTGGCGACGATGGCGGCCTTCAGCTCGGGCATGCCGTCGGCGTCGGTGTACTTGGTCTCGCCGCGGTGGATGGCCTCGATGGCCGCCGCCTTGATGTTGTCGGGGGTGTCGAAGTCCGGCTCGCCGGCGCCCAGACCAATAACGTCGCGTCCCTGGCGTTTCAGCTCGCGCGCCTGAGCAGTCACGGCCAGGGTGGCCGAAGGCTTGACGCGGGCGAGGGAGGCGGACTGAAGGCTGGACATGTCTATCCCGTCTGGTGGATGTGGTGAGAGCCGGGGAGGCGAGGCTTGATACGCAACCCGGCGCGGGCGCACAATGTTTGTGCGTCCTGCGGACGATCAAAAGGCGATTTGGGCGAAATTTATGCGGCGGATCGTCGATTTTCTGCTGAATATGGAAGCCCAGCGGTGGCGAACCCTGCTGGTCAGCCTGCTGCTTCTGGCGGGAATCATCGCCCTGTTCGCCTTCGGCAAGGCGCACTTCACGCTCGGCGCCGAAGAGAAGCTGGAGGCCTGGCTGGCCGGCTATCGCGTCGGGCCCTGGGGTCTGGTCGCGGCCATCATCGTCTTCACCTTGTCGGCCTTCCTGGGCGTGCCGCAGTTCATCCTGATCGCCGCCTGCGTGGTGGCCTTCGGGCCGTGGTTCGGTTTTCTGTACAGCTGGATCGCGACCGTAGCCTCGGCGGCCGTCACCTACTGGCTGGGGCGCGGCCCCACGGCGCGGGCGCTGGAGCGTTTCGGCGGCGGAGTGACGGAGCGGCTGCAGCGCTTCGTCGGACGCAACGCCTTTTCCGCCAGCTTCATCATTCGCAACGTGCCCTCGGCGCCCTTCATCGTCGTCAACATGGCGTTCGGGGCGGTGCGGGCGTCCTTCCCGGGCTATCTGGCGGGCTGCGCCCTGGGGGTTCTGCCCAAGACCGCTCTCGTCGCCTTCTTCGGCGGATCCTTCATGGCGGCGGTGTCCGGCGACGGGGTGTGGACCTCGTTGATCCTGGCGGGTGTCGCCGTCGTCTGGCTGGGGCTTATGCTGGCGGTACGCGAGATCGTGAAGCGTCGGGAGGCGGCGCGCGCGGACTGACATCGGCGTGAGGCGAGCCGCTTCTCGGCCGTTGAAGCGGCCTTTCGGCGTTCAACGAGCGGGTCGTGTCCGGGACCCGAGGGCGCGACCGGCAAGCGGGGCCGAAAAAGCTTGAGCGGATAGGCTTTCAAGCCTTGCCGTGACAAGGCTGTGATCGACGAGTCATAGGCGCTTGCAATCGACGCGGCATGAGGGCAAACGGGCCTGTAGTCGGCCAGGCGAGGACGATCAGGACAGCGCTGTGCACACGGGTGCGCGGGGCAGGGGCGTCGCCAGAGCGGACGAACAAGACTCACGCCCTAGCAGGCCCGAACAAGCGGTAACCTACGCCCATGCTTTCACCCCTCTTCGGCATGATCTCCAACGACATCGCGATGGATCTGGGGACGGCCAACACCCTGATCTACATGCGTGGCAAGGGCATCGTCCTGAACGAGCCGTCGGTTGTCGCCCTGCGCAACGTTGGCGGCCGCAAGATCGTCCACGCCGTCGGCCTGGAAGCCAAGCAGATGCTGGGCCGCACGCCCGGCCACATGGAAGCCATCCGTCCGATGCGCGACGGGGTCATCGCCGACTTCGAAGTCGCCGAGGAGATGATCAAGCACTTCATCCGCAAGGTTCATAACCGCAAGGGCTTCGTGAACCCCAAGATGATCGTCTGCGTCCCCTCGGGCGCCACGGCCGTCGAGCGCCGCGCCATCAATGATTCCTGCCTGAACGCCTCGGCCCGCCGCGTCGGTCTGATCGACGAGCCCATGGCCGCCGCGATCGGCGCCGGCCTGCCGATCCACGAGCCGACCGGCTCGATGGTCGTCGACATCGGCGGCGGCACGACCGAAGTGGCCGTCCTGTCGCTGTCGGGCATCGTCTATTCGCGTTCGGTCCGCGTCGGCGGCGACATGATGGATGACGCCATCATCAGCTACATGCGCCGCAACCATAACCTGTTGATCGGTGAAACGACCGCCGAGCGCATCAAGAAGGACATTGGCACCGCCCGCATCCCGGCCGACGGCGAAGGCCTGTCGATCGAGGTCAAGGGCCGCGACCTGATGCAGGGCGTGCCGCGCGAAGTGAAGATGAGCGAGCGTCAGGCCGCCGAGGCCCTGGCCGAGCCGGTCTCGCAGATCGTCGAGGCCGTCAAGGTCGCGCTGGAAGCCACGCCGCCGGAACTGGCCGCCGACATCGCCGACAAGGGCATCATGCTGACGGGCGGCGGCGCCCTGCTGCGCGGTCTGGATGTCGAGATCCGCGATCACACCGGCCTGCCGGTCCAGGTCGCTGACGATCCGCTGTCCTGCGTCGCCATCGGCTGTGGCAAGGTGCTGGAGCACCCGTCGTGGATGAAGGGCGTCCTCGAGTCCTCGCTCTGAGGCTGATCAGTCTGTCGTAGGGACCGGGTTCTTCGGGAATCGGTTTTTGCGATAGGCTCTCACCATCGGCGGAGCAGACTTCGCCGGTCCCGGATCTCTAGGTAGGAAGGCTGGCCGTGGCGTTTCGCGACGGACCGTTCGAGAACATCAAGGTGCCGCTGGCCTGGACGGCGGCGGTCGTGGTCATTGTCGGCCTGATCGGCGCCGCCATGCTTCTGCTTGGCGACCGCCGGGGCGCTCAGGACGTTGACGGATACGCCCCCGCGCGGGCGGCTTTCGAGGCCGGCGCGGCTCCGGTCGGCGCCGGACTGTCCGCGCCCGTCCGGTGGACCGGCAACGTCGTCGACTACGTCAAGGGCTACTTCTTTGCCGTGTCGGAGAACCGGAGGCTGCGTCAGCAGGTGGTCGAGCTGAGCGCCTGGCGCGACGAGGCGCTGGCGCTGAAGAACATCAATGGCCGCTATGAACAGATGCTCGGCGTCAAGACCGAGCCGCCGATCCCCATGGTCACGGGCCTGGCCATCACCGACGCGCGCGGGCCCTTCGCCCGGTCGCGCCTGCTGAACATCGGCGCCGCCAAGGGCATCCGCGTCGGCAATCCGGTGTTGAGCGAGCACGGCCTGGTCGGCCGCATCATGGGCGTTTCGGGGGGCAACAGCCGTATGCTGTTGCTCACCGACGTGGCCTCGCGCACGCCGGTTCTGGTCGAGCGCACCGACGCTCGCGCCATGCTGACCGGCGACGGCAGCGGCAGCCCGCGTCTGGACTATGTGCGCGGCGCCGGGTCGATCAAGGAAGGCGACCGCATCATGACCTCGGGCGACGGCGGCGGGTTCCCGCGCGGCCTGCCCATCGGCGTGGCCGCCAAAGGCGTGGACGGGACCTGGCGGGTCAAGCTGTTCAGCGACCGCACGGCCATCGACTATGTCCGCGTCCTTCTGTTCCAGGACTTCGGTCAGCTGGCCGACCAGAACGCTCTGAACGCGCCGCCGCTGGCCAGCCTGGCCGCCGCGCCGCCGCCGACCCCGGCCCAGGCCGCCGCCATTCAGGACGTGGCCACGCGCCGGGCCGCCGCAGCGGCGGCGACCGCCGAGCGCGTCCGCGCCGCCAACGCCGCGCCGCCGCCCGCCCCCGTAGCCGCTGCGCCGGCCCCGACGTCCACGGTTCCTGCGACGACGACCCGTCCCGCATCTACCCGCCCGGCGACGCCCCAACCGCGTCCGGCCACGCCTCGGCCGACGGCGCCCGCGCCGGTTCAGCCCGCCGTCACGCCTGACGCCGCGGCGACCCCTGCGGGAGCGGCAGAGTGAGACGGGCGATCACGGTCCGCGTCGTCGGCCCGCTGCAATGGATCGTCTATCCGGCGCTGATCGCCATAGCGGCGACGGTGCTGTTGGCCGTTCCCTTCCGGCTGTTCGGTCTGAACCTGCCCGAGCCCGTCTTCCCCATCGTCCTCGCCTTCGCCTGGCCGCTGATCCGGCCCTCGATGCTGGCGCCGGCGGTCCTGTTCGGCCTGGGGCTGTTCCTGGATCTGTTCTGGGGCGCCCCCATGGGCCTGTGGGCGCTGAGCCTGATGGCCGTCTATGGCGCCGTCCTGCTGGCCTCGAACTTCATGGCGGGGCAGGCGACCATCGTTCTGTTCGCCCTTTACGCCGCCTCGACGGGCTTCGCCTTCTTGCTGGCCTACATCATCACTACCTTGAGCCTGGGGAATGCACCGAGCATCCTCGCGGTTCTGGGTCAGGTCGTGCCGACGCTGCTGCTCTTCCCTCTGGCCGATTGGTTGATCCAGCGGTTTGACGACGCCGACGTGCGGTTCCGATGAGCAGCGAACCTCATATCTTCTTTTCGGACGTCAATGAGCGGCAGGGGTCCTTCCTGCGGCGCACCTTCCTGCTGGGCGGGGGCATGGCGCTGGGGACGGTGGCCCTGGTCGGTCGCCTGGCGCAGTTGCAGATCGTCAAGGCCGAGGAATACGCCACCCTCGCCACCAACAACCAGTTCAACTTCCGCCTGGTCCCGCCGCCGCGCGGCCTGATCAAGGACCGCAACGGCGTGGTCGTGGCGGGAAACCGGCCCAGCTTCCGCGTCCTGGTCGTGCGTGACGAGACCAAGGATCTGGACCAGACCCTGGACCTGTTGGGTCAGCTGCTGCCGGACACCCTGGAGCGCCGTCGGACCCTGATCCGCGAGATCAACGCCGCCCCGCGCTTTTCGCCGGTGCCGGTCAAGGCCGACCTGACCTGGGAGGAGTTCTCCAAGGTCAATCTGCACGCGGCCGAGCTTCCCGGCGTCATGGCTGATATGAACGAGGCCCGCTACTATCCGTTCGGCGGCGCCTACGCCCATGTGATCGGCTATGTGGCCAAGGTGTCGGACCGCGACGTCAAGGCGATCCGCGACAGGGGCGAACAGCCGCCCTCCATCCTGTTCAATCCGGGCTTTCGTATCGGCCGTCAGGGCATCGAGAAGGCCCTGGACACCGACCTGCGCGGCGAGGCCGGCGGCAAGCGGGTCGAGGTGGACGCGCGCGGCCGGGTCGTGGCCGAGGATGTCGCCGGGTCAAAGCCCCCTGTTCAGGGCGCCGAGGTCATGCTGACCCTGGACAACGACGTCCAGAACCGCGCCCTGGAAGTGTTCGGCGAGGAAGCGGGCAGCTGCGTCGTCATGGATGTGCGCAACGGCGACATCCTGGCCATGGTCTCGTCGCCGTCGTTCGATCCCAATCTGTTCGTGTCGGGCGTTCCGTCGAAGATCTATCGGGCGCTGGCCGACTATGAACGGCGGCCGCTGCTGGACAAGGCCCTGGGCGGCACCTTCGCGCCGGGCTCGACGTTCAAGCCGGTGGTGGGCCTGGCGGCGATGAAGCGGGGATGGGACCCGAACCGCCGCGTGGTCTGCAACGGCAGCTTCTTCCTGGGACGTCGCTTCGCCTGCCTGGGGCGTCACGGGGCGCTGGACATGCGCGGCGCCATCAAGGCTTCGTGCAACGTCTACTTCATGACCGTGGCGACCGAGTTCGGCCCCGACGCCATCGCCGAAACCGCGCGTGAAATGGGCTTTGGTCAGACCTTCGACATCGGCCTGACGGGACAGAAGGCGGGGCTGGTGCCGGACCGCGAATGGCGGCGGCGGAACCCCGTGCGCGGCGATGGCAAGTGGTATCCGGGCGAAACGCCCAGCTATGGCATCGGACAGGGCGCGTTGAACGTCAACGCCCTGCAGCTCGCGGTCTATACGGCCCGCATCGCCAATGGGCGAAAGGCGGTCACGCCGCGCCTGATCAAGTCGATCGGCGGCGTCGAGCAGACGGCCGGAACGGACTTCGCGGACCTGCCGTTCGACGCCGCCATGCTGCAGGTGCTGCGCGACGGCATGGAGGCGGTGACCGACGTGGGCGGCACCGGCTTCCGCAACAGCCAGCTGGGGCTGGGCGCCGTGCGCATGGCCGGCAAGACCGGCACGGCCCAGGCGCAGAACTATGGCGCAGGATCGCGCAAGGGGGCGGGGCGCCCCTGGGCCCAGAAGGACCACAACCTCTTCATCGCCTACGCCCCGACCGACAATCCCCGCTACGCCGTCTCCGTGATCGTGCAGCACGGCGGTTTGGGCGGAGGCACGGCCGGCGCGCCGCGCGCGCGTGAAGTGATGAAGGTGGCCCTGCTCAAAGACCCCGAGATCCGCGCCCGTATCGAACAGGCGGGCTTCGAGGCCCCCGAAGACGCCGGCGCTCGCGAGGCCGAGGCCCGCGGAGAGCCCATTGACGGGCTGACGGTCGAGGCGCCGATCGTTGACCAAGCCGCCCCGCCGCCGGAGCCTGTACAGTGACCGCCTCCGCCCTGTCCCGTCCCGGTGAACGCGACCGGATCTCCAGCAAGCTGGCCGAACTAGACTGGCGGGTCATCGGCCTGCTGTGCGTCCTGGCCGGCATCGGCACGGCCATGCTCTATTCTATCGCCGGGGGCAGTTGGTCGCCATGGGCGTGGAAGCATCTGTTGCGCTTCGGCGTTCTGCTGGTCGCCATGATCGGCCTGGCCATGGTCCACCCGAAGTGGTGGTTCCACGCGGCCTATCCGGTTTACGGCGTCCTGCTGCTGCTGGTGCTGATGATCGAGTTCACACCGCTGGGCTATACGGCGGGCGGCGCCAAGAACTGGCTGAACCTGGGCTTCATCCGCATCCAGCCCGCCGAGTTCGTCAAGATCGGCCTGGTTCTGGCCTTGGCGCGCTGGTACCACGGCCACTCGGCTCAGGATGCCCGCTGGTCGTGGAAGCTGCTGATCCCGGCGGGCATGATCGGCGTGCCCTTCCTGCTGGTGGCCAAGCAACCGGACCTGGGCTCGGCCATGGTGATCGGCCTGACCGGCGCGGCCGTCATGTTCATGGCGGGACTGAGCTGGCGGGTCATCGCGGCGGGCGCCGCGGCGGCCGTGGCGATCATTCCGCCCTTCGTCATGTTCGTCATGCACGACTATCAGCGCAACCGGGTCCTGACCTTCCTGAATCCCGAGGCCGACCCCTCGGGCACGGGCTACAACATCATCCAGTCCAAGATCGCCCTGGGTTCGGGGGGGCTGCTGGGCAAGGGCTACGGCCTGGGCAGCCAGAGCCAGCTGGAGTTCCTGCCGGAACGCCACACCGACTTCATCTTCTCGACCGTGTCCGAGGAGTTCGGCTTCCTGGGTTCCTTCACCGTCTTGGCCTGCTATCTGGCCTTGATCCTGATCTCGCTGCGGATCGCCTCGCTGTCGCACAGCCATTTCGGCCGGATCAGCGCGGCGGGCATGACCGCCTTTCTGGCCATCTTCATCCTGATCAACGGGGCCATGGTGATGGGGCTGGCGCCGGTCGTGGGCGTGCCCATGCCGCTGCTGTCCTATGGCGGCTCGACCATGATGACGGTGATGATCGGCTTTGGTCTGATTTTGTCGACCCACGTGCACCGCTATGTCGAACTGCCGAAGGGGCAGGGCCTGTTCTGATCGCGGTTTCAGGCGTTAGGCTAAGGCCATGACCGACAAAGCGACCGAACCCGACGCCATCCCTAAAGCCGATCCCTCGATGTTCTCGGACTGCGGCGACACGCCCTGTCCGCAGCCGGTCATGGCCGATCCCAAGAACGAGGCGGCGGCCCTGGCCGAGGGCGTGAGGATGCGCAACAATCCGGCCGAATGGGCCTTTGTGCGCCTGTCCAAGCTGATCGAGGAGTTCGAGGCCAAGCTGGACAAGGACGAGGAGATCGGCGCCCGCGTGGTCGGCCTGCCGGGCGAAGGCACGATGCAGATCGTCGATGTCGGCTTCTGGGGCCCGGACCTGATCATCTTCTTCGGGCGCAACGCCGACGGAAAGCCGGTGCGTCTGATCCAGCACTACACCCAGCTCAACGTGGTCCTGGCTGCGATCAAGAAGCCCGAGGAGCGCGAGGCCCGCCGCATCGGCTTCCAGCTCAATGAAATGGTTATGAAGACCAATCCGCAGCCGGCCGCATAGAGCCGTCATCCCGGCCCAGCGGCGCAAGCCGCGCCGAGCCGGGACCGCCAAGGACGCGGCGGTTTGCCATTAGCCGAGGTCAGGCGGCTGTGCTTCCGGCGCTCCCGGATAAGGGCTGCGCCCTTTCCGGGACGACGAGGAAGGCGGTGCGACGATCTAAAGCGTCGCCGCCCAGTCCGTGCCCTTGATCAGGCTGTCGATGATGCCGGGCTCGCTGGAGGCGTGGCCGGCGTCGCCGACGATGTCCAGCTTGGCCTCGGGCCAGGCGCGGTGCAGGGCCCAGGCACCCGAGATCGGCGTCACCACGTCAAAGCGCCCTTGCGCGATCCAGCAGGGGATATGGCGGATGGTGTCGATGTTCTCGAGGATCCAGTGCTCGCTGTCGAAGAAGCCGCCGTTGGTGAAGTACCAGTTCTCGATCCGGGCGAAGGCCACGGCGAACTCGGGCTCGGCGAACTTGTCCGGCTTGCCCGAGGGGCCCTGGACGCTGACGGTTTCGCCTTCCCAGCTGGACCATGCCACGGCGCAGCGATTGCGCTCGGCGATGTCGTCGCCCAGCAGGCGCTTGTTGTAGGCGGCCATCAGGTCGCCGCGCTCGGCCTCGGGGATGGGGGCGACGAAGCGTTCCCAGGCGTCAGGGAAGATCATTGAGGCGCCGTCCTGATAGAACCAGTGCAGCTCCTTCTTCGTCAGCAGGAAGATGCCGCGCAGGATCAGTGCCCGGCAGCGGTCCGGATGCTTGATGGCGTAGGTCATCGACAGGGTCGACCCCCACGAGCCGCCAAAGACGACCCATTTGTCGATGCCCAGCATCTCGCGCAGGCGCTCGATGTCGGCGACCAGATCCCAGGTGGTGTTGCTTTCCAGCGAGGCGTTGGGTCGCGACAGACCGCAGCCGCGCTGGTCGAACATGACGATGCGGTACTTGGCCGGATCGAAGTAGCGGCGCATCCCCGGATTGACCGCCCCGCCGGGGCCGCCGTGCAGGACGATGACCGGCACGCCGTGCGGGTTGCCGCTTTCCTCGTAATAGATCTCGTGGACGCTGTCGGTCTGCATCCAACCCGAGGCATTGGCTTCCAACTCGGGGTAGAGGTCGCGGCGGGGGGTGTCGGTCAAGGGAAACGCCATGTCAGAAATGAGGGGTTTTCAGATTGGCCGGTCAGGCGTTGACGATGTGTGAGCGGAACGCGGCGACGGCCAGCACGATCCATCCGGCGATCATCAGGGTTCCGCCGACAGGGGCGACAGTCCCCATGACGGGCAGGCTGAGCAGGCCGATCATGGCCAGGGCCAGGCAGAAGATCAGCCCGCCGCTCGCCGCCAGCCAGCCGGCGATCCGCGCGATCTTGTCGCCCGCGGCCCAGGTCGCGCAGACGACCGCCAGGACGGCGTGGACCATCTGATACTGGGCACCCGTGGTCAGCAGGCTCTTGACCGCCGGACCGGCGCCGTGGGCGGCGAAGGCGCCAAGCGCCACGGCCATGGCGCCGTTGAAGGCGGCGAAGACAAGCAGGTTGCGGTCATGGCTCATGACCTAATGTCTAGACCACAACTTTACCGGAGTCTGCTATCGCAGCAGCGATGAAGTCCGCCCCGCGCATGGCCCTGCAATACGTCCTGCTGTTCGCCGCCAGCGGGGTAACCCTGCCGTTCGCGGGCCTGTGGTTTCGCGAGCAGGGGCTGAGCGGGGCCGAGATCGGCGCCCTGCTGGCCATCCCCATGCTGGGACGGGTCTTGACCGGCCCGCTGCTGGCGGTCTGGGCGGACGGGTTCAGATACAGGCGCACGCCGATCGCCCTGCTGGGGCTGGCCATGGCGCTTGGCTACGGGGGGGCGGGCCTGGTGCAGGGCTTCGCCGCCTGGGCCGTCTGCTGGTTCGTCGGGGCCACGGCGGCGGCGGCGCTCATCCCGCTCAGCGACGTCATGACCTTGCGGGTGGCCAAGCGCGAGGGCTTCGACTTCTCCCTGCCGCGCGGCTGCGGCTCGGCGGCCTTCGTGGTCGCCACTATCGGCATGGGGGCCCTGCTGACGCGCACCTCGCCCGACGTGGTCATCATCTGGATTGCGACGGCGGCGGTTCTGATCGCAGCAACGGCCTGGCGCGTCCTGCCGGCCGAGCCGGTCACGGATGGTCCCCGCGTGCCGGGGCTGGAACGCTTCAAGGGATTGGGGCGGCTGGTGGTCGACCCTCTCTTCATGGCTGCGGTCTTCGCCATCGGCGCGGTGCAGGCGGCGCACGCCTTCTACTACGGCTTCTCGGCCATCGCCTGGAAGGCGCAGGGCATTCCCGAGAGCGTGACCGGCCTGCTTTGGGCCTTTTCCGTTCTGGTTGAGATCGGCTTCATGTGGGTGGTCGAACCGTGGCGACGGCGCGCCGGGATCGGACCGTGGCTGATGCTGTCCATCGGCGCGGGCGCGGCGGTCGTGCGCTGGACGTTGATGGCCTTCGCGCCGCCGCTGTGGGCGCTGTGGCCGTTGCAGACCCTGCACGCGTTCAGCTTCGCCGCCACCTATCTGGCCGGGGTGCAGATCGTTGAGCGTCTTTCTCCGCCGGACGATCACACAGCGGCGCAGACGCTGGGCTCCGTACTGTCGGCAGGACTGCTGATCGGCCTGGCGACGGCGGTGTCTGGGCCCCTGTATGACGCTTTCGGCCTCAAGGGTTATCTGGCCATGGCCGGGTTGGCGGCGAGCGGAGGGCTGGCCGGCGTGGTCCTGCAGATGCGACTGAGGAAGGCCTAGGCGGCGCTGGGACGGGGCAGGGGCGCCAGGTGGCGCGCGATGGCCGAGGCCGCGGTCTTGACCGCCAACTGCACCTTGGCGTTGGTGACATCGGACGGCGCGCGGATCAGGCCGATGGCGGGCGAGGCCGGGCCGTCCGGCAGGTCGTTCAGAATGCGATAGAGGATATAGCTGCCCGCATCCTCCTCGGCGTCCGAGGCGGCCACGGCGTTTAGTCCCGCTGCGCTGAGGTCACGGACGATCTCGGCGGTCGGAGCGGTGGCGCGGGCCACGCCGGGGCCGGTGTGATCCAGCCGGTCGGCCCTGTCCAGACATCGGTTTTCGGCCCGCATCTGCACGCGGAAGACGCCGGTGTGGGCGGTTCGCCCAACCAGAAGGAGGGCGCCGCATTCGCCCTTGGCCAGCAGGTCGCTGAGTTGGGCGGCCAGGGCGTCCGCCTCGGCCGAGCCGGCAACGGGCAGGGTACGGGCGCCGATCGGGTTCCAGGGATCGCCCGACAGGTCTTCGACCGGGTCCCAGGCCGTGAAGCTCGGGTCCCAGGCGCAGATGGCGATGGCGGGACGTCGATCTGGGCGAAGCCCGTTGTCCATATCCAGCAAGGAGTCCACCCTGTGTGACACTAACGCGACAGCGGCCGGAACGGTGCGGTCAAACCCGGCGGGAGGTCAAGCCCGCCGGGGCAAAATGTGACAGCTTTGCGGCAAGCTTAGCCGAGGTCGCCGATGGCGGCGTCCAGCAGCATGAAGGCGCGGCCCTCGTCGGTCGCCAGTCGCGCCTGCACGTCGTGGGCGTCGCCGCGGCGCGCCTGATCCTGCATTTCCAGACCGAAGGCGCGGACATAGGCGTCGGCGTCGGCGCGCAGTTCGGCGTCGGCCAGAATGCGGCGCGAGACGCTGCGCACGGCGGCGGGGGCGACGCGGCGCACGATCTGGCGGGCCCGGTCGGGGTCCTGTGCGGCCAGGGCGCGGGCGGCTTCCTCAATGCGGGCGCGGGGCAGCAGCGCATTGGGATCGACCCCCATGCGACGGATGGCGGCGGTGATGCGGTCGGCGAGGGCGGCGGCGTCGACCGGCGCCGCGACAGGCGCGTCCAGCTCCAGCGGCGCTTCGTAGGCTTCCTGATCGTAATCCTTGGCCAGATCGTTCCAGTCCAGGGCCTCGTCCTTGGCGGGCGTCGGCGCGGGCGGCGCGGCCGGGCTTTCGTCGCCGGTCGGCTCCAGCCGCAGGCGGCCGCGCAGGCCGAAGCCACGCTCCTTGGCCTCCGGCTTGGGTTCGGGCTTCGGTTCGACCGGGCGCGGCTTGTAGCGCGGCGTTTCCGGCGCGGCCGCAGACAGCAGGGGCTCGCGGCGACGACTGGTCGGCGTGTCGCCCGACACTACGCCCATGACGCGGACGGCCTCGGTCAGCATCTCGTAGTTGCGGCGCACGCGGTCCTGGAAACCCGACTCCAGGGCTTCCGTGTCCTCGGCGGCCTTGCGCGAGGCGGCGGAAAGGGCCGACAGGCCGCTCTCGACCGAGGCCCGCACGGCGTTGACGCGGGCGGCGGCTTCTTCCGGCAGGCGGCTGGCGCGGTCGTCCATTTCGGCGACGACGGTTTCGACCTGGGCCAGGGCGGCGGTCATGCGCTCCAGCGTGCCCTCTAGCCGCTCGATGACCTTCTCGCCGGTCAGATCGACCATGTCGGCGGTCTGGTTGACGATCTTGCGGGCGCCGTCGATGCGGGCCTCCGCGGCTTCGTCGGCCTTCTGGGCGGCGTCGAACAGGGACTCGCCCAGTCGGTCGGCGCGGATCTGGGCCTGTTCGATCGCGGCGGTGGCGGCGGCGCGCTGCTCCTCGGCGGTGGCCTGCAGGGCCGACAGGGCGCGGCGGGTTTCCTCGACCAGAAGATCGCGGGCCTCGGCGGCCAGGGCCTCGAAGCGGTCCAGCGCCAGCTTGGTGGCGTGGTCGAAGCCGTCGGCCTCGCGCTGCGACAGGTCCACCAGGGCGCGGAACTGATCGGTCACGGCCTCGACCTGGGCCTTCAGGGCGTCGCTGACGTCGCCGCTGGTCTGGGCCAGCTCGCCGGCGGCGCTGCGGGTCAGGGACAACTGCTCGGTGAACTGGGCGCGTTGGCTCTCGATCTGGGCCGAGAAGTCTTCCTGATCGGTGCGCAGGGCGTAGGCGGCGGTGACCAGCGACGCGCGCTGCTGACTCAGGCCTTCCTCGACCGACTGGATCTGCTCGGCGACGCCGGTTCCGGCGGTTTCCAGACGCAGGGTCTGGCGGGCCAGATCGTCGGCGGCGGCGCGAGCGGCGTCCTGGGCCTCGCCGGCGGCTGCGGCCAGATCGGCGGCGCGAGCGGCCAGGGCGGCCTCGGCCTCGCGCAGTTGGGTCTGGGCCAGGTCAGAGGCGTCGACCACCATGCGCGACTGGCGCTCGACGGCGTCGATGACGCCGGTCGCCTGGCTGTCCAGTTGCACGCCGAGGGCGCCCATCTGTTCGCGCTCGCGGCCCAACTGGTCGGCCAGACGGCGGGCTGTGCGGCCGGCGCTCTCGGCGGCCTCGTTCAGGCGGACGGTTTCCTGAGCCAGGGCTTCGCGCAGCAGGGCCATGTCGTTGCGGGCGCGTTCGGCGGCCAGGGCCGCCTGATCTATGTCGCCGCGCAGGCTGGTCAGAACCTGGCCCGTCTGATGGGCGGCCAGGGCGGTCGGTCCGACCAGGGACTCGGCCATGTCACGCGCGCGACGGGTCTCGTTCGCCAGATTGGCGCCTTGACGCACGGCGTGGGCCAGCATGATGGCGAGGCCCGCAGGGGCGAGAGCGATCAGGGCGTAGACGGCCAGCCGCAGCGGCTCCAACTGCACCGCGCCCGATCCGAACTCATAGGCGAACCAGGAGGCCACGCCGCCGATCCAGAGGGCCGAGGCCAGGCCGGCGATCATATAGGCGTTGCCGCCGGGGCGCGCGGCGGCGGAGCGGCGGCTCGAAGCGGTGGTGATAGGGGCGGGGGGCGACGTGTCATCGACGACGGCGGGTGGCGCATCGGCCGAAATGGACAGTTCGGGCTGGGCGTGCAGCGCGGCGGCGCGCTCTTCGGCCAGACGCTGCTCCTCGAGCAGGCGGCGACGACGACGCTCGGACATGGGACGTTCGGGCTCGAGCGTCCGCTCGAGCTCCAGCGAGTCGTCGGAAGCGAGCGCCGAATCCTCTTCGGATGTCACAAAGGGACTGGACTCGTCGTGACCCTCGCCCGGTTCCGGGTCGGAGAGGTTGAGCGGCGGCCGATGGCTGGACTTCATGGGGCGTCGATCTCGATCACTATTCGCCGGATACGCGGCGAGGGCGCGCGGAGGGATTGAACCCTAGCGGCTGGATCCGGTCGCGCAAAGGCTCGGACGCAGGGATTTAACGGGAAGATCGGGGATGATCGCCGCTGAAACGGCCGTATCAGCAGTCGCTGGGCGCGGCGACGGTGATGGCGGCGGCGGGCTTGTCCTTGCTGCAGTCCTGCACGCGCTGGATCTCACGATCAGCGTTGCGCGGGGCGTGCAAATCGACGCCGAACTGCGACAACGCCGCCGCAGCGAGCATCGCAATCAGGCCAGCCAGCATTTCCAGCAGCATTTGCATGGTCGGCGTTATGACAGACGCAGGGCCGTATTACAATGAGGCGGCAATATGAAGCGGAGCCATTGACCGCCGGTCGTGGAACGAAAATCGTGGCAGCGTCACTGTAACATCGGACGCTGGGCGGATCGTCACGCGAATCAGACAGCTAAGGCCGCATGCACGACCAGGGCGACACCTATGAAGGCAGCCTGCTCGATCCCGGGCGCGACTGCTGGCGCGTGGCGACAGCCAGCCGGTTCACCCCGCTGATGGAGAATAACGCCTACTTCGACGCCCTGGCTTCGGCCTTGCAAAAGGCGACTACCTCCATCGTCGTCCTGGGTTGGCAGTTCGACCCGAGGACGCGGCTGGACCCTGAATCCCCGCTGACCGACCGGCGCGGCGAGATCGGCCATCAGCTGCGGATGCTGGTGCGTGAAAAGCCTGATCTGGACGTGCGGCTGCTGATCTGGAAGTCGCCGTTGCTGATCGCCGCATCCCAGGGCTTCTATCCGCACAAGGCGCAGCGCTGGTTCCGTAAGCGCACGGTGGAATTCCGCCTCGACAACCCCGGCATCCTCGGGGCTTGCCACCATCAGAAGGTGATCGTCATCGACGACAAGGTGGCCTTTTGCGGCGGCGGCGACATCGCCACGGACCGTTGGGACACCGCCGAGCATCTCGACAACGACCCGCGCCGCTGCCAGCCGTCCGGCCTGTTCAGCGCCCCCCGGCACGAGGTCATGTGCGTCATGGACGGGCCGGCGGCCAAGGCTCTGGGCGATCTGGCGCGGGAGCGCTGGTATCGCGCCACCTGGGAACGAACCCTGCCGGAGGTGGTCGAGAGCGACCCCTGGCCGGACGGCGTGGAGCCGAGCCTGACCAACGTGCCCGTCGGCATCGCACGCACCGAGCCGCGCGTTCGAGGGCGGCCCGAGGTGCGCGAGAACGAGGCCCTGCATCTGGACTCGATCCGCAGGGCGAAGCGGCTGATCTATCTCGAGAACCAGTATTTCACCTCACCCGTTATCGCCGCCGCTCTCGCTGAACGGCTGGCCGAGCCGGAGGGGCCGGAGGTAGTGCTGGTCTCAACCGGGCGTAGTCCCAGCTGGTTCGACAGTCTGACGATGGACACGGCCCGCGCCGAGGTCCTGTACCGGCTGGAGCAGGCGGATCAATACAACCGTTTCTTCGCCTTCAGTCCGCGCACCATCGAGGGCGACCGGATCATCGTCCACGCCAAGATGTCGGTCATCGACGACCGGCTGCTGCGGATCGGCTCGACCAATCTGAACAACCGTTCGCAAGGTCTGGACACCGAGTGCGACGTGGCCGCCGAGCCGACGACGGAGGAGGGGCGTGAGGCGATCCGCCGCTTCCGCCAGCAATCCATCGGCCATTTTCTCGGTATATCGGGCGAGGACTTCGCCCATGCAGAGGCGGTCATGGGGTCGGTCGGGCAGGCGGTCCAGACCTTCGGCGCGGATCGGATGACGGTGCTGGGCTCGGACCCGCCCAGCAAGGCCCAGCGGATGATCGCCGAATGGCAGCTGGGTGATCCCGGCTCGTCGACGGATGCGTGGCGGCCCTGGAGGCGATTGAATCGCTCGCAGCGTCCCCGCCTCAAGGGGCCTCAAACGCCGGGCTGAAACTCGAAGTCGATCGCCAGCGGCAGATGGTCCGAAGCGGCCCGCGCCAGCGGGTGCAGGGGCGTCATCGCGCCCGTCACCCGGATCTCAGGGCTGACGAAGCAGTGGTCGATGCGGATGGCCGGGAAGCTGGAGGGGAAGGTCTTCACCGAAGGCTTCAATCCCAGTTCGCGCTGGGCGTCGGCCAGCCGTCGGGTCAGGGCGTGATAGGGGCGGGTGATCGAGGTGGCGTTGAAGTCGCCGGTCAGGATGGTTGGGCCCTTGCAGGCCGGATCGCCCAGCCAGTCCCGTCCGACCAGGGCCGCCGCCTGCAGCCTCTGCTCGCGCGGCACCAGACCCAGGTGGGTGTTGAAGACGTTCAGGATGGTTCCGTCGAAGTCGATGGCCGACCACAGGGCGCCGCGCGGCTCCAGGCCTCGCAGATTGGGCAGGGTCGGCAGGGCGGCGGCGCGGATCAGCCGCTCGGGTCGCGCCGTCAGGATGGCGTCGCCGTACAACTCGGCCTCGATGGTCATGGCCGGATGGAAGCGGAAGCCCATCGAAAGCCGCTCGGCGATGGCGTGGGCCTGATCGACGCCGTTGGTGCGGGCGCGGCCGACGTCCAGTTCCTGCAGACAGACGATGTCCGGCTCCAGTTCGGCGATGACGGCGGCGACGCGCGCCACGTCCAGCTTGCGGTCGACGCCGACGCAGCGGTGCACATTATAGGTGACGAGTCTGGGCATGGGTCCTTGTCGGCGCGGTCGATCCCGCAGCCTGTCTATACAGTCTAGATGACAACCAGACGGTCGGGGACCTCGTTGATATCAGCGGCTCGCGGCGGAAACTGTTCCGCCAGAACCTGACCGCACAGGGCAATGGCCTGCTGCATCCCTTCGACCGGCTGATTACGGCGCAGGGCGGCGGTCAGGGCGGCGACGGCGTCGGCCCAGACCTCCGGGCTGACGCAGGCGTGGATGCCCTCGTCAGCGATGACCTCGACCTGATGATCGGCCAGGGCGGCGAAGATCAGGACCCCGGTGCGGGCTTCGGTGACGTGCAGGCCGTGGGCCAGGAACTGCTGCATGGCGGCGCGGCGCACGCGGGTGCGGCGCAAGGGGGCGGGGGTGAGCAGCCGGCGCACGGCGGGGATGAGGCTCAGCAGGAAGACGCTGACGAAGACCGCCGCCTGCACCAGGGCATAGGCGGCCAGAGCCTGTCCGATCTCGACCTCGCGCGCGGCGGCGTGGGCCGCCTGCCAGTCGGCGCTGCCCAGGCCCGCCAGATTGGGCAGCCAGTGAGCCCCGAAGCCCAGGGGGATCAGGCCGAGCGGCAGCAACAGGGCCGCCGCCGCCGCCCAGGCCAGACTGACGTCGCGATAGGAGGACACCTGCCGCGCCACGACGCAGAAGATCTCGCCCGAGGTGTTCTCCTCGGCGCGGGCGATGGCCTCGGCGACGCGGGCGTGGTCGTCGGTCGTGAACTGCATCACCATCCCCCCGAGGCGCCGCCGCCGCCGAAGCCGCCGCCGCCTCCGCCAAATCCGCCGCCGCCGAAACCGCCTCCGCCGCCCCAGCCGCCGCCTCCACGACCGCCGCGGCCCTGGTTCTTCAGCGCCTCGCTGGCGGCCCAGATCAGAATGGGGGTCAGGCCGTCACCCTTGCCGTGACGTCTGCGACCGCCCGCCGCCGCCCCGACCAGGCTGATGAACAGGAAGAAGAAGATCAGGAAGATGATCAGGGCCGGCAGGATCGGCTTCTCGCGCTCGCTGGCCGCGCTCTTGGCCTCGGCCGCGCGGGCCTGGGCCTCGGCGGGATCGGCGGTCAGCTGGGCGATGATGGCGTCGGTCCCGGCGATGATGCCGGCGGCGTAGTCGCCCTGGCGGAAGGCGGGCAGGATGTCTTTGCGGATGATCAGCGAGGAGTAGGCGTCGGTCAGGACGCCTTCCAGCCCGTATCCGACCTCGATGCGCACCTTGCGCTCGTTCGGCGCGACGATCAGCAGGGCGCCGCCGTCGTTTTCCTTTTGACCGATGCCCCAGTGACGACCCAGCTGATAGCCGAAGTCCTCGATCTCCTGATCCTGAAGCGAGGGCAGGGTGACGACGACCAGTTGATCGCCGGTCTGCTGTTCCAGCGCGGCCAGCTTGCCGGTCAGGGCCTGTTCCTGTTCCGGGCTCAGCAGTTGGGCGTCGTCGACCACCCGTCCGGTCAGGGCCGGGAACTTGATCTCGGCGGCGAAGGCGGGCAGCGCCGCCCAGAACAGGACAAGGCCGAGCAGCAGCGCCGGAATCAGTCCCGACGCTCGCCGTTCCCTCGAGGCGAGGGCGGAAGGGCTCATGTCAGGCTGACTACGCCGCCGGAGCCGGAGCAGCGGCAGGCGGCGTAGAACCCGGCGCGGCGCCGGGCGTGATTGCAGGCGCGCCGCCTCCCGGCTGGGCGCCCGGAACGCCGAGGTTGAAGTTGACGGTCGGGGCGCTCTGGGCCTCGGCGGTGGCGGTGAACAGCTGCATGGGCTTGGAGCCGCCGTGCAGGGTCTTGGCCCAGATCACGGTCGGGAAGGTGCGCAGCGACGTATTGTAGTCGCGCACGGCCTCGTTGTAGTCGCGACGCGCCACGGCGATGCGGTTCTCTGTGCCTTCCAATTGCGACTGCAGGGTCAGGAAATTCTGGTTGGCCTGAAGCTGGGGGTAGGCTTCGACCGTCACCAACAGGCGCGACAGGGCGGACGACAGCTCGCCCTGAGCCTGTTGATACTGCTGGAAGGCGGCCGCGTTATCGAGGTTGGAGGCGTCGATGTTGACGCTGGTGGCCTTGGCTCGCGCCTCGATCACTTGGGTCAGGGTGGTGCGTTCCTGAATGGCCGCGCCCTGGACGGTGGCGACCAGGTTCGGCACCAGATCCGAGCGGCGCTGGTACTGGCTCTGGACGTCGGCCCAGGCGGCCTCGGCGCGCTCCTGCTTGGTCGGAATGGTGTTGTAGCCGCAGCCCGCCACGGCGGGGGTCAGGACGACGACGGCGGCGACGGCCGCGAGACGGGGCGAGAATCCAGCCATGAGCTCCTCCGGCGGCCATGATGACCGCTGATCCGGTAAAGACTATCGGGGCCGAAAGGCTCCGCTTCAAGGCTGGATTTTTCGAGACGTTTAGCTGTTCAGGTTTTCGGGTGTCACGCCTGCGGCTCGGCAGGCGGCGGTGTAGGTGTTGGCCAGCAGGCAGGCGATGGTCATGGGGCCGACGCCGCCGGGGACCGGGGTGAGCCGGCCCGCGACCTCGACCGCTTCATTGAAGTCCACGTCGCCGACGACGCGGGTCTTGCCCTCGGCGGCCTTGACCGGGTCCTTCGAGGGGACGCGGTTGATGCCCACGTCGATGACGGTGGCGCCCGGCTTGATCCAGTCGCCCTTGATCATCTCGGGGCGACCCACGGCGGCCACCAGAATGTCGGCGGTGCGGCACAGGGCGGGCAGGTCGCGGGTGCGTGAGTGGGCGATGGTGACGGTGCAGCTTTCACCCAGCAGCAGTTGGGCCATCGGCTTGCCGACGATGTTGGAGCGACCGACGATGACGGCGTTCAGGCCCGACAGGTCGCCCAGTTGGTCCTTCAGCATCATCAGGCTGCCCAGAGGAGTGCAGGGGATCATGCCGGGCAGACCCACCGCCAGGCGCCCGACGTTGACCACATGGAAGCCGTCGACGTCCTTGTCCGGGTCGATAGCGCCCAGGACGGCGGCCGAATCGATATGCCTGGGCAGGGGCAGTTGCACCAGAATGCCATGGACGCCCGCGTCGGCGTTCAGCGCCGCGATCAGCGCCAGAAGCTCGGCCTGGGTCGTTGTGTCGGGCAGGCGGTGGGTGTCCGACCGCATCCCCGCCTTCAGCGTCGTTTCGCCCTTGTTGCGGACATAGAGCTGGCTGGCGGGGTCTTCGCCGACGATGACCACGGCCAGGCCTGGCTTGACCCCGTGAGCGGCTTCCAGGCGCGCGGCGGCCGCGGCCACGCGCTCGACCAGGGTCTGCGAGAAGGCCTTGCCGTCGATGAGCGAGGCGCGGGCGGGTTCGTCAGCCATGATCGGCTCCAAAAGGCTTGGGAACGTGAAAGCGTGGGCGCGATTTACAGCCGCTGCGGTTCGGCGTCTATGATAGCGCCAGCAAAGAGGTTTTCATGCGTCATTCTCAGTTCGCGGCCCTGTTCGGGGCGGTCAGCGCCGTCGCCCTGCTGTCGTCCGGCTCCGTTTTCGCCCAGAGCGCGACGGACATCCGCATCGGCGCCGAGGTTCGCGGACGACTGGAAGAAGGGGATGCGCGAACCCGGGGCAGCGACGCCTACCGCTATGACGACTACCGGGTGCAGCTTCGTGCAGGACAGCGTCTGCAGGCCGAACTGCGCAGCAGCGACTTCGATTCCTTCCTGGCGATTTACGCTGAGGGCCGCACCTCGGGCGAGCCGCTGGCGACCGACGACGACGGCGCAGGCAGCGGCATGAACGCCCGCCTGCGCTTCACGGCCGAGAGTGACGGAGTTTATATTGTTCGCGCACGGCCCTATTCGGGTCTCGAGACCGGGGGGTATACCCTGGCGCTAAGCGAGCGCGTGGCGCCGCGTCAGCCGCGTCCCGGCCGGATTTCCGTCGGCGGAGACGTTTCGGGCCGCCTCACCAACGGCGACGCCGAAGACGAGGATGGAAACACCTTCGACGCCTACGCCTTCCGCGCAAACGCCGGGGATCGGGTGGCGATCCTGCTGGAAGCGGATGACTTCGACCCGCTGGTACGCATCGGCCGCATGGTCGGCGGTTCCTTCGTGCAGTCGGCCCAGAACGATGATGGCGCGGGCAAGGGGCTGAACTCCTACCTGGTCTTCACCGCGCCTCAGGCCGGCGAGTATGTGATCCAGGCCGCATCAGTGAGCTCGGGCGCCGAGGGCGATTATCGCCTGTCGCTGGAGCAGGGCCCGCCCGCACCAGAGGCGCGCAGCATCACGATCGGTGAAGAGGTCAGCGGCCGTCTGGACGACGACAGCGCCCAGAGCGACGCCGGCGCGCCTGCTGACCTGTACCGCTTCACTGGTCGCGCGGGCCAACGCGTGGCGATCAGTCTGAAGGCCGACGATTTCGACAGCTACCTCGAACTGTTCGACGCCAATCACAACAGCCTGGCCACCGACGACGACAGCGGCGGCGAACTGAACGCCCGCCTGACTTTCGTCCTGCCTGACGACGGCGACTATCTGATCGAGGCGCGCGGCTTCTCGGACGCCACGGGCAGCTACGATCTGAAACTGGAAGAGGTGGCGCCGCCGCCGCCGCCGACCGCCATCAGTTTCGGCCAGACGGTTCAGGGCGACCTGAAGCTGGGCGGCGCGGTCGATGACGAGGGGCGCCTCTATGACGGCTACGCCTTCAGCGGGACCGAGGGCCAGCGCGTTCAAGCCATCATGCGTTCGGGCGATTTCGACGCCCTGCTGCAGGTCGGCAAGGCGGGCGACGAATTCGAGGAACTCGCCTCCGACGACGACGGCCTGCGTCAGGGCACGGACGCCCGGCTGACCTTCACCCTGCCGGAAGACGGCGACTATGTGATTCGCGCTCTGCCCTATTCCAGCAGCGGCAAGGGGCTCTATTCGCTGGAGTTCGCCGACCGTGGGCCTGAACCGGGCGCGGGCAGCCTGCTGGTCGGATCGACGGCGCGCGGCAGCCTGACCGACAACGACGCCATGAATGACGAGGGCGTTTCCTTCGACGCCTACACCTTCAAGGCCAAGGCGGACGAGAAGCTGCGTTTCACCATGATCTCAGCCGCTTTCGACGCTTTCGTCGAGGTGGGCGAGGACAAGGACGGCGACTTCCGCAGTCTGGCTGAGGACGACGACAGCCTGTCGGACACCCACGCCCGGCTGGACTGGACCGCGCCGCGCGACGGGACCTATGTCGTGCGCGCCCGCAGCTTCGCCGCCGCCTCGACTGGCGATTACGTGCTGACGGTCGAGCGCCAGCCCTGAGGCTGACGGGGAGGGCGCGATGAGCGACGACCTGATCCTGGGCCGCAAGGACCAGCACCTCGACGTGGTGCTGTCCGGCGGCGGGCGTCACGCTCTGGCTTCCGGCTTCGACGACTGGCGCTTCGTACATGAGGCCTTGCCGGATCTGGACCACGCCAAGATCGACCTCGGCGCCGACTTCCTCGGGCGGCGTCTGCAAGCGCCCCTGCTGATCAGCGCCATGACCGGTGGACCGGCTCGCGCCGAGGCCATCAACGCCCGTCTGGCCGAGGCCGCTCAGCATCTGGGCATCGCCCTGGCCGTTGGCTCGCAGCGGGCGGCCATCGAGGGCGGGGCGACCGGCGGACTGGATCGGTCCTTGCGTGACCGGGCGCCCGACACGCCGATTCTGGCCAATATCGGCGCGGCCCAGCTGACGCGCGGTTTCGGCGTCGGGCAGGCGAGGCGGGCGCTGGACATGATCGGCGCCGACGCCCTGGTCGTGCACCTCAACCCCTTGCAGGAAGCCTGTCAGCCCGAGGGCGACCGAGACTGGTGGGGCGTGGGCGCAGCCCTTCAGGCCCTGATCCGCGATCTGGACGCGCCGGTCATCGTCAAGGAGACGGGGGCAGGCATTTCCGCCGTCACCGCCCAGCGCCTGATCGCCATGGGTGCGGCGGGTGTGGATGTCGCCGGGGCCGGGGGCGCCAACTGGGGCCTGATCGAGGGCGAGCGCGCGATCGATTCGGCGGACAAGGCTCACGCCGCTGCCTTCGCCGCCTGGGGCATCCCCACCGCCCGCGCCATCGCCGAGGCGCGCAACACCTTGCCTGAGGCCCTGATCATCGGCTCGGGCGGCGTCCGCGACGGTGTCGACGTGGCCAAGGCCGTTCGTTTGGGCGCAGATGTGGTCGGCATGGCCTCGGGCGTCATTCAGGCGGCGACTGAGTCGACCGAGGCGGTGGTCGCCCACTTCCAGACCGTGATCCGGCAGCTGCGCACGGTCTGCTTCTGCACCAACGCCGCCAGCGTAGCGGCGCTGAAACGCGTTCCCTTGCTAAGTGTAAAATAAATCAACTGTTTAGGCGCTCGGGTTAGGGCGCTGTTTCGGACCCCCACGGAGACTCCCCCTCTATGCGCACCCTTCTGATGACGACCGTTCTGGCCTCGGCTCTGGCCGTCGCCGGCGCCGCCTCGGCCCAGAGCACCATCCGTCCCGGCCAGACCATCCAGGGCAACTTCACCGCCAAGGACGCCCGCATGGGCGACGGCTCGCACTACCGTTGCTACGTCGTTCAGACCAACCCGGACGAGGCCTATACGGTCACGCTCAGCTCGTCGGACTTCGACACCTATCTGTCGGCGGGCGCTGGAGCGGACTGCGACGACACCTCGATCACCAACGACGACGGTCCCGACATGGGCACCAACTCGCAGCTGCGTTTCGCCTCGAGCGGCGGCCTGTGGATCATCAAGGCCAACACCCTGAGCGAGGGCGAGACCGGCCGCTATGAACTGCGCGTCTCGGCGGGCGAGCGCATCCGACCGACGACCCAGGTCCTGCCGATTTCCGTTGGTGAGAGCCGCTCTGGCCGTCTGGAGTTCAGTGACCGCCGCGCCGACGACGGCTCCTTCTACGACTGCTACGCCCTGACGATCGCGCGCGCGGGCAGTGTCGCCCTCCGTCTCGATTCCGGTGATTTCGACGCCTACCTGGGGCTCTATGAAGGGCCGCAGTGCGACGGCGACTCCCTGGCCACCGACGACGACAGCGGCGGCGGCACCAGCGCCCAGATCGTCCAGACCCTGCGTCCGGGAACCTATTCGATCCGCGCCAATACGCTCGGCTCCTCGGAAGAGGGCGACTACACCCTCAGCGTCACTTCGCGCCGTTGATGACGCGGCGGCCTCGACAGCTCTAGTCGAGGCCGCCTTCGTCCCGGATGGCCGTGTCGGCGGCCGCGATCTGGGTTGGCGAGCGATCATCCTCCGGCGTTTGAGCCGGTAGCGGCTGGTCGAAGCCGAAGCTGTAGTCGTGAGGCTCGAGTTGGATCGGTGCGGGGCGCAAGGTCGTCCACACTAGCCCGCCTGTACGCTCGAGCGGCGGCTCCTCTACGGGAGGCGGGTCGGACCAGTCCGCTTCGAGATAGGCGTATTCTGCATCGAGCACTGCGGGCGGCCGTAGCCGCTCCGGGTCATGAACATAGTCATCCCGCAGGTTGCCGACGGCCAGGGCGGTAGGGGGCGGAAGGTTCGGTTCTTGGGGCGCGACCACCTCGATATGCATGGCGGCGCCGACAACGTCGCGGTGGGCGATGGCCGTGGAGTTCCACGCCGCCCAGCCCCCGGCTCCCAGCGTCATGATGCCAAGCGCTAGCCCGCTCAGAGCGACGACCTTCATTCAGAAGCCTCCCGTCAGCGCGACCAAAGCGCCGCGCACGTCCTCAACGGGTCAGAGGCGGCCGAGGTTCACGCCGGAGTTTCCGCGACCTTGTTGAGGGGGAGATGAAGAGGCGTCGTCCAGGTTCAGGCGCGCCATCAAGGGGAGTGTGCAAGCCCCGCACACGCCTGTCGTCGATGCGCGGGGCTTGGCCGAGATCTACGCTGAGGGCAGCAGGTCGCCGGCGAAGGCGCGGTAACGTCCGGCCCGCACCGCGTCCGTCGCACGGGCGATGTCCGGCGCGAAGTAGCGGTCGGCAGAGTAGGGCTCGGCCGCCTCGCGCACGATGGCGTAGGTCTCTTCCAGTTCCGGCGAGGAGGTCAGGGGGCGACGGAAGTCGATGCCCTGCGCCGCGGCCAGCAGTTCGATGCCGACCACGGTCGCCGTATTGGCGGCCATATCCAGCAGGCGGCGCGCGCCGTGGGTGGCCATCGACACATGGTCTTCCTGGTTGGCGCTGGTCGGCACGGTATCGATGACGCAGGGGTGGGCGACCATGCGGTTCTCGGCCACCAGAGCCGCCGCCGTCACCTGGGCGATCATGAAGCCCGAGTTCACGCCGCTGTCCTTGACTAGGAAGGCGGGCAGGTCGGTCATCTTGGGGTCGACCAGGATGGAGGTGCGGCGCTCGGAGATATTGCCGATCTCGCACAGGGTCATGGCGATCATATCTGCTGCATAAGCAACAGGTTCTGCGTGGAAGTTGCCGCCCGAGATGACGTCTCCGTCTTCGATGAAGACCAACGGATTGTCGGTCACAGCGTTGGCTTCGCGCTCCAGCATGGCGGCGGCGTTGCGCAGCACGTCCAGCGTCGCGCCCATGACCTGAGGCTGGCAGCGCAGCGAGTAGGGGTCCTGCACCTTGGCGCAATCGTGGCGGTGGCTGTCGCGGATGGCGCTGCCGGTCAGCAGTTCGCGCAGGCGACGGGCCACGTCGATCTGACCCGGCTGGCCGCGCAGGGCGTGGATGCGGTGATCGAACGGCGCGTCCGACCCCAGAAGGGCGTCCACCGACAGGGCGCCGGCGGCGACGGCGGCGGCGAAGACGTCCTCGGCGGCGAACAGGCCGGCCAGGGCCAGGGCCGTCGAGCACTGGGTGCCGTTCAGCAGGGCCAGGCCTTCCTTGGGGCCCAGGACGACCGGCTTCAGCCCGGCCTTGGCCAAGGCGGTCACGGCGTCCAGTGTCTGGCCCTGATAGCGGGCCTCGCCGACCCCGATCAGGACGCAGCTCATGTGGGCCAGCGGGGCCAGATCGCCCGAAGCGCCGACCGAACCCTTGGACGGGATCAGCGGCAGGACCTCGGCGTTGACCATGGCGATCAGGGTCTCCAGCGTGTGCCGCCGAACGCCCGAAGCGCCCTTGGACAGGCTGGCGATCTTCAGCACCATCAGAAGGCGGGTGACGTTCTCGTCCAGCGGTTCGCCGACGCCGCAGGCGTGGCTGAGCACCAGGTTCTTCTGAAGGGTTTCAAGGTCTTCCGTCGCAATACTGGTGTTGGCCAGCAAGCCGAAGCCGGTGTTGATGCCATAGACCGTGCGGCCCTCGGCCAGGATGGCGGCGACGACCGCCGCGCCCTTTTCGACATTGGCCCAGGCGGCGTCGGTCAGGCTGACCGTGACCGGGCCGTTCAGGGCGGCGCGAAGCTGGGCGAGGGTGAGCGGCGCGGCGCCGATTTCGATGGCGGTGGTCATAGGCTTACAGGTCCAGCGAGGGCAGGTTCAGGCCGTGTTCGCGCGCGGCGTCCTTGGCGATGTCGTATCCGGCGTCGGCGTGGCGCATGACGCCGGTGGCCGGGTCGTTCCACAGGACGCGCTCCAGACGCTTGGCCGCTTCCGGCGTGCCGTCGGCGACGATGACGACGCCGGAGTGCTGGGAATAGCCCATGCCGACCCCGCCGCCGTGGTGCAGGGACACCCACGACGCGCCCGACGCGGTGTTCAGCAGGGCGTTCAGCAGGGGCCAGTCGGACACGGCGTCCGAGCCGTCCATCATGGCCTCGGTCTCGCGGTTCGGGCTGGCGACGGAGCCTGAGTCCAGATGGTCGCGGCCGATGACGACGGGGGCGCTCAGTTCGCCGGAGGCCACCATCTCGTTGAACATCAGGCCGGCGCGGTGGCGGTCGCCCAGACCGATCCAGCAGATGCGCGCCGGCAGGCCCTGGAAGGCGATGCGCTCGCCCGCCATGTCCAGCCAGCGGTGCAGGCCGGCGTTGTCGGGGAAGAGCTTCTTCATCGCCTCATCCGTCTTGCGGATGTCCTCGGGATCGCCCGACAGGGCGGCCCAGCGGAAGGGTCCAATGCCGCGGCAGAACAGCGGGCGGATATAGGCGGGGACGAAACCGGGGAAGTCGAAGGCGTTGGTCACACCCTGATCGAAGGCGACCTGACGGATGTTGTTGCCATAGTCGGTGGTGGGGATGCCCTGGGCGTGGAAGTCGAGCATGGCCTGGACGTGGACGGCCATCGACTGACGCGCGGCGACCTCGACGGCGGCGGGGTCGCTGACGCGCTTCTCTTCCCATTCGGCGACGGTCCAGCCCGAGGGCAGGTAGCCGTTGACCGGGTCGTGGGCGCTGGTCTGGTCGGTCACCAGATCGGGGCGGACGCCGCGCTTGACCATTTCGGGCAGAAGATCAGCCGCATTGCCCAACAGGCCGATCGACAAGGCTCTCCTCTCCTTGAACGACTGCTCCAGAAGGGCCAGGGCCTCGTCCAGGGTCTCGGCCATGACGTCGACGTAGCGGGTGCGCAGGCGGAACTCGATGCGGCTGCGCTGGCACTCGATGGTGATGCACGACGCCCCGGCCATGGTCGCGGCCAGGGGCTGGGCGCCGCCCATGCCGCCCAGGCCCGCCGTCAGAATCCACTTGCCCGACCAGTCGCCGCCATAGTGCTGGCGACCGGCCTCCATGAAGGTCTCATAGGTGCCCTGAACGATGCCCTGGGTGCCGATGTAGATCCACGACCCGGCGGTCATCTGGCCGTACATGGCCAGGCCCTTCTTATCGAGCTCGTTGAAATGCTCCCAGGTCGCCCACTTGGGCACCAGGTTGGAGTTGGCGATCAGCACGCGCGGGGCGTCGGCATGGGTGCGGAAGACGCCGACCGGCTTGCCCGACTGGACCAGCAGGGTCTCGTCGGCTTCCAGCTTCTGCAACTGCTCGACGATGGTGTCGAAGGCCTGCCAGTTGCGGGCCGCCTTGCCGATGCCGCCATAGACGACCAGGTCCTCGGGACGCTCCGCCACCTCGGGGTCGAGGTTGTTCATCAGCATCCGCATGGCCGCCTCGGCGGCCCAGGTCTTGGCGGTCTTTTCAGACCCGCGCGGGCTGCGGATGATGCGGGTGTTGGGAGTGGCCATCGAATCCTCCATGCGGCGTCGGCCGCCGTCGTATGTTGGGCTCAGTGTTATGTCTAGACATTATTGCGCGCAAGGGGCAGTTTCGATTCATGGATCAAGAGCCGCTTCATCGACGGATCGCCGGGGACATCGAGCGCCGCATCGCCTCGGGCGAGTGGCGGCCGGGTTTCCGCATCCCGACCGAGGCCGAGCTGATGGCCGAATACGGCTGCGCCCGCATGACGGTGTCGCGCGCCATGACGGACCTGTCGGCGCGGGCTCTGGTGGTGCGCCGCCGTCGCGCCGGAACGGTGGTGGCCCATCCGCCTGTGCATTCGTCGGCCCTGGTCGCCATCCCCGACATCCAGTCCGAGATCGAAGGCAGGGGGCTGGCCTATGCCCACCGCCTGCTGGGCCGCATCGTTCGCCCGGCGCGACCCGACGAGGGGCTGGGCCAGCGAGTGATCGAGCTGGAGACCCTGCACCTGGCCGACGACCTGCCCTTCGTCTTCGAGCGACGTCTGATCTCTCTGAGCGCCGCGCCCGAGGCCGAGGCCGCCGACTTCGCCGCCCAGCCGCCGGGCGGCTGGCTTCTGGCCCACATGCCCTGGACCGAGGCCGAGCACCGGATCTCCGCTGTCGGCGCCGACCCCGAGACCGCGACCCATCTGGGGCTGGCCGACGGCGCGGCTTGCCTCAGGCTGGAGCGCCGCACCTGGCGCGACGGTCAGGGCGTGACCTGGGCGTGGCAGACCTTCCCCGGCGCGGCCTATGATCTGGTCGCGCGCTTTTCTCCGACCAAAGGATGACCCCGATGAGCCAACCGTCTGAAGCCCTGGGATGGCGCTCTGTCGGCGATCTGGTGGGGAACCATCCCGACGCCCCCGTCGCCCTGATCGGCGCGCCGTTGAACGAGCGGTCGTTGACGCCGGGCCGCTGCGATCTGGGGCCCAAGGCCCTGCGCGCCGTCCTGCCGCGCCTGTCCACCTATGACGTCGAGACGGGGCTGGAGCTGGATCTCAAGGTGCATGACGCCGGCGACGTGGCGCTGAAGGCCGTCTCGCCTTTCGACGCCTTCGAGCCCGTGCGCGATGCTGTGGCGGCGCAAGGCCACCGCGCCCTGACCATTCTGGTCGGCGGCAACAACGCCATCACCCGGCCTGGCGTCCATGCACTCGGGCTGGAGCGCGTCGGCGTCGTGACGCTGGACGCACATTTCGACCTGCGCGACACGGATCAAGGCCTGACCAACGGCAACCCGATCCAGGCCCTGCTGGACGATGGGCTGGACGGCCATCGCATCAGCCAGGTCGGCCTCGCCCCCTTCGCCAACACCCGCCGCGCCCACGAAAAGGCCGAGGCGGCGGGCATCAGTGTCCGCACCGCCCGCGAGTGCCGCCAGCGCGGTCTGGCCGCCGTGGTAGTCGAGGAGCTGGAGCGCCTGTCGTCCCTGTGCGAGGTCATCTACGTGGACTTCGACATCGACGTCATCGACCGCAGCCAGTGGCCCGCCAGCCCCGGCGCCCGCCCCGGCGGGGTTTCTGTCCACGACTTCTTCGACGCCGCCCGCGCAATTGGGGCTCATCCCAAGGTCCGCGCCGTCGATCTGACCGAATACGACCCCTCGCTCGAAGTCGGCGACCTCGGCTCCCTGACCGCCGGACGCTGGTTCTGCGAAATCCTCAGCGGAGCAGCCGCGCGATGATCCTCGCCGACCGTCTCATCACCGACTGCCACGTCGCCGCCATGACCGAGGGCGGCGCCCCCTATGGCGCGATCGAGGACGCCGCCATCCTGATCCAGGACGGACGCATCGCCTGGTGCGGGCCGCGCGCGGACCTGCCTGTGCACAAGGCTGTGGAAACCGACAGCCTGGGCGGGCGCTGGGTCACGCCCGGCCTGATCGACTGCCACACCCATCTGATCTTTGGCGGCGACCGCTCGGGCGAGTTCGAGCGGCGGCTGGAGGGGGCGACCTATGAAGAGATCGCGCGCGCCGGGGGCGGCATCGTCGCCTCGGTCAAGGCGACGCGCGAGGCCAGCGAAGACGAGCTCTACGCCTCGGCCTGCAAGCGTCTGGAGGGGCTGAAGGCCACCGGAGTCACCACGCTTGAGATCAAGTCCGGCTATGGTCTGGATCACGACAGCGAGTTGAAGATGCTGCGCGTCGCCCGCCGCATCGGGAAGGATGCCGGGGTGCGGGTCCGCACCTCCTACCTGGGCCTGCACGCCGTCCCGCCCGAGCATAAGGCGGACCGCGCCGCCTATGTGGACAAGGCTGTGGATCAAATCCTGCCCGCCGCCCATGCCGAGGGTCTGGTCGACGCGGTGGATGCCTATTGCGAGCCCATCGCCTTCACCACGGACGAGGTGGCGCGCCTGTTCGACAAGGCCAAGGCGCTGGGCCTGCCGGTCAAGCTGCACGCCGACCAGTTGTCGGACGGCGGCGGGGCGGCCCTGGCCGCCCGCTATCACGCCCTGTCCGCCGACCACATCGAGCACACGACCGAGCCGGGGGTTCAGGCCATGGCCGAGGCGGGTGTCGTCGCGGTCCTGCTGCCCGGCGCCTTCCTGATGCTGCGCGAGACCAAGGCGCCGCCGGTGGCCCTGCTGCGCCAGCACGGCGTTCGCATGGCGGTGGCGACCGACTGCAACCCCGGCACCTCGCCTGTCGCCTCGATGACAGCTGCGCTGAACCTGGCCTGCGTCCAGTTCCGCCTGACCCCCGAAGAAGCCATCGCCGGCGCCACCCGCCACGCCGCCCGCGCCCTGGGCTTGCAGGACGAGGTCGGGACCATCGAGCCGGGCAAGGCCGCCGACCTCGCCGTTTGGGACATCACCCGCCCGGCTGAGCTCTGCTACTGGCTGGGCGCGCCCCTGCTTCACCGTCGCTATTCGGATGGTGATATCACCTAAAGGTTGTATTTTATCGTTACTGTAATCTAGGGTTGTCGGCGGGGAGGCCGACAATCCATGGATGCAGACGACTTCATTCGCCGCTGGTCCGAGGCGCCGATCAGCGAGCGCGCCCATTATCAGACTTTCATCGCCCAGCTCTGCCGCCTGATCGGGGTGCCGGCGCCGGACGACGAGCGGGCAGGCGACCTCGACTACTGCTTCGAGCGCCCGGTGAAGTTCTTGCACGAGGACGGCGGCAGCCACCCCGGCTATATCGACTGCTATCGGCGCGGCGCCTTCGTGCTGGAGGCCAAGCAGTCGGGCAAGCGCGGGGCGGGCGGGGCGCTGGACCCGCAGCCCCAACTGGCCTTGTTCGGCGGACGCGGGCGCAGGCTTTCGCCGCCGCCGACGCACGCGCTTGAGGCTCTGATGCGCAACGCCAAGCGTCAGGCCGAGAGCTACGCCAAGGCCCTGGATGAATGGCCGCCCTTCATCATCGTTGTGGACGTGGGGCGAGCCATCGAGCTGTGGTCCGACTTCGGGCGGCAGGGCAAGGCCTATGTCCCGTTCCCCGACCGCGCCCGCTATCGCATCGAGATGGCGCAGCTGCGCGATGAGGCGGTGCGGGATCGGCTGAGGCGGGTCTGGTCCGATCCGATGAGCCTGGACCCCGCCGCTCGCGTGGCTGAGGTGACGACCGACATCGCCGCCCGTCTGGCCTGGCTGGTGCGCTCAATCGGCGGGCGGGTTCCGGCTGGCGAGGATGGACGGCCTGATTCAGTGGCCAAGGCGGCGCGGGCCAACCAGACGGCCCTGTTTGTCATGCAGTGCATCTTCGCCATGTTCGCCGACAGCGTCGGCCTGATCGAGGACAAGGGGTTCCGGCGCTTCCTGGAAAGCTATCGCGGCCACGCCGATCAGTTCCATCTGGGGGCGGGCGACTTCTTTCGGCGCATGGACGAGGGCGGGCATTGCTCGGCCATTCGCCAGACCCTGCGCCGGTTCAACGGGGGCCTCTTTCGCCATGCTGCGGCCCTCCCGATCACGGAAGACGAACTCGAGGCCCTGATCGCCGCCGCCCGGCGCGATTGGGCGTCCGTCGAGCCGGCGATCTTCGGCGCCCTGCTGGAGCAGGCTTTGGCGCCGGACGAGCGGTCTGAACTCGGCGCCCACTACACGCCGCGTGCTTTTGTCGAGCGCCTGGTCGAACCGACGATCATGGAGCCGTTGCGCGCCGATTGGGAGGCCGCCGAGGGCAGCGCGCTGGGCCTCTATGCGGCAGGCGACCAGAAGGCCGCGCGCAAGTTGGTGCGTAATTTCCATCGGGATCTATGCCGCATCCGCGTGCTGGACCCGGCCTGCGGCACCGGCAACTTCCTCTATGTCGCCATGGGCATGATGAAGGAGCTGGAAGGCGAGGTCCTGGCGGTCCTGGCCGAGATGGGCGAAGCGCAGGGATTTTTGGCTCTGGACGGTCATACGGTCAGTCCCGAACAGTTCTGGGGACTGGAGAAGAACGCCTACGCCGCCTGGATCGCCGAGATGGTGATGTGGATCGGCTATCTGCAGTGGCATTTCCGTGTCTATGGCGACGCCAAGCCATCGGAACCGATCCTGCGCAACTTCGAGAAGATCCGGCAAACGGACGCCCTGCTGTCGTGGTCGCGTGAGGAGTTGGTTCGCGACGCCGCAGGGCGGCCTGTCACGCGATCGAGGCCTCGACGCCCGAATGACGGGGCACCGGTGTTGTTCGTCGCGGACGATGATGAGCGGGAGGTCGTGCGCCTGATCGATCCGCGTCCGACGCCATGGCCGGACGTGCATTTCATCATCGGCAACCCGCCCTTCATCGGCGGCAAGGACCTGAGGCGCGAACTGGGCGACGGCTACGTCGACGCCCTGTGGCATGTGCGCCAGGGGCGGTTCCGTTCAGCCGACCTGGTGACAGCCTGGTGGGATCGGGCGGCGGACATCCTGACGGAGAAGGGCTCCAGCCTGCGCCGCTTCGGCTTCATCACCACCAACTCGATCACCCAGACCTTTTCGCGGCGTGTTCTGGAACATCACCTGAAGGGCACGCCGCCGATGCGGCTGGTCTTCGCGATCCCGGACCATCCCTGGATCAAGGGCGGGGATCGCGCCGCAGTCCGGATCGCGATGACCGTGGCCGAACGCGGCGAGACGCAAGGTCAAGGCAGGCTTTTGACTGTTATCTCGGAGGCGGGCCTGCACACCGACGCGCCCGAGATCGTCTTCGCGGAGGCGCGCGGCGCGATAGCGGCGGACCTGACCGTGGGGGTGGACGTGACCGAGGCTGTAGAACTGAAGGCCAACGCTCTGCTGTGTTCGCCGGGGGTCAAGCTACATGGCGCGGGCTTTATCGTTGCGACGGATCGGGCGGCGGCCCTGCTGTCCGCGTCCGACATGGAGGCGGTCTCGCCGATCCGCGCCTATCGCAACGGTCGGGATCTGGCGGACCGACCGCGGGGGGCGAAGGTCATTGACCTGTTCGGTTGGGAGGAGGCGGAGGTGCGGCGGCGGCACCCGGCTATCTTTCAGCACCTGCTGGAGACGGTGAAGCCCGAGCGCGACCGCAACAACCGCCCCTCTTACCGCGACAACTGGTGGGTCTTTGGCGAGCCGCGCCGCGAGTTGCGCCCGGCGCTTGAGGGGCTGGAGCGCTATATCGCCACGGTCGAAACCGCCAAGCATCGGTGGTTCCGATTTCTCGACGCGGACATCCTGCCCGATAATCGGCTGATCTGTATGGCGTCGGATGACGCGGCTGTTCTGGGCGTCCTGTCGTCGCGATTGCATGGTGACTGGGCGCTGGCGCAGGGCGGGACGCTGGAAGACCGTCCTGTCTATACGAAAGGCCCCTGTTTTGACGCCTTCCCGTTCCCTGACCTTTCGGGGCGAGTCAGAGCCGAGATCGCGATCCTGGCGGATGAGATCGACGCTCTGCGTGCCCAGGTGCTGGAGCGGCACGATTTCCTGAGCATGACCGGCCTCTACAATGCTCGGGCGCGGTGGGCGGCCGGCGGGACGTTGACCGAGGCGGAGCGCGCCGTGCATGAGGCCGGCTGCATCGGCCTGTTGGATCACTTGCATCGACGTCTCGATGCGGCGGTGCTGTCTGCGTATGGCTGGCCCGCCGACCTCCCGGCACAGGAGGCCGTGACGCGCCTTGTCGCCCTGAACCGCGAGCGGGCGGTAGAGGAGGGGCGCGGCGAGGTGCGGTTCCTGCGGCCTGACTTCCAGTCCGGACGCGTGAAAACATCCCGTCGCGCGGTGCAGGTCGAGGCGAATCTCGATGTCGCGGCCAGCTTGCCGCTCTTGCCCGAGGCGCCAGGGCCCATGGCTTCCGCCCTGCTCGACGCGTTGAGGCAGGAAGGCATGCCGGTCGGTCCCCGCGCTCTGGCGGCGCGGTTCAGCGGTCGTCGCGGGCGGCGGATGGAGGATCGCATCGAACAGACCTTGGCGGTTCTTGCCGTGGCCGGGTCGGTGCAGCGCACTCCGGACGGATGGTTCACCCCGCGTCGGGTGTGATGCTAGCGTTCGCTTCTGGAATCGGGGGCGGAAGGCATGACGCAATCACAGACGGATGTCGTCATCCTGGGCGGGGGGCATAACGGGCTGGTCTGCGCCTACTATCTGGCGCGGGCCGGGCTGAAGGTGACGGTGCTGGAACGGCGCGGCGTCGTCGGCGGGGCGGCGGTGACGGAGGAGTTCCATCCCGGTTTCCGCAACTCGACGGCCAGCTATACCGTCAGCCTGTTGAATCCGCGCGTCATCGCCGACATGGAACTGCCGCGCCACGGGCTGCGGGTGGTCGAGCGGCGGGCGGCCAACTTCCTGCCCTTTGACGACGGACGTTACCTGCTGACCGGCGAGGGCCGGACCCAGGCCGAGGTGGCCAAGTTCTCGATCCGCGATGCTGAACGTCTGCCCGACTATGAGGCGCGGCTGGAGACGGTCGCTGCCATCCTGCGCGACCTGATCCTGACCACCCCGCCGAACGTGGTCGAAGGCGGCTGGCTGGCGGCACTGCCGGAGATGCTGAAGGCGGCGTCGCTGGGGCGGCGGGTCTCGGGGCTGGGTCTGGCGGCGCAGCGCGACCTGCTGGACCTGTTCGCCAAGTCGGCGGGTGACTGGCTGGACGGCTGGTTCGAGAGCGACCCGATCAAGGCCCTGTTCGGCTTCGACAGCGTGGTCGGCCACTACGCCAGCCCCTATACGCCCGGTTCAGCCTATGTCCTGTTGCACCATGTCTTTGGCGAGGTGAACGGCAAGAAGGGGGCCTGGGGCCATGCCATCGGCGGCATGGGCGCCATCACCCAGGCCATGGCCGCCGCCTGCGCCGAGCAGGGCGCCGACATCCGGTTGGACGCCTCCGTCGTCGAGGTGCTGACCGAGCGGGGCAGGGCGGTCGGGGCTGTGACCGAGGCGGGCGACGTCATTCGCGCACGCGCCGTCGTCTCCAATCTGCACCCGCGTCTGCTGTTCGACCGGCTGGTGGATCCGGCCGTGGTCCCGGCGGACTTCACCGCGCGGATGAGCCGCTACGCCTCGGGCTCCGGCACCTTCCGCATGAATGTCGCCCTGTCCGAAATGCCGCGTTTCACCGCCTTGCCGCAGGCGGGGGATCATCTGACGGCGGGCATCATCATCGCGCCGACCTTGGACTATATGGACCGCGCCCACGCCGAGGCGCGGCTGAACGGCTGGTCGTCGAAGCCCATTGTCGAGATGCTGATCCCCTCGACCCTGGACGACAGCCTGGCTCCGGCGGGGCGGCACGTCGCCAGCCTGTTCTGCCAGCACGTCTCGCCCGATCTGGCCGACGCGCATCGCGACACCGTGGCCGACCTGATGATCGAGACGATCGACGCCCATGCGCCGGGATTCAAGGCCTCGGTGGTCGGGCGGCTGGCGCTTGGGCCGCGCGATCTGGAGCGGCGCTTCGGCCTGATCGGCGGCGACATCTTCCACGGGCGGTTGACGCTGGATCAGCTGTTCAGCGCCCGGCCGGTGCTGGGCCACGCCGATCACCGGATGCCGGTGCCGGGCCTCTATCTGTGCGGATCCGGCGCCCATCCCGGGGGCGGGGTGACGGGCGCGCCGGGCCACAACGCAGCGCGCGCCGTGCTGAAGGACATCAAGCCGCGCTGATCAGGCCAGACTGATGTTCATCGCCTTCATCAGGGCGTCGCGGATGGCGCCCTCGGTAAAGGGTTTCTGGATGGTCGGATTGCCGCGCCAGTGTTCGGGAAGGCCAGCCTCGCCATAGCCGGTCGAGAAGACGAAGGGCACGCCGCGCGCCTTCAGCGCCTCGGCCACCGGAAAGACTTCGCGACCCGCGACGTTGACGTCCAGAAGGGCGGCGTCCAGCCCGCCTTCAGTCGTCGCGGCCCGCAAGCCGTCGTCGATGTTGGATTCCGGCCCCACCACGGCGCAGCCCATGTCGTCCAGTATGGTTTCCAGCAGCATGGCCACCAGGGACTCGTCTTCGATCACCAGCACGCGACGGCCCTGCAAAGCGTTGGTCATGCGGCTTCCTTGCTCAGGGGGATGGTAATTTCGGCGGTGAAGCCGTCGTCGCGATAGTGCATCTGAACCGTGCCCGCCAGATCATGTCGCACATTGCGTTCGATCAGACGGCTGCCGAATCCCCGGCGTTCAGGCTGGGCCACCGACGGTCCGCCGGTCTCGCGCCAGACGATGCCAAGGTGTGGATTGGTCTGGTCCGCGACCGACCAGTCGACCAGCACGCGCCCTTCGCCTGGCGACAGGGCCCCATACTTGGCGGCGTTGGTCGCCAGTTCGTGGAAGATCATGCCCAGAGACACGGCCATGGCGGGGTCCAGCGCGACATTGGGACCGTTCAGGGTCAGGCGGTGCAGACCGTGGGCCGTCGTTTCGTGCTCCAGCACCTCACGCAGATCGGCCCCTTCCCAATGGCTGCGGGTCAGCAGGTCGTGGGTGTGCGACAGCGACAGGATGCGGGACTGGAAGGTCTCTGCGAAGGAACGCGGATCCTCGTGCGAGCGCGCGGTTTGCATGGCGATCGATTGGACCGTGGCCAGGGTGTTCTTCACTCGATGGTTCAGCTCATCGATCATCAGCTTCTGGCGTTCGGCGGCCAGGACGGTGTCGGTGACGTCATGGCCCTGGACGAAGACTCCCACGATCTCGCCGCCGTTGTCGCGGATCGGCTGATAGATGAAGTTCAGATACCGCGTGGCCAGGGCGGCGTCGGGCGTTTGCTGCAACTGCACCGGGCTTTGGCGGCCGTGGAACGGCTCGCCGGTCGCCAGCACCTCGTCGAGAAAGTCGTAGTAGCCCTGACCCGCCAGTTCGGGCAGGGCTTCGCGGATGGGCTTTCCGACCACGTCGCGATGGCCGATCAACTGGCCGTAGGCGCCGTTGTGCAGCTGGATCACGTGCTCCGGGCCGTTCAGCACCGCCACGAACCCCGGCGTCTGCATGAACATATCGAGCAGTTGTCGCCGCTCGGTCTCCAGCCGGCGATTGTCCGCTTGCACGCTCATGGCGCGGCGGAACATCCCGCCGCCGATGAGGCTGTCCAGAGCAGAGGTCGGTTCTTCGGGCCTCAGGCGCCCGACCTGACGGCGCAGCCGCTCCAGTTCGGTGATGTCGCTGGTGTGCTGCAGGATGTGGGTGACGCGACCCTCGGCGTCCTTGATCGGTGTGTGGGTGCAACTCCAGTACCGATCGTCATAAATCGTCGTCCCGTCAGCCTGCGGCACCGGGATGGGATAGTGAAGCACAGCCAGATGATCGGGCTGGCCCGACGCCAGCACCTTTTGGAAGGAGGTCAAAAGCTGACGAGCGTTTTCCGTCGCTTCCTTGCCCGGTCCGGCGTCGTATTCCTGCATCACGGGTTGACCCAGCAGGTCCTCGCGCCGCCGATGGGTCACGTCGAGATAGGCCTGGTTCATGCCCGCATAGCGCAGCTGGGCGTCCAGCAGCATATAGGGGTTGGGCGAGGCGTCGAACGCAGCGACCAGATCAATTGTTTTGGCGAGTGTACGCAACCTAGCCCCCGGCTTCGCTTCCCTAACGCCAGCCAGACAGAAAGGGTGCGTGTTCCTGCCGCAAAAACTTGCAGCTTGTCCAGCGGTGGCGCTCGCCAGGAGAAATGACGAGTTCTGACATCAGCGGTCAGGCGCTGGCGCCCAGGGACTCGTTCAGGGCCCAGTACATGGGCTTGGGGCTGTAGGCGTCGTCATAGGGCAGGCCGCGGTTGACGCCGTGCGCGGCGCGCGCGCGAGCGTCGATCTGTTCGGTCAACCAGGAGAACTTGTCGGTCAGACCCCAGGTCACCACGCCGCGCACCTCGGGGAAGGCCAGCATGACGTCGAGGTAGCGGCGGGTTTCGTCCGCGACCTTCTGATCACGTGCGGTGGTCGGGGCGGCGGCTTCCGACTCCTTGACGTCCAGCTCGGTCACCGTGATGTCGAGGCCCAGATCGATCAGGGCCTTGGTCATTTCCTGCAGGCCGACGGTGTCGATCGGCCCCTTGGACAGGTCGAGGTGGGCTTGAACCCCCACGCCGTCCAGCGGAACGTTCGCCGCGCGCAGGCGACGGGCGAGGGCGACGAAAGCCTGGCGGCGGGCCTTGTCGACGGGATTGCCGTACTCGAAGCCGTAGTCGTTGATGACCAGATGGGCCTTGGGCGCATGGGTCCGCGCTTCTTCCATCGCGCGCTCGATATAGGTCGGGCCGAAAGCGCGGAAGAAGGTGTTGCGGCGCAAGTTGCGGGCGCCGGTCTGGGTGTCGATGGGCTCGTTGATCACGTCCCATTCTTCGATACGCGAGCCGTAACGGCCCAGCACGCGCGAAAAATGCTCGGACATCAGCCGCCAGTCTCGGCGTTCCAGCATCTCGTGCTTGGCCCAGTCCGGCGTGCTCTGATCCCACAGCAAGGTATGGCCGCGCACGCGCAGGCCATTGTCGTCGGCGAACGTCAGCAGATCATCTACGGGGGCGAAGTGGAACTGCCCCTTGCGCCACTCCAGCGAGTTCCACTTGAGGTGGATCTCGGGGGTCAGCACCTCGCAGTCGCGCAGAATGGCGGCGCGCAGGGCCTTGTCCTGGCGCAGATGGTCGGCGCGGGCGGCGGCGCCATAGTAGCGGCCGCCGCTGCGGGCGGCGTGAGACAGGGAAGGCAGGGCGCTGGAGGCGTCGGACAGGGCGGCGCCTTCTCCCTCGGCCCATGCGCCATGCGGCGCAACGGCGAGCGCCGGCGTCAGCGCAAGACCAGCCAATACGGATCGTCGTGACGGAAGCGTCAGCATACTACGCCTAGCCTTCTCAAGAATCGGAGAAGAGTAAGCGTGATCGTTAAGCTCCCCGGGGATAACGCCGGGTTAACGATTGCCGAGGGGTGGTTTTAGGGCGGAAATGCAGTCGCCGTTTGGCGGCCTATTCTAAGGCTAAGCTTGTCGACGTCCGGTTGATCGTCGGCGATCAGAAGCTGCGGTAGAAGCCGACGCGAACATAGCCGTCGGAGTCGCGGTCATCCCCGTCGCTCAGCCCGGCCGAGATCTGGAACTCGGCCTCTTCGCCGATCTTGACGCCCAGAACGGGGCCGACGTGATAGGCGCTGTAGTTGGAATCCCCGTCGGTGGCGATTTCCAGGCCCGCGCGCAGGCGGCCCGAGGCGCCGACCGTATGGGTCAGGCTGACCAGGGCGTCGTAGTCGTCGAGCTGGAAACCGTAGGAGCCGTACCAATCAACCCGCCAGGGGCCGGCCACATGACCGCCGTCCAGGCTGACCATGACCTCGCCCTCGCCGCCGTCGCGTCGATTGCCGGGGTCTGCCGGGCTGAGGTCGGTGTCGACATAGCGATAGCCGACGCCGACGTTGCCCCAGGTCGGGCCGGAGCCGTAGCGATAGATCAGTTCCGCCTGTCCGCCGGTGAAGTCCGCGTCGATGGTGGTCGGTCCGCTGCGATAGTCATAGCCGCCGGTATAGACAGCCCCGCGCACCGCCCAGCCCTTGCCGTCGACAGAGCCCGGCAGGCCGACCGTCGCGCCTGCATAGGCCGAATCCGCGACGTCCAGCTTGCCGCCGGCGAAGATCGTCACATCGCTCTGCGCCGCGGCGCTTCCGGCCGAGCCGGCTGCGCCGAGGATGAGCAGGGCCGCTGCGAAGAGGGTTTTCGATGCGAAACGACGGCGATGGGCGGTCATGAACTTTCCCTGACGATAGTATCGGCGCGTCGCGTTCTCGGCGGCGCAGAGGAAGGCGCTTCAGCTAAGCTCGATCATTTTGGTTAATACTTTCAGACGACCAGTTTTCCTCGCGCCAGTTCAGCCAGACTCTCGGCGCTACGGTCGACCGGGGGCTTGGTGTGCGAGACCCAGTCGATCAGTTCCGCCATCCCGGTTTCCATGTCCCGCTCCGGCTTGAAGCCGTAGGCTTGCTCGATCCTGGAGATGTCGCCGAAGCAGTGGCGGATGTCGCCGACGCGATACTTGTTCAGCACTTCGGGCGCGATGTTCTTGCCCAGAAGGCGGGCCAGAACGCCGGCGATTTCATTCACCGAGATCGGGGTTCCGCTGCCGACGTTGAACACGTCCCAGGTCTGACGATCGCTGTCGAGGACAGTCGCGAAGGCGCGGGCCACGTCCTGGACGTGAACAAAGTCGCGCATCTGCCGTCCATCCTCGAACACCAGGGGCGGCTGGTCGTTGAGCAGGCGCGCGATGAAGATGGCGGCGACCCCGGTGTAGGGGTTGCTAAGGGCCTGACGCGAGCCATAGGCGTTGAACAGGCGCAGGGCCACTGTGGGGATCTGAAGCGCCCGCCCGACCGAGAGGAACATCTCTTCGTGGTCGCGTTTGTTCACCGCGTAGATGGAGTTGGGCTGCAGCAGCTTGTCTTCGGCGGTGGGGACGGGTTCCAGTTCCTCGCCGTCGATCATGACTTCCCACTGTCGCGCCTCAAGCTGGGCGTGCGGGCGGACATCGGCGGTGACGTGGGTGTTGGTCGAGGGCCGGATGTAGTCGCCCTCGCCATAGATGGACATGGACGAGGCCACGGCCATGCGCTGGATCGTGTGCGGCCTTTGAGACAGCACCTCCAGCATGACGGCTGCGGTCATGACATTGTTGCGGGTGTAGTCGACGATGTTGGTCATGCTCTGGCCGACCCCGACCGAGGCCGCCAGGTGGGCCAGGTGGGTGACGCCGTCAAGCGCGGCCTCGAACACGCCCTCGTCCAGCAGGTCGCCCTTGATGCGGCGCGCGCGCGGATCGAGGTAGGTCGGCCAGCCGTCGGCGTCCATTTCGCCGTCCGCGTGGACCTGGGGTGACAGGTTGTCGAGCACGCTGACGCGATAGCCACGCGCCAACATGGCGTCCGTCAGGTGCGAACCGATGAAGCCGGCGCCGCCCGTGATCAGGATATGCTTGTCCATGATCGATCCGCTCAATGGTCGTGGCGAAGGACGCCGTACTGATCCAGCTTGGACCGCACGAGCGTATTGTTGGCGTCGACCTTCTCGGTCCGCTGCCAGACCTGGCCGCTGTCCTTCAGGTACATGACGAAGCCGAGCGTCAGCGGAATGATCCAGACGCACCACCAGATCATCACGAAGATCGGATTGACCATCAGCATGTAGCCGATCCGCTCGCTGGTGCGCTCCAGAACCAGTCCGGTCCGCGTCCAGGTCCTCATGTAGAGCCCGACGATCAGGACGGTGAAGGCGATGATGTTGAAGATCGACAGGATCACCAGCCACAGGGGAAGGAAGTCGTCGCCGTTGAAGAAGCGCCACGCCGCCCAGATCCCCAGCGGGATGCCCAGGGTGTTCACCCACAGGGACATGCAGGGCAGGAAGTTGGTCCAGGCGCGCAGGCGCTCGCCGAAGGTGAAGTCCATCTCCTTCAAGGGCGTGCCGAGGCTCTGGAAGAAGCCGGCGACCCAGCGTTTCCGCTGCGTGATGCCTTCGCCGAAGGTTTCGGGCACCTCTTCGATCAGGGAGTTGTCGATGATGCCGAGCGTCTTGCCGTTCTTCCAGAAGCGCTCGCCGACCTCGGGGTCCTCGATGGTGATCCACGGGTGGAAGCCGCCGAGGGCGATGAGGTCATCGACCTTGAAGAACAGTCCCTTGCCCAGGACCCAGAAGGGCTGCTTGGGGTCCGACAGGTGGCCGTACTTGGCCCCGTCCCAGGTCATGTGGTCGAAGGCGTGGAAGGCGGCGGGCAGGCTGGCCGTCAGATTGCCGGCGACGTTGCGCGCCTGCAGCACGTCATAGGTCTGCAGGCCGATGGCGGCGGCCTTGAAATGGTCGGCCGGCGGGCAGCTGTCGGCGTCGATATAGTTGAGGGTCAGGTTCGCCTTGTCCCGATAGGTCTCGGCGACCTGATAGAGGGCGTAGATCAGTTGCCGGGTCTTCTTGGGCGGCAGATCCTTGACCCCGGCGCGCTTGCCGCGATGCCACCAGTAGGCCTTGGGGTTGGCGTCCCAGGCGTTCCAGACAGGATCCCAACGCGGGTCGCTCGTCGGCGGAACCTCGAGGATTTCGACGAAGGGGTAGGCCGCCGTCAGCCGGCTCAGGCTGGCGATGGTCTCAGTGTCGTCAGCGTTGGGAATGGCCACCACCCGATAGCGATCACGCGGATAGTCCAGCTTGGCCAGGGCGGTGAAGGTGGTCTCCATCGTGCGCTCGAGCTCGCGCAGAACCGGGTAGAGCAGGACGATGAACGGCATTTCCGCTTCGGCAGGCATGGGGGCGTCCATGTCCACGCGATTGACGCGCAGGGCGCGGAAATACATCTCGAGCAGGAAGCAGCCCAGGTAAAGCAGCTGGGATATGGCGAACAGCCAGATCAGGATCGTCGGAACGCTGTAGTTTTGCATCGAAAGGCCCGCCCAGGATTTCCGTGTTGGAGTGTCGTTCCAGTCGTTTCGTGCGTTTCTCTTAGGGTGCGTCAGGAGGCGAACGCGCTTGTCGGGCTGCGGCCGCTGTTTCTCATCTCGTCCATGAAGTAGGCGATGGTCCTGGACAGGCCGTCATGCAGGGGCACCTGCGGCGACCAGTTCAGGCGCGCCAGGGCGCGTGAAATGTCCGGCTTGCGTCGACGAGGGTCGTCCTCCGGCAGGGGGTGATAGACGATCCTGGAGCTGGATCCCGCCATGGCCAGGATCTGCTCGGCCAGTTCATTGACTGTGGTCTCGTTGGGATTGCCGATGTTGATGGGGCCGTCGATGTCGGCGTCCGCGTTCATCAGGCGCACGAAGCCCTCGACCAGATCATCGACGAAGCAGAAGGAGCGGGTCTGCTCGCCGCTGCCGTAGATGGTGATGTCCTCGCCCAGCAGGGCCTGGACGATGAAGTTCGACACCACCCGCCCGTCGTCGGGGTGCATCCGCGGGCCATAGGTGTTGAAGATGCGCACGATCCGCGTCGTCAGTCCGTGCTGGGCGCCGAAGTCCGTGACCAGGGTTTCGGCGAAGCGCTTGCCCTCGTCATAGCAGGACCGGGGGCCGACCGTATTGACGTTGCCCCTGTAGTTTTCGGTCTGTGGATGAACTTCGGGGTCGCCGTAGATCTCTGACGTCGAGGCCTGGAAGAAGCGCGCGTGATCAGTCGCGGCCCTGTTCAGAAGATTGAGCGTACCGAGCGAGCAAGTCAGGGCCGTTTTGACACGATCATACTGATAGTGAACAGGAGACGCCGGGCAGGCCAGATTATATATCTGATCAACGGCAGGCAGATCGTCCGGAACAGGGTCGTTGATGTCGTGATGTATCAGGGTAAATCGACCCGATGATTCCAAGTGTTCGACGTTCTGCGGTCTTCCTGTATGGAAGTTGTCTATGCAGATCACTGTGTGACCATTTTCGATCAATCGCGCGCAGAGATGCGATCCAAGGAAACCTGCTCCACCAGCAACAATGATTGTTGCTTTGTCGGATTCGTAAAAGGTCTCGTTACGATTGTAGAAATGACGATTTTCAACCATCTCTTACGATCCTAAGTGATCAGGTGTCTTTAATCTGTTCTGAAAAGATCTACGACTGCATTCATCTGACGCGGGAATTCCCGAAAGCGCAAGCGGCACATTAAGAACTTGTTAACCAATGGTGCGGCCATGGGTTCCGTCCGCATTTCGACGGAAATGCGGCGACGGTCCGGCGCGCGGGCGCCGGATGATCGGTGTGTGGACAGGATTGGACGCGGGGCGGACCGGAAGGCGGCGAAGCGCCTCAGGCGGTCAGGTCCGAGACGGTGGGGCCAGTCAGGCGGCTTGAACGTCCCTGACGACGGCGGTCACGCCGTGAACCAGCGGCTCGAACACATGCTCGGCCAGATGCCGCACGACCGGCGCCGCCACCCCGTCGCCGGTCAGGTGATAGGCGTCGCTGTATTGCCGGGGCAGGACGTAGCTGTCCTTCAGCCCCATCAGCCGCGCCGTCTCGCGGGCCGAGATCAGACGTGAACGGATGCGGCGCCCCTCGACCACCAGGATGACCTGACGGCTGGACCCGCCCGAGGGGGTGCGCAGGCAGCCGGCCACGTCGTCGAAGCGAACCTCGGCGCGTTGCACCTTGGCGCCGGTCTCATCGATGCGGGTCCGGCGATAGACGCCCCCGACCATGCGGCGCCCGGCGCGCTTGGCGGCGGCGACCTTGGCCAGGTGGACCGGCGACATCATGTCGAGCAGCTTCTTCGTCTCCGCCTGGGTGTGCCAGGCGACGCTGGTGGGGCGGTCCTCGATGATGTCGGCGAAGGTGATGATGCGGCGCTCGGGCGTCGGCACGTTCCACCATAGCAGGCTGTCACGCACATCCTCGGGCAGGTTCCCCACCGCGCGGCGCAGGGCGCGGGTGTGGAAGGGCTCGATGGGCTCCGGCGACAGCAGGTCGGGCGCGACCTCGACGTCGGCGCGCACGCCGATGACGAACAGGCGCGGGCGCGACTGGGGCACGAACAGATCGGCGTTGATGACCAGGGCGCCGTATCGATAGCCGGCCTCGGCAAAGGTCCGGCAGATGGCCTCGAAATCCTTGCCGCCGTGCGACGTCAGGGCGCCGCAGACGTTCTCGACCGCCACCATGCGCGGGGCGCGCTTGTCCTTAATCAGGCCGTGGATCAGGTCCCAGAAGGCGTAGAAGGTGCCGGACCGCTCGCCCTTCAGCCCCGCGCCGGCGCCGGCCAGCGACAGGTCCTGACAGGGGAAGGAGCCCCAGACCATGGCGGCCGTGCCCGGCAACTGGGCCGCGTCCAGGGCGCGGATGTCGCCCACCGTCAGCTCGCCGCCGGTGCCCCAGTTGGCCTGATAGGAGAAGCCCTTCTTGGCGTCGAAATCATTGGCGAACAGGCAGGTCCAGGCAGGCCCCAGACCGGCGCGGACCATGCCGCCGCCGGCGAAGAACTCGTAGAAGCTGGGGGCTGAGGGGGACGAATCGCGCATCCGGGCACTGTGGCGCAGGCGGGCCTCCATTTCCACGCTCGGCACACGCGCCCTTGACGTGAGCGGGCAGGGGTCTAGGAACCCCGGCCCCTCTCCCCGCAGGTTCTCCCCATGACGTCCGCGACGCCCGCCACCATCGGCATCGACTTCGGCACGACCAATACGGTGGTGTCGCTGACCCACGGCGACGGCCCGGCGACCCTGGTGCGGTTCCAGGCGGACGAGAAGGATCTGTTCGCCTTCCGCTCGGCCTTGAGCTTCCAACTGCACGAGGCGCGCGATGGCGGCGCGCCCGAACGGGTCATCGAAGCCGGTCCCTGGGCCATCGAGGCCTATGTCGAGGACCCGCTGGACACCCGCTTCATCCAGTCGTTCAAGACCTTCGCCGCCAGCGCCGCCTTCACCGAGACCCGGATCGACAACCGCCGCTATCAGTTCGAGGACCTGTTGTCAGCCTTCCTGCTGCGGCTGAAGCACCATGCCGACGGGGCGATGGACGACCTGCCGCCGCGCATCATCGTCGGTCGGCCCGTGACCTTCGCCGGGGGCAATCCCAACGAGGCCCTGGCGCTGGAGCGGTATGAGGCGGCCTTCGCACGTCTGGGCTTCACCGACATCCGCTACGCCTACGAGCCCGTCGGCGCGGCCTTCTTCTTTGCGCGCGAGCTGAAACAGGACGCCAATGTCCTGGTCGCCGACTTCGGCGGCGGCACCAGCGACTTCTCCATCGTGCGGTTCGAACGAGCCGACGGCGCCTTGAAGTCCACGCCGTTGGCGCGGTCGGGCGTGGGCGTGGCGGGCGACGCCTTCGACTATCGGATCATCGACCAGCTGGTCTCGCCGGAACTGGGCAAGGGCAGCCTGTACCGGGCCTTCGACAACCGCCTGCCGATCCCGCAGCGATACTACAGCGCCTTTGCGCGTTGGGATCAGCTGGCCTTGCTGCGGGCGTCCAAGGATATGCGCGACATTCGCGGTCTGGCCACGACGGCGCTGGAGCCCGAGAAGATCGAGCGCCTGATCGAGGTGCTGGACGACAACCACGGCTATGCCCTCTACCGCGCCGTGTCGGGTTTGAAAGAGGCCCTGTCGCGGGACGAGGAGGCGGTCTTCTCCTTCGTCGCCGGTTCGGTGCGGATCGAGAAGCCGGTCAAGCGCACCGACTTCGAAGGCTGGATCGCGCCTGAGCTTCAGGCCATGGAGGCCGCCGTCGACGAAGCCATGGCCCAGTCGGGTCTGGAGGGGACGCAGATCGACCGCGTCTTCCTGACCGGCGGCACCTCCTTCGTGCCGGCGGTGCGCGACATCTTCATCCGCCGCTTCGGGGCTGACCGCATCGAGACGGGCGGCGAGTTCGAATCCATCGCCTCGGGCCTGGCCCTGATCGGGCGCGAGGCCGATCTGGACCTGTGGAGCCAGAAGGCCGCTTAATCCCGGTCGGGCGCGCCCAACGGGAAATAAGCGCGGTAGGGCCGGGCCTTATCCACGGCCCGCGCCATCGACGGCCGGGTCAGCAGCCGGGCGCGATAGGCTTTCAGCGTCGCGAACCGATCCGCGATCGGGTGCGACCAGTCGGCGTAGAACAGCGCGGGCGCGGCGGCGCAGTCGGCCAGGCTGAAACCGTGGTCGGTCGCCCATTCCCGCCCCGCCAGCCGTTCGTCAAGCCAGGCGTAGGCGGTCTCCAGCATCCGCTTCGCCTCGGCCACGCCATAGGGATCGCGGTCGCCCTCGGGCCGCAGGGCGTCGGCCACCAGCTTCTGCTGCGGGCTCGAGACATAGTGGTCGAACACCCGGTCCATCATCCGCACCTCGACGGCGGCGGCCGGATCGTCGGGGATCAGCCGCACCGGGCCGGGATGATGCACGGCCAGATCCTCGATGATGGCCGTGGCCTCGACAACCGTGCGGTCGCCGTCCAGCAGCACCGGGAACTTGCCGACCGGCCATAGCGTCTTCAGTTCGGCGAAGGCGGCCTCGCCCTCCAGCAGCCGGAATTCGAAGGGCGTGTCGTTCTCATACAGCGCGATCAGCGCCTTCTGGCAGTAGGACGAGAAGGGGTGGGCGTAGAGCTTCATGGGCGATCCGAAGGAATGTCAGGGTCAAAGACCAAAGATGCTGACCTGCTCGTCGTGTGCAGCCGCGCGCGAAAGCCACGCGATCACCTCATTGATCATCGTGGTGGTAGCAGCATCGTCGTAGGCCAAGTCGCGGATGGCTTCGATCAGGGCGGGCAAACTCGCCTGTGGAATCGCCGTGACGTCGTATCGAGCGCTTCGGTGCCAATTCGAGAGAGCTAACTCGATTGCAGGTTCGAGTCTGTCGAACGCATCTTCGCTGACCGCGACGCCCTTTACCGAACGATCGCGCCAATCGCCTGTACCGAACTGAATGACCTCACCAGTGGCGAGGCCGTCAACGTAGGCAGAGGATATATCTGGTTCGCCGTTGTCCATTGATGGATGCTCGCACAAGGTCGCCTAGGTCGGTAGCCAGCACCGCGCTGGAACAATGGACGAAATTTGACCCCTCCGCTTCCCGATGCCAGATCGCGGCCCTCAGCAAGCGAGGGAGCGCCCCATGACCATCACCCTGTACGGCATCAAGGCCTGCGACACGATGAAGAAGGCGCGTGTCTGGCTGGACGGGCAGGGCGTGGACTACGCCTTTCATGACTACAAGGCCGCGGGCGCGAACAAGGCGGATCTGGAGCGCTGGATCGCCGAGCATGGCTGGGAGGCGGTGCTGAACCGCGCCGGAACCACCTTCCGCAAGCTGTCGGACGCGGAGAAGGCCGACCTGAACGCCGACAAGGCGGTCGCCCTGATGCTGGCCCAGCCGTCGATGATCAAGCGACCGGTGCTGGACCTGGGCGACGGGCGGACCCTGGTGGGCTTCAAGCCCGAACGCTACGCCGAGGCATTTTCCGCCTAATCCTCGACTGCGGTTTCCGGGCGGTCGTGGCCGTCGGCGCGCTCGGTGATCCACTGGCCCGACGTATCCTCGAACTCGATCCACGAAGTGCGGTCCGGCACCTGCTGCTCGCGCGACACGGCGACAGCGGCGGCGCGCGCGGCGTCATGGGTGGCGAAGGTCTCGGAGAAGCTGTCGCCCAGCTTGTAGGCCCAGCCGCCGTCGTGGGGGACGATGCGATAAACGATACGGGTCACGCGGTTTCCTTCAGGCAAGAGCCGTCGCCGACAGGCGACGACGGCGGGACAGAAGCTGCAGGGTCACGCCCAGGATCAGCAGGACCAGCAGGGTCAGCTGGAAACCGACCACCAACGGGTCCTCGACGCCGGAGGCGACCGGATCGCCGGCCGGCAGTCGGGTCAGGGTCTCGGTGACGCTGGGCAGCAGCAGGGTGAAGTAGGAAATGCTCAGCGCGATGGTCTCGATCGACCAGCGATAGTGGGCCAGGGGCTTGATGAAGCCGACCGTCGCCCCGACCGTCAGCGAGATCAGGCTGAGCGCCGCGACGGCCGCGCCCGGCGGGGTCTTGATGACGAAAATGGCCGAGATGGCGCCGATGAACATGAAAGCCAGATAGGCCTTGCCCCACCGCGTGGCGGGGTCGATCCGTCCATGCATCAGCAGCAGGATGAGGCCGATGGGGACGGCGGGCAGGCTGCCGAGCGTATGAAACCAGCCCAGCGCAGACAGTTGGGGCAGCATGGCGGACACCTCAGGGTCAGGAGGAAGGATCAAGGCCACTGCACGCGCGAACGACGCCGCACAGCCACCGTTGACCGCCCTTGAGCCGCTGTCGAGTCACGCTGTGGTGACGTCGGCGCCACCTTACAAAGAGTTCATGCGCGATCCTGCATCTGATCGGCCCGCTCATGACCTCTTGTTATCAGAAGGCCGCAGCGTCACGCTCGGCTCCACTGTTCAAGAAGGGGCGAAACCCATGGAAGAGTTCATTCCCGTTGCATTCTTCATCATGATCGGTGCGATCGTGATCGTGCCGAGCTGGCTGAAGAGCAAGGAGCGCAAGGAGATGCAGGCGACTTTGCGCTCGGCCATCGAAAAGGGCCAGCCGCTGCCGCCGGAAGTCATCGACTCGCTGAGCAAGGACAACATCAAGCCCCCGGCGTCCGCGGCGCGCGACCTGCGTGTCGGCGTCATCCTGCTGGCGGTCAGCCTGGGCGTCGCCCTCTTTGGCTACATGGTCAGCTTCGCCGAGATGGACGCCTTCTATCCGATCGCCGGCAGCGCCGCGGTGCCCGGCATGATCGGTCTGGCCTTCATCATTCTGAGCATCTTCAACAAGAACAAGGGTTGAGGCGGGCCGGGAGGGGAGACCGTCATGGCCAAGCCTTTACGCGATCTGCACGATGTCGAGCTCGCCGCCCTGTCGGCGGCGGGCGGGCGTCGCGAGTTCGGGGAGCTGGTGCGTCGCCACAGTCCGGCGGTGCGCGGCCTGCTGCGTCGGATGGGGGCGCAGCCCGCCCTGGCCGACGACGTGGCCCAGGACGCCTTTCTGTTGGCGTTCGAGAAGTGCGCCGAGTTCAGGGGCGAGGGGACCTTCGGCGCCTGGATCAAGCGGATCGCCGCCCGTCTGTATCTGAAGCGTCGCTCGAAGGACGCCCGCTACGTGGCCGAGGTCGAGAACGACGAGATCGCGCCCAATGTCGACAGCGCCGGGCGCATGGATCTGGACGAGGCGATGAAGGGGCTGACTGAACCGGAGCGCCTGTGCGTCTCCCTGTGCCACGGGGCGGGCCTGTCCCATCCTGAAATCGCGGCCGCCATTAATTTGCCGCTTGGAACGGTGAAATCTCATGTCAAGCGTGGTCTGGATAAACTTCGGGCCCGGCTCCAACCGGAGCCGGTTGCTCACGGGAGCGCGTCCCATGTCGGTTGATGAGTTCGACCCTGCCATCGAGCGCCTGTTCGCCAAGGCTCCGGCCTTTGCCGATTCGGCCCAGTTCGAGGCTGCCCTGGCGGCGAAGCTGAATAAATCCTCGCGTTTCCGGACCGTGGCCCTGTCGATTGCGGGGCTGGTCGGCGGCGTCATCGCCGTGCGCGAGGTTCTGAACGTCAATTTCAACTTCACCGAGTCGTCGGCGTCCGCATCGACGGGCGCGCAGCCTGTCGTTCAGGGATTGAGCATGGCGGGCGTGGATGGCGCTCAGGCCCTCCAGTCCTTGCTGGATCGGGTCGGTCTGGCCGGGGTGGATATGAGCTCCATGGGCGGAATGCAGATGTTCTGGGCCACGGCCGGGGTTCTGGTCGCGCTGCTTGCGGCCGGGGTCGTGAAGCTGTCGCAGGAAATCTGAGCGCCGTTTTCCTGCCGAAGTCGCGACCTACTGCTGAAATTTCAGGTCGCGGCGCAAACGCCTGCGTTGCGGGCAGGACGACGACCCTCTAGGGTCGCGCCGGTTTAGCGACCAGTCTTGGCAGCGGTTTTTGGGGCGACGTTTCGTGGTTGATGTCTTCGAACAGGTCGAGGAGGAGCTTCGCTCCGATCGATACAAGCGTATGGCCCGCACCTGGCTGCCGATCGGCGCAGGTCTGCTGGCGGTCGCCCTGGTCGCCGCCCTGGGCTGGTGGGGCTGGCAGAGCTATGTGACGAATCAGGCCGACAAGGCCTCTGCCGCCTATGATCGCGGCATGATCGCCCTGCAGGCCAATAATCCGTCGGGCGCTGACGCCGCCTTCGCCGAAGCCGCCAAGTCGGGCAACGGCGCCTACAAGGCCTTGGCCCTGATGCAGCAGGCTGGAATCGCCGTTTCTGCCAACAAGACCGAGGATGCGGTCAAGCTGTTCGACGACGCCGCCAAGGCCGCTGGCGATCCGATCATCGCCGACGCCGCCGCGATCAAGGCTGTCTTCCTGCTGATGGACACCGCTCCGCTGGCCGATATCCAGAAGCGTCTGGAGCCTCTGGCGAACGACAAGCGCCCGCTGCACGCCTTCGCGCAGGAAGCCCAGGCCATGGCCCTGCTGCAACATGGCAAGACCGCCGAAGCGCGTCAGATCTTCGTTCAGCTGCAACTGGGTCAGAACGTGCCGGACGACATCCGCCAGCGCGCCCAGGCGGGCGTGCAGGCGGTTGATTCGGGCACTGCGCCTGCTCTGGCCGACATCGTTCGCGCCGCCGTGGCCCTGCCGACGCCGACTGCGGCGCCCGCCGTCGCTGCGGCTCAAGCTCCGGCCGCTCCCGCATCTGCGGAAGCGGCGCCCGCCGCCGCTCGCCCGTAATCGACGCTTTCAGGACGCCCCGCATGAACCGAACGCTGAAAGTCGCCCTGCTGTGCGGTCTGGCCATGACCGTCGCTTCCTGCGGCACGGTGCGCAGCGCCTTGCCGTTCGGTCTGGGCGGACAAAAGGAAGACACCGCCAAGGCGACCGAAGGTCAGCGCATCTCGATCCTCGAGTTCGAACAGCAGTTGGCCCCGTCGGCCGCCCTGTCGGGCCGTGACTTCTTCCTGCCGGGACCGCAGGCCGCGACGGCCTGGACCCAGCCCGGCGGCAACGCCGAGAACGCGGTCGAGCACGTCATCGCCGCCCCTGAGTTCACGGTCGCGTGGAAGCGCAACATCGGCGCCGGCTCCAGCAAGACGCGTCAGGTCATGGCGCCCGTCGTGGCCGACAACGGCAAGGTTTTCGTTCTGGACGGCGAGGCCGGAGTGACCGCCGTCGACGCCGGCACGGGCGCGGTCCTGTGGAAGGCTGACGTCAAGGTCGACGAGGCCGACCGCGGTTCACGCTTCCTGGGCATCGGCTTCGGCGGCGGTGCAGGCGGTGGCGGCTTCGGCGGCGGCGTGGCCGTAGGCAGCGGCAAGGTCTTCGTCTCTTCGGGCTATCGCTCCATGACGGCGCTGGACGCCGCGACGGGTGCGGTGGTCTGGACGTCTAAGGTCGATCTGCCGATCCACGGCGCGCCGACGGTGCAGGGGCAGCGCGTCTTCGTCATCGACGTCGACAACCAGCTGATCGCCTTCAACGTGAATACGGGCCAGCAGGACTGGTCCTATCGCGGCATCACCGAGCCGGCCCGCATCATGCGCGCCTCCAGTCCGGCGGTCAGCGGCGACACTGTTCTGGCGCCATTCTCCTCGGGTGAACTGGTGGCGCTGCGTGCGTCGAACGGCCAGCCCGTCTGGCAGGAAGTCCTGTCACGCACCAGCCGCACCAGCGCCCTGTCGGAAATCCGCGACATCGCCGGTCGTCCGGTCGTCAGCCGCGGCTTCGTCTACGCTATCAGCCAGTCGGGCGTCCTGCAGTCGATGGACATCCGCTCGGGTCAGGCCAAATGGTCGCTGCCGGTCGCCGGCGTCAATGCCCCTCTGCCGGTCGGCGACGTCGTCTATGTCGTGTCCAAGGCGGGCGAACTGACCGTAGTCAACCGCGACTCGGGCCAAGTCTACTGGACCCGCGACCTGAACGAGGGCCGCGTCCGCAAGGAAGGCGGCGTTCTGGGCTTCGGCAAGCGCACCGTGCGTCCGACCTGGTCGGGTCCGATCCTGGCCTCGAACCGTCTGGTGCTGGTCAATTCAGACGGCGAGGCCGTGGCCTTTGATCCGAAAACCGGCGCGCAGCAGTCCAGCGTCCGGCTGGGCGCGGCGGCCTATATCGCTCCGGCCGCCTACAACGGCGCCCTTTATGTCCTGACGGACAAGGGCGAACTGGTCAGCATCCGCTGATCTTTTTCTGAATTTGAGTTAGAAAGCCGACATGGCTCTAAAAGTCGCCATCGTCGGCCGGCCCAACGTGGGCAAGTCGACACTGTTCAACCGACTCGTCGGCAAGCGTTTGGCGCTGGTCGATGACCGCCCGGGCGTGACCCGTGACCGTCGCTACGCCGACGGCAATATCGGCGACATGGACCTGACGCTGATCGACACGGCCGGCTACGAAGACGTCACCGACGAAAGCCTTGAAGCGCGCATGCGCGAGCAGACCGAGGCGGCCATCGAGGACGCCGACGTCATCCTGTTCACTATGGACGCCCGCGAGGGCGTGACCCAACTGGACCGCATCTTCGCGGACCGCCTGCGCAAGGTGCACAAACCGGTCATCCTGCTGGCGAACAAGTCCGAGAGCCGCGAAAGCTCGGGCGGCGTGGGCGAGGCTCACAGCCTGGGCTTCGGCGAACCGGTCGCCATTTCGGCCGAGCACGGCGAGGGCATGGCCGACCTGTATCAGGCCCTTGTGGTCGCTTCCGAAGATGTCTTCATCGAGGAAGAGGAAGAGACCGACAAGCCGATCCGCATCGCCATCATCGGCCGCCCGAACGCGGGCAAGTCGACGCTGATCAATCGTCTGCTGGGTGAAGACCGCCTGCTGACCGGTCCCGAGGCGGGCATCACGCGCGACTCTATTTCAGTCGACTGGGAATACGAAGGCAAGGCGATCCGCTTTGTCGACACCGCCGGGATGCGCCGCAAGGCCCGCGTCCAGGAGAAGCTGGAGAAGCTGTCGGTCGCCGACACCATCCGCGCCATCACCTTCGCCGAGGTTGTCGTGCTGGTGATGGACAAGGACGACGCCTTCGACACCCAGGACCTGCAACTGGCCGACCTGGTCGAGCGCGAAGGCCGCGCCCTGGTCTATGTCGCGTCGAAGTGGGATCTGGAAGAAGAGCCCCAGTCCAGGATGGCCGAGCTGAAGCGCCTGGCTGAGGACAAGCTGCCGCAATTGAAGGGCTCGCCCTTCGTGGCCCTGTCGTCGCACAATGGACGCGGCGTGGATCGGTTGATGCCGGCCATCATCAAGGCCTATGAAACCTGGTCGGTGAAGGTCAAGACCAAGGACCTGAACACCTGGCTGTCCATGGCCACCCAGAGGCATCCGCCGCCCGCCGTCGACGGCAAGCGGGTGAAGCCGAAATACATGGCCCAGACCAAGGCCCGTCCGCCGACCTTCGTGCTGATGGCCAGCCGCGCCGGCGACATGCCCGAGCACTACAAGCGCTATCTGGTGAACAGCCTGCGCGAGAGCTTCGATCTGCCCGGCACGCCGATCCGGCTGACGGTCAAGTCCGGCTCGGCCAACCCCTATGCCGAGGGCGGCGCCAAGTCCGGTCCCGAGCGTTACAAGGGTACGGCCAAGACCGCGCCGCGCAAGGTGCTGAAGGCCGAGAAGGCCGCGGAAGCCCTGTCCAATCTTCCCGGCAAGGCGCTGGAGCAGAAGAAGTCGGGCATCAAGCCCAAGGTGAAGGCCCTGGGCGGTTTGAAAGCCGGCGCCAGCAAGAAGGCTGGCCAGAGCATCGCGGTCCAGAAGGGCGCGCGCGGCGGCGCCCGACAGGTCTCGCGTTCTGGTCGCATCCGCACCGGTCAGAAGCACGCGCCGAAGAAGTAGGGCGCGCAGTCTGGGAAAAATCAGGGCGAGCGGTCAACGACGACGGCTCGCCCTTTTTCTTTTTCGCGGCTCAACGGCGTAGACGGGTCGAGATGCTTCGACGGTCAGGCGGGCCCTCGTCGTGTCCTGCGCGTCCGCGTGTTCGCCGGAACGACGCGGGTTGGGGAGTCCTGATCGCCGATGACCGCCTTTAGCGCCAGGGCCACGAACAGCACCCACCGGATGTTGTGCCAGTTCATGGTGATGCTCTCGGTCAGCATGGTCAGCGTGTAGGCCGTCATCATCGGCATCAGCAGCCAGCCCGATGGCCGGGCGTAGGCCGCCCACAGGGCCCGACCCCACATCTCGATCATCCAGGCCGCAAGCAGGATGACGCCGGGTATGCCCAGGGCCAGATAAACTTCCAGCCAGCCGCTGTGGGCATGGGCGGCGCTGAACTTGGCTTCGTGGGCGATCCAGGCCTTGGCCCCCCCGGGCGAGGCGTCGTCCCAGACCACGCCGTAGCCGAAACCGGTCCACGGTCGCTGCTGCATCTGGTGCATGATGCCGCTCCAGATCTCCGTGCGTCCGGTCAGGGTGGCGTCCTTGCCGAGCAGGTCGAAGATCAGATCGCTGCGCGTGGCGACGATCAGGAGGGCGGCGCAAACGACCACAACAGCCAGCCACGTGCCGACGATAGCGCGCTTCGGCCCGGCCTGAACAAGGGCGACGAAGCCCATGCTGGCGAAGGACAGCACCAGCACAACCAGTCCCGTCTTGGAGGTCGACAGGAGCACGAGGGCCGAGGCGATGGCGGCGCAGACCAGCCACAGCCGACGTCGCTGCGGGACCATGACGGCGGCGGCGGTCATGCAGATGGCCGCCAGCCCCATGTTCTCGCCGAGGGCGTTCTTTTCCAGCCAAAGGCCGCGCCAGGCCCCCGGGAAAAGCTCATGCATTCGGCCCCAGTCAGGCAGCAGGGCGCCGAGGAAGAGGGAGGCGACCATCATCACGGCCATGGCAGAGGCGAGAATCTCGGTCAGCGTGGCCCAGCGCCAGCGCGCCGCCAGCGCCACGCCGCCCAGGGTGGTGAACACAAGGGCGAACACCCGGCGCAGCGTCACGTCCGGCATGATCGACCAGGCCACCGAGGCGGTCGTCAACAGCAACAGCAGGATCAGCAGGGGGGAGCAAGCAAGCGCCCTCAGCGCCGTGCCGGGCCGGATCAGAAACAGTCCGACCGCCAGGGCGTAGGCGGGGTAGAAGCCGTTGCGCAGGAAGTCGGCCGACCTCAGACCATAGCCGGTCATCGGCGCGGCCCAGGCCTGGGAATAGATCAGAACGATCAGCACCGAGGCCAGAAAGGCCAGGATGTCGCCATAGGGGGTCGCGCGCGCCACGGGGGCGGGACGCGACGTCGCATCAGGCGTCAATCGAAGGTTTGGCCTCGTCGGTCCTGATAGTCGCCCCCCCGGCGACTGGATCGACATGGACGAGCCTAGACCAGGGCATCCGCCGACCGGCCCAGCTTCCAATCCTTGAAGCTGATGGTCAGGGGCGGGGTGAGGTCGGGGCGGGCCAGTTCGACCATCAGGGGGCCGATCTCCGAAGGATGGGGCAGGACTTCGGGATCTTCGCCCGGGAAGGCCTGGGCGCGCAACTGGGTGCGCATACGGCTCGGATCGACCACGGCGACGCGGATGGGCGTGCTTTCGACTTCGTCGGCCCAGCATTTCACCAGGTTCTCGGCCCCGGCCTTGGTGGCGGCGTACATGCCCCAGAAGGCGCGCGGGTCAGCAGCGACGCTGGTGGTCAGATAGATGGCGCGCCCGGCGTCCGAGGCGCGCAGCAGCGGTTCCAGCGAGCGGATCAGGCGATAGACGCCGGTGAAATTGATCTTCTCGACCTTGGCGAACTCGCGCGGTTCGGCGTGGGCGACCGGCGTAAGACCCGACGGGCCCATGGTCGCGGCAGCCTGAACCCAGATGTCCAGCTTGCCGAAACGTTCGAACAGGGCGCCGCCCAGACGATCAATGGCGCCGCCATCGACCAAGTCGAACGGGACCAGGGTGGCGTGCTGGCCGGTGGCGGCGAAGATGGCGTCGTCCAGCTCTTCCAGACCGCCTTGGGTACGCGCGGCGGCCACGACGTGGGCGCCGGCCTTGGCCAGAGCCAGGGCGGTCTCGAAACCGATGCCGCGCGAGGCCCCGACGACCAGGGCGATGCGGTTGGCGAGGGGGAGGGAAGCGTGTTCGGACATGGCCCGCTGATAGCGCGCCCCGACGTCGGGCGAAAGGCTCAGCCTCGCTTCAGTATCCCGGCGCCGGTTGCCACAGGCTGAAGCTGACGCCCTGATCGTCACTGGCGATGGCGGACAGGCCCGACGGGCTCTCGGCCGGCATGGCCGCGTGTCCACCCAGCGCCCGGACGCGGTCGCAGGCGGCGTGAATGTCGTCCACGCGGAAGTAGAGATGCGAAAAGGCCCGGTGCTCGCCCTTGGTGATTCCAAAGGCCGGGTCCGAGTCCTTCACATGGGCATAGGCCGGGTGCGAGGCGGCTTCGTCGAAGGTCCAGTCGAACAGGCCCGCGTAGAAGGCGCGGGCCCTTTCGATGTCAGGGGTGTCGAGGGTGAAGTAGCCGAGCTGGATCATACCGCCTTAAGCGGTCACCAGCAGGGAAAGTTGCCCGCCCTTCGCATCGCGGCCGCCTTCTTCGATTTCGCGGTCCAGCAGGCGGGTGGGATAGTCGCCGGTGAAATAGTGGTCCGTGAACTGTGGATTGGCGGCGTCACGCGGCCCGGCGCCCAGAGCGTCGTAGAGGCCGTCGATGGACAGGAAGCCGAGCGAATCGACCTCCAGGATGGCGCGCATCTCGTCCATAGTGTGGGTCGCGGCCATCAGTTGCGTCCGCTCGGGCATGTCGATGCCGTAGAAGTCGGGGAAGAGGATCTGCGGGCTGGCCGAGCGCAGGTGAACCTCCTTGGCGCCGGCCGCGCGCACGGCGCGAACCAGCTTCAGCGAGGTGGTGCCGCGAACGATCGAGTCGTCGATCAGGATCACGCGCTTGCCTTCCAGCGCCGAACGGTTGGGGCTGTGCTTCATGCGCACGCCCTTTTGCCGGGCGCCCTGGCTGGGCTGGATGAAGGTGCGGCCCAGATAGTGGCTGCGGATGATGCCCACTTCGTACGGAATGCCGCTTTCTTGCGCGTAGCCGAGAGCGGCAGGCACGCCCGAGTCCGGCACAGGCACGACAATGTCTGCCTCGACCTCGAACTCGCGCGCCAGACGACGGCCCATTTCCTTGCGGACGTTGTAGACCGAGCGGCCGTTCACCACGCTGTCGGGGCGGGCGAAATAGACATACTCGAACAGGCAGGGACGGGCGGCGCGGGCGGGGAAGGGCTTGATCGAGGTGAGGCCGTCCTCGTCGATCACGACGACTTCGCCGTGTTCGATGTCGCGGATGAAGGTGGCGCCGATGGTGTCTAGCGCGCAGGTCTCGGAGGCCAGCACCCAGGCCTCGCCCACCTTGCCCAGCACCAGCGGGCGGATGCCCAGCGGGTCGCGCGCGCCGATCATCTTGTAGCGGGTCTGGGCGACCAGGGCGTAGCCGCCTTCGATCCGGCCCAGGGCGTCGATGAACCGGTCGACGATCTTGGCCTTACGGCTGCGGGCGATCAGGTGAAGGATGGCCTCAGAGTCCGAGGTGGACTGGAAGATGGCGCCTTCAGAGACCAGCTGCGCGTGCAGGTATTTGAAATTCGTCAGGTTGCCATTGTGGGCGATGGCGATGCCGCCCTGGTCCAGATCCGCGAACATGGGCTGGATGTTGCGCAGGAAGCTGCCGCCGGCGGTGGAATAGCGGGTGTGGCCGACCGCAGCGCCGCCGGGCAGGCGGGTGGTCAACTCGGCGTTGCCGAAGGCCTCGCCGACGAGGCCCTGATGGCGCTCGGTGTAGAAGCGTTCGTCGCTGACGCTGGCGATGCCGCAGGCTTCCTGGCCCCGATGCTGCAGGGCGTGCAGGCCCAGTGCGACGATGGAGGAGGCTTCATTCTCGGGCGCGCCCCAGACGCCGCAGACACCGCATTCCAGCCGCAGCTGGTCATCCTCCGGCTCGCGCCAGTGTTCGCGGTGAACGATGGGATCGGCGATATGGTGGCGCATCGTCAGGCTCCGATGACCGGGACAGGATAACTCAGGCGGCGGCGCCGCGCACGTAGTCCGCCATTGCGTCGAGGGCAAGGCTATTGATCGGAAAACCCTTCGCGGACGGAAGAACCGACTACGGGAGTCAGGGCGTCGGCGCCCTTTCCAAGAGTCGGCAGGACGACCTGAATGGCCTTGGCCGAGCCTTCGCTGACGGGCGACAGGGCCGCTTCCGTCAGCCAGCGCGGGGGATTGTCGGTCATCACGCCCATGATGGTCAGATGCACCGCCCCGATCAGGGCCAGGGCTCGCAGGGCGCCCAGCGCCAGACCGAAGATCTGATCAAAGGCGCCGAGCGCATTGCCGCGCGCGCCCTTGGAAATCGCCGCGCCGAGCAGGCGCAGGCCAAAGTAGAGAATCAGGAAGGTCAGGCCCACGGCCAGCACCGAGCCAGCCCAATCTGGGTCGACCAGCGAGCGTCCGAACGGGGCGGTCCAGGGCAGGGTGATCAGGGCCAGCAGCCCCGCCAGGAAAAAGCTGAAGAAGGCCGTCAACTCCCGCACGCCGCCCCGGAACCAGCCGGCGGCGCCGGAGGCCAGAAGCACAAGGATGACAAAGACGTCGTAGCCGGTCACGCGCGCTGCAATTCCTGAAGGAGAAGAGGCCGCCTCAATAGCGGTTTTGCGAGATTCGCTCGACCACCTCGGTCAGCAGGCCGGCGGTTGTCAGGGCCACGTCGCCCTTCTTGACCTTGTCCTTGGCCTGGGCCGGGGCCAGGGCGCGATCGAAGCCCAGCTTCTTGGCTTCCCTCAGCCGCGCCTCAGCGCGATTGACGGCGCGGACCTCGCCCGACAGGCCGATCTCGCCGAAGACGACGCAGCCCTGCGGCAGGGGCTTGTCCAGCGCGGAACTGATCAAGGCGGCGGCGGCGGCCAGGTCGGCGGCGGGTTCGTTGATCCGCAAGCCGCCGGCGATGTTCAGATAGACGTCCTTGTCCCCGAAGCCGAGGCCGCAGCGCGCCTCCAGCACGGCCAGCAGCATGGCGAGACGGCCGTTGTCCCAGCCGACGACCGCGCGTCTTGGCGTGCCGTAGGCCGAGGGCGCGACCAGGGCCTGGATCTCAACCAGAACCGGTCGCGAGCCTTCGATGCCCGCGAAGACGGCGGCACCCGGCGCCCGGTCCTTGCCTTCGCCGAGGAAGAGGGCGGAGGGGTTGGTGACTTCGCGCAGACCGACGTCGCTCATCTCGAAGACGCCGATCTCGTCGGTGGCGCCGAAACGGTTTTTGCCCGCGCGCAGGATGCGGAAGGGGTAGCCGCGCTCACCCTCGAAGCTGAGTACGGCGTCGACCATGTGCTCGACCACGCGCGGTCCGGCGATCTGGCCGTCCTTGGTGACGTGGCCGACCAGGACGATGGCCGGGCCGCCGTCCTTGGCCAGCCGCACCAGTTCGGCGGCGCAGGCGCGGACCTGGGTCACAGAGCCCGGCCCGGCCTCATGGGCGTCGGACCACAGGGTCTGGATGGAGTCGATGATGACGATGTCGAACTTGTCGCGCTTCAGCGTCGTCAGGATTTCGCGCAGGGCCGTTGCAGAGGCCAGCGACACGGCGGCGTCGGCCACCCCCATGCGCTTGGCGCGGGCGCGGATTTGCTCGATGGCTTCTTCGCCCGAGATATAGGCCACGCGGGCGCCGTTGCGAGCGGCCTTGGCCGTGACCTCCAGCAGCAGGGTGGACTTGCCCACGCCGGGGTCGCCGCCCAGCAGGATGGCCGAGCCGGGCACCACGCCGCCGCCGCAGACGCGGTCGAACTCGGTCACGCCGGTGACGATGCGGGGCGGCTCGGGCGTGTCGGATTGCAGGGTCTCGAACTGCAGGCCGCGTCCGCGCGACGTCGAGGCGGGCTTCATCGCGCCGGGCGGGGCCGACTTGGACTCCTCGGCCAGACAGTTCCATTCACCGCAGGCCGAGCATTGGCCCGCCCATTTGGAATGAACCGCCCCGCAGGACTGACAGACATAGAGAAGGGTGTCGCGCGCCATGACCCTGACCTAGCAGGAATCGCGGCGCGGGCGAGGGGCCATGCGTCGGGCTACGTCCAGTTCTGACGCAGGGCGACGCGCGCGGGTTGCATTAGGCCTCATATGCCCGTCATCCTGCCAAGCTATAGCGTCGTTACGACTCAACCCCCGCCGAGGCCTTCATGACCGCTCCGAACCCGCCCGCCATTGATCCGGGCCTCGTCGCCCGTGTGCAGAACATCCTGATGCGGCCCAAGCTGGAATGGCCGGTCATCGAGGCGGAATACGCCACGACGCGCAGCCTGTTCGCTCGCTACGCCATGATCCTGGCCGCCATCGGTCCGGTCGCGAGCCTGATCGGCGGGCAACTGTTCCCGATCCACATCTTCGGCTCGGTGATGCGCACGCCGATGGTCGGCGGCCTGCTGGGCGCCATCGTCACCTGGGGTCTGTCGCTGGTGTCGGTCTTCGTTCTGGGCCTGATCATCGACGCCCTGGCCCCGACCTTCAACGGGACCAAGGACAAGGTGCAGTCGATGAAGGTGGCCGTCTATTCGATGACGGCGGCGTGGACGGCCTCGATCTTCAATCTGTTCCCGGCGCTGGCCTGGCTGGGCGGGCTGCTGGGCCTCTACGGCTTCTACCTGCTCTATCTCGGTCTGCCGGCCGTGATGAAGGCGCCGCAGGACAAGGCCCTAGCCTACACCGCCGTCGTCGTGATCTCGGCCATCGTGCTGTGGATGGTGGTCAGCGCCATCGCCGCCGCTGTCGTGGCCAGCTTCGTGGTCGGCACGATCGGTCTGGGCGCGCTGGCGCTGAGCTAGGGCCTAGCCGACGTAGAGGCGCGGCACGCGCGGCGTGATCGAGGTCAGCATTTCGTAGCTGATGGTTCCCGCTGCCGTCGCCGCGTCGTCCACCAGACGGTTGGCGCCGAAGATCTCGACCGTGTCGCCAGCCGCCACGTCCAGGCCGGTGACGTCCACCGCCAGCACGTCCATCGACACCCGGCCGATGATGGGGCGCAGCTCGCCCGCCACCCAGACCTGACCGCGCGGGCTGTTGCTGCGCATGACGCCATCAGCATAGCCGGTGCCGCAGGTCGCCACGCGGATCGGAGATTCGGCGCGATAGCCCTGCGAATAGCCGACCGTCTCGCCCGCAGGCACGTCGCGCACCTGCATGATCTGGGCGTTCAGGGTGGCAACGGGGGCGATGCGGCTGTCGGGCTTGCCCTCGGGCCCGCCGCCGTAGAGGCAGATGCCCGGCCGCGCCACGTCAAAGGCGAAGTCTGGTCCCAGGAAGCAGCCGCCCGAGTTGGCGAAGGAGCGCGTCACGCCCGGATAGCGGGTGACCGCCGCCGCGTAGGCGTCGCGCTGGGCGCGGTTCAGCGGATTGGACGGCTCGTCGGCGCAGGCCAGGTGGGTCATCACCAGCTCCAGCCCCTCGAAGGGCTCGGGCGCGTCCTCGACGCGGAAGCCCAGTCGGTTCATGCCGGTGTCCAGTTGCAGGCCGCAGGCCCCGCCGCCCGCCGCCGTCCAGGCCGCGATCTGGCCCGGCTGGTTCAACACGGGGCGCAGGTTGGCCGCCTTGATCATGACCGCCGAAGACCCGTGGCAGCCGTCCAGCACATAGATGACCGGCTCAGGCCCGATGGCGTCGCGCAGCAGCACGCCCTCGGCCGCCCGCGCCACGAAGAAGGTCCGCGCGCCTTCGGCCATCAGCCGCTTGGCCACGGCGGCGGCGCCCAGGCCGTAGCCGTCGGCTTTCACGACCGGATTGACCGGCACGCCGGTCAGGCCCTGCAGGGTGTGGAAATTGCGCGCAAGGGCGCCGAGATCGACGGTGAGGGAGGCGGGGAGGGACATGGAGACCTTATGCCGCAAGATTTGTGCGGCGCCACGACCCTTGGGTCGAATTACTCGGGAATATCCGCATAGGCGCCGTAGCGATCATCGTGGGCCAGGTTGCCGAAGCGGACGGTGTCCGCGTCGAAGGCTAGCTTGACGATGCCGATGGGGCCGTGGCGCTGCTTGCCGATGACGACCTCAGCCTGGCCTTGCAGCCGGTCCATGTCCTGCTGCCACTGCAGGTGCTCTTCGGTGCCTTCGCGCGGCTCGGCGCGGCCCAGGTAATAGCTCTCGCGATAGACGAACATGACGCAGTCGGCGTCCTGCTCGATCGAGCCGGATTCCCGCAGGTCGGACAGCTGGGGCCGCTTGTCGTCGCGCTGCTCGACCTGACGCGACAGCTGCGACAGGGCGATGATCGGCACGCCCAGTTCCTTGGCCAGGGCCTTCAGACCGCCGGTGATCTCGGACACTTCCTGCACGCGGTTCTTCTGGCCGCCGCCTTCGCCCGTCGTCACTAGCTGCAGGTAGTCGACGATGATCAGGTCCAGACCGTGCTCCATCCGCTTCAGCCGTCGCGCGCGCGCCGCCAGCTTGGAGATGGAAATGCCGCCGGTGGCGTCGATGTAGAGGGGGCTTTCACCGATCTCGACCGCTGCGTCGCGCAGCTTGCCGAAGTCCGAGGCGTCGATTTCGCCCTTGCGCAGCTTGTCCGACGACACGCCCGAGGCGTCGGCCAGGATACGCATGGCCAGCTGTTCGGCGCTCATTTCCAGCGAGTAGAAGGCCACGACGCCGCCGTTGACCGTCTTGCGGCCCTCGGGCGTCGGCTCCCACTGATAGGCGCGGGCGACGTTGAAGGCCATGTTGGTCGCCAGCGCCGTCTTACCCATCGACGGACGGCCGGCGAGGATCAGAAGGTCGGACGGGTGCAGGCCGCCCAGCTTGCGGTCCAGGTCGACCAGGCCGGTGGCCAGACCGGCCAGCTTGCCTTCGCGCTGATAGGCCTCGCCCGCCATTTCGACGGCGCCGGCCAGGGCGGTGGAGAAGTTGACGAAGCCGGACGAGGGCTTGCCCGTCTCGGCCAGCGAATAGAGGGTCTGTTCGGCCTGTTCGATCTGCTCGTCGGCGGGCGTGTCCGGGTTGGGCGCCTCCTTGATCATCTCGCCGCCGATGCGGATCAGGTCGCGGCGCAGGGCCAGGTCATAGATGACACGGGCGTAGTCGGGCGCATTGGCCGCCGGGGGCGCGCGGTCCACCAGATCGGCCAGGTAGCGCAGACCGCCGAACTCATGAAACGCGGGGTCCTGCTTGAAGCGCTCCATCAGGATCGTCGGCTCGGCCAGCAGACCCTGGCGGATATGATCCTCGATCGCCTCGAACAGTCGCTGGTGGAAGGGCTCGTACATGTGCGAGCCGCGCAGGCGGTCGCTCAGCCGCTCGAACACGGCGTTGTCGAACATCAGCGAGCCCAGCAGCGCCTGCTCCGCCTCCAGGTTGTGGGGCATGGACGAGACGGAGACCTGATCGGCGTTTCCGTAGGGCATGGGAGCGAAGGCGTTCATTGAAATACGCATAGCCCTAACCGGCTCGTACGTCAGATGCGGCCGTCGCTGTCATGGGGACCATCCGACGCCGTCTGTGGACGGTCCTGAAAACCCCTGATGGATCAGCGGTGGTCAGGAAGGGCAGGGATGCTCCGCCGCCATCCATTCCCGCACGGCCTGGGTCACGCTGATGTTGCGGCGCGCCTGGGGGATGGCGTTAAACCGAGCCAGCAAGGCGTCGGCGGACAGGCTGACCTTCTCGGGCATACAGGTGGCCGGGCGGCGACCTGCGGTCCGCGCGGCGTCCTGTTCTCCACGCACAGCGGTGAAGGCCTGCTTGACCTCGTTCATCAGGCGTCGCGTATCCGACCGCAGCAGGGCGGTCGGATTGCGCGGGATTCGGTTGGCGGACGTCAGGAACTCCTGAACCGTCATGGCGCTGGCGCTGCCGGCCCACAGGCTGGCGGCGAGAGCGAGGACGAGCGTGGCCTTCTTCATGCGGACCCCTCCGATTGGAACGGCCCAGCTTCTCGCCATGGCGATGAATGCTCGATGAACGCTGTCAGGTCTCCAGCGGAACAGTCGGCAGGGTGTTGGGATAGATCCGTTCGATGTCCCCGCCCGCCGCCTTAGCCGAGCGCGCCATGCGAAAGGCGTTCACCGGCTGGGTCTCGCCGATCCACAGGGCGTTGATCAGGTGATCGGCATAGGGATCGTCGGTGTTGGGGTGGATCAGGATCTTCAGCCCCAGATGGTTCAGCATCAGCCAGGGAATGACGGTCGGAACCTGTTCCCTGGCGAAGCCGAAGTAGAAGGAGGGCGTGGTGTGCGGCCCGCGCGGCCCTTCGTTCCACTCGCCCAGCTCGACCTTGAAGCGATGGATGACCCAGTCGCGCAGCTGGGCCGCGCGGTAGGCCGTGTCCTCGTTGAAGTAGATGTGGGCGTGATAGCTGCTGATCTCGGTGTAGGCGCGCGGCGTCGAGGGCAAGTCGACGCCGCGCGGCAGCGGCTGGGGCGGGCCCTTGGGGTGCGCGCCCCAGGGGCTGAGGGTGCTGTCGTCGCCGACCTGAACCGCTGCTTCGGCCGGGCGGGACGAGACGGCCGCGGCGGTCGCCGCCGCAGCCGCCACGCCGCCCCCGACCAGCAGGGCCCGACGCGAGGCGGAGGGGAGAGCTCCCTCGCGCTCGGGTCCCGCCGTCGTCACCATTTCACGCTCAGACGGGCGTAGCCGTAGCGGCCGTTGAACCCGAACGGAGAATAGTAGGGGAAGCCCAGAACCCCGTTGCTGTTCAGCGTTTCGGGCACGAAGTCGGGGTACTCGTCGAAGACGTTGTCCACGCCGACGGCCAGGCCGACGCGGTCGGTGAACTGGAAACGGCCTTCCAGATCGACCGTGGTCTTGGCCCCGGTCGAGTAGTCGTTGGCCGGGGTCGAGCCAGCCTGCAGCACGTCGGCGTAGTAGGTCGCCCGCGCCGTCGCGCCCCAGCGGCCGAACTTCCAGTCCGCCGAGCCTGAGACCTTCGTATCCGGCGTGCCTTCCTCGATGGTGAGGATGCGGCTGCGTGCGAACAGGGTCGGCACCGGGTTCAGCACCGAGGAGGAGGTCGGTAGCCTGGTCACGCTGACGTCGTTGACGTTGGCGGCGACGGTGAAGTCCCAGTCGCCGACGCTCTCGGTGCGCAGGCGATAGCGACCGACGATATCGACTCCCTCGGTCTCGGTCGTCACGCCGTTGAGGAAGAAGCGCGCCGCCTGGACGCCCAGCGGGTCCAGCAGACCGGCGACCTGGGGCGAGAAGCTGCGGTTGATCAGTTCGGACAGGACGATCTGGTCCTCGATGATGATCTTGTAGGCGTCCACCGTCAGATCGAAGTCGCCCAGGCGGACCACCGCGCCCAGCGAATAGTTGGTCGAGGTCTCGGGCTTCAGCGCCCTGGCGCCCAGGGCCGTGGCGACGGCGCTGGTGGCGGGGAAGGTGCCGGTTTCGACCACGGCGCCGTTCTGGATCACCGACGAGGTCGAGGTGAAGAAGCTCTGCTGCAGCGACGGCGCGCGGAAGCCGGTCGAGACCGAACCGCGCAGCGCGAAGCTTGGGTTGAAGTCATAGCGGGCCGCGAGCTTGCCGGTCTGGGCGTCGCCGAAGTCGGAGTAGTCCTCGACCCGCAGGGCGCCTTCGACCGTGAACTTATCGGTCAGCGGGATTTCCACGTCGGCGTAGAGGGCGACCGCGTCGCGGTCTTCGTCCACCTCGTTCGAGGGCTGGAAGCCGACGAAACCCTGCGCGCCGCCGGCCAGAGCGGTGTTGGCGCCCAGCGGGCCGCGGTTCCAGGATTCCGGCTGACCGGCCTCGATCTTGTAGCCTTCGCGACGGGCCTCCAGACCCCAGGCGAAGTTCAGCGGGCCGCTGAGGCCGACCTCGAACTGACGGGTGAAGTCGGCGCCGAAGACCAGCTGGTCATAGATCAGGCTGCCGGAATCGAAGCTGGTCGGCGAGGCCGCGCCATAGGTGGCGTTCAGCGAGTCCTCGGTGCGGAAATCGAGGGCGTTGCGGCCATAGACCAGGCTGAAGTCGGCGTTCCATCCGGCGATCTCCCCCTTCACGCCGCCCGACAGCGACAGATCGCGAGAGTTGATGGCGATCTTGGGCAGGAAGCCGTTGGGATAGACGGCGGGCACGTTGTTGGCGTTGTTAGCCAGGCGAGGGAAGGCGGCGCCTTCGCTGTCGCGGTCCTGATAGCCGGCCCAGCCGTAGGCGTCCCAACCCGCAGCCAAAGGCTTGCCGGCGTTGGCGAAGACGGTCCACTGCTCGACCTTGGGGTCGCCCAGACGCGCCGTGACGGCGTTGGGGGTGACGCGCGGATCCAGATCCGAACGGTTGGTCGGCTCACGGTTCAGATACTCGGCCGACAGGGTCAGGAAGCCGTCGGACCCGAGGCCCAGGCCCTGCCATGCCGAGGCGGTGATGGTGCGGCCGTCGGTTTCGTCGCGCTCGCCGCGAGCGGTCTTCACAGTGGTGGCGTATTGGCCGTAGGTGACGCTGGCGCCGCCGCCCTCGCGGGCTTCCTTCAGGCGCAGGTTGATGACCCCGGCGATGGCGTCCGAGCCATACTGCGCCGAGGCCCCGTCGCGCAGGACTTCGACCCGGTCCAGGGCCCCGGTCGGGATGGCGTTCAGATCGACGGCGGCCGAGCCGCGACCGACCGTGCCGTTGACATTGACCAGGGCCGAGGCATGACGGCGCGTGCCGTTGACCAGCACCAGGGTCTGGTCCGGCGACAGGCCGCGCAGTGTGGCGGGACGGATGGAGTCCGAGCCGTCATTGGCCGAAGGGCGGGCGAAGCTAAGCGACGGCACGGTCTGGGCCAGGGCGGCGGCGAACTCGGTGGTGCCCCGGTTCGACAGGGTCTCGGCGGTCACAACATCGACGGGGGCCAGGGTGTCGAGGCGCGAGCGACTGGGCACGCGGCTGCCGGTGACGACGATGTCATCAACCGAGGTAGCGTCGTCGGGCGTTTCTTGAGCCGAGGCGGCGCCCGCGATCAGCAGGGCGGCGCCGGATGCCGCGAGGAACAGACTGGAACGATAGGCGAAGGTCATCTCGAGAGGTCAGCTTTTCTGATTGGACGCAAGGCGGCGGGCGGCGCCGTTGAGCGGCGTCGTGAGGCTGCGTCGATTGTCTGGGTGGTCAGGGCCGGCGGCGGACCGGCCGAAAGGCGATCAGCGGCGGGCTGGACATCGCGCCGGTCGAAGGACCGGGCGGTGTGTTGTGGCGTACAGGCGCATTCGCATCATCGTCTCCTGCCCATCGGGGAGGATGAGCCATGGCAATATTGCGGTGCGAAAGCGGCGTAGAATATCGAGAATATATCGCCAAACAATTAGAAAAACTAAATACTCGAGCCAAGAAAAAGGGGCGCGTCCCGAAGGACGCGCCCCTTGATCGATACCGTCAGTCGACAGATCAGGCTTCGTCGCCGAAGCCTTCTTGTTGACCGGCGCCGCCTTCGATCAGTTCTTGGGCGGCTTGTTCGGCGGCGTTACGCTCGTCGTCGAACTGGGCGCGGATGACATCCTCGCCCTTCGCTTGACGCTCGGCTTCTTCGGCCGAACGGGCGATGTTGATCTTGACCGTGGCGCGGACCTCAGGGTGCAGGCGAACCGGCACTTCGTGGACGCCCAGGGCCTTGATCGCGACGTTCAGCACGACTTGCGAACGCTCGACCTTGCCGCCTTCGGACTGAATGACTTCAGCCACGTCGCGACCGGCGACCGAACCGTACAGGTGACCGGTTTCACCGGCCTGACGGATCATGACGTAGGTCTGGCCGTCGATCTTGTCGGCGACCTTCTGAGCTTCGGCCTTGTTCTTCTCGTTGCGGGCTTCGATAGCCGCGCGGTCGAGTTCGAACGCCTTGAGGTTGGCCGAGGTCGCGCGGCGAGCCTTGTCGCGCGGCAGCAGGTAGTTACGAGCGAAGCCGTCCTTGACGGTGACGACGTCGCCGATGGCGCCGAGGTTCTCGACGCGTTCCAGCAGAACGACCTTCATCTTACTTCACCACGTACGGCAGGAGGGCCAGGTAGCGAGCGCGCTTGATGGCCTTGGCCAGTTCGCGTTGCTTCTTGGCGGAAACGGCGGTGATGCGCGAGGGCACGATCTTGCCGCGTTCGGAAACGTAACGCTGCAGCAGCTTCACGTCCTTGTAGTCGATCTTCGGCGCGTTGGCGCCCGAGAACGGGCAGACCTTGCGGCGACGGTAGAAGGGACGACGGCCGGCCGAGCCGGAGCCGGCCGGGGCGCCCGGGATGGGAGCGGTGGTGTCGGTCATGATCCGGTTCCTTATTCCGAGGCCGCAGCTTCGTCGGCGCGCGGGGCGCGATCGCGATCGCGCTCACGTTCACGACGGGCCAGCAGGGGCGACAGTTCCAGGTCGAGTTCCTCGACGCGGACGGTCAGCCAGCGCAGAACGTCTTCGTTCAGCGACAGCTGACGCTCGACTTCGGCCACGGCGGCGGCCGGGGCGTCGATGGCGAGCAGGGAATAGTGAGCCTTGCGGTTCTTCTTGACCCGGTAGGTCAGGTTGCGCAGACCCCAGTACTCGATCTTGGCGACGCTGCCGCCGCCTTCTTCGATCAGAGCCTTGATGGTGTCGTTCAGCGCTTCGGCCTGTTGCGCCGAGATATCCTGGCGCGTCATGACCGTGTGCTCGTAAAGAGCCATGCGGTAGTCTCCCTTGTGGGCATCGGCGTGAATGGGACCGGGTAGTCCTGTCCACGATGGCTCCTGAAGCGGCGGCCGGGATGACTTCCCGAACCCTTTGGCGTTCCGCAACAGGACCGAAGCCCTGGAAAGGCGGCGCGTATAGGCGAAAAAGCCCGCCAGAGCAAGGCTGACCGACCCGCGTTGCCAAGCGCAGCCGAAACAGCGGATGGTCTGCGCCTGACCGGAGACGCCGCATGACTTCATCCGAGCCGAACGCCCTTCTGAAAAGGCGCTGGTCCCTGATCGGGCCCGGCATCGTCGTCGCGGCGACGGGCGTAGGGGCGGGGGACCTGGTGGCGACCCTGATCGCAGGGTCGCGCTTCGGCTATGCCCTGCTGTGGGCGGCCATCGTCGGCACGGTGCTGAAGATCGCCTTGGCCGAGGCCGTGGGGCGATGGACCCTGGCCAGCGAGCGAACGATCTTCGACGGCTGGTCCAGCCTGGGACGGGGGCTGCTGCCCGGCGCCATCGGCCGGAGGCTGAACTGGGCCGGGCTCTATTTCGGCCTCTACGTCGTCATCTGGGGCTTTGTTTACGGGGCGGCGGCCATGACGGCGACGGCCCTGCCGCTGGCGGCCCTGTTCCCGGCGTTGGATCTCAAGGTCTGGGGCATGTTGAGCGGGATCGCGGGGCTGACCTTCGTCTGGTTCGGCGGTTACGGCCTGTTCGAGAAGGTGATGACCGCCTGTGTCGGGGTGATGTTCGTCACTGTCGTGGGTCTGGCCGTCATCGTGACGCCCGACATTCCTGCCCTGCTGACCGGCCTGTGGCCGACCCTGCCGCAGGGGTCGGTCTTCTACACCCTGGGTCTGATCGGCGGGGTGGGCGGGACCATCACCATGGCGGCCTATGGCTATTGGCTGAACGCCAAGGGCTGGAAGGGGCCGGGCTGGATTTCGGTCATGCGGCTGGACAACCGGGTCGCCTATCTGGTCACTGGCGTCTTTGTTGTGGCCATGCTGATCGTCGGGGCGGAGCTGCTGCACGCCGCGGGCATAGCCCTGCAGGGCGGCGAACGGGGCCTGCTGGATCTGGATCAGGTGCTGAGAGAGCGGTTCGGGCGTCCGATCTCCATCCTGTTCCTGGTCGGCTTCTGGGCCACCAGCTTCTCCAGCCTGCTGGGCGTCTGGCAGGGCGTCAGCCTGATGTTCGCCGACTTCACCGCCCATGTGCGGGGCCGCTCTGACGATCCGAAAGCTCGGGGCGACAAGAGCCGGGCGTTCCGCGCTTACGCCCTGTGGCTGACCTTCCCGCCTATGGCGCTGCTGTTCATCGAGCGACCGTTCGGCCTGATCGTGGCCTATGGCGTGCTGGGCAGCCTGTTCATGCCCTTTCTGGCCGGGACATTGCTGTGGCTGTTGAACAGCGAACGCGTGCCGAGGGAATGGCGCAGCCACTGGGTGTCCAACAGCCTGCTGGCGGCCGCGGCGATCCTGTTTGCCGTTCTGGCGAGCAAGGAACTGATCGGTCTGATCCCGTCGTAGGCGGCGCAATCCTCGCAGGAGTTTCACAAAAGCCCCGGCGAACCGTTGCATTAGGTGGCTACCTCGTCGCCCCAGACTATCGGGGAGACTTTCATGAAACTGTCCGCCGCCTTCTTGGCTGCCGCCGCTGTCCTGATGGCCGCCGCGCCGTCGATGGCCCAGATTGTCGCCCCGCCGGACCCCGATCCGCTGCCGCCGCCGCTGCACGCGCCGAACGGGCGATGGGCCGCCAAGGGCTGGGCCGACCGCATCGTGCTGACGCCCGCCGCCGATGCTGCGCGCGGCGCAGGCGTAGCCTGGCGCACCGACGCGCGTCAGACCGCCGCCGAAGCCCAGATCGCCGAGGAAATCGACGGTCCGCTGCTGGGCTTTACCGCCCGCACCGTGACCGGAACCACAGGGCCGATCCAGAACGAGAATGGTCAGGCCCTCTATCATCAGGTTCGCTTCGACGGCCTGAAGCCGGACACCCGCTACGTCTATCGCGTCCGCGCTGCCGACGGCTGGAGCGAGTGGCTGCCGTTCCGCACGGCCAAGGCGGAGTTCGCGCCCTTCCGCTTCATCTATCTGGGCGACACCCAGAACGACATCCTCGAGATCGGCTCGCGCGTGATCCGCTCGGCCTTCAAGGAGGCGGGACCGGCGGCTCTGGTTGTCCATGCCGGCGATCTGGTGGCTCAGCGCGAGGTCAAGGTTCACGACGACGAGTGGGGCGAATGGACCGAGGCCGGCGGTCGCGCCTTCGCCATGACGCCGCAGCTGCCGGCGACCGGCAATCACGAGTATGTCGATCATATCCTGCCTGGCGGCGAGGAATCGCGCGTCCTGGGGCCGCACTGGGCGCTGCAGTTCGCTCTGCCGGACAACGGCGCCGATGGCGTCAAGGCGACCAGCTACTTCGTCGACTATCAGGGCGTGCGTTTCATCGTTCTGGACGGCACGGCGGCGCTGGATCTGGGTGGGCTGGAGTCGCAGACGCGCTGGCTGGACGCGACGCTGGCCAGCAGCCCTGCGCGCTGGAACGTCGCCCTGTTCCACCAGCCCATCTACACCTGCGCCCGACCGCAGGACACCGAAGAACTGAAGGCGGCATGGAAGCCGATCTTCGACGCCCGCAACATCGACCTGGTGCTGCAAGGCCATGACCACTGCTATGGCCGCGTCTCCAACCCGGCAGGCGCCGAGGCTTCGCGCGCCGACAGCGCGGCGGGGCGTCCGCAGGGGCCGGTCTATGTCGTCTCGGTCACCGGCTCCAAGATGTACGGGCTGAATGATCGCGCAGACACCCAGCCGGTGCGCGCCGCCGAGAACACCGAGCTGTATCAACTGATCGACGTCGAGGCCGACCGCCTGTCGTTCCGCGCCTTTACCGCTACGGGGCAATTGTACGACGCTTTCACCCTGACGCGAGGCTCGGACGGTCGCAATCGCCTGACCGAGAGCGATCAGAGCCTGCTGGCGTTGCGTCGTTGCGATGGCGCGGCGGGGCCGGACAATCGACCCTGCACGGCTGAAATCAAGGACTGAAGAGGGACGATCCGCCGTTCTTCTTGCCGTTGGGGAGGGTTTCGCCTACCCCTCGGCGCCTTGAATCAACGGACCACGGATCGTTCCTCTATGACCCTCGCGCTTCTCTTCCCCGGTCAGGGCAGCCAGAGCGTCGGCATGGGCGCAGCTCTCGCCGAGGCCTTCGCCAGCGCCCGCGACGTCTTCGCCGAGGTCGACGACGCGCTGAACCAGAAGCTGTTCGACCTGATGCGCGAAGGCCCGGAAGACCAGCTCACCCTGACCGAGAACGCCCAGCCGGCCCTGATGGCCGTTTCCGCCGCGGCGGCGCGGGTTCTGAAGGTCGAGTTCGGCGTCGATGTGACCAAGGCTGGCTTCGTCGCCGGTCACTCGCTGGGCGAATACTCGGCCCTGGCGGCGGTCGGGGCGATCAGCTTGTCGGACACGGCCAGTCTGTTGAAGCTGCGCGGTCAGGCCATGCAGCGCGCCGTGCCGGTGGGCAAGGGCGCGATGGCCTCGCTGATCGGTCCCAAGGCCGACCTGGCCCTGGCCGAAGAAGCGGCCAAGGCCGGTTCGGAAGTCGGCGTCTGCGTCGTTGCCAACGACAACAACAACGGCAATGTCGTCATCTCGGGCGACAAGGCCGCCGTGGACCGCGCCATCGAGAAGGCCAAGGAACTGGGCGCGCGCGCCATTCCGCTGAACGTCTCGGCGCCCTTCCACTGCCCGCTGATGCAGCCCGCCGCCGATGAAATGGCCGCCGCCCTGGCGGACGCGAAGATCGTCGCCCCGGCCGTGCCGGTGGTCGCCAACGTCACCGCCCGCCCGGAAACGGACGCGGAGGTGATCCGCCGCCTGCTGGTCGAACAGGTCACGGGCCGCGTGCGCTGGCGCGAGAGCATGGAGTGGATGGCCACTGAAGGTGGCGTGACCCGTTTCGCCGAGATCGGCTCGGGCAAGGTCCTGACCGGCATGGCCAAGCGCATCGCGCCGGACGCCGAGAGCCTGGCGCTGAATACGCCGGAAGACCTTGAAGCGTTCGCGAAGTCGCTCTGATTTCATAGGGATAGAAACAATGTTCAACCTTTCGGGAAAGATCGCCCTGGTGACCGGCGCGACTGGCGGCATCGGCGGAGCCATCGCGCGCTCGCTGCACGCCCAGGGCGCGACCGTGGTGCTGTCGGGCACGCGCGAGGCGGTGCTGGCTGATCTGGCCAAGGAGCTGGGTGAGCGCGCCTTCTTCGCCGCCGCCAACCTGTCGGACTCGGAATCGGTCGACGGCCTGGTCGCGCGCGCCGAGGAAGCCGCCGGCGGTCCGCTGGACATCCTGGTCGCCAACGCCGGCATCACCAAGGACGGCCTGCTGATGCGGATGAAGGACGAGGACTTCCAGTCCGTCATCCAGATCAACCTGGAATCCTATTTCCGCCTGACCCGCGCCGCGGTGAAGGGGATGATGAAGCGCCGTTCGGGCCGCATCATCGGCGTGACCTCGGTGGTCGGCGTGACCGGCAACCCGGGCCAGACCAATTATTCGGCGTCCAAGGCCGGCATGATCGGCTTCTCCAAGTCGCTGGCCCAGGAAGTCGGTTCGCGCGGGATCACGGTGAATTGCATCGCGCCCGGCTTCATCGCCTCGCCGATGACCGACGTGCTGAACGACCAGCAGCGCGAGGCCATCCTGACCAAGATTCCGTCGGGCCGTCTGGGCACGGGCGACGAAATCGCCGCCGCCGCCGTCTATCTGTCGTCGGACGAAGCCGCCTATGTGACGGGCCAGACCCTGCACGTGAACGGCGGCATGGCGATGATTTAAGGCGTTGCGCGTCGCGATCACGACGCGCAACAATCTATTTCCCGCCCCGATGGCTGTGCTAAAGGGCGGGAATGCTTCGCGGCGGTGAGTCCCTTCGGGTCTTGCTTCCAAGGGGCTGCCGTGACACGGCGAACACTGAGACCCCGCCTTCACGGCGACAAACAAACAGGCAGAGAGACACTCATGTCCGACACCCTCGAACGCGTCCGCAAGATCGTTATCGACCACCTGGACGCCGATCCGGACAAGGTCACGGAAAAGGCCTCCTTCATCGACGACCTGGGCGCCGACTCGCTCGACAACGTCGAGCTGGTCATGGCCTTCGAAGAAGAATTCGACGTCGAGATCCCGGATGACGCCGCTGAGCACATCCAGACCGTCGGCGACGCTGTGAAGTTCATCGACGAGAAGCTGGCTGGCTAATCCAGCTGCGATCCGTCGCACTTCCTGAATGATGGCCGCCGTGGCGGGACCCTAGCGGGACCGTCCGGCGGCCATTATTGTTTCCGGTCACGATTCTGCAGTCCAAGGAGCGCGAACCATGCGCCGCGTCGTCATCACGGGCCTCGGCCTTGTCACTCCGCTCGGCACGGGCGTGGAGCATGTCTGGAAAGGCATCGTCGAGGGGCGCTCGGGCATCGGTCCGATCACTGCCTTTGATACCGAGGGCTATGGCTGCACCATCGCCGGCGAGGTGCCGTCCGTCGACGGCCGTGGTAGGGGCGCGCCTGATCAGCCGGGCGTCTTTGATCCCGATCAGGTGATGTCGGCCAAGGACCGCAAGCGCGTCGACGACTTCATCCTGTACGCCATCGCCGCCGCCGACGAGGCCCTGGCCGACGCGAACTGGAAGCCAGAGACCGAGGACGACAAGGAAGCGACCGGCGTCATGGTCGGCTCCGGCATCGGCGGCCTGGGCCCCATCGCCGACACGGCCATCGTGCTGAAGGAACAGGGCGTCCGCCGGGTCAGCCCCTTCTTCATCCCCTCGGCCCTGATCAACCTGGCCTCGGGCCAGATCTCGATCCGCCACGGTCTGAAGGGCCCGAACCATTCGGTCGTCACCGCCTGCGCCACCGGCGCCCACGCCATCGGCGACGCGGCCCGCATGATCGCCCTGGGCGACGCTGAGGTCATGGTGGCGGGCGGCGCTGAAAGCTCGGTCGTGCCGATCGGCATCGCCGGCTTCCTGGCCTGCAAGGCCCTGTGCACCGCCTATAACGACACGCCGGAGAAGGCGTCGCGCCCCTATGACCGCGGCCACGCCGGCTTCATCATGGGCGAAGGCGCCGGCGTCATGGTGCTGGAAGAGTACGAACACGCCAAGGCGCGCGGCGCCAAGATTTACGCCGAGGTCGTCGGCTACGGCATGAGCGGCGACGCCTATCACATCACCGCCCCGTCAGAGGACGGCGACGGCGGTCTGCGGGCCATGAAGGCGGCGCTGAAGCGCGCGGGCCTGCAGCCTTCGGACCTGGACTACGTCAACGCCCACGGCACCTCGACCATGGCCGACTGGATCGAGCTGAAGGCGATCGAGCGTCTGGTCGGCGACCACGCCAAGGAGGTCGCCGTCTCCTCGACCAAGTCGATGACGGGCCACCTGCTGGGCGCCGCCGGGGCCATCGAGAGCATCTTCTCGGTCCTGGCCATCCGCGACCAGATTGCCCCGCCGACCATCAACCTGGACGACCCGGAGATGGAGACGCCGATTGACCTGGTCCCGCACAAGGGCAAGCCGATGAAGATCGACGTCGCCATGTCCAACAGCTTCGGCTTCGGCGGCACCAATGCGGCCGTGATCTTCAAGAAGGTCGACTGATTTGGCCAAGGCTCCGTCGCGTCGCCCCGCGCCCAAGGTTCGCATCCCCAAGAACCGCGTGCCGAAGCGGGGCGGCGGCGGAGCCGCCAAATCGAGCTTTGGCGTCGGCCTGATCACCGCCGCCGGGACGCTGGGCGTCTTTGTGCTGGCCGCCCTGATCGGCCTGTGGGTCGTCTATTGGGGGCCGGGTCCGTCGGCCAAGGAAGGCGAGGCGACCATCGTCACCCTGCCGTCGGGGGCGGGCGTCTCGGCTATCGCCGCCAATCTGAAATCGGCGGGCGTAATCCGCTCGACCGACCTGTTCCGCGCCGCCGTCAGCCTGAGCGGCGCCGACCGCAAGATCCGCGCCGGCGAATATGAGGTGCCGTCGGGCGCCTCGCTGGCCACCGTGGTCGGCCTGCTGGTCGATGGCAAGGCGGTGCGCCACTACGTGACCCTGCCCGAGGGCTGGTCCTCGGCCCAGGCTGTCGACATCCTGATGAAACAGCCGGTCCTGACCGGCGAGGTCGAGGCGCCCGCCGAGGGCAGCCTGTGGCCCGACACCTATGAGGTGGCGCGCGGCGAGACCCGGGCCTCGGTCGTGGCCCGCATGCAGCGCGCCGCCAAGACCAAGTTGGCCACCCTGTGGGCCCAGCGCTCGCCCAATACCATCGTCTCCACGCCGGAAGAGGCCCTGGTCCTGGCCTCTATCGTCGAGAAGGAGACGGGCCTGGCTTCGGAACGGCCTGAGGTGGCGGCGGTCTTCACCAACCGTCTGCGGCTGGGGATGCGGCTGGAGAGCGATCCGACCATTGTTTACGGCGTGACCAGGGGCCGTCCTCTGGGCCGCGGCATCCGCGCCTCGGAACTGCGCGCCCAGACCCCGTGGAACACCTATCTGATCGACGGCCTGCCGCCGACGCCCATCGCCAATCCCGGCGAAGAGGCGCTGAAGGCGGTGCTGAACCCGCCGCGTTCGGAATATGTCTTCTTCGTCGCCGACGGCACGGGCGGCCATGTCTTCGCCCGCACCTATCCCGAGCATCTGCTGAACGTGGCGCGCTGGCGCGAGATCGAGCGCCGCAAGGCGGGCCTGCCGCCCGGTCAGGCGGCGTCGGTGCCTGGCGTTACGGCGACGCCGATGAGCGAGGCTGCGCCGGTGGCCATCCCGCCGGGCGCCAAGGTCATCTCGGTTCCCACGCCGGTCGTGCCATGAGTGCGATCTCCGGCCCCATCTCTGGAATGACCGGCTTCGGTCGGGCCGACGGGACGCTGGACGGCTGGACCTGGACAGTCGAGGCGCGTTCGGTCAACGGGCGCTCGCTGGAGGTCCGCTATCGCGGCCCGGGAAGCTTCGAGAACCTGGAGCGGCTGACCAAGGCGGCGGCGCAGGCGCGACTGAACCGGGGCCAGGTGACGCTGGGCGTCCAGGCCAAGCGGGCCGAGGGCAGCGAGCCCGCCCCGCGCGTCAACGAAGCCGTGCTGGCCAGCTATCTGAAGCTGGCGAACCAGTTGGCGGAGGAGGGGGCGACGCCGCCCTCGGCCGACGGTCTGCTGTCCCTGCGCGGCGTCATCGAAGTGGCCGAAGAGGTCGAGGACCCCGAGGCCCATGCCGCCCTCGAAGCCGCCATCGCCGCGACCGTCGAACAGGCGCTGGACGCCTTGAAGCAGTCGCGACAGCGCGAAGGCGAGCAACTGACGCCGGTCATTCATGACTTCGTCGGGACCATCGAGGCCTTGGTCGCGCGCGCCGAACTGGAAGCTTCAAGCCAGACCGAGGCGATCCGCGAGCGCTTCACCCGCCGGATCAGCGAACTGGCCCCCGATGCGCCGGGTCTGGACGAGCGAATCTTCCTCGAAGCCGCCGCCCTGGCGACCAAAGCGGACGTGCGCGAAGAGCTGGATCGTCTGACCGCGCACGTCGATTCCGCGCGGACACTGTTGCAGCAACCCCCCGCCGGGCGAAAACTCGACTTCCTGATGCAGGAATTCATGCGCGAAGCGAACACGCTCTGCTCGAAATCCGCTACCACGCCGCTCACCGGAATCGGCCTCGAACTGAAGGCCGTCATCGAGCAGCTTCGAGAACAAGTTCAGAATGTCGAATAACCGCACCCCCCGCCGTGGCGTCCTGCTGATCGTGGCCAGTCCGTCGGGGGCCGGGAAGACGTCGCTGTGCCGTCGCCTGATGGCCGACCACAAAGGGCTGGAGCTGTCGGTGTCCATGACCACGCGCGGCATCCGCCCGGGCGAGGTCGACGGCCGCGACTACAACTTTGTCAGCCAGGAGGAATTCCAGCGTCTGATCGACGCCGACGCCTTCCTGGAATGGGCCGACGTCCACGGTAACCGCTACGGCAGCCCGCGCGCCCCGGTGGATCGCGCCCTGGCCGAGGGCCGCGACGTCCTGTTCGATATCGACTGGCAGGGCGCCCGCGACGTGGCCGAGAAATGCCCCGGCGACGCCGTGCGCGTCTTCGTCCTCCCCCCGAGCCTTGAGGAACTGCGTCGCCGCCTGGTGACCCGTTCGCAGGACGCCGACGACGTGATCGAACGCCGCGTCGCCAACGCCAAGGGCGAGATCGAACACTGCGACGAGTTCGACTACGTCCTGGTCAACGAGGACTTCGACAGCAGCTACGCCGAGCTGGCGCACATCTATCACGCCGAACGCAGTCGCCGCGCCCGCAATCTGTGGGTCGAGGGCTACAAGGCCGCGCTGCTGAAGGAAGTGGTCTGACTTGATCGCTTTTCCCTCTCCCATTGGGAGAGGGCAGGAATCGAGAGCTAGCGGAAGACCACGCGCACGCCCGGCTTGACCCGCGACGCCAGTTGTTCGGCGTCCCAGTTGGTCAGGCGTACGCAGCCGCTGGAGAAGGTCTTGCCGACCTTTGACGGGTCCGGCGTGCCGTGGATGCCATAGGTGTCACGCGACAGGTCGATCCACACTGAACCGACCGGATTGTTCGGCCCAGGCGGGATGATGACCTTGCGGTCGCCCCGATCATAGCTGACCCGGTCAGGGTCGTAGGTGTAGTTGGGCTCTGGCGCGACGCCGACCACGCTCAGGTCGCCGGACGGCGCGGGACGGGCGGAACTGCCGATGGTGGCGGGATAGAAGGCCAGCAGGTGGTCATTGGCGTCATAGGCGCGAACCGAGCGTTCGGTTTTGTCCACCACGATGCGGGCCACGTCGCCGGCCAGGTCGGTCTGAGCCACGGCGGCGACGATGATGATCTGGCCCGCCTTGCCGAAATCGACCCGGGGGTTGAGGGCGCGCAGCAGGCCTTCGGTCATGTGGAACTTCTCGGCCAAGGCTTCCAACGGGGTGGCGTAGCCGACGGTCGGCAGCTTCGACATGGCCTGAAGGTCGGACGGCACCTGCCCGATGAAGGGCCCGGCCAGATCGGCGGCGGTGATCGTGTAGTCGGCCATGACCTTGCCTGTGTCGCCTGCCGTCAGTCGACGAAAGACCTCGGCGTCCAGAACGCCGTCCTCAGGCAGACCGGCGGCCTTTTCGAAGGCGGCGATGGCCTGACGCGTGTTGTCGCCGCCCAGGCCGTCGATGACGCCCGGCGAGAAGTTGGCGCGGTCCAGCAGGATCTGGGCGCGGGCGATGGCGGGATCGGCCGCGGCGGGCGCCGTCTGGCCGTTCGGGGCGGGCGTCGGTGCGGCCTCGAACACCGCCGCTTCAATCGCCTCTCGCGTGAGCGCAGGCGTCGGTGAAGCGGCGGGCGGCTGTTCGGGTTTTGGCGTCTCGGCGGGCGATTCACAGGCGGTCAGGACGACCAGGGCGAAGGGCAGGGCGGCGGAAGCGACGAGACGCGATTTCGACATGAAGGCTCCGAAGGTTTCGGGCCCTGACGAACGCCCCTAGGCGTTGAGGCGTTCCTCGGCGGCCGCTGTTCTGGCCGCGAAGAAGGGCTTGATCCGGGCCAGGGCGTCTTCGATCTGGGGCGTCGAGACGGCGAAGCTGAAGCGGATGAAGCGGTGGCCGTTGACCGGGTCGAAGTCGACGCCGGGCGCCGTCGCCACGCCGGTTTCGCGCAATAGGGCCTCACAGAAGGCGATGCTGTCGTCGGTCAGATGGCCGATGTCGGCGTAGATGTAGAAGGCGCCGTCGGGCGGGGCGATGGAGCGCAGGCCCATGGCCGGCAGGGCGTCCAGCATCAGGGCGCGATTGGCGCGATAGACGTCGATATTGGCCTCCAGCTCGTCCTCGCAGTCCATGGCGATCAGACCTGCGTGCTGGCTGAGCGTGGCGGGGGTCAGGAACATGTTGCCGACGCGGGCGCGGGCCTGCGGCACCTCGGCCTCGGGCAGGATCAGCCAGCCCAGACGCCAGCCCGCCATGCTCCAGTATTTGGAGAAGCTGTTGACGATCAATGCGTTCGGTTCGAACTGCAGCATGGACGGGGTTGGGCCGGTGTAGGACAGGCCGTGATAGATTTCGTCCGAGATGACCGAGATGGTGCGCTCGCGGCAGACCTGGGCGATGGCCTTCAGCTCATCCTCAGGGATGATGGTGCCGGTCGGGTTGGCCGGGCTGGCGATGATGACGCCAGCCGGAGCTGGATCGAGCGCGCGCAGGGCCTCGGCGGTCAACTGGAAGCGCACCTCGGGGCCGCAGTCGATCTCGACCGGCTCCATGTGCAGGGCCTTCAGCGTGTTGCGATAGGCGACGTAGCCGGGGCGGGCGATGGCCACCCGGTCGCCGGGCTGGAAGCGCATCATCAGGGCCAGCACCAGGGCGGGGGATGCGCCCGCCGTCATGACCACCCGCTCGGGATCGACGGTGACGCCGTAGCGGTCGTCGTAAAGCTTGGCGATGCGGGCGCGCAAGGCCGGGCTTTCCCAGTAGCCGCCGGGCTCGCTGTCGAGAATCCGATGCGCCTGGGCGATGGCGGGCTGGGGCGCGCCGGTCGAGGGCTGGCCGAACTCCACGTGGATGATGGAGCGGCCCTGGGCCTTCAATTCATGGGCCAGTCTGCTGACGCTGATGGCGCGGAAGGGTTCGATTTCAACAGGCATATCAAGCTTTACTTCAGGGCGTCGGCGAGGCGCAGGAAGCCCGCGATGTCGATGACTTCGGCGCGGGCGTCGGGTTCGATGCCGGCGGCCTCGCACAGGGCGGCGCCGCCGAGCTGTTTCAGGCTGGAGCGCAGCATCTTGCGGCGTTGGCCGAAGGCGGCGGCGGTGACGCGTTCCAGCTTCTTCAGCCGCTCGGGCGAGGGGCGCTCGGCGCGCGGGACCACATGCACGACCGCCGAGGCCACCTTGGGCGGCGGGGTGAAGGCGGCGGCGGGCAGGTGCATGACGATGCGGGCGTCGGCCACGGCCTGGGTGATGACGGCCAGACGGCCATAGGCGTCGTCGCCGGGGGCGGCCACGATGCGCTCGGCCACCTCCTTCTGGAACATCAGGGTCAGGGCGCAGGGCTGCCACGGGCCGGTCAGCCACTTGATCAGCAACGGCGTGCCGACGTTGTAGGGCAGGTTGGACACCAGATGGGCGGGACCCTCAACCAGTTGATTTTCGCGCACGTTCAGGGCGTCGCCCTCGACGATGGTCAGGCGGCCGGAGCCGTCATCCAGTTCGGACAGCAGAGGGATGAAGCGCGGGTCCTTCTCGACCAGCACCACCTTGCCGGCGTCGCTTTCCAGGATGGCGCGGGTCAGGCCGCCGGGGCCGGGGCCGACCTCGATCACGGCGCGGCCCTCGAACGGACCGGCGTAGCGGACGATCTTGCGCGTTACATTGAGGTCCAGCAGGAAGTGCTGGCCGAAGCTCTTCTTGGCCAGCAGGCCGTGGGCGTCGAGCGTTTCGCGAAGGGAGGGAAGGTCCGTCATACGCACGCCTTAGCGCGTGGCGCGCGCCGCCGCCATCTCTGAAGCCAGGCGCACGGCGGCGATGAAGCTGTCGGCGCGGGCGATGCCCTTGCCGGCGATGTCGAAGCCCGTGCCGTGGTCAGGCGAGGTGCGGACGATGGGCAGGCCGAGGGTGGCGTTCACCCCGCCCCAGAAGTCCAGCGTCTTGACCGGGATCAGGGCCTGATCGTGATAGAGGCAGATCGTGGCGTCGTAACGGGCGCGAGCCTCGTCGTGGAACAGGGTGTCGGCGGGCAGGGGATCGGTGATGTTCAGCCCTTCGGCGCGCAGGGCGGCGGCGGCAGGGCGCAGGACCTCGACTTCCTGCAGGCCGATCGAACCGCCTTCGCCCGCATGGGGGTTCAGAGCGGCCATGGCCAGGCGCGGGGCAGCGATGGCGAAATCCCGCTTCATGGATTCATGCACGACGCGAGCGACGCGCATGACGCGGTCGGCGGTCACCAGCTCGGGCAGTTGATCGATCGCGACATGGATGGTCACCAGGCAGGCGCGCAGATCCTTGGCGGTCAGCATCATGACCGGGCCGCGCGTGCCGCTGAACGGCATGTCGGCGGTCAGTTCAGCGATGAACTCGGTGTGGCCGGGGAAGCGGAAGCCGGACGCATACATCGGCGCCTTGGCGATGGGGGCCGTGACGACGCCTCCGCCTTCGCCCGAGATGACCAGATCGACAGCGCGCTCGATCCAGTCGGCGACGGCGGGCGCGTTGTGGGGATCGGGCTTGCCCGGCGTGACCTTGGCGGGTGCCGGGTGGTGCAGAACCGGGATGGCGCGACCGAAGACTCCGCGAGCGTCGGACGGGCTGAAGATCTGCTCGACCGGCGTGCCCTGGGACGCCAGGACGTCGGCGTCGCCGATGACGACGAAGGGCGTGATGGGGTCGAGCGGGCCGGGCGGCGTGGCCAGAACCGGCCACGCCTTGGCGATGATCTCCGGCCCCACGCCGGCGGGGTCGCCCATCGTGACGATGAGCGGCCGTCCGGTCATCTTTGCTTGATTTCGATCAGGGCGTCAGCTCGCAGATCGCGCAGGTAGCGGCGGCCCAGCATGGCGTAGTTCTGATTCTGCAGGCGGGATTCGACCTGCTGGCGCGAGGGCGCTTCGGGGCCGCCGAGGCGGCGACCGCAGACCGCCAGGATATGCACGCCCAGCGGCGTGCGCACGACGCTGCTGACCGTACCGACCTCTGCCGAGCGGGCGACTTGCTGGAACTGCGGCAGCAGGTTGGCCACGTCGCTTTCGCCCAGGTCGGCGCCCTGCATGCCTTGCTCGGCGCGGGCGCGTTGCAGGATGTTGTCGCAGGTCGTTCCGCTGCGCAGTGTCTCGAGGCGCTGGGTCGCGGCGGCCACGTCGGCTTCGCTGGCGGTCTCCGGCAGTTCGATCATGACCTGCTTCATCTGAACCAGGCTGGTGGCCGCGCCGGAGCGCTTGTCGCGCATGTAGAGAATGTAGACCCCGCCATCGACCGGAATGGGGTTGGAAAGCTGGCCGACCTCGAGCGCCGCCATCGCCTGCTCCAGCGCGGGCTGAACCGTGCCCTGGACCACCCAGCCGGCGTCGCCGCCGCGGGCGGCTGAGGGCGCGGCCGAGAACTGGCGGGCGACGGCCATGAAGGGCGCGCCCTGGACCATCTGCTGAACCAGTTGGCGGGCGCCGTTCATGGCTTCCTGCATACCGCCGACACGGCTGGCTTCGAGGTAGATCTCGCCGACCAGATACTGGGGCTTGGTGGCCGACTCGGTGAGCTGGCGCATGGCTTGGTCGACCTGGGTGCGGCTCACCTTGGCGCGATCGCGGAAGCGACCGCCGACCAGTTCACGCCAGCCGATCTCGGTGCGCAGCTGCTCGCGGAAGGCTTGGGGACGGATGCCGCCCTGTTCCAGGAAGGCCATGTAATTCGGGCCGGTGGTGCCGGCCTCGCGCGCCATGCCAGCGATCTCTTCATCGACTTCCTGATCGCTGATTTTTAGCGATTCGAACTTGGCGATCTCGGCGGCCTGCAGGTGCTGTTCGATAAGGTCGTTGAGCGCCTGCTGCTGGATGGCGCCGATATTTTCTTCCGTGGGCTGGACCTGGGCCATGGCCATGACGACCAGCATCCGCTGGCGCAGGTCGTAGCCGGTGATGATCCGGTCGTTGACGGTGGCGATGATGCCGTCCGACAGGCGGAACTGCGGAGCAGCCGCAGCGCGTTGAGGCGCTTCCTCGGCGGCCGGGTTCAGCGTCCCGGCGGCAGGCGCCGGTTGGGTCGGGGCCGTCTGGGCCGCAGACTGACCGACAGCCGTGCCGGCCATGAGGGCGGCCATGGCCACGCCCGTCGTGTAACGCATCAAACGCATCGTCAGTCCTGATTCCCTAAAGCCGTCTCGTCCCCCGTTCAGCAGCGTCATTGACGATGCCGAGCCGTGGAGGGCGCGCGCCCCTGTACGCCATGCTTAGCGCATATCATCGCGTTCAATAGCCTGAACCTCCAAAAGTGGCGAGGTTAAGTCGAATATAGACCCCTTCAGAGGGACCGGTCGGGCGCACCCGGGTGTTGTCGCGACGCCATCCCAGCTCGACGCGGAAGCAATCGTCGTCGAACAGAAGGCCGACTTCGGAGCGGGTGATGATGTCGCGTTCCAGATCGGCGATGCCGTTCACCGCCACGCCCCAGTTGCCATAGACGAACTGGTGGCCGGACAACTGGACGAACTCGTAGTTGCGGTCCAATGGGCCGCTGACCGGGTTGGAGCGGTCGATGATGTAGCTCAGGCTGGCCTGGTTGCGGCGTCCCCAACGTCCGTCAACCGTCGTTTCCGCGCGGCGAACGTCGCCGTTGGGGTCGATGGTGGCGTGCGCCCAGCCGCGGATGCGGTCGGACGGAGCAAAGGTCGCCTGGACCACCCAGTCAGACGTGCGGTCGGCCAGGCCGGAGGGGTCGTAGAGGCGCGCGGGATCGTCCGGGATCGGCGTCAGGAACTCGTTCTGATCGTCGGCGCGAATGCTGCGGCCGATGAACAGGCTGGCCGAACGCTTGTCGTCCCAGCGCAGGGTGGCGCGGGCGCCGGCCGTGAAGCGAACTCCACCTTCCAGCAAATCGTAGCCGGGGAAGCGGTCCATGCGGAACAGGGAGCTGTGGTCCAGTTCCAGCGTCTGACTGTCCTCGTTGGGGATGCGGCGATCCAGGTCGGCGTCGTTCGACACTGACAACTGGGCCATCGGTTCCAGGATCAGGTCGGCTTCGGCGCTGAGGCGGCGATAGAGCGGGTAGCTGACATCCACCCCGGCGCTGGCGCGTCCGCGCGTGAAGACGTCCGAGTTCACGCCCATCATCGGCGGCAGGTCATTGACCGAATAGACGTCGAGGCGGGCGTCCACGAAGGGCTCCCAGCGCAGCCCCATCGGCGAGATCAAGGTGCGGCGCCAGTCGACCTGCCCGGTCATGCGTCGGCTGTCGACGCCGGGCAAGCCGTCGGTCGGGCCGGGGGGGATCAGCTCCGGCGGCAGGGTGGGGGAGCCGACATAGGCGTCGCGGAACAGGGCGACGGCGGAGCCTCTCAGGCGCAGTCGGCCGCCGAACACGGGATTCTGAGCTTCCCATCGTGCGTCAATCAGCGGGGCGACCAAGGGCAGGGTCTTGTCGTCCTCGAAGATGTTCAGGGCCGGCGTGACTGGGTCAAACTGCGCGACCCGCAGGCTCTGCATCGAGAAGGCTGCGACCGAAAGATAGGACCTCTGGGTCTGCCGTTCGGCGTAGATCTGGCTGATCAGGCGGCGACGGTCGCCATAATAGAGGCCGTTGTCCTGATAGGTGTCCCGGACGTTGTAACGGTCGAAAAGGCTCTTGTCCGAGGTGCGTTCGGCCGTGAAGCCCCAGCGCCACGGCCCTTGAAGATCGAACTTGCCGTGCGCCAGCAGATAGCTGCGATTGGTGCGGTCGCCGAAGCGGACATTGCTTTCAGCGTCGCCGTCGCCGTCCTGGTCGAAATCGCCGAAATCGCGCTCATAGGTGTAGCCGCCGCGCACGACCAGCGTGCCGCTGTCGAAGCGTCGACGCCACTGAGCGTTCAGGAAGGGCGCGATCTTGGTGTTGATCTGCGGACTGATCAGCCAGTCTTCGGACGGTGAGACGACGTGAAGGTAGGGAACCTCCAGAGAGGCGCCGCGGCCTTCATCGAAATCCGGGAAAGGAATCAGGAAGCCGGACGCCCGCTCGACGCTGGGGTCGGGGTGAGCAAAGGCCGGCAAGTAGAAGACCGGCACCCCTCCGACGCGGAAGACGACGTTGCGATACAGGATGGCGCGCAGGTCCTGGTCCTGCACCGCCTTGTCGGCCTGGATCGAGACGCTGGGCTGCTTTGGCCCGTTCACGTCGCAGATCGGGCAGGGGGTGAAGATGACGCGGTTCAGCTCGCTGACGTTCTCGGAACGGCGCACCGCCGTCGCCGCCATCAGGCTGGCGCCATTGGCGAGGCGCATGGCGAGATCGGTCGCGACGCCGGCCTTGAGGTCCGCATCCAGTTCGATGCGGCTGGCGTGGACGACCGTACCGTCAGGGGCTGCGATTTCGGCGTGGCCGGCGGCGGTGGCGACGCCGGTCTTGAGATCGTAGGTGACCTCCTCGGCGCGGATGCTGTGGTCGCGGGTCCGGGCGTAGACGCGATTGTTGGGCGTCCCGTTGGCGCTCACGACGTCGCCCTCGCGGCTTGCGGCGTCAGCGTTCACATAGAGGCTGTCGGGCGTCAGGCCGTCGGCTCCAGGTGCGTTCTGGGTGGTCGGCGCCGGGGCAGGCGCCGCGGCGATCTGGGCCATCGCGGGCAGGGCCGGCAGGCAGGCGACGACGGCCGCACCGGCCAGGAGCTGGGCGCGCAGGGCTCCCTCACGGATTTTGCGGCGATCACTCATGCGGAATCCACTCTTTGCCGGGCGACCGGAAACCGTCCGATTAGCCGTCTTCGGTATAGAACAGCAAGGTGAAGGCGGCGAGCGCCGTCAGCACCGGCGGCAGCCAGGCGGCCAGAACCGGCGGCACGACTTCGGCCGAGCCCATGGCTGAGGAAAACTGGTTCACGAAGAAGAAGGCGAAGCCCAGCACCACGGCCGCCACCGCCATTCGCGCCAGATCGCCGAGCCGCATCAGACGCAGCGAGAAGGCGGCGGCCAGTATCGACATTGCGGCGAACATCAACGGCGTGGCCAGCAGTTGCTGAAGGCGCAGGCGATAGGCGGTCGAGGCGAAGCCTGCGTCCTCGATTCGCTGGATCTGGTTCGGCAGCGACCAGAAGGGCGTCGATTGCGGCCGGGCGAAGCGCTGGAAGGCCTCCTTGTCCGCCAGGTTCGAGGGCAGGTCGAGCGTGGCGTAGCGAACTGCGCGCTGGCCCGTCTGGGCGCCCGTTGCGTCGGTCAGGCGCCAGCGTCCGGCCGTCAGCGAGGCCGTGGCCGCGTCGATCCGCTCGGTGAAGGTGCGACGACCGCTGGCCGTGGTCGTGTAGATGAAGAAGCTGGCGTCCAGAAGCCGCCCGCTGGCCGGGTCCTGCCGTTCGCCGCGAATGATCATCTGGCGGGCGGCGTCGCCTTCGCGCAGCCAGACGGCCTGCTGGGTTTCGGCGCCGGGCGAGGTGCCGGAGATGCGGCCACGTTCACGCTGCCACAGCCCGTCGCCGGCCGCGGCCATGGGGCCGAAAACGGTGACGGTCAGGACGCCGAGCACCAGGGCGCACCCTGCGGCCGGCAGTACGAATCGCCAGGCCGAAACGCCCGCCGCGCGCATGGCGATCAGTTCGCTGCGCCGGTTCAGGCCGACGAAGGCCGCCAGGGTGCCGAAAAGGAAGACGAAGGGCAGCAACTGGATGACGACGCTGGGCGACTTCAGCAGCACCAGGCCGAAGATGCGGGCGCTGGACAGTTCGCCGGATGAGTTTAGCCCGCGCGACACCTCGACAAAGTCGATCAGCATCACCAGGGCGGAAATGACGGCCAGGGCGACGGCCAGGGCGCGCAGTTGCTGGATCAGCACATAGCGTTCGATGCGGCCGAGACGGATCCTCATGCGAACCTCGCCTTGAAACGTTCATAGGGCGCCCAACTACGTCGCCGATGCGGTTTGAGTGCGCGGAACAGCAGGCGCAGGGCCAGGAAACTGACACCGAGCGGCAGCAGATATTGAAGCAGGTTCAATGCGCCGTTCCAGGCGCTGGCCGCGACCAGCCCATAGCCGAACACGCGCACGATTAGGAAGACGCCCGCCGCCTTGGCGATGCGACCGCTGTAGCCGGTTCGGCTGAAGGACCCGCCGAGGATGGCGGTCAGCGCCAGGGCCATGGCCGCTAGTGCATAGAGGGGCGACGCCAGCCGTGAATGGGCCTCGGCCAGAAGTTCGCCGCGCGTGCCAGCGCTTTCCAGCAGGGCGGGCGTCGGGTCGAGCAGCTCTGTCAGCCACAGGTCCGACGGCTTGAAGCGGATGCGCTCCGTCGTCTTGGTGTAGGGCGAGAGGTCGAAGACCTGCTGGTCGAACGATAGCTGGTTCAGAACGTCGCGCGAGGAGTAGCGCTGCATGGAGCCATTCTGCATGGTCAGGACCGGCAGGCCGTCGACGCGACCGAAGCGGGCGGAATCGGCGTCCCAGGTCGTGACCGTCTTGCCGTTGTCCAGATAGACGAACAGGTTCTTCAGCAGGCCGTTTTGCTCGATCTGCTGGACATAGACGGTCAGGCCGCCGGGGCCTTGAACGAAACGGCCTTCCTCGACCAGCAGGGCGGCCAGGTCGGTGCGGATTGCGAAGGCCTGGCGACGCGCCTCGCGTTGGGCCCAGGGCTGGACGAAGACATTGGTGATCAGGGCGACCACGGCGATGATGACGGCGATCTGGATCGCCGGCCGGATCAGGGACCAGCGGCTGACGCCCGCGGCGTAGGCGGCGGTCAGTTCCTGTTCGCGCTGCAATCGGGTCAGGGCGATCAGGGCGCCGACGAACAGGCCGATGGGCAGGATGACCGCGATCAATTGGGGCAGGGCCAGAAGGGTCAGCTTGGCCATGACCCAGATGCTCTGGCCGCGCTCGACTATGACTTCGAGTTGGTCGAGGCTTTGGCTCAGCAGCCCGATTCCGGCCAGCGCCGCGCACGCCGCCACGACGGGCAGGCCGATCTGGCGAAAGAGGTAGCCTTGAATCAGCGTCATGGTCGGAAAGAAAGGGTTTCGGGGGCGAGCGAGTTGCAGCCGCGAGCGATGCGGGCCATGTAATACACATCCCAACGCGACGGTGGAACAGCCGCAGCGTTATGTCTGATTCAAGCACGACCGGGGCATGGAACCCTGGCCTGGAGTAGGTTTCATGAAAATCGAGTTCGTCGCTTCCCCCAGCGCCGCTCAAATCCTTGCCGTTCTGGTCCACGAAGGCCGTGCGTTGGCCGGTACGGGCTCTGCCCTGGACGCCGCCGCTTCGGGCGCACTGACCAAGGCCATGGCGAACAGCCGTTTCACCGGCGCCGCGAACACCAATCTCGCCGTTGCGGCCCCGGCCGGCGTCGACGCCAATTCGGTGCTGCTGGTGGGCGCGGGCGCGGCTGACAAGTTCGACGATCTGGCGGTCGAGACCGCCGCCGCCGCCGCCTATCACGCCGCCAAACTGTCTGGCGCCGAAGTCCTGACCATCGACGCGGCGCACCTGTCGGCCGAACAGGCCGCTCGCGTCGGCTTCGCCGTGCGCCTGGCCGCCTACCGCTTCGCCAAATATCTGACCAAGCAGAAGGCCGACAAGATTCCGTCGGTCACGACGGTTCGCGTCGTCACCTCGGACGCCGCCGCCGCCGAAGCCGCCTTCCAGCCGCTGTCGGCCGTGGCCGACGCCGTCCTGTTCTCGCGCGACCTGGTGTCGGAACCGGCAAACGTCCTGTATCCGGCCGAGTTCGCGCGCCGTGTGAAGGAACTGGAAGCCCTGGGCGCCAAGGTCGAGATCCTGGGCGAAGCCGAGATGGAAAAGCTGGGCATGCACACCCTGCTGGGCGTCGGCATGGGCTCGGAGCGTGAAAGCCAGCTGGCCGTCATCCAGTGGAACGGCGGCAAGGAAGGCGAGGCCCCCATCGCCTTCGTCGGCAAGGGCGTCTGCTTCGACACCGGCGGCATCAGCCTGAAGCCGGCTGACGGCATGGAAGAGATGAAGTGGGACATGGGCGGCGCCGCCGCCGTGGCCGGCCTGATGCACGCCCTGGCGGGCCGCAAGGCCAAGGTCAACGTGGTCGGCGTCCTCGGCCTGGTCGAGAACATGCCTGACGGCAAGGCCCAGCGTCCGGGCGACGTGGTCGTGTCGATGTCGGGCCAGACCGTCGAAGTCCTGAACACCGACGCCGAAGGCCGCCTCGTGCTGGCCGACGCGCTTTGGTACACGCAGGAGCGCTTCAAGCCGAAATTCATGATCGACCTGGCCACCCTGACGGGCGCCATCATCATCTCGCTGGGTCTGGAATACGCCGGCGTCTTCTCGAACAATGACGACCTGGCTGACGGCATCCTGGCTGCTGGTCCCAAGGTTGGCGAGAATGTCTGGCGCCTGCCGATCCCTGCCGCTTATGAGCGTCACATCGACAGCCCGATCGCGGACGTGAAGAACACCGGCAACGGCCGCGCCGGCGGCTCGATCACCGCCGCCCTGTTCCTGCAGCGCTTCACCAACGGCGTGCCGTGGGCGCACATCGACATCGCCTCGACCGCCTGGGTCAAGGACAGCCGCAACCCGACCGTGCCGGACGGCGCCGTGGGCTATGGCGTGCGTCTGCTGGACCGCATGGTCGCCGACAAATACGAAGCCTGATCCGACGCATTCAGAGGGTAGGGCCGGGTGTCTGACGCAAAGCCGGAAATCTGGTTCTACCACCTGGAGCGCTCGACGCTGGATCAGGTGCTGCCGGGCCTGCTGGAGAAGACCCTCCAGCGGGGCTGGCGCGCCCTCGTGCGCGGGGCGGTCTCGCACCGCCTCGACGACATCGACGAGCACCTGTGGACCTATCGCGCCGACAGCTTCCTGCCGCACGGTCTGGCGTCGGAGCCTCACGCGGCCCGTCAGCCCATCCTTCTGTCCGAATCAGGCGAGAACCTGAATGGTGCTCAGGCGCTGTTCATCGTCGATGAGTCAGAGCTGGGGGCCACGGAAGGGTACGAGCGGTGCTTCATCATTTTCGACGGTCGAAACGAACAGGCGTTGCAGCACGCCCGCGAGCGCTGGCGCACGCTGAAGGCGGCCAACGCCAACCTGGCCTACTGGAAACAGACGGACGAAGGGCGCTGGGAAAAGGCGGCCTGATCGTCTCCCTGAGCGCCTTGGGGCTGCTGACGGTCGCCGGTTGCTCCTCGTCACCTCCCACGCCGACCGCGCCCCGCATCGTTGAGCAGGCGCGTCAGAACCAGCCGGTCGGCACACGCCTGCCTCAGAACGACGCCGACATGTGCAAGGCGGGCGAACTGCAGTGGGTGGTCGGGAAACCGCGGACCGAGATTCCCGTTCCGGTGGACGTGGTGAACCGTCGGGTGGCCTGCACCACCTGTCCCGTCACTGAAGACTATTCGCCTTACCGCCTGAATATTTTCTACAATCAGCAAACCGGCATCGTCGAGCGCGTGAGCTGCGGCTAAGCCCGGAACAAAGAGGAACGCCATGAAGACGATCGTGATGCTGACGGCTTTTGCGGGCGCTGTGACGCTCTCTGCCTGCGCTCCTACCCATGATGCGGCGCCGGGGGCTGAACCGACGCCTGTGGCCTGCAAGGCTGGCGACTATCAGGAATATGTCGGCCGCAATCGCTCGACCATTCCCGCCGCCGCCCCGCGCGGCCGCATCTTCCGCGTCCTGTGCAGCAGCTGCGCGGCGACCATGGACTATCGCGATAACCGCGTGAACTTCACTTACGACGACAAGACCGAGGTCGTGACGCGCGTCAGCTGCGGCTGACGTGATTCAGGGGGCGGGCTTGACCGTGACCCGGACCACGTCCGCCCCCTCGGTCCCGACTTCATAACGGGCCGTGCCGCCGCGCCGCATCATCATGCGCGGGGCGGCGATTTCCTCGCCGTTGCGGAACAGGTTCACCTCGGTGACGAGCATATCTTCGGCGCCGTCACCCTGTTGGGCGTAGACGGTGGTGTTGAAATCAAGCGCATCCTGGTCGCCGTTCAGGGTCAGGTTCGCCGTGCCGCCGACCGCGACGAAGGTGCTGGCCAGAACCACCTCCTTGCCCGCTTCCATCAATTGCAGCTCCACCGCGTAACGCTGAGGCGTCGCGTCCTGGGCCAGGGCGGGGAGCGCGATCAGCGCGGACGCGAGCGTCATCGCGGCGAACAGGTGGTTCATGTCGGCGTCCTTTCAAGCGAGCAGCGTCTAGGTGCTGTGATTCACGTAGAACGTCGATATGGAAAGGCCTCAGCGCTCCAGGCCGTAGAGGGCGTCGGCGACGTCCTCGACCTTTTGACGGACCACGATCTCGGCGTCGCGGAGACCGCGATTGTAGAACAGCCGACCGACGTCGCGCTCAATGAACTCGACCAACATTTCGGCGGGAAGCTGGCCGACCTCGACTTCCATGTCATCGCGCAGATAGGCGCGCAGACGGCTGGCCGCCTCCTGCAACTCTTCACGTGTCAGGACGGAAGAAGGCTGCTTCTTCGTCATGCGACCTCCGCCAGGGCTTCCTCGGCGGCGATCCACTCGGCCTCGGCTTGATCGAGCTCCGCCTGGGTCTTGGCGCGGGCGCGCGTCAGGCCCTCCAGTTTTTTCGGGTCCTTGACCGCGGCGTTGGCCAGATCGTCGTCCAGACGGGCCAGGTCGGCGGTCAACTGGGACATGCGATCCTCGGCCTTCTTAACCGCATGGCGCAGGGTGGACGGCGAGGGACCTTTCTTCTTCTCGACCTTGGGCGCAGCGGCGGGCGTCGGGGCGGAGGCCGTGACCTCCTCGCGCACCTGGGTCGGCTTCATGCCCGCCTGCTTGGCGCGGTCCAGGACGAACTTCTGATAGTCGTCCATGTCGCCGTCGAAGGGTTTCACCGATCCGTCGGCGGCCAGCCACAGGCGGTCGGCCACCAGTTCCATCAACGAGCGGTCGTGGGTGATCAGGATGACCGCGCCCGTATATTCATTGAGCGCGTCCAGCATGGCGCGGCGGCTGTCGATGTCCAGGTGGTTGGTCGGTTCGTCGAGGATCAGGATGTGCGGCGCATCCATCGCCACCAGATTCAGCAGCAGGCGCGCCCGCTCGCCGCCCGACAAGGAGCCGACGGTGGTCTCCTGCTTCTCGAACGGCAGGCCGAACTGGGCCAGACGGCTGCGGCGGCTGCTCTCCGAGGCGTCCGGCATGGCGCGGCGGATGATCTCCAGCGGCGTGTCCGTCGGGTCCATGGCCTCGATCTGGTGCTGGTGGAACCAGCCCACGCGCATCTTGCCGTCGCGGTGGAACTCGCCCGTCTCGATGGTCAGGGCCTTGGCGATCAGCTTGGCGAAGGTCGACTTGCCCGCCCCGTTGACGCCCAGCAGACCGATGCGGTCGTCCAGGTCCATCCGCAGGTTCAGGTTCTTCAGGATCGGCTTGCCCGGCTCATAGCCGACGTTGGCCTTCTCCAGCCGGATCAGCGGCGGGGGCAGGGGACGTTCCGGCGACGGCAGGGTGAAGGGGGCGACGCGCTCTTCCGGCGGCAGCTCGATGCGCTGCATCTTCTCCAGCCGCTTGACGCGCGACTGGGCCTGGGTCGCCTTGGAGGCCTTGGCCTTGAAGCGGTCGATGAACTTCTGCAGGTGGGCGCGTTCGGCGTCCTGCTTGGACTTGTTGGCCTCCATCAGGCGCAGCTTCTCGGCCCGCGTCTTTTCGAAGGTGTCGTAGTTGCCAGTGTAGAGGTCCAGCTTGCGGTTCGACAGCTGCAGGATGTGGGTGCAGACGCCGTTCAGCAGCTCGCGGTCGTGGCTGATGATCAGGGCCGTGTGCGGATAGCGCTTGAGCCGCTGCTCCAGCCACAGGGCGCCTTCCAGGTCGAGGTAGTTGGTTGGTTCGTCCAGCAGCAGCATGTCCGGCTCGGCGAACAGTGCGGCGGCCAGGGCCACGCGCATTCGCCAGCCACCCGAGAACTCGGCCATCGGGCGGTGCATGTCGTCCTGGCTGAAGCCCAGGCCGACCAGGATTTCCGAGGCGCGCGACGGGGCGCTGTCGGCGTCGATCTCGATCAGGCGGCCCCAGATCTCACCCATCTCTTCCGGTTCAGCGGTCTCCAGCCGGGTCAGCAGGTCGTGGCGCTCGATGTCGGCTTCCAGAATGGTGTCCAGCACGCTGACCGGCGTGGCGGGATGTTCCTGATCGACCGAGCCGATGCGCGCGGTCTTGGGCAGGGAGATTTCGTCGCCGTTGGCGGCCAGTTCGCCGAGGATCAGCTTGAACAGGGTCGACTTGCCGATGCCGTTGCGGCCGACCAGACCGACCTTGGACCCTGGGGGCAGGCTGACGGAGGCGTCGTCCAGGAACTCGCGGCCCCAGGCATTGTAGGTCAGGTTTTTGATCTGCAGCATGGGAACCGGAAAGAAAAAGGCTTACGCGCGGGGATATTGGAAAGATGTGCGGCGCTCGCTATAAGCCGCCGACCCTCAAACTCCCAAACAAGAAGTCACTTCCCATGACCGAACGTACCTTCTCGATCATCAAGCCCGACGCCACGCGCCGCAACCTGACGGGCGCCATCAACGCCGTGATCGAAGGCGCCGGCCTGCGCATCGTCGGTCAACGCCGCATCAAGCTGACCGAAGCCCAGGCCAAGAAGTTTTACGAAGTGCACGCCGAGCGTCCCTTCTACGGCGAACTGGTCGGCCAGATGATCGCCGAGCCGGTCGTCGTCCAGGTGCTGGAAGGCGACAACGCCGTCGCCAAGTACCGCGAAGTCATGGGCGCCACGAACCCGAACGACGCCGCTGAAGGCACGATCCGCAAGCTGTTCGCCCTGTCGATCGGCGAGAACTCGGTCCACGGTTCGGACTCGCTGGAAAACGCCGGCATCGAAATCGCTCAGTTCTTCACCGACGCCGACATCGTTGGCTAAGGTTTGAATAGGCCGCCCTTGCGCGGCCTAGCGAGAGCATAAAGACGGCCCGTCTCCGGAACCGGAGGCGGGCCGTTTCGTTTTCACGGTCCTGTTACCTGTTCAGCCACCAAGGAAGACCGCCATGAAGACGATCCTCAAACTGGCGCCGGCCATCGGCCTCTTGGGCCTTCTGGCCGCCTGCGGCACCACTACGGAACAACGTGCGGCTTCGGGCGCTCTCGGCGGCGCTGTCGCCGGCCAGGCCATCGGCGGCAATACGGGCGCGACCGTCGCCGGCGCCGCGATCGGTGCGGTTGCAGGCGCCGTTACGACCCCCAAGAAGCCGAACTGATTTCGCCCGGGCCTTCCAGATAGAAGAACGGCGTCAGCTGCGAAGCTGACGCCGTTTTCGCGTTCGCTATTCGGACGCGCCGCTTACCAGATGCGGGCGCGGCTTTCAGGGGCGATGTATTCCGCCTGATCCGGGGTGACGCCGAAGGCGGCGTACCAGGCGTCGATGTTGCGCGGCGGGGTGGCGGCGCGGGCGGCGCCCGGCGAATGCGGGTCGGTCGTCAACTGCTCCTTGAGCGCCGCCTCACGCGACTTCTCGCGCCAGACCTGAGCCCAGCCGAGGAAGACGCGCTGGTCGCCGGTCAGACCATCGATGACCGGGGCCGGCTGGCCGTTCAGGCTGCGGTGATAGGCGTCCAGCGCCATCAGCAGGCCGCCCAGGTCGGCGATGTTCTCGCCCATCGTCAGCGCGCCGTTGATGTGGACGCCGGGAACAGGTTCCTGAGCGTCGTAGAGGGCCCCCAGAACCTTGGCGCGTTCCTCGAAGCGGGCGGCGTCTTCCGGCGTCCACCAGTCGCGCAGCACGCCGTTGGCGTCCGACTTGCGGCCCTGATCGTCGAAGCCGTGGGTGATCTCGTGGCCGATCACGGCGCCGATGCCGCCATAGTTGACGGCCGGATCGGCGTTGGGGTCGAAGAAGGGCGGCTGCAGGATGGCGGCCGGGAAGACGATCTCGTTGCGCGGCGGGTTGTAATAGGCGTTCACCGTCTGGGGCGTCATGCCCCATTCCAGCGGATCGACCGGCTTGCCGATCTTGCCGCGCTTCCAGGCCCAGTCGAAGGCCGAGGCGCGTTCGACATTGCCGTAAAGGTCGGTCGCCGACAGCTCCAGGCCGTCATAGCTACGCCACTTGTCCGCATAGCCGATCTTTACGCCGAACTTGGACATCTTGAGCAGGGCCTGCTCGCGCGTCGGCTCGCTCATCCAGTCGAGGTTTTTCAGTCGCTCGGTCATGGCGGCGCTGAGGTTGGCGACCAGGGCCTCCATCTGGGTCTTGGACGAGGCGGGGAAGTGCAGGCGGACGTACTCTTGGCCCAGCACCTCGCCCAGCTGGCCGTCGACCAGGGCCACGCCGCGGTTCCAGCGCGGACGGTTCTCGGGCTGACCGCGCAGGGTCTTGCCGCGGAACTCGAAGCGCGAGTTCACGAAGGCGTCGGACAGGTAGGGGCCGGCCTGATCGACGATCTGGAAGGCTTCCCACGCCTTCAACGTGTCCAGGGAGGTGTCGGCGAAGACCTGGGCGATGCCCGGGATGGCGGTGTTTTCCATCAGGACGACGGTCGGCACATCAGCGATCTGGGCGCCTTGCAGGAAGGCGGTCCAGTCAAAGCCGGGGGCCAGCCTGGCCAGGTCAGCGGTCGAGGCCGGGTTGTAGATCTTGTCGATCTGGCGACGCTCGACCGTGGTCCAGTGCTTTTCGGCCACCTTGGTTTCGAAGGCCAGGATGTCGGCGGCGGCCTGAGCCGGGTTCGACCAGCCCGCAGCCGTCAGGGCGCGGGTGATGTAGGCGACATAGGCCTCACGCTGAGGCGCGAAGTCGGCCTTCAGGTAGTAGTCGCGATCGGGCAGGCCGAGACCGCCCTGGCCCATATAGGCCGAGTTGAGGTTGGGGTTCTGCAGGTCCTCGAACACGTCGACGCCGAACAGGGAGCCGCCGAAGCCGGCGTGGCTTTCGCCCATCAGGCGGGCCATGCCGCTGTGATCCGTCACGGCTCGCACGGCGGCCAGATCGGCGGCCAGCGGCTGGGCGCCCAGTTGATTGACGCGGGCCTCGTCCATGAAGCTGGCGTAGAGGGCACCGACCTTTTGCGCATTGGCGTTGGTCGGGTTGGCGGCGCTGGCTTCGATGATCGACTTCAGCTGGCTCTGGGCGTTCTCGTACAGGACGTCGAACGGGCCGAAGCGGGCCTTGTCCGAGGGGATATCAGTGTTCTTGAGGTAGGTCCCGTTGGCGTATTCGTTGAAATCGTCGCCCGGCTTCACCGCCAGGTCGCGACCGTTCAGGTCAAAACCCCAGGGGTGGATTTGCGGGGCGTCAGCCGCAGCAGCGGCGGCGTGGCCGGCGTGGGCGTTCTGGGCCGAGGCGGCTTGGGCGGAGAGCGCGAGGGCGAGCGCCAGGCCGGCGGCGCCCATCAGGCGGGTCTTGGACATCGGGTCTTCCCATGTGGAAACATCAAGCGGTCGCCGGTCCACTCAGGCTGGACCGATCCGATCGTTCGCGGGGAAACTGCTCCTGCCTGCGACCGCCTGTCGCATTAAAAATCGTTAAGGTGGACGTCGCCCTAGCGCGCGACGAAAGCCGCCAGTGTTTGCGGATACAGCACATGCTCCGCAGTCTTGACCCGCTCGGCCAGGGTCTCAGCCGTATCGCTCGCCAGGATCGGCACGCGGGCTTGACCCAGGACCGGGCCTTCATCAACGCCTTCAGTCACGACGTGGACGGTGCAGCCTGCCTCTGCGTCGCCGGCCTCAATGGCGCGGGCGTGGGTGTTCAGACCGGGATAGAGAGGCAGCAGCGACGGGTGGATGTTCAGCATCCGCCCCCCCCACTTCTGCACCAGCCAGGGCGTCAGAAGGCGCATGTAGCCGGCCAGGGCGATGACCTCGACGTTCCGCTCGACCAGCAGGGCGTCGATGGCGCGCTCATGCGCCTCGCGGTCCTTGCCGAACGCCTTGTGCTCGACCGTCAGGGCCTCCACCCCGACGACGCGGGCCTTCTCCAGCCCCGCCACGTCGGCGATGTTGGAAACGACCACCACCACCTCATAAGGGGCGTCGGCGGCCTGACCTGCGGCGATCAGCGAGGCCATGTTCGAGCCGGAGCCGGAGATCAGCACCGCCACGCGCGTCTTGGGCTTGCGGGTTTCAGTCATGGAGCGGCTCGGGCGACGGATCGGGGAGGCGGGAGGGATGCGACCGTCGTCGCCTCTTGGCAAGCCCATGCCGCTGATCAGGGCGTCATAAAGTCCGTTGCCGGACGGCCCCGCTTGGCGTTAGCGTCCCGCCGCCGGGCTGTCCGGCGCGTGAGGGGGAGTTTCAAAATGCGTCATCTGCTTACTGCTGCCTGTGCTGCGGCAATCCTGGCCGTGCCGATGGTTTCCACGGCTCAGGAAGCCTCCGGCGGGGGTTCCGGCCCGGTTCGCTCGGCTTCGGACCGCCTGCGCAACGCCAATGCCGAGCAGGTCGAGCGCAACTGGGCTCGCGCCACGCCGGAAGAGAAGGAGGTGACGACCAGCCATTCGATCACCGCCCACGGCCGCGCTATGCGCTACAAGGCCACGGCCGGCACCCTGACCATTCGCGACGACGCCGGGATGCCGACGGCCAGCCTCTTCTACGTCGCCTACACCCTGGACGGTCAGCCGGTCGGCCGCCGCCCGGTGACCTATCTCTACAACGGCGGGCCGGGCTCGCCGACGGTCTGGCTGCACATGGGCGCCTTCGGCCCGGTGCGGGTGCTGACGGACGACCCGGTGGTCGAGCGCCCGGCGCCGTTCAACGTCGGCCCCAACGACATGACCCTGCTGGACAAAACCGACCTGGTCTTCATCGACATGGTCGGCGCCGGTTACTCGCGCCCCCTGGCCGAAACGCCGGGTTCGACCTTCTGGGGCGTGGATCAGGACGCTGACGCCTTCACCCGCGCCATCATGCGCTACACGAGCAAGTTCAACCGCTGGTCCAGCCCAAAGTACGTGCTGGGCGAGAGCTACGGCACCCTGCGCACGGGCGCGGTGGCGCATCAGCTGGAAAGCCGGGGGATGTCGCTGAACGGCGTCATCCTGCTGTCGTCGATCATGAACTATGGCGTGCGCCAACCGGGCTATGCTCAGAACTTCATCACCCTGCTGCCGACCTATGCGGCGACGGCCTGGTATCACAACAAGGTGCCGAACCGTCCGGCCACGGTCGAGGCTCACGTCCAACGCGCCCGCGACTTCGCCATGGGCCCCTATGCGGCGGCCCTGGCCAAGGGGCACATGATCTCGGACGCCGAACGCGCCCAGATCGCCCAGCAGATGAGCGAACTGATCGGCGTCTCGCCGACCTTCATCGACAACGCCAACCTGCGGGTCGAGCTGTCGCCGTTCCGCAAGGAGCTGCTGCGCGATCGTCGCGAGACCATCGGCCGTCTGGACACCCGCTATCTGGGCATGGACGCCGACGCCGTGGGCGGCGAGCCGGAAGAAGACCCGTCGAGCAGCGCCATCACCGGGGCCTATTTCGGCGTCTTCAACGACTACATCGCCAATACGCTGAACTTCCGCACCGACATGGACTATCGCCAGTCGGCGCGCGGCCTGCCGGGCTTCAACTGGAACTGGAGCCACCGTCCGCCGGTCGGTGGTCCGCAGACCACGCCGAACACGGCGGTCGACCTGGCCACGACCATGCGGCGCAATCCGCATCTGAAGGTGCTGGCGCTGAACGGCTATTACGACGCCGCCACGCCCTTCTTCTCGACCGAGTTCGACCTGGCCCAGATGATGCTGGAGCCCAAGCTGCGCCAGAACCTGGAGTTCACCTACTATGAGGGCGGACACATGATGTACACGAGCCGCAAGGCGCTGGAGGAACTGCACGTCGATCTGGCGAAGTTCTACGATGAGACCCAGAACGGCGGGGTTCGCTGACAACAGTGCCAAAGAAAAAGGCCCCGGTCTCGCGACCGGGGCCTTTGTCGTTTCAGGCGGGGGAAGCTCAGGCGGCTTCCAGCTGTCCGCAGATGAAGGCTTCTTCGCCTGCGTTCAGCAGGGCGGCCAGGACCGGCTCGGCGTTTTCCGGCGAGACGATCAGGATGAAGCCGACACCGCAGTTGAAGGTGCGGCGCAGTTCATGGTCGGAGATGCCGCCTACCTGACCCAGCCATTCGAAGACGGGGGGCAGAGCCCAGGCGTTCCAGTCGAACGCGGCCTGCAGGCCCTCGGCGATGCAGCGCGGCGGATTTTCGATCAGGCCGCCGCCCGTGATGTGGGCCGCGCCCTTGACCAGACCCGCCTTCATCAGCGGCAGGACGGGCTTCACATAGATGCGGGTCGGCTCCATCAGGGCCTGGGCCAGCGAGCAGTCCTTGGCGAAGGGGGCGTCGTCGCCCCAGGCCAGGCCGGACTTCTCGACCACCTTGCGGATCAGAGAATAGCCGTTCGAGTGCGGGCCCGAGGAGGCCAGGCCGATGATGATATCGCCGGCCTTCTGCTGGTCCAGATAGGGCAGGACCTGACCGCGCTCGACCGCGCCGACCGAGAATCCGGCCAGGTCATAGTCGCCGCCCGAATACATGCCCGGCATTTCGGCCGTCTCGCCGCCCACCAGGGCGCTGCCCGACTGGCGGCAGCCCTCGGCGATGCCGGCGACGACGCGACGCGCGGCGTCCACGTCCAGCTTGCCGGTGGCGTAGTAGTCCAGGAACATCAGCGGCTCGGCACCCTGGGCCAGCAAGTCGTTGACGCACATGGCGACCAGATCGACGCCCACGCCGTCATGACGGCCGGTCTCGATGGCGATCTTCAGCTTGGTGCCGACGCCGTCCGTCGTGGTGACGATCAGCGGGTCTTCAAAACCGGCGGCCTTGAGGTCGAACAGGGCGCCGAATCCGCCCAGCGAAGCCTCGGCGCCGGGGCGGCGCGTCGACTTGGCGAGAGGTTTGATCGCGTCGACCAACATTTCTCCGGCGTCGATATCCACGCCCGCATCGGCGTAGGTGAGGCCGTTTTTCAGGGCTTCGGGGGTGTCGCTCATCGGTCACGGCTCGAAATCGGGGGCGAAAATCTGTCGCAGCGCTCTTGCCACGACGGCGTCGCGCGGGGCTATAGCATCGGAATGACGCCAATCACCACCAATGACGCGCTAATCGACTTCTGCGAACGCCTGGCCAAGGCCCCGTTCATCACGGTCGACACCGAATTCATGCGCGAGACGACCTACTGGCCCAAGCTGTGCCTGATCCAGGCCGCTTCGCCCACGGACGCCGCCATCATCGACCCGATGGCCGAGGATCTGGACCTGGAGCCCTTCCTCGCCCTGCTGCGCGACGAATCGATCATCAAGGTCTTCCACGCCGCCCGTCAGGACGTCGAAATCTTCAACCGCCTGGGCGCTATGCCCAAACCCATGTTCGACACCCAGGTCGCCGCCATGGCCGCCGGTTTCGGCGATCAGGTCAGCTATGAACAGCTGGTCCGCCAGATGCTGCGCCAGGAACTGGACAAGGGCAGCCGTTTCACCGACTGGGCGCGTCGCCCGCTGTCGGACGCGCAACTGGTCTATGCCCTGGGCGACGTGACCCACCTGGCGGCCCTCTATCCCAAGCTGCGCGATCGGCTTCAGAAGGAAGGCCGTCTGGACTGGGTCATGTCCGAAATGGGCGCCCTGACCGATCCGGCCCTGTATGACACCACGCCCGAGAACGCGTGGAAGCGGCTGAAGCCCAAGAAGTTCAGCGCCAAATACCTGGCCGCCTTCGTCGCCACCGCCGTCTGGCGCGAGCGCGCGGCCCAGGAACGCGACCAGCCGCGCGGCCGCATCCTGAAGGACGAGGGCATCGACGAGATCGCGGTCCAGGCCCCGACCGACCCCGAAGCCTTCAACCGCCTGCGTTCGGTGCCCAAGGGCTTTGGCGGTTCGCGCCTGGGTCTGGAACTGGCCGCCGAGCTGAAGCGCGTCCTGGCCGACCCGGAAGCCCATGCGCCCAAGCTGGAGCGCCCGGCCCACAGCCAGCCGGCCCCGCCCTCGGTGGTCGAACTGTTGAAGGTTCTGCTGAAGGCCAAGAGCGACAACGCTGGCGTGGCCACCAAGCTGATCGCCAACGTCGCTGATCTGGAAAAGATCGCCAATGACGACAACGCCGACGTCGAAGCCATGAAGGGCTGGCGCCGTCAGCTGTTCGGCGACGACGCCCTGAAGCTCAAGAAGGGCGAGATCGCCCTGGTGCTGAACGGCTCGCGGGTCGAAGTGGTCGAGATCGAAGGCTAGGTCTCGGAATTCTCCCTCCCCCTTAGGGGGAGGGTGGCTGAGGCATAGCCGAAGCCGGGTGGGGGCGGCTTGGCTATTCAAGCGACCAGCCCCGTATCGCCCGGCCCTCCGCACCCGGTCGCTACGCGACCACCCTCCCCATGAAGGGGAGGGAGAGGCGTTCCTCTAAATTTTCAGCGCCAGCCCCATGGCTTCGGCCAGGGCCTTGGCGCGGCGGCGGGTCTGTTCGCCCAGCAGCATGTCGGCGTAGCCCTCGGCGGCGGTGATCCGCAGCGCGCCCTTCTCGACCGTGGCTGCGGCGTTGGCCAGCAGTTGCGGCGAGCGACCCGACAGGTCGCAGGCCAGCCTCATGGCCAGGCCCAGGGCGCGGGCGCGCTTCTGGCCAGGCGCCGACAGCAGACGATCGACGGCGTCCGGCGACGGCGTCTTGGCCTCGCCGCCGTAACGGGCGTTCATGGCCACCGCCAGGAAGGCTCGCTCGGCGTGGGTCTGGCCCGGAATGGGCGAACGAAGCACCTGATCGAAGACCAGATCCACCCGGTGGTCGGGATGCAAGCGGGCGCCGAGGTCGGCCAGACGACAGACCGAGGCGGTCAGCAGGGCGTCGCGCTCCTCGCCAAAGGCCTCGGGCATGGCCGAGACGACCGGTTGAAGCCAGCCGTCCAGGGCGCGCGGCAGGGCCGGGTCCACGCCTTGCCGTCCGCCCCAGGCGGAACAGCCGGCCAGCAGGGGGTCGACCGCCGCCATCTCGGGCGAAAGGCCCGCGTAGAGCAGACCCTCGCGCACGCCCCAGGCGGAAAAGGTGATGGATCTCAGGCCCAAGGCCTCGATCAGTCCGTCCAGCACCAGGGCGGCGTAGGGCAGGGTCTCGGCCCGGCGCTTGGACACGCCCGGCAGCTTTTCCAGCGAGGCCTTGGACTGACGCGCCACCAATCGGGCCAGATCGCGCGCGTCAGCGGCGCTCATGGCGTATTCGTGGACGATCCGCAGCGGATGGTCCGTCTGGGCCATGTGCATCTGGGCCAGACTGCGCCAGGCCCCGCCGACGGCGTGCAGTTCGGTCGTGGCGTAGGCGTCGGCGACCGGGGCCAGCCGCTTGGCGATACGGGTGCGCAGGCGGTCGACGTCGAATCCCTTGGGGTCAACCAGTGAGAAGGGGCCTAGCGGCAGGGTCACGCCCTTGTCCAGCGGACGGTTGCGTCCGCCGTTGCCAATCCGGGTCAGCTCCAGACTCGCGCCGCCCATATCGGCTGCCACGCCTTGCGAGCCAGGGGCGCCGGCCAGAACGCCAAGTGCTGAATAGCGGGCTTCCTCCTCGCCGCTGAGGACGCGGACCTGCAGCCCAGTCTCTGCGGCCACGCGGGCGCAGAAGTCGGCGCCGTCCTCGGCCTCGCGCACGGCGGCGGTGGCGGCGATGATGGTCTGGTCCGGCTGGACGCCCTCAATGACGGCGGCGAAGCGGCGCAGCGCCGTCATAGCCGCGACGACGCCGGGCACGGACAGGCGTCGGGTCGCGGCCAGATCTCGACCCAGACCGGCCAGGACCTTCTCGTTGAACATGGTCCAGACCGCCCGGCCTTCCAGCCGATACAAGACCAGACGCACCGAGTTGGAGCCGATGTCGATGACGGCGATCTGGCGCGAGGGGTATTCGGCCTCGACGCCCATCAGCGATGCTTCCGGGGCTTGAGCCCTGCGTAGGACAGGGCGCCGGGCAGGGTCTTCACCTTGCGGCCGCGGCCCGACAGGCTGGGATTGGTCATGAAGTACTTGTGGGCCGAGAAGGGCCGTTCGGGACCGGAGGGCGTGACACGGCGATAGGTCCCGTCGGCGGCCAGGGTCCAGCTCTGGGCGTCGTCCTTCAGGTTGGCGACCATGATCTGATCCAGCACCTGATCATGGACCGTGGCGTTCAGGATGGGCGTCATCAGTTCGACGCGGCGATCCAGATTGCGCGGCATCCAGTCGGCGGACGAGATGTAGAGTTTGGCCTTGTTGCTGGGCAGGTCGTGGCCGTTGGCGAAAGCGACGATGCGGCTGTGCTCCAGGAAGCGGCCGACGATCGACTTGACCCGGATATTCTCCGACAGACCCGGCACGCCGGGACGCAGGCAGCAGATGCCGCGAATGACCAGTTCGATGCGAACGCCCTGTTGGCTGGCGCGGTACAGGGCGTCGATGATCTCCGGATCGACTAGGGCGTTCATCTTGGCCCAGATGGCGGCGGGCTTGCCCTTGGCGGCGGCGGACATCTCCTTGCCGATCATTTCCAGCAGGCTGGTCTTCATGTTCAGCGGCGAGACGACCAGGGCTTCCAGCTCATCCGGCTCGGCATAGCCGGTGATGTAGTTGAACACCCGCGTGGCGTCTTGACCCAGGACGGGGTTGCAGGTGAACAGGCTGAGGTCGGTGTAAATCTTGGCCGTCGTCGGGTGGTAGTTGCCGGTGCCGAAGTGGCAGTAGGTGCGCAGGGCGTCGCCCTCGCGCCGCACCACCACGCTCAGCTTGGCGTGGGTCTTGTATTCCACGAAGCCGAAGACGACGTGGACGCCGGCCCGTTCCATCTGCCGCGCCCAGCGCAGGTTGGCCTCTTCGTCAAAGCGCGCCTTCAGCTCGATCAGGGCGGTGACGTTCTTGCCGTTCTCGGCCGCCTCGATCAGGGCGGCGACGATGGGGCTGTCCTTGGAAGTGCGGTACAGCGTCTGCTTGATGGCGATGACGTTGGGATCGCGCGCGGCCTGTCGCAGGAACTGGACCACCACGTCGAAGCTCTCGAACGGGTGGTGGATCAGCATGTCCTTTTCGCGAACCGCCGCGAAGATGTCGCCGCCGTTGTCACGCACCCGCTCGGGGTAACGCGGCTCATAGCCCTTGAACTTCAGGTCCGGGTGCCCGCCGGGGATCAGTTCGGCCAGTTGCGCCAGCCCAAGCATCCCCTCCACCAGAACCACGTCCTGCGGCTGGGCGTGCAGTTCGGCGATGATGAAATCGCGCAGGTCCTCGGGCATGGAGGCCTGGATCTTGATGCGGACGACCGAGCCCATGCGGCGCTGCTTCAACGCTTCCTCGAACTCCATGACCAGATCTTCGGCCTCCTCCTCGATCTCGATGTCCGAGTCGCGGATCAGGCGGAACAGGCCCTTCTCCAGGATTTCGCAGCCTGGGAAGAGGTGGTCGATGAACAGCAGCAGCATGTTCTCGAGCGAGACGTAACGCTTGCGGCCCGGCGCCGAACGGCCGTCGGTGGCCAGGGCCCAGAAGCGCCGCACCTGGGTTGGCACCGGCACCAGCGCGTAGAGGACACGGTGGTCGCTGTTCCGGCGCAGCTTCAGCGCCAGTGAGAAGCCGAGGTTGGGCAGGAAGGGGAAGGGGTGGGCGGGATCGATCGCCATCGGCGTCAAGACGGCGAACAACTGATTGAGGAATTCCGGCTCAAGCCGCTCGCGTTCGGTGCGGGTGATCTTGGCGGCCTCGACCACCTCGATGCCTGCGGCGGCCATTTCCTTGCGCAGGACGCGCCAGCGGCGCTGCTGTTCGGCCATCAGGCCCCCGGCCGCGGCGTTGACCTGTTCCAGCTGTTCGGCGGGCGTCAGGCCGTCGGGCGAGACGACGCGGACGCGCTCGCGCACCTGACCTTTCAGGCCTGCCACGCGGGTCATGAAGAACTCGTCCAGGTTGTTGGCCGAGATGGAGAGAAAGCGCACCCGCTCCAGCAGGGGATGGCCCTCGTTGGCGGCTTCTTCCAGCACACGCCCGTTGAAGGCCAGCCAGGACAGCTCGCGGTTGATGAAGCGCTCGGGCGAGTTCATCAACGCCTCGGACAGCTCCAGCTGCGGCGCGCGCGAGGAGGGGACTTCCTCACCGGTGTTATCGACGGCGATCGGCGCGATTTCAGTCATTTGACTGTTGTCGCGCGGGCCTGTGACGGCTGCAACCGCGATATGAAGTTATCCGTCAGACAGTTCGTCGCTGTCGCCCAGAACCTGACGGGCCAGAACGCGCGTGACGGGGCGGTGGTAGGCGTCCAGTTGATCGACAATGCGTTCGACTGCGTCGGCCGAGCGGTCGATGCGACGGGCCAGATAGTCCACGACTTCCTCGCCCGGCGTGATGTTGCGGGTGGCGAAGGCGCGCTTGAGCATGGCCCCCAACACGACGTCGTCGGGCGCTTCGATGCCCACGGTGCGGATGGCGTTCAGGCGCGAGCGCAGATCCGGCAGATCGCAGGCCCAGGCCCCAGGCGGATCGCGTGACACCAGCAGCAGGGCGCCGCCGCCCGACTGGGTCAGGTTGATCAGGTGGAACAGGCTCTCGTCATCGGCGTCCTGGGCGCGGTCCAGAAGGACGAACTGGCCTTCCAGCTCCAGCGGATCGACCAGGGCGGCCTCGGCGCCGTGCAGGGCGAGGGCGCCCGTGCGCTCGACCCAGGCGGCGGCCAGATGGCTTTTGCCGCTGCCGGGCGGTCCGAAGATCGACAGGATCGAGCCCGCCATCTCGGGCCAGGTCGCCAGCACCGACGTGGCGGCGGCATTGGAATCGGACACCGCGAAATCCGCCGCGCGTTGCGACGCCTCCTGCCGCAGCGGCAGGCGCAATTGCTGGATGTCGGAACCGAGGGCGGTCATGAGCTGAACCATAGCAGAGGCGATCGGACGCGCTGTGGGCAGGTTCCCGGCGGCGGTGGACAACCGCGCGGCGCTGTGGATTTAGCCGCCAGCCTTGACTTTCCGGGGCGATGATGGGCCTTTCGCCCCTCCTAATTCACGCTGTTCTGCAGCCGTTTTCAGACGATATCCGATCATGCACGCCTATCGCACCCATACCTGCGGCGCCCTCCGTTCGACGGATGCGGGCGCGAATGTTCGTCTGTCGGGCTGGGTTCACCGCAAGCGCGACCACGGCGGCCTGCTGTTCATCGACCTGCGCGACCACTACGGCCTGACCCAGTTGGTGCTGCACCCGGAGACGCCGGGCTTCGAGGCCGTCGAGCGCCTGCGCGCCGAAAGCGTCATCAAGATCGACGGTGAAGTCGTGGCTCGCTCGGCCGAAACCACCAACGCCAACCTGCCCACGGGCGAGATCGAAGTGCGCGTCCTGTCGGTCGAGGTGCTGTCGGAAGCCGCCGAGCTGCCGCTGCCGGTCTTCGGCGAGCCGGAATACCCCGAAGAGATTCGTCTCAAGAACCGCTTCCTCGACCTGCGCCGCGAGACCCTGCACAAGAACATCGTCCTGCGCTCCAAGGTGATCCACTCGATCCGTCAGCGCATGGTGGAGCAGGGCTTCCTCGAGTACCAGACCCCGATCCTGACGGCCTCGTCGCCGGAAGGCGCGCGCGACTTCCTGGTGCCGAGCCGTATGCACCCGGGCAAGTTCTACGCCCTGCCGCAGGCCCCGCAGCAGTTCAAGCAACTGCTGATGGTCTCGGGCTTCGACCGCTACTTCCAGATCGCGCCCTGCTTCCGCGACGAAGACCTGCGCGCTGACCGTTCGCTGGAGTTCTACCAGCTGGACGTCGAGATGAGCTTCGTGACCCAGGAAGACGTCTTCGCCGCCATCGAGCCGCTGATGAACGGCGTTTTCAACGAGTTCGGCGAGGGCAAGCCGGTTTCGCCCATCGACGGGACCCATACCTTCACCAACGACTTCGGCCAGACCATGGAGCACAAGGGCTTCGAGCGTCTGACCTATGCCCAGTCGATGAAGTGGTACGGTTCGGACAAGCCGGACCTGCGCAACCCGATCAAGATGCAGGACGTGTCCGAGCACTTCCGTGACGGCGGTTTCGGCCTGTTCGCCAAGATCCTGGGCGCTGACGCCAAGAACGCCGTCTGGGCCATCCCGGCGCCGACCGGCGGTTCGCGCGCCTTCTGCGACCGTATGAACTCGTGGGCGCAGGGCGAGGGCCAGCCGGGTCTGGGCTACATCTTCTGGTCGGACGATCAGCAGGCCTGGGGCGGCCCCATCGCCAAGAACCTCGGCCAGGAGCCGACCGAGGCCCTGATGGCCTCGCTGGGCCTCGGCAAGGGCGACGCCGCCTTCTTCACCGCCGGTGACCCCGCCGTCTTCGCCAAGTTCGCCGGTCTGGCCCGCACCCGCGTCGGCGCCGAGCTGAAGCTGGTCGATGAGGATCAGTTCAAATTCTGCTGGATTGTCGACTTCCCGATGTTCGAATGGTCGGAAGAAGAGAAGAAGGTCGATTTCAGCCACAACCCCTTCTCGATGCCGCAGGGCGGGATGGAGGCCCTGGAGACCCAGGACCCGCTGACCATCCGCGCCTATCAGTACGACATCGTCTGCAACGGATATGAGCTGTGCTCGGGCGCGATCAGGAACCACAAGGCCGAGATCATGCTCAAGGCCTTCGAAATCGCGGGCTACGACGCCTCGGTGGTCGAGGAGCAGTTCGGCGGCATGCTGAACGCCTTCCGCTTCGGCGCCCCGCCGCACGGCGGTCTGGCCCCGGGCATCGACCGCATCGTCATGCTGCTGGCCAACCAGACGGCCATCCGCGAGGTCATCGCCTTCCCGCTGAACCAGCAGGGCCAGGACCTGCTGATGAGCGCGCCCGCCGAGGCCGCCGACAAGCAACTGAAGGAACTGTTGATCCGCACGGCCCTGCCGCTCAAATAGGCGGTGTCGCGGCGTTGAATTGAAAAGGGCGGCTCGCGAGAGCCGCCCTTTTTGTTGGTCTGTTCGGTTGGCCTAGTGTCCCGAGGCGATGACCAGATTGCGCTGACGCGGCGGGATGGGCGGCGCGGGCGGGGCCGGAGGCGCTGGCGGTTTGCGAATGACGCGGATGCCGCCGACGCCGCCGCACGACCGCACCGTCAGGCCATTGGGCAGGCGGGTCGCGCCGTCGCCGCAGGCGTCGTGGATCTGATCCTGGGTCAGGCCGCGCGCGCCCGACAGGTCGGCGCCGCGAATGTCCGTGCGGTTCATCGAGGCGCCGGAGAAGTTGGCGCGATCGAAGCTGGCGCCGGTCAGGCGGGCGCTGTCCAGTGAGGCGTTGTTGAACTTGGCGCCGTCGAACACGCCGTTGCTCAGGTTGGACGCGTTGATCTCGGCATTGGAGAAGTCGGCGCCGTTGGCGCGGACATTGGCCAGGGTCGAGCCGAACATCTCGCTGCTGTTGAACCTGGTGCGGGTCAGGATGGCGCGGTTGAAATTGGCGCCGTTCAACTCGGCCGAGGACAGGTTGGCGTCCTGGAAAGACGTGCCGATCAGGTTGGCCCCGGTGGCTTCGGCGCCGGTCAGATTGGCGCTGGTGAAGACGGCGTTGGTGAAGTTGGCGCCCATCATTTCCACGCCCCGCATGTCAGCACGGCTGAAATCACTGCCGGCGAAATTGGAACCAAGCAGTTCGGCCCCGCGCAGGGTGGCGCCGACCAGGGTGGCGTTGGTGAAGCTGGCGCCGGTGAAGGTAGCCCCCGACAGGTCGCGACCCGACAGTTCGCAGCGATTGCAGCTGCCGCCCAGCGAAACCATCCGGGCGACGTCGCGATCCTGCATCTGAGACAGGGTCATCGTCCCGGCGAAAGCGGGCGCAGCGACCAGCAGCCCGGAGAGGGCGGCGGCTGCGGGAGCCAGGGGACGGAGAAGGGCGAGCGGGCGTTTCATCACGATCCCTAGATGCGCCTGTCGCCTGAAAAACCCTACTTAAATCGTGGTAACGATGGAGACCGTCAGCAGGCCGGAATGCGCAGGCCGCGCGGCAGGACCGTGGCGTCGTCGCCGCAGGCCTGATTGAGCTGGCCCTGGGTCAGGCCGACGACGCGCGCGAGCTGCGCGCCCGACAGATTGGTCCCGTTGAGCTTGGCGCCCGACATCGTGGAGCCGTCCAGATAGGCGCCGACGAAGCTGGCGTTGGTCAGGTCGGCGCCGGCGAAGTTGGAGCCCGAGAAGACGCCGCCATAGGCTTCCACGTCTCGCATGTCGGCTCGCGAGAAGCGGGTGCGGTTCATGACCGACAGGCTGAGATCGGCCTGACGCAGCCGGGCGCCCGCCAGGTTGAGGCCGCGCACCTCCATGCCCGAGAAGTCGCCCTGGAAAAGGTTGCAGCCGGGGCAGCTGGCGCCGGCGCGCACGCGGCTGATCTGCGAGGCGTTCTGTGCGACCGCCGGCAAGGCCGTGGCGGCGACCAGCGAGGCGGCGAGTGCGATTGCGAGACGGTTCATGCGAAGACTCCGGGCTTTGACTTCGCCTCAGCAAGAAGCGGGCCGAAACAGCGTCTCAATCACCCCTGCATCTGCGGAGCCGCGCCGCAGGTGTCGCAAATCCAGCCCCCGCCACGATTCTGCAAGGCGAAGTCTCCGCATTGGGGACAGGCGACGGCCTCGGTCGGCGGCGTCGCGCGCAGAGCCTCGGGTTTGCGCCCAAACGGGACGACGACGAGGTTGTCGGGCGCGGCGCCGCGGGCGAAGCCCTTGGAGATGAAGCGCGCCGCCGGCACCGGCTCGGCGTCGTTGGTCGCAGCGGCGCCCAAGCCGTCGGGGTTGAGGCCCTCGGGTTCGGCGTTGGCCAGTTCCTGCCGCTCCAGATAGGAGACGCCCAGTTCGCGGAAGATGTAGTCGAGGATCGAGGTCGCCGAGCGGATCGAGTCGTTGCCCGTCACGCGGCCCGCCGGCTCGAAGCGGGTGAAGACGAAGGCGTCGACGAACTCCTCCAGCGGCACGCCGTATTGCAGGCCGATGGAGATGGCGATGGCGAAGTTGTTCATCAGGCTGCGGAAGGCGGCGCCTTCCTTGTGCATGTCGATGAATATCTCGCCCAGTTCGCCGTCTTCGTACTCGCCGGTGTGGATATAGACCTTGTGCCCGCCGACGGCCGCCTTCTGGATATAGCCTTTGCGGCGGTCCGGCAGCTTGCGCCGGGTGCGGTCGCGCTCGATGACCTTCTCGATCACCCGTTCGACGGGCTGCGCCTCGGGCTCGATACGGCGCTGCACAGGCGCGTCGGCCTCGACCAGCTCCAGGCGGAAGTCGGCGGGCGGCGCGGCGCGCCGCAGGACCACGGCGCGGCGACCGTCGCGGGCGGCCTGACCCAGGGCGCGGGCGGCCTGAAGAGGTCCGGCGCGCCAGTCGATCAGGTCCGGCGTGATATCGGGCGCATCGCTATAAGGTTCGATGGCGCGACGCAGCTCGGCTTCGAAATGTGCGGGGTCGGCGGTCAAGAGGTCGCGTAGCGCCTCAGGCGCCGCCGCCCAGCCGGACAGGTCGGAATGGCCGAAGGCGGCGGTTCGAGCCTCTTCGATCGCCTGGTCATCAAAGCCCAGACGGGGCAACAGGTCGTCCCCGTCTTCGACTGAAAGGCCCAGAACGTCGCCTATGAATCCCGCGTCCAGAACGGGCGGGGTAAAGGCGGCGGCCAGTTGATTTGTTTGCGACAGCGCGAGTTCGACCGCTTCAAGCTCGACATCAGTGAAGCCGAGATCCCGCAGGGCCGAGTGGTTGACGCCTGGCGCGCCCATCAGACTGCGGCGGCCGAACAGTTGGCGCTCGGCGTCCTCGATGTCGCCGCCCGCGCGGGCGATGGCCCGAGCCAGCGAAGGTCGCAACCGACGCTCGGGCTCGCCGTCTTCGGTCTGGAAGAGGTCGGTGGCGCCAAAGGGCGAGGCGCCGAGGCGCAGCTCCAGCTCCGCATCGCGCACGAACAGGTTGATCGCGGCATGTCGACGCCCATGCTGTCTCATGACCTTGGTGTCGAACCCGCGCTGACTGGTCATTTCGATGACTTCGTCGCCAATGACGTCCCATTCGGCGCAGGAGCCGCGTTCGGCGGCGATTTCGACCGAGACGGCGCTGGCGGCGGCCGAGACGCGGGCTCCGGCCGATGCCGCCAGGGGGAAGGCGTTCTCGGCGTCGTTCGCGACGGCCCAGTCGGTCAGGCCGAACAGGCCGAGCCCGATCGGGCGCGCCGCGTCGCGGCGGCCGGCGTTGGCGGCGTTCGAGCCGATGCCGCCGCCGGTCTCAATCTCGAGAGCGATGACCCAGAGCCGCGTCAGGTCATCCAGGGCAGCGTCGAAGGCGTCGCCGGCGACGGACGCTAAGGTCTGCAGATCTAGTGCGGCGCGAGCCTCTAGTGCGGCGTCCGCCAGAGCGTCGGCGTCGCGCGGGGAGAAGGTCAGCGCCAGATCGCCCTCGAGCGCCGCCGCAGCGACGGCAAGGGCTTCGGGGCTTCCCGAGGCGACGGCGTCGCGATGAGCCAGAACGGGTTGGACCGGAGGGGTTGCGCGTTCGGGCAGGGCAATGGTGAAGCTCTGGCCTTCAGCCGCGCGGATGATCTCGGCGTCGCTCGCGCCACAGCGACGGGCGGTCAGGGCGGCGCGGGCCAAGGCTGGATTGCGGGCGGGATCGGCGCAGGCCGCCGGCGGGCCTTCGCAACGATCAACTGCGTCTGCAACGCCGCGCAGGGCGTCGGACAGCGCCTCGGCGGCGCGCGCCGACAGGCGTTCGCCGCGTCGAGCGGCGGTTAGATCGGCCAGCCGCTTGGCCGAGCCGGGGTCGTCGAGGGCGACGACGCCGGGAGCGCCTGCCTCTACAAGGTTCGCAGCGCCCGGCGCGGCGACGCCCAGAAGGAGCGTGGCGGACAGCTCGCTGGCGAAGGTGTCGGCGTCCTCGCTCGCCACGAACAGCCCTTGCGCCAGTCCCCATGCGCCGAGGCGATGCGCCCAGCGCTCGGCGGCTCCGCCCAGCCAGGCGTCGGGGGCTTCCCCGAGGGGGAAGACGCCGACGGGCAGGTCGGTCGGAAGGCTTTCGCACCAGTCCAACCAGGCCTCGACGCGAACATCGGTCCAGTTCGCGGGAGCGACAACGGACGTCACGACGCCCGGACGTTCGATGGTGCGCAGCTCCAATGCGACGAGGTCGGCGAGCTCGGAAAAACGGGGCTTGATGCGCATCTGACGTCTCCGCGCGTGTCCTGATCGCGACATTAACGACGCCTCGAACGGCGTTTCAATAAATCTTGGGGCCTTGGCGCGGGTTACCCCCAAGATGTTGATGTCGGGCAGGGATACCGGAAACCGGTCTCGGGCTGGACGCGGGCGGCTCCGGTTTCTATGATCGCGCCGCGTCGCCGGACCTCCCTGGGCGACGGGATTCGAGTAGGTTCGACGACGTGCTGAGCAAGATCTTCACCTGGTGGAACGGCGCCACGATCGGCACCCTGTTCACCGTCGGCAAACGCGGCCAACTGGTCGGCACGGACGAGTTCGGCAACCGCTATTATCAGTCGCGCGATAGCGTCAGCTATGACGGCCGCCAGCGTCGCTGGGTCATCTATGATGGCTATGCCGAGGCGTCGAAGGTTCCGCCGGAATGGCAGGGTTGGCTGCGCTACACCTATGACGAGACCCCGGTCGAGAAGCCGCTGCCGCGCCGCGCCTGGGAAAAGGATCACCTGCCCAACCTGACCGGCACGCCGATGGCTTGGCGTCCGCAGGGCTCGCTGGCCAACGAAGGCAAGCGCCCCGCCGCCACCGGCGACTATCAGGCCTGGAGCCCGGAATGACCGCACGCCGCCTCCTGCTCGTCGGCGTGGCCGCAGCGGGACTGGCGGTCGCGGGCGCCGGCATGACCAGCGCCCTGATGGACCTGCCGCAGGACGCCGTGCCGGTTCAGGATCCGGTCGGCGATCTGCTGCGCGACACCAACCGCACGCCCTTGCAGAATCCGCAGGCCACGCCCCCGGCTCCTGCCACGACGCCGCAGGGCGCTACGCCATCGACGGCCGCTCCCGTGGCCGCGCCTGGCACGCCGGTCGTCGTGGTGACGCCTGAGGCTGAGATCGCCGCTGTTCAGGAAGATGTGCCGCCCGAGGCCGAAGCCGAGACGCCCAAGGCCGCTTCCGGGCCCGTCGTCACGCCTGGCCGTCGCCAACGTCGCCCGGTCGCCATCATTCACGCCATCGACAAGGTCACGGCCGAATCCATGCGATTCGAAGTCGAGGTCGGCGGTCGTCCGGTCCGCTTCAACAAGACCCTGATCTTCAGCGCACGCGCCTGCGAGGTCTCGGCCTCGGACGAGCAGACCGAGGACGCCATCGCCTATCTGGAAGTCGGGGTTCAGCCGCGCGGCGTGGTCGTGCCGACCGAGGCGCGTCAGATCTTCAAGGGCTGGATGTTCGCGTCATCGCCCGGCGTTAGCGGTCTGCAACATCCAATCTACGACGCCTGGGTGATTGGCTGTAAGGCATAGTCCACGGCCTCTGCGCCTGTCATGGGCGCGGTCAGGAGGGACTTGTCCGGCGTCAGGCGCAGCGCCGGCTTAAGCAGCCGCAGGTAGGCCGCTTGCGGCGTCTCCACCGCACCGAACTGGCTCAGGTGCTCGGTCAGGAACTGGGCGTCCAGCAGGCTCCAGCCGCCTTTGCGCAGTCGCGCCACCAGATGCACCAGAGCGACCTTGGATGCGTCGCGCGCCCGGCTGAACATGCTCTCGCCGAAGAAGGCGCCGCCCAGCGTCACGCCATAAAGGCCGCCGACCAGAACCTCGTCCCGCCAGCACTCGATGCTGTGGGCGCAGCCGCGCAAATGCAGTTGCAGGTAGAGCGAGCGGATCGGGTCATTGATCCAGGTGTCCTCGCGGCCCTCGGCGGACGCGGCACAGGCGCTCAGGACGGCGTCGAAGGCCGTGTCGACGCGCACCTGAAACGGTTCGCCCCGAATGGTGCGGCGCAGACGGCTGGGAATGTGAAAACGATTGAGCGGGACGACGCCCCGCTGGTCCGGCTCGACCAGAAAGACACGCGGGTCGTCGCGCGCCTCCGCCATGGGAAAGACGCCGCGAGCGTAGCAGGCCAGCAACTCCTCGGGTCCGAAGACGCTGGAGGGGCTGCTGGCGCTGAACTCGGGTTCGTCCAAGAGGGGTTAGGCCTTGGCCTTCTGGGCGGCGGCCCATTTCTCCAGCCAGTGGATGTCGTAGTCGCCCGACAGGATGTCCGGCTCCTGCAGCAGCTTCTGGAACAGGGGAATGGTGGTGTCGATGCCGCCGATGACCATCTCGTTCAGGCTGCGCTTGAGGCGGGCCAGGGCCTCCTCGCGGTCGCGGCCGTGAACGATCAACTTGCCGATCAGGCTGTCGTAGTAGGGCGGGATCGAATAGCCGGCGTAGATAGCGCTATCCAGACGCACGCCCAGGCCGCCCGGGGCGTGGAAGTCCGTGATCGTGCCCGGCGACGGGGTGAAGGTCTCGGCGTTCTCGGCGTTCACACGGACCTCGATCGCGTGGCCCTCGAAGTGGATGTCCTCCTGGGTGAAGGACAGCGGCAGGCCAGCGGCGATGCGGATCTGTTCGCGGACCAGATCGACGCCCGTGATCATTTCCGTGACCGGGTGCTCGACCTGCAGGCGGGTGTTCATCTCGATGAAGAAGAACTCGCCGTCTTCCCACAGGAACTCGATGGTGCCGGCGCCCAGGTAGCCGATGGCGGCGATGGCCTTGTTGACCGTCTCGCCGATCTTCTTGCGGCCCTCGGCCGACAGGGCGGGCGAGGGGGCCTCTTCCAGGACCTTCTGGTGGCGGCGCTGCAGCGAGCAGTCGCGTTCGCCCAGGTGGACGACGTTGCCGTGGCTGTCGGCGATCACCTGGATCTCGATGTGACGCGGCTTCTGGAGGTAGCGCTCCATATAGACGGCGCCGTTGCCGAAGGCGGCTTTGGCCTCGGTCTGGGCGGTCTGGACGGCCTCGACCAGATCGTCGGGCGTCATGGCTACCTTCATGCCGCGACCGCCGCCGCCAGCGGCGGCCTTGACGATCAGCGGGAAGCCGATCGACTTTGACGCCTCGATGGCGGCCTCGACGGTTTCGACTTCGCCGTCAGAGCCGGGGACGACGGGGATGCCCGCGTCCTTGACCGTCTGCTTGGCGGTGATCTTGTCGCCCATCACGCGGATGTGGTCGGGCTTGGGACCGATGAAGGTCAGGCCGTGGGCCTCGATGATCTCGGCGAAGCGGGCGTTTTCCGACAGGAAGCCATAGCCCGGGTGGATCGCCTGGGCGCCGGTGATTTCCGCCGCCGCGATGATCTGCGGGATGTTCAGATAGGACTTGGCCGCCGGGGCCGGGCCGATGCAGACGCTTTCGTCGGCCAGCCGCACCCACATGGCGCCGCGGTCGGCTTCCGAGTGCACGGCGACGGTGGAGATGCCCATCTCCTTGCACGCCCGGTGGATGCGCAGGGCGATTTCGCCGCGGTTGGCGATCAGGACCTTGGTGAACATGGCTGGTCTCAGGCTTCCAGCAGAACCAGGGCTTCGCCGAACTCGACCGGCTGGGCGTCGCCGACCAGGATTTCCGACACGACGCCGTCGCGCGGGGCCTGGATCGGGTTCATGGTCTTCATGGCTTCGACGATCAGCAGGGTCTGGCCCTTCTTGACCTTGTCGCCCGGCTTCACGAACTGCGGGGCTTCCGGCGACGGCTGCAGGTAGGCGGTTCCGACCATCGGCGACTTCACCTCTTCGCCCTTGCGCGAAACGATCGTGGCCGGGTCCGACGGCATCGAGGCCGGGGCGGCGGCGGCGACCGGCGCGGCGTGGGCGATCGGGGCCGAGGCGGCGGCGTAATGGATCGGGGCGGCGGCGACGGTGACTTCGCGCTTCACCTTGATCTTCAGATCACCGCGCTCGACTTCGATTTCGGTCAGGTCAGTGTCGTTCAGAATGTCGGCCAGGCTGCGGATCAGGCCTGCGTCGATGGCGTCGTTCTTGTGCTTGTCGTCGGACATGGGGGTCTCTTCTACTTGATCTTCGTTCGGCGCGAGGGGGTCAGCCCTTGGCTCCGGCGCGGCGCGCCAGATCCAGAGCGGCCCGGACGGCCAGTTCGTAGCTGCGAGGGCCGAAGCCGGCGATGACGCCGGTCGCGACCAGGGAAACATAGGAGTGATGCCGGAACGCCTCGCGCGCGGCGGGGTTCGACAGGTGGCACTCCACGACGGGGATGCTCAACGTCTTCAGGGCGTCCAGCAGGGCCACCGAGGTATGGGTGAAGGCGGCCGGATTGATGACCAGGGCGTCGGCCTCGGACCGGGCTTCCTGAATCCAGTCGACCAGTTGGCCTTCATGGTTTGATTGCTTGAACACCACGCGCGCGCCCTCGGCCGCGGCCTCGCACATGGCTTGAACGTCGGCCAGGGTCTCATGGCCATAGATGTCCGGCTCCCGAACCCCGAGAAGGTTCAGGTTGGGCCCGTTCAGGACATACAGGGTCAGGGTTTCGGGCATTCGCTCGCAAAACAGACGCGCCGTGTCCGCGCGGAATCGAGCGCGCGTTGTAGCTCAGGTGGCGCGCGGCGCAAAGCGGGTGGTTGAAAAGGGTGACGCTGGGGCAGCAGCGGGGCGACGGATGGGGTTTAGAGGCACCGCAGAGCGGACGGCATGAATGTCCGCTAAGAGTGGAAAAAGGACATAACGCGGTTCAATATGTTGATGATTGCCGTGGTGTCGGAGCGATAGAAATGCCAGTTGGCTTCGCCGTTGGAGGAATCGCGTTCGCTGTTTTCGCGTGGGCCATGCTCGCGTTCTGGGTGCCTGATGCCAGTCTATTTTATTTATTGCGAACGCTTGAGCCTGAATCCGTGCGCGGCATTGCAGTGGCCGTGACAGTTATGATTCTTACAAACTTGGTGGCGTTGTTTGTCGATGAACGATTGCAGTCGCGCTTGTGTTTGTTCAGCGCGATCTTTCCAATAATTGTATTGGGCGGATACTCTGCATTGGCGCTAAATCGACTAATCGATGCTGGCGTTCCATTGCATTGGCTTCCTGCTGACATTATCGCAATAAACGTGGCTGATGCGGCTGTAATGCTCTCTGTAGCCTTGCTTTTCAGCGCCAGCTCTCTCGGATTGCGCGATTTCCAAAAGTCCAGGCGTTCATAGTCTGTAGGTTCGCAACGGGTCGAAAGCGGCCATAGGCTTGAGGATTTGATGTCTCTGACCTGAACCCTCATTATTATGCGCGTCACTTGAGAGAGGCTAGGCCTCCGCACGCACCCTTGGAGCGAACAGTTTGCGTATCGAAGTCAACGGCGAGGGGCGGGACACCGCCGCTACGACCATTCTGGGCCTGGTTCAGGAGCTGTCGCTGGACCCCAAGAAGGTGGCGGTTGAGCGCAATCTGGAGATCGTGCCGCGGTCGCTGCACGGTGAAACGGCGCTGGCCGAGGGCGACAAGATCGAGCTGGTGCAGTTCGTGGGCGGCGGCTGACAATTAGTCCGCTCATCCTCGCGGAGGCGGGGACCCAGTTCTTTGGCAAACAAGCTTGTTGTTTGAAGGTGGTGCGTGGGGCTCTCACTGGGTCCCCGCCTCCGCGGGGATGAGCGGGAAGGGGGAGATCAAATCCCGCAACGCCGCTTCCCCCCGGCGCATGGCGGCGCTAGGTCAGGAGCATGACCGATACAGCCCCCCGCACCGACAGCTGGACCGTCGCCGGCCGCACCTTCAACTCGCGCCTGATCGTGGGCACCGGCAAGTACCGGGACTACGCCCAGAACGCGGCCGCCGCTGAGGCCTCGGGCGCCGAGATCGTCACCGTGGCCGTGCGCCGGGTGAACCTGACCGATCCGAACCAGCCGGTGCTGACGGACTTCATCGACCCGAAGAAATACACCTATCTGCCCAATACGGCGGGCTGCTTCACCGGCGAGGACGCGGTGCGGACCCTGCGCCTGGCGCGCGAGGCGGGCGGCTGGACCCTGGTGAAGCTGGAAGTCCTGTCGGACCAGCGCACCCTGTTCCCCGACATGGAAGAGACCCTGCGGTCGCTGAAGCTGCTGACCGCAGAGGGCTTCGAGGTCATGGTCTATTGCACCGACGATCCCGTCTATGCGCGCAAGCTGGAAGACGCGGGCGCCGTGGCCATCATGCCTCTGGGCGCGCCGATCGGCTCGGGTCTGGGCGTGCAGAACCCCATCAACATCCGCCTGATTGTCGAGCAATCCAAGGTGCCGGTTCTGGTCGATGCGGGCGTGGGCACGGCCTCGGACGCCGCCATCGCCATGGAGCTGGGCTGTGACGGCGTGCTGATGAACACGGCCATCGCCGAGGCGCGCGACCCCATCCTGATGGCCAGCGCCATGAAGCACGCGGTCATCGCCGGGCGGGAATCCTATCTGGCCGGACGCATGAAAAAGCGCTTTTACGCCGATCCGTCTTCGCCGCTGGCCGGTCTGATCTAGGGCGCAACCCAGTCCGCGACCTTGGGGCCGCTTGCGGCCTCGCTGTCCGGCGCGCACTCTCCCGGCGACTGAGGGAGAGGGACGATGCGTTTCGGATTGATGGCCTGCACGGCCCTGGCGGCCTGCATGATCGGGCCGATGGCGGTGGCGGACGCCACGGCGGACAAGGCCGTGCGCGACCTGCTGGACCAGCCGCAGGTCTGCGGGCCCGGCGGTTCGGCTATCGAGGCTGTACCGACCAATGACATCGTCATGGTCGAGGGCTTCGGTACAGGCGGCTTCAAGATCGACACGGCCAACCCCGAGGCCCAGGCCTGGTTCGACCATGGGGTGCGGCTGCGCTGGGCGTTCGAGCACACCGAATCGGTGCGCGCTTTCCGCAAGGCGCGGGCGCTGGATTCGTCGTGCGGCATGTGCGCCTGGGGCGAGGCCTGGGCCATCGGTCCCAATCTGAACGGGGGCGGTCAGGACAAGGCCTCGATCGAGGCGGCGCGCAAAGCCGCGCGCGACGCCCGCCGTCTGGCCCGTGACGCGACGCCGGTGCAGCGCCAGATGATCGACGCCCTGATCCAGCGCTATTCCGGTTCGGAAAAGAGCCGCGCCGACCGCTTCGCCCAGCGCATGGACCGGATCGCGCGTCAAAACCCCAATGACGGGGCCATCGCCAACATCACCGCCGACGCCTGGCTGCTGGCCGCTGATGAATGGTGGGACGACGAGGGCAAGGCGGCCGATCCGGCCATTCCGCGCGCCATGGGCCTGCTGGAGCAGGCGCTGGCCAAGGACCCGAACGATCCGGGCGCGATCCACCTCTATATCCATCTGACCGAATGGTCTGACGACCCGCACAAGGCCATCCCCTACGGCGAAAAGCTGGCGCTTCTGGCCCCGGCGGCCAGCCACCTGGTGCATATGCCGTCGCATACCTATTACCGCGTCGGCCGCTATCGCGATGCGATGGAGAGCAACGTCAACGCCGTGGCGCTGGACCGGCGTTATGACGCTCTGGCCAAGCCGCCCGGCGGGGTGCCGGCGATGCGGCTGCACGCCCACAACATCCACTTCGGCATGGGCGGCGCCCTGATGGCCGGGGGCGGCGAGGAGGGGCTGAAGCTCGCCGACTGGTTCCTGGCCACCTATCCGAACATCGGGACCCATGAATACTGGCGCCAGATCGTCGCCAACAACGCCTATGCCCTCTATGGCCGGTTCGGCGCGCCGGAACAGGTGGCGGCGCTGAAGGAGCCGCCGGCGACCCATCCTCTGCTGCGCATCAGTTGGCGCTATGCGCGGGGCGAGGCCGCAGCCCGGGCCGGGGACGCCGCCGCCGTGCGCGCCGAGGCGGACGCCATCAAGGCCCTGCGCGAAGCCACGCCCTTCACCGGGCCGATGGCGGAGCAGCGGGCGGTCTTCACCGAACTGTCCCAGCGCATTCTGGAAGGCCGGGCGGCCATGATCGAGGGCAATGCGAGCGCGGCCGTCGCCGCCTTCACCCGTGCCGCCCAGATCCAGGCCATGGACGACGAGGGCGGCGATCCGCCGATCATCTGGTATCCGACGCGGCGCAGTCTGGCGGCGGCAATGCTGGCCAGTGGCGACGCCGCCGGGGCCAAGGCCAAGATCGAGGAGCTGCTGATCGACTGGCCCAGCGACCCCTACAGCTACTTCGTGCTGGCCGAGGCTGAGAGGTCGCTGGGTAACGTGGGTGCCGCCGCCGAGGCGACGCGGCGTTCAAACATCGAGTGGATCGGCGGCGAACGGACGCTGGCGGCGGCTTAGCGCCCTAACACGCGTGACGTCACCCCCCGGGACCAGCCCGAGGGTGACGGGAAAGATCAGCGCTTGGCTTCTTCGATCATCTTGGCGACGGCTGCGGGCTCGATGCTGGCGCTGGCCTTGCCGTTGATGAAGAAGGTCGGCGTGCCTTGCAGGCCCAGAGTCGCGGCGACGGTGTGGATGTCGGTGACGTGACGGGTCATTTCGGGCGAGGCGATGGCGGCCTGGGCCTTGGTCATGTCGACGCCGTGCGCGGCCAGGATGGCGTCAATGGCCGCGCGGTCCAGGGCGCGCTCGGTCATCAGGGCGTCGTAGACCTCCAGATACTTGCCCTGCTGATGCGCGGCCAGAGCGGCGCGGGCGGCGTATTGCGAGGTGACGTCCTCGCCCCGGTCGAGGATGGGCCAGTCCTTGAAGACGAAACGGACCTCGGGGTGGGCGGCCATCAGGGCGCGGTAGTCGTGGGCCACGGCCTTGCAGCCGGGGCAGCGGAAGTCAAAGAACTCGATCACCGTCACCTTGGCGTCGGCGGGGCCGAAGCTGGGGTCGCGGGCGTCATGGGCCAATAGCGCCGGGTTTGCCTTGACGGCGGCGTTGATGGCCTGGACGCGGGATTGCTCCTCATTTGCCTGACGCGCGGCCAGGACCTCGTCCAGCACCTGCGGGTTCTCGATCAGATAGGCGCGGACGCGCCCGCCGAAATCGCCGCCAGTCAGATAAGGGACGGCGGACACGCCCAGCGCCACAACCGAAACGGCCAGGGCCGCGCCGGCCAGGGTCTTGCCGGACAGAGACGACAGGATGCTGCCTTTCGGGGTGGGTGACGGAGTCTGGGGGGCGTTGTCGGTCATGAAGGTCTCGGCAGCAGTAGGCGGACGGCGTTAGCCATTGGGCAGGATGACGCCGCGATTGTTGCGCTGCTCGTTGCGGCGCTCGGCGTCGGTGATGTCTTTTTCCGAGGCCCCGGACGACAGGACGATGTCGGTGGCGCGTCGCCATTCGATGGAGTTGCGGTCCAGCATGTCGCGAGCGCGCATGGCGAACTGGTTGGCCTGTTCGGTCCGGCCCAGGGCGAACCAGTATTCGGCCGAGGCCAGGCGGGCCTCGCCTTCCTTGCCCTGGCTGGCGTAGGCCTGGCCCAGCAGGCGCCAGGCCAGGGTGTTGTCCCTCTCCAACGCGACGGCGCGCTTCAACTGATCGACGGCTGCGTCCAGATTGGCGGCGTCACTAGTTTCAATCAGGGCGTGGGCCAGGTTGATCTTCAGCAGGGGGGCGTCGGGCTTCAACTCGACCGCCTTCTGATGGGCGCCGATGGCCTCGGCCGGCCGGCCTTCCTCGAACAGGATCTGGCCCTTCAGTTCCCAGAAGTAGGGATTGGCGGGCTGTTCGGTCAGCAGGTCGTCAACGGCGCCGAGGGCCTTGTCCGTCTGGCCGTCGCGATACCAGGCGATGGCGCGGGCGTAGCGGGCGGGCAGGGAGGTGTTGGACGATGGATAGTCGCGCAAGGTCGCGTTCGGCGTGTCCATGAAGGAGCGGATCTTGGCGACGACCAAGGCGTGTTGGGCCATCCGCTCGGGGCTGTCCTGGTGATTGTAATGGGCGGCCGCTTCAACCGGGCGACGCAGGGATTCGATGCGCTGCGACGACAGGGGGTGGCTGCGGAAATAGGGATAGCGGCGCTGGTCCGAGAAGACTTCTTGCGAGCGGAAGTTCTCGAAGAACTCTACCATGCCCCTGCCGGATTCCCCTGCGCGTTCCAGGGCCCGGGCGCCCGTGATGTCGGCCTCGCCTTCCTGGCTCTGCATATAGCGCAGGGCGCCAAGGGTCCCGAAATATTGGCTGGAGGCCAGCAGGGCCGCGCCGGCGTCCGGCGCGCCCGCGATCGCGGCCAGGGCGCCCAGGGCCATGGTCATGATCATGGGCTGCATGCCGGCGTTTTGGGCGCCGTCGCGCAAGGTGTGGCGGTTCTTGATGTGACCCGCCTCATGGGCGATCACGCCCAGAAGCTGGTTGGGCGTCTTGGTCTGCAGGATCAGGCCGGTGTTCAGGCCCATGATCCGCCCGCGCGTGGCGAAGGCGTTCAGGTCGTTGTCGTTGACCAGAAGGATCTCGACCTCGGTCGGGTCCAGCCCCAGGGCGACGAAGACCGGTTCGGACCAGTCATGGATGATCCCTTCGATCTCGGTGTCGCGGATCAGACTCTGGGCCGAAGCTGATTCAGCCGCACCCAGCACCGCCACAATGGCCGTGGCGGTGGCAAGGATGCGGGATGCGACACGGGGAAGCCTGGTCATGACGTACTCCAGAGCGACAGTCTCCCCCGTGTCTTCAAGCCTAATCGTGTCCGATCAACGGCGCCACCAGCCGCGCTTCGGCTTCTCGGGCGGAGCGACGATCTGATTGGGATCTTCGGCGATCATGGCGGCCACGTCGACTTCCGGCGTCGGCGCGAGCGTCGGCTCGACGACTGTGATCGGCGCAGGCGTCGGTTCAGCGGCCGGCTGAGGCGCGGGTTCAGGACTCAGGGCATGCTCGATGGCGGCCTCGACCTTGGCGGCGAAGACCGGTTCCACATCCAGTTGAGCGGGCACGACGACCGGCTCAGCCTCGGCCACGACTTCAGCCTCGGCCTCGGCAGGGGCTTGGGTAACGGCTTCGGCGGCGACATCGGCGCTGACCTTGCGGCGGACGCGGCGACGCTTCGGCGCCTCGGCGGCTTCGGCGACGATTTCAGGCGCGTCAACCACCGCTTCCTCGGTCGGGATGACCGTGGCGATGGGCGTGTCCGGCGAGCCGACGGGGGGCAGGCCTTCGTTGACCGCGCGGTCCTCGACCTTGGCTTCGTGCGGCAGGCCGCCACGGTCCCGGCCGCGACCGCGACCGCGACGACGACGCGAACGGCCGCCTTCACGTTCGGCGCGTTCGCCTTCCGGACGTTCGTTGGCGAGGGCTTCAACGTCACGAGCTTCCGAGACCTCGACCGGCGCGCGCTCGGCGCGCGGTGCAGGGTTGATCGGGTCGAACCAGACGTAGGGATCTTCCAGCGACGGCGTGCGGCCGCGCACCCAGGTGAAGGCGTCGCGTTCGCCGTCCTCGCGCATCCGGCGACCGCCACGACGGCCGCGACGGCGGCGACGACCAGCATCTCCGTCTTCGTCCTCGCTGTCGGCGGAAACTGTATCGACCGAACCTTCGTCCGAGCCTTCCTCGTCACGGCGGCCGCCGCGACGGCGGCGACGGCGGCCACGGCCGCGGCCTTCGCCGTCGTGCTGCTCGGCGCGTTCACGGGCTTCGTCGTCGTCGCCGTCTTCGCGGTCCAGGTCGGCGTCGTCCTCGTCGTCGCTTTCGATGACTTCGTCGTCCTCGTCGTCGTCCTCATGGTCGAAGGCGCTGTCGTCGAAGCCGTCGTCCAACTCGGCGGCCGAGATGTGGGTGACGACCGGGATGAAGTCCTCGTTGGTCGAGGTGCGCTCGATGGCGTGTTCGCCCTGGGCCAGGCTGTCGTCGATCTGGATGACCACGTTCAGCCCGCGCTGATCCAGCAGGCGCTGCAGATAGCTGCGCTTGTGGTTCAGGATGTAGAGGGCGACGGCGGTCGAGACGCGCAGGTTGATCGAGCCGGCGCCGTTGCGACCGGCTTCGATGTCCACGGCGCGCAGGGTGGTCAGGGCGGCGCTTTCCGCGGAACGGATGCGTCCGGCCCCCTGGCAGCAGGCGCAGACCTCGGTGGCGCCTTCGATCACGCCGAGGCGACGGCGCTGGCGGCTGATCTCCATCAGGCCGAAGCCCGAGATGCGGCCCATCTGGATGCGGGCGCGATCCTTGGCCAGGGCGTCCTTCAGGGCCTTCTCGACGGCGCGGTTGTTCTTGCCTTCATCCATGTCGATGAAGTCGATGACGATCAGGCCGGCCAGGTCGCGCAGACGCAGCTGGCGAGCGGCCTCGACGGCGGCTTCCAGGTTGGTCTTGGTGGCGGTGGCCTCGACATTGCGCTCCTTGGTGGAGCGGCCCGAGTTCACGTCGATGGCGACCAGGGCCTCGGTCTGGTTGATCACCAGATAGCCGCCCGACTTCAGCGGCACGACCGGCTGGTGAATCTGGGTCAGCACCTCTTCGATGCCGTTGGCCGCGAACAGGGGCTTGGAGCCTTGATAGAGGTGAATCTTCTTGGCCTGCGACGGCATCAGCACGCGCATGAAGTCGCGGGCTTCCTTGAAGCCTTCCAGGCCCTCGACCTGAATGCCGTCGAAGTCCTTGTCGTACATGTCGCGCACGGCGCGACGGACCAGGTTTTCTTCTTCGTAGATGACGGCCGGGGCGTTCGACTTCAGCGTCGTCTCGCGGATCGTCTCCCACAGGCGCAGCAGGTATTCATAGTCGCGCTTGATCTCGGCGCGGGTGCGCTTGGCGCCGGCCGTGCGGATGATCAGGCCCATGCCCTTGGGCACCTTCAGGGCGGCGGCGGCGGACTTCAGGCGGCGGCGATCCGAGGTGTTGGTGATCTTGCGCGAAATGCCGCCGCCCTTGCCGGTGTTCGGCATCAGGACGCAGTAGCGGCCGGCCAGCGACAGCCAGGTGGTCAGGGCCGCGCCCTTGGCGCCGCGCTCGTCCTTGACGACCTGCACCAGCAGGATCTGGCGGCGCTTGATGACGTCCTGGATCTTGTAGCGACGCATCAGGCGACGCTTCAGGCGCTCCTCGTCGGCCAGACCGCCTTCGGACTCGTCGTCGCCTTCACGGCCAAGATCGTCGTGATCGTCGTCGTCCGAGGTCGCTTCGGCCATGATGGCTTCGCGGTCGGCGACCGGGATCTGATAGTAGTCGGGGTGGATCTCGTTGAAGGCCAGGAAGCCGTGACGATTGCCGCCGTACTCGATAAAGGCCGCCTGGAGGCTGGGCTCTACGCGGGTGACCTTGGCGAGATAGATGTTGCCGCGAAGCTGGCGGCGGGCCGTGGATTCGAAATCGAATTCCTCAACCTGGCGTCCGTCCACGATGGCGACGCGGGTTTCTTCCGCGTGCGCCGCATCGATCAGCATTGTCTTTGACATCAAAAGTCTCTCTCTGGCGCGCCAGGCCGGGCCCTGCGGATACATCCGCGGACAAGGGGGCGGCTCGCCGAATGGAAATGGGGGCCAGGGCGCGCGTCATCCCCTCGCGGATGGCGAGAGCGGCATCAAATTGCCGGTCGGGAGCGCAGGCGGGTCGGCCCATGAGGTTCTGTCGGTCCTGGATCCGAACGCGCCGTTCAAGGCCGCGTCCCGGACCCGTTCTTCGGATCGTCGGCCAGGCCGGGCGATCCTCGGAATGAGGTGAAAGTCAGCGCCGCGAGGAGGGCGCGCCCGGCTCTGCAGGAAATACAGAGGGCGCGATCATTCGCTTGCGGACCAGATCATAGGCATATGTAGCGGAAAATAAAAGAACCACCGCCGTTACAGGTCTTAACGAAATCCTTAATCGCTCGGTTCATGCTGCCATCCGAACCAGAAGGGTGAAGTCCGTCCATGTATGGCCGGTGGCGTGACAATCTGGCCCGTTGGGGCGTGCGCGAATGGGCGATGACGGGCTTGGCCTTCGTCGTGATCTGCGGCGTCGTGCTGACGGCTGGGCGCGGCCTGGCCTTTGGTCCGGACGGTCAGATTTCCGGCATTCGTTTCGGCGGCGACGCCCAGCGCACGCGGGTCGTGCTGGACCTGGGCAAGACCACGCGCGGACAGGTGATCGAGGACGGCACGACCGGCCGCGTTGTCGTTGCTCTGTCGGACGTGGCGCCGGGCCGGGGGCTGGACGGCAATGGCTCTGGCCTCGTCCGCGGCTATGAGGTCGCGTCGGCGGGCACGTCGTCGCGCATCCGGCTGGACCTGGCGCGGGGCGCCGAGATCGAGCGCCGCTTCCTGCTGCCGCCTGGCGACGGGGTCCAGCACTATCGTTATGTCATCGACCTGAAGGCCACAGGCGCCGCCGCTGCGGTCGCCGCCAGCACGCCGCCGCGCCGCGAGCAGGCGCGCAAGGAAAAGCCGCTTATCGTTATCGACGCAGGCCACGGAGGCCGCGATCCGGGCGCCCAGGGCGTTCATGCTCAGGAAAAGGCCGTCACCCTGGCCGCCGCGCGTGAACTGAAGGCTGCGATCGAGCGCACCGGCCGCTATCGCGTGCGCCTGACCCGCGACAGCGACGTCTATGTCATTCACGGCCGTCGGGTGCAGATCGCCCGCGACGCCGGGGCTGACCTGTTCATTTCCCTGCACGCCGACGCGGGGACCGATCCGGCCCTGCGCGGGGCTAGCGTCTATACCCTGTCGGAACAGGGCGCGGGCCGCGCGGTGCGCGAATACACACGCGGCGATGACTGGCAGCGCGATCTGCGCCTGCCGGGCCGCGACCCCTCGGTCGACCGCATCCTGCTGGACATGACCCAGCGCGCCACCCAGAACCGCTCGGCCCAGTTCGCGCGGGTCCTGCTGACCCATCTGGAGGGCGACAACCATCCGCTGCTGCGTCGCAGCCACCGCGACGCCGGTCTGGCGGTTCTGCTGGCCCCCGACGTGCCTGCCATCCTGCTGGAGATGGGCTTCATCACCAACCCGGAGGACGAGCGCGTCCTGACCGACGAGCGTGCGCGTCGCCGCCTGATGCGCTCGGTCGCCGAGGGCATCGACCGCTACTTCCGCGAACCCTCGGCGCCGGTGATGGTGGCCGGCGATGTCGCCGGCGGCGGCTGATCTAGGCTTCCAGCGCCAGCCTGGCGCGGTGGAAGATCTCCTCAAACATTTCCGGCGTCAGGCGACCCGTGTTCGTGTTCAGCCGCGAGCAGTGATAGCTGTTGATGATGGTGTAGCCGCCGACCTTGCCCTCGACGCCGTGCCCGGCGGGGATGGCTGTGCCGGGGTAGCCGAGCGTCCGCAGGATGCTGCGCCGGGACACGTCGCCCAGGGTCACGATGACCTTGAGCCGGGGCAGGGCGGCCAGCCGATCGATCAGGAAGGGGCGGCAGGTGTTTTCCTCATCGCCCGTCGGCTTGTTCTGCGGCGGGGCGCAGCGCACGGCGTTGGTGATCATGCAGTCGACCAGCGTCAGGTCGTCGTTTCCGTCGGGGTCGTAGGCCCCCTGTGCGAAGCCGGCTTTCCTCAGGGTGTCGAACAGCAGCCAGCCGGCATGGTCGCCGGTGAAGGGGCGGCCGGTCCGGTTCGCGCCCATTCGGCCCGGCGCAAGTCCAGCCACCAGCAGTCGTGCGTTCGGGTCACCGAAGGAAGGCGCGGGGCCGTTCCACCAGTCCGGGTTCTGGCGGATGTTCTCCTGACGATAGGCGACCAGGCGCGGGCACAGGGGGCAGTCGCGCGCAGGTTCGGGATTCAGGGGGCGGCTCATCAACGGTCGTTCCGGTCGAGAGTGCGGGCGACGCCTTGATTCATGGCGGTCTTGGGCTTGCTGAAGTGGGTCATGACGTCGGCCAGTTCGACGAAAGCGTCGGCCTGGCGCCGCAATTCGTCGGCGATCTGGGGTGGCTGGGTTCTGGTGGTCGAGACGACGGTGACGCGCACGCCTTTCGCCTGAACAGCCTGCACCAGTCGGCGGAAGTCGCCGTCGCCCGAGAACAGGATCATGTGATCCAGCCGCGGCGCCAGCTCCAGCATGTCGACCGCGATCTCGATGTCCATATTGCCCTTGATGCGCGACTGGCCCTGGGCGTCGGTGAAGCGTTTGACCGGCTTGGTCACGACTGTGAAGCCGTTGTAGTCGAGCCAGTCGACCAGCGGACGGACCGGCGAGAACTCTTCGCCCTCGACCACCGCCGTGTAATAATAGGCCCGCACCAGCTGGCCCTTCTGGCCGAACCAGTCGGACAGCTTTCTGAAGTCGAGATCGACGTTGAGCGCGCGGGCCGCGGAATAGAGGTTGGCGCCGTCGATGAACAAGGCGATGCGGTCGCCCGTATGGCCGGTCATGAATATGAGTCCGTGGAAATGGTCGAGAATATGAGCGTCCCGACCGAAATTCCCGAGGGCGCCCTCGATCTGGACGGCGCAGTCATCGTCGCCCTGGGCTGCAATGACAAGGGCGTCTGGTCGTCTTGCGAAGAGTCGCTGGAGGCGGCTCTGGCGCGGTTCCGGGCCGAGGGCATCGACATTCTGGCGCGGTCGTCCTGGTGGTCGTCCAAGGCCTGGCCGGACCCTTCTGATCCCCCCTTCCTGAATGGGGTGGTGATCGTGCGGACGGAGCATGATCCCGGCGTGCTTATGAGCAAGCTGTCACGTATGGAGGACGTGTTCGACCGTCGGCGCAGTGTTCGCAATGCGCCGCGGACCCTGGACCTGGACCTGATCGCCTACGGTCGTCTGAGCGGTGATCTGGACGGGCTGATCCTGCCGCATCCGCGCGCCGCCGAGCGTCTGTTCGTCATGGGGCCTCTGGCTGAGATTGCGCCGGGCTGGAAGCATCCGACGGTCAAGGGCGACGCCGCGACGCTGGCGAAGCAAGCATCTGTCGGAACCGACGCGCGTCCTTTGCCCCGTTGACGCCGGCTTGCGGCCGGTTAGGTTCTTCGAAATGACACCGGAGGACATTTTGTGCTGCTGACCGCTCTTGCGCTGCTCGTCGCCGTGCAGACCCAACCCGCTTCGCCGCCCGCCGGGACGGGGGTGGTGATCCGCGAAGCCGACACCATGGTGCGTCAGGTTCCGCCGCATAACGGCGAGGGGATGAGCACGGCCTATCGCATTTCCGACGGCGTCCCCAATCGGGCGATGGAGTTCCGCAAGCGGGTGCTGCATCCCGGCGCGGCCATCGGTCTGCACCCCATCGCTCATGACGAGGTCTATTATGTCGTCAGCGGTGAAGGCGAGGTGACGTCGGACGGGGTGACGACGCCGATGCGCGCCGGTGACGCCGCCTATCTGTTCGACGGCAATGTCGTGGGCATCCGCCAGACCGGAGAGGTGGACCTGGTGCTGATCATCAGCTATCCGCTGGCCCAAAGGAAGAACTGAGGCGTTTTGCGCCGCATTCCGGCCTTCGCGGCGTTGCACAATCACGCCTAACCCTATATTTTGTGCGGTTCTCCCTGCCGCCAGAGGAATTTCATGGCCCGCGTCACTGTCGAAGACTGCATCGAGAAGGTTCCGAACCGCTTTGGTCTGGTTCTGCTGGCCGGTCATCGCGCCCGCAATATCGCCAACGGCGCCGCCCTGACCATCGACCGCGACAACGACAAGAACCCGGTCGTGGCCCTGCGCGAGCTGGCCGACGAGACGGTCGTCCCGGAAGAGCTGCGCGAGAACATCATCACCACGCTGCAACGCGTCGACGAGCGCACCGAGGCCGAGGATGAAGCCGAAGTCGTGGCCCTGCTGGCCGAGCCGCAGCACATGAACATGGCCGAGGCCGAACTGATCCGCGCGCTGCAAAGCGACCGGGATGGCGGCCAGGAGGAACGCTACTGACGGCTGAGCCAGTCAACGGCGTAACCATTCTTCCGGCGCGGTCCCCCGCGGACCCGTCGCCGGACGAAGTCGCGAATCAGATAGACCAGACGGCGTCGCTCCTTCCCGGGGCGACGCCGTTGTCGTCTGAAGTCGCCGAGTCCCTGCCGTCCGTGTCCCAAGTGTCTGAAGCCAAGCGCGCGCCGATCATGCGCCAGTTCGAATTGATCGAGGCGGTCAAGGCCTACGACCCGACCGCCGACGAAGCCCTGCTGAACCGCGCCTACGTCTATGCGATGAAGATGCACGGCTCGCAGCTGCGCGCCTCGGGCGATCCCTATTTCGCACACCCGATCCAGGTCGCGGGCATCCTGACCGACTACAAGCTGGACACGGCGACCATCGTCACGGCCCTGCTGCACGACGTGGTCGAGGACACTTCGGCCACGCGTGACGACATCGCCGCCATGTTCGGCGAGGAGATCGCTGTCCTGGTCGAGGGCGTGACCAAGCTGTCGCGGCTGGAGCTTCAGGCCGAGCACACGCGCCAGGCCGAGAACCTGCGCAAGTTCATCCTGGCGATTTCCAAGGACGTGCGCGTCCTGTTGGTCAAGCTGGCCGACCGCCTGCACAACATGCGCACCCTCCAGTACGTCAAGCCGGAGAAGCGCGAGCGCATCAGCCGCGAGACCCTGGAAGTCTATGCCCCGCTGGGCCGTTCCATCGGCATCCACTCTATCGCCTCCGAACTGGAGGAACTGGCGTTCGAACATCTGAACGCTACGGCTCGCGTGGCGATCCAGCGCCGTCTGGAGGCGTTGAAGCTGGAACATGGCCGCGCAATTGAGGGCGTTTCGCGCGAAATCGAGACTGTCCTGAGCGAGGCGGGCATAACGGCTCATGTGAAGGGGCGGGAAAAGACGCCCTATTCGATCTGGCGCAAGCTGCAGAGGAAGTCGGTCGGCTTCTCCTCCCTGTCGGACATCTACGGCTTCCGGGTGATCGTCGAGGCCGAGGATGACTGCTATCGCGCGCTGGGGGTCATCCACCGGGCCTGGCCCATGGTGCCGGAGCGGTTCAAGGACTTCATCTCGACGCCCAAGTCGAACAACTATCGCTCGCTGCACACCACGGTCGTCGGTCCCGGCGGCCTGCGCATCGAGATGCAGATCCGCACCGAGATCATGGACCGCGTGGCCGAAGACGGCGTGGCCGCGCACTGGGCCTACAAGAACCACTCCTACGGCTTCGACCGCGAGGCGATGGAGGCCGACGGCGGGCGCGACCCGCTGTTGAACCTGCGCCATCTGGTTCAGGTCATCGAGCACGGCGAGGGCGGCGAGGACTGGGTCGAGCACGCCAAGCTCGAGATGTACCTGGATCAGGTCTTCGTCTTCACGCCCAAGGGCGCGCTGATCACCCTGCCGCGCGGCGGCATGGCCCTGGACTTCGCCTATGCGGTCCACACCGAGGTCGGCGACACGGCCGTGGGCGTCAAGATCAACGGCGAACTGAAGCCCATGCGCACGGCGCTGCAAAACGGCGACGTGGTCGAGATCATTCGCGGCACCAAGCGAGAGGTGCCGACCGACTGGCGCAGCCTGACCGTCACCGGCCGGGCGCGTTCGGCCATTCGCCGTCATATCCGCACTTCGGAGCGCGACGAGTTCGTGCGCCTGGGCAAGGCGACGCTGGAGCAGACGCTGGAGCGGGCGGGCAAGTCGCTGGCCGAGGTCTCGCTGAAGCCGGTCTTGGAAACCCATGCCATCGCCACCGAAGAGGATATGTTCGACGCCATCGGGCGGGGCCGTCTGGCCGCGACCAAGATCGCCGAGACCATGTTTCCGGCGCTGAAGGGCCAGCTGAAGGCGGGCCCCGAACGCAAGCGGATCGGCAATGACCAGGCCCGCCTGTTCGTGCGCGGCAGCGGCCTGACGCCGGGCGTCAGCATTCACTTCGGCGCCTGTTGCAGCCCGGTGCCGGGCGATCGCATCGTCGGCATCCTGGAGCCTGACAAAGGGCTGACGGTCCATACCATCGACTGCCAGACCCTGGCCGACTTCGCCGACGACGACAGCGTCTGGCAGGACCTGCAATGGACGCCGCAAGCCGAGCAGGACGCGGTGGCCTCGGCCCGTCTGCGCGCCACCATCCGCAATGCGCCGGGTGTGCTGGGGCAGGTGGCGACCATCATCGGTGAGGCCGGCGGCAACATCCTGAACCTGTCGATGGCGCATCGTCAGCAGGACTTCTTCGACGTCGACATCGATGTGGAGGTCGAGGACGCCCGTCACGCCACCATGATCATCGCGGCGCTGCGCGCCAATCCGTCCGTCGACACCGTGGACCGCGCGCGCGGCTGATCGCCGGCGCGTCTGACTGAAGGCCGAAATGTCTCCCGAACAGCAAGCTCTCGCCAACGCCGCTCAATTGGCGTCGCCCTCCTATCGTCTGGCCGCCCTGGATCAGGACTTCCTGCTGGGCGAATCGATGCGCGGCGTGCGCTTCCTGATGGAGTATGAGAAGGCCGAGGAGGCGCTGAAGGCCTGGGGCGTGCGCTCAACCCTGGTGGTGTTCGGCAGCGCCCGCGTCGGCGCCAACGGCGGCGGTCGGCACAGCTACTGGTACGAGCAGGCTCGTCTGTTCGGCCGCATCGCCTCGGAGCGGGGCGGGGCCTTCCGCGGCTCGCCGGGCGAGGTGCGCGACAACGTCATCGCAACCGGCGGGGGCCCGGGCATCATGCAGGCGGCCAATCAGGGCGCGCATGAAGCAGGCGCCCCGTCGATCGGCTTCAACGTCACCCTGCCGCACGAGCAGGTGCCCAATCCCTGGTCGACGCCGGAGCTGACCTTCCAGTTCCACTACTTCGCCATGCGCAAGATGCATCTGGCCATGCGGGCCAATGGTCTGGTGGTCTTCCCTGGCGGCTTCGGCACACTCGACGAACTGTTCGAAATCCTGACCCTGCGTCAGACCGACAAGGCACCGCCGATCCCCATCGTCCTGTTCGACGAGGCCTACTGGCGCTCGGTCATCAACTTCGACACGCTGATCGAGCACGGCATGGTCAAGGCGTCTGACATGGAGTTGTTCGCCTTCGCCGACGACGCCGAAACCGTCTGGACCAGGCTGCTGGAAGGTGGGCTGAAGCCGAACTGCGACATCAAGTAGGTCGCTCGGCTTGAGGGGCGGAGATGCAGGGTCTAAGGGACGCTCTCATGAACACTGAAGACGTCCTCAACGAATTCCGCGACGCCGGCGCCCTGCGCGAAGGCCATTTCGTCCTGTCGTCCGGCCTGCACAGCCCGGTCTTCCTGCAGAAGAACCTGGTCTTCATGGACGGTCGTCGCTGCGAGCGCCTGTGCAAGGCTCTGGCCGACAAGATCGTCGCCACGGTCGGTCCGGTCGACGTGGCCATCTCGCCTGCCGTCGGCGGCATCATTCCCGGCTATGAGACGGCGCGGCACCTGAACGTGCGCTCGCTCTACGTCGAGCGCGAAGGCGGCGAGTTCAAGCTGCGTCGCGGCTTCACCGTCGAGCCAGGCGAGAAGGTCGTCATGGTCGAGGACATCGTCACGACGGGTCTGTCGTCGCGCGAATGCATCGCCGCCATCCAGAAGGCCGGGGGCGAAGTCGTCGCCGCCGCCTGCATCGTCGATCGCTCGGGCGGTCGCGCCGACGTGGGCGTGCCGCTGATCGCCCTGGCGACGCTGGACGTGCCGGCCTATCCAGCCGACGCCTTGCCGCCCGAACTGGCCGCCCTGCCGGTCGAGGATCCGGGCAGCCGCCGGCTGTCCAAGTAAGCCAGATTAGCCGAGCGTAGTCCGATTGACGATTCAAGCGGCCAAACTTCAGGGGAGGCGTGAATGATTGGGCTAGTGACGTTTCTGGCCGTTGGCCTTCAAACGGCGCCGCAACCGCAAGTCGAAGATGCGCGAGATGTGAAATTCGACCAATTGGCGCCGGTGGTGGTGCTAGAGGTCTCCCGTCACCCCTTGTCGGCGTTGGAAACCTTCAGCATCTACCCCTATTTCGCACAAGCGGGTGGGCGCCGTCATTTGGCCGCTCGTCGGGCGATCAACACGCGCGGAGGCCAGCGTGTTTCGTGGGCGGTCATTAGTGAGTGTCCGGGCGCGCAGGAGGTAGTTCTGGAGCTGGAGCGCCTGCCTGCTCCAGCGATAGACATCCCGGGGTTTGGTCGAGATGATGAGCAAGGTCCCGGCATGGACGGAGGCTCGTTCAAACTGTGGAGCCGTGGGCCAACCTGGCCGACTGCATATGGCTACGAGGTCGCGTTCGAGAGTAGCTTCGGGTCGCCGCTGGCTGATTGGGCGAACCGGTTCAAGGCAACGCTTGCTGATTGCTGGCAGCCTGATCCACCCAGGACTATGGGCCCTTCTTGATGATCGTGGAACGGTGCACCGGGATAGCTTTTGAGTGCATGATAAGAAAGGGATCGAGATGAAGCGCGAGCGGGTTCGTCTGGGCGTCAACATCGACCACGTCGCCACGGTTCGTAACGCGCGCGGCGGCGCTCATCCCGATCCGGCCCGCGCGGCCGAGGCGGCGCTGGCGGCAGGAGCGGACGGCATCACCGCCCACCTGCGCGAGGATCGCCGCCACATCACCGACGCCGACATCGACGTGCTGACGGCCCTGTGCCGTCGCGCGGGCAAGCCGCTGAACTTCGAGATGGCGGTGACTGACGAGATGCTGGCCATCGCCCTGCGTCACCGTCCGCACGCCGCCTGTCTGGTGCCGGAACGGCGCGAGGAGGTCACGACCGAGGGCGGTCTGGCCGTCGCCGGTCACGAGGCGCGCATCGCCCCAGTGGTGAAGGCCCTGGCCGGCGCCGGCATCCGCGTCAGCCTGTTCATCGAGCCGTCGGAGGCCCAGGTCGAGGCCGCCGCCGCCGTGGGCGCGCAGGTGGTCGAGTTCCACACCGGCCGCTATTGCCATCTGATCGATCCGGCCGAGCGCGCCTTCGAGCTGGACCGGCTGGCCGCCGCCGCCGCTCAGGCCGATATCCTGGCGCTGGAGGTCCACGCCGGCCACGGCCTCGACTACGCTACCGCCAGCGTCGTCCTGGGCATCCCCGAGATCAAGGAGCTGAACATCGGCCACTTCCTGATCGGGGAGGCGGTCTTCGTTGGTCTGGACGCCGCCATCCGCCGGATGCGAACGGCGATGGATGAAGCCGTCAGCGGAGCAGGCCGGTGATCATCGGCATCGGCGCTGATATGTCGGACATCCGGCGCATCGAGGCGTCGCTGGACCGGTTCGGAGACCGGTTCAAGAACCGCGTCTTCACCGAGATCGAGCGCACCCGTTCGGACCGCAAGCCGGACCCGGCCTGGAGCTACGCCAAGCGGTTCGCGGCCAAGGAGGCCTGCGCCAAGGCTTTGGGCACCGGGATGCGCGCCGATGTCTATTGGCGCGACATGGGTGTGGTGAACCTGAAGTCGGGCCAGCCGACCCTGGCCCTGACCGGGCACGCCGCCGAGCATCTGGCGCGGCTGACCCCGCGGGGGCACGAACCACGCATCCACCTGACCCTCAGCGACGAACACCCTTATGCTCTCGCTTTCGTGGTCATCGAAGCCTTGCCCGTGGCGTAATCAGCCTTTACGCCTCAGGCATCCAACCCCGCGTTCGGCGGGGGATTCGAGCAGACCATGAGCGACGACCCCAAGGCGAACGGCGGCGCCGGCAATCCTGCCATCGACCCGACCGATCCGCGACCGATCTGGAGCGACGACGGCGACGCCCCCTTCGATATGGGCGACGATCCCGAAGCCCTCGACAGCGACAAGCCGATCTACGCCACGCCGCGTCCCAAGAAAGCCAAACGTGTGAAAAAAGAGAAGTCCGCGAGCAACGAGACGGTCGAGATCATCAAGACCATCGTCTTCGCCCTGTTGATCGCCTTCGTGCTGCGGGTGCTGCTGTTCCAGCCCTTCACCATCCCGTCGGCCTCGATGGAGCCCAACCTCTATGAGGGCGACTACATCGTCGTGTCGAAGTGGTCGTACGGCTACTCGAAACACTCGATCCCGTGGAGCCCGCCGCTGTTCGACGGCCGGATCATGGGCAAGGATCCCACGCGCGGCGACATCGTGGTGTTCAAGCTGCCGCGCGACAACAAGACCGACTACATCAAGCGCGTGATCGGCTTGCCGGGCGACAAGGTGCAGATGGTCTCCAACAAGCTCTACATCAACGGCGCTCCGGTGAAGGACGTCGTCGTCAGCCGCGCCGAGATGGCCGACATGTTCGGCCCGCGTCCCGTGACCCAGGTCCGCGAGACCCTGCCGAACGGCAAGAGCTTCATGACCCAGGACTTCGGCCCCGGCGGCGATCTGGATGACACCCCTGTCTATGAAGTACCGGCCGGCCACTTCTTCATGATGGGCGACAATCGCGACAACTCGATCGACAGCCGCGTCGAGATGTCGGCCGGCGTGGGCATGGTCCCGGCCGAGAACCTGGTCGGCAAGGCCGAGATCATCATGTTCTCCTGGTCGCCGGGCGCGTCGCTGTTTAACCCGGTCAGCTGGTTCGCGAACCTGCGTCCCAGCCGGTTCTTCAAGATCCTGGACTGATGGCGAACCTTCGGGCCGAGGCCGTCGCCGCGCTCCGGCGTCGGCTGGGCCATGAGTTCAGCGACCCGTCCCTGCTGGAACGGGCCCTGACCCACGCCAGCGTGGGCGAGGGCGGGGGACAGGCCGACGGCCGCCGTCCCGCTGACAACGAGCGGCTGGAGTTTCTGGGCGACCGCGTGCTGGGTTTGCTGGTCGCCGACCGCCTGACGCGCGAGTTTCCCTCGGCCGACGAGGGCCAGCTGTCCGCGCGGCTGCACGCCTTGGTCGACAAGAGCGCTTGCGCACGCGTCGGCGAACGTCTGGGCGTCGGCCCGGCGCTGCGCCTGTCGGCGGGCGAGACCAAAACGGGCGGCCGCAGAAAGGCCGGAGTCATCGCCGATGCTGTCGAGGCTGTTCTGGCGGCTGTCTATCGCGATGGCGGCCTGACGGCGGCCAAGGCCATGTTCGACATCGCCTGGGCCGAGGAGTTCGCGTCGCCCCCGGCGCCGGCCGTGACCAATCCCAAGTCCGCTCTGCAGGAGTGGGCTCAAGCGCAAGGGCGTCCGCTGCCGACCTATCGGGTGGTGGAACGCACCGGATCAGATCATGCTCCGACCTTTGTGGTCGAAGCGACGGTGGTCGGCTTCGACCCCGTGAAACAAACAGGACGTTCGCGTCAGGAGGCGGAGAAAGCCGCCGCCACGGCGCTGTTGAAACGAGAAGGCGTAATTTGACCGAGACCCTCAACCCGAACCAGCGCGCGGGCTTCGCCGCCATCATTGGCGCGCCCAACGCCGGCAAGTCGACGCTGGTGAACCGCCTGACGGGCTCCAAGGTCTCGATCGTGACCCAGAAGGTCCAGACCACGCGCTTCCCTGTGCGCGGCATCGCCATCGAGGGCGACGCCCAGATCGTCCTGGTGGACACGCCCGGCATCTTCACGCCGCGCCGTCGCCTGGACCGCGCCATGGTCGCCTCGGCCTGGGGCGGCGCCGAGGATGCCGACGTGGTGGTCCATCTGATCGACGCCCCTTCGCACATCGCGTCCGAAGGCCGTGACGGCACCGCCGCCGACCGGAAGTCGGCCGAGGACACCGAGACCATCATCGCCAACCTGAAGGCGACGGGAACCAAGGTCATCCTGGTCCTGAACAAGATCGACGGGATGCGCCGTGACACCCTTCTGGCCCTGTCGCACCGCCTGTTCGAAACCGGCGTCTATGAAGAGGTCTATATGATCTCTGCCCTCAGCGGCGACGGCGTGGACGATCTGAAGCAGCGTCTGGCGCGTTCCATGCCCGCCGGGCCGTGGCTCTACCCGGAAGATCAGTCGGCCGACGTGCCGGTCCGCGTCCTGGCCGCCGAGATCACGCGCGAGAAGGTCTATCTGCGCGTTCACGAGGAACTGCCCTATTCGGCGGCGGTCGAGACCACGGCCTTTGACGAGAAGCCCGACGGTTCGGTGCGCATCGAGCAGACCATCTATGTCGAGCGCGAGAGTCAGCGCCCCATCGTTCTGGGCAAGGGCGGCCAGACCCTGAAGTGGATCGGCCAGAAGTCGCGCGAGGAGCTGATCGAGCTGCTCGACCGTCCCGTGCACCTGTTCCTGACCGTCAAGGTTGATCCCAAGTGGCAGGACAGCCGCGCCCTTTACGCCCAGTTCGGGCTGGAGTTCGACGTCTAGGAACGTAGTTCAGTATCGTGTTTGTAGTTCCCAAGTCCGCAGGCGGGCGGCCCTGGTTCCTCGGATCCCTGGCCGCGGTCGCCCTTGTTTCCGCCGGCGCCGGCGCCTGGATCGTCCACGCCATCGCGCCTGAGACTCAGGCGGCCACGGCGACCAAGGCCAAGCTGCCCGAACGGCCGCCGGTCGAGGTCGTCGAGGCCCTGCCGCAACTGAAGGCGCGGCTGGACTATCTGGGCGAGCACAAGCAGTTCATGGGCGCCATCCTGGTGGCCAAGGGCGATCAGGTCCTGTTCCGTCAGGTCTATGGCAAGGCGAACTACGAAAACGATGAGCCGCTGAAGCTGGACACCCGATTCCGCCTGGCCTCGGTGTCCAAGCAGTTCACCGCCGCCGCCATCCTGAAGCTGCAGGACGAGGGCAGGCTGTCGGTCAACGACCCGGTCTGCAAATGGATTGAAGCCTGCCCGGACGCGTGGAAGCCGCTGCGCATCCACCACCTGCTGTCGCATACCTCGGGCATTCCCGACTTGATGGCGCAGTCCGAATGGGGTCGCATCCGCGTCACCCCGCGCACGCCGCAGGAACTGACCGAGACCTCGGCCCGCTATGGCCTGCAGTTCGAGCCGGGCACCAAGATCCGCTACGACAACGCCGCCTATAACCTGGCCGCCGAGATCGTCAGCAAGGCCAGCGGCAAGCCGTTCGAGACCTATCTGAACGACGCCATCCTGAAGCCGCTGGGGTTGAAGGACACGGGATCGGACGCCCATGCCGACGCGCGGGGATTGGCCATGGGCTACGCCAACTTCCCCGCCGGACTGGCGGCCCAGCCGATCGCCAACGTCAGCGTCGTCTTCGGCGCCGGCGCCCTGTATTCGACGCTGGACGACATGCTGGTGTGGAACCAGGCCCTGCATAAGGGCCATCTCCTCAGCGACGCCTCCTATGCCCAGATGATCGCTGACCATGCGCCTGAGGGCACGCCCAAGGAGCGGGGCCGCGCGCACCGGGCCTATGGCTATGGCATCTACGTCAACAGCCTGGGCGAGCAGGTGAAGCCCGCCTTTGACGACAGGCAGATCTATCACACGGGCAGCTGGGCCGGGTTCCGCAACTTGGTCCTCTATCAGCCCGAGGCCGATGTGACCGTGGTGGTCCTGTCCAACAACTACCACCAGCGCGACCTGGTCTTCATGCTGAGCCAGCAGGCCATGGCCGAGGCTCTGGGGCGTGAGTTCCCGACGAGCATGAACCGTTAGAAATCAGATAATCCTTCCCCGCGAGCGGGGGAGGACTGCGATGGTCAGGCCTTCATCGACCCCGTTTCGATGAAGCGCTGGTGCCAGGACAGGGCCTCGGTCAGCAGGTGCGGCGATTGCAGGCCGTAGGAGCCCTTGAGCGCCCGCGCGTAGTAGTCGCTGAGCGCGTCGCGGTAGTCGGGGTGGGCGCAGTTGGCGATGATGACCTGGGCGCGCTGCTTGGGTGACAGGCCGCGCAGGTCGGCCAGGCCCTGTTCGGTGACGATGACCTGTACGTCCTGGGTGATGTGGTCGACATGGCTGGCCATGGGGACGATGGCCGAGATCTTGCCGCCCTTGGCCGTCGACGGCGTGACGAAGCAGGAGATGTAGGCGTTGCGCGCAAAGTCGCCCGAGCCGCCGATGCCGTTCTGGATGCGCGAGCCCATGACGTGGGTCGAGTTGACGTTGCCGTAGATGTCGGCCTCGATCAGGCCGTTCATGGCGATGCAGCCCAGGCGGCGGATGATCTCCGGGTGGTTTGAGATCTCCTGCGGACGCAGGATGATCTTGCCGCGGAACTGCTCCATGCGGCTGTTCAGATCAGCGGCGGCCTCGGGGCTCAACGAAAAGGCGGTGGCCGAGGCGACGGTCAGCTTGCCGCTGTCCAGCAGGTCCAGCATCCCGTCCTGCAGCACCTCGGTGTAGGCGGTCAGGTTTTCGAACGGGCTGTCGGCCAGACCCGCCAGCACGGCGTTGGCGACATTGCCCACGCCCGATTGCAGGGGCAGCAGATGGGCGGGCAGGCGGCCCAGCTTCACCTCGTGCTGCAGGAACTCGATCAGATGCCCGGCGATGGCCGTCGCGCTGGCGTCCGGCGCGGCGAAGGGCAGGTTGCGGTCGGGGCTGTCGGTCTCGACGATGGCGGCGATCTTCGACGGATCGACGCGGAAGACCGTCTCGCCGATCAGGTCGGTGGGGCTGGTCAGCGGGATCGGCACGCGCGCGGGGGGCAGGGCCGTGCCGTAGTAGATGTCGTGCATCCCCTCCAGCGCCGGGTTCTGCCAGCTGTTGACCTCCAGGATGATGCGGTCGGCGCGGTCCAGCCAGGTCTTGTTGTTGCCGATGGAGGAGGAAGGGATCAGCGAACCGTCCTCGCGGATGCCCGAGACCTCGACCACCGCCGTCTCCAGCGGGCCGAGGAAGCCCTGCCAGGCTACCGGCGCCACCTGCGACAGGTGCATGTCCAGGTATTCCATCTCGCCCTTGTTGATCTTTTCGCGGGCGATGGGGTCGGAGTTATAGGGCAGGCGGAACTCGATGCCGTCAGCCTTGGCCAGGGCGCCGTCCAGCTCTGGCCCGGTCGAGGCGCCGGTCCAGACCTTCAGCTTGAAGGGATTGCCCGCCGCGTGCTCGGCCTCGATCCGCTCAGCCAGGGCCATCGGCACGACCTTGGGATAGCCCGAGCCGGTGAAGCCGCTCATGCCTACGGTCGAATTGGCCGGGATCAGGGCGGCGGCGTCCTGGGCGGACATGATTTTCGACTGCAGGGCGGCGTTGCGGACGCGGGACATCGGAAACCTGACGGCTGCGGCCCAGGAGGGCGCGGGGAGATGGCCGGACATAGGCGCCGCATCACCCTGATTCCAATACGGCTTTGGTCGTAACAGTCCGTGATCACAAGCTTGTCAGCCGCCCGGTTTCCACTCCTCGGCGGGGTTGGTGTTGACCATCCACGGGATGCCGAACCGATCTGTCAGACAGCCGAAGCCGGGCGACCAGAAGGTTTCGGCGAAGGGCATGGACACCTTGCCGCCTTCGGACAGGGCGTCGAAGACCTGCCGCGCCTTGGCGAGGTCGTCGGTGTGATAGGAGACGTCGAAGCCGTTCTTGGGCTTGTCGATGTTCGGCGCGAACTCGGGCGGCATGTCGGCCCCCATGATGGCTTGGTCCCCGACCTCCAGCCAGCCGTGCATCAGCCAGTCCTTGTACTTGGCGTCCACCGGCATGTCGGGCGGGCCGTCGCCGAAGGGAAAGGCGGCGGTGACCTTGCCGCCCAGCACGCGGGCGTAAAACTCTAGCGCCTCGCGGCACTGGCCCTTGAAGCTGAGGCTGGTGACGATCTTCATGAGACCTCTCCGGGTTGTCGGGTGGAGGTCTGAACGCGCGGGGCGGTCGTCGTTTCCCTTAGCCCCCTAGGCTAACCCCCTCCACGCTCATCCCGGCGAAGGCCGGGATCCCGATCATATGACGGATCAGCGGGGTCCAAGGGCGGGATTGCGCCATCTGCAACAAGCCCCGCGTCTTACAATCTGGATCCCGGCCTTCGCCGGGATGAGCGGATGTGTGGGTGCTTTCACCCGTGCGAGAACAGGACTAGAACAAATCCATGATCACCGCCGCCCTGATGATGCTCCAGGTTTCCGCCGCGCCGCTTCAGGCTGTGCCTGCCGTCGAAGCCGAAACCGCCCCTGTCGAGCGCACGCTGGACGCCATGCACGCCGCGGCGTCAAAGGCCGACGGCGAGGCCCATTTCGCGACCTTCACGCCCGATGGCCGCTTCATCGGCACGGACGCGACCGAGCGGTGGACCCTGTCGGAGTTCCGGGCCTACGCCATGCCCTACTTCTCGCAAGGCAAGGGCTGGACCTATCGGCCCGTTATACGGACCGTGACCATCGCCCCGATCGACTGCCGCTGCGTCGCCTGGTTCGACGAGGTGCTGGACAACGACGCCTATGGGACCACTCGGGGCTCTGGCGTGCTGCGCCTGACCGAGGATGGCTGGAAGATCGAACAATACGTCCTCAGCTTCGCCGTGCCGAACGACAAGGCGCGCGCTGTCGTCAGCGCCATCAAGGCCGACTGATGGAGGTTCAGGACGACGCCTTTGTCCTGTCGGCGCGGGCGCATGGCGATACGGGGGCGGTGGTCGAACTGCTGACCGAGCGGCACGGCCGTCGCGCCGCCTATGTCGCGGGCGGGGCGTCGCGCAAGATGCGGCCCTTCTTGCAGGCCGGGGCGCGGGTGGTGGCGGACCTGAGGTCGCGGACCTCGGACCAGCTGGGGTCGGCGCGGCTGGAGCCGGTGGGCGAGGGGCCGGCGGCCCTGTTCGATGATCCCTTGGCCCTGGTCGGGCTGAACGCCGCCGCGGCGGTGGCGCAAGGCGCGCTGCCTGAGCGCGAGCCGCATCCGGGGGCCTTCCTGGCCTTCGAGGCCATGATGGGGGCGTTCGCCCTGCCGGAGGTCTGGCCGGCTATCTTCGTGCGGTTCGAGGCGGGGCTGCTGGAAGACCTGGGCTTTGGTCTGGATCTGTCGCGGTGTGCGGCCACCGGGTCGATGGACGACCTGATCTACGTCAGTCCGCGCACGGGTCGCGCCGTCAGCCGCGAGGCGGGCGCGCCCTATGCCGACAAGCTGCTGACCCTGCCGCCCTTCATGCTGGGGGCGCAGGCGGGCTTGAGCGAAGGCGACGTGAAGGCCGGGCTGGACCTGACCGGCCACTTCCTCGAGCAGTTCGTCTTCCACGCCCTGAACAAGCCGCTGCCGCCCGCGCGGGTGTGGATGATCGAACGGCTGGCCGAGGCCGGGCGGCTCTAGCCAAAGGTGAAGGCGAAGACCTGAACCCCGGAGCCGAGAAACTCGATCTCGAATGTCCGTTCACGCGCGCCGCCTGACTGGCGCACCAGTTGATACAGGCGCTGGCTGTCGATCCGGCCCAAGCCTTGCGCGTCGATGTCCACGCCGGCGTCAGCGCCCGGCGCCTGGCCGTCGATGCGGACGCGGAAACGCACCGGCTTGCCCATGTTGCTGGGCCCCATGACCAGATGCAGGTCGCGGGCCTTGAAGCGGAAGGCCAGTCGTCCGCCCGCCGCCTGAAGGTCGGCGTGTTCGGACCGCACGATCCAGTCGCCGCTCAGGCTCCAGTCGTTCAGCTTCAGAGGCGCGGCCGCATAGGTCTTGCGCACGTCGAAACCGAAGCCGCCGGGCGAGACGAAATGCTCGGCGCGGGCATAGCCGACATAGGTTTCTGGCGAGGCGACCTCGGCCATGTTGGCGGCGGCCTCGGCGCCCTGTCCGCGCACCTGAACTACAGCCTGATCGACGTTTGAAGCTCCGGCCTCCTTCAGCAGTTGCTGGATGACCCGCTCGGAGTGTTCGTAGTCGCCCTCGCCGAAGTGGTGGTAGCGGATGTTGCCCCTGGCATCGATGAAGTAGTGGGCCGGCCAGTACTTGTTGTCGAACGTCCGCCAGATGGCAAAGTCATTGTCCATCGCCACGGGGTAGGTGACGCCAAAGCGGCGCACGGCGTCGCGGACGTTGGCGGGCGACTTCTCGAAGGCGAACTCGGGCGTGTGGACCCCGATTACCACCAGTCCCTGATCGCGGTACTTCTCGGCCCAGGCGCGGACATAGGGGATTGTGCGCACGCAGTTGATGCAGGAGTAGGTCCAGAAGTCGACCAGCACCACCTTGCCGCGTAGCTGTTCGGCGGTCAGGGGCGGGCTGTTGATCCACTCGGTCGCGCCGGTCAGCGGCGGCATGGTCCCTTCGACCGGCAGGGCGTTCAGGGGGGCGGACGGGGCGTTCACGGGCTGGCCCGCGCCGAAACGGCTGAGCAGGCTCTGCTCGATCCGGTTGGTGCTGCTGCTCGACAGGCGGGTCAGCAGGCCGGTGTCGAGACCCAGGGCGATGGCGGCGACGCCGATCAGGACCAGAACGCCCAGACCTCGCCGCACCCATTCGCCGACGCCCAGAGACTTCTTCATCGTCTGGAACACCTTACCGCCGATCAGCAAGGCCAGGGCCAGCGAGGTGGCGGCCCCTGCGGCGTAGGCGACCAGCAGCAGAGTCGTGCCGACGCTGGCGCCTTGCAGCGCTGCGCCGGTCAGGATCAGGCCCAGGATCGGCCCCGCGCAGGGCGCCCACAGCAGGCCGGTGGCCACGCCCAGCAGGAAGGAGGGCCAGACGCCGCCGCCGGATTGTTGCTCCGCGCTGGCCTTCTCGGTCAGGCGTGAGCCCAGCGTGACCAGAGGCCGGGTTAGCCGGTCCGCCAGTGCCGGGAACACCAGGGTCAGTCCCAGCACCGCCATGACGGCGAGCGCGACCCAGCGACCGACCTGATTGGCTTGAACCGCCCAGCCGCCGCCGACCGCGGCCAGCGTCGCCACCGCTGCAAAGGTCAGGGCCATGCCCAGCAGAAGGGGCAGGCCGCTTTTCATGAAGGGCTGTCCTGCACGGGCGAAGACAAAAGGCAGGACCGGCAGGATGCAGGGGCTGAGAATGGTCAGCGCCCCGGCCAGATAGGACAGCAGGATCAGAAGCATCGTGTCGTCCTCGGGGCTTAGGCCCTGACGTTACGCTGCGGACAACGCGTCGGATGGCGTTGGGTTACAAAAGGCTTTGCAGGTCGCGGATGGCGGCGCGGGTTTCCTGCGCCAGAGCCTCGACCAGTTCGGCGGCGGGCAGGGCGCGGCACAGAGGCGCCGCCTGACCGGCCCATTGCGGGGCGTAGCCGTCGTCGCCCTGTGCGCTCGCGGCGGCGTTCAGCGCCTTGCCGAGGTCGTAGGCGTAGGGATAGCCGGCTGTCAGGGCTTCGTCGGCGCGCTGCATGAAGGGGTTTTCGACGCCGCGCGCAGGGCGGCCCGAGATGACCGGGCTGACACGGGTGCGTTCGGCGCGCGGACCGGCGAGGGCGGCGCGATAGGCGGGGTTGGCGGCGGACTCCGGGCAGGAGACGAAGGCGGTGCCCAGCTGCGCGCCTGCCGCGCCCAACGCCAGCGCGGCTGCGATCCCGGCGCCGTCCATGATTCCGCCCGCTGCAATAACCGGAATGTCCAGTTCGCGCGCCAGCAGGCGCGTCAGGGCCAGGGTGGCGAAGCGCGGGTCGTCGGCGGGATCGAAGGCGCCGCGGTGGCCGCCGGCCTCGACCCCTTGAGCCACAATCATGTCGATCACCGCCGCCTGGGCCTGTCGGCCCTCTTCCGGCGTGGTGGCGCTGGCGAGGAGGATGCAGCCAGCGGCCTTCAGCGCGGCGATTTTCTCGGGCTGAGGCAGTCCGAAGTGGAAGCTGACCACGGCGGGCCTTTCCTCAAGCAGAACGGCCAGCTTGGCGTCGTCGATCAGGAAGCTCTGGTAGATCTCGTTCAGGGTCTCGGGCGGCGCGGCGCCGAACTCGGCGAAGATGGGCCGCAGGCTGTCGATCCAGACGCGGTCGCGCGACGGATCGGGCGGCGTCGGGGCATGGCAAAAGACGTTCACATTGATCGGTCGCGTCGTCAGGGCTTTCAGGGCCTGAATCTGACGCCGCCCCTCGCTAGCATCGACTGAGCCTAGCGAAATGGAGCCCAGCGCCCCGGCGTTCGACACCGCCGCCGCCAGTTCGGGCGTAGAGGTCCCGGCCATGGGCGCCTGAACGATGGGCAGGTCCAGCTTGAGGCGGTCGGTGAGGGCGGTCTTCATGTGCGGTTCCTGCCTTTTCGACGGCGACCCTCCACAGATAGGCGCGGATCGTCCCCGCGTCAGCCGCGCGCTACGCTAGACTTTGTCGTCCAGATCACCGATTCGAAGTCGCATGACCATCCACACCCCGACGCCCGAAGGCGGCCGCATCGTTGAAGAGCCGATGGGCGACGCGCTGTCGAAGCGCTATCTGGCCTACGCCCTGTCCACGATCACCAACCGCGCCCTGCCCGACGTGCGCGACGGCTTCAAGCCGGTGCACCGGCGCATCATGTACGCCATGCACCAGATGCGGCTGAACCCGCAGGCGGCGGCGCGTAAATGCGCCAAGGTCGTCGGCGAGGTCATGGGCGGCTATCACCCGCACGGCGACGCCTCGATCTATGAGGCCCTGGTCCGTCTGGCCCAGGACTTCGCCCAGCGTTATCCGCTGGTCGACGGGCAGGGGAACTTCGGCAATATCGACGGCGATAGCGCCGCGGCCATGCGCTACACCGAGTGCAAGCTGACGCCCGCCGCGGTCCTGCTGCTGGACGGCATCGATCAGGACGCTGTCGACTTCCGCCCCACCTATGACGATCAGGACGAAGAGCCGGTGGTCCTGCCGGCCGGCTTCCCCAACCTGCTGGCCAACGGCTCTTCGGGCATCGCCGTGGGCATGGCGACCTCGATCCCGCCCCACAACGTCGGCGAGCTGATCGACGCCTGCCAGCTGTTGCTGGAGCGCCCTGAGGCGACGACGACGGAGCTTGTGCAGATCGTGTCGGGGCCGGACTTCCCGACCGGCGGGGTCTCGGTCGAGGGCCACGCCTCCATCCTGGACGCCTATGAGACCGGCCGAGGCGGGGTGCGCCTGCGCGCGCGCTGGGAGACCGAGGACCTGGGCCGCGGCGTCTGGCGCATCATCGTCACCGAGATGCCCTATCAGGTGCAGAAGAGCCGCCTGATCGAGGCTCTGGCTGACCTGATCGAGAACAAGAAGGCGCCGCTGCTGGGCGACGTCCGCGACGAGTCGGCGGAGGACATCCGCCTGATCCTGGAGCCCAAGAACCGCACCATCGAGCCCGAGATGCTGATGGAGAGCCTGTTCAAGCTGTCCGATCTGGAGGTCCGCTTCCCGATCAACATGAACGTGCTGGACGCCACGGGCACGCCGCGCGTCATGGGCTTGAAGGACTGCCTGCAGGCCTTCCTGGATCACCGCCGCGTGGTGCTGAACCGCCGCTCGCAATGGCGGATCGAGCGGGTCGAGAAGCGACTGCACCTGCTGGAAGGTCTGCGTATCGTCTTCCTCAACCTGGACGAGGTGATCCGCATCGTCCGCGAGGAGGAGCAGCCGAAGGCTGTCCTGATCGCGCGGTTTGGCCTGAGCGAGCCCCAGGCCGACTACATCCTCGACACCCGCCTGCGTCAGCTGGCGCGGATCGAGGAAATGGCGATCGACAAGGAATACAATGCCTTGGCTGAGGAACTGGCGGCGCTGAAGGCGCTGACCTCGTCCGAGGCCAAGCAGTGGAAGGCCATCGGCAAGGAGCTGGAGGCGGTCCGCAAGGCGCTGATCTCGCCGCGTCGCACGACCATCGGCGAGGCGGTGGACAGCTCGGCCTTCGTCGCGCCCGAGGCCTTCATCCCGCGTGAAGCCATCACCGTCATCCTGTCGGAACGCGGCTGGATCCGCGCCGCCAAGGGCAAGGTGGAGGATCCGTCGGAGCTGAAGTTCAAGGAAGGCGACAGCCTGGGCTTCCTGGTCCCGGCCTTCACGACGGACAAGCTGCTGATCGGGGCCTCGGACGGGCGCATCTTCACCATCGGGGCCGACAAGCTGGCCTCCGGGCGGGGCCACGGCGAACCGCTGCGCCTGATGATCGATCTCGATGAAAAGGCCGAGATTATCAATGTCGTGGCGCACGAACCGAATGCGAAGCTTCTGGTCGCATCCAAGGCCGGCTACGGCTTCATCGCGCCGGAGAACGACCTTCTGGCGCAGAAGCGCGGCGGCAAGCAGGTGCTGAACGGCGAGATGCTGGCCATGCTGCGCATCCCGTCGAACCCGCAGGGCGACCACGTCGCGGTCATCGGCGAGAACATCAAGGCGTTGATCTTCCCGCTGGCCGAACTGCCCGAAATGGGCCGCGGCAAGGGCGTGAAGCTGCAGAACTACAAGCAGGGCGGTCTGGTCGATGTGGCGGTGTTCAACGCCGAGGCGGGGCCGGAGTGGGCTGACGGCGGCGGTCGTCGCCGCAACTGGCCCGACTGGAAGGACTGGCTGGGCAAGCGCGCCGGGGCCGGACGCCAGGGCCCGCGCGGGATGCGCAAGTTCCGCTGACGCCAAGGTGACGGCGATTTCATTGGAGGTCGCCGTCAGCCCTTGCGATAATCCCGACCAAGGCCGATCCGGCCGGGGCTGGAGATTTCAATGATCACCTGGATCATCATCGGCGTCATCGTCGTCGTTCTGCTGTTCGTCGTCGTCGGCGCCTACAACAAGCTGGTGGCGCTGGATCAGACGGCCAATCAGTCGTTTGCCGACATCGACGTGCAGTTGAAGCAGCGTCAGGATCTGATCCCCAATCTGGTCGAGACGGTGAAGGGCTACGCCACGCACGAGCGCGGCACCCTGGACGCCGTGACCCAGGCCCGCGCCGCCGCCGCCGGCGCCCGCACGGTCGATGAGAAGGTGCAGGCCGAGAACATGCTGACCGGGGCGCTAGGCCGCCTGTTCGCGGTGTCCGAGGCCTATCCGGACCTGAAGGCCAACGCCAACTTCCAGCAGCTGCAGATGGACCTGTCGGACATCGAGAACAAGCTGGCCGCCGCGCGCCGCTTCTTCAACAACGCGGTGAGCGAGTTCAACGCCGTGCGCCGTCAGTTCCCGACCGTGCTGTTCGCCGGCATGTTCGGCTTTGGTGCCGACAAGCCCTTCTTCGACGTGGGCGAGGGCGAACGCGCCGCCCTGAATGCCGCCCCGCCGACGGTGAAGTTCTAAGCCCCAATGGCGGTTTTCGGTCAGGCCGTCGGCCTCAAGACCCACATCTGGCAAAACAACACCCGGTCGGCGATCCTGCTGGCCGGGTTTCCGGTGCTGCTGGTCGGCCTGCTGTTCGGCGTTCAGGTGCTGATGATGGGGTTCGGCCTGCTGCCCAACTCGGGCGGCAGTCTGTCGCAGGATCTGGGGCTGGCGGCGTCCATGCTGGGCTGGACCGTGCCGGCGGCGCTGGTCGCGGCGGCCGTCTGGTTCGTCATCGCCTATTTCGGCAATCAGATGATGATCGACGCCATGACCGGGGCGCGCAAGGTCGAGCGCCGGGCCGAGCCCGAGCTCTACAACCTGCTGGAAAACCTCGCGATCTCGCGAGGGATGAAAACGCCGACGCTGCGGATCATCGAGAGCCCGTCGCTGAACGCCTATGCGTCCGGTCTGCATGAGGGCAACTACAGCGTCACCGTCACGCGCGGGCTGATGCAGACCCTCAGCCGAGACGAGATGGAGTGCGTGCTGGCGCACGAACTGACCCACGTCATCAACAAGGACGTGCGCACCATGGTGATCGCCTCGATCTTCGCGGGCATCATCAGCGTGATCGCGGAACTGGTGTTCCGCAGCCTCTTCTACATGCGCGGCGGGCGCAGCCGGGACAACAAGAACGCCATGCCGCTGATCCTTATCGGCCTGGCCATCGGGGTGATCGGCTTTGGTCTGGCCACCGTCATCCGCATGACCCTGTCGCGGACGCGGGAATATGTGGCCGATGCCGGCGCAGTGGAGCTGACCAAGAACCCTGACGCCATGATCTCGGCGCTGCGCAAGGTGTCGGGTCAGTCGAAGATCGAGGCGCCCGACGAACTGCGCGGCATGTTCCTGGACAATACGGCGGACAAGGCGGACTTCGCCGGTCTGTTCGCCACCCACCCGCCGATCGAGAAGCGGATCGCGGCCCTGGTGAAGTTCGCGGGCGGTCATGACGAGGGACCGTGGGGTAGGGCGAACACAGCGGTTCCGACGACCTGACGTTTTCTCCCTCCCCGTCTCGGGGAGGGTGGTTGAGCCCGCCAGGGCGAAACCGGGTGGGGGCGGCTTGGCTACTCAAACGCCGCGCCCAGGATCACCTCGCCCTCCCCACCCGGTCGCTTCGCGACCACCCTCCCCAGAAGGGGAGGGAGAAACGTGCTGCTAATCTTTCAGGCGTTCCCAGCCCTGCGGGCGCAGGGCCTCCATGGGGCGGAACTTCGCCTTGTAGTCCATCTTGGGCGAGCCCTGGACCCAGTAGCCCAGATAGACATAGGGCAGGCCCACCAGCGCCGCCTGACGCAGGTGATCCATGATGGCGAACTGGCCCAGGCTGCGGCGCTCCAGCTCCGGCTCGAAGAAGCTGTAGACCATGGACAGGCCGTCGTGCAGCAGGTCGGTCAGGCACACTCCGACCAGGTCGCCGGGGCCGTCGTCGGTCGCGGGCAGGCGATATTCGATCAGGTGGGTGCGGACGGCCGTATCCTCGACCATGGACACATAGTCGGACCAGCCCATGTCGCTCATGCCGCCGCCGGGGTGGCGGGCGGACAGGTAGCGGCGCAGCAGGTCGAACTGCTCCATCGTCGCCTCGGCCTCGACCAGATCGCGCGACAGGTCGGCGTTGCGGTTGAGGATCTTGCGCTGCGATCTTGAGAAGGCGAACTGGGCAACAGGGATGCGCACCGAGACGCAGGCCGCGCAGGCCTCGCAGGCGGGGCGATAGGCGATGTTCTGGCTGCGGCGGAAACCGGCCTGGGTCAGGGCGTCGTTGACGTCGGCGCCGTCGCTGAAGGGCAGGTTGGCGAAGACCTTGCGCTCGAACTGGCCCGGCAGATAGGGGCAGGGCGCATTGGCGGTCATGAAGAACCGCAACTGCCGGGTCGGGAAGTGCTGGGTCACGGCCTTACGTCCAGTCCCGATCGTGTCGGCGGATTTGCGAGCGGATCGTCATGTCCCGATTTGGCGCGCAACCGGGGGATTTCGCAAGCGCCGTGAGTGCGGCGCTGGAGGTCACAGGCTGGTGTCCGTGGGCAGGACCGGCGCCTCGCGCAGCAGGACGATGGCGATGCGGCGGTTGCCGGCGAGAGACGGATCGTCGGGGTAGAGGGGGTCCGAGCCCGCCTTGCCCGCCACCGAATAGACCCGGTCGGCGTTCACGCCCGCAGCCTGCAGCGTCAGGCGCGAGGCGTCGGCGCGCGCCGAGGACAGCGCCCAGTCGCCGGCGCCGCTGGCGCGGCTGGAGCCGGCGACGGCGCTGGTGTGGCCGGTGATCGAGATGCGGTTGGGCAGCTGGTTGATGACCTTGGCGATGGCCCGCAGCAGCATCTGGGCGCGCGGGTTGGGGCGGGAGGAGCCGTTTTCGAACATCGAGCGGCCTTCCTGATCGATCAACTGGATGCGCAGACCCTCGGGGGTCTGGTCGATGATCAGCTGTTTCGAGAGCTCGGCCAGCTCGGGCATGGCCTGCATGGCCTGGCGCAGGCTCTCGGCGGCGCTGGCGAAGTCGGCGGCTTCGCGGCGGGCGATCTCGGCGCGCAGGGCGGATTCGCTGGCGGCGGCCAGGTTGGCGCTCTGGCCCGCGGTTTCTGAAGAATCAGGCGCTTCGGGCGCGAGCTGCTCGATGACCGACATGGAGCCCGAGCTCTTGGCGCCGTCGTCGCCCAGGGCCGTGCCGCCCAGAATGCCGCCCGAACCGGAGGTCGAGGCCGAGACGTTGGCCGGGGCGAAGTATTCAGCGATGCCGCGTTTCTGTTCCGGGTCGGTTGTGTTGATTAGCCACATCAGCAGGAAGAAGGCCATCATGGCCGTCACGAAGTCGGCGTAGGCGACCTTCCATGCGCCGCCGTGGTGGCCGCCGGCGGTCACCTTCTTCACCTTCTTGATGAGGATCGGGCGATCGCTCGCGGACATGGGCAGGCCAATCTTAACGTCGTTTGTTAGCTGTGAATCCCATGCGGCCGTTAAGAAGCGGTTGCCTTGCCGCCGCGTCGTGTTGTTCAAGCGAAAAATCCGGGAGGGGCGCGATGTTTCTTGAACTGGCGATGATGGCGGCGCTGGGCGGCCATGGGGAAGGCGCTGCGCTGACGCGAGCCGATGCGGAGGGCGCCCTGCGGCTGCGGGAGGCGGCGCCTGAGCTGGCGGCCATGCCCGAGGTCACGCTTGAGGCCTATCTGGTCGGCGGCCGCAATCCGCGCGCCATTCGGACGGCCATGAACGCGGTGCGTCCGGCCGAGGCTGACGGCGGCGAACGCTTCGATGCGGTAACGCGGTGGCGCTATTCGACGCGCTGGCGAGGGCGGGGCGACGTGCGCTGCGTGCCCGAGACGGCCGAGGCCATCGTGGCCATCACCGTCATTCTGCCGGACCTGGCCGAGGCCGACCGGCTGGGGCGTCGGGATCGTGAAGCCTGGGATCGCTACTTCAAGGCCCTGGCGACCCACGAGATGAACCACGCCCGGATCGCGCTGCATGGGCGGCAGGAGATCGAGAGAGCCATGAAGGCCGCCTCAGGCTGTGAAGACATGCAGGCGGCGGTCGCCCGGGTTGCGGAGGAGGTCAGCGCCGCAAGCCGTGAATATGATCGTCTGACACAGCACGGCAAACGTGAGGGCGCCGTCTTCCCTTGACGGCGCCTGTCGGCGTCCGTCCGGCCTTGCTCGCCGGCGCACCACGCCTTAGGTCAGGCTTGTGTCCGTGACCTTTTCTCCTTCCGAATTCGACGCCAAGGCCTATCGCAAGGCGCTGGGCGGCTTCGCCACCGGCGTCTGCGTGGTGACGGCCCATACGGCCGAAGGGCCGCTGGGCATTACGGTGAACAGTTTCACCTCGGTGTCGCTGGACCCGCCGCTGGTGCTGTGGTGCCTGGACGTGAAGTCGGACCGGCATGACGCCTTCGCCGGGGCCGAGCGCTTCGCCGTGCACATGCTGCCGGTCCAGGATCAGGCCATGTCGGACCGCTTCGCCTGGGGCGTATGCACCCTGTCCAACGACGAGTTCGAGGTCGGCGACCCGGCCCCGCCACGCCTGCGCAACGCCGTGACGCGGCTGGATTGCACGACCCACGACCGTATCGTCATGGGGGACCACCTGGTCATCGTCGGGCGGGTCGCCGCCTTCGAGACCCATCCGGGCGACGCCCTGACCTATTTCCGCGGCAGGTACGGACAGGCCGTCGATCCGACGGCGTGAGGCCTAACTTTCCGCACCTTCTGAATATTTCGCTCATCCCGGCGAAGGCCGGGATCCAGATACAGACGCGACATCGGCAGTTTGAAGAGCCGGTGCAGCGCCCGTGTGTTCTGAGCTTGCTCCATATAATCTGGATCCCGGCCTTCGCCGGGATGAGCGGAACAGGCGGGCCCTACGCCCCCAGCAGACGGGCCGCCCTGGGCGCGAAATAGCTGAGGACGCCTGAGGCGCCGGCGCGCTTGAAGGCGTGCAGGGTTTCCAGGATGGCGCGGTCTTCCTCCAGCCAGCCGTTGGCGATGGAGGCCTGCATCATCGCGTACTCGCCGGACACCTGATAGGCGAAGGTCGGGATCTTGAAGGTGTCGGACACCAGCCGGACGATGTCGAGATAGGGCAGGCCCGGCTTGACGATCAGGGCGTCGGCGCCTTCGGAAATGTCCATCGCCACCTCGCGCAGCGCCTCGTCGGCGTTGGCGTAGTCCATCTGATAGGTTTTCTTGTCGCCGGTCAGCGACTTGGACGAGCCCACCGCGTCGCGATAGGGGCCGTAGAAGGCCGAGGCGTATTTGGCCGCATAGCTGATGATCAGGGTGTCCGACAGGCCGTTGGCTTCCAGCGCCTCGCGGATGGCCTGAACGCGGCCGTCCATCATGTCGGAGGGGGCCACCGCGTCGGCGCCGGCGTGGGCGTGGATGAAGGCCTGTTCGGCCAGGCGCTCCAGCGTCGGGTCGTTGACGATGCGACCCTTCTCCAGAACCCCGTCGTGGCCGTGGTCGGTGTAGCAGTCGAGGGCGACGTCGGTCATGACGCCGATCTCGGGCGCGGCGTCCTTGATGGCCTTGATGCAGTCGGAGATCAGGCCGTCCGGGTCGCTGGCGGCCGTGCCGACGCTGTCCTTCAGACTCTCATTCACGTTCGGGAACAGGGCGATCATGGGAATGCCCAGATCGCGCGCCTCGACGGCGGCCTTGGCGGCCTCCTTCGGCGACAGGCGGAAGACGCCCGGCATGGAGGCGACCGGAACGCGGTCCTCGGCGCCGTCATGGACGATGATCGGCCAGATCAGGTCGGCGGGCGTCAGGGTCGTCTCGGCGACCAGACGGCGCACCCAGGGCTGCGAGCGCAGGCGACGCGGGCGGGCGTAGGGGAAGGCGGCGGGCTGGAACGGCATGGTCATGCAGGGCTCATAGTCCGGTAGGCGGGGCAGGGAAACGACCTTGGAGGTCGCATATCGGACCCAGGGTCGGAAAAAACAGAGTCCAATTCGTCTGAATCGTCTGAAATCGCGGCGTCGAGAGGCAGAGACTAGCGCGTGCCTGCGTCATTGGCGGGCGCAAGATGCGGCGCGGGGCGCTGGCGGGGTGACGTTTCTCAACCGCTTGGATAAAAGCAGCATGAACGCCCCGTCAGAGGGCAGGCCACAGTCGGGAGTATTGATCATGGACTTCGCCCTCAACGACGACCAGCGCGCGATTCAGGACGCGGCGCGGGCTTTCGCCGACGCCGAACTGGCGCCGAACTCGGCGAAGTGGGACGAGGACAAGCACTTCCCCGTCGATGTCATGCGTCATGCGGCCGAGATGGGTTTCTGCGGCATCTATACGGGCGAAGAGCACGGCGGAATGGCCCTGGGCCGCGTTGAGGCGGCGGTGATCTTCGAGGAACTGTCGCGCGGCGACGTGGCGACGGCGGCCTTCATCTCGATCCACAACATGGCGACCTGGATGATCGACAAGTTCGGGTCTGACGACCTGCGCTCGCGCTTCGTGCCGTCGCTGACGACGATGGACAAGATCGCCAGCTACTGCCTGACCGAGCCCGGCTCGGGGTCGGACGCGGCGGCGCTGCGGACCACGGCGGTGCGCGACGGCGATCATCTGGTGCTGAACGGGTCCAAGATCTTCATCTCGGGCGCGGGGACGTCGGATGTCTACGTCGTCATGGTCCGCACCGGCGGCGAAGGCGCCAAGGGCGTCAGCGCCGTGGTGGTCGAGGCCGGAACGCCCGGCCTGTCGTTCGGCGCGCAGGAACGCAAGATGGGCTGGAACGCCCAGCCGACGGCCGTGGTCCAGTTCGACGACTGTCGCATCCCGATCGCCAATCTGCTGGGTCAGGAAGGCGCGGGCTTCAAATACGCCATGGCCGGTCTGGATGGCGGGCGTCTGAACATCGCGGCCTGTTCGCTGGGCGGGGCGCGGCTGGCGCTGGAAACGGCCCAGGCCTACGTCGCCACGCGCAAGCAGTTCGGCAAGGCGATTGGCGACTTCCAGGCCCTGCAGTTCCGTCTGGCCGACATGGCGACGGACCTGGAGGCGGCGCGTCTGATGGTGCTGCGCGGGGCCTGGGCCATCGACAACGACCACCCGGAAAAGACCAAGTGGTGCGCCATGGCCAAGCGCCTGGCCACCGACGCCTGCTTCCACATCGCCGACGAGGCGCTGCAGATCCACGGCGGCTACGGCTATCTGAAGGACTATCCGCTGGAACGGATCGTGCGCGACCTGCGCGTCCACCGCATCCTGGAAGGCACCAACGAGATCATGCGCGTCATCATCGCGCGGGAGTTGGCGCGATGAACGATCAAGTGAGCCAACCCGAAGTCCTGACCCGCGTCGAAAACGGCGTAGGCCGCATCACCCTGAACCGGCCCAAGGCGATCCATGCGCTGAACCGGGGCATGTGCGAGGCGATGATCGAGGCGTTGCTGGCCTGGCGCGGCGATGAGGCCGTGAGGTCTGTGCTGATCGACCATGCCGGCGAGCGCGGCTTCTGCGCCGGCGGCGACATCCGCATGATCGCCGAGAGCGGGGCAGGGGACGCGTCTGAGGCCAAGGCCTTCTTCAAGACCGAGTATCAGTTGAACCATCTGATGTTCGAATACCCGAAGCCGATCACGGCCATCGTCGACGGCATCGTCATGGGCGGCGGCGTAGGGATCAGCGAGCCGGCGGATGTCCGCATCGCCACCGAGCGGACCACCTACGCCATGCCGGAGACCGGCATCGGCCTGTTCCCTGACGTGGGCGGGGGCTGGTTCCTGCCGCGCCTGCCGGGGCAGACCGGCGTCTGGCTGGCGCTGACGGGCGCGCGGCTGAAGGCGGCGGATACGGTGGCCCTGGGCATCCATACCCATTTCACGCCAAGCGAAGGCGTCGAGGCGATGAAGGCCGAACTTCTGGCCGCACCGGCCGATCCCAAGCTTGTGGCGGATCGTCTGGCGGGCGACGCGGGTCCCGCGCCGCTGGACGCCCACCGCGAGGCTATCGACCGGCTGTTCGCCTTTGACACGGTCGAGGAGATCTTCGCGGCGCTGGAGGCCGACGGCTCGGACTGGGCGCTGAAGCAGCTTGGGACCCTGAAGACCAAGTCGCCGCAGTCGCTGAAAGTCAGCCTGCGCCAGATCCGCACCGGCGCGACCTTGGCCACCTTCGCCGACAACATGGCGATGGAATACGCGCTGGGCGGGCGCGTGGTGCAGACCCATGACTTCCAGGAAGGCGTGCGCGCCGTCATCGTCGACAAGGACAATGCGCCGAAGTGGTCGCCCGCCGAGCTGGCGGGCGTCAGCGATGCGACGCTGGACGCCCTGTTCGCGCCTCTGCCCGCCGACGAGGCCTGGTCGCTGCTCTGAAAAGGTCGCTGCGGCGCAACATTTGTTGTTCCGGAACGCCTGTAGGGCTATCTAGGCGGCATGAGTAAGCGCTGGACCCCTGAATCCTGGAGAAACAAGCCCGTCGTGCATATGCCGACGGACTATCCTGACATGGCCGAACTGGCCCGTGTCGAAGACGAGCTGCGGGCCATGCCGCCCCTGGTCTTTGCTGGCGAAGCCCGCAAACTGACCCAGCATCTCGCGCAGGTGGAGGCGGGCAACGCCTTCCTGCTTCAGGGCGGCGACTGCGCCGAGAGCTTCAAGGAGTTTTCGACCGACAATATCCGCGACACCTTCCGCCTGATCCTGCAGATGGCGGTGGTCCTGACCTTCGCCGGCCGCAAGCCGGTGGTGAAGGTCGGCCGCATCGCCGGTCAGTTCGCCAAGCCGCGCTCGTCCCCGCTGGAAGAGATCGGCGGCGTCGAGCTGCCGTCCTACCGCGGCGACATCATCAACGGCATGGGCTTCACCGCAGAAGAGCGCGTGCCCGATCCGCAGCGTCTGCTGAAGGCCTATAACCAGTCGGCCTCGACGCTGAACCTGCTGCGCGCCTTCGCCGGCGGCGGCTATGCCGACCTGTACAACATCCATCGCTGGACCCTGGGCTTCGCCGACAACGGCGCGGGCGCGGCCTACCGCGAACTGGCCGACAAGATCACCGAGGCCCTGGCCTTCATGGAAGCGGTCGGGGTCACGCCCGAGACCCATCCCGACCTGTCGCGCGTCGAGGTCTTCACCAGCCACGAAGCCCTGCTGCTGAACGTCGAGAGCGCGCTGACGCGCCTGGAAGGGTCGTCGGGCGAGTGGTTCGACACCTCGGCCCACATGCTGTGGATCGGCGAGCGCACCCGTCAGCTGGACGGGGCGCATATCGAGTTCATGCGCGGCATCTCGAACCCCATCGGGGTCAAGTGCGGACCGACCATGACGGCGGAAGACATCTTGCCGCTGATCGACGCCCTGAACCCGAACAATGTTCCGGGCCGTCTGACCCTGATCGGCCGCTTCGGTCACGACAAGGTTGGCGATCGACTGCCGGCCCTGATGCGGGCGGTGAAGGCCGAGGGCAAGCGCGTCATCTGGTCGATCGACCCGATGCACGGCAATACCCTGAAAGCCGCCAACGGCTACAAGACCCGGCCGTTCGACCGCGTCATGGGCGAGGTTCGCACCTTCATCGACGTTGCCGAGGCCGAGGGCGTCCACCCCGGCGGCGTCCACCTGGAGATGACCGGCCAGAACGTGACCGAATGCCTGGGCGGCGCCCAGGCGGTGACCGAGGACGACCTGTCGAGCCGCTATCACACCCACTGCGACCCGCGCCTGAACGCGGATCAGGCGCTGGAGCTGGCCTTCCTGGTCGCCGAGCGCCTCAAGGCCGGGCGTCAGGCCCGCGCCGAGGCCGCGTGACCACGCCGACCGAAGACGAAGGGCCGGGCCGCGTCGCCTATCAGGGCGCGCCCGGCGCCTTCAGCCATGAAGCCTGCCTCGACCTGCGCCCGTGGGACGAGGCGGTCGGCTTTGAGACCTTCGCCGGGGCCATCGAGGCCCTGCTGTCGGGCGACTGCCAGTCGGCGCTGATCCCGGTCGAGAACTCGACCATCGGCGTGGTCGAGCCCGCCGCCACCCTCGTGCGCGAGGCGGGACTGACGGTGGTCAGCGAGGCCTGGCGGCCGATCCGGCTGGCCCTGCTGGGCCTGCCGGACGCTCGGCTGTCGGACATCAGGACGGCCGAGAGCCATCCGGTCGCCCTGCAGCAATGCTCCAAGGCCTTGGGGGAGATGCGGATCACCCCGGTCGAGGTGTTTGACACAGGCGGGGCCGCCGCCGCCGTGGCCGAGGCCGAGGACCTGACCCGCGCCGCCGTGGCGCCTGCCCGTGCCGCCGAGGTTTACGGCCTGACGGTCCTGCGCAACGATCTGCAGGATTCTAGCGACAACCGGACGCGATTTGTCCTGTTCACGGCCCCTCAAGCCTGATCGGCGAAACAGGCTTTCGGATAATTCTGGCGCGGATATCCGGGTTCGAATGTGAAAACATTCGAACCGATTTCGCTCTGAAGGTTGACCGCGCACGAAGTTTGCGTCTTTAAGGTCTGATCGGATCGACCCTGATCCTGAAACCGGACCGGATTCATGTCCTCGCTGCGCGCACAACTGACCCTTGAAACCACCACGCGCGCGGTGGCCGGCTTCTATTTTGGCTACGGCTATTACGGCTTTCGATACGCCGGCTGAGGCGTCGGGCTTCTAACCAACCCTGACAGTCTCGCTGGCGACCGCTTCTCCTGAGCGGCCCCTGCACGCGTCCCTGCCTGATGTTCGGCGGACGCGATCTCCCATCGAAATTCCATGCCGAAAGCCCAATCCCATGCCGCAATCCAACATCCAGCAAGTCTGGCCCGCTGAAACCGCCGAACTGTCGCCCGAGCAGAAGGCGCTGGCCGCCCTGCGCGCCGAGATCGACAGCCTGGACGACCAGATCCTTGAACTGTTCGAGCGCCGTCTGGCCGTCGCCGCCCAGGTCGGCAAGGCCAAGGACGCGCCGACCGGTCCCCACACCAAGCTGCGTCCCGACCGCGAACAGGCCGTTCAGGCCCGGGTCCTGAAGCAGTGCGAACCGGAAAACCGCGAGGCGGTCGAGCACCTGTGGCGCGAGATCGTCGGCTGGGGGCTGGCCCGTCAGGGCCGCCTGCAGGTCCACGTCTGGGCCCCCATCGACCCGTCCAAGGCTGTGGACGGCGCCCGTCTGCGCTTCGGCGCCGCCGCCGACATCAAGCTGGTGCGCGATCCTCAGGCCGCGCTGGCCCACGCCGCCGAAGGTCATGGCGTGTCGGTGCTGTCCATCAACACCGAGGACGCCTGGTGGATGGGTCTGCGTCGCGAGTGGTCGATGCTGAGCGTCTTCGACGGCTACGGCGGCGAGACCCCGACCTCGCTGGCCGTGGGCAAGATTGATCCGCCGGCCCTGCCGACGGGCCGCCGCGTGGTGGTGACGGTCGGCGGCGACGCCGGCGACGGCTCGGGCGCGCGGCGCTGGGGCCTGAACACCAACCACGGCTGGACCCTGGCCCTGACCGACGCCGACGTGGCGCCGGGCGACGTCGAAGGCTGCGTCGGCGCCATCGGCTGATGAAGGTGTGAACGGGCGTTAAGCCTGTTCCTCAACCCTGTCTCAAAAGACTGGGTTCAGCATGACGGCATGAACGCTTCCGTCATCCCGCGGTTCGGATCGGTCGGCGCCCTTGCGGCGCTGCTGGCCGGCTGCGGCATGGCGGAGGCGGATCCCCACCGTTTCGAGGGCGTGGCCGAGAGCATCGCCGCCATTCCCTTGTCGGCCAGGCCTGAGGCCGGACACGAGCCCGCCGGGCCGCGCAACGCCGAGGAGGCGGGGCTTCGTCCGCTGAAGGTCGAGCTTCTGACGCCGCATCAACTCTGGGACGCTTGCGACGGGCTGACGGCCAAGGCTGCGGCTGTCTTGCCCGCCATGCCGGCTGTTTTTCATGATCCCGAGGCACCGGCGGAGGTGCAGGCCGCACAGCGGGCTGAGGTCCGGCCGTCGCGGCCCGTCGCAGTCGCCGCCTCGCCCGCGCCCGCCGTCCTGATCCAGTTGGGCGCCTACGCCAGTCAGGCTTCGGCCCAGGCGGCGTGGGAGCGTCTGGGGCAGGGGAGCAAGGGCCTGAACCCGGTCTTCGAGCCGGTCGAGGTCAATGGTCGGCGTCTGGTCCGGTTGAAGGTTCGCGCCGGATCGGCTGAGGCCAAGGCGCTGTGCGAACGCGCGGCGGCGTCCGACCCGTGGTGCGTGCGGGCCGCAGAGGCGGCGTCGTCCACAGGCGCGGCTTAAGGTTTCGTTGACGACTGACGCCCTTGGCCCGATCTAGGGGTCTGGGATGGATCGCGACCGCTTGAGTCGCGGCCGTCGAAACATCGGGGTCCAACATGGCGCAGCCTCAGGTCATCGTCATCGGCAATGAAAAGGGCGGGGCCGGCAAGTCCACCCTGGCCATTCACATCGTCACCGGCCTGCTGCACGCGGGCAAGAAGGTCGCCATCATCGATCTGGACCTGCGCCAGCGGTCGATGGAGCGCTTCTTCTCGAACCGCGCCGCCTGGACGGCGGCCAACGGCCATGACCTGCCCCTGCCGATCGTGCCCGACATGGGCGACGGCAAGGCCCTGGCCAAGGCCGATGAGGCCGAGCAACTGGCGAAGTTCGAGGCTGCCTATGCCGAAGCGCAGGCCGTGGCCGACGTCATCCTGATCGACACCCCTGGCGGGGACACCGCCCTGTCGCGCGCCGCGCACGGCCGCGCCGACCAGATCGTCACCCCGATGAACGACAGCTTTGTCGACTTCGACCTGCTGGGCGAGGTCGATCCGGTGACGCTGGAGCTGAAGAAGCCCTCCATCTATTCCGAGAGCGTCTGGGAGGCGCGCAAGCATCGCGCCATCACCGAGGGGCGTCAGGTGACGATCGACTGGATCGTCGTCACCAACCGTCTGGCCGTGGCCGAGGCGCGCAACCGTCGCCGCCTGGAAGAACGGATGATGAAGCTGGCCAAGCGCGTCGGCTTCCGCGTCGGGCCGGGTCTGCGCGACCGGGTCATCTATCGCGAGTTGTTCCCCTTCGGCCTGACGGTCGCCGACCTGTCAAACGACATCCGCCCCGTGTCGGTGTCGCTGGCCCACGTCGCCGCGCGTCAGGAAATGCGCAATCTGATGCAGGCCATGGGTCTGGACGACGCGGCGGGCGGATCGTTGGCTCCGCTGGACGCGGCGGCGGCCTGATTTCCTGATGGGCCTGATCTGGCTGGCGCTGGCCGCCGTGGCGGTCTGGGCGCTGGTGCGGCTGGGCCGTCAGACCGAGCGCGCGCGGCGCGGCCACTGGCGCATTTCCGCGACCATCCTCAGCACGGCCCTGTTCGGAGGGGCGGTTCTGGCTGCGTCACGCGGGGTCTGGTTGGCGGCCGTGGGCATGGCGGGGGCCGGGCTTTGGCTGGCGGTGCAGTCGCGGGTGCGCACCGTGCCGCCGCGCGCGCCTGTGGCTGAACGGCTTTCCGAAGCCGAGGCGCGGGCCATTCTAGGCGTGTCCGCCGATGCGACGCCGCAAGAGGTTCAGGCCGCCTGGCGCCGCCTGATGGCGCGGGCGCATCCTGACCAAGGCGGGACGGAGGGGCTGGCCGCGCGCGTCAACGCCGCACGCGACCGCCTGTTGAAGTCCTAGACGTCCAGATCCGCCATGGCGAAGCGGGCGTTGTCCTGGATGAATTGATAGCGGGCCTCGGCTTTGCGGCCCATCAGGCGCTCCACCAGATCCTCGATCTCTTCCTCGCTGTCGGGCAAGGAGACGCGGGCCAGGGTCCGTTTCTTCGGATCCATGGTGGTCTCTTTCAGCTGGGAGGCCATCATCTCGCCCAGGCCCTTGAAGCGGCCGATCTCGACCTTCTTGCCCTTGAAGACGGTGGCCAGCAGCTCGTCGCGGTGAGCGTCGTCGCGGGCGTACTCCGACAAGGGGCCAGCGGAAATCCGATAGAGCGGCGGCAGGGCCATGAAGAGGCGACCCTGACGGATGGTCTCAGGCATGGAGCGGTAGAAGAAGGTGATCAACAGGGCCGCGATGTGGGCGCCATCCACGTCAGCGTCGGTCATGATGACGATGCGGTCGTAGCGCAGGTCCTCGATGTTGAAGCGGCTGCCCGGCTGGACGCCCAGGGCCAGGGCCAGATCCGACAGTTCGACGTTGGCGCGCAGCTTGTCCGCCGTGGCCGAGGCGACGTTCAGGATCTTGCCGCGCAGGGGCAGGATGGCCTGGGTGGTGCGGTCACGCGCCTGCTTGGCCGAGCCGCCGGCCGAGTCGCCTTCGACGATGAAGAGTTCGGTGCCTTCGGCGGCCTGGCGGCTGCAGTCCGACAGCTTGCCGGGCAGGCGCAGCTTGCGGGTGGCGGCGGCGCGCTGGACTTCCTTGTCCTTGCGGCGACGCAGGCGGTCCTCGGCGCGGTCGATGACGAAGCCGAGCAGGGCGTTGGCCTGCTTCGGGCTTTCGGTCAGCCAGTGGTCGAAGGGGTCGCGCAGCAGCTGTTCGGCCAGCTTCTGGCCCTCGGGCGAGGACAGGCGGTCCTTGGTCTGGCCCTGGAATTCCGGGTTGCGGATGAAGATGGAGATCAGGGCGCCGGCGTTGGCGATGACGTCCTCGGCCGTGATCTGGGCCGCGCGCTTCTCGTTGATCAGTTCGCCGTAGGCCTTGAGGCCCTTGACCAGGGCGGCGCGGAAGCCCGCCTCGTGCGTGCCGCCGTCGGGGGTCGAGACGGTGTTGCAGTAGGAGCCGATGAAGCTGTCGGCGTCGCCGAAGCCGATGGGCGACCAGGTGACGGCCCATTCCAGCGCGCCCGCCTCGCCCTTGCGCTCGGCGCGGCCGGCGAAGACGGGGGTGACGGTCTCCAGCTCGCCCACGCGCTCGGCCAGGGCGTCGGCCAGACCGCCGGGGAAATGAAGCAGGGCCTGTTCGGGCGTGGCGTCCGTGATGCGGTCCGCCGCGCAGGTCCATTTGATCTCGACGCCGCGGAACAGATAGGCCTTGGCGCGGGCCATGCGGAACAGGCGGGCGGGCTTGAAGGCCGCGCCGACGCCGAAGATCTGCTCGTCCGGCTTGAAGCGGATCAGGGTGCCCTTCTTCTTCGAGGGGCCGACCTGTTGGATGGGACCGAGGACGTGGCCGCGGCTGAAGGACTGACGCCATTCGAAGCCGTCGCGCCAGACCGTGACGTCCAGCTGTTCGGCCAGGGCGTTGACAACCGAGACGCCGACGCCGTGCAGGCCGCCGGAGGTCTCATAGGCCTTGCCCGAGAACTTGCCGCCCGAGTGCAGCACGGTCATGACCACTTCCAGCGCCGACTTGCCGGGGTGCTTGGGGTGCGGGTCGACGGGAATGCCGCGGCCGTCGTCGCGGACCGACAGGAAGCCCTCAGCGTCCAGATCGACGGTGATCAGCTTGGCGTGCTTGGCGACGGCCTCGTCCATCGCATTGTCGAGGACTTCGGCGAAGAGGTGGTGCAGGGCGCGCTCGTCGGTGCCGCCGATATACATGCCGGGGCGTTTGCGGACGGGCTCCAGCCCCTCCAGCACCTCGATCGAGGAGGCCGAATAGCCGGTGGCGGCCGCTGTCGCCGTGCTGGCGTGGCTGGCCAGTTCGATCTTGGGCTCGTGCGCGACGGGCGCCGGCGCGGGCGCGGGCGCTGCGACCGGCGCAGGAGCGGGCGCTTTTTCAGGAACGCTCGGTTGGGTGGGTTCAGCGTCGTCGAGCGTGGAGAAAAGGTCAGCCATCTACGCAGTCTGCGATGATTCGGGGACCGGACAGGTAGGCCCCGCGCCGCGCCGGGGCAAGCTTTGCGACCTTTTACACCCGCTATTCACTGATTGGCTGGACGCACAAGACCGATGGTCGCAAGCTTGACGGAAACGACGCCCCGGAGCCGACCATGAACGCCAGCCTGATGCGCGCCCGCAGGGCGGGTGAACACGCCAAGGTCGGCTTCGTCGAGCTGTTCTTCGATCTGGTCTTCGTCTTCGCCATCACCCAGGTCAGTCACCTGTTGCTGGCGCATCTGACGCCGCTGGGGGCGCTGGAGGCAGCGATCCTGCTGGCGGCGGTGTGGTGGGTGTGGATCGACACCAGTTGGATCACCAACTGGCTGGACCCTGAGCGCGGGCCGGTGCGGCTGATGCTGTTCGGCCTTATGGCGGCGGGCCTGGTCATGTCGACCTCGCTGCCGGAGGCGTTTGGCGACAAGGGGCTGACCTTCGCCTGCGCCTTCGCGGCCATTCAGGTAGGGCGCAGCCTGTTCACCCTGTGGGCCGTGCGCGGCTCGCCGATGCAGAAGGCGAATTTCCTGCGAATTTCAGCCTGGTCGCTGCTGGGTGCCATCTTCTGGATCGGCGGCGGGCTGGCGGAGGGGCAGACGCGGCTGCTGATCTGGCTGGTCGCCTTGCTGCTGGAGTTCACCGCGCCGGCGGTCGGCTACGTCGTGCCGGGACTGGGGCGCTCCAACACGGCGGAGTGGGATGTCGAGGGCGCGCATCTGGCCGAGCGAGTCGGGCTGTTCGTCATTATCTGCCTGGGCGAGTCGATCGTCGTCACCGGGGCGACATTCGCGAACCTGACCTGGACGCCGCCGGTCGTGGTCGCCTTCGCTTCTGCCCTGACCACGGCGATCACCATGTGGTGGCTGTTCTTCAACGAGGCGCACGAAGCGGCGGCAGAGACCTTTGTTCACGCCTCCGATCCCGGCGCGATCGCGCGTCGGGTCTATACCTATTGTCCGATCATCGTGGTGGCGGGGATCGTGGTGACGGCGGTCGGCGACGAGTTGGCGCTGGCGCACCCGCTGGGGGCCACGACCATGGCGACAACTGCAGTGCTGCTCGGCGGCCCGCTGCTGTTCCTGCTGGGGACCAGTCTGTCGATCCTGGCGATCTGGGGCAGGATCGCCTGGCCGCGCGTGGCGGGCATAGGCTTGCTGGCGGCGGCAGCTGGGGTCTCTCCGCTGTTGCAACCCCTGGTTCTCACTCTGGTGTCGACGGTTGTTCTGGTGCTTGCTGCGATCTGGGAGTCTGTCGAGGGCCGCGAAAAGAAGGCTTAGGAAGCTTTCTCTACGAAGCTGTCGATGACCTTTTTCTCGCCTGCCTTGTCGAAGGCGACGACCAGCTTGTTGCCCTCGATCGCGCGAACGGCGCCATAGCCGAACTTCTGATGGAAGACGCGGTCACCGCGCGACCAGTTGGAGCCGGCTTTGGGGACGGCGGTGGCGATCAGGCGGCCGTCGCCCTCGATAACCGCCTTGCGGGCAGGCGTGGATGCGGAACGCGCCGGCTGGCTGGAGGTGAAGCTCTGTGCGCGTTTCCAGCCTGGGCTCGAGTAACCGCTGCCGAAGGAGGGGGTATCGTCCCAGCGGCTCTTGGCCTCTTTCATGCCGGTCGAAGCGCCATAGTAGCCGGTGTCGGACTGCGGATCGGCGTGGGCCAGGGGCAGTTCGTCGACGAAGCGGCTGGGCAGCTGCGAGGTCCAGCGGCCATAGACCAGACGGTTGGCGGCAAAGCTGATGCGCGCGTCGCGCTTGGCGCGGGTGACGCCGACGTAGGCCAGTCGGCGTTCCTCCTCGAGGCCCTTCATGCCCTTCTCGTCGATGCTGCGCTGACTGGGGAAGACGCCTTCCTCCCAGCCCGGCAGGAAGACCAGCGGGAACTCGAGCCCCTTGGCGCCGTGCAGGGTCATGATCTGTACTGCGCCGCTTTCGGACTCGGGCGCGGCCCGGTCGAGGTCCATGACCAGTGAGACATGCTCCAGATAGGCTTGCAGCGTGTCGAACGCCTGCATGGCCTGGGTCAGTTCCTTGAGGTTGTCCAGGCGCGTCTGGCCGCTTGTGCGGTCGGCCTTCTGCATATCGGTGTAGCCGCTCTCGTCCAGCAGGGTTTCCGTCACCTGCCAGTGGGGCGTGCCCATGCTAGCCAGATCGCGCCAGCGGTCGAGGTCGCGCACGAAGTTGGCCAGGGGCGTGCGAGTGCGGGCCTGAAGCTCGTCGGTCGTGATCAGATGGCGGACCGCCTGCATGGCCGAGACGCCGTTCTCGCGGGCGATGTGCAGGATCTTCTGAACGCTGGTGTCGCCGATGCCGCGCTTGGGCACATTGACGATGCGCTCAAAGGCCAGATCGTCGTCCTCGGACTGGATCAGGCGCAGATAGGCGTGGGCGTCGCGGATCTCGGCGCGCTCGAAGAAGCGGGGGCCGCCGATGACCTGATAGGGGACGGCCAGCATGACAAAGCGTTCTTCGAAGGCCCGCATCTGGAAGGAGGCGCGGACCAGGACGGCCATGTCCCTGTACTTCATGCCCTGCTTGCGGGCGGTTTCAATCTCGTCGGCGATCAGGCGGGCCTCGGCCTCGCCGTCCCAGACGCCGCGCACGCGCACCTTGTCGCCGCTGTCGTCCTCGGTCCACAGGGTCTTGCCCAGTCGGTCCTGATTGGTCGAGATGAGAGCCGAGGCGGCGCCCAGAATATGCTTGGTCGAGCGGTAGTTACGCTCCAGCTTGACGATCTTCGCGCCGGGGAAGTCGCGCTCGAAGCGCAGGATGTTGTCCACCTCGGCCCCGCGCCAGCCGTAGATCGACTGATCATCGTCGCCGACGCAGCAGACATTGCCGGTCGAGGAAGTCAGCAGCCGCAGCCACAGGTACTGGGCGACGTTGGTGTCCTGATACTCGTCCACCAGGATGTAGCGGAAGCGACGACGATATTCCTCAGCCAGATCAGCGTGCTGCGACAGGATGGTGAGGTTGTGCAGCAGCAGGTCGCCGAAGTCGCAGGCGTTCAGCGTGGCCAGCCGCCTCTGATAGGCGGCATAGAGGGCGTGGCCCTTGCCGTCGGCGAAGTCCTCGCTCGGCGGCAGCTTCTCGGGCGTCCAGCCGCGGTTCTTCCAATGGTCGATCAGGTGGGCCAGCGACTTGGGCGTGTGCTTCTTGGTGTCGATATTGGCCGCTTCCAGCAGCTGTTTCAGCAGCCGCTCCTGATCGTCGGTATCGAGGATGGTGAAGCTGGACTTCAGCCCGACCAATTCCGAATGGCGGCGCAGGATCTGGGCCGCGACCGAGTGGAAGGTGCCGAGCCAGCGCAGGCCCTCGGCCGAGGGGCCTATCAAGTGGGTGATGCGCTCGCGCATCTCGCGCGCGGCCTTGTTGGTGAAGGTGACGACCAGCAGTTCCCAGGGCTTGGCCCGGCCCGTGGCCAGGATATGGGCCAGACGGGTGGTCAGGACGCGGGTCTTGCCGGTGCCGGCGCCGGCGAGGACCAGGACCGGCCCCTCGGTCGTTTCGACCGCCAGCCTCTGTTCGGGGTTCAGACCGGACAGGTAATCGGCCGCGCCTTGCGGCGACTGGCCGCGCGCGAGGTCGGAAATGCGGGGGGCGGGCAGGTCGGTCACTGGATAAGCGGCTCACGCAAGGCGGATTCGGAGGAGAACATAAGCAGCACAGAGGCCAAAGTCAGGCCCCGATGGAAAATGGCTTTCGGGAACCGCCAAGCCTGACCGCCGTTCATTCGGCCTTAGCGAAGCGATGAGGAGCCTGCGAATGACGGATCCCAATGTCCCGCCGCCGGAACGCGTCGTGCATCAGACGACGATCAACACCGCGAGCCCTGAACGAAAGGGCGGAGGCGGGCTGCTTGCTTTCATTATCGGGGGGCTGGTCGTGGCTGTCGCAGTGATCGGCTGGTTCCTCTACTCGGGCGGGAACCCGCCCGCCGCGCCGGAAGCGCCAGAGGTCAACCTGGACATCAATGTCCCGGCGCCCAAGCTGCCGGAAGCGCCGCGCCTGCCGGATGTGCCGCGACCGGCCGAGCCGCCGACCGTGACCGCGCCGAGCAGCCCGGAACCGCAGGGGTGACGTGCCCGCCAGCCTAGTCATCCTGAAACGGGCCTATGAAGCCGCCTCGCCTGACGACGGGCGGCGCGTGCTGGTCGATCGCCTGTGGCCGCGCGGCGTCAACAAGGAGAAGGCGGCGGTCGATCTGTGGCTGAAGGAGGTCGCGCCCAGCACAGCCCTGCGCCAATGGTTCGGCCATGATCCCAAGCGGTGGGACGAGTTCCGGCGGCGCTATCGCGCCGAACTTGCCCCCAACGACGAAGCGGTCGAGCAACTGAGGGACGTGATCCGCAAGGGCAGGACCACTCTGGTCTATGGCGCGCGGGACGAGGCGCACAATGACGCCGTGGTGCGGGCGGACTATCTGGCCGGGTTATTTCAGCCGATAGCTGATGGTGGTGACGACGCGGACCTTCTTGTTCAGCGAGGTCGCTTCGTCGCCGAAACTGTCGCGTGGCAGGATTTCGAACGAGCCTTGACCGGCCGACTTGATTGGACCCAAGGGCGCGCCGGAGTCCTTGGCGAACTGGACGGCGCCGGTGCGGGCGGCGGCCGTGGCCTCGGCGATCATGGCGGGACGCACGTCGTTGAGCTTGGTGAAGATGTAGGACGGCCCCTGGAAGTCCTGCAGCACCACGCCTTGACGCACCAGGTCATTCAGGTTGCGGGTGGTGGTCTGGACCCGATCCACGTCATTGGTGCGCACGATCACCGTCTGGGTCAGGATGAAGCGCGGGCCGCCGGTCTGGCTGGCGTATTCGCGTGAGCGGGTGTCGGCGACGCCGAGCTGGCCCAGATCGACGGCGGTGTCGGGATAGCCCTGGGCCTTGAGGAACTGGCGCACGATGGCCAGGTCGCCGTCGATGCGGGCCTGGACCTCGGACAGGACGTCGCCCGAGGCGGTGAAGCGGATTGGCAGGACGGCCAGATCGGCCTTCACGTCCTTTTCCGCCAGACCGCGCACGGTGACGGAGCGGTCGCCGGCGCGGGCGTTGACCACGCCCTGACCGATCAGGGCGCCGCCACCGATCAGGCCGACAGCCAGAAGGCCGCCGAAGACGGCGGCGGGGATCAGGCGGCTGTCCGTGGTCATGCGTCTTCTCCGGCGAAGCTGCGGTCGCCGCCGGCCCACTGCAAGGCCAGAACCCGGCAGGCCGAGGCGAGGGGACGACGGCCGCGCCAGGCGTCGATACGGATCAACAGAGCGGCGCGGCCGAGGTTCAGTTCAGCCCCGATAGCGTCCAGCACGGCCCAGAACTCCGGCTCCAGCGCCACCGAGGTGGCGTGGCCGGACAGCAGGACGGATCGCTTGGCGAGGCTGCTCACGGTTTAACGGACGCCGACCATCATGATGTTCGCCGTATTGGGCGCGCCGTTGGTCAGGACCGAATGGCGGGTGTCGGTGGTGAAGCGCAGGGCGCCGGCCGGGTCACGGATCTCGGCGCGGACGGCATAGGTGTGGCGTGGATCGATCCGCGCGTTCGGCACCGACAGGGTGACGGCGTAGGGTGGGGCGCGGCCTTCCAGAGGCATCGTCGTTTCGGCCATGACGCGGGCGGGGGCGTCCATCAGGCTGACATCCTCGACCTTGACCGTCAGCACATGGCCGGGCGGCAGCATGATACGCTCGCGATAGGCGGCGGTGACGTCGACCTGGGTCGTGGCGCTCTCGGCGCCCGGCATGCTGGAACAGGCGGCGACCACGAGGGCGAGCGGGGCGATCAGCGGGAGGAAGCGCATGACGGAGTGTCCTTTGAGGGTGTAGCTTAGCAGAACGCCCAATGAAGGCATAAGGCTGCAAGATCATGGCGGCGCCGTTCGAAAACCGATGATAACGGGGGTTCCGGTTTCGTTTCCGTTGAGTCGCCTTGAGGCCCCGCCTGTGACCCAGTCTGCAAAAAGCTCTCTGTCTCCGGCTGCTCTGGCAATCGGCGGGATCGGCGTCTGCGCCCTGATCTGGGGCACGACCTGGTATGCGATCACCTTCCAGCTGGGCGCGGTCGATGCGGTGGTGTCGGTGGTGATGCGTTTCGCTATCGCCGCCGTGGTGCTGGCCCTGGTGGTCAAGGCGACGGGCGGGCGGCTGGCCATGACGCGGCCGCAGCACCTGATGGCCATGGGGCAGGGGCTGTTCTCGTTCGCGATCAGCTACGCCTTCGTCTATGCCTCGGAGGAGAAGATCGCCTCGGCCGTGGTGGCGGTGATCTTCGCTGCCCTGGCCTTCCTCAACCTGATCCTGTTCCGCGTGGCCTCCAAGCAGAAGGCAGCGCCGGCGGCCTGGCTGGGTGCGGGCATGGGGGTGATCGGGGTGGCGGTCCTGTCGGGCGGCGAGGTCATGGGCGCGGGCTTGGGCCTGCACGCGGTCGAGGGCGTGACCTTCGCCGTCATCGCCGTGGTGGCCTCGGCCTTCGGCAACTGGTTCGCCTGGAAGGGGCAGCAGGCGGGGGCTCAGGTCCTGCCCGGCACGGCCTGGGCCATGGCCTACGGCACGGGGGCGCTGGCGCTCTATGGCCTGGCGACCGGGGTGTCGTGGTCGGTGGCGTGGAGCCCGGCCTATGTCATCTCGCTACTGTATCTGTCGCTGTTTGGCTCGGTGATCGCCTTTGGCCTGTACTTCACCATCGCCCGCGCGCGCGGCTATGCGCTGGCCAGCTATATCTCGGCGCTGACGCCGCCGATCGCCATGCTGGTGTCGGTGCTGTTCGAAGGGGCGAAGTTCGGCTGGATCGCCTTTGTCGGGCTGGCGCTGGTGCTGGCGGGGCAGTTGTTCCTGATCCGGGCGCCGAAGCGGTCGGCGGCCTAGGCGAAGCGTCATCCCGAAAGCCCGTAGGGCTATCCGGGACCGCATCAAGCGGCGGCGTCTGTGGCGGTCCCGGCTCTTCGCTACGCTACGGCCGGGATGACGGGAGGAGAGGGTCTACTCCGGCTCGTCCAGCTTGTGGCCGTCCAGGCGCGCGGCGTCGCGGTCGCGCTCTTTCTGCGTCGTCAGGCGTTCGGACTTGGTGCGGCCGAAGGCGGTGCGGTTGGCGTCGGCCGCGCGCTTGGCGTCAGCCTTGTCGCGGGCCTTGCGCGCCTTGTTCAGATTGACGACCTCGCCCATCAGACGTGGCCCTCGGGGCTGTCCTTGGCCCAGGCGCGCTTGAGGGCCGGACGACCGCCGATGCGCTGGGCATAGGCGTCATAGGGTTCTCCCGGCGGCATGGCGCCCCGGAACCATTGCAGCAGGCTGCCGAACAGGATGTCGAGCGCCGAGAACTCGCCCAGGATGTAGCCGCCGTCCTTGATGGCGGCGCGCCAGCGCTGGTCCAGAGCAGCGTACCCGGCCTTCCTCAGATCATTCCAGCTATCGGGCGGGCCGGAGGTTAGGACGCTTTCCAGCACATTGTTGTAGAGGCCCAGCCACGACAGATACTCGGCGCGGCGGGGATCATTGGGGCTGGGCGCCATCTTCGCCGCGGGGAAGCGGTCGGTCAGGAAGAGGAAGATCAGCACCGACTCGATCAGCAACTGGCCGTCGACGCTGACGGCGGGCGCCTGCTTCAGCGGGTGGGGGTTGGTCGGATCGGCGTGGCCGTGGCCGCCCTGTCGCTCAATGTCGACGTAGTGGATGTCATAGTCGGCGCCCAATTCCTCCAGCAGCCAGAGCAGGCGCGTGGAGCGGGACTGGGGCGCGTGATGGACGGTCAGCGACATCGTGAACTCCCTTGGACGGCGATTGTGATGAACCCGTTCGTGGCGCGGGCCGTTTCACCCTGACCTCGAACAGCAATGGAGAGCGTCATGATAGACACCTCGATGATCAAGGAACATCTGGAAGTCGTCGGTTCGGACGGCAAGCATGTCGGTCGCGTGGACCATGTGATGGGCGATCAGATCGAGCTGGCAAAGATGGACCTCGGCTCCGGCCTGAAGCATCACATGATCCCGGTCAGCTGGGTCGATCATGTCGACGAGCACGTTCACCTGAGCATGACCAAGGATGAAGCCAAGGCGCGCTGGGTCGTGAAGCACTAGGCTTCGCCTTACCGCGAATTCACCCGGGCCCCGCTGTCACAGGCGGGGCCTTTGGCCATATCAGGGACGTTGCGCCGCGTGGCGCATGGGGAGACGACCTTGATCCGACTGATCCTGAACCTGCTGTGGTTCGTCCTGGGCGGCTTCGCCTCGGGTGTGGCCTGGTTGTTCGGCGGGCTGTTGCTGGCCCTGACGGTGGTGGGCCTGCCGTGGGCGTTTTCGGCCTGGCGGATCGCCAGCTATTCCTTCTGGCCGTTCGGGCGAGAGATCGTCTGGCGTGAGCCCAACCCGGCCGATCTGGGCGTCGGCTGTCTGGGCGTCGGGCTGAACGTGATCTGGCTGGTGCTGGCCGGCTGGTACATCGCCCTGGCCCATATCCTGATCGCTGTGCCGCAGTTCGTCAGCCTGATCGGCATCCCGTTTGCGCTGAAGAACGTCGAACTGGCCAAGCTGTCGCTGGCGCCGGTAGGGCGGTCGATCAGGGACAGGTAGCCGTGGCTACTGGGTGATCCAGACCTCTTTGATCTTGCAGTCGCGGACACCGACCGTGGCGTGCGCGGTGCCGCCGGGCATCACGTGGGGCAGCGGGTAGAAGGCGATGATAACGTCCTGATACTGAGTGGAAGCCAGCTTACCGGGCGGGACGAACCACGGATAGCGCTCTTTAATGGCCGTAGAAGCGATCTCGTCGTAGTCGCAGGTGTCTTGCAACATCGGCCATGCCCTGTCGCTGCCTTGCGGCTTCGGCCACGTCCCATCGCAACCGCTCAGACCGATAGCGGCGACAGTTGCGATGAGGACGTGGCGTTTGCTCATGATCCTCAGCCCGGCGAGATCATCTTCTCGGGGCGGACGGCTTCGTCGAACTCGGCGTCTGTCAGGTAGCCGCCGCCGACGGTTTCCTGACGCAGGGTGGTGCCGTTCTTATGGGCGGTCTTGGCGATCTTGGCGCAGGTGTCGTAGCCCAGCTTGCCGTTCAGGGCGGTGACCAGCATCAGCGAGTTGTTCAGGCCGCGCTCGATGTTGTCCTCGCGGGCTTCGATGCCGACGACGCAGTTGTCGGTGAAGCTGATGGCGGCGTCGGCGACCAGGCGGACCGACTGCAGGAAGTTGTAGGCCATGACCGGGTTGTAGACGTTCAGCTCGAAGTGGCCTTGCGAACCGGCGAACGACAGGGCGGCGTTGTTGCCGAACACCTGGGCGCAGACCTGGGTCAGGGCTTCGCACTGGGTCGGGTTGACCTTGCCCGGCATGATCGACGAGCCCGGCTCGTTTTCCGGCAGGGCCAGTTCGCCCAGACCCGAACGCGGGCCGGAGCCGAGGAAGCGGATGTCGTTGGCGATCTTGAACAGCGAGGCGGCCACCGTGTTGATGGCGCCGTGGCTGAAGACCATGGCGTCGTGGGCGGCCAGGGCCTCGAACTTGTTCGGGGCGGTGGTGAAGGCCAGGCCCGTGATGGCGGCGATGTTCTCTGCGACCTTTTCGGCAAAGCCGACCGGGGCGTTCAGACCGGTGCCGACGGCGGTGCCGCCCTGGGCCAGTTCCATCAGCTTGGGCAGGGTCTGCTCGATGCGCTCGATGCCGTTGGCGACCTGTTGGGCATAGCCGCCGAACTCCTGACCCAGGGTCAGGGGCGTGGCGTCCTGGGTGTGGGTGCGGCCGATCTTGATGATGTGGGCCCAGGCCTTGGACTTGGCGTCCAGGGCGGCGTGGAGGTGCTTCAGCGCGGGCAGCAGGTCGTTGACCACCTGCTCGGCGCAGGCGACGTGCATGGCCGTCGGATAGGTGTCGTTGGACGACTGGCTCATGTTGACGTGGTCGTTGGGGTGGACCGGCGTCTTGGAGCCCATCTCGCCGCCCAGCATCTCGATGGCGCGGTTCGAGATCACCTCGTTGGCGTTCATGTTCGACTGGGTGCCCGACCCCGTCTGCCAGACGACCAGCGGGAAGTGGTCGTTCAGCTTGCCTTCGATCACTTCATTGGCGGCGGCGATGATGGCCTCGGCCAGCTTGGCGTCCAGCTTGCCCAGATCGCGGTTGGTCTCGGCGGCGGCGCGCTTGACGATGCCCAGGGCCCGGACGACCGGCAGGGGCTGCTTTTCCCAGCCGATCTTGAAGTTGCCGAGCGAGCGCTGCGCCTGAGCGCCCCAGTAGCGATCAGCGGCGACCTCGATGGGGCCGAAGGTGTCGGTTTCAATGCGGACGTTGCTCATCGCGGGCTCGTTCTCAGACGTGGCGGGAAGATGCCGGGCGGTGTAGCACGCGGACACGACGGGGCAAGGCGGCCCGACCATTGGCTAAGGGAGCAAGGCGCGCGTGGAAGGCTGGATCGGCACGGGAAAGGTGCGCGGACGCGAGGTCGGCGACACGGTGGAAATCACCATCGACGGCCTGACTACCCAGGCCAAATACTACAAGCCGCTGGCCTATGAATTCTTCCGCAAGGAGTGGAGCGCCCGCCCGGCGTGGGGTGATTATGTCGTTGAGATCACCATGGAGCACGTCGGGGACGCGCCGTGGATGGACCTGGACAACCTAGCCAAGGCCCTGCTGGACGCCATCAAGGGCTATCTGTTCCACGACGACAGCCAGGTCGCGCGCCTGCTGGTCGAGCGCCATGAAGGCGAGCGCGAACGGATCATGATCCGGGTCTTCCCGAGGCGGTAGGGGTGTCAGCACGGGCGTTGGCACGCGGCATCGAGGCAGAGTCTTAGTTCTGCATTTCGTACGTCGTCGTCACCAAGACCTGGACGCGGTCTAGCCTCTCGCCCGGCCGTTTCGCCCGACTGACGACTGCTGACAGGGACGGATCGGTCCGGTTCCTGAACGTGGTCGCCGCCATGTCGCGCCGCTCGGTCTGCCGAACCGTTTCCCAGCGGCTGGCGAAGGCTGCTGACGTCAGGACGGCTTCCACCACGGGCTGCAGATCGACATTCCCGCCGCCGGTGATGTGGCACATGGGGGCTTGGTCCGAGACGACTAGGATATAGCCGGCGGTCTCGGTCGAGTTGATGCGCCAGTAGCGGTTCCCGCGGCGCAAGGCCGGAGGCGGGAGCGACGCCTCATCGACTTTAGCAACCAGCCCCATCGTGTCGCCCAAGCCTACCGTTGCGATGAAGGGAGCGGGGCCGTTGATCCAGCTTTCTGGGTTTAGAATCCATTCCTCACAGCCACGCAGGGCGCCAGAGAAGCCTTGCTCCAAAGCTGGTTGCGCGTCGGCAACCGAAGCAGAACACACAGCGAGTGCTGCAATGGAGACCGCGAGGGTTGTGATGGCTGAAGACCGCATACCTCACCGTGCGGCGCTGACCTTCCGCTGTCCATCCTTCGCGGACGCGCAATGCGTCCGGCGATGAGGGTGGTGCCCTCCGCGCCTACTTCTTCCGGAACTGGTCCAGCGAGACGACCTTGGGGCCGTCGTCGTCGCCCGAGGGAGGCGGTGCGGCGTTCGGATCGCGGGCAGGGGGCGTGAGCGGCGCAACCTCGGCCTCGACGATCTCGGGCTCTTCGAACTGCAGCAGGAACTGGACGCTGGGGTCGTAGAAGCGGGTCACGGCCGAATAGGGCATGGCCAGGACCTTGGGCATGCCGCCGAACTTCAGCATCACCGAGAAGCGATCGTGCTGGACCTCAAGGTCCCAGTACTGGTGCTGCAGGACGATGGTCATCTCGTCCGGGTACTTGGCCAGGACGTCCGGCGGCACCGAGACGCCCGGCGCGCGAGTCTTGAACGTGATGTAGAAGTGGTGCGCACCGGGAATGCCGGCCGGCTGGGCCGCGCGTTCCAGCGCGGAACGGATCACGCCGCGCAGGGCGTCCTGGGCGAGTTGCTCGTAGTGCATCTCGTCGACCGGGGGAGATTGATCCGTCATCAGGGGCCTCGAAACTGGGAACGGGCGACTGTTACCCGCGACAGGCGAGTGACGGAAGATGCCGATTGAGGAAAGCGCCGGGATTCTGGCGCCAGGCTCTCGCAATGTCTCTGAGGAAGTGGAGGGCTTCTGTTGCCAGGCGCCCTCCGGGCCCCGCCTGAGGATCTGAACCCCCAGGACTTAAGTGTTCGAAATCAACCGAACCGCATTACGCGGCGAGGCGGACTTCTCCAGCGAAGTTATCGTTCGCAGTTAGAATATGGCCCGATACGGTGGGCCAGGACGAGCGAAAGCATCTTCTTTACACGTCCGTCGATGCTAGTCGGCCCCATGCTGCCTCCGCCGATAACGCGGGGAAGAAGTTGGTGGAGCCGCCGGGAATCGCACCCGGGTCCGGTCCGCTTATTACAAGCGCGTTTATCGCCATAGTCCGGGCGAACCCGAACAGCTTCGATATAGGGCCTCCTGCGGCCGTATCCAAGAGGGATGGCGGCGGAGTGTCTGGATTCTCAGTCGAAATGTCGCTGGCCACGTCGATTGACACCGGTGGACATCATCGTGAGCATGGATCACGGGAGGATGGTGCATGGCTGAGATCACACGCAGGCGATTGGGGCTTGGCCTGGGAGTCGGTTTGGGGGCAGGTCTGGCGACGACCGCTGTCGCCGCCGGGGAGAGGGGGGGCGAAAAGTCGCTCGCTGTCGTTCGCTCGAGCTTCATCTACGAGCAGGCGCCCTATCCGCAGTGCCATGCCTCGACCATCGTGGAGACCACGGGCGGCGTCATGGCGGCGGCCTGGTTCGGCGGGACGCATGAGAAGCACCCTGACGTCTGCATCTGGTTCGCGCGCTTTGAGGACGGCGTCTGGAGCGAGGGCGCTCAGGTCGCCGATGGCGTGCAAGCGGACGGCTCGCGACATCCGACCTGGAACCCGGTCCTGTTCCAGCCCCCTCAGGGCGATCTGATCCTGTTCTACAAGGTCGGTCCCGACCCCTTCAGCTGGTGGGGCATGATGATGACCTCGCCGGACGGAGGCCGCACATGGTCGTCGCCGCGTCGTTTGCCTGACGGCGTGCTCGGACCGATCAAGAACAAGCCGGTCGTGCTGGCCGACGGAACCTGGTTGTCCCCGTCGAGCACCGAGGCGGGCGAAGGCATGGGCGCCGCTGCCGGCGCGGGCTGGCGGCTGCACTTCGAGATCAGCACGGATCAGGGACGTCGCTGGACCCTGACCGATCCGGTCGCCTCGCCGTTGAACATCGACGCCATACAGCCCAGCATCCTGATCCATCCGGACGGCACCTTGCAGGCCGTGGCGCGGGCGCGTCAGGGGGCGCTGGCGTCCAGCTGGTCACGCGACGGCGGACGGACGTGGAGCGCCATAGGGGCTGTCGATCTGCCCAATCCCAATTCGGGAACGGACGCCTCGACCCTCCAGGACGGGCGTCATCTGATGATCTACAATCACGCGGGGCATGAGCCGGATCGACCGGGGCGAGGGCCGCGCTATCCGCTGAATGTCGGTCTGTCGGCCGACGGTCTGTCGTGGCGAAACGTGCTGACGCTGGAGAGCGAGCCCCTGACGCATGGCTACGCCTATCCGGCCGTGGTCCAAGCCTCGAACGGGCTGGTGCATGTCACCTATACGCACGACCGGACCCGCATCCGGCACGTAGTTCTCGACCCGTCGCGACTGGCCTAGGCGCGCGCCCAGTCAGGCGTCTGGTTGCGGAACCAGGTCAGTTGGCGCTTGGCGTAGTTGCGGGTGGCCTGGCGCGTCAGCTCCATGGCCTGTTTCAGCGAGGTCTCGCCAGCCAGGTGGGCCATCAGTTCCCGCACTCCGACGGCCTTCATGGCGGGAAGGTCCGGATCGAGACGACGGTCGGCGAGAGCCTTCACTTCGTCCAGCGCGCCCTGTTCGATCATTTGGGCGACCCTGAGATCGCATGAGGCGTAGAGCCGCTTGCGATCCGGCTCCAGCACCAGGCCCTTCCAGTCGCCGGGCGCCAGCAGGGGTTTGGTGTCGGCTTTCCAGGCGCTTAACGAACGGCCGGTCGCCTGGGCCACGGCCAGGGCGCGGATCAGACGCTGGCGGTCGCCGGGGGTGATGGCGGCGGCGGATGCGGGATCGACCTTGGCCAGACGGCGGCGGAAGGCCGCTTCGCCTTCAAGGTCATAGGAGGCCTGAACCGTATCGCGCAGCTCGTCCGGCACGGCGGGGATGTCGGCCAGGCCGCGCGTCAGGGCGTTGAAATAGAGGCCGGTGCCGCCGACCAGCAGGGCCGGGCGGTCCTGCGCCGCCAGTTCCTCCAGCAAGGGCACGACGGCGCGGGTCCAGCGGCCGACCGACCATGATTCAGCGGCGTCGGCCACGCCATAGAGACGGTGTTCGGCGTGGTCTTCCTCGTCGACCGACGGGCGGGCGCTGAGGACGCGCAGGTCGGCGTAGAGCTGCTGGCTGTCGGCGTTGATGACGACGGCGCCCGTTTTCTCCGCCATTTCCAGCGCCAGACGCGACTTGCCCGAGGCGGTGGGGCCAGCGATCAGGGTGAGGCGGGGCGTTTTGGTCAAAGGAACAGGCTCGCGAACAGGACCAGACGGCGATAGAACGCCCGCGACCGGCCCGGCAAGGGCCAAGGAGCAGAGCCTTGATCGACCGCACCGCCGTAATCGCCGCCCTCGACGCCATTGTGGACCCGAAATCGGGACAGGGGCTGGTCGCCGCCGGTCTGGTTCAGGGACTGACCGTGGCCGAGGATCGCGCGGGTTTCGTCATGGAGGTTCCGGCGGGCGAGACGGCGATCTACGCCCCGGTGCGCGACGCGGCCGAGGCGGCGTTGAAGGCCATGCCGGGCATGGCGCGGGTCTCGGTCGTGCTGACCGCCGAGACGGCGCCGGCCGCCGCGCCGCGCCGCACGGCGGGCCTGTCGAAGGCCGCGACCGATCAGGGCCGGGCCAAGGCGCCGGTTCCGACCGACCGCCCGGCCCATGTGAAGCGTGTCCTGGCCGTGGCCAGCGGCAAGGGCGGGGTCGGCAAGTCGACGGTGGCGGTGAACCTGGCTGCAGCGCTGGCGGCGCGCGGGCTGTCGGTCGGGGTGCTTGACGCGGACGTCTATGGTCCCTCGCTGCCGACCATGCTGGGGCTGTCGGGCCAGCCTGCCTATGAGGACGGGGCCATCGTGCCGCACGTGGCGCATGGGCTGAAGGCCATGTCGGTCGGCCTGTTGACCAAGGCCGAGGACGCCATGATCTGGCGCGGGCCGATGGCGTCGCAGGCCATCACCCAGATGCTGACCCAGACGCGTTGGGGTACGGAGGAAGCGCCGCTGGACGTGCTGGTCGTTGATCTGCCGCCCGGCACCGGGGACGTGCAACTGACCCTGATCCAGAAGACGCCGCTGGATGGGGCGGTCATCGTCTCGACTCCGCAGGAGGTGGCGCTGGCCGATGTGCGCCGGGCCCACACCCTGTTCCAGCGCGTCAATGTCCCGACCCTGGGCCTGATCGAGAACATGAGCGGCCCGGTCTTCGGTCAGGGCGGGGCCGAGGCCGAAGCTGAGCGTCTGAACGTGGCCTTCCTCGGCGACCTGCCGCTGGATGCGGCCCTGCGTCAGGCGGGCGACGCCGGGCGGCCGCTGGTTTCAGCTGAACCCGACGGCGAGGTGGCGCAGCGCTTTGCGGCGGTGGCGGCGCGGGTGGCCGAGGGGCTGGGCCTCTAGGCCGGTTCGACCACCACGGCGGTGCCATAGGCCAGAACCTCGGTCACGCCCGGCATGATTTCGTTGGCGTCGTAGCGCATGGCCAGAATGGCGTTGGCGCCCATGTCGCGCGCATGGGCGACCAGTTCGTCATAGGCTTCCTGCCGCGCGGCCTCGGCCAGCTTCACATAGGCGCCGACGCGGCCGCCGATCATCGATTGAACCCCGCCGATGGCGTCCGAGACGAGGTTGCGCGAGCGCACGGTAACGCCGCGCACCATGCCCAGATGGCGGACGATGCGGTGGCCGGCTAGGTCGTTGGTGGTGGCGACGAGCATGCTTGTGTCTCCGAATTAGCGACGGTCGAGGGTGCGGAAGGTGAAGGCGTGGTCGTCTTTCTCGCCCGCCGGATGGGCTTCCGACAGGGTCTCGACGAACGCGCTTTCGTCAAAGGCGGGGAAGCGGGCGTCGCCCTCGGGTTCGGCCTCGACCTCGGTGATGTAGAGGCGCTGGGCGCGCGGCAGGATCGCTTCGAAAAGGGCGGTGCCGCCGATCACGCAGACCTCGTCCACGCCGTCTTCCTCAGCAGTTTCGCGCGCGATGGACAGGGCCTCGCTCAGGTTCGAGCAGACCAGGGCGCCCTTGGCCATGCCTTCGGATTCGTAGGAGCCGTCCTTGGTCAGGACGATGTTCAGGCGACCAGGCAGGGGCTTGAGCGGCAGGCTTTCCCAAGTCTTGCGGCCCATGATGCAGGGCTTGCCGACGGTGACGGCCTTGAACCGTTGCAGGTCCGAGCGCAGCCGCCAGGGCAGGTCACCGTCGCGTCCGATGACGCCGTTGCGGGCGCGGGCGACGACAAGGGCGATCTTGGGAACAGACACTGGCGAACTCCGGCAGACGGGGGCGACGCGACGCCGCCCCCTTGATGCCGACTTAGGCCTCTGGTTCGAGCAGTTTCAAGCGGAAGAAGAGCGCGCCGATGACTGCGCCGATCGCCGGAGCGACGAAGAAGACCCAGACCTGGCTCAGGGCCTGGCCCCCGACCAGCAGGGCCGGGCCGAAGCTGCGGGCCGGATTGACCGAGACGCCCGTCACCTGGATGCCGACAATGTGGATGACCGCCAGGGTGATGCCGATGGCGACGCCGGCGAGGGCACCGTGCCCCTTGGCCCCGGTCACGCCCAGAATGGCGATGATGAAGATGGCGGTGGCGACGATCTCGAAGATCAGGGCGGCCTGCAGGCTGTATCCGCCGGGCGATCCGGCGTCGAAGCCGTTCTGGCCCAGACTGGCGAAGCCGGTCTTGGCGATCATGCCGAGGATGGCGGCGCCGATGATGGCGCCGATGAACTGGGCGACCCAGTATATCACCATGTCTTTCGCGCTCATCCGTCCGGCGACGAAGACGCCCAGGCTGACCGCCGGATTGACGTGACAGCCCGACACCGGGCCGATGCCATAGGCCATGGCGATGATGGCGAAGCCGAAGGCCAGGGCGATGCCCAACTGGCCCACATGGTCGAACCCGCCCAGCACGGCCGCCCCGCACCCGAACAGCACCAGCACCATCGTCCCGACCAGTTCGGCCGCGAACTTCTTCAACATGACAACCCTCCCGTTTCATGCGCCCGCATCGACGCGGATCAGGGAGGGTGCGCCGAGTCTCGACGCTTCGCCATACGATGTTACGGGAGTTTACGCGTCAGCCTTGAGCCACTTCAGCCACTTGCGCTGCATGGCGGCTTCCAGATCGATGCCGGCGCGATCGCAGTAGATGAGCAGCATCCCCAGCACGTCCGCCGCCTCGTCGCCGAGGGCGGTCGCGTCAGGGGCACCGCGGGCGCGGCCTGTGAGGTTCAGGTGCTCCTTGGTCAGTTCGCCCAGTTCCTCCTGCAGCTTGAGCAGGGCCCAGTCGCGGTCGCGATCGATGGAATGCTCGCGCGCATAGATGTCGGAGATGCGGAGGACGTCCGCCTTCAGGTCAGCGATCTTCATGAGGGTCAGACCGCGACGGCGGCCTTGATATGCGGCCAGGACTGGTAATCGTTCAGCACGAAGTCCGACAGCTCATAGGCGAATAGGTCGGACTTGGGCGCGACGGTCAGGGTCGGCAGGGGCAGGGGCGCGCGGCTCAGTTGCAGCTCGGCCTGTTCCAGATGGTTCAGATACAGGTGGGCGTCGCCGAAGGTGTGGACGAAGTCGCCGGGCTCCAGCCCCAGCACCTGGGCCAGCATCATGGTCAGAAGGGCGTAGGAGGCGATGTTGAACGGTACGCCGAGGAAGATGTCGGCGCTGCGCTGATACAGCTGACAGCTCAGTTTTCCGCCCCCTTTTTCGTTTGGGGCGACGAAAAACTGGAACAGGCAGTGGCAGGGCGGCAGGGCCATGTCGTCCACGTCAGCCGGGTTCCAGGCGCTGACGATGTGGCGGCGGCTGTTGGGGTTGGTCTTCAGGCCGTGGATCAGCTTCTGGATCTGGTCGATGCTCTGGCCGTTCGGCGCGGCCCAGGAGCGCCACTGCTTGCCATAGACGGGACCCAGGTCGCCCTCGGCGTCGGCCCATTCGTCCCAGATGCTGACGCCGTTGTCCTTGAGCCAGGCGATGTTGGTCTCGCCGCGCAGGAACCACAGCAGTTCGATGAAGATCGAGCGCGTGTGCAGCTTCTTGGTGGTCAGAAGCGGAAAGCCCTTGGACAGGTCGAAGCGGATCTGGCGACCGAAGACGCCCAGGGTGCCGGTGCCGGTGCGGTCGTCGCGGCGCACGCCGTTGTCGAGGATGTCGCGCAGCAGGTTGAGATACTGCCACTCGGGGTGATCGGCCGGCGCCGCCCCACTGCGGGTTTCCAGATCGGCGAGGGCGAGAGCGGCGGTCATGGGAAAGGAAGATGGAGCCGAATCAGCCTCTTCGTCACCCTCAGACGAATCATTGCCCACAGAAACGAAGACGCCCGCCGAAGCGATCGGCGGGCGTTTCCAGCTCAGTTGTGTCGCGGGATCAGCGGCCCGGAGCCAGGCGCTCGTTCAGCACCCAGCCCAGGTTGTCGTTGTCGTCGAGCACCTCCCACCAGACGCCGTCGCGGTTGCCGGTCGGATAGAGGCGCAGGCCCACGGGCAGGGCGCGCACGACCGAGCCGCCGTTGGGGCGCGAGCGAAGCGTGGCGGCCTGCTGAACCGTATAGGTCTGGATCGGCGCTTCCTGGGTCGCCGAGCCGCCCTCCAGTCCGCCCATCTGCATGACCATGTCAGTGTAGGCCTGGATGAAGGACTGGGCCACGATGCGGCCGATCTCGGTGTTTTCGTAGCTGCCGCCGCCCAGCGCGCCCGCGCCGAAGCCGCCGGCGCCCAGGCCCCAGCTCATGTCGCTCTTGGAGGCGTAGCCCTCGGTCACGGCCGTGGTTTCCGAGGTGCGGACGTTGGTCAGTGACAGGACGGTGTTGGCCTCCATTCGCCGCGTGCGCAGACCGCCGACCAGGGCGCCGGCGCGACCGCCGATGGCGGCGCCGGCAAGGCCCGCCAGGGCGCTGCCGCCCGAGTTGGCGTTCTGGCTGGCGATCTCGCCGACCAGGACGAAGTCCGCCGCGCGGACCTGACCGCCGCCGACGTTGGAGCCGCGTTGCAGGTCGCCGCCGGACGCCAGTTCACGCTCGCGCTGCGCGACGCTCATGCCCGTGCCGCGGTCCACCAGGGTGAAGCAGCCCGAACGCTGGATCACCACGCGCAGCAGGCTTTGCGGCGGCGAAAGCTGCAGCTCACGCCAGAAGTCCGACTGACCGTCGGCCAGGGTGACGGTGCCCAGGCTGCGGGCGCAGCGCGGAATCTGGGCCATCTGCGCGTCCTGAGTGCGCTGGGCGCTGCTGCGGCGCGCCTGGGCGTCGGACGCGGTCGGCAGGACGGAGGCGGCCATGAGGGCGGCCATGGCAGGGGCCATGATACGAATGTTCAAGGGAAAACTCCTGTGGGATTCAGGCGTCGCCGCTCCGATGGGGGCGGGCAGGACGGTGTTTGGTTGTCGATATTCAGCCTTCGGGCGTCAGGCGGTCGCGCTGCAGCCAGCCGACGTTGTCGTCGGCGTCCAGAACCTCGATCCAGTCGCCGTCCTCTTCGCCGGTCGGGAAGACGATGGATTCAACAGGAATGGGGCGAACGACCTCGCCGCCGGGCGCGCGGCGCAGCACGGACGCGCGGGCCAGGCTGTAGCGGGCGACGGCGGAGCTGCGCTGGTCCTGACGTCCCGGAGCCGGGCGAGAGGCTTGCGCGGCCGCCTCGGCGCGCAGCGCTTCGCGGTTGGCGAGCGTGACTTCAGGGAGGGTGGAGCCCGTGCCGCCCAGGCTGGTCACTAGGTCGGCGTAGCCGCGCACGAAGGCCAGGGCCAGGGTCTTGCCCTCATCCTCGGTCTCGTAGCCGGCGCCGACACGGCCGCCGAAATGATTGTCGCGGATGCGCAGGCGGCGCCAGTCGTCCTTGTTGGCGACGGCGCGAGTGTAACCCACCGTCTCTGCCAGCGGTACGCTGGACAGGGAGAAGACGACCTGTGCGTCCTCCTTCCCTTTGGCGATGTCCTTCTTCAGCTCCTTGATGGAATCGACGGTGCGATTGCTCAGAGCCTGATCCAGTTGATTGCCCGCGACGTTGGCGCCAGAGGAAAGCATCTGGGCCATACCGGCGCCCATCTCGGCGCCTTCGCCGCCGGTGATGGCGGCCACGCCCGCCTGCAGCAGAATGCGTCCGCCGCTGGAAGCCAGGGAACCGAGCAGCCCACGACGGCTGTCGCCGCTGTCGGCCTCGATCGGATTGGCCAGTTCAGCGACCAGGACGAAATCCGCGGTGCGGATGCGCCCGGCGGCGCCCAGGCCGCGCTCGCGTTCCACGACGTCCATGCCCGGGCCGCGCTCGATCAGAGTGAAGCAGCCGGATTCGCGGACCAAATAACGCAACAGCTCGGAAGGCGCGCCCACGCCCAGTTGATTGAACAGGGCCCCCTGGGTGTCGGCGATGGTGACGGTGCCCAGGTTCTGCGTGCAGCGCGGCGTCTCGTTGATGACCGAGGCCGCCGAGTCATTGCTGCGGCGACCGAAGATCTGCGCCTCGGCCGGGGTCGTCAGCATGACGGTCAGGGCGGCGACAGCGGTCAAGCCGCGTGCGGAATGAGGCATAATTCGAGCTTATGGTTGTTGAAAAAAGCCCCATTTCTCTAGCTTTGCCATACGCAAAGCACAACCACAGTGGTTGGGCTATCAGCCCGCAAAGCCCCCGGATGTCAGGAAAACCGCCTCATCCGACGTGGTTTCGCGGCCCAGACAGACGTTGCGGTGCGGGAACCGGCCGAAACGGGCGATGATGTCGCGGTGGATCACGGCGAACTTGTAGGTGTTCGGCTGATCGGCTTCATCCAGCAGGGTCAGAAGCGTCTCCTGATCCGCTAGGGATTCGGAGTGCATCAGCGGCATCAGGACGAAGGGGCGCAGGTCATGAGCCACTTGTCGGTCATCGCCGCGCGCGATGGCGGCCTTGGCGAACATCAGAGCCAGGGAATCGGTGGCGAACATATGCGCGGTGTCGCGGAAGGCGTTTCGCGGCAGCTGATCCAGCAGGATGATCAGGGCCAGAGCGCCCTCGGCCGTCTCGGTCCAGGCGTCCAGTTCGCGACGTGCGGCGGCGAAATGGGTTTCGCGACACAGTTCGGTGAAGGCCGCGTCGAAAGCGGCGTCCTTGGCGAACCATTTCTCGGGGCCGGCTTCGTTCCAGAAGGCGACGACCTGGGCGGGGGCAAGCAGGGTGTTCATGCTGCAAAGCTTAAGCCTGCGCTCGTGCAAGTGCACGACCCCGCGAGGGGGAAATCATCTGACGGTGTAAGGAAAAAATGGTCGGAGTGAGAGGATTCGAACCTCCGACCCCTGCGTCCCGAACGCAGTGCTCTACCAGACTGAGCCACACTCCGACATTTTTCTCGGCGCGGGCCAGAGGCCGTCGTTGCGTCGAGGAGGGGGCTTATAGCCACCCGTTTCGGACCTCGCAAGCGGGGAATTTGCGGTTTTTAAAAAGTCGCTGCTCGATGAAAATTCTTTTGTTTTCAGTGTTGCATCCCCGAAAAGCTTGGCGTATCTCACCGCTCCTCGCCGCAACGAACTGCGGCGGCGCACTGGTCCTGCTGGGGAATGGTGTAATGGTAACACTACGGTTTTTGGTACCGTCATTCTAGGTTCGAGTCCTAGTTCCCCAGCCACCGCCCTTTCCGGCTCGAGTATCGACCGGCTCAAACTTCTCCTTCATCTGTACAGTATAGTGCGCCAGTCGGGCTGGCTGTTCGCCATCGCTGTTGTGTCGCGACGGAAATCACCACGTCAAAAACAAAAGGCCGCTGGACTGCTCCGGCGGCCTTTGACGTTTCTGGTCGGCGCCAAGGGGTCGGGCGTGTCCAATGGGCGGTAAAGTGCCGTCGAGGGTGGCGGTGGGCGTGTCGGCGCCTTGAAGGCGCAATGCCCATTGGCCAGGTCGCTTCCACTGCGCAAAGTGGAGCGATCGCTGAGCGGCGCCTAATTCATAATGTATGAAAGAAGGGGGAAGGCGGTGTGCGCCATTCCTTTCGCTGAAAGGAATGGCGCGAGTGACGGGGCTCGAACCCGCGACCTCCGGCGTGACAGGCCGGCACTCTAACCAACTGAGCTACACCCGCGTTTCCCGAACCGAAGCGCTGTGCGCCGCGGCGAGGGGCGTCGTTTAGGCGGGGCCGCCGCGCCCGTCAAGCGGCCCTGCTGTGGATAAGCGAAAATATCGCAAGACCTCCGTTACTTGGCGGCTGCTGCGGCTTGCGGCGGGGCGACGGGACCGGCGATTCCGCCGTCCGTCGGCAGGTGCGAGGCGACGGCGGGCGGGGGCGGGTCGTAGTGGACGCCCACGCCCGGCCCCAGCGGCAGATCCAGCGCCACCCAGCTCGCCACCATGATCAGGCCCGCAATCAGGAAGGCCCCGGCGTAGGGCAGCATGGTGGCCATCAGCGAGCCGAGGCCGAAGCGCGGGTCCCAGCGCTGGGCGAAGGTCAGGATCAGGGGGAAGTAGCTCATCAGCGGGGTGGCGATGTTGGTGACGCTGTCGCCCATGCGATAGGCGGCGGTCGTCATTTCCGGGCTGATGCCCAGCAGCATGAACATGGGCACGACGATGGGGGCCAGGGCCGACCACTTGGCCGAGGCCGAGCCGATGAAGAGGTCGAAGACGCAGGACACCAGCACCACCACGATCAGCAGCAGGGGCGTGGGCAGGGCCAGTTCGCGCAGGGAAGCGGCCGCATTGACCGCCAGGATGGGGCCCAGGCCCGACCAGTTGAACATGGCGACGAAGTGAGCGGCGAAGAAGGCCAGGACGATATAGGGAGCCAGCTGGCTGATTCCCTCGCGCATCATGCGCACCAGGTCGTGGTGGCTCTTGATCGAGCCGGAACCGACGCCAAAGGCCGCGCCCGCGCCGAAGAAGGTCAGGGCGAAGAAGGCGACCAGCGAGCGATACAGCGGGTTGAAGCGCTGGGCGGGCTCGGCGTCTGCATCGACGAAGGGCGAGCCGGGCAGGAGGGTGATCAGGGTCCAGGCCGCGATCATGGCCAGGATGGTCAGGCCCGCGAACAGCAGGCCGCGCTTCTCCATGCTGGAGAGCGGCTGCTTCTCCTCAGCCGTGGCGGGCGCGGCGGAGGTGGGGACCCACGGCCCCAAGCGGGGCTCGATCACCCGGTCGGTCAGGAACCAGACAATGGGGGTGAAGACGAAGACGACGCCGACGATGAAGAACCAGTTGCCGGCAATGCTGACGGCGTAGGACGGATCGATCAGGTGGGCGGCCGGTTCGGTGATGCCGAGGATCAGCGCATCGCTGGCGCCGGGGAAGAGGTTGCCGGCGTATCCGCCCGAGACGGCGGCGAAACCGGCGGCCAGACCGGCTAGCGGGTGACGGCCCGCCGCGGCGAAGATGACGGCGGCCAGAGGAATGACCACGACATAGGAGGCGTCAGAGGCGTGGTGGGAGACCATGCCGGTCACCACCACGATCGGCGTCAGGATGAATCGCGGCGCGTTCAGCAGGGCGCCGCGAATGGCGGTGGAGAACATCCCTGTCCGCTCGGCGACCGAGGCCCCGTAAATAATTGTGATCACGATCCCCAGGGGCGGAAAATCGGCCAGGGTGCGCGGCATGCCGATGAAGAGCCGCTCCAGATTGGCGGGCGACAACAGGCTCTCGGCCTGCAGCACGTCGCCGGTCACCGGATTGACCGCCGACCAGCCCAGACCGGCGCCCACCAGGCTGAGCAGGATCAGGCCCAGGATCAGCCATAGAAAGAGAAATACGGGATCGGGCAGGCGATTGCCGACGCGTTCGATGGTGTTCAGCAAGCGGGCTGCCAGGCTCATGCTGCGACCTTGATTACAGAGGTATGGGAAAGCCTCCATTTACGCGTATCGTTGGTGCGACTGGCAACGGCGCGGCCTGCGGCAAAACGCGCGCGGGCTTGCGAACCATTCTCAACAAAAAACCTTTGCCGACATGGGTTTGAACCTGTCGATGGTTGGGTCTAAGAAGCCCCGAATCCGCCCCCTCCCTCGGCGGGCGAGGCAGCTCGAATGAACGCATTTCTTCTAGAATACCTCCCGATCGTCGTTTTCCTGGCGATCGCCGCCGTCCTGGGGCTCGGCTTCATGCTGGCCGCCTGGGCTCTCGCGCCGAAAAACCCCGACACTGAAAAGCTGTCGGCCTATGAGTGCGGCTTCAACGCCTTTGACGACGCACGCATGAAGTTCGACGTTCGCTTCTATCTGGTGTCGATCCTCTTCATCATCTTCGACCTTGAAGTGGCCTTCCTGTTCCCGTGGGCGGTGTCGATGTTCGACCTGTCGACCGGCGGCATGGTCTTCGCCTTCTGGTCGATGATGGTCTTCCTCGGCGTGCTGACGGTCGGCTTTATCTACGAATGGAAGAAGGGAGCGCTGGAATGGCAATAATCGCGCCTTCGTCGCCCTTGGCGTCGCCCCTGGTCCCCGCCGGCTCGGCCGCGCGCTCGACCGTCGAAGGCTACGATCCCAAGATTCACGACAAGTTCTTCGAGGCGGTGAACACCGAACTCGGCGAGCAGGGCTTCCTGACGACGTCGCTGGACGACGTCATCAACTGGGCCCGTACCGGTTCGCTGATGTGGATGTCGTTCGGCCTGGCCTGCTGCGCCGTCGAGATGATCCACCTGTCCATGCCGCGCTTTGACCTGGAGCGCTTCGGCACCGCGCCGCGCGGTTCGCCGCGCCAGTCGGACCTGATGATCGTCGCCGGCACCCTGACCAACAAGATGGCTCCGGCCCTGCGCAAGGTCTATGACCAGATGCCGGACCCGCGCTACGTCATCTCCATGGGCAGCTGCGCCAACGGCGGCGGCTATTATCACTACAGCTACAGCGTCGTGCGCGGCTGCGATCGCGTGGTGCCGGTGGACGTTTACGTTCCGGGTTGCCCGCCGACGGCCGAGGCCCTGCTGTACGGCATCCTGCAGCTGCAGAAGAAGATCCGCCGCACGGGGACGATCGAGCGATGAGCGAACTGGTGCGCGTCGCGGAGCGCGAATCCGCCCTGACCCCGCTGGGAACCGAAATGGTGGCGGCTCTCGGTGTCGAGGCCGTCGTCGCCTTTGGCGAGCTGACCCTGATCGCCCCGCGCGAGAACATCGTCGCCGTCATGACGGCTCTGCGCGACCAATTCGGCTTCCAACTGCTGATGGACGCCTGCGGCGCCGACTATCCTGACCGCGCCGAGCGCTTCGAGGTGGTCTATCACCTGCTGTCACTGACCCGCGCCGCGCGCGTGCGCGTCAAGGTCTCGACCGATGAGGTAAAGCCGGTGCCCAGCGTGGTTTCGGTCTATCCGTCGGCGGGCTGGTTCGAACGCGAAGCTTTCGACATGTACGGCATGATCTTCTCGGATCACCCCGACATGCGCCGCATCCTGACTGACTACGGTTTCCAGGGGCATCCGCTGCGCAAGGACTTCCCGATGACGGGCTATGTCGAGGTCCGCTACGACGAAGAGCAGAAGCGCGTGGTCTATGAGCCGGTGAAGCTGGCCCAGGAATATCGCAACTTCGACTTCCTCTCTCCGTGGGAAGGCGCTGAATATCCGACCGTCCTGCCGGGCGACGAGAAGGCGGGAGCCAAGTAATGGCTGACGGCAACAACACCCCCGCGACGGCCGCCCCCAAGGCGATCGACCCGTTCGAGGACTATGAAGACGGTCTGACCCCGCACGCGCGGGCGATGGACGACCGCAAGTTCACCATCAACTTCGGCCCGCAACACCCGGCTGCGCACGGCGTGCTGCGTCTGGTGCTTGAGCTGGACGGCGAGCTGGTGACCCGCGTCGACCCGCACATCGGCCTGCTGCACCGCGGGACCGAGAAGCTGATGGAGTCGCGGACCTATCTGCAGAACATCCCCTACCTGGACCGGCTGGACTACGTCTCGCCGATGAACCAGGAGCACGCCTTCTGCCTGGCCATCGAGCGCCTGCTGGAAGTCGACGTGCCGTATCGCGGCCAGCTGATCCGGGTCCTGTACTCGGAAATGGGCCGCATCCTGAACCACCTGCTGAACACGACCATGCAAGCCATGGACGTGGGCGCCCTGACCCCGCCGCTGTGGGGTCACGAAGAGCGCGAGAAGCTGATGGTCTTCTACGAGCGCGCCTGCGGCGCCCGACTGCACGCCAACTACTTCCGTCCCGGCGGCGTCCATCAGGACCTGACGCCCGAGCTGGTCGACGACATCGGCCGTTGGTGCGCCGAGTTCCCGGCCAAGCTGGCGGACATCGAGAGCCTGGTCACCGAGAACCGCATCTTCAAGCAGCGCAACGTCGACATCGGCGTGGTGTCCAAGGAAGAGGCCCTGGCCTGGGGCTTCTCGGGCGTCATGCTGCGCGGCTCGGACATCGCCTGGGACCTGCGCAAGGCCACGCCTTACGACTGCTATGCGGACCTGGAGTTCGACATCGCCGTCGGCAAGAACGGCGACTGCTGGGACCGCTACCTCTGCCGCGTCGAAGAGATGAAGCAGTCGGTGCGCATCATGGAGCAGTGCATCCACAAGCTGCGCAACTGCCCCGGTGAGCCTGTCCTGGCCGAAGATCACAAGATCACCCCGCCGCGCCGCGGTGAGATGAAGCGTTCGATGGAAGCGCTGATCCACCACTTCAAGCTCTACACTGAGGGCTTCAAGACGCCGGAAGGCGAGGTCTATGCGGCCGTCGAAGCGCCCAAGGGCGAGTTCGGCGTCTATCTGGTGTCGGACGGCACCAACAAACCCTACCGCGTCAAGCTGTCGGCCCCCGGCTTCCGTCACCTGCAGGCGATGGACTGGATGAACACGGGCCACATGCTGGCGGACGTGTCGGCCATCCTCGGCTCGCTCGACATGGTGTTCGGAGAAGTGGACCGATGAGCGTTCGTCGCCTCGCTAAGGAGCAGCCTGAATCCTTTGCCTTTTCAAAGGACACGAAGGCCAAGGCCGAGTGGTGGATCAAGAAGTATCCCGAGAACCGTCGCCAGTCGGCGGTGATCCCGATCCTGTGGCTGGTCCAGAAACAGGAAGGCTGGGTCTCGGAACCCTCCATTCGCGCCATCGGCGAACTGCTGGGCATGCCTTTCATCCGGGTGCTGGAGGTCGCGACCTTCTACACCATGTTCCAGCTGGAGCCGGTGGGCAAAGCCGCCCTGATCCAGGTCTGCGGCACCACGCCCTGCATGCTGCGCGGCGCCAATGAGCTGATGCGCGTCTGCAAGGAGAAGATCGGGCCCAAGGACGAGCTTTCGGCCGACGGCCGCTTCACCTGGCAGGAAGTCGAGTGCCTGGGCGCCTGCGCCAACGCGCCGATGGCCCAGATCAACGACTACTACTACGAAGACCTGACGCCCGAGACGATGGCCCAGATCATCGACGACTTCGCCGCCGGCAAGTCGCCGAAGCCGGGTTCGCGCGTCGGTCGTCACACGTCCGAGCCGGAAGGCGGCGCCCGGGTCCTGACGGATCCGTCGCTGTACGACGGTTCGCGCGCCAAGAAGATCAAGTCGCTGCCGAACTCCAAGCCGGCGGCTGAGAAGGCTCCGGCCTGATGACGCGACCGAACCTGGACACGGATGAGGGCAGGGCGGCTTACCGGGCCGAGCTGCGCCGCGTCGGCTGGCCGTTCCGCTGGGGCGGGATGGCGCTGATCGTGGTGGCGGCGGGACTGGTGCTGTTCGCTCGTCAGGGTCGGTTCGGACTTACAGAAGATGCGGTGACGGTCGCCTATGGCGTCCTGGCCGTGGGTTGGGCGCTGGTGATCGGTTCGATCTTCATGCGCACCCGCCACCATAAACGCCGCATGGCGGAAGGACTTTAAGGGCTCATGGTCGGAATCCTCGAAGACAAGGACCGCATCTTCACCAACCTCTATGGTTTCCATGACTGGGGCCTGGAGGGGGCGAAGCAGCGCGGCGCGTGGAACGCCACCAAGGACATGCTGGACCTTGGCCGCGACTGGATCATCAACAACGTCAAGAACTCGGGCCTGCGCGGACGCGGCGGCGCCGGTTTTTCGACCGGCCTGAAGTGGTCCTTCATGCCCAAGGAAGTGAAGGATCGTCCTCACTACCTGGTCATCAACGCTGACGAATCCGAGCCCGCGACCTGCAAGGACCGCGAGATCATGCGTCATGATCCGCAACTGCTGATCGAGGGGGCGCTGATCGCCTCCTTCGCGATGCAGGCCCATGCTTGCTACATCTACCTGCGCGGCGAGTACGTGCTGGAGCGCGAGCGTATGGAGGCCGCCGTCAAGCAGGCCTATGAAGCCAAGCTGATCGGCGACAACAACGTCCACGGCTGGGACTTCCACGTCTATATCCACCACGGCGCCGGGGCCTACATCTGCGGCGAAGAGACGGCTCTGCTGGAAAGCCTCGAAGGCAAGAAGGGCCAGCCGCGCCTTAAGCCGCCGTTCCCGGCCGGCGCCGGCCTTTACGGTTGCCCGACGACCGTGAACAACGTGGAATCCATCGCCGTCGTCGGCACTATCCTGCGCCGCGGCGCGGACTGGTTCGCCAGCTTCGGCCGTCCGAACAACACCGGCACCAAGCTGATGTCGCTGTCGGGGCACATCAATACGCCTTGCGTGGTCGAAGAAGCCATGTCGATCCCGCTGCGCCAGCTGATCGAGGATCACGGCGGCGGCGTGCGCGGCGGCTGGGGCAATCTGAAGGCCATCATTCCGGGCGGCGCGTCCTGCCCGGTCATCACGCGCGAACAGGCCGAAACCGTCCTGATGGACTTCGACTCCATGCGCGAAATGCGCTCGTCGCTGGGCACCGCCGGCGTGACCGTGATGGACGAGTCCACCGACATCGTGAAGGCGATCGCCCGCATCAGCTACTTCTTCAAGCATGAGAGCTGCGGCCAGTGCACGCCGTGCCGCGAAGGCACCGGCTGGATGTGGCGTGTGCTGGAACGCATGGCCGTGGGCGACGCGGACCCGTCGGAAATCGACCTGCTGCTCGACGTGGCCGGTCAGGTCGAGGGCCATACCATCTGCGCCCTCGGCGACGCCGCGGCCTGGCCTGTTCAAGGCCTGATCCGCCACTTCCGTCACGAGATTGAAGACCGCATCAACACCTACCGCAGCCGCCGCGCGAACTTCGCCGGCCATGCGATCGCGGCGGAGTAATCGTAATGCCTATCGCCAAGGTCAACGGCGTCGAAACCGAGTTCGAACCCGGCATGACGGTTCTGCAGGTCGCAGAGCGCGCCGGTCAGGAGATCCCGCGTTTCTGCTACCACGAGCGTCTGTCCATCGCCGGCAACTGCCGGATGTGCCTGGTTGAAGTGAAGCCCGGACCGCCGAAGCCGCAGGCGTCGTGCGCCCTTCCGGCCATGGACGGCCAGGAAATCTTCACCGACACCCCGATGGTCAAGAAGGCCCGCGAAGGGGTGATGGAGTTTCTGCTCATCAACCACCCGCTGGACTGCCCGATCTGCGACCAGGGCGGCGAGTGCGACCTGCAGGACCAGGCTGTCGGCTATGGCCGTGACGGTTCGCGCTATGGCGAGAACAAGCGCGCGGTCGAAGAAAAGAACATGGGCCCGACGGTCAAGACGTTCATGACGCGCTGCATCCAGTGCACGCGTTGCGTTCGCTTCATCACCGAAGTGGCCGGCGTGCCGGACATCGGCATGATCTCGCGGGGCGAAAGCGCCGAGATCACGACCTATCTGGAAAAGAACATCGACAGCGAGCTGTCGGGCAACGTCAACGACCTGTGCCCGGTGGGCGCGCTGACGCACCGTCCGTGGCAGTACCACTATCGTCCGTGGGAGCTGAAGAAGACCGAGACCATCGACGTCATGGACGCCCTGGGCTCGAACATCCGCGCCGACGCGCGCGGCGCCGAGGTCATGCGCGTTCTGCCGCGCGTGAACGAGGGCATCAACGAAGAGTGGCTGTCGGACCGCTCGCGCTACGCCGTCGACGGCCTGCAGGCGCGTCGTCTGGACCGTCCGTGGGTGCGCGAGAACGGCAAGCTGCGCGTCGCCTCGTGGGACGAGGCGCTGTCGGCTGTCGCGACCAAGATCAAGGCGGCCTCGGCCGACCGTATCGGGGTCATCGCCGGCGACCTGCAGGACGCCGAGTCGATGAAGGCCGCGCTGGACCTGTTCCGCGTCCTGGGCTCGGCCAACACCGACTGCCGTCAGGACGGCGCCGCGATCGGGCAGGGGGCTCGTGAGGGCTGGCTGTTCAACTCCGGTCTGCAAGGCATTGAAAACGCTGACGCCATCCTGATCGTGGGCGCCAATCCGCGCGTCGAGGCGCCGCTGCTCAACGCCCGCATCCGCAAGACCTGGCTGAAGGGCGCCGCCGAGATCGGCGTCATCGGCCAGCAGGTCGACCTGACCTATGACTACAACTACCTGGGCGCCGGTTCGAAGACCGTCGGCAAGCTGCCCAAGGCCGCCGTCGACTTCCTGACCAAGGCTGAACGCCCGGCGATCATCGTCGGCGCGGGCGCCCTGATCGGCGACACCGGCGCGGCTGTGCTGAACGCCCTGGGCGCGCTGGCCAAGAAGGTCGGCGTGGTCAAGGACGGCTGGAACGGCTTCAACGTCCTGCACACCGCCGCCGCCCGCGTCGGCGGTCTGGACATGGGCTTCGTCCCCGCCGAGGGCGGTCTGGACGTGGCCGGCATGCTGAAGCCGGGCGCGCTGGACGTTCTGTTCCTGCTGGGCGCTGATGAAGTAAACGCCTCGGGCTCGGACGCCTTCCGCGTCTATCTGGGTTCGCACGGCGATCGCGGCGCACACGGCGCCGACGTGATCCTGCCGGGCGCCGCCTATACCGAGAAGTCGGGCCTCTATGTGAACACCGAGGGGCGGGTGCAGATGGCCGAACGCGTCGTCTTCCCCAAGGGCGAGGCCAAGGAAGACTGGGCCGTTATTCGCGCCCTGTCGGAACGGGTCGGCTGTAAGCTGCCGTTCGACACCCTGGAGCAACTGCGCGCCAAGCTGATGGGCGATCACCCGACCTTCGGCCGCATCGACTACCTGGCTCCGGCGGCTTCATTCGACGTGGCGGCCCTGGGCGCCAAGGGCGATCTGGGCGACGTCGCCTTCGTCTCGACCATTGTCGACCCCTACCTGACCAACCCGATCGCGCGCGCCAGCGAAACCATGGCCCAACTGTCCGCTGAGCGGACGGCCCCGGTCGTTCTGGCGGCGGAGTAAATCATGGACGCTGCGACCTCCTTCTGGGCCACCCCCATCGGCTGGACCCTCGCCACCCTCGGCGGCATCCTGATCGTCACGGTCGGGATCCTGATCTCGCTGGCCTTCCTGCTGCTGGCTGACCGCAAGATCTGGGCCGGTGTCCAACTGCGCAAGGGCCCCAACGTGGTCGGCCCCTTCGGCCTGCTGCAGTCCTTCGCCGACTTCTTCAAGTTCGTGCTCAAGGAAATCGTCGTCCCGTCGGGTTCCGACAAGGTCGTCTTCCTGGCCGCGCCGCTGATCACCTTCATCCTGGCCTTCATCGCCTGGGCGGTGATCCCGTTCGCGCCGGGCTGGGTGATCTCGGACCTGAACGTCGGCGTGCTCTACATCCTCGCGATCAGCTCGCTGGGCGTCTACGGCATCATCATGGGCGGCTGGGCTTCGAACTCGAAGTATCCGTTCCTGGGGTCGCTGCGTTCGGCGGCGCAGATGGTGTCCTATGAGGTCTCGATGGGCCTGGTCATCATCAACGTCATCCTGCTGGCCGGGACGATGAACCTGACGCAGATCGTGACGGCGCAGTCGGGCTGGATCTACGAGTGGAACATGTTTGGCGGCGGCCTCGACACCCTGCCGACCATCGTGGTCATGCTGCCCATGACCATCGTCTTCTTCATCTCGGCCCTGGCCGAGACGAACCGCCCGCCCTTCGACCTTCCCGAGGCGGAGTCGGAACTGGTGGCCGGCTATCAGGTCGAATATTCCTCGACGCCCTACCTGCTGTTCATGATCGGCGAATACGCCAACATCGTCTTCATGTGCGCCATGATCAGCCTGCTGTTCTGCGGCGGCTGGAATCCGGGCTTCCCGACGGACTTCCTCGACAGCTGGCCGACCTTCCTGGCCAACCTGTTCTACTTCCTGGTCCTGGCGACCAAGATCGTCTTCTGGTTCTTCATGATCGCCCTGGTGAAGGCCTTCGTGCCTCGCTACCGCTACGATCAGCTGATGCGCCTGGGCTGGAAGATCTTCCTGCCGGCCTCGCTGGTGGCCGTGGTGGTCGTGGCGGCCTGGCGTGTCTTCGCGGTGGGCGCGTGATGGGCGTTCGCGCCACATCACTGCTTGCGCTGGCCTTCGCCGCCGGCCTGTCGGCCTGCACCTTCAAGCCGATCGAGCCGGCTGCGCCTGAAGGCGCGGCGGCTCGGATGGATCGCGTCGAGCGCGAGCGTCGGGACGAGGCGGACAAGCGGGCCTATTGTCAGCGTCTGTCGCGCGACGATCCGCGTTTCGACCGAGACGATTGCAAGCGGCAGGTGGGCGGATGAAACAGGCCGTCGTCATGATCATCGCCCTGGCCGCGCCCTTGCTGGCGTCGGCCTGTGCGCCGTATGAGGCCGATCCGGTCTCGGTCTATCAGTGGGAACGCAAGGTGGAGCAGGTGCAGAGGCAGGAAGCCGAACGCCAGCGCATCTGTGGAACCCTCGACAAGGAAAGCGCGCGCTATCAACGCGAGTGCGCCGGAGTGAAATCGTAATGCTGACCCGTATCGTTCAGGCGGCCAAGGGCGCGATGCTGACCGACGTGTTCGGCGCCGTCGGCCTGTCGATGAAGTACATGATGAAGCCGAAGGCGACGGTGAACTATCCGTTCGAGCGCAACCCGCAGTCGCCGCGCTTCCGCGGCGAACACGCATTGCGCCGCTATCCGAACGGTGAAGAGCGCTGCATCGCCTGCAAGCTGTGCGAGGCCATCTGCCCGGCGCAAGCCATCACCATCGAGGCCGAACCGCGCGCCGACGGCAGCCGCCGCACGACCCGCTACGACATCGACATGGTCAAGTGCATCTACTGCGGCCTGTGCCAGGAGGCCTGCCCGGTGGACGCCATCGTCGAGGGACCGAACAGCGAGTTCGCCACCGAGACGCGCGAAGAACTGCTCTATGACAAGGCCCGACTGCTGGACAACGGCGACCGCTGGGAACGGCTGATCGCGAAGAATCTGGAACTCGACGCTCCGTATCGCTAAACCGAGCCGCGATTCCGCCACGGGATCGCTGCGCAAGACTTTAAAGGGGGCTTTGTCCCACCCATGCTGCAAGGCATAGCGTTTTATCTACTGGCGACGGTCGCCGTGGTTTCGGCCCTTCTGGTCGTGACCGCGCGCAATCCCGTGCACTCCGTCCTGTGGCTGATCCTCAGCTTCTTCTCGGCCGCCGGCCTGTTCGTCCTGCTGGGCGCAGAGTTCCTGGCGATGCTGCTGGTGGTCGTCTACGTCGGCGCCGTCGCGGTGCTGTTCCTGTTCGTGGTCATGATGCTGGACGTAGACTTCGTCCGCCTCCGCGAAGGCTACGCCCGCTACCTGCCGCTGGCCGGGATCGTCGCCGGCGTCTTGCTAGCCGAGATGATCATGGTGTCGATCACCGTGGTGCAGGGCGGGGCGGCCAGGGCCGCGATCGCGCCGGTCGTCGCCGGGCCTGACGCCTCGAACGTCGAGGTGATCGGCCGCGTCCTCTACACGGACTACGTCTACTTCTTCCAGGCTGCAGGCATCGTGCTGCTGATCGCCATGATCGGCGCCATCGTCCTGACCCTGCGTCATCGTCCTGGCGTCCGTCGTCAGGACCTGGCCGCCCAGGCCAACCGCGAACGCGCCAAGGCCGTCGAGGTCAAGTCGGTCGCCACCGGCCAGGGCGTCACCCCCGAGGAGCTTCTGTGATGGACATCTCGCTCCAGCACTATCTGGCGGTCGCCGCCATGCTGTTCACCATCGGCGTGTTCGGCATCTTCGTGAACCGCAAGAACGTCATCATCATCCTGATGTCGGTCGAGCTGATCCTGCTCGCGGTGAACATCAACTTCGTCGCCTTCTCGACCTATCTCAACGATGTGTCGGGTCAGCTGATGGCCATGTTCGTCCTGACCGTCGCCGCGGCTGAAGCCGCCGTCGGCCTGGCGATCCTGGTGACCTTCTTCCGTAACCGCGGCGACATCGCGGTTGACGACGCCTCCGTGATGAAGGGCTGATCGGAACCGTGACTATCCAGACTCTCGTCACTCTCGGCGTCTTCGCCCCCCTTCTGGGGGCGATGATCGCTGGCTTCTTCGGTCGCAGGATCGGGAACATCGCCTCGCAGTCGGTCACGACCGGTTTGCTGTTCTTCTCGTGCGCGGTCTCGTGGATCGTGTTCAGCCAGTGGACCTGGGGCGGGCTTGAAGCCTTCACCGTCCATATCGCGCCCTTCATCCATGTCGGCGACTTCCAGTCGAACTGGTCGATCCGCGTGGACGCCATGTCGGCCACGATGCTGATCGTGGTGACGACGGTGTCGTCGCTGGTTCACCTCTATTCCTGGGGCTACATGGCCGAGGACGACAGCCGGCCGCGCTTCTTCGCCTACCTGTCGCTGTTCACCTTCATGATGCTGGCGCTGGTGACGGCCGCCGACTTCCTGCAGATGTTCTTCGGCTGGGAAGGCGTGGGTCTGGCGTCCTATCTGCTGATCGGCTTCTGGTACAAGAAGGACACCGCCTCTGCCGCCGCCATCAAGGCCTTCGTGGTCAACCGCGTCGGCGACTTCGGCTTCCTGCTCGGCATGATGACCGTCTTCTGGATGTTCGGCACGATCGAGTTCGCCAAGCTGTTCCCGCTGATCGCCGGCAAGGTCGGCACGGGCTGGGAGTTCCTGGGCTACACCTGGTCTGCTCTGGATCTGGCGGGTCTGCTGCTCTTCATCGGAGCCATGGGCAAGTCGGCCCAGTTCTTCCTGCACACCTGGCTTCCGGACGCCATGGAAGGCCCGACGCCCGTGTCGGCCCTGATCCACGCGGCGACCATGGTCACCGCCGGCGTCTACATGGTCTGCCTGCTGTCGCCGCTCTATGAGCACGCCCCGACGGCGTCGCTGTTCATCGCCATCATCGGCGGCATCACGGCCATCTTCGCCGCGACCGTCGGCATGATGCAGAACGACATCAAGCGCGTGATCGCCTATTCGACCTGCTCGCAGCTGGGCTACATGTTCTTCGCTGCGGGCGTCGGCGCCTATCAGCCCGCCATGTTCCACCTGTTCACGCACGCCTTCTTTAAGGCCCTGTTGTTCCTGGGCGCCGGCTCGGTGATCCACGGCATGCACCACGAGCAGGACATGCGGAATATGGGCGGCCTGGCGAAGCTGCTGCCGATCACCTACGGCGTGATGATGATCGGCACCATCGCCATCACCGGTCTGGGCATTCCGGGCATCGGCGGTCTTGCCGGCTTCTACTCCAAGGACTCCATCCTCGAGAGCGCCTATGCGGCGGCGACGACGGGCCACTCGGCCGCGGGCATGTTCGCCTTCGTCATCGGCATCTCGGCGGCCCTGCTGACGGCCTACTATTCGTGGCGTCTGGTCTTCATGACCTTCCACGGCACGGCCAAGTGGAAAGACGACGGCCATCACGCCGCCGACGACCACGCCTCGCACGCCCAGCTGGAGACGCACTCCGAGCCGCTGGACGGCGACGATCACGCGCACGACGACCACCACCATGGTCCGCTGTCGCCGCATGAAAGCCCGCTGCCCATGGTCCTGCCGCTGCTGGTGCTGTCGATCGGCGCCATGTTTGCGGGCATGATCTTCGCCCCGCACTTCATCGGTCACCATGAGGCCGAGTTCTGGCGCGGCGCCATCTTCGTCGGCAGCGCCAACCACGTCCTGCACGAGAGCCACAACGTCCCGACCTGGGTGAAGTGGGCGCCGCTGGTCGTGACCCTGCTGGGCACTTTCGCCGCCTTCTGGATCTACGTCCTCAAGGAAGGCGTCGCCAAGCAGTGGGCCGAGCGCAAGGGACCGCTGTGGACCTTCCTCTACAACAAGTGGTTCTTCGATGAACTGTATGACGCCGTCTTCGTGAAGGGCGCCAAGGCGATCGGCGACTTCTTCTGGAAGATCGGCGACGTGAAGATCATCGACGGTCTGGGCCCCAATGGCGCGGCCTGGGCTTCACTGAAATCGGGTGGCTGGCTGTCGCGCTTCCAGTCCGGTTTCGTCTACTTCTATGCATTCGTGATGCTGATCGGCGTGGCTGTGTTCCTTGCCTTCGCCATCTTCACGTGGGGAGCCTGAGCCTCGTGCCTCACATTCTGAGCATCGTCACCTTCCTGCCGCTGGTCGGCGCCGGCCTGCTGCTTCTGGCCGGCATGATGAACAAGGGCGGCCAGGACGCCGCGGCTCCGGCCGCGCGCTGGATCGCCCTGGGCACCACGCTCGTGGTGCTGGCCGTGTCCGTCCTGCTGGTGGCCCAGTTCGACCCGTCGAACCCGGCCTATCAGTTCGTTGAAAACTACGCCTGGTTCGCCGGCGCCGGTTATCACCTGGGCGTGGACGGGATCTCGATCCTGTTCGTCCTGCTGACCGCCTTCCTGATGCCGATCTGCATCGTGGCCAGCTGGAAGTCGATCGAGACGCGCGTCGTCGAATACATGGTCGCCTTCCTGGTGCTGGAGACCCTGGTCATCGGCGTCTTCACGTCGCTGGACCTGTTCCTTTTCTACATCTTCTTCGAAGGCACCCTGGTGCCGATGTTCCTGATCATCGGCATCTGGGGCGGGGCGAACCGGATCTACGCTTCGTACAAGTTCTTCCTCTACACCCTGCTGGGGTCGGTGCTGATGCTGCTGGCCATGCTGTGGATGGCCCATGAGACGGGCACCACCAGCATCCCCGAGCTGAAGAAATACGCCTTCGATCCGGCCGTTCAGCCGATCCTGTGGCTGGCCTTCTTCGCCTCGTTCGCGGTGAAGATGCCGATGTGGCCGGTCCACACCTGGCTGCCCGATGCCCACGTTCAGGCCCCGACGGCCGGTTCGGTGATCCTGGCCGGCATCCTGCTGAAGCTGGGCGGTTACGGCTTCATCCTGTTCAACCTGCCGATGTTCCCGCAGGCGTCGCAGATGTTCACGCCTTTGGTTTTCACCCTGTCGGTGATCGCCGTGGTCTACACCTCGCTGGTCGCCTTCCGTCAGACGGACATCAAGAAGCTGATCGCCTATTCGTCGGTCGCCCACATGGGCTTCGTGACCATGGGCATCTTCGCCGGCAACGACACCGGCGTGCAGGGCGCCGTCTTCCAGATGCTGAGCCACGGCCTGATCTCGGGCGCGCTCTTCCTCTGCGTCGGCGTGGTCTATGACCGGATGCACACCCGCGAGATCGCCTTCTACGGCGGCCTGACGGCGCGGATGCCCTGGTATGCGGCCATCTTCCTGATGTTCACCATGGCCAACGTCGGCCTGCCGGGCACCTCGGGCTTCATCGGCGAAGTGCTGACCATGACCGGCGCCTATCAGGTCTCGACCTGGACGGCCCTGATCGCCGCCTCGGGCGTGATCTTCTCGGCGGTCTACGCCCTGACGCTGTTCCGCAACGTCATGTACGGCGAGATCAAGAACCCGGCGCTGCAGACCATCACGGACATCGACAAGCGCGAGCTGCTGATCTTCGTGCCGCTGATCGTCGGCACCATCTGGCTGGGCCTCTATCCCAACGCCGTCCTTGACTACACCGGGCCGACTGTTGAGGCCCTGACGACCGCCTATCGCGCAGCCATTGGCGGGTGAGAGCATAATGACTGATCTGTCTTCCGCCCTTCAACTCGCCGCCCCGGAGCTGACCCTTGCGGTCGGCGGGCTGGTGCTGCTCATGCTCGGCGCCTTCACCGGCGAGAAGTCGACGCGCCTGATCTCGGGCCTGTCTATCCTGCTGCTGGCCGCCGCCTCGGTTCTGGCCGCGGTCGGCCCGCTGGGCACGGCCTTCAACGGCGCCTATGTGGCCGATCCGCTGGCCGTTTACGGCAAGGTCGCCATCTTCCTGTCGGCGGCGGTCGCCATCGTCCTCGGCGACGGCTGGATCCACCGCAACGGAATCGCCAAGTTCGAGTATCCCGTCCTGATCGTGCTGGCCTCGGTCGGCATGTCGATGATGGCGTCCTCGGGCGACCTGATCTCGCTCTACATCGGCATCGAGATGCACTCGCTGGCCCTGTACGTGCTGGCTGCCTATCACCGCGACAACCTGAAGGCCTCGGAAGCCGGTCTGAAGTATTTCGTCCTGGGCGCCCTGTCGTCGGGTCTGCTGCTCTACGGCGCCAGCCTGATCTACGGTTTCGCCGGTTCGATGCGCTTCGTCGACATCGCCGCCTTCGCCACCGCCAACCCGGGCCCGGGCCTGATCTTCGGCCTGGTCTTCCTGATCTGCGGTCTGGCGTTCAAGGTTTCGGCCGCGCCATTCCACATGTGGACGCCCGACGTCTATGAAGGCGCCCCGACCCCGGTCGTGGCCCTGTTCGCCACGGCGCCCAAGATCGCCGCCATGGTGCTGATCATCCGCGTCCTGGTCGAAGGCTTCGGCGTCGCCCACGGTCAGTGGGCCCAGGTCATCATCCTGATCTCGCTGATCAGCTTCGCCGTCGGTTCGTTCGGCGGTCTGATGCAGAAGGACGTCCAGCGTCTGCTGGCCTATTCGTCGATCATCAACATCGGCTACGCCCTGCTGGGCGTGGCGGCAGGCACCGAAGCCGGCGTCCAGGCCACCCTGATGTTCATGACCCTCTACGTCATCGACCAGTTCGGCTTCTTCGCCGTGCTGCTGTCGCTGAGCCGCAATGGTCGTCCGATCCGCAAGATTTCCGACCTAGCCGGGCTGAAGAAGGATCGTCCGCTGACGGCTGTGGCCCTGACCATCCTGTCGCTGTCGGCCGTCGGCATTCCGCCGATGTCGGGCTTCTGGGGCAAGTTCTTCGTCTTCGGCGCCGCTGCTGATGCGGGCTACTGGATGGCCGGCGCCGCCGGTCTGGTCGCCTCGGTCGTGGCCGGCTTCTACTACCTGCGCATCATCAAGGTGATGTGGTTCGATACGCCGGAGTTCGACGTGACGACCGACAAGTCGCCGCTGGAAGCCAAGTGGATCGCCCTCGCGGCCGCCGCCTTCTGCTTCCCGCTGGTGATCGTCGCTCTGACCTGGCTGGAGCCGCTGACCCGCGCCGCCGCCTCGAGCGTCGGCGTCGGGTAAGGGTCTTTGGCCGCCCCGGTCCTGATCCTCGACGAAACCGACTCCACCAACGCCGAGGCGCGACGCCGCGCCGAGGCGGGCGACGGCGGGCCGCTGTGGATCACGGCCCGGAAGCAGACCGCCGGGCGCGGCCGTCGCGGACGCAAATGGGAGAGCGAGAGCGGCAATCTCGCCTCCACCCTGCTGCTGCTGACGCGTAAATCCCCCGCCGAGGCCGCGCAGCTGACGTTTGCCGCTTCGCTGGCCGTGGCCGATCTCCTGGACCGCTATGTCCCGCCGGCCCTTGTCACGATCAAATGGCCCAATGACGTGCTGTTGGATCGGCGCAAGACCTCCGGCATCCTGATCGAGTCCGGCCCGGCGCCGGCTGGCGGCCTGTGGCTGGCGATCGGCATTGGGGTGAACCTGAACCAGACGCCCGGCGACACCGAACGGCCCGCCACCTGCATCGCGGAACACCTGAGCCAGGGCGTCGTCGCCGCGCCGTCCGTTGATGAGGCGGCGAAGGGCCTGGCCGAAACCTTCGGCGTCTGGCTGGATCGCTGGATGACGTTCGGCTTCCAGCCCGTTCTCGACGCCTGGATCGCGCGGACTCCGGGCCTATATGGACCCTGCACGGCGCGGCTGACCAACGAGACCCTGACCGGCACGGCCGACGGGGTCGAGGCGGACGGATCCTTGCGTCTGAAACTGCCGGACGGATCGCTGCGGATTATCTCCGCCGGCGACGTCTTTTTCGGAGAGACCGCCTGATGCTGCTGGCGATCGAGCAAGGCAACACCAACACCCTTTTCGCCGTCCACGACGGGACCGAATGGATCGCCCAGTGGCGCACGGCCACCGACGCCATGCGCACGGCTGACGAGTATGCGGTCTGGCTGCATCAGCTGTTCGAGATGCGCGGCCAGGGACTGAACATGAAGGACCTGGACGGCTGCATCATATCCAGCGTGGTGCCGCAGTCGATCTTCAATCTGCGCAATCTGGCGCGGCGCTATATCGCCGTGGAGCCTCTGGTGATCGGGGAGAACGTCAACCTCGGCATCGAGGTGCGCATTCCCAAGCCCAGCGAGGCGGGGGCCGACCGACTGGTCAACGCCATCGGGGCGCTGCAGGTCTATGAGGGCGACCTGCTGCTGATCGACAGCGGCACGGCCACGACCTTTGACGTGGTGTCGGGCGGCGCCGAGCGGGGGCAGGGGGCCTTCGAGGGCGGTCTGATCGCGCCGGGCATCAACCTGTCGCTGCAAGCCCTTCATGAAGCGGCGGCCAAGCTGCCGCGCATCGCCATTCAACGCCCCGATGTCGTCATCGGGCGCGACACCGTCACCTCCATGCAATCGGGCGTCTTCTGGGGCTATATCGCCCTGATCGAGGGCCTGGTGGACCGTATCAAGACCGAGTGGGGCAAGCCCATGACGGTCGTCGGCACCGGCGGCGTCGCCTCGCTGTTTGAAGGCTCCACCCAATCAATCGACCGGTTCGATCCGGACCTGACCATCCGCGGCCTACTCGAAATCTGGCGGCGGAACACCCATCTCTAGGGACGTATGACAAAGAAAACTCAAAACGACGAACTCGTCTTCCTGCCGCTGGGCGGCTCGAACGAGGTCGGCATGAACTTGAACGCCTATGGCTTTGGCCCGGCGCATGACCGCAAATGGATCATCGTCGATGTCGGCGTGACCTTCGGCGACCCCTCCACGCCCGGCGTGGACGTGATCGTGCCCGATCCGACCTTCCTGGAAGGCGAGAACATCCTGGGCATCGTGTTGACGCACGCCCACGAAGACCACATCGGGGCCCTCGGCTGGCTGTGGCCGCGCATCAAGGCGCCGCTGTATGCCACGCCCTTTACCGCCTATCTGATCCGCGAGAAGCTGCGCGACGCCAACATCCTGGACGATGTCGAGCTGAACGAGATTCCGCTGGGCGGCGACCTGAACCTGGGTCCGTTCGACGTGACCTTCGTCACCATCACCCACTCGATCGCCGAGCCGAACGGCCTGGCCATCAAGACCCCGCTGGGCACGGTTCTGCACACCGGCGACTGGAAGATCGACAACGATCCGGTCGTGGGCGAGCGCACCGACGTCGAGACGATCAAGCGTCTCGGCGACGAGGGCGTGCTGGCCATGGTCTGCGACAGCACCAATGTCTTCGTCGACGGCGTGGCCGGTTCCGAGGGCGACGTGAAGGTGGCGCTTGCCGCGCTCATCAAGGACCTGAAAGGCCGCGTCGCCGTGGGCTGCTTCGCCTCCAACGTCGCGCGCATGGACAGCGTGATCCGCGCCGCGGAGGCCGCTGGTCGCCGCGTGGCCCTGGCCGGGCGCTCGATGCACCGCATCACCGCCGCCGCCAAGTCGGTCGGCATGTTGAGCGACGTAAAGCCTTTCCTCAGCGAACAGGAAGCCCGCGTCTGGCCCGAGGACGAGATCCTGTATCTCTGCACCGGCAGCCAGGGCGAGGTCCGCGCCGCCCTGTCGCGCGTGGCTGAAGGCACGCACCCCTTCATCAAACTGGGCAAGGGCGACCACTGCATCTTCTCGTCGCGGGTCATTCCGGGCAACGAACTGTCGATCGGCCGCCTGCAGGACAAGATGGCCGACCGGGGCGTGCGTCTCTACACCGAGAAGGACCATCCCGGCATCCACGTCTCGGGCCACCCGTGCCGTGACGAGCTGCGCGAGATGTACAGCTGGGCGCGTCCGCGGATCGCGGTGCCGACCCACGGCATGCGCCGTCACCTGATGGAGCACGCCCTTCTGGCCAAGGACATGCAGGTCCCCGAAACCGTGACGCCGCGCAACGGCGACATGGTGCGTCTGGCCCCTGGACCCGCCGCCATCATCGACGAAGTGCCCTCGGGCCGTCTGTTCGTCGACGGCGGCATGCTGGTCGAGGAGGCGGGCGAGGCCCTGCGCGAGCGTCGCCACGCCGCCTCCAACGGCGTTCTGGTCGTCAGCTTCGCCATGGATAAGCGTGGCAAGATCGTCAGCGACATCGACGTGCGCGGCATCGGCCTGCCCGGTGACGCGGACCGTCCTCTGGGCGATATCCTCGACGACCTGGCCGAACGCGCCGAACAGGCGGTTCGCAAGCTGAAGGGCGAGGCGCTCGATGACGAGCTGGTGGTCGAACAGGCCGTCAGTCGCGCCCTGAAGAAGGCCAGCCAGCAGGTCTGGGACCGTCGCCCTATCGTCGAAACCGTGATCCTGCGTCTGTAATGGCGGACCGGCTCTACCTGCTGAACCCCGACTGGTTCGACGATCAGGGCGGGCCCTGGTACTGCCCGCCCGGCGCCCGGATCGAGGGAGTGCTGGGGCTGTACCCGCGCCTGCGCGAGCAGGTTCAGGTCACGCATCTGGATCACCCCCGTCCTCGCGCCGCCGTGGTGGCCGAGGTGGGGGAGGCCAACCAGAGCTGCCCTTTGCTGGTGCTGGACGGCGAATTCGACTGGCCCGACGCTCAGGTCAGCGAAGAGACCGGCGCCCGCTTCCTGCAGGACGACGACATCCTGCCCTATTGGGCGGCCCGCTACGGGATCGGGCGACCACACCCGTAGAAGTGAACCCTTCTCCCGATGGGAGAAGGTGGCCCGAAGGGCCGGATGAGGGTTGGCGATCTGTGTCGGCGTAAGCCGCTGCGCGGCGGATGGACGCCATCGACCCTCACCCTTTGGATGCTCCGCGCCGTCCTTTGGATCACGCAACCGATCGCCTTCGGCGCGCGGGCGCTCAAGCCCTCTCCCAGCGGGAGAGGGAAGGGCCTACAAGGTGACCTTGCGATAGTTGTCCTTGTCCAGCGCCCCGATCTCGACCGAAATCTGCGCCGGGCCGTCATAGGGTTTGATCCCCGCCAGCAAGGCCGCCTGAACCGCTTCGCCCAGCGCCGTCTTCTGCTCCTGCGTCCGACCGGTCAGGATACGCAGGTCGCAGTGGACCATGGCCTGTGCCGGGTCGCCGTCGGCGATGATCAGGTCGTCGCAGCGCACGATGCGCGTCTTGCAGGCCTGGCTCGTCGCGCCGACCACGTCCACGCACAGCTTGTGAATCTCCAGCGCCAGGGCGCGCCAATCTGTCCCGTCGAAATGGGGGGAGTGTTCCAAGGTGATCTGTGGCATGAGGGCGTCCTTAGTTTCGCGCCTTTCCTTAGCCTGCTGATCACGCGGGCGGAATGCGGCAGGCGCCCGAACCGATGGATGACCGCCCATGCCTCTTGGCCCCTTCACCCTGGTGGCGCTGTATCTGACCTCGTGGTGGATCGTGCTGTTCACGATCCTGCCGCTGGGATCGTCCAAGCAGGTCGAGACGCCGCCGACCGACGGCAGCCAGTGGGGCGCGCCCGCTAATCCGCAACTGAAGAAGAAGTTCATCACCACGACCTGGGTCTCGGCCATCGTCTGGGCCTTCATCGTCTTCATCGTCTGGACGGGGTGGATGCCGCTGCCGGACTTCAGCCGCGGACCTGCGCTCTAGCTTTCGCCCCATTCGCCCGGTTAAAACTCGGGCCAGACTGATTTTGCAGAGATTCCCGCCATGCGCCTGTCGCGCTACTTCCTGCCGACCCTGAAAGAAGCCCCCTCCGACGCCCAGATCGTGTCGCACCAGCTGATGCTGCGTGCGGGCATGATCAAGCAGGAGGCCGCCGGCATCTACGCGTGGCTGCCGCTGGGCCTGCGGGTGCTGCGCAAGATCGAGAACATCGTCCGCGAGGAGCAGGTCAAGGCCGGCGCTGTCGAGCTGCTGATGCCGACGCTGCAACTGGCCGACCTGTGGCGCGAGAGCGGCCGCTATGACGCCTATGGCCCCGAGATGCTGCGCATCACCGACCGTCATGAGCGCGAGCTGCTGTACGGACCGACCAACGAGGAAATGGTCACGGATATCTTCCGGGCCTATGTGAAGTCGTACAAGGCCCTGCCGCTGAACCTCTTCCACATCCAGTGGAAGTTCCGCGACGAGCGCCGTCCGCGCTTCGGCGTCATGCGCGGTCGCGAGTTCCTGATGAAGGACGCCTATTCCTTCGATCTGGACGAGGCCTCGGCCCGCATCGCCTACAAGCGCATGTTCGCCGCCTATCTGAACACCTTCTCGCGTCTGGGCCTGAAGGCCGTGCCGATGCGCGCCGACACCGGCCCCATCGGCGGTGACCTGAGCCACGAGTTCATCGTTCTGGCCGAGACCGGCGAGAGCGAGGTCTTCTGCGACCGCAAGCTGGTCGAGATGGACGCGCCGGGCCACAACCTCAGCGTCGAGCAGCTGGAAGGCGTGTTCAACGAGCGTACGGCCCTCTACGCCGCGACCGAGGAAATGCACGACGCGGCCCAGTTCGAGACGCAGACCGCCGAGGGCGACCGCCTGTCGGCGCGCGGCATCGAGGTCGGCCACATCTTCTACTTCGGCACTAAATACTCGGCCCCGATGAAGGCCAAGGTCGCCGGGCCGGACGGTCAGGACACCGAGGTGCACATGGGCAGCTATGGCGTCGGCGTGTCGCGCCTGCTGGGCGCCATCATCGAGGCCAGCCACGACGCCGGGGGCATCATCTGGCCGGACTCGGTCGCCCCGTTCGATGTGGTGGTGATCAACCTGCGCGCCAGCGACGACGCTGTCTCGGCCGCCTGTGAAGACGCTGTGGCCAAGCTGGAAGCCCTTGGCAAGGACGTCCTCTACGACGACACTGACGAGCGTCCGGGCGGCAAGTTCGCCACCGCCGACCTGATCGGCGTGCCGTGGCAGCTGACCATCGGGCCCAAGGGCCTGGCCGACGGCGTGGTCGAACTGAAGCGCCGCGCCACCGGCGAGAAGCAAACCCTGTCGCTCGACGCCGCCCTGGAGCTGCTGACGAAATGACCGACGCCGCGACGGCCTCCACGCCGCCCGCCGTGAAACCCGCCGGTCCCTTCTCCGCCTGGGAGATCGGACTGGCTCTTCGCTATCTTCGCGCCAAGCGCAAGGAGGGCGGGGTCGCCCTGATCGCCATCATCAGCTTCGTCGGCATCATGCTGGCCGTGGCGGTGCTGATCAGCGTGATGAGCATCATGGCCGGCTTCCGCAGCGAACTGCTGGGCCGGATGCTGTCGTTCAACGGGCATATGTATGTCCAGGGGCCGGTGCTCACTTCGCCCGACCGCGAGGCGACGCTGAAGCGGATTTCTGACGTGCCCGGCGTGGTCTCGGTGTCGCCGCTGACAGAATCCCCCGCCATGTTCCGTGCGGGCGGCCAGATGACGGGCGGCGTCGTGCGCGGCGTGCGGCCTCAGGACCTGGCCTCAACTAGGTTCGTCTATGACAGCCTGAAGCCTGAGGAGATCGCATCCTTCGGCCGTGGCGAATACGGCGGCGACAACATTCTGATCGGCAAGGCTCTGGCCGACCAGATGGGGCTGAGCGTCGGCAGCGCCATTTCCATCTATTCGCCGACCGGCGCCGACAGCGCCTTCGGCAATCTGGGCGGTCTGGAAAAGACTTACCGCGTCGGCGGCATCTTCAGCTCGGGCACGGCGGACTACGACCGCGCCTTCATCTTCATGCCGCTGGAACAGGCCCAGCTCTTCTTCGGCAAGGAGGGGGTCTGGGACGTGATCGAGATGAAGGTCGCTGAACCGGATCAGGTCGAGACCCTGCTGACGCCGGTGCAGCAGGCGGCCGGGGCGGGCAGCATCGTCACCGACTGGCGTGTCCGTCTGGCCGCCTTCTGGGGCGCGCTGAAGGTCGAGCGCGTCGCCATGAGCATCATCCTGGGCCTGGTCGTCGCCATCGCCGCCATGAACATCATTTCCGGCATCGTCATGCTGGTGAAGAACAAGACCCGCGACATCGCCATCCTGCGTACCGTGGGGGCCAGCCCCTCGTCGATCCTGCGCATATTCTTCGTCTCAGGCGCGGCCATCGGCATCGGCGGCACCATCGCCGGGCTGGGGCTGGGCCTGCTGTTCTGTCTGAACATCGGCGCGATCCAGCACTTCCTTGAAGCCCTGCTGGGGGTCCAGCTGTTCAACGCCGACGTCTATATGCTGGACGCCATTCCGGCCCTGGTCGATCCGTGGGACGTGACCTGGGTGGCGCTCTTCTCCTTCTTCATGAGCTGCCTCGCCAGCCTGCCGCCGTCGTGGAACGCGTCGCGGATCGACCCGGTGGAGGCCCTGCGCTTTGAATAATCCGCTGAACAAGACGCCGACGCTTCGCCTGCGCGGCATCACCCGCACCTATCCGACCGCCTCGGGCGGACTGACGGTGCTGAAGGGTGTCGATCTGGACATCATGCCGGGCGAGGTCGTTGGCCTGATCGGGCCGTCCGGCTCGGGCAAGTCGAGCCTGCTGCACGCTGCCGGCCTGCTGGAGCGCCCGACCAGCGGTCAGGTCATGATCGACGGCGAGGACGTCGGCGGTCTGGACGAGCGGGCGCGCACGCGCCTGCGCCTGTCACGGATCGGCTTCGTCTATCAATTCCACCACCTGCTGCCGGAATTTGATGCGCGGGATAATGTGGCCCTGCCGATGCGCATCGCGGGTCATTCCGAACCCGAGGCGCGTCGCCGGGCCGAGGCCCTGCTGACTAGCCTGGGTCTGGGCGAGCGTTTCACCCACCAGCCGGCCCAGTTGTCGGGCGGCGAGCAGCAGCGGGTCGCCATCGCCCGCTCGCTGGCCAACAGCCCGCGTCTGCTGCTGGCTGACGAACCGACCGGCAACCTGGACCCCGGCAACAGCCATGCGGTGTTCGAGGCCCTGCGCGAACTGGCCAAGACCACGGGCGTGGCCGCCCTGATCGCCACCCACAACATGGAGCTGGCCGGCCACATGGACCGCGTCTTCGCCCTGAAGGACGGCCATCTGGAAGAACGCGCGGCTGAGAGCCAAGCCTACTAACTAGCCGACGGCGGCGTCGCCCCACAGCGTCCGCAGGCGGGCGCTGCGCCCGCAGCCGATGCGGTAGGCTTCGTATCGGGCCGGGTGTCGCTTGGCGAAGTCCTGATGCTCGGGACCGGCGGACCAGAAGCGCATGGCCGGATAGACCGGGGTAAGGAAGCCCGAGCCCTTGGCCCCCAGCGCGGTCTGTGCGGCCGCGCGCGACGCCAGCGCCGTCGCCGTCTGGGCCTCGGTGGCATAGACCGCCGAGACGTAGGAGGGGCCCTGATCGCAGACCTGTCCGGTGGCGTCGGTCGGGTCGATGGTGCGCCAGAAGCGGTCGACCAGGGAGCGATAGCTGACCACGGCCGGGTCGAACGTCACCAGCACAGCCTCGCGATAGCCGGTGCCGCCGCGCACGACGCGTTCATAGGTGGGGTTGGGCGACGTGCCGCCGACGAAGCCTGACACCGCCGAGCGCACGCCGGGCAGGCCGTCGAATGCCTTTTCCTCGGTCCAGAAGCAGCCGCCGGCGAAGATGGCGGTCTGATAGCCGGGCGGGGGCGGCTCCAGCGGCGCGGCGCTGGCGGGCGCTTCGCCCGGTGAACAGGCCGCCGTCAGGATTACGGCGACGAGGGGCAGAAGGCGCGACGACATGGGCGGCTCCTTGAATCGCTGCGTCCTGCAACATGGGAAGGACGAGGGCGTCTCGCCATGGCGGGGCTCCCATCCGAGCGCTTGCAATGAGAACAAAGAGAGAATATAGAACGTTTCAGGAACAACCGAGCTGGGGATAAACCGATGTCGCGTTGGGTGAGGGATATGCTGTCGCTTGCGTCGTGCGGCGGCTTCGTCTGGATGATCTGGCAGGCGTCTTTCCTGGTGGCGTGATCGCCGCATCGACTCCCTGCATGATCACAACCCGAGCGCGTGGCGGTCGGATATGAGAGGTCTCGTCGATCGGGATCAGCGGAGTTTGTGTTGGCGGAAACGACGAACAGTCAGGGCTTTGTCCATTTGCGGGTCCGCAGCGCCTATTCCCTGCTGGAGGGGGCGATCAAGGCCGGCAAGATCGGCAAGATGGCGGCGGACGCTGGAATGCCGGCGGTCGCCGTCGCTGACCGGGCCAACCTGTTCGGCGCGCTGGAGTTCAGTCAGACTGCCAAGGACGCGGGCGTTCAGCCCATCGTGGCCTGCGCCTTGCCGGTGCTGGGCATCGGCGGGCAGGTCGCCGAGCGCTGGGCCAAGACCCCGACCGTGGTGCTGCTGGTCCAGAACGAGCAAGGCTGGCTCAACCTGTGCGCCCTGTCGTCCGCCGCCTACCTCGACGCGGGCGAGATGTCCGAGCCCGGCGTGCCCTGGGCGCAGGTTGTGGATAAATCGGAGGGGCTGATCCTGCTGTCGGGCGGTCCCGACGGACCGGTTGATCCCCTTTTCGTCCAGAACAAGCCTGCCGAGGCCAAGGCGGCGCTGGTCGAAATGCAGCGCGTCTTCGGCGACCGCTTTTACGTCGAACTGCAACGTCACGGGCTGCCGCAGGAGCCGGCCGCCGAGGCGGGCCTGGTCGAATGGGCCTACGCCAACGATGCGCCTCTGGTCGCCACCAACGACGTCTATTACGCCAAGGCGGCGCAGGCGAAGTCGCACGACGCCCTGCTGTGCATCTCCGACGGCGCCTTCACCGGCCAGGAAGACCGGCGCCGTATCACCGGCGAGCATTGGTTCAAGACCGCCGAGGCCATGCGGACCCTGTTCGCGGACCTGCCCGAGGCTTGCGACAACACCATCGACATCGCTCGTCGCTGCGCCTTCCTGGTCCAGACTCGGGCCCCGATCCTGCCGCGCTTCGACACTGGGGCCGGGCGCTCCGAGGCCGACGAACTGGCGCACCAGGCCCGCGAAGGGCTGAAGCTTCGTCTCGAGAAGAACAAGGCCTACGCGCCCGAGGAAGACTACTGGAACCGCCTCGAATGGGAGGTGGGGATCATCCAGCAGATGGGGTTCCCCGGCTACTTCCTGATCGTTTCGGACTTCATCAAGTGGGCCAAGCTGCACGGCATCCCGGTGGGGCCGGGGCGGGGCTCCGGCGCCGGCTCGCTGGTGGCCTGGTCGCTGACCATCACCGATCTGGACCCCTTGCGGTTCGGCCTGCTGTTCGAGCGGTTCCTGAACCCCGAACGGGTTTCCATGCCCGACTTCGACATCGACTTCTGCCAGGAGCGGCGGGAAGAGGTGATCGACTATGTGCAGGACCACTACGGCAAGGACCGGGTGGCCCAGATCATCACCTTCGGCACGCTTCAGGCGCGGGCCGTGTTGCGCGACGTCGGTCGGGTGCTGCAGATGCCGCTGGGCCAGGTGGATCGGCTCTGCAAGATGGTGCCGAACAACCCGGCCAACCCGGTGACCCTGGCCCAGGCCATTGATCTGGAGCCGCGCCTGAAGGAGGCGCGCGACGCCGAACCAGCCGTCAAGACCCTGCTGGAGACTGCGCTGGAGCTGGAGGGGCTGTACCGCAACGCCTCGACCCATGCGGCGGGCATCGTCATCGGCGATCGGCCGCTGACCGAGCTGGTGCCGCTGTATCAGGACCCACGTTCGACCATCCCGGCCAGCCAGTTCAACATGAAGTGGGTCGAGCCGGCCGGTCTGGTGAAGTTCGACTTCCTGGGCCTGAAGACCCTGACGGTGCTGGACCGGGCGCGCGAGTATCTGGAACGGCGCGGCGCGGCGCCGGAATGGAACCTGCTGCCGCTGGACGACCCCAAGACCTATGAGCTGATGGCCTCGGGCCAGACGGTTGGGGTGTTCCAGCTGGAATCCCAGGGCATGCGCGACACCCTGCGCAAGATGCGCTGCGGGTCCATCGAAGAAATCACCGCCCTGATCTCGCTCTATCGGCCGGGGCCGATGGAGATGATCGACACCTATATCGACCGGAAATTCGGTCGGGCCGAGGTGGACTATTTGCACCCCAGTTTGAAGGAGGTGCTGACCGAGACCTACGGCGTCATCATCTATCAGGAACAGGTGATGAAGATCGCCCAGATCCTGGCAGGCTACAGCCTGGGCGAAGCCGACCTTTTGCGCCGCGCCATGGGCAAGAAGAAGAAGGAGGAGATGGATTTCCAGCGCCTCCGCTTCGTCAAGGGCGCGTCCGAGAAGTCGGTGCCGGAGGCCCAGTCGGGGTCTATCTTCGATCTGGTGGCCAAGTTCGCGGGCTACGGCTTCAATAAGTCGCACGCGGCGGCCTATGCGCTGATTTCGTTCCAGACGGGCTGGCTGAAGGCCAACCACCCGGTCGAGTTCTTCGCGGCGTCGATGAGCCTCGACCTGTCGAACACCGACAAGCTGGCGGTTTTTTATCAGGATTGCCGGCGGTTCGAGATCCCGGTGTTGGCGCCTGACATCAATCGGTCCTCCGCCGACTTCGACGTGGCGTGGAAGGACGGGCAGGGCAGCGTGCTTTATGCTCTGGGCGCCATCCGCAACGTGGGTCTGGAGGCGATGAAGCACGTCGTCGAGGTGCGCGAGGCGGGCGGGCCGTTCGTCGACCTGTTCGACTTCCTGGAACGGGTCGATCCCAAGGCGGTCAACAAGCGGGCGTTGGAAGGTCTGGCCAAGGCGGGGGCTTTTGACAGCCTGAACCCCAACCGTCGCCAGTTGTTCGAACAGGCCGACATCCTGATCGCCTATTGCCAGAGCGTCGCCGCCGAGCGTGCCTCGTCGCAGGTCAGTCTGTTCGGGGCGGATCAGGCCGGGGCCGCTCGGCCGCGTCTGAAGAGTGTCGAGCCGTGGGCAGGGCCGGACAAGCTGGATCAGGAACTGGCGGCGGTCGGCTTCTATCTGTCGGGTCACCCGCTGGAAGACCTGACGCCCGCCTTGAAGCGCAAGCGCGTGACTTTCGTGGCTGAGGCTCAGGGTCTGGCCGAGGCGGGGCACGAGGCCTTCATGATGGCCGGCGTGGTGCGTCGGCGTCAGGAGCGGGCCAGCGCCAAGAGCGGCGAGAAGTTCGCCTTCGTCACCTTCTCGGACCCGACGGGCGAGTTCGAATGCCTGTTCCCGCCGGAACAGCTGCGGCGCTGCCGCGACATCCTCGAGGTCGGCACCTCGGTGCTGGTCAAGGTGCGGGCCAAGTCGGCGGACGGCGAGGTGCGCTTCTTCGGCGACGACGCCAGCCGGATGGAGACCCTGCTGGACGACACCCAGATCGGTTTGCGGGTCGTGCTGTCGGCGCAGTCGGCGGACGCCGAGGCGCTGAAGGCGCGACTGGATCGGGCGCGAGCCCAGGGCAAGGGCGGCGAGGTCTGGCTGCAGGCCACGCTGGGCGGACGGACGGAGATCGAGATCAAGCTGCCGGGCCGCTACCGACTGGACGCGGCCCTGCGCGGGGCGTTGAAATCGGCGCCGGGCGTGGTGATGCTGGAGGACGCCTGATGAGCGAGGGGCTGGTCATGAAGAATGCGCGCGGGACCTTTGAGGTCGTCATCACCCCGGTCCAGCCGGCGGAGGGCGCCGCCTCGGACGCGCCGGGACGCATGCTTCTGGCCAAGACCTTTCACGGCGACCTGACCGGAACGGCCTCCGGCGAGATGCTGGCGACTATGAGCCCCGAGCGGTCGGGCGCCTATGTCGCCCTGGACCGGGTGCACGGCGTCGTCGACGGACGCTAGGGGGCCTTCACCCTGGTGCATCGGGGCCTGATGGATCGAGGCGCGCAGGAACTGCTGATCACCATCGTGCCGGGATCGGGGGCAGGGGAACTGACCGGGATCGCCGGGGTCTTTCACCTGACGATCGTGGACGGCGTCCACAACTACGATCTGGAATACAGTCTGCCGACATCCTGAGGGAGGAGAGCGAACATGGCCGTGCACAAGGGATCCTGCCACTGCGGCGGGGTGGCCTATGAAGTCGAGGTCGGGCTGGAGGGCCTGATCGAGTGCAACTGTTCGCACTGTTACCGAAAGGGCTTTGTCCTGGCCTTCGCGCCGCGAGCTGCATTCCGGCTGACAGCGGGCCAGGAGGCGACGACCTCCTACTTCTTCAACCACCACAAGATCGACCATCGCTTCTGCAGGACCTGCGGGGTTCAGCCCTTCGGTTACGGCGTGGCTCCCGACGGGTCCGAGGTGGCGGCGATCAATGTGCGGACCCTGACGGATGTGGAACCGTGGGGCTGGACCGCCAAGCGCGTGGATGGGCGCAGCTTCTGACTGATTGGCTTGCCTTTTCCGATCAATCCGCCTAGAGAGCGCGCGCACTTCGCACGTGGGCGTGGCGCGGTCCGGGGAGACATCCCGGTCTGCACCGTTCCGAGGGACCGCCCGGTCCTTTTACTCGCTCACGCTAGGTTTGATCGGAAAAAGGATACAACGATCATGGCTCTGCCTGAATTCTCGATGCGTACGCTGCTGGAAGCCGGCGCTCACTTCGGCCACCAGACGCACCGCTGGAACCCGAAGATGGACCGCTACATCTTCGGCTCGCGCTCGAACATCCACATCATCGACCTGTCGCAGACGATGCCGCTGCTGCACCAGGCTCTGGTCGCCGTTCGCGACGTCGCCGCCAAGGGCGGTCGCGTCCTGTTCGTCGGCACCAAGCGCCAGGCCGCCGGCCCGGTCGCCGAAGCCGCCACGCGCTGCGCCCAGTACTACATGAACAACCGCTGGCTCGGCGGCACGCTGACCAACTGGCGCACCGTCTCGGGTTCGATCGCCCGTCTGCGCGAGCTGGAAACCGTCCTGGCCGCCGGCGGCGAAGGTCGCGTCAAGAAAGAGCTGCTGAACCTGCAGCGCGAGAAGGACAAGCTTGAGCTGTCGCTGGGCGGCATCAAGGACATGGGTTCGATTCCGGACATCATGTTCGTCATCGACACCAACAAAGAGTCGATCGCGATCCAGGAAGCCCGCAAGCTGAACATCCCGATCATCGCCATCCTGGACACCAACTCGGATCCGGACGGCATCACCTACCCGGTCCCGGGCAACGACGACGCCGCCCGCGCCATCCAGACCTACTGCGACCTGATCGCCGACGCCGTCCTGGACGGCCTGGCCGCCGGTGCTTCGGCCTCGGGCATCGATCTGGGCGCTTCGGAAGCTCCGGTCGAGCCGATGCTGCGTGAAGCCGCTGCTCCGGCCGCTGCTGAAGCCGCTCCGGCCGGCACGGAAGGCGCTGCAGAAGAACTGCTCGCGACGACTGAAGAAAAGGTCGAGGGCTAAACGTCCTCGAGGTCCGATCGGTGATGGGACCTACGCCAAACTGACATGCGGCCGGGCTATTCAAGCCCGGCCGCTCATTTGAATTTCCAGGAGAAGAACATGGCCGAGATCACTGCCGCCCTCGTGAAGGAGCTTCGCGAGCGTTCGGGCGTCGGCATGATGGACTGCAAGAAGGCGCTGGTTGAGAACAACGGCGACATCGACGCGGCCATCGACTGGCTGCGCGCCAAGGGCCTGTCCAAGGCCGCCAAGAAGGCCGACCGCGTCGCCGCTGAAGGCCTGGTCGCCGTCGCCGTCCGCGCCGAAGGCAAGGGCGAAGTCGCTGCCGCCATCGAGTTCAACGCGGAAACCGATTTCGTCGCCCGCAACGACCTGTTCCAGAACGCCGCCAAGTCGTTCGCCCAACTGGGCCTGCACCACGACGGCGTCGACGCCATCCACGGCGCGACCCTGGAAAACGGCCGCACGGTTCAGGACGAAGTGACCCAGCTGATCGCCACCATCGGCGAGAACATGCAACTGCGCCGCGCCGCTCGTCTGGCCGTCGATGAGGGCGTGGTTTCGACCTACGTCCACAACGCCGTCTCGCCGGGCGTCGGCCGCATTGGCGTGCTGGTGGCCCTGGAAGGCGAAGGCGACCAGGAAGCCCTGCGCGAACTGGGCCGCAAGATCGCCATGCATGTCGCCGCCACGGCGCCGCTGTCGCTGAACACCGACGACCTGGACCCGGCCGCCATCGATAAGGAACGTGCCGTTCTGATCGAAAAGGCCAAGGAAGAAGGCCGTCCGGAAGCCATGATCGAGAAGATCGTGGAAGGCCAGATCAACAAGTTCCAGAAGGACGTGGTGCTGTCGAAGCAGCCGTTCGTGATGGACCCCGACGTGACCATCGAACAACTGGTCGCCAACTCGGGCAAGGAACTGGGCTCCTCGAACCTCAAGCTGGCCGGCTTCGTCCGTCTGGCCCTGGGTGAAGGCGTCGAGAAGGTCGAGACCCCTGACTTCGCGGCCGAAGTGGCCTCGATGACCGGCGGCAACTAACACCGAAGTTCCTTCCTGAAAGGGAAGAATTTTCAAAAGGGCGCGTTCGGCTTTGATGGCCGGCGCGCCCTTCGTCTATGATGAGCCGCCGATTCACCTCGCGCGGATGCGTAACCCCTGTATCCACGGACCCATACCCATGCCTGACGCCCCTTCCGACTTCCGATACAAGCGCGTCCTGCTGAAGGTCTCGGGCGAGGTCCTGATGGGGGATCAGTCCTACGGCATCGACATGAAGACGGTGGATGTCGTGGCGGCGGCCGTGGCGCGGGTGGCGCGCGAAGGCGTGGAGATCTGCCTGGTTATCGGCGGCGGCAATATCTTCCGCGGCCTGTCGAAGGCGGCAGAGGGCATGGATCGCGCCAACGCTGACTACATGGGCATGCTGGCCACCATCATGAACGCCTTGGCCATGCAGGGCGCGCTCGAGAAGATCGGCGTCGATACGCGGGTCCAGAGCGCCATTCCCATGGCCGCTATCGCCGAGCCTTACATTCGTCGTCGCGCCATGCGGCACCTGGAAAAGGGACGGGTGGTGATTTTCGCCGCCGGCGTGGGCGCTCCCTTCTTCACGACCGACTCGGGCGCCGCCCTGCGCGCCGCGGAAATGGGCTGCGACGCCCTGCTGAAAGGCACCAGCGTGGACGGCGTCTATACCGCCGACCCCAAGAAGGATCCGAACGCCACGCGTTATGAGACGCTGACCTATCAGGAGGTCCTGGCCAAGGACCTGCGCGTCATGGACGCCTCGGCCATCGCCCTGATGCGCGACAGCGACATTCCGATCGTCGTCTTCTCGATTCGTGAGGAAGACTCCCTGCGCAAGACCCTGCGCGGCGACGGCACCTTCACCGTCATCACCAACAAGGCCGCGTAAGCGGCTCTCGCTCCGAACGACCAGACCAAGGAACCACCATGGCCAAGCCCGACCTCAAGACCTACCGGGACCGGATGGACAAGTCCGTCGCCTCGCTGAAGGAAGACTACGCCGGGCTGCGGACGGGTCGGGCTAATGCGGGCCTTCTCGACCCTGTCCAGGTCGAGGCCTATGGCTCGACGTCGCCGCTGAACGCTGTGGCCGCCATCAGCGTGCCCGAGCCGCGCATGATCTCGGTCAACGTCTGGGACAAGGGCATGGTGGGACCTGTCGAGAAGGCTGTTCGCGCCGCAGGTCTGGGCCTGAACCCGATCGTGGACGGCCAGACCCTGCGCATTCCGGTTCCGCCGCTGACCGAAGAGCGCCGCAAGGATCTGGTCAAGCTGGCCGGCAAGTACGCCGAGCAGCAGAAAATCGCCGTGCGCAACGTGCGCCGCGACGCCAATGACGATCTCAAGAAGGCTGAAAAGGCCGCCGAGATCAGCCAGGACGAACAGAAGAAGATGGAAGCCGAGGTCCAGAAGGACACCGACGCGGCCATCAAGCGCATTGACGAGGCCTTGAAGGCCAAGGAAGTCGAGATCATGCAGGTCTGACGCAGGTTCGCGTCGGGAGGGATCTTAACAATGTCGGCCGAGACCGTCGCCACGGCGCCTGAGAAGGGGCCTCGTCACGTCGCCCTGATCATGGACGGCAACGGTCGCTGGGCCGAGCGTCGCGGTTTGCCGCGCGTCATGGGTCACCGCGAGGGGGTCCAGGCGCTGCGTCGCACCATCAAGGCGGCGCCGGGTTTCGGCATCCGCTGCCTGACCGTGTTCGGCTTCTCGACCGAAAACTGGAGCCGCCCAGCGGACGAGGTGTCGGACCTGATGGGTCTGGTGCGGGCCTTTGTCGGCAGCGATCTGAAGCGTCTGGACGAGGCGGGGGTGTGCATTCGCGTCCTGGGTCGTCGCAAGGGGCTGCCCAGCGATATCGCCGCCATCGTCGATCGCGCCGAAGCGCAGACGGCGCACAATACGGCCTTCCTGCTGCAGGTCGCCTTTAACTACGGCGGCCGGGCGGACCTCGTCGATGCGGCGCAGCGGCTGGTCGATCAGGCTCGCGCCGGACAGTTTGACGGTGACGTCACCGAGGAGGACCTCGGGGCAGGGCTGTCGACGGCAGGCGCGCCGCCGGTCGATCTGATCGTGCGGACTTCCGGCGAGCAGCGGCTGTCCAACTTCCTGTTGTGGGAAGCCGCCTATGCCGAACTGGTATTCCAGGACATCCTGTGGCCCGACTACGGGGGCGAGGCGCTGGGCGAGGCGGTGTCGGTGTTTGGCAATCGCGAGCGTAGATTTGGCGGGCGCGACGCCTCGCCGGACGTGACCGCTGCGAAGACGGCGGCGGGCTGATGGCGTTGAAGATCGGTGACATCGGGCTGAGAGCGGCCTCGGCCGTGGTGCTTGCGCCGGCGGCGGTGCTGGCCACCTGGGCAGGCGGCGGCTGGTTTTGCGCCCTGGTCGTGGCGGCTTGCGGCCTGCTGGCGTTCGAGTGGGCGCGAATGAGCGCGCCGCGCTTCTGGCGTTCGGTCGGCACGGCCGTGGCCCTGGCTCTGATCATCGCCGTGGTCGCGGCTCATATCGGGCAGATGTCGCTGGCGCTGGTGCTGCTGGTCTTCGGCGCTCTGGCGGCGGGGTTGTTCGCGAGATCGCGCGGCGCCGAAGCCCTCGACGCGGCCTATGGCGTTCTTTACCTCGGCTGGCCGTGCGTCCTGCTGATCTGGCTGCGCGATTTGAACGACGCGCAGGGCCTCTACTGGACCGTTCTGGTTTTCGCCGTGGCCTGGGCCTCGGACATTCTGGCCTATCTGGTGGGCAGCGCCGTAGGCGGGCCCAAGCTGTGGCCGCGCTTTTCGCCCAACAAGACCTGGTCGGGCTTTATCGGCGGCCTGCTGGCTGGGATGATCGCCGGCGCTGTGATGGCCGGCTGGCTGGAAATGGGCCGATTGAACGTCTTCTGGGGCGGCGTCCTGGGTCTGGCGGCAGCTCTGGCCACCATGGCGGGCGATCTGTGGGAATCGGCGCTGAAGCGTCGCTTCGGGGTCAAGGATGCGGGCAACATCATTCCCGGCCACGGCGGCCTGCTGGATCGAGTCGACGGCCTGATGTTCGCGGTCGTGGTCGTGGCGGCTGGACGCGTCATCGTCCTTATGCTGGGGCAGGGCGCATGATCGCCCGCAAGGTCAGCGTGCTGGGCTCGACCGGCTCGGTCGGAACGTCGACGCTGGACCTGATGGCTCAGGCTGAGGCGGCCGGATCCGGTGCGTTTCAGGTCGAGGTGCTGACCGGCGGCAATAATATCGCGCGTCTGGCCGAACAGGCCCGACGTTGGCGGCCCAGGCTGGCCGTGACGGCTGATCCTGCCCGTCTGTCGGAACTGCGCGACGCCCTGGCTGGGACCGAAGTCGAGGCCGCTGCTGGCCCCGAAGCCATCGTTGAAGCCGCCACCCGGCCCGTGGATTGGGTCATGGCGTCCATCGTCGGTTCGGCGGGCCTGCGCTCGGCCTGGGCCGCGGCGGGCACCGGCGCGACCCTGGCTTTGGCCAACAAGGAAAGTCTGGTCTGCTGCGGTCCGGCCCTGATCGAGCGGGTCAAGCGCAGCGGCGGCAAGCTGATTCCTGTCGATTCCGAACATTCCGCCATATTCCAGGTATTTCCGGCCGAGGCGCCCGAGCAGGTGTCGAAACTGGTGCTGACCGCCTCGGGCGGGCCCTTCCGCACCCTGCCGCGCGAAGCCATGGGCCGGATCACGCCGGAGCAGGCCGTGGCCCATCCGAACTGGAGCATGGGCGCCAAGATCTCGGTCGACAGCGCCACCATGGCCAACAAGGGTCTGGAACTGATCGAGGCGGCCTATCTTTTCGCCATGAGCGGTGACCGGATCGACGTTGTGGTTCACCCGGAATCAATCATCCACAGCCTTGTGGAATATGTGGATGGTTCGACCCTGGCCCAGATGGGCCCGCCGGACATGAAGACGCCGATCGCCTGCGCCCTGGCCTGGCCGGACCGCATGGCTTGGCCCGCGCCCAGGCTGGATCTGGCCGCTTTGGGTCGTTTGACCTTCGAGGCGCCCGATATGGCGCGGTTCCCAGCCCTGCGGTTGGCGCGCGAGGCCCTGGCGGCGGGCGGCGTGGCGCCCATCGTCTTCAATGCGGCCAATGAAGTCGCGGCCCTGGCCTTCCTTGACCGTCGGCTGGGCTTTCTCAATATTGCCGCAGTCGTCGCGGACACCTTGGAGCGTGCGACGAACGCGGGGATGGATTCCGGTTCCGACGACGCCTGCGACGCGGCTTTGGCCGTGGACGCGGCGGCCCGACGGATCGCGAACGACATTATCGCTTCGCTCGCGATTGCTGCCTGAGGGCGACGGAGACAGTGACCGGCATGCTAGGAATTATCGGGCAAGCCCTGATCTATGTCGTGCCGTTCCTGTTGGTGCTGACCCTGGTCGTCACTGTTCACGAACTGGGACACTTTCTGACGGCCCGCGCCTTCGGCGTGAAGATGGAGCGCTTCTCCATCGGTTTCGGCCGCGCCATCTTCCAGCGCACCGACAAGCACGGCGTTGAATGGCGTCTGGGCTGGCTGCCGCTGGGCGGTTACGTCAAGTTCGCCGGTGATCTGGACGCGACGGGCGTGCCGGACAAGGCCGGGCTGGATGCGCTGAAGAAGGCAGTCGTGGCCGAGCATGGTCACGGCGCCGAGAAGGATTACCTGTATTTCAAGCCCTTGTGGCAGCGCGCCCTAGTCGTTGCTGGCGGCCCATTCGCCAATTTCGTGCTGGCCATCTCCATCTTCACCCTGTTGTTCAGCCTGGTGGGCGTCGAACTCCGTCCCGCGCGGGTCGTGCAGGTGCAGCCGGAATCGCCGGCTGCAGCCGCCGGTTTCCTGCCCGGCGACCTGATCACCCGCGTCAACGGCAAGCTGATCGCCGACGGCGGCGAGGTCACGCGCGTGGTGGCCCTGAGCAGCGGCGATCCGGTGGCCTTCACGGTCGAGCGCGCCGGCGCCGAAGTTCAACTGACCGCCACGCCTGAGCGTCGGGTCGAGAACGACCCCATCGCCGGTCGCGTTTCCATCGGCCGCGTCGGGCTGGGCCTTGGCTCCAGCCGCGATGAGGTGCGCCATGTCCGCTATGGGCCGATCGCCGCCATGGGGCAGGGGGTCAAGGAAACCGGCGCTATCCTGAGCACCACCTTCACCTATATCGGTCGGATCTTCAGCGGCCGTGAATCGGGCGATCAGTTCAGCGGCCCCCTGGGCATCGCCAAGGCTTCTGGCGCTCTGACCAACGCCGCGGTGGCCGCCAATCCTGATCCCGTGGCCATGGCGGGAAATCTCCTGCTGACGCTGACCAGCTTCGCCGCCATACTTTCGGTCGGAATCGGCTTTCTAAATCTGATGCCGGTTCCGGTGTTGGATGGGGGGCATCTGATGTTCTACGCCTATGAGGCGGTGGCGCGCAGGCCCGTGGCGGCCAGGGTTCAGGAGGCGGGATATCGTGTCGGTCTTGCTTTGCTGGCCAGTTTAATGTTGTTCGCGACCTGGAACGACCTGCAGAAACTCAATCTCTTCAAATTCCTCGGCGGGCTCGTCTCGTGAGCCGACGCCAGCCCCCGATGGTTCCCCGAATGATTCAGAACGACAGTCGCCTTATGATCCGAACCCGTGGCCGTATCCTTGGACCCAGCGCCCTGGCCCTGGCTGTCGCCGCGGGCCTGGCCGGACCTGCGCTGGCCCAGACGGCGCCCGTTGCCGGAGCGGCGGCCGCGCAGGACCCGCAAGTCGTCGTAACCGCGCCTGCGGAAGAGCGCGGCGTGGTCAACCGCATCCTCGTGCGCGGCAACCAGCGCATCGACCAGACGACCGTCCTGTCCTACCTGCCGATCCAGCCGGGCGACACCATCGACGCGGCGACGATCGACGTCGCGGTGCGCACGCTGTCCCGGACGAACCTGTTCGCCAACGTGCAGTTGGGCCTTCAGCCGAACGGCGACCTGATCGTCGAGATCGCGGAAAACCCGATCATCAATCAGGTGACGTTCGAGGGTAACAAGGCGCTCGCGGTCAAGAAGCTGACCGACGAGGTCACGATCAAGCCGCGCGGCATCTACACGCGCGCCCGTGTCCAGGAAGACGTCGGCAAGATCGTCGAACTGTACCGCCTGTCGGGTCGGATCTCGGCCACGGTGACGCCGAAGCTGGTGCAACTGGATCAGAACCGCGTCGATGTGGTGTTCGAGATCGACGAAGGTCCGGAGACGGGCGTCGCCGCCATCACCTTCCTGGGCAATACCGCCTTCTCGGACAGCGACCTGCGTGAGGTCATGGTCACCAAGCAGTCCAGCTGGTGGCGGCTGTTCAGCTCGAACGACAACTACGATCCGAACCGCCTGGATTACGACCGTGAGCAGCTGCGGAAATTCTATACGAACCGGGGCTATTACGACTTTCGTATCCTGTCGTCGGTGGCGGAGCTGAAGCCTGACAACAGCGCCTTCGGCATGACGCTGACGCTGGACGAGGGCGATCGCTATACCTTCGGCGAGGTCAAGGTCGTCACCGAGAACGACCGTCTGAACGCCGACTTCCTGCAGCGTCTGCTGCCGATCCGCTCGGGCGACCTGTATGAAAGCGACCGCATCGAGAGCGCCGTCGACACCCTGACCTTCGCGGCGGGTTCGGCCGGTTACGCCTTTGTCGAGATCAACCCGACCTATCGCGCTAACCCGGAAACCGACAAGGTCGACGTCACCTTCAACATCAAGGAAGGTCAGCGCGTCTACATCGATCGCATCAACGTGGTCGGCAATACGCGGACCCTCGACTCGGTCATTCGCCGCGAACTGATGGTGGGCGAGGGCGACGCCTTCAACCGCTCGCTGGTTGAGCGCTCGCGCAACAATCTGCGCGCGCTGGGCTTCTTCAAGGACGTCAAGATCGAGGAGACGCGCGGCAGCGCGCCGGACCGTTCGGTCGTTAACGTCACCGTCGAGGAGCAACCCACCGGCGAACTGTCCGTCGGCGCCGGCTTCAGCTCGGTCGATTCCTTCGTCCTGAACCTGGGCATTACCGAGCGCAACTTCCGCGGCCGTGGTCAGAACTTCGTGGCGCGCGCGGAATGGGGTTCGCTGCGTCAGCAGATCGACTTCCGCTTCACCGAGCCGAAGTTCCTGGGGCGCGACGTGGGGGCGGGCTTCGATCTGTTCCACACGCGATACGATCTGAGCGAGTACTCCTCGTACGACTATCGCTCGACCGGCGGCGGCTTGCGTCTCAGCTATCCGTTGAATGGCTATTCGCGCTTCAGCGTGCGCTACTTCCTGAAGTCCGACGAAGTCATCATTCCGTTCGGCTACTGCAACGGCACCGGGTCGTCGGCGCTCTGCGATCAGGCGGGGGCGTTCCTCAACTCGTCGGCGGGCTACACGCTGATGGTCAACCGGACAAATGATCCGGTTCGCCCGACGCGCGGCTGGTCGGCGTCCCTGCGTCAGGACTTCGCCGGTATCGGCGGCGACGTGAACTACCTGAAGACCGAGGCCGACGCGTCCTGGTACTATGGCATCACGCCGAAATGGGTGGTCAGCCTGCAAGGCTCGACCGGTTACGTCAGCGGCTGGAACGGCGATCCGATCCGGATCAATGATCGCTTCTTCAAGGGCGGCAACACCTTCCGCGGCTTTGAAACCGCCGGCATGGGCGCACGCGACCTGACGACGACCGACGCCTTGGGCGGCAACTTCTACGCCATCGGAACGGTTGAACTGACGGTGCCGAACTATCTGCCCGAAGAATACGGCATCAAGACCTCGCTGTTCGCGGATGTCGGCACCCTGGGCATGCTGGACGACCGTTATCAGGTCGATTCTGTCACGGGCGCCCCCAATCCGAACATCGTGGACGATCTCGCCCTGAGGGCCGCTGCGGGCCTCAGCATCCACTGGCGTTCGCCGATGGGGCCGATCCGCTTCGACCTGTCCAAGGTTCTGTCCAAGGAAGACTACGACAAGACCGAGACCTTCCGCTTCTCCACCTCGACCCAGTTCTAACTGCAGCCTTCCAGACTGCTCAAAGGTTCAAGATGAAACTGTTCGCTATCAGCGCTTTCGCCGTCGCTTCGCTGGCCGCCTCGTCGGCCCTGGCCCAGTCGCAAGGTCCGGCCAACCCCGGCCCGGTGATCCCGGGCGTCTGCGTCTATTTCAACCAGCAGGCCCTGGCTCAGTCGACCGTCGGCCAAGCCGTTCAGGCCCGCATGGAGCAATTGGCGCAGGAAGTTCAGGGTGAGATCACCCCTTACGCCACGCAGTTGCAAACCGAGTATCAGGCCCTGCAGCAGGGCGCGACCACCATCCCGGCCGACCAACTGAACCAGCGTCGTCAGGCCCTGCAGCAGCGTGCTCAGGAAGCCCAGCAACTGGAGCAGACCCGCGACAACGAACTGCGCTACACCCTCGCCGAACAGCGCAAGAAGATCTCGGAGGCCATCGAGCCGATCCTGGTCGCCGTCTATCAAGAAAAGGGTTGCGGCATCCTGGTTGACCGCGAAAGCGTCTTCATCATGAACCCGGCCATGGACGTGACGCCGCTGGTCATCCAGCGCCTGAACACGGCCCTGCCGACGGTCAGCTTCAACCGCATGCCGGTTCCGGCTCAGCCGCAGTCGTAAGACGGGCCATGCCCGATCCGAGGTTCTTTCAGACCCTGTCGCCCCTGACGGTCGCCGCCCTCGCCGAGCACATCGGCGGGGAGGTGGTCCGGGGCGGCGAAGTCGTCATCTCGGCCGTTGCGCCCCTGTCCACAGCGGACCGGGGCGCGATTGCGTTTCTGGGCGACCGAAAGTTCGCGGCCGCCCTTGCCGAGACCCGGGCCGGTTGCGTGATCGTGCCGGCTTCGGCCGTCGAGCTGGCGCCCGCTGACGCCGCCGTCATCGTCTCGGGCGAGGCCCAGGCGGGCTGGGCGCGGGCTTCGGCCGTGCTGCACCGACCGATCCGCCTGGACCGGGCCATCACCGCCGCCGAGGCCGCCGAGGACGACACCGTGATGATCGAGCCGGGCGTGGTGCTGGGCGAGGGGGTCCGCATCGGGCGCGGCACGCGTATCGGCGCCAACACCGTCGTCGGGCCGGGTGTCCAGATCGGCCGCGACTGCCTGATCAGCCCTGGCGTCACCGTCGGCTTCGCCCTCCTGGGCGACCGGGTGAAGCTGTTGGCCGGCGCGCGGATCGGCGAATCGGGATTCGGAGCCGCAGGGTCGAAGGCCGGTCCGGTGGACATTCCGCAGTTGGGCCGGGTCATCCTGCAGGACGGGGTGACGGTCGGCGCCAACTCCTGCATCGACCGGGGCGCCTATGACGACACTGTCATCGGCGAGAACACCAAGATCGATAATCTGGTCATGATTGGCCACAACTGCGTCATCGGGCGCAATAATCTGATGGCCGCCCACACGGGCATCTCCGGCTCGGTCACGACCGGCGACAACTGCATCTTCGGCGGCCGGGCGGGCGTGGGCGACCACATCACCATCGGCGAGGGCGCGCGCGTCGCGGCCGGCGGCGGCGTCCTGGCCGATATTCCGCCGGGAGAGATCTGGTCCGGCTATCCTGCCAAGCCGCTGCGCCAGTTCTTGCGCGAGACGGTGTGGCTGTCCAAACAGGCGTCCCAGAAGAAGGGCGCGAAGGAATCGAAAGAATGAGCGAAGACAACAAGATCGATTACGCCGAGGTGATGCGTCGCCTGCCGCACCGCTATCCCTTCCTGCTGGTCGACAAGGCCGAGGACTTCGTGGCGGCGACCTCGATCGTCGGCATCAAGAACGTCACGCACAACGAACCCTTCTTCCCCGGCCACTTCCCGATCGATCCGGTCATGCCGGGCGTCCTGATCGTCGAGGCCATGGCCCAGACGGGCGCCCTGCTGATGTCCAAGTCGCTGGATGTGGCCGTGGCCGACAAGGTCATCATGTTCATGTCGATCGACGGCGTGCGCTTCCGCAAGCCCGCACGTCCGGGCGACCAGCTGCGCATGGAGGTCAAGGTGATCCGCGCGCGCGGAGACGCCTACAAGTTCCGCGGCGAGACCTTCATCGACGGCAAGCTGGCCGCCGAGGCCGAGTTCATGGCCATGGTCGTCACCGTGGCGGAGCCCGCTCAGTGACCATCCACCCGACCGCCGTCGTCGACGCCTCGGCCCAGATCGCCGACGGGGTCGTGATCGGCCCCTGGTGCGTCGTTGGCTCGGGTGTGACCCTGGCCGAGGGTGTCAAGCTGGTCAGCCATGTGGTGGTTCAGCAGGACACCAGTGTCGGCGCGCGGACGGTCATCCATCCCTTCGCCGTCATCGGCGGCGATCCTCAGCACAACGGCTACAAGGGCGAGCCAGTGCGGCTGGAGATCGGCTCCGACAACGTCATCCGCGAGCACGCCACCTTCAACCGCGGCACGCCGCAGGGGACGGGCGTGACGCGCGTCGGCTCGAACGGCCTGTTCATGACCGGCGCCCACGTCGGCCACGACTGCGTCGTTGGCGACAATGTCGTCATGGCCAACAACGCCACCTTGGGCGGTCACGCTCAGGTGGGCGACAAGGTCTTCCTGGGCGGCCTGTGCGCCGTGCACCAGAACGGCCGGGTGGGGCAGGGCGCCATCGTCGGCGGTCTGGCCGCCGTGACGCGCGACGTCATCCCCTATGGCTCGGCCTGGGGCAACCACGCCAGCCTGCACGGCCTCAACCTGATCGGGCTGAAGCGCAAGGGTTACGGCAAGGACGCCGTGCGTCGCCTGCTGGCCGCCTATCGCGACCTGTTCGAGGGCGAGGGCGTCTTCGCCGAGCGTCTGGACCGGGTCGAAACGACCTATGCCGACCTGCCCGAGATCGTGGAGATCGTCGCCTTCATCCGCGACGGCGCCAAGCGGCCGCTCTGCCTGCCGGACGCGGAATGACAAGCCCGGCATCTGGGGCGCCCAAGCTGGCCCTGATCGCGGGTTCCGGTGATCTGCCTATCCGTATTGCGACGCGGTGCGAAGCCGAGGGGCGGGCGGTCTTCATCATCCGTCTGGCTGGTTTCGCCGACGAGCATCTGGTGCGCTGGCCGGGCGTAGAGTTCGGCATGGCCGAGATCGGCCGTATCCTGAAGGCGATGAAGGCCGAGGGTTGTGAGGCCGTCTGTTTCGCGGGCTATGTGAACCGGCCTGATTTCAAGACGCTGAAGCCGGATTTCAAAGGGGCGACCCTGCTGCCTGGCATCGTGGCGGCGGCCGCCAAGGGCGACGACGCCCTGTTGCGCAAGATCCTCTCGGTGTTCGAGGCCGAGGGATATGCGGTCGAGGGCGCCGACGACATTCTGGGCGGCGAGGCCTTGGCGCCGGGCGCCTTGGGCGCGATCACGCCGACAGGGGAGCAACTGCAGGACCTGAAGAAGGCGCTGCACGTCGCTGAAAAATCAGGTGAACTGGATATCGGCCAAGGTGCGGTCGTCTGCGACGGTCTGGTTCTCGCGGTCGAGGCGCAGGAGGGTACGGACGAGATGCTGCGCCGCGTCGCGGGTCTTCCCGCCGACCTGCGCGGCGCGCCCAGCGCGCTGAAGGGGGCGCTGGGCAAGGCGCCCAAGCCGATCCAGGACCTGCGGGTGGACATGCCGGTCATCGGGCCGCGCACGGTCGAGCTGGCGGCCGCCGCCGGGCTGGCCGGCATCGGCGGGTTCGCCGGGCGGTTGATCATCATCGACCATGAAGCCCTGGTCGAGGCGGCGGATCGGCTGGGCCTGTTCGTCTGGGGCGTGGAAAGATGAGCCGTCCGCTGAAGATCATGCTGGTGGCCGCTGAGGCGTCCGGCGACGCCCTGGGTGCCGGCCTGGCGCAAGCGCTGAAGACGCGGCTGGGATCGGATGTCACCTTCGTCGGCGTGGGCGGACCCAAGATGGCGGCCGAGGGGGTCGTCAGCCCGTTCGACATCGCCGAACTGTCCATCCTGGGCTGGATCGAGGGACTGAAGGCCTATGGTCTGGTCAAGCGTCGGGTGGCCGACACGGTGGCCCTAGCCAAGGCCGAGCGGCCCGACGCGGTCGTCCTGATCGACAGCTGGGGCTTCACTATCCGCGTGGCCAAGGCTCTGCGCGAGGTGCTGCCCGGCGTGCCGCTGATCAAGTATGTCGGACCACAGGTCTGGGCCTCGCGTCCGGGTCGGGCCAAGACCCTGGCCGCCAGCGTCGATCATCTGCTGTCGCTCTACAGCTTTGACGCGCCCTGGTTCGAGCGCGAGGGTCTGCCGACGACGGTCGTGGGGTCACAGGCCCTGCACGTGGACATGGCCGGCGCCGACGGCGCCCGGTTCCGCGCCGCGCGCGGCATCGCCGCCGATGCGCCCCTGCTGCTGGTCCTGCCGGGCAGCCGACCCAGCGAGATCACCCGCATGACGCCCGTCTTCGAGGCGACAGTGAAGCGTCTGAAGGCGGCGAACCCTTCGCTGGAGGTGGCCGTAATCGCCGCCGGCACGGTCGCCGCTGATGTGGCGGGCCGCGTCGCCGCCTGGCCCTTCCGTGCCCATCTGGTGCAGGAATCAGACAAGTACGACGCGATGAAAGCGGCCAATGTCGCCTTGGCCACCAGCGGTACGGTCTCGACCGAACTGGCCCTGGCCGGTGCGCCCATGGTCATCGCCTACAAGATCGACGGCCTGTCCTATCTGCTGATGAAGAAGCTGGTGACGGCCAAACACATCACCCTGTTCAACATCGCCGCCGACGACCGCATCGCCCCCGAATTCATCCAGAATGACGCCACGCCCGAGAAGCTCACCGAGGCGGTCGGGCGTCTATTGCCTGACCCGCAGGCCGCCGCCGATCAGGCCGCGCGCCAGACGGCAGCCTTGGACCTGATGGGCCGAGGCGGTCCCGATCCGTCGGAGCTGGCGGCGGATGCGGTGCTGCGGGTGATTGCGGCTCGAAAGGGCTGAAAGTGCAGACTGTAACGTCGGTGTGTGGTGCCTCAAAGCGCGTCCGCTTTCGACCCGTGGCGGACATTCCCGTCGTCCGCGATTGAGCTCCACTATCCCCTGATCTAGCCTCCCGGCAAAGCGGAGGCGCGCATGAAGGTTCGATCATTTATTGCAACGCTAGGATTTGCCCTGGCCGTCAGCGGCTGCGCATCTAGCGAGAAACACGTCGGCACCACGGCCGATGGCACACCGATTCATGGCAGGAGCTTCACCCCAACCGACCGTGATGGCGCCGCCACTCTTAATTGTGCTGTTGGCGAAGATCTAAGGTTGGCGGACTGTCGCATTGTCAGTGAGCGCCCGGAAGGCAAGGGCTACGGTGCTATCGCGCTGGCCCAAGCTTCTAAGCCAGAAGCCCGCTTGAGCCGTCCGAGAGGAAGTTTGCGTGCAGGGGCGCGGATTGAATTTACGGTCCGCTTTCGCGAGAATTGAGCGCTCGAACCAAGCCACCCATCGTCACTCCCCGATCACTAGGGCTAAAGTCCGCTTCCCATCCTTGACGGCCTTTCACGATGTCTGCTGGCTGCGCCTTGGCACTTAGCGCGTCATCCAGGGCTTGTTAGACCCGGATTTCACGGTGATTGACTTGTCGCGCTGCAGGCCGCCCTTCTGCGGCGGGCCGGAGCGGGCTTTCAGCGCGGCCTGTTTCAGGCGCAGGGCGCGTTGGGCCGGAGTTTCGGCGGCGGGGACGTCGTCTTTATGGTCGCTCATGTCGATTACCTAGCATGGCGGAGCCGCTACGGCGGCGTGGGGTGAACAAAAAACGCCGGAGCTTTCGCCCCGGCGTTTTTCATTTTTGTTTGGCCGTGGTCAGAAGGCGCAGCCTTCTCGACCCGACACGGCCTTAGCCGCGCTGTTCGATCGACACGTAGTCGCGTTGCGTCGGGCCGGTGTAGAGCTGACGCGGGCGACCGATCTTCTGGGTCGGATCCGACATCATTTCCTGCCACTGCGCGATCCAGCCGACGGTGCGCGCCAAGGCGAACAGGACGGTGAACATGGTGGTCGGGAAGCCCATCGCCGACAGGGTGATGCCCGAATAGAAGTCGACGTTCGGGAACAGCTTGCGCGACGTGAAGTACTCGTCCGACAGGGCGACGCGTTCCAGTTCCTTGGCGACCTGGAACAGCGGATCGTTTTCACGGCCCGTGGCGGCCAGCACTTCATAGGCTGACTGCTGCATGACCTTGGCGCGCGGATCATAGTTCTTGTACACGCGGTGACCGAAGCCCATCAGCTTGTACTTACGGTCCTTAACGCCCTGAATGAACTCGGGAATACGGTCCGGCGTGCCGATTTCCTTGAGCATGTTCAGCGCTTCTTCGTTAGCGCCGCCGTGCGACGGGCCCCACAGGCAGGCGATGCCGGCGGCGATACAGGCGAACGGGTTGGCGCCCGAAGAACCGGCCAGACGGACGGTCGAGGTCGAGGCGTTTTGCTCGTGGTCGGCGTGCAGGGTGAAGATGCGATCCATGGCGCGGACCAGGGCCGGATCGACCACATAATCCTCGGCCGGAACGGCGAAGCACATGCGCAGGAAGTTCTCGGCGTACGACAGGTCGTTGCGCGGCGAGATGAAGGGCTGGCCGATGTGGTATTTGTAGGCGCGGGCGGCGATGGTCGGCATCTTGGCGATCAGGCGGATGGCCGAGATGTCGCGCTGCACCGGATCATGGATGTCCAGGCTGTCGTGATAGAAGGCCGACAGGGCGCCGACGGTGCCGACCATGATCGACATGGGGTGGGCGTCGCGGCGGAAGCCTTCGAAGAAGCGGTCGAATTGGGCGTGCAGCATGGTGTGCCGCGTGACGCTCTGCTCGAACTTCTCGTACTGGGCGGCGGTCGGCAGTTCGCCGTGCAGCAGCAGGTGGCAAACTTCAATGAAGTTCGATTTTTCGGCCAGCTGGTCGATGGGATAGCCGCGGTGCAGCAGCACGCCGGCGTCGCCGTCGATGTAGGTCAGAGCCGATTCGCACGAGGCCGTGGAGGTGAAGCCCGGGTCGAAGGTGAAGGCGCCGGTCGCGCCGTACAGCTTGCGGATGTCGATGACGTCCGGTCCGGTCGAGCCCGCGAGGACGGGAAGTTCGACGTTCTTGTCGCCGTAGGTGAAGGTCGCCGTGCCGGCGGGTTTCGCTTGTTCAGTCATCTAGGCCCCTTTTGTTTTCCTTCGACCGGGCGCGGGGAGGCGTCGGCCTGCGTGGTTATGGGTGTTCACTTAGTCTGTTGCAGCGCATCATCCAAGCGCCCCAGACCTTCGTCGCGTCCCAGGGCTGCAAGAATCCGCGCAATGTCGGGCGACACCGAGCCGCCAGTCAAAGCGCCGCGCATGGAAGGGCCGATTTTTCCGAAGCCTACGCCCTCTTCCTTAGCAAAGGCCTTAAGTTCAGCTTCGAGGGCGAAAACGTCCCAGCTCTGGAAAAGACGGAGCCGTTCACGGAGTCGTGAAATTCTCTCGCCGCCTTCGCCGCTTAACAAACCAAGGGTTTTCTCATCGAGGGCGAGCGGACGCTGCTTCAGGACGAACTCGGTCTGGGCGACCAGTTCCACGACGGTCTTGGCGCGGTCCTTGACGAAGGGCATGGCGCGCAGCAGGCGGGCCTCGTCGTCGGGCTGCAGGGCGCGGCCCTGGGCCAGGTGGGCGTCCAGGGTCAGCTTGGCCAGACGATCGTCCTCGGCCAAGCGGATCCAGTGGGCGTTGACATGGGCCAGCTTGTCGAAGTCGAGGCGAGCTGGGGCCTTGCCGATGCCCGGAAGGTCGAACCATTCGATCGCCTGTTCGTCGCTGAACAGTTCGTGGTCGCCGTGGGCCCAGCCCAGACGCGCCAGATAGTTGCGCATGGCTTCGGGCAGATAGCCCATCTCGGCGTATTCATGAACCGCTTGGGCGCCGTGGCGCTTGGACAGCTTGGCGCCGTCGGGACCGTGGATCAGCGGGATGTGGGCGAAGGTCGGACGCGTCCAGCCAAGCGCGTCATAGATCAGGCTCTGGCGGGCGGCGTTGTTCAGGTGGTCGTCGCCGCGAATGACGTGGGTCACGCCCATGTCGTGGTCGTCCACCACCACGGCCAGATTATAGGTCGGGGCGCCGTCCGAGCGGACGATGACCAGATCGTCCAGCGACGAGGATTCCCAGCGCACGCTGCCTTGCACCGCGTCATCAACCACGACGGCCTGGTCCAGCGGGCGGCGGAAGCGGATGGTGGAGGGCTTGGCCAGATCATCGACGGTCGGCTCGCGGTCGCGCCAGGGCGAGACGAAGTCGCGGCCCTCGGCCTTGGCGGCGTCGCGCAGGGCGTTGGTTTCGTCGGCGGTCAGGAAGTCGCGATAGGCATGGCCCGAGGCCAGCAACTGCTCGGCGACCTCGCGGTGGCGGTCGGCGCGGGCGAATTGGAAGACCGGCTCTTCGTCGCCGAACAGCTCCAGCCAGGACAGGCCGTCGAAGATGGCCTTCACGGCGTCGTCGGTCGAACGCTCGCGGTCCGTGTCCTCGACGCGGATCAGGAATTTCCCGCCCCGGCTCCTGGCGTACAGCCAGTTGAATAACGCGGTTCTCGCCCCGCCGATATGCAGGTAGCCTGTGGGCGAGGGGGCGAAGCGGGTGACGACAGTCGAGGAAGGGGAGGTCATTCAGGAAGGGTCCGTTGCGGAGGCCCTTATACGCCCGCGCGCGCCAAAGCGAAGCCTTGCCTTAAGGGTTCTTGACGGGGGGCGCGCCGAGGTCGCGGCGCAGACGGATCGGTGGCGATTGTGGGCGCCGGTCTTCTTTGGCGGCGGCTGCGCGATCTATTTCGCCTTGAGGGCCGAACCGGCGGGATGGCCGCTGATGCTGGCGGCGGTGCTGACAGGCGGGGCCTGGCTGGCAGGGCGGCGGCTTGGGCTGGCGCGGCGCCGGACCCTCGCCCTGCTGATGCTGGCCTGCCTGTGCGGCGGGGCGGCGACAGCCAAACTCAGGACCGAGGCGGTCAACGGGCCGATCGCGCCGGCCCTGGCCGAGTCGACCGTGGTCGAGGCCTGGGTCATGGACATCGACAGTCCCGGCGAGCGCGGCGCGCGAATCGTCGTGGCGCCGGTGCGGATCAGGGGGCTGACCCCCGAGGCGACGCCGGTTCGGTTGCGGGCGACGGTGCGCGGCGAGCCGCCGGCGCCGGGGACGGCGGTGCGTCTCTATGGCATTCTGAACCCGCCGCCGGCGCCGGCCAGTCCGGGGGCCTATGACTTCGGCCGCAATGCTTTCTTCCAGGGCATGGGCGGGACGCTGTTCGCTCTGGGGCAGACACGACCGACGGTTCTGCCCGAGCCGCCCTGGCGGGTGCGACTGGCGATGAAAATCAATGCGGCGCGTTATGCGCTGGCGCAGAGGATCGTGGCGCGGCTGGGCGAGCGGACGGGCGGAATCGCCGCCGCCATGACCACGGGACATGAGACCTGGATCGGGCGCGAGGATCTGGACGCAATGCGCGATTCCGGGCTGGCGCATATCCTGTCGATCTCGGGCCTGCACATGGCCATCGTCGGCGGCTTTGTCTTCTTCGCCGTGCGGCTGGGCGTCGCGGCCTGGCCGTGGCTGGCGCTCAGGGTGTCGGGCAAGAAGGTCGCGGCGGTCGCGGGGCTGATCGCGGTCGGGACCTATCTGGTGGTGTCGGGCACGCCGCCGCCCGCCGAGCGGGCGGCGATCACGGCCTCCATAGCCTTTGTCGCCATCCTGCTGGATCGACAGGCGGTGACCATGCACGCCCTGGCGGTTGCGGCTTTCGCGGTTCTGTTGCTGCAACCCGAGGCCATCGTCACGCCAGGGTTCCAGATGTCGTTCGCGGCGACAGCGGCTCTGGTAGCGCTGTCCGAGGTCTGGCCGCGCCGGATCAAGGAGATTTCCGCGCCCTGGCCCTTCGTGGCGGCGCAGAGGCTGGGCAGTTGGCTGCTGGTGGCATGCACCGCCAGTCTGGTCGCGGGCATGGCGACCGGGCCGTTCGCCATGCAGCATTTCAACCGCACCGCCGTCTATGGCCTGGTCGCCAACATGGGCACGGCGCCGGTCGCGGACTTCATCCTGATGCCGGCGCTGGCGCTGGGCGCGGCGCTGGAGCCGCTGGGGCTGGGCGCGCCCTTCCTGTGGCTGGCGGGCAAGGGCGTCGATCTGATGCTGGCCATCGGCCACTGGACGGCGGGCCTGCCGGGGGCGGTGCAGACGGTGGCCAGCGCCCCGGCGGCGGCTCTGCCGGTGGCCTTCCTGGGCATCCTGTTCATCTGCCTGTGGCGCGGGCGGTTGCGCTGGCTGGGTCTGCCGCTGGCGGCGGCTGTGCTGATCTGGCCGCGTCCGGCGGCGCCGGATCTGTGGATCGGCGACGGCGGGACCAATGCGGCCTGGCGGCAGGCCGAGGCGGCGGTCGTGGTGCGGCCCGGCGTGCGGCAGTTCGCGGCCGATCTGTGGTCGCGGCGGCGCGGGTTGGCACTGACGCCGAGACCGGAGGAGGGCTGGGCCTGCAGGCGGTCCTTCTGCGCGCCGGAAGCGGCTGGGCCGGTCGCGCTGTGGTGGGGGAAGAAGGGGCCGACGGCGGAACAGTTGGACGCGATGTGCCGGTCGGCGTTGGTCGTCAGCAGCCGGGCCGATTTGACATGGTTGCCCGCTTCATGCGCGGACCGGCTGGTGCTGGACGGCGTTGACTACTCGCGCGGGGGCTCGGTGGAACTGTGGCGCGTGGGCGCGGGCTGGAAGGCGGTGTGGGCGGCTGACGTGCGCGGCCAGCGGCCGTGGACGCGTCAGGCCGATCCCGACTTCAGTGATAGCGGCGGATAAGGCCGACCAGCTTGCCTTGGACCGCGACCTGATCCGAGCCGTAGATCTTGGTCTCGTAGTTGCGGTTGGCGGGCTCCAGAGCGATGGAGGCGCCCTTCTTGCGCAGGCGCTTCAGCGTGGCCTGTTCACCCTCGACCAAGGCCACCACGATCTCGCCGGACGAGGCGTCGGCGGTGGATTTGATGATGACCATGTCGCCGTTGAGGATGCCGGCCTCGATCATCGAATCGCCCTCGATCTCGAGCAGATAGTGTTCGCCCGCGCCCAGCATGGTTTCCGGCACGGGATAGCGGGCGGTCTCATGCTCGATGGCGTCGATGGGCGTGCCGGCCGCGATCTTGCCCATCAAGGCCAGTTCGCGCGTGTCGTTGGCAGGCTCAGCGGCGCGGGGGCGACCGCCGCCTTCGATCACGCCGGGCTTGAAGCCCGCGTGGCCGCGCGGCGCGCCGGCCGTGGCCTGTTCCGGCAGCTTGGTCACTTCCAGCGCGCGGGCGCGGTGGGCCAGACGGCGGATGAAGCCGCGTTCTTCCAGCGCCGTGATCAGGCGGTGGATGCCCGACTTGGACGCCAGATCCAGCGCCTCCTTCATCTCGTCGAAGGAGGGCGAGACGCCCGTTTCCTGAATCCGTTCGTGAATGAACATCAGGAGTTCGTGCTGCTTCTTGGTGAGCATGGGCGCAAGGCTTCCAGAACAAGGCGTGAACCGTTGTCGATGTTCTGTAAGTGTTCTTGCTGAATGTCAACTCGGCCGCGTTGAGGGGGCGCTGCCGCTCAAAGCGGCTTCTTTGGATGTCAGCTAAGGGTGGAAAGCTGCAACACCGACTCATGAAGCTCCCTCATCAGCCTCATTGACGTGTCTGAGACGCCTGCGCCTCTGTCTCTCGCGCCGTCGTCGCTCACGAGCTTCGAACCGCTGGATCCAAAAATATCCTCTCCAGCCGAAGAGCAAGCACCAGGGCGCTCCCCAGATCACACTAATGGCGACCGTGGCTGCTGTAGCTCCGAAAAGCAGCATTGGCACCAACCCCACTGAGACTATGAGGACGAGCCAGTTTCCCACACGGTAAAACTCATGATCGAACTCTCGGTCTAGCCAGCGAACGATCGGGTGATGGTGGGGTGTAGTTTTGGGCACCTACAAACGGGACATTGAAAGTAGTCTATCGTCAAGTTCCGCAATGGGTCGATTACGGTCCTGGGCACCGGAGCCCAGAGCGGACATTGGCCTCCAGGCCGAAAAGCCGTCGCCGTCGATGTCAGCTAAAAATGGGAAGCGGATGTTCCACATTTATATCCGAAAGACAGGAGACCCCGTGATGCCCATGATCAATCCAGTTGGGCGTCATGTGCGAACGCACGCGCCTGTCGCGTTATCAGGCTGTTTGATCGCGGCTTGTACGGGAATGACGGGTCACAGCGCGCCCATTTCGTCAGCGCTAGTCGCTCCGACCAACGAGGAAGTCGTCGCATATGTTCAGACGCATTGGTCCAGCTACTCGGAGCGGACCGCACGCTTTCAGCAGCGTCCAAACGACAACGTGTCCCTCATTGGCGTTCGAGACGTCTCCTGTGGATCATATTACGGCATCCCCGAGTGCCGATTTACAGTGACGGTTAGCATCGATGGCGGATCACCTGTCGATCAGCGCCTGTCGAGCCAGTTTGATAGATACCCAGACGGAAAGCTGTTTGAGACAATCGTGCTTATCCATGAGCGCAGGCGGTAAGAGCTGCACCCCGCCAATGTCCGCGACGGGTCGGAAGCTGACATTTCCTGCTGAGCCGATATCCGACGTTAACTCAGCGACAGCAGGGCCTTGGTCGCCGCTTCCACATCATCCTGACGCATCAAGCTTTCGCCGACGAGGATGGCTTGGGCGTGGGCGTCGGTGACGCGCTGGACGTCGTCGGGGGTGAAGATGCCGCTTTCGGCCACCAGCAAGGCTTTGACGGGGCTGAGCATGGACAGGCGCTCGGTGGCGTCGAGGTCGACCTCGAAGGTGCGAAGGCTGCGGTTGTTGACGCCCACCAGATCGCCGCCCAGCTTGCAGGCGCGGGCCATCTCGGCCTCGTCGTGGGTCTCGATCAGGGCGTCCATGCCGAAGCGCTCGGCCTCGGCCAGAAGCTCGGCGGCCAGGGCGTTGTCGACCATGGCCAGGATGATGAGGATGCAGTCGGCGCCCAGGGCGCGGCTCTCGGCCACCTGCCAGGGATCGACCAGGAAGTCCTTGCGCAGGCAGGGCAGGGCGACCGCGTCGCGGGCGGCGGCCAGGAAGCCGTCGTCGCCCTGGAAGCTGGGGCCGTCGGTCAGGACGGACAGGCAGGTCGCGCCGCCGCGTTCATAGGCTTTTGCCAGCGCGGGCGGATCGAAGTCGGCGCGGATCAGGCCCTTGGAGGGGCTGGCCTTCTTGATCTCGGCGATCAGGGCCGGGCGGCCGGTGTCCTCGGCCTTGCGTTCCAGAGCGGCGCGGAAGCCGCGCGGGGCCGAGGCCTGGGCGGCGAGGGCCTCGATGGCGTCCTGAGAGGTCGCAAGCTTGCGGGCGGCTACGTCTTCGCGCTTGTAGGCGGCGATCTTCGCCAGAACGTCGGTCATGCGGCCTCGGGCTCGATAGGGGTGTTGGTGACGCGCACCAGGGTTTCCAGCGCGCGGTCCGCGCGGCCGTCGTCGATGACGGCGGCGGCCAGTTCGGCGCCTTCGCGCAGGTCGGCGGCGCGGTCGGCCACGACCAGGGCGGCGGCGGCGTTCAGCACGACGATGTCGCGATAGGGGCCGGGTTCGCCCGCCAGCAGGGCCGTCAGCGCCGCCGCATTATGCTCGGCGTCGCCGCCGCGCAGGTCGTCCAGCGTCGCCAGCGGCAGGCCGGCGTCGGCGGGGGTGACGGTGAAGCGGCGGACGGCGCCGTCCTTCCATTCGGCCACTTCAGTCGGGCCAGTGGTGGTCAGTTCGTCCAGACCCTGACCGTGTACGGTCCAGGCGCGGCGGGCGCCGAGACGGCCCAGCACCTCGGCCAGAGGCTCCAGCAGGGCGGGATCATAGACGCCCATGACCTGACGGTTCGCATGGGCTGGATTACAAAGCGGTCCCAGAAGGTTGAAAACCGTACGAAAACCGATCTCGGCGCGCACCGGCCCGACGTGGCGCATGGCCCCGTGATAGGTGGGTGCGAACAGGAAGGCGATGCCGGCCTGATCCAGGGCGCGGGCCTGTTGCGGGATGGTGGCGTCCAGGTTGACGCCCAGCGCGGCCAGGACGTCGGAGGAACCGGACTTGGAACTGATGGCGCGGTTGCCGTGCTTGGCGACCTTGAGCCCGGCGCCCGCCAGGACGAAGGCCGCCGCCGTCGAGACGTTGAAGGTGTGCTGGCCGTCGCCGCCTGTGCCGCAGGTGTCGATCACCTCGTCGAAGGGGTGATCCAGCGACAGGGCCGCATCGCGCATGGCGGTGGCGAAGGCGACGATCTCGTCCACCGTCTCGCCGCGAATGCGCAGGGCCGTGACGGCGGCGGCGACCTGGGACGGGGTCGGTTCGCCGCGTAGGCAGGCCGAGAAGAAGGCGTGGGCTTCATCCGGCGTCAGGACGCGCCCGTCCACCAGCTTGCCCAGCAGAGGCTTGAAACCGTCCATGGGCTCAGACCGTCGCCAGACGCTTGACGCCCGCCAGATCGAGGAAGTTTGCGATCATGTCGTGGCCGTGCTCGGTGGCGATGGATTCCGGGTGGAACTGCACGCCATGGATCGGCCGGGTGCGGTGAGCCAGGCCCATGATCTCGCCGTCGGCGGTCCAGGCGGTGACCTCCAACTCGGCCGGCAGGGTTTCGCGGCGCACGGCCAGGGAGTGATAGCGGGTGGCGATAAAGGGCGATGGCAGGCCGGCGAAGACGCTGCGGCCCTCATGCTCGATCGGCGAGGTCTTGCCGTGCATCAGGGTCTTTGCGCGGATCACCTCGCCGCCAAAGGCTTGCCCGATGGCCTGATGCCCCAGGCACACGCCGAAGATGGGCATGTCCTGCGGCGCGGTCGTGATCAGCGGCAGGCAGATGCCGGCTTGATCGGGGGCGCATGGCCCAGGCGACAGGAGTACGGCCTCAGGCTTCAGCGCCCAGGCTTCGTCCACCGTCAGGTCGTCGTTGCGGACGACATGCGTCTGGGCGCCCAGCTCCGCGAGGTAGTGGACGAGATTGTAGGTAAAGCTGTCGTAGTTATCGACGACGAGGATCATGGCAGGGTTCTTAGGACGGGAGTGACGACGCGCCAAGCGAAGGCGGACTGAAAGCGGACGTTAAGCTGTCCGCGCGATACAGGAGCATCGCCATCGGAAGAAATCCGTCTTGACCCGCTTAGAAGCCATCCGCGACGCCCGCGACCTGTTGAACGAACCGGTCATAGAGCAACCCAAGCCGCTGCGCCTGCTGGCGGCGGCCGCCTTCGCCGCGACGGCGGCGGTGATGCTGGCGGGGACCATGGTCGTGGGCCCCGGCGTGTCGTTCGACCAGGGTTCCACGGTTTCCAATCCTTAGATCTTGCCGTCGGCGCCCTGGCCGCGAGTCGTCGCGGTGAATCGCCACGCGTCCTCGGCCGCCTTCATCGGGGCGCGGGCCTTGGCCAGGGTTTCGGCGTATTCAGCGGCGGGATCGCTGTCGGCGACGACCCCGGCACCAGCCTGAACGAAGATCCTGTCTTTAGCGAACATGGCGGTGCGCAGGACGATGCAGATGTCCGCCTCGCCATTGGCCGAGATATAGCCCACGCCCCCGCCATAGCCGACGCCGCGCTTCTCGGTTTCCAGTTCGTCGATGATCTCCATGGCCCGTACCTTTGGCGCGCCGGACAGGGTGCCGGCGGGCAGGGCAGCCAAAAGGGTATCGACCGCGTCCAGCTTGGGATCAGCGGCGCCGTGCACGTTGGAGACGATGTGCATGACCTGGCTGTAGCGTTCGACGACGAAGCTTTCCGTGACCTCGACCGAGCCGGGCGACGAGACGCGGCCCACGTCGTTGCGGCCCAGATCGAGCAGCATCAGGTGTTCGGCCCGCTCCTTGGGATCGGCCAGAAGCTCGGCTTCCAGCGCCTTGTCCTGCTCGGGCGTGGCGCCGCGCGGGCGGGTGCCGGCCAGGGGGCGGATGGTGACGCGACCGTCCTTCAACCGGACCAGGATCTCAGGGCTGGAGCCGGCCAGCTGGAAATCGACGTAGTCGAGGAAGAAGAGATAGGGCGACGGGTTGCCGCGACGCAGCGACCGATAAAAGGCGAACGGGTCCTGGCTCCACGGCGCGGAGAAGCGGTGGGCCAGCACGACCTGGAAGATGTCGCCGGCGGCGATGTAGTCCTTGGCCCTGGCGACCATGGCGTCGAAGCCGGCGGCATCGACGGGCGAGCGGAATTCCGGGGCGGGAACCGGCGCGGCTTCGCGCTGGATCGGCAGGGGGCCGCGAAGGCGATCCTCGAAGTCGTCGAGGCGGGCGATGGCGGCGTTGAACGCCGTGTCCGCCTCGACATCGCTGTCGGGATAGGCCGCGGCGATCAGGACGATCTCGTGCTTCACCGAGTCGAAAATGGCGACCAGCGACGGGCGCGCCATGACGGCGTCGGGCAGATTCAGCGGGTCAGGGTTCGCCGGACCCAGCGGCTCCAGCAGCCGCACCATGTCGTAGCCGAAGACGCCGAACAGGCCGGCGGCCATGGGCGGCAGATCGTCGGGCAGGTCGAACCGGGTGGCGGCGATCAGGGCGCGCAGGGATTCGAGCGCGGGGCGGTCTTCAGCGGTGAAACGGTCGGACAGGACCGCCTCGCCGCGCGCCATCTCGGCCTGACCGTCGCGGCAGCGCCAGACGACGTCGGGGGCCAGGGTGACGATCGAATAGCGGCCGTTGACCGCGCCGCCTTCGACCGACTCCAGCAGGCTGGCGTAGGGCCGTCCGTGACCGACCTTGAGGAAGGCCGAGACGGGCGTTTCCAGGTCGTCGATCAAGCGGCGAACGACGACCTGGGGGCGGCCTGATTTCAGGCCAGAGACAAACGCGGCGCGTTCACCTTCGTGTCCAACGCCTGCGCTCATTTCTTGGCGGGCGCGGGGGCCGGCGCCGCCGGAGCGGTTGCGGCAGGGGCTTCGATGCCCAGGGCCGCGATGGCGGCGGCCGGGTCGTTCTTGGCCTTCACGCGTGCGGCGGCCGCGGCGAAGCTCTGTTCGACCATGGCGTTGGCCAGAGCCTGGGTCAGGCGCGGACGAACCTGCTCGACCAGGGGCGCGGCCAGGGCGGGAACGGCGGCGTGGATGGCGTCGACATGGCCGACCACGAAGCTGTTCTGCGACGCCGCGCCGGTGAAGACTTGGCCCTTGCCCTGACCGAACAGGCCGCGCAGGACGCCTTCGCCCAGTTCGGTCTGGCTGGCCTGGCTCTGTTGGACGGCGGTGCGCGTAGCCAGCTGGGCGCCGGCCGAAGCAGCGACCTTGGCGATGTCCTCGCCGCCGCGAATGCGGCCAGCCAGCTCCTCAGCCTTGGCCGACAGACGGCGCGCGTTTTCGCGCAGGGTCCATTGCTGGGCCAGAGGGGCGCGAACTTCGGCCAGGGTCGGCAGCGAAGCCGGACGGATGTCGTCAACGCGGACGGCGAAATACTGGCCTTCGCCGGCGTCGATGATGTCGCTCTCGCCGCCCTTGGACAGGGCGTAGGCCGACTCGAAGATCTGACGCGGCGCGTTCAGGGGCTGACCGTCGGGCAGGCGGCCGTCAGCGGTGAAGGGCGGCAGCTGCACCAGACGGGCGCCGACCGATTGGGCGGCGTCGGCCAGGTTCTTACCTTCCTGGCGGGCCTTTTCGTACTTCTCGACCTTGGCGTAGGTCTCGCCCTTCACGTCTTCGGCGCGCAACTCCTGAACCAGGGCGTTGCGGACGCTTTCCAGCGTGGCGGGCGCGCCGGCGGTGACGCCGGTCACCTTGGCGACGGTGAAGCCCAGGCGGCCCTGGATCGGGTTGGAGACCTGGTTGGCCGGCAGGGCGAAGACGGCGGCGCCGACAGCGGGGTCGCCCAGCGCGCTCTGCGGCGTGTCGTTATAGGTGCTGACCTCGATCTTGTTGGCGGCGGCGACCTCGGCCGGGGTCTTGCCGGCGCGCAGGTCGGCGGCGACGCGGTCGGCGGCGGCCTTGTTCGGGACGGTCAGCGTGACGAAGGTGCGCTTTTCGGCGTTCGACAGTGCGGCCTTGCGGAACTCGAAACGCTCGCGAATGCGCTCTTCGGTGATCGGCGCTGCCTGGCTGTTGGGGCCGGGGTTGAACAGCACGATCGAGATCATGCGGAATTCGGGACGGCGCAACTGGGCGGCGTTCTCATTGAGGAAGGCGGTCAGTTGAGCGTCGGTCGGCGCGCCAGCGGCCCCGGCCATCGCCTGGGTCACAGTGAACCAGCGCCCATCGCGCGTTTCCAGCGCCTGACCGGCGAGCAGGGCGCCATAGATGCGCGGCACGCGCGCGCCGGCGAAGACGCCCGCACCGAACTGGCTTGCGACATACTGATCGCGCAGGTCCTGCTCCAGCATCTCCGAGGTCATGCCTTGCGCGGCCAGAGCCTGCTCGTAACGGTCCTGATCGAACTGGCCCGAAACCTGGTTGAAGAAGGCCGGGATCCGGCGGATTTCCTTCAGCACCAGTTCCTTGCCGGGGCGGATGCCGGCGTTCCAGGCCCAGGCCAGGAAGCCCATGCGCTGGGTTTGGCTTTCCAGGTACTGGGTGTGGATGTTCTCCTTGACCATGTCGTCGAACGACACGGGGCGACCGGCCTGCTCCTGCAGGTTGGCGCGGACGCGCTCGAAGTCGCCGCGGAACTGCTGGGCGCCGACGCTGCGGTCGCCGGCGTCGATGACGTGCTTGGGTCCGAAGCTCGAGAAGACGTCCGACTGGGCGCCCACGATCAGGAAGCTGAGGATAAGCAGGGCGAACAGGCCCGCAGCCCATTTCGATTTGGCGAAGTTGCGGAACAGCGTGATCATCGAGACAGAAACCTGACGAGGGCCGGCGTCAAAGGGGCGCCACGTTGGCGTATAGGGGCAGTCCCTAGGGCGCCGCAAGCGGACGGACCGCAACATCTTGGCTTCCGCGACAACGGCGCCTAAAGAGGCGGCCATGAAACAATCTGTGAAGCTGGTCGCCGGCAACTGGAAAATGAACGGTCTGGGCGCGAGCCTGGGTGAGGCTGAGGCTCTGGCGAAAGCCTTGCAGGAACAGGCTGCGGCCTGTCGCGTGGCCCTGTGCCCGCCCGCGACTCTGATCGAGCGGATGGGGCGCGTTCTGACTGGTACGTCCGTCGAACTGGGCGGCCAGGACTGCCATGCCGAGGCGTCGGGCGCGTTCACGGGTTCGGTGTCGGCCGACATGCTGGTCGATGCTGGAGCCGCTCTGGTGATTCTCGGTCACTCCGAACGTCGCGCCGGATTTGGCGAGACCGACGCTGATGTCGCCGCCAAGGTGGAAGCCGCGCTGACCGCCGGTCTGGAGCCCATCATCTGCATCGGCGAGACGCTGGCGGAGCGCGAAGCCGGGCTGGCGGTCGAAGTCGTCAGCCGTCAGGTCGCGGGCTCTCTGCCGGTCAGCCTCTCGGGCAAGGCGTTCGCCGTGGCCTATGAGCCGGTGTGGGCCATCGGCACCGGCCTGACGCCGACGCTGGAGCAGATCGAGGAAGTGCACGTCGCAGTGCGCGCCGCCATGGTCGCCAGGCTGGGCGAGGGCGGTCGGGTCGCTCCGATCCTGTACGGCGGTTCGGTCAAGCCGTCGAACGCGGCGGAAATTCTGGACGTGGCCGAAGTCGGCGGCGCTCTGGTCGGCGGTGCTTCGCTGAAGGCCGGGGACTTCCTGGGCATCATTCGCGCGGCGTAAGCATCGCGATTTCTTCGCCCTGTTTCGTTCGGTGTTTGCCCCGGTCCCGCATCGGTGTTAGACGCCGCCGCTTGATCGGCGCATCTGCGCGCCCACATGATTGACACCATGCTCCAGACCATCTTGCTCGTCGCCATGATCCTGATCTCGGTCGCCCTGACGGCCGTGATCCTGCTGCAACGCTCCGAGGGCGGCGCCCTGGGCATGGGCGGAGGCCCGTCGGGCTTCATGACCGCGCGCGGCGCGGGCAACCTGCTGACGCGGGCGACTTCGATCCTGGCCATCGCCTTCTTCGTCTGCGCCATCAGCCTGACCATCGCCGGCAATTTCGCCCGCGGCTCGCGCTCGGTGATCGACGCCGACGCCGTCGGCGCCATCGCCGTAGGCAATGAGCAACAGACGGCTCCGGCTGAACCCGCCGCGCCGACCCCGGCGGCGCCCGCCGCCCCGTCGCTGGACGATCTGGAAGCCAGCCTCCCGGCGGCTTCTGCTCCGGCCCCGGCGCCAGCACCGGCTCAGTAAGCCGCCTACAGATACGAAATCCCCGAAAGCGCGCCGCAGGGCGCGCTTTCTTATTATGTTCAACAGTTGTTTTGCGTCGGGCCATGCTCCCGCCGCGAATCATGGAGTAAGGTGTCCGCCCATGGCTCGCTATGTGTTCATCACCGGCGGCGTGGTTTCCTCGCTAGGAAAAGGCCTCGCCTCCGCCGCTCTCGGCGCTCTTTTGCAGGCGCGAGGTTACAAGGTCCGCCTGCGCAAGCTGGACCCCTATCTGAACGTCGATCCGGGGACGATGAGCCCCTATCAGCACGGCGAGGTCTTCGTGACCGACGACGGCGCCGAGACCGACCTTGATCTGGGCCACTATGAGCGGTTCACCGGCGTTTCGGCCGCAAAGTCCGACAATGTCACGACCGGCCGCATCTATTCGACCATCCTGGAGAAGGAGCGTCGGGGCGACTATCTGGGCGCGACCGTCCAGGTGATTCCGCACGTCACCGACCAGATCAAGCAGTTCTGCCTAAGCCCGGCCAAGACCGACGACGGCGCGGACGTGGACTTCGTCCTGGTGGAGATCGGCGGCACGGTCGGCGATATCGAGGGCTTGCCGTTCTTCGAGGCTATCCGCCAGCTGGGACAGGACCTGCCGCGTGGCCAGTCCTGCTTCGTTCATCTGACCTTGCTGCCCTTCATCAAGACGGCCGGCGAGATGAAGACCAAGCCGACGCAGCATTCGGTCAAGGAACTGCGGTCCATCGGCATCCAGCCGGACATCCTGCTGTGCCGCTGCGAGCAGCCGATCCCGGCGGAGGAAAAGCGCAAGATCGGTCAGTTCTGCAACGTGCGCGAGAGCGGCGTGATCCAGGCGATGGACTCGGCCGACATCTACGCCGTGCCGCTGGACTATCACCACGAAGGTCTGGACAGCGAAGTCCTGGCCCACTTCGGCATCACCGACGCGCCCCAGCCTGACCTGACCGGCTGGCAGGAGATCGTGCGCCGTCGCCTGCACCCCGATGGCGAAGTCACCATCGCCGTGGTCGGCAAATATACCGTCCTGAAGGACGCCTATAAGTCCCTGATCGAGGCCCTGCACCACGGCGGCGTGGCCAACAACGTCAAGGTCAACATCGACTGGGTCGAGGCCGACACCTTCGAGGGCGATCCGCAAGCCTGCGCCCAGCGGCTGGAAAGCGCCCATGCCATCCTGGTCCCCGGCGGTTTCGGCGAGCGCGGGGCTGAGGGCAAGATCGAGGCGGCGCGCTTCGCCCGCGAACGCAAGATCCCTTACTTCGGCATCTGCTTCGGCATGCAGATGGCGGTGATCGAGGCCGCCCGAAACCTGGCGGGCTTCCCCAAGGCGACCTCCACCGAGTTCGGTCCGGCGGACGAACCCGTTGTCGGTCTGATGACCGAGTGGACGCAAGGCAACCAGCGCGTCCTGCGTCAGCAAGGCGGCGACCTGGGCGGCACCATGCGTCTGGGCGCCTATGACTCCACCCTCAAGTCGGGCTCAAAGATTGCAGAGATCTATGGCGCGACCGAGATCAGCGAGCGCCACCGTCACCGCTACGAGGTGAACATCAACTATCGCGAAGCGATCGAGGAGAAGGCTGGCTTGGTTTTCGCGGGCCTGTCGCCTGACGGCGTCCTGCCTGAGACGGTCGAGCGCCCGGATCACCCGTGGTTCATCGGCGTTCAGTACCACCCGGAGTTGAAGAGCCGCCCGTTCGCGCCGCATCCGCTGTTCGCCAGCTTCATCGGCGCGGCCGTGGTGCAGAGCCGTCTCGTCTAAGAACGAGGTTCACGCACGCTTGTTGCAGCGTTTGTCCAGTGTTGTGCCAATATGGGCCGCAATCACTGGGCAAACGCAGATGGCGGGTGAAATTCTCTACTTTCTTCATCGGCACTTCAAGGCCGTGCTGGTCCTTGGATTGATCGCGAGCGTCGGCGTTCTGGGGGCTGTCGCGAACGCCATGCTGCGACTTTTCCATTCGGGCGCTTGATCGCGGCCAGACCGCGGGCCGCACCAGACCTCTTTGCGACGTCTTGAGAGATGAGCGCCAATGGTGCGTATTCGTCATTGGGGACGCAAAAGGCTTCGGTCATGGAAGATCTGGGATATTGGCTGGCGCGTGCTTCCACGCCCGAAGGCGCTTCGCTTGATCGCCTGGAAGAGGGTGTCTGGAGCCGGGTGAAGGCGATCCAGTCGCAGCGGGCGATGGAGCGGATGCGTGCGGTTGCGGTCACCATGGCGCTTCTGATCGACGTAGCGAACGGCGGACTGGGAGCGAAGTTCGCGCAGTCATCGTCGGAGATGAGGGTCTTCACTTCGGCCGCGATGTCGCCCTTGGCGCGTATGGAAGTCGGCTGATGCCTGTCGCGTGGAAATCCATCGCCGTGACGGTCGCCCTGGCCACCGCCGCTAGCGGCATTGGCGCTTGGGCGGGGGCGAGCTGGGTGCTCAACAGGCAGGCGCCGCCATCCCTGCGCGAGATCGTCCACAAGGACCTGGACCTGTCGTCGGAGCAGCACAGGAAGATCGACAGCATCGAAGACAGGTTCGCGGAGCAACACCTCACATTGGAGGGACAGGTTCAGGCCGCCAATCGCGAGTTGGCCGAGGCGATCAGGGTCAGTAACGGCGACAGCCGGGTGGTTCAGCCCGCCGTCGATCATTTTCACGACGCCATGGGCGATTTGCAGCAAGCCACCATCGCCCACATTTTCGAAATGCGGTCTGTTATGACTGACGCCCAGGCGCGTCGTTTTGACCGGAGCATGGTCGAGGCGCTGTCCGCAGACGCTCGATAGACTCCATGCCGGGCGAGCCGGTCGGCATTCCCGGCACGCCGATGCCGCGCGATGCGCCGGGCGACTTCAGGAAGGCGTCGACGGCGGCGGCCGGAACGTGGCCCTCGATCACCTTTCCATCGACGACAGCGGTGTGGCAGCTCCACAGCGATTCTGGCACGCCCAGGCGGACCTTGACAGGGGCCAGGTCGTCGGTCGGGACGACGCGGATGGCGTAGCCGGCCTTGCTCATGTGCTCGACCCAGCCGCCGCAGCAGCCACAGGAATCGCTCTTGTAGACGGTCATGTCCGAGGCCTGGGCCACGTCAGGCAGGCCGTTCGGCAGGAAGCCCGCGCCGCCCAGAATGGCGCCGCCGAAGGCGAGTGTGGCGATCTTCATCCTGTCCATGATCAGGCGGACTCGGCCGGATAGCCGGCGTCGGCCAGCGCCGTCACCAGGTCCTGACGGTCGGCCGCTGTCGTCACCTCGACCCGGCGGGCCTCGATGTCGGCCTTGATTTCAGCCGAGGCGTCGACGCCGTGGATGGCCTTCTCGACGCTGGCGACGCAGCCGCCGCAGCGGATCCTAGGAATGGTCAGGACGATCATTGAGAAGCTCCTTCAGAAGCGGCGGCGGGCGAACCCGCCAGGTCGGACAGGATGGGGCAGTCGGGGCGGTCGTCGCCGGCGCAGCAATGGGACAGGGTGCGCAGGGCGTCGGCCATGGCCTGCATTTCCTTGATGCGGGCATCGAGGTCGGCGACGTGCTTCTCGGCCATGGCCTTCACCTCGCGGCTGGGCCGGTTGTGATCGCGCCACAGAGACAACAGTCGGGCGATCTCTTCGACCGAAAAGCCCAGGCTGCGCGCGCGGCGGATGAAGCGCAGGTCGTTCAGATCGCGCTCGTTGAAGTCGCGATAGTTGCTTTCGGTCCGCTCCGAGGGCCGGATCAGGCCAACGGACTCGTAGTAGCGGATCATCTTGGCCGAAACGCCGGTGGCGAGGGAGGCCTTGCCGATATTCATTGGGCGGCTCCGTGGATGTGGGGCTTGAAGGCGCGCAGGCGCAGGGCGTTCAGCACCACGCTGACGCTGGACAGGGCCATGGTCCCCGCCGCCAGCATGGGCGACAGCATGTAGCCGAAGGCCGGGTAGAGGACGCCCGCCGCGACCGGGATCAGCAGGACGTTGTAGCCGAAGGCCCAGGCCAGGTTCTGGCGGATGTTGGTCATGGTGGCGCGCGACAGGCTGATAGCGCTGACCGCGCCGCGCAGGTCGCCGCCGGTCAGGACCACGTCGGCGCTTTCGATGGCCACGTCGGCGCCGCCGCCGACCGCCAGGCCGACATCGGCCGAGGCCAGGGCGGGGGCGTCGTTGACCCCGTCGCCGACGAAGGCGATGCGGCGGCCGCCGGCCTTCAGCGCATTGATGGCGGCGACCTTGCCGTCCGGCATGACCTCGGCGTGGACCTCGTCTATGCCCAGCAGGCGGGCGACGGCGGCGGCGGTGCGGCGGTTGTCGCCGGTGATCATCGCCACCTTCAGTCCAAGACCGTGCATGGCCTGGATGGCGGCGGCCGTGGTCGGCTTGATCGGGTCGGCCACGGCGATGACGGCGGCTAGTCGGCCGTCGATGGCGGCGTAGAGCGGCGTCTTGCCCTCGTCGCCCAGATGGGCGGCGACCTCGGTGAAGACGGCGACGTCGTGGCCCAGCTCGGCCATGTAGCGGTCGGCGCCGACCTCGATGCGGCGACCCGCAACCACGCCCGCCACGCCCTTGCCGGGCACGGAGGTGAAGTGTTCGGGGCGGGCGACGCTGAGGCCGCGCGCGGCGGCGGCCTCGATCAGGGCGCGGGCGACGGGGTGTTCCGACTGTCCCTCGACGGCGGCGACCAGGGCTAGGACCTCGTCTTCGGCGAAGCCTTGGGCCACGCTCAGGTCGGTCAGCTCGGGACGGCCCGCCGTCAGCGTGCCGGTCTTGTCGAAAGCGATGACCTCGACCCCTTGCAGGGCTTGCAGGGCTTCGCCCTTGCGGAACAGGACGCCCAGTTCGGCGGCGCGGCCCACGCCGACCATGATCGAGGTCGGGGTGGCCAGACCCATGGCGCAGGGGCAGGCGATGATCAGCACCGACACGGCGGCGACCAGGGCCATGCCGAGCGCCGGATCGGGCGCGAACAGATACCAGACGGCGAAGGTTAGGACGGCCACGCCCATGACGACCGGCACGAACCAGCCGGTGACGTGGTCGACCAGGGCCTGAATAGGCAGCTTGGCGCCCTGGGCGGTTTCGACCATGCGGACGATCTGGGCCAGTACGGTTTCGGCCCCGACCTGCTGCGCCTCGAAGCGGAAGGCGCCGGTGGTGTTGAGGGTGCCGCCGACGACCTTGGCCCCCGCGTTCTTTTCGACCGGGATGGGTTCGCCGGTCAGCATGGATTCGTCGAGCCAGGAAGCGCCTTCGGTGACGACGCCGTCGACCGGGACGCGCTCGCCGGGACGGACGGCGATCAGGTCGCCGGCCTGGACGCCGTCGATGGGCACATCTTGCTCAATGCCGTCGCGCAGGACGCGGGCGGTCTTGGCCTGCATCGACATCAGACGGCGGATAGCCTGACTGGTCTGGCCCTTGGCGCGAGCCTCGATCCAGCGTCCGACCAGGATCAGGGTGACGATGACGGCGGCGGCTTCGAAATAGACGTTGGCCGTGCCGGACGGCAGCAGGGCGGGGGCGAAGGTCGCCACAGTCGAGAAGGCCCAGGCCGCGCTGGCGCCCAGCACCACCAGGGAGTTCATGTCCGGCGCGCGGCGCAGCAGGGCGGGCACGCCCTTGCGGAAGAAGATCAGGCCCGGAACGAACAGGACAAAGGAGGCCAGGACGAAGCTGATCAACCGCCAGTTCTGCGTGCCGATGGTCTGTTCCAGCAAGTGGTGCATGCCCGGCACGAAGTGCGAGCCCATTTCCAGTACGAACAGGGGCAGGGTGGCGACGCCGGCGATCAGGACAGCGCGGCCCAGGTTGCGGATCTCGGCGGCCCGGGCGGCCTGTTCACGGTCGGCGGCGTCGAGGCCGGTCTGTTCCGGCTGTTCCAGCACATAGCCCGCCTGCTGCACGGCGGCGGCCAGGTCGCGGAAGGCGACGGCGCCCGACAGGAAGCGGACGGTGGCCCGTTCGGTCGCCAGATTGACGCTGGCGCTCAGCACGCCGGGCACGGCGGCCAGGGCTTTCTCCACGCGACCGACGCAGCTGGCGCAGGTCATATCGCGGACGGGATAGACGACTTCTTCCTCCATCGGCTCATAGCCGGCGGCGCGGATGGCGGCGGCTACTGCTGCGGGCGAGCCGCCGGCGTCCATGACCACGTGGGCCCGCTCCGTCGCCAGATTCACGTGCGCCCGATTGACGCGGGGCACGGCGCGAATGGCCTTCTCCACGCGACCCACACAGCTGGCGCAGGTCATGCCGAGTACAGGCAGATCAAGGATTTTGGGGGAGGCGGCGGACATCGGCGGAGCCTTTCGTCGAGAGAGCCTCCCCCTTCTAAACCTTCCTGTCATGGGAAGGTCAACGTCTGATCATGATGGTTTATCCAGCCGGTCAGATTGCTTCCAGAAGGATGAGCCGAGACATGACCCAGAGCGTCCTTGATCGCAGGTCCCTGTTGCGCGGCGCGGCCGTCGGCGGTGGGCTGCTCGGCCTTTCGGGCCTGATGCCCGCCTGGGCCCAGACCGGATCGCCTGGCCTGCGCGCCGACCTGCCGACGCTGACGGGGCCGAACATCGACCTGACGGTGGGCCATTCCAACTTCACCGTCGGCGGTCGCACCGGCCACGCCTTCACCGTCAACGGCCTGCTGCCCGCGCCCCTGTTGCGGATGCGCGAGGGGCAGAACGTTCGCCTGTCGGTGACAAATACCCTGGACGAGGACACCTCGATCCACTGGCACGGCCTGCTGCTGCCGTTCCAGATGGACGGGGTGCCGGGGATCAGCTTCCCCGGCATCAAGCCGCGCGAGACCTTTGTCTATGAGTTCCCGATCAAGCAGTCGGGCACCTACTGGTATCACAGCCATTCGGGGATGCAGGAGGCCATGGGCCACTATGGCCCCATCGTCATCGACCCGGCGGGAGTCGATCCGGTCGGCTATGACCGCGAGCACGTGCTGGTCCTGTCGGACTGGAGCTTCCTGCATCCGCACGAAATCCTGGCCAAGCTGAAGAAAAGCCCCGGCTATTTCAACATGCAGAAGACGACGTTGGCGGGCCTGCTGGACGGGTCGGACGGCATGAACCTGGCCGAGCGCCGGATGTGGGCGGGGATGCGGATGGACCCGCGCGACATCCTCGACGTCAACGGCACGACCTATACCTATCTGGTCAACGGCCACGGCCCGGAAGAGAACTGGACCGGCCTGTTCCGGCCCGGCGAGCGGGTGCGTCTGCGCGTCATCAACGCCTCGGCCATGTCGATTTTCAACGTCCGCATCCCCGGTCTGGCCATGACCGTGGTCCAGGCAGACGGCGAGCACGTGCGTCCGGTCGAGGTCGACGAGTTCCAGATTTCGGTCGCCGAGACCTATGACGTCATCGTGCGCCCGACCGAGGACCGAGCCTACACCATCGTGTCGGAAGCCATCGACCGTTCAGGCATGGGCCGCGCCACCCTGGCCCCGCGTCTGGGCATGACGGCCGAGGCGCCGCCGCTGCGCAAGGTGCCGAACCTGACCATGGCCGACATGGGGATGGGGGGCATGGATCACGGCAGCATGGCCGGGATGGACCATTCGGTTCATGGTGCAGCGGCGGGAGCCGCCGCCGCCGCGCCGATGGACCACGGCGCCATGAGCATGCGCGACCCCGACAACGCCCCTGCCGACATGGCGGTCGGCGTCGGGGTGGACATGGTCTCGCCCGCCCCGGCCAACCGACTGGGGGAGCGGCCGCAGGGCCTTCAGGACGTCGATCACCGGGTGCTGGTCTATACCGACCTGCGATCCTTGACGCCCAACACGGACACGCGCCCGCCGTCCCGGTCGATGGAAATCCACCTGACCGGCAACATGGAACGGTTCATGTGGGGCTTTGACGGGCGCAAGTTCTCGGAACTGGTCGAGCCGATCCGGTTCGAGCTGAACGAGCGGGTCCGCGTGACCCTGGTCAACGATACCATGATGGCCCACCCGATCCACCTGCACGGCCACTTCTTCGAGCTGGTCAACGGTCACGACGGGCATCAGCCGCTGAAGCACACGGTCAACGTCGCGCCGGGCGGCAAGGTCACCTTCGACCTGACGGCCAACGCGCCGGGCGACTGGGCCTTCCACTGTCACCTGCTGATGCACATGCACGCGGGGATGTTCAACGTCGTCACGGTTCGTCCGATGGAAGGAGCCGCCCGATGAGCCGCGCCCTGTTCGCCGCTGTCGCGGTCCTGCCCCTGATGCTGGCCGCCGGTTCCGCCGTCGCCCAGAGCCACGGCGGTCATGCCGGTCACGGCGCCCACGTTGCGCCTGCGCGTCCGCCGCAAGCTCGCCCTCAGCAGGCCCGCCCGAGGCCCGCGCCCAAGCCGCGCGCCGCTGCTCCTCGGCCTACTGCGCCTGCGGCCCCGGTGGCGGCGGACCCGCACGCTGGTCATGACATGAGCGGTCACGCCGGGCACGCCGCTCCCGCTGCGGCGGCCGACCCGCACGCCGGCCACGACATGTCGGCCATGACGGGCGGAGCGCCCAATATCCCGACCAGCGTGGACGCCGTCGGCGGCCGCATGGTCGAGACGCCGCCGCCCGCCGCCGCGCGCGCCGCGCCCGCCCATGCGGCTGACCTGTTGTTCGACCCCGCCGTCATGGCGGCGGCGCGCAAGCAGTTGCTGGCCGAGAACGGCGACGTGCGCACCACCGCCGTCCTGATCGACACGCTCGAGGCCGGGTTCGGCGACGGCGAGAAAAGCTACAGCTGGAACGCACAGGGCTGGACCGGCGGCGACATCAACCGCTTCTGGTGGAAGACCGAGGGCGAGGGGGCGTTCGACAGCAAGCTGCACGAGGCAGAGGTTCAAGCCCTCTACAGCCGCGCCGTAGCGCCCTTCTGGGACCTACAGGCCGGTGTGCGCCAGGACTTCCGTCCCGACGGCGACGACACGACCCACCTGACCGTCGGGGTCCAGGGCGTCGCGCCCTATTGGTTCGAAATGAGCGCCGCCGCCTTCCTGTCGACCGAGGGCGATCTGACTGCTCGCGCCGAGGCGGAATACGACCAGCGCCTGACCCAGAAATGGATCCTGCAACCGGCGATCGAAGTGGCTCTGTCGGCCAGCGCCATCCCTGAGCTGGAGATCGGTTCGGGCCTGACCTCGGTCACGGCGGGGCTGCGGCTGCGCTACGAAATCCGCAAGGAGTTCGCCCCCTATGTCGGGGTCGAGTGGAGCCATTCGTTCGGCGACACGGCCAACTACGCCAGGGCGCGCGGCGACGACGTGGATGCGACGCGCCTCGTCGTCGGGATCAAGGCCTGGTTCTGACGTCATAGGCCTCCGCCGCAAGCGGAGGCCTGTCGTTTGACCTAGTAGACGTCGTGCAGCACGCTGGCGATCAGGCCCGTGGCGACGGCGATCAGCAGGATGTCGTTGTTGGCATGGACGTAGCGATAACCGCGCGGCGCGGGGCGAAGACCGTAATAATAGGGGTCGTCCACATAGTAGCCGCGATAGGCAGACGGCAGGTAGCCGCCCTGGCGCCAGCGGTAGCCGTAATAGCGCGGCTCGACCCGGTAATAGCCACGCCCGGGCGCGTACCAGTAACCCTGGCGGGCGCCGCGATAGTCACGGAACTCGGGGCGACCGCGCCACCAGTCGCGGTTGTTGCGGTCCCAACGGTCATAGTGGCGGCTCTGGCGATAGTCGCGACGGTCGTCCCGGCGGTCCTCACGCCACTCGCGACGGTCTTCGCGTCGATCCTCGCGCCACTCACGGCGATCTTCACGACGGTCGTGGCGGTCCTCGCGGCGCTCCTGGCGCCACTCACGGTGGTCGCGGTTCTGGGCCTGGGCCGCCAGCGGCGCGGCCGTGGTGGTCAGCGCCAGGGCGACGATGGCGGCCTTGGTCAGGCGGTTCATCTGGACGTCTCCTTGGTCTGGGCGCCGAGGGAAAGCTGCGGACGACCCGTTGAAACAGGAGGCCAAGGTCGGGCCCGGCGCATGAACTCGTCCTGAACGGCTCCGTCAGGTTTGCGGCTCGATTGTTTATGCGGGCCCGACGAGCGCGCGCATTCGCTCGCCGGGCCAGCGGAGCCGTTAACTCTAATTTCAAACCGCCGGTATTTGAATGGCGTTCGAAAGGCAGGGTCAGAATGACCGACGCCCGGAGGACTGAACATGATCGCGCACGAAACCGCGCCCGAAGCTCTCGAAACCGCGGCCCTGCCGCTGCCGACCGTCGACATGGACGGAGACGCCCTGTTCCGCTTGGGACTGGCCTATTCGGCGGGTCTGGACGGCTGTCCTATTGACCGCGTTTCGGCTCACATGATCTTCAATCTGGCGGCCATGAAGGGCTCTGTCGAGGCGCGCATCTATCGTCGTGAAATGAGCGAAGAGATGGACCACGACGAGATCGCCGAGGCCCAACGCGCCGCGCGCCGGTGGATCGACGCGGGTTCGACCACGCTCGCCGCCTGAAGCTTGTCGCAGCGGACGGCTGGACCGGGCGGCGAGGTCGGGCTATGGACCCGGCCAAGACAAGTTGCCGAAGGATTCCGCCCATGCTCGCTCGCATCTATCGCCCGGCCAAGACCGCGATGCAGTCGGGCAAGGCCAAGACCAATGATTGGCGGTTGGAGTTCGAACCGGCTTCGGCGCGTACTCAGGATCCGCTGACCGGCTGGACCAGCACCACCGACATGAATGGCCAGGTGCGGCTGAACTTCGAGACCAAGGAAGAAGCCGTCGAGTACGCCGAGCGTCACGGCATAGCCTTCCGCCTGCATGAACCGCAGGAAGCGCCGGTGATCATCAAGGCTTACGCTGACAACTTCGCCACCAACCGCAAGCAGTCCTGGACCCACTAGGTCAGGCCTCTCGCTGCGGCCCTGGCCGAGGCGCCCTTAGCTCAACCGGATAGAGCACCCGCCTTCTAAGCGGGATGTTGCAGGTTCGAGTCCTGCAGGGCGCGCCAGGCCTCCAGGCCTTTTTCCAGATCCGCGATCAGGTCTGCCGGATCCTCAAGGCCAATATGCAGGCGCAGCAGCTGGCCCGGCAGGTCAGGTGCGTGAAGGCGGTGGCTCAGTTGCGGCGTCTCATGGGTCACCAGGCTTTCGAAGCCGCCCCAGGAATAGCCGATGCCGAACAGGTTCAGTCCGCTCATCAGGGCGTGAGCACTGGCCTTGTCGCCGCCCTTCATGACAACGCCCATCAGCGCCGCCCCGCCTGAGTAGTCGCGCCGCCAGAGGTCGTGGCTAACCGAGCCGGGCAGGGGCGGGAACAGGACGCGTTCGACTTCTGGTCGGGTTTGAAGCCAGTGGGCGACCTGAAGCGCGGACTTCAGCGCCTCATCGTAGCGCAGAGGCAGAGTGCGCAGGCCGCGCAGCGCCAGCCAGGCGTCGTCGGGCGAGACATGCCAGCCCATGTCTTCAATCGTGTGCAGAACTGCGCGCGCAATCCCGGCGTCCTGAATCGCGATTGCGCCCATTAGAAGGTCGGAATGACCCGCAGCGTACTTGGTCACCGCCTGGACGCTGACATCGACGCCGAGGTCCAGCGGTCGCATGGCAAGACCCGCCGCCCAGGTGTTGTCCATCACTGTCAGGACGCCGCGCGCCCGGCAGGCGGCGGCAAGGGCGGGCACATCGACGATCTCGAACGTGAGGGACGAAGGGGATTCGATGAGCAGGACGCGGGTCCGCTCGCTGCACAGGGCGAGGATGTCCGCTGTCGAGGCGTCGGCCGGATGGAACCGGGTTGTAACGCCGCGTGCGGCCAGGTGGCGTGTAAGGAAGCGGCGCGTGGGACCATAGACGGCGTCGCTGGTCACCACCTCGTCGCCGGGGCGCAGCAGGGCCAGCAAGGGCACGGTGACGGCGGCGAGGCCTGACGGGACAAGGAAGGCGTCGCCGGCGCCCTCCAGATCGGCCAGGGCTGCGCGCAGTTCACGCGCGGCGCTGGTGCCGTCCAGGCCATAAACCGGGCCATAGGCCGAATCCTGCATCGAGGCCGGGTCGTCGCTGAGCATTGTGGAAGCGCGCTCAACCGGCGGATTGACCGGCCGTCGGCCCTGACCCCGTCGCGTGGCGGAGGCGATCAGGCGGGTGCGGTCGGAAAGGCGAGGCATGAGGGCTCCGGCGGGTTGCGGTTCTGGGCCTAGAGGGCTCTAAAGAAGGCGGGGGCGCAAGCTGGCGAGGGTGAGGGAATGCGGGCGGCGAGGAACGTGACGGGAATATCGCTGGCGCTGCTGCTGGCGACGGCGGCCTGCGAGCGACGGGCAAAGACCGATCAGACGGAGACGCCGACGACCTCGCGACCGACCACGACCACCATGCCGACGGACAAGGCCAGTCCCACGCTGGCCGCGATCAAGCAGCGCGGGCATCTTAACTGCGGCGTCAATCAGGGGCTGGTCGGCTTCGCCTATACGGACAATCGCGGGGCGTGGCGCGGCTTTGACGTCGACTTCTGTCGGGCGACGGCGGCGGCCATCTTCGGCGATCCGGACGCCGTGCGATTTGTGCCGCTGACCGCGGAACTGAGGTTCGACGCCCTGCGAGACGGGCGCGTCGACGTCCTGTGGCGCAATACCTCCTGGACGATGAGCCGGGACACCGGGGGCGAGTTGAGCTTTGCCGGGATCAACTATTACGACGGTCAGGGCTTCCTGGTCCGCCGCGCCCTGAACCTGAATAGCGCGTCCGAGCTGAACGGCGCCCGCATCTGCGTCCAGACGGGTTCGACCACGGAGCTGAACGTGGAGGACTATTTCCGCACGCGCGGAATCGAGTTCCGCCCGGTTATGGTCAAGACCGAGGAAGAGGCGCGACAGGCCTATGCGCGCGAGGAATGCGATGCTTTCACCGCAGATATCTCGGCGCTGGCAGCGGCGCGGACGACCCTGGCGAACCCGCAGCAGCACGCGATCTTGCCGGACGTGATCTCCAAGGAGCCGTTGGGGCCGGTCGTACGCCATGGGGACGATCAGTGGACAGCGGTGATCCGCTGGACGCTGAACGCTTTGATGTTGGGCGAGGAGTTGGGGGTGACCAAGGCCAATGTGGCGGCTTTGACCCGAGACAGCCAGGAACCGCGCGTTCGTCGACTGTTGGGCGAGGAGGGCGAGTTCGGCCCCTCGATCGGCCTGCCGCGGACCTGGGCCCGAGACGCGATCGCCGCGGGCGGCAACTATGGCGAGATCTTTGAACGGAACCTTGGCCAGCAATCGGCGCTGAATCTGGCCAGGGGTCTGAACGCGCAATGGAGCGCGCGGCCCAGCGGCCTGATCTACGCCCTGCCGATTCGCTAGGGCATCGGTCGGCCGCCCGAAAGGGGGACGCATGACCGTCAGGACGCGAAAAGGCCTGCCGTTGCATGGGCTGATGCTGATCGGCTTTCTGGTCGGGTTGCTAGGCGGTCTGACGGTTAATCTGACGATTGGCGGCGACGCGCCCTGGGTTCAGTGGCTGACCTCGAACATCACCGGGCCTGCGGGACAGATCTTCCTGCGCCTGCTGTTCATGCTGGTGCTGCCCCTGCTGTTTTCGGCTCTCGTGATCGGCGTGGCCGAGATGGGAGACCTTAAGACTCTCGGGCGGGCGGGGACCAAGAGCCTGCTGTTCACGATTTTCGTTTCGGCCGTCGCCGTGCTGATCGGTCTGGTCATGGTCAACCTGTTCCGACCCGGCGACGGCGTGGACCCTGTACTGGCGCAGCAACTTCTGGAGCAGGGACGCAGCGGCGCGGCCTCCATCGTCGGCAGTGCGCCGGATTCGGTCCGCGCGGGCGACTTCTTCCTGGATCTGGTGCCGTCCAACGTCTTTACGGCGGCCGCGGAGAACGAGATCCTGCCGGTCATGGTCTTCGCCTTGCTGTTCGGGATCGGGCTGGTCCTGACGAAGGGCCCGGTAACGGAGACCTTGCAGAAGACCATCGAGGGCGTGTTCGAGGTGATGATGAAGCTCATCAACCTGGTCATCCGCCTGGCGCCGGTGGCGATCGCCTGCCTGATGTTCAATCTCGCGGCCCTGTTCGGATGGGATCTTCTGGTGCGGCTGGCCGCCTTCGTCGCTGTCGCGGTGGGGGCGATGGCTATCCATATGTTCGTGGTTTATCCGATCTGCATCGCGACCCTGGGCGGCATGTCGCCGGTCAAATTCTTCCGAGACATTCGTGAGGCGATGGTGGTGTCCTTCTCGACCGCCTCGTCCAACGCCAGCCTGCCGGTGTCGCTGCGTGTCGCCGAACAGAACCTGGGCCTGCCGCGCAAGATCGCGCGCTTTGTCCTGACGGTCGGGGCGACGGCCAATCAGAACGGCACGGCCCTGTTCGAGGGGGTGACCGTGCTGTTTCTCGCCCAGTTCTTCAGCGTCGATCTGAGCCTGGGCCAGCAGGTCATTGTCATGCTGGTCTGCATTCTGGGCGGGGTCGGCACGGCGGGGGTGCCAGCGGGATCTCTGCCGGTCATCGCCATGATCCTGGCGATGGTCGGTGTGCCGCCAGAGGGGATCGGCCTGATCCTGGGCGTGGATCGCTTCCTGGACATGTGCCGGACCACGCTGAACGTGACTGGCGATCTGGTCGTGGCCACCGTGGTGTCGCGCGGCGAGGAGGATGCGGACGCGACGGTTCGGGCTGTGGCCTAACGATCAGCCGGTTTCGACGGGGGCGTCGGTGCGAGCGCCCCATTCGGCCCACGACCCGTCATAGAGCCGCGACGACCGACCCAGTTCAGCAAGGCCGAGAGTCAGGATGGCGGCGGTTACCCCGGACCCGCAACTGGTGATGAGGGGCCGGTCCAGGTCGATGTCGGCATCGTGGAAGGCGGCTTCCAGCGCCGCGCCACGCTTCATTGTCCCGTCGGCGTTCAGCAACTGGCCGAAGGGCAGGTTCAGCGCGCCGGGCATATGGCCGGAGCGGACGCCGTGTCGGGGCTCGGCGGCCTCCCCTCTGAAACGGGGCGCGCCTCGGGCGTCAATCACCTGAATGTCTCCGGTCAAGGCATGGCGGACCTGTTCCAGATCAACCACGCCTTCGCTGGCAAAGTTGGAACGGAACGTCGAAGTCCTGTCGGTCGTGTCCGGCCTGTGGTCCAGCGGTCGTCCCTCAGCACGCCACTTAGGCAGGCCGCCGTCCAGCACGCGGACCTGTTTCGCGCCCATGATCCGCAGCGTCCACCAGACCCGTGCCGCCGAGAACAGGCCCTGGGCGTCATAGACGACAATGTCGTCGTTTTCGGACACGCCCAGCGCGCCCATGGCCTCGGCGAAGGCCTGGGGCGTCGGCAGCATGTGGGGGTAGGGGCTGGCATTATCTGAGACGGCTTCCAGATCGAAGAACACCGCGCCCGGCAGGCGCTCATGCTCGAAATCGGCGCGTGCGTCGCGTCCATCCAACCACCAGCTGGCGTCTATGATCCGCAGGACCGGCGCGCCGAGGCGATCCGCCAGGTGTTGCGTCGAAATCAGGGGGCTGTCCGAGGGCATAGGCATGGGCTCACGATAACACGACGGCTCAGCCATGTGGTCAGGCCCTGAGTCGCCCTGTAGGTTGCGAAACCAAGGGTCTGACGCCACCTGTCGGACGCAAAGTTGCGGCATGGAGCCGCGACCTGATCGATTCAAACAGCCGAAAGCGCCGCCGTGAACCGTCCCAACGCCGTCATCGAACTGTCCGAAGGCCTCAAGAAGCCCGTCGTGATTGGCGGCGGACGTCGCATCGTCTTCATCGCCGGCCCCTGCCAGATGGAAAGCCGCCAGCACGCGCTGGAGACGGCTCATCAGCTGAAGGAAATCAGCGACCGACTGAACGTCGGCATCATCTACAAAACCAGCTTCGACAAGGCGAACCGCACCAGCGCCACCGCCGCGCGCGGCATCGGCCTGAAGGACTCGTTGCCGATCTTCGCCGAAATCCGCGAAGCCACCGGCTTGCCGACCCTGACCGACGTCCACTCCGAGGCCCAATGCGAAGGCGTGGCCGAGGCTGTCGACGTGCTGCAGATCCCGGCCTTCCTGTCGCGTCAGACCGACCTGCTGCTGGCCGCCGCGGCGACCGGCAAGGCGATCAACATCAAGAAGGGTCAGTTCCTGGCCCCCTGGGACATGAAGAACGTCATCGCCAAGGTGGTCGGCGCCGGCAACCCCAATGTCATGGCCTGCGAACGCGGCGCCAGCTTTGGCTACAACACCCTGGTCAGCGATATGCGGTCGTTGCCGATCATGCGTGAGATCGGCTGCCCGATCGTCTTCGACGCGACCCACAGCGTGCAGCAGCCGGGCGGGCAGGGCACGTCCTCGGGCGGCCAACGCGAGTTCGTGCCGGTTCTGGCGCGCGCCGCCGTGGCAGTCGGCGTGGACGCTGTCTTCATGGAGACGCACGAAGACCCGGACAACGCGCCGTCGGACGGCCCGAACATGGTGCCGCTGAGCCAGTTTGAGGCCTTGGCCGCCGAACTGATCGCCTTCGACGACCTGGCTATCAAGCTGGGTCACAAGGGGCCGATGGCTAAGGCGGCGTGAATCCGCTAGTTCGGCGTCATGGCTGAACGTTCCCTTGATCTCGGCGCCCTGCAGTCCCTGCTGGAACGCGTGCATGACTTGAAGGTCGCCTGCGTCGGCGACCTGATGCTGGATCGCTATGTCTATGGCGAGGTCAGCCGCATCTCGCCTGAAGCGCCGATCCCCGTCCTGCGCGCGCGCCGCACCGTGGCCATGCCCGGCGGCGTGGGCAATGTGGCGCGCAACGTCGCGGCCTTGGGCGGTCGGGCCCGTCTGGGCGCCGTGGCGGGGCAGGATGCGGCTGGCGCCGAGCTGACCGATCTGATCACTGCAGAGGACCGGATCGAGGACGCCCTGATCCGGCCCGAGGGCGCCGCCACCATCGTCAAGACGCGCTTCGTCGCCGCCGGCCAGCAGCTGTTGCGGCTGGACGATGAGGCCGCGCTCCATTCCGGCTATGGCGACAAGGCGGTGTTTCAGGGCGCGGGCGCCATCCTGCTGTCCGACTACGCCAAGGGCGTGGTGGACGACGGCGCCATCCAGGCGGCGCTGTGGGCCGGGGCTGAATACGGCGCGCCGGTCATCGTCGACCCCAAGGGCCGCGACTTCGCCCGTTATGGCGCGGTCGACGTCATCAAGCCGAACGCCAGCGAACTGTCTGGCGCCACCGGCCTGCCGACCGAGACTGACGGGCAGGTCGATGCGGCGCTGGCCGCCCTGCTGGCCTCCACGACCGCCAAGGCCGTCATCGTCACCCGCGCAGGCAAGGGCATGACGCTGGCGCGGCGTGGCGGTGGCGTCACCCACTTCCCCGGTCGGGCGCGCGAGGTGTTCGACGTCTCGGGCGCGGGCGACACCTGTCTGGCCGCGCTGGGCCTTGCGCTGGGCGCAGGCGCGACGCTGGAACAGGCGGTGCAGTTCGCCATCCTCGCGTCCGGTGTCGTCGTGGGCAAGAGCGGCACCGCCGTCGTCACGCCGGCCGAACTGATCGAGGCCGAGATGAGCCAGCACGCGGCCCTGGCCCAGTCCAAGGTCACGCCGCTGGACGAACTGTCGGATCAGGTCGAGGCGTGGAAGCGTCAGGGCCTGAAGGTCGGTTTCACCAACGGCTGCTTCGACATCCTGCACCGGGGCCACGTCGCCTATCTTAATCAGGCGCGCGGTTGGTGCGACCGGCTGGTGGTGGCGCTGAACACTGACGCCTCGGTGCGTCGCCTGAAGGGCGAGGGGCGCCCGGTCAACGACCTGGACAGCCGCGCCGCCGTTATCGGCGGTCTTGCCAGCGTGGATCGGGTGACGGCCTTCGACGACCCGACCCCCATCGCCCTGATCGAGCGGCTGCGGCCTGATGTGCTGATCAAGGGGGCGGACTACACCAAGGACAAGGTCGTCGGCGCAGCAGAGGTCGAGAGTTGGGGCGGGGAAGTCCGCCTGGCCGAGTTCGCCGACGGCTATTCCACGACGAAGACGATTGAAAAGATGAATGGAGACAAGGCATGACCCCGCGAATGATCGTCGTCACGGGCGGCGCGGGCTTCATAGGCTCCAACATCGTGGCGCGTCTGTGCGAGAGCGGCGCCTGGGACGTGGTCATCTGCGACCGGCTGGAGACGGCCGATCTCGCCAAGTGGAAGAACATCGCCAAGCATCCCATAGCCGACCTGTGGGCGCCCGAAGATCTGTTCGAACAGCTGGAGCGCCACGCCGAACGGATCGAGGCCGTGGTGCACATGGGCGCCATTTCCTCGACGACCGAGCCGGACGCGGACCTGATCCTGCGCACCAACTTCAGCCTGTCGCGTGACATCTGGGACTGGTGCGCGCTTCGCGACGTGCGGATGATCTACGCCTCCTCGGCGGCGACCTATGGCGACGGCGAGATCGGGTTCGAGGATCGCGACGATCCTGAGAGTCTGAATGCGCTGCGTCCTCTAAACGCCTATGGTTATTCAAAATATCTTTTCGACCAGTATGCCGTGCGTCAGGCGGATCGGGGCGAGGCGCCGCGCCAGTGGGCGGGGTTGAAGTTCTTCAACGTCTATGGCCCGAACGAGGGTCACAAGGGCGGCATGAAGTCGGTTGTGGCCCAGATCTGGCCCAAGGTGCAGGCCGGTGAGACGGTCAGCCTGTTTAAGTCGCACAACCCCAACTATCCCGATGGCGGCCAGCTGCGTGACTTCGTCTATGTCGACGACGTGGTGAACATCATCGACTGGCTGCTGCAGACGCCGGACGTGTCGGGCGTGTTCAACGCCGGATCGGGCCAGGCGCGGTCGTTCGCCGATCTGGCGCGCGCCACCTTCGCGGCGGCGGGTAAGGAGCCGTCGATCGCCTATATCGATATGCCCGAGGTGATCCGCGACCGGTATCAGTACTTCACCGAGGCCAGCATGGAGCGCATACGCGCGGTCGGTTTCAACGGCCAATCGACGCCGCTGGAAGAGGGTGTGCGGCGCTACGTCCAGGAATTTCTGTCCAAGCCGGATCCCTATCGATGAAGATGCCCAGCCTGACCTTGCGCCAATGGGTCGGCTATACGGGCTTTGCGCTCGTCTTCATTCTGGTGGCCGCTGTCATGGTCTGGCGCGGCGACATACTCAAGGCGGGGTTGGATCCCCAGGTTCCGTTCCAGACCTATGAGCCGCCGCCCCCGCCTGATTATCGTCAGTCTGCGGCCTGGGCCCTGCTGGACGCCCGGGCTCCGAGCGCGGAAAACGCCGCCATCTTCTTTGTCCATTCGACCACCTACAACGGCGGGGCTGGCTGGAACGGTCCGATCGGCGACCGCAAAGCCGACGCCTATCTGAAGCGGGTTGTGATTCCCAACTATGCCGGTCCCTTCGCCAGAGCTGGCGCCATCAGCGCGCCACGCTACCGGCAGGCCAGCCTATACACGCGGTTGACGCTTCGCGAGGATGCCCGTGAAGCGCGCGCCTTCGCCTATGGCGACGTCCAACAGGCGTTCGATCAATGGCTTGCGGAGCATCTGACCGGGCCCATCATCCTGGCAGGGGTCGAGCAGGGGGCGGACCTGATCGCGCGTCTGGTCAAGGAGCGCGTGGCGGTTGACCCGAGTCTGCGCCAGCGGCTGGTCGCGGTCTATCTGATGGACGCCATTGTCGCTGTGGATCAGACGACGCCGATCATCGCCTGTCACGCTCGGGATCAGACGGGGTGCGTCGTGGGTTGGTCGCAGGTTGGCGAGGGCGACGAAGGGGCTGCAAAGCGCAGGCTGCGACGCGCCTTGATCTGGGATGACCGCGGCCAATTGGTTGAATTGGGCGATCGCCCCGCTCTCTGCGTGAACCCGGTATCCGGTAGCGACAACGGCGCGGCGGTTCCCGAGCGCCGTCACCTGGGCGCCGCCAACGCCACAGGGCTGGAGTGGGGGCTTCGCCCTGCCTTTATCGACCGTCAGATCGCCACCCAATGCCGCGACGGCCTGTTGCGTCACACGGTGCTGAAATCGGAATCCTTCCGTGAGTTCAGCGGCTGGGCTGACCGCCGCAAGGCGCGACCCTACAACCTGTTCTATGCGGACATCGAAGCGGACGCCCTGGCGCGGCTGGCTGCCTGGAACACCCGGCAGACCTCCTAGTCGGCTCCCGATCGGTCCGCACGCCAGTCAAACAGGGCCTCGAGCACCCGTACGGCCTGGCCGCGCGGACTGGTCAGGTCGGGATCGCGCCCCAGGATCAGACGGGCGTCGTCCGACGCCGCCAGCATCAGCGCTCGGTGCTTGATCGGGTCAGCGAAGCGATAGGCCGGGAAGCCGCTCTGCTTCAGGCCAAGCGGGTCGCCGCCGCCGCGCAGGCGGAAATCTTCTTCGGCGATCTCGAACCCATCCTCGGTGCGACGCAGGGTCTCCAAACGTTCGCGCGCGGTCTCGCCCAGCGCACCGTCCTGACCGCCGTATAGCAGGATGCAGGAACTGGACTTGGCCCCGCGCCCGACCCGGCCGCGCAACTGGTGCAGTTGGGCCAGGCCGAAGCGGTCGGCGTGTTCGATGACCATGATTGAGGCGTTGGGCACGTCGACACCCACCTCGACGACCGTGGTGGCGACCAGCAGAGGGATGCGCCCTTCTGCGAACTCGGCCATGACGGCTTCACGTTCGGCGCCTGGCATCTGGCCGTGGGCCAGACCGACCTCGACCTGCAGGATTCGTCGCAGGTCGTTGGCGCGTTCCTCGGCGGCGGCCAGGTCGATGGCTTCGGATTCGGCCACCAGCGGACAGATCCAGTAGGCCTGAGCTCCGCTGTCGATGGCCGCCTTCAGTCGCTTGGCCACCTCGCCGATGCGGACCAGCGGCAAGACGGCGGTGGCGACGGGGGTGCGGCCCGGCGGCTTCTCCATAAGGCGGCTGACTTCCAGTTCGCCGTACTGGGTCAGTTCCAGCGTGCGCGGGATCGGCGTGGCCGACATGGTCAGCAGGTGGACGCCGCCGATGGCTGGATCCCCCTTGGCCTGAAGCCTCTGGCGCTCATTGACGCCAAAGCGGTGCTGTTCGTCGATGACGGCCAGGGCCAGACGATGGAACTGCACCGCGTCCTGGAACAGGGCGTGGGTGCCGATAGCGACCTGGGCCTTGCCCGAGGCCAGAGCCGCCAACCGCTGACGTCGCTCGCTCTGCGTGTCGCGGCCGGTCAGCAGGACGGTCGAGACGCCGGCTTCCTCCAGCATCGGCGCCAGTCGCTGATAGTGCTGGCGGGCCAGGATTTCGGTGGGGGCCATCAGGGCGGACTGGAAGCCGCTGGACGCTGCGTCGGCTAGAGCCAGGGCGGCGACGGCGGTCTTGCCGGAGCCCACGTCGCCTTGCAGCAGCCGCCCCATCTGCTCGCCCGCGGCCAGATCGGCGCGGATTTCTTCAAGAGCGCGGGCCTGGGCCCCGGTCAGGGTGAAGGGCAGGGCGGCGAGCATGCGTCGCGAGGCGTCGCCAGGCTCGATGCGCGCTGCAGGGGTGATATGTCGCGTGCGGCGACGGCGCGCCAAAGCCAGCTGGTGGGCGAACAGCTCGTCATAGGCCAGGCGCTGGCGGGCCGGGGCCTCGGGCGTTAGATCCATCTCCGTCGTCGGGGCGTGCAGGCTCTCCAGCGCCGCGCGCCAGCCGGGCCAGCGCCGCGCCGCCAGCCAGGCGGGGTCCTGCCACTCGGCCAGCTCTGGAGCGAGGGCCAGCGCGCCCTGCGCCAATTTGCGCACCACACGCGAGGTCAGTCCTTGCGTCGCCGGATAGACCGGTTCGGACAGAGGGATTTCGTCCGCCTTGTCCAGCGGCAGGATGTAGTCGGGGTGCGCGATCTGCACCTCGTTGTTGAAGCGCTCGACCTTGCCTGTCACCAGCCGCCGCTCGCCGCGCGGGGCCAGGCTCTCGATATGGCGCGGCGAACCGGCGAACCAGATCAGGTGAACAAAACCGGTGTCGTCGGACGCCCGCATCTTGAACGGGGCGCCGTTCTTGTGCGGTGGGATCAGCCGGTCGATCAGGACGTCGAAGACGCCGATCTCGCCCTCGACGGCGGCCGCGGCGGTCGTGCGGCGGCGCTGGATGATCCCTGACGGCGACAGGAACAGGACGTCGCGCACCAGCGGACCCGCCAGCTTGTGCACCAAGGGCGCGCTTCTGGGCCCCACGCCCTTCAGGGTGGAGACGTCCGCGAACAGGGGAAAGAGAATCTCGGGCCGCATTAGCCTCAGCATAGCTGGCGAAAACGGAACGGGAACGCTATCTGATCCAACTCTTCACATGAACGGACCGGGCAAGGAACCGCGTGGCCGATATTGATGCACGTCCAGAGGACGCTCGGAAACAACGACTCGGCCGGATTTCCTACCGCGCCTGGCGACGCGGCTTCCGCGAGGCCGACATGGTGCTGGGCCCGTTCACGGACCAGATCGGGCCGACGCTGAGCGACGCCGAACTGGACGAACTGGAGCACCTCCTGAACGAGGAGGACCAGTACCTCTACGCCTGGATCATCGAGAAGGAGCCGACCCCGCCCGAGTTCGACGGGCCGATGCTGGCGCGCATCCGGGCCTTCATGCGCGAACACGTCGCGGCGGAAGTGGCCAAGGGTATCGGTTGATGAGTGAGGCGATGGCGCGGCGTGACGTCGAACTGGGCGGCGCGCCCGAGGGTCTGGATGCACTGGTCGTCGCTGAACGGCTGACGGCCCAGGGCGGGGTAGGCTTGCTGGTCGCCCGGGACTATCAGCGCGCGGGTAATTTTACCCAGACCCTCGGATTTTTCGCCAAGGACGTTGAAGTTCTTGAATATCCAGCCTGGGATTGCCTGCCTTACGACCGTCTGAGCCCCACAGCCTCGGTTGCGGCCCAGCGCATGGCGACCCTGACCCGGCTGGCCCAGCGCGATCCGTCGGACGCTAGGCCCCTGCTGGTCATCGCCACTGTCGCCGCCGCCACTCAGCGCACGCCTCCGCGCCAGGCTGTGACCGGAGCCGGGTTCGAGGCCAGGGTCGGTCGTGATCTGGATACGGCGGCGCTGGAACGCTACGTCTCGGCCAACGGCTATGTGCGCGCCTCGACTGTGTCGGAGCGTGGTGAGTACGCCATTCGCGGCGGCGTTATCGACGTCTTCCCGCCGGGCTTCGACGAGCCGGTCCGTCTGGACCTGTTCGGCAGCGAACTGGAATCCATCCGCGCCTTCGATCCCGAAACCCAGCGCTCGACCAAACAACTGAAGCAGGTCGCCCTGCTGCCGGTGTCGGAGGTGCTGCTGGACGCCGAGAGCATCTCGCGGTTCCGCAGCGGCTATCTGAATCTGTTCGGCGCGCCCGGCGACGAGCCCATGTACGCCGCCGTCAGCGAGGGCGCGCGCCGTCAGGGGCTGGAGCACTGGCTGCCGCTCTTCTACGACCGCCTCGACACCCTGTTCGACTTCCTGCCGGACAGCGCGCCGGTCTTCCTCGACAGTCAGGTAGAGCAGGCCCGCGCCGAGCGCTGGAGTCTGACGAGCGACGCCTATGAGGCGCGCAAGGAAGCCGCCAGGGGCAAGGGCGGCGCGGCCTATCGCGCGCCCGCGCCGCAGAGCCTCTATCTGGACGAAGGCGACTGGAACAGCGCCCTGGCCGGTCGCGCCGTGCGACGCCTTTCGCCGCTGGCGGCGGGGTCGGGCGAGGACGCCGGCGGGCGGTTGGGCCGCAGCTTCGCCGCCGAACGGTCGCAGGACAGCGTCAACCTGTTCGCTGCGGTGGCGCAGCACGCCGAGGCATTGAAGGGGCAGGGCAAGCGGGTCCTGTTCGCCTCCTGGACCGAGGGCTCGGCCGAGCGTCTGGCGGCCATGCTGGGCGACCATGGCCTGGCGCACGTCTTGCCGGTGCGTGACTGGGACGATGTGCTGGCGGCGCCGAAGGACATCTATCTGCGCGCCGTCCTGCCGGTCGAGCATGGCTTCGTCACCGACGAGGTCGCGGTCATTTCCGAGACCGACATCCTGGGCGACCGCCTGGCGCGGCCCAAGCGCAAGCGGCGGGCCTCCAACTTCCTGGCCGAGGCCTCGGCTCTGACGGCGGGCGATCTGGTCGTCCACCTGGATCACGGCATCGGGCGCTATGAGGGCCTGAAGACGCTGGAGATTCAGGAGGCGCCGCACGACTGCCTGGAACTGCTCTACGCCGGTGACAGCAAGCTTTATTTGCCGGTTGAAAACATTGACCTTCTGACCCGCTACGGCACCGACGCCGACGGGGTTCAGCTGGATCGTCTGGGCGGGGCCGGCTGGCAGGGTCGCAAGGCCAAGGCCAAGGAACGCCTGCGCGCCATGGCCGAGGGTCTGATCGCCCTGGCCGCCAAACGGGCGCTGCGGGTGTCCGACGCCATCGTGCCGCCGTCCGGCCTGTTCGACGAGTTCTGCGCCCGCTTCCCCTATGAGGAGACGGACGACCAGTTGAACGCCATCGGCGACGTGCTGGAAGACCTGGGCAAGGGCACGCCCATGGATCGCCTGATCTGCGGCGACGTCGGCTTCGGCAAGACCGAGGTCGCCCTGCGCGCCGCCTTCGTCGTCGCCATGAGCGGTCAGCAGGTGGCCATCGTCTGCCCGACGACCCTGCTGGCGCGCCAGCACTTCAAGACCTTCTCGGAACGCTTCGCTGGCTGGCCGATTACGGTGCGGCACCTGTCGCGCATGGTCACGGCCAAGGACGCCAACGAGACGCGCGCGGGGCTCAAGGACGGGACCTTCGAGATCGTCGTCGGCACCCATGCGGTGCTGGCCGAACAGGTCGGGTTCAAGGATCTGGGCCTGGTGATCGTCGACGAGGAGCAGCACTTCGGCGTCAAGCACAAGGAGAAGCTGAAGTCCCTGCGGGCCGATGTTCACCTGCTGACCCTGACGGCCACGCCCATCCCGCGGACGCTGCAGATGGCCCTGTCGGGCATCCGCGAGATGTCGATCATCGCCACGCCGCCGGTTGATCGTCTGGCGGTGCGGACCTATGTCACCCCGTGGGACCCGGTGCTGGTGCGCGAGGCCTTGCTGCGCGAAAAGTATCGCGGCGGTCAGGCCTATTACGTCGCGCCGCGCCTGAAGGAACTGCCGGACATCGAAAAGTTCCTGCGCGAGCAGGTGCCCGAGGTGAAGTTCGTGGTCGGCCACGGCCAGATGAGCCCGACCCAGCTGGAGGAGGTGATGAGCGCCTTCTACGACGGGCAGTACGACGTGCTGGTTTCGACCACCATCGTCGAGAGCGGTATCGACATTCCGACGGCCAACACCCTGATCGTCCATCGCGCCGATATGTTCGGCCTGGCGCAACTGCACCAGATCCGGGGCCGCATCGGTCGGTCCAAGGCGCGGGCCTTCGCCTATCTGACGACTGATCCCAAGCGTCCGCTGAGCCTGTCAGCCGAGCGGCGTTTGCAGGTGCTGCAGTCGCTGGACAATCTGGGCGCCGGCTTCCAACTGGCCAGTCACGACCTGGACCAGCGCGGCGGCGGCAACCTGCTGGGCGACGAGCAGTCGGGCCACATTCGCGAGGTCGGGGTCGAGCTGTATCAGCAGATGCTGGAAGACGCCGTCGCCGAACTGCGCGAAGCGGGCGAGGGCGTAGCCGACCGAGGCTGGTCGCCGTCGATCAATGTCGGCGCGGCGGTCCTGATTCCAGAAGCTTACGTGCCAGACCTGAACGTTCGCCTTAGCCTCTATCGTCGCCTGTCGGACGCTGAAAAAATGGAGGATCGCGAGGCCATGGCGGCCGAGTTGATCGACCGCTTCGGCCCGCTGCCGGACGAGGCGCAGCAGCTTCTGCGGATCGTCGGCATCAAGGCCAACTGCCGTACGGCCTGCATCGAGAAGATCGACATCGGGCCCAAGGGCGCGGTTCTGACCCTGCGCAACAACAGCTTCCCCAATCCGATGGGACTGGTCGGTCTGATCCAGAAGAACCAGGCCTTCTGGAAGATCAGGCCGGATCAGAAGATCGTGGTGAAGGGCGAATGGCCCACGCCCGACGACCGTCTGAAGGTCGCCGAGCGGATCACCGCCGATCTGGCGCGGGTGGCGGGGGCGGCTTAACCGCGCCCCTTCATCTGCCGGATCAAGGCGCCGAACAGGTTGACGTAGTCGTCGGTCCAGGGGCGCACCTCGGTCGGGGCCAGCTTGCGCCAGCGGCCGTCGCCCTTGAAGTCTGCCAGGCCTTCGGCGGTCGGCGAGATGGCCAGGGCCTCGGTCGAAGCCTCGGACATTTCCGGCGCATTCGGCTGTTCGATGTAGATCTGATGCAGGTCGGCGGCGCCCAGCTGACGAGCGGCGGCGACAGCCGGCATGGTGATTTCAAGGTTGCGGTTTGACAGGTGCAGCACGACCACGCCGTCAGGCTTCAGTAGCTTGAGATAGCCCTGAATGGCCTCGACCGTCAGCAGGTGCGTGGGCACGGCGTCCGACGAGAAGGCGTCGATGACCAGCAGGTCGTAGGTGCCCGGCGCCTCCTTGGCCATGGTCAGGCGCGCGTCGCCCAGCACGGTGCGAATGGGTCCGTCGGCGCACTGCGAGATGTAGGTGAACCAGGACGGATCGCGCGACACGCGGTCCACCATCGGGTCGATCTCAAAGAAGGTCAGCTCGTCCTCGGCGCGCTTGTAGGCGGCCATGGCGCCTGAGCCTTGGCCCACGACGCCGATCTTGGCCGCCGGGGTACGCTGCTGGATTCGCTGCGCCGCCTGACCCAGGGGTGTCGCGGTAGCGTAATACATGGTGGGGCTGCAGGCGAAGCCGGGCGCGCGGGCCTGGGCGCCGTGCAGGGTGGTGCCGTGCATCAGGACATGGAGGTCCCCGCCCATGCTGTCGTCGCGCGTGACGGCCACCCGCATCACGCCGAAGAAGCTGCGTTCCGTCAGGTTCCAGTCGTAGCCGCGACCGACGTGGTGGGCCGACAGGGTGATGGCGGCGATGATGATGGTGAACAGGATCGCACGGTCGCGGACCAGAAAGGCGCAGATCGCCGCCCCGCCCAGAATGACCTGAACCATCTGCAATCGCGCCTGGTCGCTGAGCAGGGCGCGGAAGTCGGGGTTGTAGCGCATGACCTCAAGGATGATCGGCGGCGCGACGGCGACGCCGATACCGATGAGCAGAAGGAGGATATAGCGGCGCGACAGGGCGCCATCGCCCCACGGTCTCGCTAGCCCGACCAGCACCATGACCAGAGGATACTCCCAGACACCGTTGAAGATGACCGGGGCGAGCAAGGCGTTGAACGCTCCGCCGACCACGCCGCCCAGCGACAGCAGAAGATAGAACTCGGTCAGCCGATCCGGCGCGGGACGTCGCGCGGCGAGCCGCTGGTGACACATGAGTGCGGTGAAGAAGAAGGCGGTCAGGTGGGCCAGAAGCAGCAACAGCCACTGACCGGTGTTCATGCCCACCAGACTGACCACGACGGCGCCGAGTGCGGCCTGAAGGACCAGGGTCGTCGGCAGGCTGATCCACGGCCGGGTCTGGAAGGCTATGACGAAGGTCAGCAGGTAGAGGGCCAGGGGCGCGACCCAGAGGAAGGGCGCTGAGGCCACATCCGTCGACAGGTGGGCGGTGACGCCGAGCATCAGGCTGGACGGCGCCGCGGCCAGCAAAACCAGCACGCCCTTCTCGCGCCAGGGAATGGGCGCGCTGACGGCCAGAGGCGCGGGCTCAGGTGCGTCCTGCGCGCGACGGCGCCAGACCACGACCGCCAGGCCGACCACCAGAATGACGAAAAGCCCGTAACCGCCGGTCCAGCCGACTCTTTGGCCAGACAGGGACATCAGCGGTTCGATCACGGCCGGGTAGGCGAGCAGGGCCAGAAAGCTGCCGAGGTTGGAGGCGGCATAAAGGACGTAGGGGTTCTGACCATCGGCGTGGTCGGCGCGCACACGGGCGTACCAGGCCTGAAGGAGCGGCGCCGTGGCTGACAGGATCGCGAACGGCGCGCCGACCGACAAGGCCAGCGTCGCCAGCAGCCAGGCATTCGGAGCCGCAGGATCAGGTTCACCCAACAGGCCGCTGATCTGCAAGGGCAGAAACAGCGCCGCCGCCGCCAGAAGGCCGAGATGAACGACCGCCTGCCATTTCAATGATCGAACGCGCTGCAGCAGATGCGCATAGCCGTATCCGGCCAGCAACGCGGTCTGGAAGAAGACCATGGAGGTGTTCCACACCGATGGCGATCCACCCAGCATCGGCAGGACCAGCTTGGCCACCATAGGCTGGACGATAAAAACGAGAGACGCCGAGGTGAAGATGGCGACGGCGAACAAGACGGGTGTTATCGCTGCGCCCTTGCGGAGGGCCGTCGTCATGGTGGAATCGGTCATTCGCGATCCGCTGGCTGTTGCGCGGTCGACTGACCCGCTCCCTGAAGGCAGCCTTAGACCGACTCGCAGACGGAGCGCATAGCCATGTTCCCCGATGATATTCAGGCTGCGGCTGAAGCCGTGATCGAAGCCGGGCTTAAGTCCGGGGTCATGGTGGCGACGGCGGAAAGCTGTACCGGCGGTCTGGTGTCAGGCGCGATCACGGCCATCGCGGGGTCGTCGGCCGTGCTGGATTGCGGCTTCGTCACCTACAGCAACGAGGCCAAGGTCGAGCTTCTCGGAGTGGCCGGCGAGCTTCTGGAGCGTTTCGGCGCCGTGTCGGACCCCGTCGCGCGGGCGATGGCGCAGGGGGCGGTTCAGAGATCGCGGGCCTCGGCGTCGGTGTCCATCACCGGGGTGGCGGGGCCTGGCGGGGGCTCAATCGAAAAGCCCGTCGGACTGGTGCATTTCGCGGCCGTCGGACGCGACGGCGTCGTTGTTCATGACGAACGCTGGTTCGGCGATATCGGGAGGGAGGCGGTGCGACTGGAAAGCGTGCGCGTCGCCCTCGCCATGTTGCTGAGGGCGGTGACCGCGTGACAGGGCTTGTGGTGGATGCGCGCGGGCATCGTTGCCCCGTGCCGAGCTTGCGTTTGCGCAGGGCGATGGAGGGGGCGGCGCCGGGCGCGCGGCTGACCTTGCTGGCGACGGACCCGATGGCGCGGATCGACGTACCCTATCTGATGGGGGATCTGGGCGGGAAGGTCTGTGGGGTCGAGGAGCAGGACGGCGTGCTGCGCATCACTGTCGAGACTGGCGGCGTTCCGACAGATTGACGACCGAGCTGTCAGCCTCAACTTCCGGCTCGGGCGTTTTCCACGCGATCTCCAGTTCGGTGGCGAAGGCCCCGCCGTAGAAGATGGCGTTGACATTCCATGATAGCCAGATCAGCAGCACAACCACCGCGCCTACCGAGCCGTAGGTGGCGCCGAGCTGGGCGATCTGCTCAACATAAATGGCGCAAAGCCATGAGAAGAAGGTCGACATGACCGTGGCGATCAGGCCCCCCATGATCGCCGCCTTCCACGCCACGCGCGTGGCGTGGGACATGGCGTAACGGTAAAGCATGGTCAGGCCGAGCCACAGGCCGAGCGAGGGCCAAAGGCCGTCCAGCGGCAGTACCAGAAGACCGACGGGGTCCTGGGCGTGCGTGTGCTCCATCAGCCGAGATGTCACGACCGCGCCGGACACCACGGTGAACAGGACGAAGGCGGCCAGCGCGACCAGGAAGGCCAGCAGGTTGAACTTGAAGAAGCCGTGCGGTTCGGTCTCATCATGGATCAGGTTCAAACCCGCCAGCAAGGCCTTGAAACCGCGGTGCGCGGCGTATGCGCCGATGATCAGGGCGAGAGCGCTTTGCGCCGATACAGTGCGGGCCGAGGCGTTCGCCAGGCGGTCGATCTCGTTCAGGAAGATGGAGCGGGCGGCGTGCGGCACGACATCGGCCAGAGCCGCCGCTTGCTCGCTGACCTGACCAATGGAAAGGACAACCTTGTAGAAGCCGATCAGGATGGCGATGGCGGGGAAGACGGCCAGCAGGGCGAAGAAGGATACGCCGCCCGTGTAGAGCATGACGTCGCGCCCCCAACTCCGGGTGAAGGAGCGAACCGCCAGCTTGCCCCAGAAAAGGGGCAGGGCCGTCAATCGGTGTTGTTGGTTCAAGCCTGGACCTCGGCATCCGTCAAAGCGACCGATTAACCTCATTCGGCCAATGGCGAAACCCTCTGTCAGCGCCGTTTAAATTGTAACCTGGGGTCGGCGCCGGCCCCATTGCTAGACAGGGGGAGGCGTCGGTATCATCGCCGCGGCTCGGAGCATCGGCGTCGGGGGCGAACCGACCGGGCCTCAAGGAGAGACTTTTGGATTCCGATCCGCGCGTACTGGTTGTCGCTTTCGATGACGACCTGATCGGCCCGCTTTGCGAGGGTCTGGACCAGTTGGGATGGCCCACGATGACGGCGCGGACGCTGGACGCCGCCGTTCTGGTGTTGAAGGATATGGCGGTCGATGCGGCCGTAATTGACGCGCGCGGAATGGAGGGCGGCGCCGCGCTGGCCCGGCTTCGTGAGGCCGCCGCGCCGCGCTACCTGCCCATCCTCATGATCGGTAACGATTCAGGCCAAGGCGACGCCGATCTTGCCATGTCTTCGGCGCCGCATCCGGCGCAGGCCGCCTTGCGGCTCGACCAGTTGACGCGCGCCGGCATCGCCGAAGAGGAGTTCAAGCTGCGGCAGCAGACCTTCGCGGCTCACGGGGTGACCCTGCAGGCGCCCGATCTCGGCGATACGCCCCTGCAAATTCTGACGGCGGGAGCGGCCGACCGTCGCTTCCTGGCCATGTCCAACGCCCTGTCGGCCGCCGGCGCCGAGGTCATCGCCGCGCCGACGCCCTACACCGCTTTCGACTACCTGCATGAGCGGGCGTTTGACGCCGCCGTCCTTTGGGGTGGTCAGGATCATGCGCCGGCCTTGTCGATCGCGTCCGGCATGAAGCGGAATACGCGCCTCTATCATATTCCGCTGGTGCTCTATTTGCGTGGTGCGGCCGAGGTCGAACTGGCGGATCTGTTCCGCAGAGGCTTCGCCGATGTGGCCGCGGCTGAAACGCCGGAGGACGAGACGGCCGAGCGGGTTCTGGCTCTGGCTCGCAACCATCGCCGTCGTCAGGCCATTCGGCGCGCCCTCGATTCAGTTCGGGGCTCGGACCTGACGGACGCGGCCACCGGCCTGTTCACGCGCGATTTGTTCGCCTCCCATCTGGCGCGTCTCGCCGAGGGCGCGCGATCACGCAATCGCGCCCTGTCAGTCTGCGTTCTGCGAGTTGCCGAACGCGACCCCGTCGTTCAGGCGCGCGACGGCGGCTGGCTGGATCGCGCCATGCCTCAGATCGGCGCCATGGTGTCGCGACTTGTGCGCGTAGAGGATACTGCGGCGCGACTGGGACCCGAATTGTTCGCCCTGGTTCTGCCCGCCACGAGCGCGGCCGCTGCACGCATGGCGGCCGAACGAATCTCTGCCGTGATCGCCTGCACCGCTTTCGACGCGGGCAAGGATCGTTCGCCCTTCGTGGTCGAGTTTGAAGTCGGGGTGGCGGAAATGCGCAACGGAGAAACGCCTGCGGCCGTGCTTGAACGGGCGTCGGCGGATCTGTCCAGCAGCTAGGCGGGCAGTTCCACCGAGGCCACGGCCTGGGCGGCGAGGCCTTCGCCGCGACCAGTGAAGCCGAGGCCCTCGCTCGTCGTCGCCTTGACGCTGACCGCGTCGAGCGGAATTTGCAGCAACTCGGCGAGGCGTTCGCGCATGGCCAGGCGATGCGGTTTCACCTTGGGCTGCTCGCAGATCAGGGTCACATCGACATTCACGATCCGGCCGCCGCGCGCGGTCACGCGTTCAGCCGCATAAACCAGGAAGCGGTCCGACGAAACGCCTTTCCATTGCGGATCGCTGGGCGGAAAATGGTCGCCGATGTCGCCGTCGGCGATAGCGCCGAGGATCGCGTCGGTCAGGGCGTGCAGGCCCGCATCGGCGTCGGAATGCCCAATCAGGGTCTGGTCGTGAGGAATTTCGACTCCGCACAGCCAGACCGAGGTTCCCGGTCCCCAGCGATGCACATCATAGCCCTGGCCGATGCGGAAGGTCTTGGGCGACAGGGCCTCGGCCATGGCGAAATCCTCGGGGTAGGTCAGTTTCATCAAGCGAGCGTCGCCCTCGACCAGGCGCACCCGGCCGCCGATGCGCTCGACCACGGCGGCTTCGTCCGTGGGGGCGGCGGCATCGGTCCAGGCGGCGTAGGCGCCACGGATGGTCTTGAGGCGGAAGGCTTGGGGCGTCTGGGCGCGCCAGAGACTTTCGCGCTCGACGCCGCCGACAACCAGGCCGTCCACGCCGCGACGCAGACTGTCGGCCACGGGAAGGGCGGGCAGGGCCCCGTCGGCGTCATTCAGCGCCGCCAGCAGGCGTTCGATCACCTCGGAGGTCAGGAACGGTCGGGCTGCGTCGTGGATCATGACCGGCGTGTCGTCCTTGGCGGCCAGAGCGGTCAGGCCAGCGCAGACTGATTCTGCTCGCGTGGCGCCGCCGATGACTGCGGTCCATCCTGACAGCCCGTCCAGCGCCTCGTTCAATCGAGATTCGGCGCCTGGCGCGACAACGACGAGAACTGGATCGGCCCCTGCCTTCAACAGGGTCTCAATCGACCAGCGGACCATCGGCTTGGCGCCGACGCTCCGCCATTGCTTGTCTCCGCCGGCTCTCGAGCCCGAACCGGCCGCCACAACGATTGCTGCAAATCCCATGTCGGCCTTCTAAGCGCCCCAGTTCCGCTTGACGAGAGGGGCAACAGTTGGCGGTAAGGGCCATATGAGCACAGGATTGCAAATCGGAGACGTGCGGATCGCCGGCCGGGTGCTGATGGCCCCCATGACGGGGATCACTGACCTGCCGTTCCGCGTGCTCGCCTCCAAGCTGGGCGCGACCTACGTCGCGACTGAAATGGTCGCCTCGGCGGAACTGGCGCGCGGGAGGCCCGACGTGGTGCGACGTGCGGCTGTCGGCGGCGGACTGCCGCTGACGGTGATCCAGTTGGTCGGCGGTGATCCGGCGGCCATGGCCGAAGGCGCGCGCATGGCGGAAAAGGCGGGCGCGGACATCATCGACCTGAATTTCGGCTGCCCGGCCAAGGAGGTCACTGGCGCTGCATGCGGTTCGGCGCTGATGCGCACCCCCGAACGGGCGGCGGCGATCATGGGGGCCGTTGTCGCGGCCGTCAGTCGCCCGGTCACAGTCAAGATGCGACTGGGCTGGGACGAGAACAGCCATAACGCGGCCGATCTGGCGCGGCGCGCCGAGGATCTCGGTGTTGCCGCCGTCACGGTGCATGGACGCACCCGCAAGCAATTCTATACCGGCGTCGCGGACTGGGACGCGGTGGCCGAGGTCAAGCGGTCGGTGGGCATTCCGGTCATCGTCAACGGCGACATCATAACCGCCGAACAGGCGCGAGAGGCCCTCGCTCAATCCGGCGCCGACGGCCTGATGCTGGGCCGAGGGGTCTATGGTCGGCCCTGGCTCGCGGCCCATCTGGAACGCGCGCTGGCGGATGGAACACGACTTCAGGAACCTGGTCGTGAAGAGCGTCTGGCCATCGTCATCGAGCACCTGCGGGCTTCAGCGGCATTCTACGGCCTCCCGCTTGGCCTGAAGATGTTCCGCAAGCATCTGGGCTGGTATATCGAACAGGCGCCCTGGCCGGAGGAACCGTTGGAGCGACGTGCCGCCAAGGCGCGCCTCTGTCGACTGGAGACGCCCGGTGAGGTTGAGAAAGCGCTTTCCCAGCTTTGGTTGGCTGCGGTGGATCAATTCCGCAACTCTAGTGTTGAAAATCGGCCACAGTTGGTTGAAGCTGCAAGGTGATGACGGAGTTGCCTGCCGCGCAGACTGAAGGTCACGACCCCGAGCGTTCGCTCTGGGGGCGTTTGGCTAGCGGTCGCGCCCGGGCCTTGTTCGTCTCTGCCTACGCTGTCGCCTCCTTGATCGCCGCCGCGGCGATTTGGCTGGTTGCCATCGCGCCAGGCGCGACAGCCGGCGGCGATGCACGAACAGCGGCGAGTCAGTTCGTCCTGTTCATCCTGCTGGCCAACCTGGTCTTGATCGGTGGTCTGGCCGCAGTGATCGGCGGGCGGGTGCTGCGCCTGACCAGGAACCGCAACGACCCTGGCTCCCGGCTGCATTTGCGATTTGTCACCCTGTTTTCATTGGTCGCCGTCGTTCCGGCGGTCCTGATCGCGCTGGTGTTCGGTGTCCTGGTCAACCGCGGCGTGGACCAGTGGTTCAGCACCAACGTCCGTTCAGCGGTAGAGAACGGCGCCGAAATCGGCCGGGCCTACGTCGCCGATGTCGGCGCGGGGCTGGAGGTCGATCTTGAGACGATGTCGACGGAACTGGGCGGGGTGCGAAGCCTTTTCGACAACCGCATTCAGTTTTCACGCGCTCTGGCCCAGATCGGCGACTTCTTCGGTTATCCGGCCCTCTATATTCTGAACAGCGACGGAGAGGTGCTGGCCAGCGGCGAGCAGCCCGACGCGCCGCCTTATGTTGCCCCTCCGCGGGAAGCGTTTGAGACTGTGGCGGCCGGCGAAGTGGCGCCGACGACCGTGACTGAAAATCCGGACATGGTGCGAGCGCTGTATCCGCTGCCTGACTATGGTCACGCCTACCTCTATGTCGTCCGACCCCTGGCGCCGGGTCTGATCCAGCGGATGCGCAATGGCGAGGAATCCATCGCCGCCTATCGCGCCGCCGAGGAAAGTCGGGCGCGGATTCAAGCGGCCTTCGCGCTCAGCTATCTGGAGACCGCCCTGCTGGTTCTGGTCGGCGCGGTCTGGCTGGCCATGTCCGCGGCCAGTTCGATTTCGGCTCCCATCGGCCGTCTGGTGAAGGCGGCGGACCAGGTGGCGGGCGGCGACCTGAGCGCGCGGGTGGACAATACGGGGGCGCCGTCTGACCTGATCGTCCTGTCCGAGGCCTTCAATCGGATGACCGGCGACATCATGACCCAGCAGGCGGCGCTGAAGACCGCCAGCGACGACGCCCAAGGCCGCAGTCGCTTCATCGAGACGGTCTTGTCGGGCGTCAGCGCCGGAGTGATAGGTCTGGACCGCATGGGCCGCATCTCGGCCATCAACGACAGCGCCAGCCAACTTCTGGCCATCGACGAGGCGGATGTGCAGGGGCAATTGCTGGCCGAGGTTGCGCCTGAACTGGCTGAACTTTCCGAACGCGCCGAGGCCCACATTGAAGAGGACATCGACGTCAGCCGCGCCGGTGAAGCCCGTCGTCTGCGCGTCCGTATCGAAGGCGGGCAGGGTGGTGAGATGGTCCTGACCTTCGACGACATCACACGGCTGGTCACGGCCCAGCGCAACGCCGCCTGGCGCGACGTTGCCCGTCGCATCGCCCACGAGATCAAGAACCCCCTGACGCCGATCCAGCTGTCGGCCGAACGCCTGCGTCGCAAATACCGTTCGCAGGTCAGCGACGATGTCGAGGTGTTTGACCGTTGCACCGAGACCATCATCCGACAGGTCGGCGACATCGGCCGCATGGTGGATGAGTTCTCGTCCTTCGCCCGGATGCCGGCCCCGCGCTTCACGCGCGAGAACCCCGCAGAAATGCTGCGCGAGGCGGTATTCGCTCAGCGTGTGGCGGCGGCGGATATCATTGTTGAACTGATCGAACCCCTGCCGGACGCCGTCTTGCAGTGCGACGGGCGCATGGTCGGTCAAGCCCTGGCCAACATCCTCAAGAATGCTGGCGAGGCCGTTTCCGCGCGGCGGATGCGCGATACGGCTCCAACGGAAGCAATCGGCATCATCGCCCGCCTGACGGTCGAGGGCGGGCTCGCCGCCTTCGTGATCGAGGACGACGGCGTCGGTCTGCCGGCCAAGGATCGTGATCGCCTGACCGAGCCCTATGTTACGACGCGCGAGAAGGGCACGGGCCTGGGCCTGGCCATCGTCAAACGCATCTGTGAGGACCACGGCGGCGAGCTGAAGCTGGCAGACGCCGAGACATTATCGGGCGCACGCGTGTGCCTGATCTTCCCCCTGACCCAAGACAGCAAGGCTGCCCAACGTGCCCCCGGCACGGCGCGGGCGGCGGAGTAAGAGAGGCGTCATGCGCATTACCGGTGCCGACATTCTGGTCGTGGACGACGAGGCGGACATCCGCGAACTGGTCTCAGGCTTGCTCGAGGACGAGGGCCATTCGGTCCGAACGGCCGCCAACTCTGATGAGGCCCTGGCCGCGATCCGGGCGCGCAAGCCGTCGTTGGCCGTGCTCGATATCTGGATGCAGGGCGGCGGTCTGGACGGGCTGGAATTGCTGGATGTCGTCAAGGAGCTGGATGAAGACCTGCCGGTCGTCATGATCTCAGGCCACGGCAACATCGAAACCGCCGTCAGCGCCTTGAAACGCGGCGCCTACGACTTCATCGAAAAGCCGTTCAAATCGGATCGCCTGGTGGTCGTAGTCGAGCGCGCGCTGGAAGCAGCTGCTCTGAAGCGTGAAAATCGCCGTCTGCGGGCGCAGACGATGGCGCCCACTGGCCTGATTGGGAAATCGGCGGCGGCGCAACTGCTGCGCGGCACCATCGCCAAGGTGGCGCCGGCCAACAGCCGCGTCCTGATTTCGGGTCCGCCCGGCTCGGGCAAGGAGCTCGTGGCGCGTCAGATCCATGACGGCAGCCCGCGCGCCAAGTCCGAGTTCGTCGCTATCTCGGCCGCCGGCATGACCCCGGAACGGCTGGACGTGGAGCTGTTCGGCGAAGAGGGCGGCGACGGCCGTCCCCGTAAGATCGGCGTGTTCGAGCGCGCCCACAACGGCACACTTTATCTGGACGACGTCGGCGACATGCCACGTGAGAGCCAGAGCCGTATCCTGCGCGTGCTGGTCGAGCAGCGGTTCCGTCGTGTCGGCGGGGAGCAGGACGTCCAGGTGGACGTTCGCGTGGTCACCTCGACCGCGCGCGATCTGAAGGTCGAGATCGCCGAGGGTCGGTTCCGCGAGGATCTGTTCCACCGCCTGAACGTCGTGCCGATCCGCGTGCCCCCGCTGTCCGAGCGTCGCGAGGACATCGGCGAGCTGATCGAATATTTCGTCGACAACCTGTCAGCCTCGCAGGGTCTGCCGCATCGCCGGATCGCCGACGACGCGCTTGCCGTGCTTCAGGTCCATCCCTGGCCGGGCAACGTCCGCCAACTGCGCAACAACGTCGAGCGCCTGCTGATCCTGGCGACGGGCGATCCGGACGAGCCGATCACGGCCGACATGCTGCCCCAGGAAGTGGCGTCGTCCGGCGGCGCGTCCTCGCTGGGCGCCGACCGCATCATCGCCCTGCCGCTGCGTGAGGCGCGCGAAGTGTTCGAACGGGACTATCTGGCCGCGCAAATCATGCGTTTCGGCGGAAATATCTCGCGCACTGCCGCCTTCATCGGCATGGAAAGATCCGCACTGCACCGCAAACTGAAGTCGCTGGGCGTTTCGCCCGCTCGCGGCGGCGAAGACGAAGAAGGAGAGGGCGCCTGATGTCCAGGATCGCCTACGTCAACGGAACCTATCAGGCCCACAACGGCGCCACGGTTCACATCGAGGATCGCGGCTTCCAGTTCGCCGACGGCGTCTATGAGGTCTGGTCGGTGTTCGATGGCAAGCTGGCCGATTTCGAAGGTCACATGACGCGGCTGGCCCGCAGCCTGACCGAACTCCGCATCCCGATCCCGATGACCGCCCAAGCCCTGGAACGAGTGCTCAAGGAAACCATCCGGCGCAACCGGGTGCGCAACGGCATCGTCTATATTCAGGTCACCCGTGGGACTTCGCCACGCGATCACGGCTTTCCGAAGGACACACCGCCCAGCGTCATCGTCACGTCCAAGACCATCGATCTGGCCAAGGGCGAAGCCCTGGCCGCCAAGGGCGCGGCGGGCGTGACCATGCCCGATATCCGCTGGGGCCGTTGCGACATCAAGACCGTGGGTCTGCTGCCCAACGTCCTGGCCAAGCAGGCTGCGCGCGAGAAGGGCGCCTATGAGTGCCTGATGGTCGATGACATGGGGCTGGTGACTGAAGGCTCGTCCACCAACGCCTGGATCGTTGATGAGAACGGCAAGCTGCGCACCCGTGACACCCAGGCCAACATCTTGCGCGGCATCACCCGCACGGCCATCCTGAAGCTGGCCGAGGCCGAGGGCATCGAACTGGACGAGCGGCCGTTCAGCGTGGACGAGGCCAAGCGGGCCAAGGAGATTTTCGTCACCGCCGCCAGCTCCTTCGTCATGCCGATCATCTCGCTGGACGGATCGAAGATCGCGGACGGCAAGCCGGGCCCGGTCGCGACCCGTCTGCGCGAGGTCTATCTTGAACAGGCGCGTCGCGAGGCCATTTAGGGCGTTGCCGCGACTGCGAAGGCGCGTTTAAGGTTGTGTGCGGGCCGATGAGTCCGCACCGGCTGCCTTGGCCGGCGAAAAAGAACCAAGAACAGGACCAACCTGCCATGTCGCAAGACAAACGCCAGAACCTTCAGGACACCTTCCTCAACAGCGTCCGCAAGACCAAGACCCCGCTGACCATCTTCCTGGTGAACGGCGTCAAGTTGCAGGGCATCGTGACCTGGTTCGACAACTTCTGTGTGCTGCTGCGTCGCGATGGCCAGTCGCAGCTCGTCTACAAGCACGCCATCTCGACCATCATGCCGTCCGCGCCCGTGCAGATGTACGAGCCCGACGCCGAAGAAGACTGATTGACCTCCAAGTTCATCGACCACGCCGTCCCGCTGATCCGGGCGGTCGTCATCCATCCCGACCGACGCTCGGACAGCCCCAGGCTGGCGAGCGAGCGCCTTGAGGAAGCCGCGGGCCTGGCCCGCGCGCTGGACTTGGACGTGCGCGCCGAAGAGATCGTGCGACTGCGCTCGACTACGCCCGCGACCCTGTTCGGGTCCGGCAAGGTCGAGGAACTGGCCGCTCTGGTCCGCGCCGCCGACGCCGAGGCCGTCGTCATCGACGACGACCTGTCGCCGGTGCAGCAGCGCAATCTGGAAAAGGCGTGGGAGGTCAAGGTCATCGACCGCACCGGCCTGATCCTGGAAATCTTCGGACGCCGCGCGCGGACGAAGGAAGGTCGGCTGCAGGTCGAACTGGCGCGGCTGGATTACGAACGCTCGCGCCTGGTCCGGACCTGGACCCACCTGGAGCGCCAGCGCGGCGGCACCGGCTCGACCGGCGGTCCGGGCGAAACCCAGATCGAGCTGGACCGGCGTCTGATCGCCGACCGGATCGTGAGGCTGAAGGCCGAGCTGGAAGAGGTGCGCCGCACGCGCGGTCTGCACCGCAAGGCGCGCAAGAAGGTGCCTTTCCCGTCGGTGGCTCTGGTCGGCTACACCAACGCCGGCAAGTCCACCCTGTTCAACCGGCTTACCGGCTCCGAGGTCTTCGCCAAGGACCTGCTGTTCGCCACCCTCGACACCACCCAGCGCACCATTCGGCTGCCGCAGGGGCGGCCGGCCATCATCGCCGATACCGTGGGATTCATCTCCGACCTGCCGCACGAGCTGGTCGAGAGCTTCCGCGCCACATTGGAAGAGGTGGGTGAAGCCGACCTGATCCTGCACGTCCGCGACATCGCCTCGCCCGACAGCGACGCCCAGGCCAAGGACGTCGAGGCCGTGCTGGAGCAAATCCCCACGCCGGAGGGCAAGACGCGCCGCATCCTCGAGGTCTGGAACAAGATCGACCTGCTGGACGCCGACGTGCGCGAAGCAGTGCTGGGGCAGGCCGAACGTCTGGCGCGCGAGGGCAAGGCGGTCGGCGTCTCGGCCTGGACCGGGGAGGGCATCGACGCTCTACGCGACGCCATCGCGGGCCTGATTGACGATGATCCTGAGACCCGCCTGACGCTGGAGCCGCATCAGGGCGAGGCCCTGGCCTGGCTCTATGAGAATGGTCGCGTCACCTTCCGCGACACCGACGAGCAGGGGCGGACTCATCTGATCGTGCGCCTGCACCCGGCGGCGCTCGGGCGGCTGGAACGCCTCTACCCGGACGTTATCGACTGAGCTCATGCACCTGATCGAGACCATCCTGTTCCTGTTGCTGGCCGTGGTGCTGTCAGGCTGGGTGGCGCGGATCACGCGGATCGCCCTGCCTTTAGTGCAGATCGGCCTGGGCGCCGGCGTGGTGCTGATCACGGGCGAGGCGGTCGACCTGCGGCCCGACATCTTCTTCCTGCTGTTCCTGCCGCCCCTGCTGTTCGTCGACGGCTGGCGGATACCCAAGGAAGCCTTGCTGCGGGACCGGGTGGTTATTCTGGAACTGGCGCTGGGGCTGGTGGTCTTCACCGTGGTGGGGCTGGGCTTCCTGATCCACTGGATGATCCCGGCCATGCCGCTGGCGGTGGCGTTCGCTCTGGCGGCCATCTTGTCGCCGACCGACCCGATCGCCGTCTCGGCCATCGCCTCGCGTGCGCCCATTCCCAAGCGGTTGATGCACATCCTCGAGGGCGAGTCGCTGCTGAATGACGCGACGGGCCTGACCTGCATGCGGATCGCCGTCATCGCCGCGACGACCGGGGCCTTCTCTCTGACCAGCGCGGTCGGGACCTTCGCCTGGCTGGCGGTCGCCGGCATCGCCATGGGCGTCGCCGTCACCCTGTTGATCGGCCTGATCAAGGGCTGGATCAGCCGTCGCTGGGGCGAGGACGTCGGCGGTCAGATTCTGATCAGTCTGCTGATGCCCTTCGCCGCCTATCTCGCCGCCGAAGCCGTCCATGCCTCGGGTATTCTGGCGGCGGTGGCCGCCGGCGTGACCATGAGCTTCACCGAGCGGCAGGGCTCGGCCATGGCGGCGACGCGCATCCGACGCGCCGTGGTCTGGGACACGGTGCAGTTTGTCGCCAACGGCCTGATCTTCGTCATCCTGGGCGAGCAGATGCCGTCGATCATGGCGCGCGCGGCGGAAGTCATCCAGTCGACTCAGCACAAGGAGATCTGGTGGCTGGCCGTCTATGTCTTCGCCATCGTGGCGGCGCTTGCGGCTCTACGCTTTGTCTGGGTGTGGACCTCGCTGAAATTCACCCTGTTCCGCAAACGTGGCAAGAACGCGCCGCCCAAGGTGGGACTGCGGCTGGTGGCCGTCATGTCGTTGGCGGGGGTGCGCGGCGCCATCACCCTGGCCGGTATCCTGACCCTGCCATTCGTGCTGGGCGACGGCACGCCCATGCCGACGCGGAACCTGGCCATCTTCCTGGCGGCGGGCGTGATCATCGTTTCCCTGGTGCTGGCGACGCTCGCCCTGCCGCGGTTGCTGAAGGGGATCGAGCTGCCGCCTGAGCCGTCGCACCTCGAGGAGGAGGATCGTTCGCGCATCGCCGCCGCCTCCGCCGCCATGCGCGCCATCGAGGACACCCAGCACGCCATGGCCGAGGGTAAGAGCAACCCCGACCTCTATGCTGAGACGGCCGCGCGGCTGATGGAGATCTATCGCCATCGCATCGAAATGCGGACTCATGTCGAGGGCGACGACGTGACCCTGGCTCGACAGGCTGACGTGATCGAACGCCACCTGCGCCTGGCCGGTCTGGCCGCCGAGCGCGCCGAACTGGTGCGGTTGGGGCGGATGCGGCTGGTCGACGAGGAAACGGCGCGCAAGCTGATCCGCGAAGTCGACCTGCAGGAACTGCGCTACGTCTGAGTCTTCTCGGCCGCCTTGGCCGCGTCCCAAAGCGCGTTCATCTCCGCCAGGTCGGACTGTTCGGGCGTGCGGCCGTCCTTGGCCAGTTCGGCTTCGATGAAGCCGAAACGACGGACGAACTTGGCGTTGGCGGCGCGCAGGGCGTCCTCGGGCTCCAATTCCAGCTTGCGGGCCAGGTTGGCGACGACGAACAGCAGGTCGCCCAGTTCCTCGCGCGCCTTGTCCTTGTCGCCGGCGGCGATCTCGACGCGCAACTCCTCGACCTCTTCGGCCAGCTTGTCGAAGACCTCGTCGGTGGAGGGCCAGTCGAAGCCGACGCGGCCGGCGCGCTTGGTCAGCTTGGCGGCGCGGGTCAGGGCGGGCAGGCCGACCGGCACGTCGTCCAGCACGCCGTGCTGCGCCTTCGCCTTGCGCTCGGCGGCCTTGATGTCCTCCCAGCGCGCTTTCTGGGCCGAGCCGCTGGGCTTGGCGGCTTCCTCGCCAAAGACATGCGGGTGACGGCGGACCAGCTTGTCGGCCATGGCGTCGGCCACGTCGTCGAAGGCGAAATGTCCGGCCTCCTCGGCCATGCGGGCGTGGAAGACGACCTGGAACAGCAGGTCGCCCAGTTCGACCTTCAACTCCTCCATGTCGGCGCGCTCGATGGCGTCGGCGACCTCGTAGGCCTCCTCGATCGTATAGGGAGCGATGGTGGCGAAGGTCTGCTCGACGTCCCAGGGGCAACCGCCGTTCGGATCGCGCAAGCGAACCATGATCTCTTTCAGGCGGTCGACGGAGTGGGTCATTCAGGCGGTCCCGGCGTCGCGCAGCGCAAGCGCCTCGCGGATTTCATCGTGCCGTTTGGGCGTCAGGGGATAGCCCTTCAACACCCAGGCGGTGGCGGCCAATAGCAGGCCGGGCACGGCGATGAACAGGACTTGCAGGATCAGCAGCGAGAACTCGCTGTTGCCCTCCGGTCCCGGCAGGGCCTTGAACCCCGCCAACGGCAGCAGGGCGTAGGGCAGCAGGGCAAAAACGTGGCCCAGCTTGGTCGTCGCCGACAGGATGGAGAACATCAGGCCGGTGCGGTCCACGCCCGTTTCCAGCCGCACCTCGTCGCCCGCGTCCGCCATCATTGCGCGCAAGAGGAACAGGCCCGCCGCATAGGGCAGGCCGGCGATGAACATGGCGGTCGCCGTCAGGGCGAAGTTGCCGCCGGGAACCAGGGTCGCGCCGACATAGAAGACCGCGAAGATCAGGCTGGCGACGGCCAGAGCCCTGTCCTTGCCGATCCTGGTCGCCAACCAGGCCCAGATCGGCGCCCCGATCAGCCCGGCCATGAAGTAGATCAGCATGAAAAGGCCGGCCTGGCTGTGGTCGTAGCCCTTGATCTGGCCGAAGAAGAAGAACAGCAGTGAGCCCGTGATGCCCGGCGCAATGCCCAGAAGCAGGTCGGCGATCAGCAGTTTGCGCACCGTCTTCATGCGGAACAGCGCCAGATAGGCGCTCGGCCCGCCGTGCGGCGGGGCGCCGACGTTGACGGGTTCGGGCACGGCAATCATGGCCAGGCCGATGGTGACGGGCAGGGCGATCAGGATGGCCCAGCCCATGATCCGCACGCCGTCGGCATAGTCGCCGATGCCCGACTTCACCACCACGGTCGGCAGGATCAGGATCAGGATGACGCCGATGATGTTGAACACCTGCCACCAGCCATAGACGCGGCTGCGCTGGTCATACTGGGGCGCCAGAACGGCCGCCCAGCCCAACTGGCCCAGGGTGCCGATCGAGAAGCCGAGGTAGAGGACCAGCAGCCAGGCGAACAGATAGGCGGGCCCGGCGCCGGGCTGGACCAGGACGAACATCATCAGCGCCGACAGCATCAGGATCGGCGTCGAGATCGCCATCCACGGGCGATAGCGGCCGAAAGCCGTCTTGGTCTTGTCCATGCCCCAGCCGATGAAGGGATCGAACAGGATGTCGATCACCCGCACCGCCATGAAGACGGCGGCCACCATGCCCATCTCTATCCCGACGTGGGTGGCGTAGAACTCGGGCAGGGTGACGGGCAGGGCCACGCCGAACGCCGCCAGCGGCAGGCAGGGGCCGGAAAAGGCGGCCAGGACGGCGTTGGAACGACGTGGGGCGTCAGCGGCGGAAACAGATGACATCGGGCGTCCGGGGTGAACGGCCTTGAGTCGGCCGCAGCTTCACCATGCCGGTTTTCCGCGAACAGGCGAAGACGGCCTTGCAGTCGAGCGCGACCTGAGGCCTGCTAACGTCATGTCAGTGCGAATTGCGATCCTAGCGGCGGCCTTCTTCGCGGTTCTCGGCGGGGCGGGCGCGGCCAAGGCCGACGCCCAGATCTGCGACCGGCCGACCAATGCATGGGACGGCGCAGCCCAGGCCAATGGGATTTCGCTCTATACCCTGGAATGGTCGCCGTTCGGATCAGCGGAATGGGGCTGGGAAACCTATACGCCCCTGATCCAGCGCGAGATCGGCACGCCGTGTGATCCCGCGTCGCCGGCTTTCGCCGAGGCCTTGGCGGGGTTTCAGGCGCGCTATGGCCTGATGGTGACGGGGCAGTTCGATCAGGCGACCTTTCAGGTGTTCCGCGGCCTGTGGCAGGAGCGCCGCCCCTTCGTCATGGCGCGGGTGAGGGGAGAATGTCCTGAGCCGCCGCCGAATATCATGCTGGCCTATCTTGATCCCGCCGAAGAACACGCACAGCGCATGACCCGGCTGCTGCGCCGCGACGTGCTGGACGCCTATCGCCGCATGGCGGCCGCTGCCCGCGCCGAGGTGCCCGCTATCGCCGCTGATCCCGAGCTGATGCAGATATTCTCGGGTTTCCGCGACCCTGAAGCCGACGCCGCCCGTTGCGCCGCGCAAGGCAACTGCGATGGCGTGCGCCGCGCCGCCTGTTCGCCACATCGCACGGGAACCGCGATCGACATTCATGTCGGCCATGTCGCCGGCATGGGCGTGGATTCGACCGATCCCATGAGCCGCCGCCACATGGCCCAGGGGCCGGCCTATCGCTGGCTGGTGGCCAACGCCGCCCGCTTCGGTTTCACGCCCTATGTGTTCGAGCCTTGGCATTGGGAATGGACTGGCGATGATACGGCCGCTGGCGGACGGTGAGGCGGCGCTCGCGCGCGAGGTTTTTGGCGCGGCGCTGAGGCTTGACGATATTCGCTTTCTGGCCTCGCCCTGGCCCTTTGATCGGGCCTTCGTGCCGGGGCGTTGGTTCGGGCGCGACTGGATCGTCTGGCCGAAGAAGACGCTGGAGCCCGACCTGTCGCGCGCGCCTCTACGGACTCAGGCCGTCTTCATTCATGAACTGGTCCATGTCTGGCAGGCCCAGAGCGGCCTGAACCTGTTGATGAGCAAGCTGGAGGCGGGCGACGGGCCCGCCGCTTACGCCTATCCGCTGGACGACCTGTGCGACTGGAGCGGTCTGAACATCGAGCAGCAGGCCATGGTAGTGGAGCACCGCTTCATCCTGTCGCGAGGGGGGCGGGCGCCGGCCAGTCAGGCATTCTACGATCGCGTCTGCCCCTTGGCCCGGCGCATGGAAATTTGACGATCGGGACTTGCGGCGCTGCGACATCTCGTTAAATCAGAAACTGATGCAGTTGCTTTTGTGTCAGTCAGATTTAGCGGAGCGTTCGATGCCCAAGATTCTCGTCCTTTACCATTCGACCTATGGCCACATCGAGCAGATGGCCGAAGCCGTCGCCGAGGGCGCGCGCCGGGTGGACGGGGCAGTGGTGGACATCAAGCGCGTCCCCGAAACAGTCCCGACCGAACTGGCTCAGAAGTCGGGCTACAAGCTGGATCAGGCCGCGCCGATCGCCACGGTCGATGACCTGGTCGACTACGACGCCATCATCGTCGGCGCAGGCACGCGCTTCGGCACCGCAGCCTCGCAGATGCGCGCCTTTCTGGATCAGACCGGCGGCCTGTGGTTCACCGGCAAGCTGATCGGCAAGGTCGGCGGCGCCTTCACCGCGTCGGCGACCCAGCACGGCGGTCAGGAGACCACCTTCAGCGGCCTGCATAACTTCTTCCTGCATCAGGGCATGGTCGTCGCCGGGCTGCCCTACGGCTTTCAGGGGCAGATGAACATGGACGAGATCACCGGCGGTTCGCCCTACGGCGCCACCACCCTGACCAAGGGCGACGGCTCGCGCATGCCCAGCGACAACGAACTGGAGGGCGCCCGTTATCAGGGTCAGCATATCGCCGAGATCGCCAGGAAGCTGCACGGTTAAGATCATGCGCCAGCCCGCTATCTTCTTTGGTCACGGCTCTCCGATGAACGCCCTGGGCGGTCCCTACGCGGACGCCTGGTGCGCGCTGGGAGAGGAGATCGGCAAGCCCAAGGGCGTCGTCATGGTCTCGGCCCACTGGGAGACGCGCGGGCTGGGCGTGACGGCGCAGGAGCGGCCGGAAACCATCCATGATTTCGGAGGCTTTCCGGAGGAACTTCACGCCATGCAGTATCCCGCGCCGGGTTCGCCTTCTCTGGCGAACCGGGTGGCGGAACTGACCGGCGCGCAACAGACGACGCAATGGGGGCTGGATCACGGGACTTGGTCAGTCCTGTCCCATGTCTGGCCCGAAGCCGACGTGCCGATCGTGCAGTTGTCGCTGGATCGCACCATCGACGCGCGGGGCCACTATGAGTTGGCGAGGAAGCTGCGCCCGCTTCGGGATGAAGGCTTCCTGATCGCCGGCTCCGGCGACTTCGTGCACAATCTGCGGACGTGGAAGCGGGCGGGCGGCGAGCCCTATGACTGGGCGATCGACTTCAACGAGGCGGTCAAGCGCGCCTTCGTTGCGGGCGATCACGACGCCCTGATCGACTGGGTGCATCTGGCTGAACAGGCGCAGTTCAGCGTGCCGACCGACGAGCATTATCTGCCGTTGCTCTATGTGGCCGCCCAGCAGGCGCCGGGCGAGGGTGTGAGCTTCTTTAATGATGTCATCGAGGGCGGTTCGATTTCGATGACCGGCGCCCGGATCGGCTGATCCAGGCGCCGTCTTGGGGCGTCAGCGGCGGCGGCCGCCACGCATCATGCTGTCCAAGGCGATCGGGCCGGGACCAGCGAAGAACAGGTAGAGGAAGACGAAGCAATAAAGCGCGGCCAACTCGCCCCCGTTGTTGATCGGATAGGGGCTCTGCGGCGCGTGCACCATCCAGTAGGCCACGGCGGTGAAGCCGGACAGGATGAAGGCGGTCGGGCGGCTGAACAGACCCAGCACGATCAGGACGCCGCCGACCAGCTCTATCGGGCCGGACCAGCCGGCGAGGCTGGACAGGCTGGACACGTCGAACGCTCCGCCGTTTCCTCCGGGCGGAAAGCCCAGGATCTTCTGCGCGCCATGCTGAAGCAGCAGCGAACCGGCGACGATCCTCAGAACGCTCTGAAAACGCGGGGCCCAACCCGAAATGGACGCTGCACTCGCCATATGTCTTTCCTCCCGATGGCGCACGACCGCCGGTTCCGCAAACCGGATCGACGCAAGGCGCAAAGGCGGAGGTTAGGCGAAGTCGTGGGCTCTGCAAGCCGTCCCGATCAGCCGGCCTTCAACGCATCCTCGACAAGCTTCTGGATGGCGACATAGTCGGTCTTGCCTGTGCCCAGGACCGGAATGACGTCCAGCTTGATGATCTTCTTCGGCACCGCCAGTTCAGGCGCGCCGTTCTCGCGCGCCCACTCCGAAAGGCGCGCGGATTCGGCGCCGGCATGGTCGGTGACCAGGATCAAACGCTCACCCTTCTTGCTGTCGGGTACGGAAACCGCCGCGTGGCGATGCTCGGGCCAGACGGCGCCAGCCATATCCTCGACCGCGAGCAGGGAGACCATTTCGCCGCCGACCTTGGCGAAGCGCTTCACCCGGCCGAGGATGGTGATGTAGCCCTCGGCGTCGATGTCGACGATATCGCCGGTGTCGTGCCAACCGTCCGCCAGAGGTTCGATGCCTTCGGGGTCGCTCGGCGAGATATAGCCCGCCATGACGTTCGGCCCACGCAAGTATAGACGGCCACCGCCCTCGATCCCCTCGACCTTGTCCAGGCGGTATTCCATGCCCGGCATGATTTGACCGACCGTGCCGGGGCGGTTGCGGTCGGGATGATTCACGGCGACCACGGGAGCGGCTTCGGTCGCGCCATAGCCTTCCAGCAGGGTCAGGCCGCCGAATTTGGCGTTGAAGGCGGCGCGGGTTTCCTCGCGCACCTTCTCGGCGCCGGCCACGGCGAACTTCAACGTGGCGAAGTCGCCTGGCTCGGCCACGCGGGCGTACTGGTTCAGGAAGGTGTCGGTCGCGAAAAGGATCGAGGCCTTCACCTGGGGCAGCAGGTCGGTGATCTGCTTGGCGTGCAGGGGGGAGGGGTATTCGAACGCCTTCATCCCCTGCAGCAGCGGCAGGATGACCCCGCCGGTCAGGCCGAAGCAGTGGAAGGTCGGCAGCGGGTTGAACATGACCCATTCCGGCTTCAGGTCGATGTGGGCCGCGACCTGACGGGCGTTGGCGACCAGATTGCGCTGGCTCAGCACCACGCCCTTGGGTGCGCCAAAGCTGCCCGAGGTGAACAGGACAACGCCCGGCGAATCCGGGTCGGTCTTCACGCGGAAACGGCGTGGGGCCATGCCTGCGCTCAGGCCATACAGCTTGTCGGCCAGACCGATGGTCTTGCGCACGTCGTCCAGCCAGATGATCTCGGCGACCTCGCCGAGCGTCTCCATCAGGTCGTCCAGCTTGGCCTGGGTGACGAAGCGCTTGGCCGACAGGATCTTGCTGACACCCGCGGTCTTCAGCGCCGCCTTCAGATTGGCCTCGCCCGAGGTGAAGTTCAGCATGACCGGCACGCGGCCGAAGGCGTGCAGACCAAAGAAGGTGACGACCACGCCTGCGCTGGACGGCAGCAGGACGCCGACGCGCTCGCCCGGCTTCGTCATGGCCGCGATCTTGCGACCCAGCACGAAGGCGGCGCGGATCAGGCCGGTGTAGGTCAGGGGGTGACGATCCTGATCTTCCAGGATCTCCTTGTCGCCATAGCGGGCGCGCGCATCGATCAGCGCGTCGAACAGGGATTCATCATAGACCTTGGGGTCCAGGGCTGCCCGCAGCAAGCACGTCCTCCTTCGGAGAGCTCTCGGCGGCCCTCTCGGTTACAAGAGGCCGGAACCTAGTGACGTAAGGTCGCCTTGAAAAGATGCGTAACGTCGCGTGAAGCAGTCCGATCACCGACTGAAACCGTCTGTGGCTTGCCATCGGCGGTCGGAAAGCCGACATACCGCCCTTCTGCACAGGAGCCAGACCGCCGGCTATGGTCACGCTGATCGATACCCTGACGAAGAAGCCTTCCGAGCTGCGTCACCCGGAGAAACAGAACCGCCCGGAATCGGCGGTGCTGAAGAAGCCTGACTGGCTGCGGGTCAAGGCGCCCGGTTCGGGCCAGTACAACGCGACCAAGGACATCGTCCGCTCCAAGGGGCTGGTGACGGTCTGCGAAGAGGCGGCCTGCCCGAATATCGGCGAGTGCTGGAGCCAGAAGCACGCCACGCTCATGATCATGGGCGACACCTGCACGCGGGCCTGCGCCTTCTGCAACGTCAAGACGGGCCTGCCGCAGCCGCTGGACCCGGAAGAGCCCGCCAAGGTCGGTCTGGCCGTCCAGCAGATGGGCCTGAATCACGTGGTCATCACCTCGGTGGACCGCGACGATGTGGCCGACGGCGGCGCCGCCCACTTCGCCGAAGTGGTGCGCCAGATCCGTTTGCAGGCGCCCAACACCACCATCGAGATCCTGACGCCCGACTTCCTGCGCAAGGACGGCGCGGCCGAGGTCATGATCGACGCCACGCCCGACGTCTTCAATCACAACCTCGAGACGGTTCCGCGCCTCTATCTGAAGATCCGCCCCGGCGCCCGCTACTTCCATTCCCTGCGCCTGCTGCAGATGGTCAAGGAGCGCGATCCGAACCAGTTCACCAAGTCCGGCATCATGGTCGGTCTGGGCGAGACCAAGGAAGAGGTCATGCAGGTGATGGACGACATGCGCTCCGCCGGCGTCGACTTCATCACCATCGGCCAGTACCTGCAGCCGACGCGCAAGCACGCCCCGATCGACCGCTTCGTTACGCCTGAAGAGTTCAAGGCCTATGAGGCCATCGCCCGCGCCAAGGGCTTCCTGATGGTGTCGTCGTCGCCGCTGACGCGTTCGTCGCACCACGCCGGGGACGACTTCGCCCGCCTGAAGGCCGCGCGTCAGGCGCAGGCAGGCCGTTCGGCGCGTTAAGCCCTGAATGGCGATCCATCGCGTTACCCGCATTCTTCCCTATGCGCCCGAAGATCTGGCCAACCTGGTCGCGGGTGTTGAGGCCTACCCGGAGTTCGTGCCGTGGATCACCTCCATGCGCGTCTGGAACAAGCGAGACGAGGCGCCCGGCGTCCGTCTGCTGGACGCCGAGGCTGGCGTGGGGTTCGCTTTCCTGAGCGAGCGGTTCTCGACCTGGGTCCGGCATGACATCCACGCGCCCAAGGTAGAGGTCGGCCTGATCCGCGGGCCGTTCAAACACCTTAAGAACCGCTGGGAGTTTCACCCGCACCCCGAGGGGACGCGGCTGGAGTTCTTCATCGACTTCGCCTTCAAGTCGCGCATGCTGGACATGATGCTGCAGGCGAACTTCGACCGGGCGGTCGACAAGCTGATCCAGTGTTTCGAGGGCCGCGCCAAGGCCCTGTACGGCAAGAGGTAGAACCATGGCCGCGCCTTTCGACTTCGATGCGACGGTCGTGGGCGCGGGGGCTGTGGGGCTGGCCTGCGGGCGGGCGCTGGCGAAGCGCGGCCTGTCGGTGCTTGTGCTCGAAAAAGAGCCGCACATTGGTCAGGGCGTGTCCTCGCGCAACTCCGAGGTCATTCACGGCGGGCTCTACTATCCGACCGGCTCGCTGAAGGCGAAGTTTTGCGTCGGGGGACGGCGCGCCCTCTATGACTTCCTGGCCAGCCACAAGATCGACCACTGGAAATGCGGCAAGCTGGTCGTGGCGACGGAGGAGGCTGAGGTCGCGCGTATCGAGGCCATCTTCCAGCAGGCGACAACCAATGGCGTCGAGGGGCTGGAGCACCTGACCGGCGCCCAGGCGCGGGCGCTGGAGCCGGAGTTGAACGCTCACGCCGCCATCCTGTCGCCTGAGAGCGGCGTCTTCGCCAGTCACGACTACATGCTGGCCTTGCAGGGCGAGATCGAGGACACGGGCGGATCGGTCGTGGTCTCCACGCCGTTTGAACGGGCCGAACCACTGCCGGACGGCGGTTTCCGCGTTACTGCGGGCGGAGACGGGGGAGCTGTGTTGACCACCCGTCTGCTGGTTACGGCGCCGGGCCTGTCGGCCCAGAGCGTGGCCGCCGCCATCGACGGCTATCCGGAAGCCGACATTCCGGCGCGCCATCTGGGCAAGGGCGTCTATTTCCGCCTGACGGGGCCGGCGCCCTTCAATCGCCTGATCTATCCGCCGCCGATCCACGGGGCGCTGGGCACCCATTATCGCAAGGATATTGGCGGGCAGGGGGTGTTCGGCCCGGACCTGACCTACGTGGAGGCCGAGGACTATTCCGTCGATCCGGCCAAGGCTGAGGCGTTCGCGCTCTACATCCGACGCTTCTGGCCGGGCGTGACGGTCGAGCGCCTGACACCCGACTACGCCGGCATCCGGCCCAAGATCCACGGGCCGGGCGAGCCGCAGCCCGACTTCCAACTGGATGGGCGAGAGCATCACGGCATCGACGGCCTGATGGCTCTGTTCGGCATCGAGAGCCCCGGTCTGACCAGTTCGCTGGCGATTGGCGAGGCCGTGGCCGTGGCCCTGACCAAGGCCTGACCCCAAGACTGCGTGGCTAGTCGAAGGCTGACAGCGGGATCGACGCCAGGCTGAACGGCAGGACCGGATCGCCTGATGCCCGACGGTTCAACTGACTATTGGCGACGATCAGGCGGTCACCTCGAACGGCGACAGTCGCCGGCCAGGCCAGTTCTGCGGGCTTGATCCGTTTCACCTCGCTGGCGGCGCTCAGGTCCGGCGACAGGTCCAGAGCCACGACTTCGCCGGCTGACTGACGCACCACGAACAGCCGTTGGCCGACCAGCGCCAGGCCGTCGCCACCATCCAGCGCCGAAGCGCCCGTGTCGATCATCGCCACCTTGCGTGTGTGCGTGTCGATCCGGAACAGCCGCCCCGTCTTCATCAGGACCACGATCAGGTAGCGACCGTCCGGCGTGGCGACGATGCCGTTCAGATTAGGCTCCTCGCCGTATTCCAGAGCCGTGCCTTCGAACGACAGCCAGGGTTCCAGAGCCGCGTCGGCGAGCGAATCACGCGCCACGCGCCACAGCACCGGACGCAGGGTGTCGGTGAAATAGGCGGCTTCCGCTGTCAGGGCGACGTCATTGATCAGCCAGGCGCCTTGCGGTGTGGTGAAGCGCGCCAGCCGCTCGCCAGTGGCGATATCGACGACATGCATCGAACCGGTCCGCGCCCCGGCCACCCACAGGCGGCCCTGTCCGTCAGCTTTGAGGCCTAGCGCCACTGAGACGGGCTTGGCGATTTTCGAATCACCCATGCCGAGCGGATCGCCAATTCGAACGGCGGCGCCGGTGTCGGGATCGATGCGGAAGATCGCGCCCGTGTTGGCGCTGTTGGTGTAGATGGCCCCAGTCGTCGGATCGACCGTGACGCCCTCTGGATAGGCGGCGGCGTCAGGAAGCGGCAGGACCTTCACGCCTGATTGGGCCAGCCCAGCCGTAGGACCCAGCAAGGCGGGAATGGCGAGGCTCGCAGCCAAGGCGGTCACCCAGAGTTTGCGCATGTCGTCCTCCCATGACATCGGTGTCAGGACCTTGCCCCAGGCAGGTTCGGACCGCCACCCTGACTTGCTTGGCTGATTGTCGCGGCACGACTTGAAATCGGGAACGTCTTCATGCATAAGCCCGCCCTCGCGTGGCGGCTCTTATCGGGGGGCCGCTACTGTATGTTTTCGCGTCTTCACGGCGCACCGACTTAGAGATTGAGACGGACATGGCCGTTCCGAAGCGCAAAGTATCCCCCTCGCGTCGCAACATGCGTCGTGCTCACGACGCCCTGGGCGCCAACTCCTATGTGGAAGACAAGGACACCGGCGAACTGCGCCGTCCGCACCACATCGACCTGAAGACCGGCATGTACAAGGGGCGTCAGGTCATGACGCCGAAGGAAGACTAAGGTCTTCATTTCGGCACCGGCTTCGGCCGGACGATAGAATTTAGCGGCGCGCGATGCCATCGCGCGCCGTTTTCGTGCGTTGTACGCGGTGAAGCTGAACCATTGGAGCCTTCCGCATGATCCGCAAAGCCGTCCTCAGTACCGTCGCCCTGCTGGCCCTGGCGGCCTGCAACGCCCCGGAATCCGCCAAGACGCCCGAGGCGAAGACCCCTGAAGCCCCTGCACCAGCAGGCACTGCTGACGCCGCCTCGGCCGCCAACGTGCTGACGCCCCTGGGCTATGGACCGCTGAAGATCGGCATGACCCAGGCCGAGGTGGACGCCGCCGTCGGCCCGCCGCCCGCGAACGCCGCCGAGGCCGCACCGTCGGAATGCCGCTACTATCATCCGCTCCGGGCGCCTGAGGGCCTGCTGGTCATGGTGGAGAATGGGGTTCTCACGCGGCTGACCGCCATGAAGGGCTCAACCGTTAAGACCGAGGACGGCGTCGGCGTCGGCTATGAAGGCGAGCAGTTGAAGGCCCGCTACGGCGCGGCCGCGACCGTGACGCCGCATAAGTATGAGGGCGCACCCTCGGCCTATGTCACCCTCTGGCCAGGCAAGCCTCAGCTACAGGGTGCCTATGTCACCGACCCGACGGCGCGGGGGCTGGTGTACGAGATCGGTCAGGACGGCAAGGTGGCCTTCGTCCACGCGGGCGGCCCCAGCATCCAGAACGTCGAAGACTGCAGCTAGGGCTGAAGTCAGGGAAGGCGCGTCGCCCGGTGGCGATTCGGCGACGGCTGGTCTAAACCGACCGTCACACTTTCCCTCTCCTGACAGAGCGCCTGCCTCATGACCGACATCGCCGACATCGTCGCCCGCCAGATCATCGACAGCCGGGGCAACCCGACGGTCGAAGTCGACGTGACCCTGGAAGACGGCAGCTTCGGCCGCGCCGCCGTGCCGTCGGGCGCCTCGACGGGCGCGCACGAAGCCGTTGAGTTGCGCGACGGCGACATGGATATGTGGGGCGGCAAGGGCGTCCAGAAGGCGGTCGACGCAGTTAACGGTGAGATCTTCGACGCCCTCAGCGGCATGGACGCCGAAGACCAGCGCCGCCTGGACGAGGCCCTGATCGAACTGGACGGCACCGAGAATAAGGCCCGGCTCGGCGCCAACGCCATCCTTGGCGTGTCCCTGGCCGCGGCCAAGGCCAGCGCCATCAGCTCCAACCTGCCGCTGCACCGCTACATCGGCGGCGTCTCGGCCCGCATCCTGCCGACCCCGATGATGAACATCATCAACGGCGGCGCCCACGCTGATAACCCGATCGACATTCAGGAATTCATGATCCTGCCGACCGGAGCCGACAGCTTCTCGGACGCCTTGCGCATGGGAGCTGAGATCTTCCACGCGCTGAAGAAGGCGCTGAAGGACGCGGGCCACAACACCAACGTCGGCGACGAAGGCGGCTTCGCGCCGAACCTGGCCTCGGCCGAAGAGGCCCTGGCCTTCATCACCAAGGCCGGTCAGGCCGCCGGTTACCTGGCGGGCGAGGACTTCCACCTGGGTCTCGACGTCGCCTCGACCGAGTTCTTCAAGAACGGCAAGTACAACCTGACGGGCGAGGGCAAGTCCTTCGACGCCGATGGCATGGTCGGCTACCTGGCCGATCTGGTCGAGCGCTTCCCGATCGTCTCGATCGAGGACGGCTGCGCCGAAGACGACTTTGACGGCTGGAAGCTGCTGACGGACCGTCTGGGCGACCGCGTTCAGCTGGTCGGCGATGACTTGTTCGTGACCAACCCGCGTCGTCTGGCTGCCGGCATCGGCGAAGGCCTGGCCAACTCCATCCTGATCAAGGTCAACCAGATCGGCACCCTGTCCGAGACCCTGGACGCCGTCGATATGGCCCACCGCGCCGGCTACACCTCGGTGATGAGCCACCGCTCGGGTGAAACCGAAGACTCCACCATCGCCGACCTGGCCGTCGCCACCAACTGCGGTCAGATCAAGACCGGCTCGCTGGCCCGTTCGGACCGTACGGCCAAATACAACCAACTGCTGCGCATCGAAGAGATGCTGGGCGACCAGGCCGCCTATTTCGGCGACGGCATGCTGCTCAAGTAAGCCTTCTCAGAAAGAAGCACGCGACGCCGTCTCCGACCTCGGAGGCGGCGTTCGCAATTGCGGCCAAGCTACGGTTCGTTAGGCATTTTCGGTCACCATCAGGAAACTGTGTTCACGCTCAGAAGGAGCGTCCGTCGTGCCTGAGCAGATGAAGCCCTATCTTCCGTCCGTCTTCCTGCTGTTCCTGATCGTCTATCTGGGCGTTCAGGCCCTGACCGGGCAGCGCGGCTTGCTGAGCGGCGGCGAACGCGACGCCCTTCTCGCCAAACGCGAGGCCCAACTGGCCCACCTGACCGAGCAGCGCCGCGATCTGGAAGTTCGCGTGCGTTATTTGCGGACCGAGAGTCTTTCGAAGGATCTGCTGGAAGAGCGGGCGAGGGCGGTGCTCGGCTTTGCCGATCCGCGCGACTACGTAGTTCGCCTGAGTGCGCCTGTCGCGCACAACTCTGACGCGATCCGAGCCTCCTGAACTATTGTTACAGCTTGAGCGGCTCGCTTTGCGTTTCGGGAACGAAGGCTGCTAAAGCCCCTTTCCGTAACGATAAGAGTCCCTGAAAGCAGGGGCGCAGCCGGGAGATGCCGGATGGCGAAAGCCGCCGCTCAGAAATCCTCGTCCAGCGCGGACGACACCAAGATTCCGAACACGCCTCAGGCTTCGAAAGAAGACCTGCTGCGCTTCTATCGCGAGATGGTCCTGATCCGCCGCTTCGAGGAGCGCGCGGGCCAGCTTTACGGCATGGGCCTGATCGGCGGCTTCTGCCACCTCTACATCGGCCAGGAAGCCGTGGCGGTGGGCGTTCAGGAGAGCGTCAAGCAAGGCCACGACAAGATCATCACCGGCTACCGCGACCACGGTCATATGCTGGCTGCGGGCATGGACCCGAACGCCGTCATGGCCGAACTGACCGGTCGTATCGGCGGCTCGTCAAAGGGCAAGGGCGGGTCGATGCACATGTTCGACGTGCCGACCGGCTTCTACGGCGGTCACGGCATCGTCGGCGCCCAGGTGGCGCTGGGCACCGGGCTGGCCTTCGCCGGCAAATACCGCGGCGACGACTCGGTGGCCTTCGTCTACTTCGGTGACGGCGCCTCGAACCAGGGTCAGGTCTACGAAAGCTTCAATATGGCCCAGCTGTGGAAGCTGCCGGCCATCTACATCATCGAGAACAACCAGTACGCCATGGGCACGAGCATCGAGCGCTCGTCGTCCACGACCGAACTGTTCATGCGCGGCGCCAGCTTCGGCATCCCGGGCGAGCAGGTCGACGGCATGGACGTCCTGGCCGTGCGTGACGCTACCGCCCGCGCCGTGGCCCGCGCCCGCGCCGGCGAGGGTCCCTACATCCTGGAAGTGAAGACCTACCGCTATCGGGGCCACTCCATGTCGGACCCGGCCAAGTACCGCACCAAGGAAGAGGTCGACGAGGTCAAGAAGACCCGCGACCCGATCGACCATCTGAAGATGCTGCTCGCCGCCGCCAAGGCGACCGAGGAAGAGCTGAAGGTCATCGACAACGAGGTGAAAGCCATCGTCGCCGAGGCCGTGCAGTTCGCACAGGAAAGCCCTGAGCCGGATCCGTCCGAGCTCTATACTGACGTCTACGTGGAGGCCTGATCCGTGACCGACATTCTGATGCCGGCGCTGTCCCCCACGATGGAAGAGGGCACGCTGACCAAGTGGCACATCAAGGCGGGCGACACCGTGTCGGCCGGCCAGGTGATCGCCGAGATCGAAACCGACAAGGCCACGATGGAAGTCGAAGCCGTCGATGAAGGCGAAGTGCTGGAAATCCTCGTCGCCGAGGGTTCCGAGAACGTGAAGGTCAATACGCCGATCGCGCGTCTGGCCGGCGAAGACAGCGCCCCCGCGCCCGCAGCCAAGGCTGATGCGGCCCCGGTCGCTCAGGCTGCTCCGGCCGCCGCTGCTGTTTCGGCTGCCCCCAAGACGGAACTGCGCGATCCGGAAATCCCGGCCGACGCCAAGCTGGTCAAGACGACCATCCGCGACGCCCTTCGCGACGCCATGGCCGAAGAAATGCGCCGCGACGACCGCGTCTTCCTGATGGGCGAGGAAGTCGCCCAGTACCAGGGCGCCTACAAGGTCAGCCGCGACCTGCTGCAGGAATTCGGCGACCAGCGCGTGATCGACACCCCGATCACCGAGCACGGCTTCGCCGGCCTCGGCGTCGGCGCCGCCATGGCGGGGCTGAAGCCCATCGTCGAGTTCATGACGTGGAACTTCGGCATGCAGGCCATCGACCACGTGATCAACTCGGCCGCCAAGACCCTTTACATGTCGGGCGGTCAGATCCGCGCGGATATCGTCTTCCGCGGTCCCAACGGCGCGGCCAGCCGCGTCGGCGCGCAGCACAGCCAGGACTATTCGGCCTGGTACGCGCAGGTTCCCGGACTGAAGGTCATCGCGCCCTACGATGCGGCTGACGCCAAGGGTCTTCTGAAAGCCGCCATCCGCGATCCGAACCCGGTCGTCTTCCTCGAACACGAGATGATGTACGGCATCGAGTTCGACGTGCCGGAAGTCGAGGACTACGTCGTGCCGATCGGCAAGGCCAAGGTTCGCCGTGAAGGCACGGACGTCACCATCACGGCCCACAGCCGCATGGTCGGCTTCGCCCTGCAGGCCGCCGAAAAGCTGGCCGAGGAAGGCATCTCGGCCGAGGTCGTGGACCTGCGCACCCTGCGTCCGCTGGACCATGAAACCATCGTCGAAAGCGTCAAGAAGACCAACCGCCTGGTCTCGGCCGAAGAGGGCTGGGGTCCGATGGGCGTCGGCGCCGAGGTCGTGGCCCGCGTGATCGAACACGCCTTCGACTACCTGGACGCTCCGCCGCTGCGCGTGCACCAGGAAGACGTGCCGCTGCCTTACGCCGCCAATCTGGAAGCCCTGTCACTGCCGGGCGTGGACAAGATTGTCGCCGCCGTGAAGCAGGTGATGGCGTGAGCGAAGCGTCCGAGTTCATGCTGACGACGCCGGAAAGCGTCGCTGCTGATCCGCAGGCTATCGAAATCCTGCGGATGTGGTGGTCGAACAACGAACCGGTCATGTCCGTGAAGCCCGCCTTCGAGGACCCGATCAAGTTCGGCGAGCTGCTGGCCTATGCTGCTCGCCACATGGCGCACGGTTACGCCGTGCGTCACGGCCACAACGAGCGCGAAGCCTACAATCGCATCCTTCAGGGTCTGTCCCAGGTCGTGAAGGCCGACAATGTGCAGACCGTGGCCGAGCCTGTTGCTGCGCCGAAGGGGAATGCCTGATGACTGACATTCTGATGCCCGCCCTGTCGCCCACGATGGAAGAAGGCGTTCTGGCCAAGTGGCACGTCAAGGTCGGGGACGTCGTCTCCGCCGGCGACGTCATCGCCGAGATCGAGACCGACAAGGCCACGATGGAAGTCGAGGCCGTGGATGAAGGTGAAGTCACCGACATCCTGGTCGCCGAAGGCACCGAAGGCGTGAAGGTCAACACGCCGATCGCCCGTCTGAAGGATGAAGGCGGCGCGGTGGCCCCCAAGGCAGCCGCCAAGGCGGAAGAGGCGCCCAAGGCTGCGGCGGTTGCGGCCGAGGCTCCCAAGGCTGCGTCGCCGGTTGCTCCGGCTCCCGCTGCGCCGAAGTCGGACAGCGGAGAACGCATCTTCGCTTCGCCCCTGGCCCGTCGCATCGCCGCCCAGAACGGCGTCGATCTGAAGTCGATCAAGGGCACCGGTCCGCACGGCCGTATCGTCAAGCGCGACGTTGAAGGCGCACCGAAGGGGGCGGCTCAGCCCGCCGCCTCGACGGCGACCGCCGCCGCGACCTCGGGCATCGCCCCGCGTCAGGCTCCGTCGCTGGCCCAGATGGGCATTCCGGACGGCAGTTACGACCTGATCCCGCTGGACGGCATGAAGAAGGCCGTGGCGCGTCGCATGGTCGACAGCATCCAGAACGTCCCGCATTTCCCGCTGTTCATTGACTGCGAGATCGACCAGCTGATGGCTGTTCGCGCCAAGGTGAACAAGATGCTGGAGCCGCAGGGGATCAAGGTCTCGGTCAATGACTTTGTCATCAAGGCCGCTGCCCTGGCCCTGAAGATGGTGCCGGAGGCGAACGCCTCCTACACCCCTGAAGGCATCGCCATGCACCACAATGCGGACGTCTCGATGGCGGTGGCGATCGACGGCGGTCTGATCACCCCGATCATCAAGAAGGCCGAGACCAAGGGTCTGGCCCAGATCGCGACCGAGTCGAAGGACCTGGCCAAGCGCGCCCGCGAACGCAAGCTGAAGCCTGAAGAGTTTCAGGGCGGCACCTTCTCGGTGTCCAACCTGGGCATGTTCGGCATCAAGCAGTTCACCTCGATCATCAATGAGCCGCAGGGCTGCATCATGAGCGTGGGCGCGGGCGAGCAACGAGCTGTCGTCAAGGACGGTCAAATCGTGCCGGCCACGGTCATGACCGTGACCCTGACCTGCGATCACCGGGTGGTCGACGGCGCGACGGGCGCTCGCTTCCTGCAGGCGTTCAAGCCGCTGATCGAAGATCCCGTGGCGATGCTGGCCTAGGGGGAGGGTGAAGTCATGACCTCGGTTTATGACTTCTCCGCCCGCGCCATCGACGGCACGGATGTGGCGCTGGACCGCTTTCGCGGTCAGGCGCTGCTGATCGTCAACACGGCGTCCAAGTGCGGCTTCACCGGTCAGTATGACGGGCTGGAGAAGCTGCACCGGGACTTCGTCGACGCTCCGTTCCAGGTGCTGGGCTTTCCCTGCAACCAGTTCGGCGGCCAGGAGCCGGGCAGGGCGGCGGAAATCGCCGCCTTCTGCGCCACCAGTTTTGACGTCACCTTCCCCCTGTTCGACAAGGTGGAGGTCAACGGACCGGACCGGCATCCGCTCTATGCCTGGTTGACCCGGCAGAAGCGCGGCTTCCTGGGCTCACAGAACATCAAGTGGAACTTCACCAAGTTCCTGACCGACCGCGAAGGCCGCGTCGTTGCGCGCTATTCGCCTCAGACTGAACCCGCGGCCATCAAGGCCGACATCGAGAAGTTGATCTGATCATGGCTGCTGAATTCGATCTCGTCGTCATCGGTTCGGGCCCCGGCGGTTACGTCGCGGCGATCCGCGCCAGCCAGCTGGGCCTGAAGGTCGCCATCGTGGAGCGCGAGAATCTGGGCGGCATCTGCCTGAACTGGGGCTGCATCCCGACCAAGGCCCTGCTGAAGTCGGGCGAGAAGTTCGAGAGCTTGAGCCACCTGAAGGAATACGGCCTGTCGGCCTCCGGCGCCTCCTTTGACTTCGACGCCATCGTCCAGCGCTCGCGCGAGGTGGCGGCGACGATGAACAAGGGCATCGGCTTCCTGATGAAGAAGAACAAGATCGAGGTGATCGAGGGCTCGGCCACGCTCGAGAAGGGCGCTGCCGCGCCCAAGGTCGTCGTCGCCCTGAAGGCCGGCGGCACGCGCGCTATCGAAGCCAAGACCGTCATGCTGGCCGTCGGCGCCCGCGCCCGCGCTCTGCCGCAGATCGGCCTGGAAGCCGACGGCGACAAGATCTGGGCCTATCGCGACGCCCTGGCCCCCAAGAAGCTGCCCAAGACCTTCGTCGTCATCGGCTCGGGCGCCATCGGCATCGAGTTCGCCAGCTTCTATCGCGCCCTGGGCGCCGAAGTGACCGTGGTGGAAGCGGTCGATCGCATCATGCCGGTCGAGGACGAAGAGGTGTCCAAGGCCGCTCAGAAGTCTTTCGAGAAGCGCGGCATCAAGTTCAAGGTCGGCGCCAAGGTGACCAAGGTCTCCAAGGATTCCAAAGGCGTGAAGGTCGACATCGAAGTGAACGGCAAGGCCGAGACCCTTGAGGCCGAGGTCTGCATCTCGGCGGTCGGCATTACCGCCAACACCGACGGCATCGGCCTGGAGGCGCTGGGCGTCGAACTGGACCGCGGTCACATCAAGACCGACAGCCACTGCCAGACCAACGTCAAGGGCCTGTACGCCATCGGCGACTGCGCCGGTGCGCCCTGGCTGGCGCACAAGGCCAGCCACGAAGGCATCCACGCCGCCGAGCACATCGCTGCCTACAAGACGCCGAACGTCCATTCGCCCATCGCCGGCTGTACCTACGCCCAGCCTCAGGTCGCCTCGGTCGGCGTCACCGAGCAGGGCGCGCGCGCCGAGAAGCGCGAGGTCAAGATCGGCCGCTTCCCGTTCCGGGTGAACGGAAAGGCCGTGGCGGCTGGCGAGATCGACGGCTTCGTCAAGGTGATCTTCGACGCCAAGACCGGCGCCCTGATCGGCGCCCATATGATCGGCCACGAAGTCACGGAGATGATCCAGGGCTACGTCACCGCCATCACCATGGAAGCGACCGAGGAAGACATCCACGGCATCGTCTATCCGCACCCGACCATGTCCGAGGCCATGCACGAGGCGGCCCTCGACGCCTACGGACGCGTGATCCACATCTGATCCGGTTGTTAGAAAATCTGAACTGTGGCTAAGAGGGTCGCCCTCTTCTCCACGGTTCGGAAGTTTCATGATCGTCGCCTCGGACGTCCTCGGCCTGATCGGCAACACGCCCCTGGTGCGGCTCAAGCGCGCGTCGGAGCTGACCGGTTGCGATATCCTCGGCAAGGCCGAGTTCATGAATGTCGGCGGGTCGATCAAGGACCGTGCGGCACTCAGCATCATCAGAAAGGCGCGGGCGTCCGGCGCCTTGAAGCCTGGCGGCGTCATCGTCGAGGGCACGGCGGGCAATACCGGCGTGGGTCTGGCCCTGGTCGGGGCGGCGCTGGGCCATCCGGTCGTCATCGTCATGCCGCGCAGCCAGACGGAGGAGAAGAAGCGGGCGGTTCGTCTGCACGGCGCCCGCTTGATTGAAGTCGATCCCGCCCCCTTCGCCAGTCCTAATCACTTCGTGCACTTCTCCCGTCGTCTGGCCGAGGAACTGAACGAGAGCGAGCCGAACGGCGCCTTCTACGCCGATCAGTTCGACAATCCGTCCAACCGCGAGGCTCATTACGAGAGCACTGCGCCAGAGATCTGGAAGCAGACGGATGGGAACATCGATGGCTTTATCTGCGCCGTTGGTTCGGGCGGGACGCTGGCGGGGTGCGCCGCCTACCTGCGCGAACAGAAGTCCGAGATCGCCATCGGTCTGGCCGACGTGCCGGGCGCCGCTCTGTATAGCTGGTTCACCGAGGGCGTGCTGAAGGGTGAAGGCAGTTCGATCACCGAAGGCATCGGCGTCAACCGTATCACCGGCAATCTGGAAGGACTGGTGGTCGATCATCCTTACCGGATCGAGGACGCCGAGTTTTTGCCCATCCTGTTTGATCTGGTTCAGCACGAGGGCCTGTCGCTGGGGCCCTCCAGCGGGGTCAACATCGCCGGGGCTATCCGCATGGCGCGCGACCTGGGGCCGGGCAAGACCATCGTCACCGTGCTGTGCGACTCCGGTCAGCGCTATGCCAGCAAGGTCTATGACGCGGCCTTCCTGACCGCGCGCGGCCTGCCGACGCCAGAGTGGCTGAACCGATGAGTCGCAAGAAGGAGCAGGCAGTCGAGAGCCGCATTCCGCCGCTCAACGCGCTGAAGGCGTTCGAGGCCGCCGCGCGTCGCCTGAACATCACCCGCGCCGCCGAGGAACTGTCGGTTACGCCCGGCGCCATCAGCCAGCAGATCCGCATTCTGGAGGAACACGCGGGCGCCCCCCTGTTCCATCGCGAGGGGCGCCAGATCGCCCTGACCGAACTGGGGGCCGAGCTCTATCCGCTGCTGCACGACGGTTTCGACTATCTGAAGCGGGCGGGGGACCTGTTGTACCGTCCCAACCGACGCCATGCCTTGGCGATCAGCGTGCCGCCCTCCTTCGCCGCCAAGTGGCTGGCCCCTCGCATCGCGCGCTTCTCCGCCGCCCATCCTGAAGTCGAGGTCTGGATGTCGGCGGACATGCGGCTGGCCGACGTCGGCGGCGGACGCGTGGACGTGGCGGTGCGCTATGGTCGGGGCGACTACACTGGCGTTCGGTCGGAGCGCCTCCTGTCGGCCGATGTGACCCCCGTGTGCAGCCCGGCTTTGCTAAGCGGCGCGCATCCGCTGAAACGCCCGGCTGATCTGGCCCATCACACCCTGATCCATCTGCGTCCCGGTGAACTGGAAGAACCGCGTCCCGATTGGCCGACCTGGGTGGCGTCGCGCAAGTTGTCCCAGGTCGACGCCTCGGCCGGTCCGCGCTTCGATCAGACTGCGCTGGCGATCGAGGCGGCGGCCCATGGTCAGGGCGTGGCCCTGGCGCCCTACGCCTTTGTCGCCGATGACCTCGCCTCGGGTCGTCTGGCCGCACCTTTCGCCGACGGCGCCCTGTCGACGGCGCTGGCCTATCATGTGCTGACGCGCCGCAGCGGCGTGTCCGAACCGGCCCGGGCCTTTGTGCGCTGGCTGAAAGACGAGACGCGGACTGCGGAACATCAGGTCGACGACCTCTAGTCTCTAATGGAAATCGCGCGATCCAGGCAGGATGCGGACGTCGCGTGGGTGGCGATGGGGCGGGTGGCGCGGCAGCTGGGGGTGGGCGACGATGTCGGCGCGGGCCAACTGGATGTCGGTATCATGATCCTCTGACAAGCGGGCCAGTTCGGCTGTGCGGTCGATGACGCGGCGCGCGACGACGTGGACGACGCCTTCGGGGCTCTTCTCGACCACGCCTTCGACCTGCATCAGCCGGGCGCTCATGACCTCGCGCCGGAACTGCTCCAGCATCCGCGCCCACAGGACGATGTTGGTGATGCCGGTTTCGTCTTCAAGGGTGACGAAGACTGCGTTGCCCTTGCCCGGCCGCTGACGCACCAGCACCACGCCGGCGACCTGCACGACCGAGCCGCCACGCTTGGCCTCGGTCGCGGCGCAGGTCAGGATCCGGTCGGCGGCGAAGACGGGACGCAGGATGGCCATGGGGTGGGCCTTCAAAGACAGGCGCGCGGTCTGGTAGTCGGCGGCGACGTGTTCGCCCAAGGTCATCAGAGGCAGATGGGCGTTGGGCTCCGCGCCCAGTTCGCGGGCGCCGCGTTCGCGCGCCTCGGCGGCGGCGAACAGGGGCAGGGGATCGTCGTCGGGCAGACGCCGCACTGCCCACAGGGCCTCGCGCCGGTCCTGTCCCAGTGAGCGGAAGGCGTCGGCGTCGGCCAGCTTGCGCATGGCGGCGGCGGGCAACTCGGCGCGGCGGGCCAGGGTCTCGATGTCGGCGAAGGGCGCCTCGGTCCGCGCCGCCGACAGGGCCCTGGCCCAATCCTCCCTGAAGCCGTCGATCTGGCGCAGACCCAGACGCAGGACGGGGACGTCTGCGGGGCCTTCAAGGCTGTTGTCCCAGTCGCTGTGCGAGACGTCGATGGGGCGTACCTGGACCCCGCCGACCTCCTGCGCCTCGCGCACGATCTGGGCGGGGGCGTAGAAGCCCATGGGCTGGCTGTTCAACAGGGCGCAGGCGAAGGCCGCCGGGTGGCGGTGCTTGATCCACGAAGAGACATAGACCAGCCGGGCGAAACTGGCGGCGTGGCTCTCGGGAAAGCCGTAGGAGCCGAAGCCCTTGATCTGCTCGAAGCAGCGCCGCGCGAAATCAGGGTCGTAACCGCGCGCGATCATCCGCCCGACCATGCGGTCTTCATAGGTGTGCAGGGTCCCGTCGCCGCGAAACGTGCCCATGGCCTTGCGCAGGCCGTTGGCCTCGGCGTCCGTGAAGCGGGCGGCGACCATGGCGACCTTCATGGCCTGTTCCTGGAACAGGGGGACGCCCAGGGTCCGGTGGAGCACCTGCTTCAACTCGTCCGGCGGACCATAGAGGCGGCCGGGCGGAGGATAGAGAACTTCCTCTTCCCCGTTGCGGCGGCGCAAATAGGGATGGACCATGTCCCCCTGGATCGGACCGGGACGCACGATGGCGACCTGGATCACCAGATCATAGAACTCTCGCGGCCTCAGCCGCGGCAGCATGTTGATCTGGGCGCGGCTTTCGACCTGGAAGACGCCGATGGACTGGCCGCGACACAGCATGTCGTAGACCTCGGGTTCCTCCGGCGGGACGGAGGCGAGGTCGTGCTCGACGCACGAATGGGCCTTCATCAGGTCGAACGCCTTACGGATGCAGGTCAGCATGCCCAGGGCCAGGACATCGACCTTCATCAGGCCCAGGGCGTCGATGTCGTCCTTGTCCCATTCGATGAAGGTGCGCTCCGCCATGGCGGCGTTGCCGATGGGCACAGTCTCGTCCAGCCGCGCCTGTGTCAGGACGAAGCCGCCGACGTGCTGGGACAGGTGGCGCGGAAAGCCGAGCAGGCGCGTCGCCATGCGCACGGCGCGCTCGACCATGGGATTGGCGGCGTTCAGACCCGCCTGCTCGATATGGCGGTCGCCGATTTCCGAGCCCCAGCTGCCCCACTGGGTCGAGGCCAGGCGCGCGGTGACGTCCTCGGTCAGGCCCAGGACCTTGCCGACCTCGCGGATGGCGCTCTTGGGACGATAGCGGATGACGGTGGCGGCGATGCCGGCGCGATGACGACCATAACGGTCATAGACGTACTGGATGATCTCCTCGCGCCGCTCGTGCTCGAAATCGACGTCGATGTCGGGCGGCTCGTCGCGGTTGGAGGATAGAAAGCGCTCGAACAACAGGTCGTGGCAGGCGGGATCGACGCTGGTGATCCCCAGGACGTAGCAGACCGCCGAGTTGGCGGCCGAGCCCCGTCCCTGACACAGGATGCCCTTGTCTTCGGCCGTGCGGACGATGTCGTGGATGGTCAGGAAATAGGGGGCCAGGCTGCGCTCGGCGATGAAGGCCAGCTCTTTCTCAAGCAGGGCCGTGACCTTGTGCGGCGCGCCGTCAGGATAGCGGACCAGGGTGCGGCGTCGCACCAGCTCTTCCAGCCAGCTTTGGGGCTCCCATCCTGGCGGCACGGGCTCCTCGGGGTATTCATACTTGAGGTCGCCCAGATCGAATGTGGCCCGTGACAGGAAGGCGGTCGTTTCGTTCACCGCCTCGGGCGCGTCTTTGAACAGACGGGCCATTTCGTCCGCGGGCTTCAGCCAGCGTTCGGCGTTGGCCTCCAGCCGACGGCCGGCGGTCTCGATGGTCGCGCGTTCGCGGATGCAGGTCAGGACATCCTGCAGGTCGCGGTCTTCAGGGCCGGCGTAGAGGACGTCGTTGAGCGCCAGCAGCGGAACGCAGGCCCGCTCCGCCATGGCCTTGAAGCGGGCCAGCCGGCGCCGGTCGTCGCCGCGCCTGTGCAGGGCGGCGCCCAGCCAGACGGCGCCCGGCGCCGCCTCGGTCATGCGGGCCAGCACCTCTTCCAGCCCCGTCAGCCGGTCCGGCGGGACGAGGATCAGCAGCAGGTCCTCAGGATCGGCCAGCAGGTCGCGCAGGCCGATCTTGCATTCGCCCTTCCTGGCCCGGCGATTGCCCAGGGTCAGCAGACGCGTTAGCCGCCCCCAGCCCGCCCGCGTCTCCGGATAGGCGATGACGTCGGGCGTTCCGTCGTTGAAGATCAGTCGCGCCCCGGTCAGAAGGCGGAAGTCCGCTGCACGGCGCTTCACCTCTTCGGATAGGGCCGGATCGTTCAGCGGGTCCTCGATGAAGGCGATCTCGCCGGGACTGCCGCCCTCGCGCACCCTGTCCGGCGGGGCCAGACCATCGACGCGAATTTCCTTCAGCGCGCTCCAGGCTCGCACCACGCCCGCCACCGTGTTGCGGTCGGCCAGCCCCAGCCCGGCATGGCCGCGCAGGATCGCCGTCAGCACCAGGTCCTTGGGATGCGAGGCCCCGCGCAGGAAGGAGAAGTTGCTGGCCGCTGCCAGCTCGGCGTAGTCGCCGCAAGGGTGGGGCGTCCTCATGCGAACAGGCCGTGGATGAACCAGCGCGGTTCGGGCGTCTCGCCATAGAGGCCCTGGCGGAACAGCCAGAAGCGACGGCCGTCCTGATCCTCGACGCGGTAGTAGTCGCGGGTGCGCTGGCCCGGAGCGCGCCACCATTCGCCGCCGATCCGTTCGGGACCTTCGGCGCGCGTCACCTCATGCAGGACGCGGCGCCAGCGGAACTTCAGGGGATAGCCGTCGGGCACCTCGGCCAGGGTCTCGACCGGCTGGGGCGGGTCGAACATCTGCAGGGGACGCAAGGGCGGATCGTCGGGATCGAGGTCGAGCCAGGTCTCGTCGCCATGACGGTCGGCGGCCGGCACCAGCCGCGCGGCGCGTTCGGGCATGTGCGAGGCGTAGGGCTCGAAGCGCAGCACGGCCTCCGGCCCCAGACGTGCGGTCAGCCGATCGACCAGGCGGCTGAAGGCCTCCTCGCCGGGCGTCTCGCGGTCCAGTCCCTGCTGGGTCGGCGCCAAAGCCTGGGTCCAGGGCACGGACATCCGCATCTGATCGAAGCCGAATCCGGGGTCCAGCGGGGCGGCCAGAGCCGCCATCCGCTCGCGGAACAGCCGCAGGGTCGCAGGGGCGTCGCGGGTCGGACGGCCGGTGCGGGCGACGATCCGGCGCGTCTCACCGTCCACCCGGTAGAAGCCGGCCTCGAAGGCGCGGCCGCCCAGACCGGTCTGATCCAGCCTGTCCATGGTCTCGGCCAGCAGGTCGGACAGAACTCGTTCGATGTCCTCGGGCGCCGAGATCGGCTCGAGGAAGACGCGGTCGACGATCACGGGCGCGGGCGGGCGATGCGGGGTGATGCGCATGTCCTCGTCGCCCAGAACCCGCGCCAACCGGGCGGGAAAGTCGGCGCCGAAACGGGCGGCCAGGGGCGCGCGGGGCCGGTCGTCCAGATCGCCCAGCCGCTTCAGGCCGGCGCGGCGCAGGGCCTGTTCTTCCTTTTCTGGCAACTCCAGGGCGGCGACGGGCAGGCGGCGTGCAGCGGCCCGGTCCTCGCCTTCAACGAAAATTCCACCGTGACCGAAGCGCGCCAGCGCCCGCGCGATCTGCGGCGTACCAGCCAAGGCGCTACGGACCTGCAAGCCGATCCGTCCCGCTCGTATCAGCACCGTCTGCATCAGCCCCGCCTCGCCGCCGAACAGGTGGGCGCAGCCGGTCACGTCCAGCATCAGACCGTGCGGCGCATCCTCGGCGATCATGGGGGTGAAGCGGCCGAAATCCTCGAGCACCCGTACCAACAAGGCGGCGTCGGCGTCGGGGCGATGGGCGAGCGAGCGCAGGGCGGGGGTGCGCGCCCGCGCATCGGCCAGGGTCAGACCGGGCGTCAGTCCCGCCCGCGCCGCCGCCGGATCGACGGCGGCCAGCCGCAGCGCGCCCTTGACCTTCTCGGCCAGAACGACGGGCGGCGCTTCAGGCGGCGCGTCTTCCTGGCGCCGCAGTCTGTCGCTGGGCAACCAGGGGAACCAGACCGCCAGATAGCGGCGCCGGTGCGCGGAATGTTCGCTGTTCACGATCCCACTCCATGATCCAGGTTCCAATCGCCCCGCCGCCGCGTCGCCGCAGCAGGGTCGCAGTAAAAGACGGCCGCCCCGGCGCTCCGCCCTCCAGAGGTTCGGAGGCGCAGGACGCCACCGACCAGCGGGTCTCGGCCGCGCTGGGGCAGGGGACGGCCCCCGCCCGCGCCAGAAACAGCGTCGCGCCGCCCGTCTCGGCCGCCAGCGCCAGTCGCCGGCTGGCCGTCAGGCTGAAGGCCTTGGCCTCGCCCCAGGCGCTCAACAGCACGGCGCCCACGGCGGGACTGCGCAGGGCTTCTTCGCCGACGGCCAGCAGGGTCTGCACGTCGCGCGTCCGCACCAGCAACAGGTCGCGCGGCGACAAGCCCATCTCATGCAGGCCCGATCCGTGCGGCCGCCCCGCTTCCTGCGCCATCATTTCATGCAGAGCCCAGACGATTGGCCGCCCCGCCGCCGCTCGCAGCGCCATCCCCAGCCCAAAGGCGTTGACCGCTACGGCGTCGGCGGGCGCGGCGGCGTAAAGGTCGTGCATGACCCCGGCAGCCAGTGGTGCAAAGGCGTCGTCAGGGACGCAAGGGGGCGCCGCCACGCGACGGCCACCGGTCCGGTTCAGCGTCTCCAGTCGGGCTTTCAGCGCCGTCAGCGTATCCGATTGCGAACACATGTTCTTCATTTGTTCTATATGCGCCCGCCCCCCCGGGGGGTGTCAAGCGGAGCCGCCGAACTCTCGTTCACGGATGCGACAACAGCGCGATTGTCGGCGACGGGGGACGTGTTAGAAAGCCTGATGGGTTTCAACTCGATCAGGCGAGGAATACTGGCGACGCTGATGGCGTCGTTCATCACCCTGTTCGTGTTTGTTCCCGCCGTTGACGCCATGAGCTGCGGGACTGAAGGAGAGCCGTCCGAAGCTGTTCTGGTGGTCGATGACCACAGCAACGAGCCGCACCCCGCCGACGACGCGAACCATGCGGCCTGTTCCCACGGACATTGCCATCATGGGGGCGTCTCGACGCCGGCGCGCCAGGACGTCTCGTTCGACGTTGCGCCGGGACGCGGAGTCTTGCTGACGGGGCTCGCCCATCAGCTGATTTCGCACCCGCCCGCCGGTCCAGAGCGCCCACCCAGAACCTGACGTGATCGCGCGCCTTCGCGCGCCCTTCACGTCAATTCTCTGGGAAACAGGACATGCCATCCCTCTATCGTCGTCTGCCGCGCATCGCGGCGGGCTGCGCCATGGTCGCCTTGGCGACCGCAACGACCGGCCCTGCCTGGGCCGATCCCGCGCCCGCGTTTGAAATCCTGCTGCAGCAGGTCGGCGCCTCGCCCACAGCCATGGAAGCGGGCGCTCTTCAAGAAGCCGCCGAGGCCCGGGTCAGACAGGCCCGCGTTCGCCCCAACCCCACGCTGGCGCTGGACGTCGAGAACGCGTTTGGCAACGGGCCTTTCAAAGGCTTAGGCAATTCGGAAACGACGCTTGGCGTCACTCAGGACCTCGAACTCTGGGGGCGACGCGGCGCACGCGTCGATGTGGCCCGCGCCGAAGCCGGAACGCTTGCGCTGCGCCGTGACCTCGCTGTGGTCGACGCCGCCGGTCGTCTGGCCCTGGTCTATGCCGAGGCCGAGGCCGCAGAGCGTCGTTTTCAACTGGCCGAGGAGGCGTTGAGCGTCACCCTGGCCGACGCCCGCGCGGCTTTGACCCTGGTCGAAGAGGGGCGCGAGCCCATGGTTCGCGCCCTTCAGGGCGAGAGCGAAGCCGCCACCGCCCGCGCGAGCCTGGACGAAGCCCTGGCTGAACGCGACGCCGCTTTCGCAAGGCTGACGGCGGTCGCCATGCTGCCGACGCCCGTGACTTCGATCAAGGCCAGCCTGATTGATCAGGTCCCCTCAGCTGCTATGTCTGGGGACGCAGCCACGCTCGTCGTCCGTGTGGCCGAGGCCGAGCGCGAGACGGCGGAGCGACAGATCGCGGTCGAGCGTATCCGCGCCCGTCCCGACGTCAGCGCCTCGGTCGGATTGCGTCGCTATGAGGCCGAGGACGCCACGGCCCTGACCCTGGGGCTCAGCCTGCCGCTGCCGTTGTTCGACCGGAACCGAGGCAATATCGACGCCGCCCAGGCCGAGTTGCGGGCCGCCGACGCCCGCCTGCTGAGCGCGCGTCAGGACGCTCAGGCGGATCGAAACGCCGCCAAGGCGCGGCTGAGCGCCTCGGCCAGCCGGGTGTCAGCCACCGACGCCGGTGTGACCGCTGCACAGGAAGCCTACCGCCTGTCGCGCATCGGCTTTGACGCCGGCCGCATCTCGCAACTGGAGCTGCGCGTCTCGCGCGCCGCCCTGATCTCTGCCCGCAACGCCGCCGTCGACGCCCGCCTGGCCCGGGTCCGGGCGGAAATCGACCTGGCGCGCCTGCAAGGCCGCGCCCCGTTTGGAGCTGTTCAATGAAACGCACCGCTGGACTGAACAAGACCTGGCTGACGGCCGGAGCCGCCGCCGTCACCCTTCTGGGCGGCGCGGGCTTCTATGTGCTCAACGGCCAACCGAAAGCCGCGCCAGAGGCGACTGAAACCAACCGCGCCGATGAGGAAGTTTCCGAAGGCGCAGGCGAGGGTGTGGTCGAACTGTCGCCCGCCCAGATCGAAGCCGTCGGCATCTCGGTTGTCGCGGTCGGCGGCGGCGGCGGCGGCGAGGTCCGCCTGTCCGGCCGCGTCGAGCCGATGGTGGATGCTCGCGCCGCGGTGGCCGCCGCCGTTGCGGGACGCGTTGAACGGGTGCTGGTCGCGCCGGGGCAGTCGGTTCGCGTCGGTCAGGTTCTGGCGATCCTGGTCAGTGGCGACGCCGCCGCCTTGAAAGCGGACGCCGACGCCGCACAGGCCACGGCGATCGCCGCCCAGCAGGCGCACCGCCGCGAAGAGGACCTGGCCAATCAGGGCGTGGTCGCGCGACGTGACGCCGAGGTCGCCCATGCTCAGGCCCTGGGCGCCGAGGCCGCCGCCCGCGCCGCGCGCGCGCGGTCGTCCGCAGCCGGATCGCCCGACGCCATGGGACGTCTGAGCGTCGTCAGCCCGATTGCGGGGGTCGTCACGAACGTTCTGGTCGGCCCCGGAGGCTTCGCTGCTCAAGGCGGCGTGGTCGCCGAGATCACCAATCCGGCGCGCGTCGAAATGGTGTTCAGCGCGCCGCCCGCCGTGGCGTCTCATGTCCGCACCGGCAGCAGGATCCGCGTCACGACGCCTTCAGGCGACGTGGATAGCGTCGTGACCGGTGTGGCCACCGGCGGCGGTCTGGAAAGCGGCGCGGCCGTCATTCGAGCCCGACCGACGGTCGACGCCCTGCCGCCCGCAGGCTCGGCGGTCACGGGCGCGGTGGCGACGGGCGAAGCGGTCGGGGGCGTCACCGTGCCGTCCGACGCCGTGCAGACCGTCGAGGGCGCAAGCGTGGTCTTCGTGCGCACCGAGACCGGCTTCCGCGCCGCGCCCGTTCTGGTCGGACGACAGGCGTCCGGACGCACCGAGATCGTGCGGGGCCTGACCGGGGGCGAGCGCATCGCCGGCGCCAACGCCTTCCTGCTGAAAGCCGAGCTCGCCAAGGGCGAAGCCGAGCACGGCCACTAGGGGGCGACGGATATGTTCAAAGCTATCATTGAGGCGTCTGTCCGCTTTCGCGGGTTCGTCGTCCTGGTCGTGGCGTTCATCGCCGCATTGGGTCTGTTCGAACTGACCAAGCTGCCGATCGACGCCGTTCCCGACATCACCAACCGACAGGTTCAGATCACGACCGTCGCCCCGGCGCTGGCGCCCGAACAGATCGAAAGACAGGTCACCTATCCGCTGGAAACGGCCATGTCCGGCATTCCCGGCCTGGTCAGCACCCGCTCGCTCTCGCGCAACGGCTTCAGCCAGATCACGGTCGTCTTCACCGACCAGACCGACATCTATTTCGCCCGTCAGCAGGTCGCTGAGCGGATGCGGCAGGCGGCGGACAGTCTGCCGAAAGGCGTCGAGCCCGCATTGTCGCCCATCACGACGGGCCTGGGCGAGGTGCTGATGTGGACGGTCGACTATGTGCCCTTCGGCCCCAAGACCACGGTCGCCACCGGCAAACCGGGCTGGCAGTCTGACGGCGCTTATCTGACGCCTGAAGGCGAGCGGCTGACCACCCCGCAACAACGCGCTACCTATCTGCGCACAGTCCAGGACTGGATCATCGCCCCACAGATGCGCACCGCGCCCGGTCTGGCCGGAATCGACGTGAACGGCGGCTATGTGAAGGAATATGCTGTGCGCCCCGACACCGCTGCCCTGACACGCTATGGCCTCAGCATGTCCGATCTGGTGCAGGCGCTGGATCGCGCCAACACCCAGGCGGGCGCCGGCTATGTTCAACGCGCGGGCGAGGCGCTGGTGGTCCGCACCGACGCCCTGGCCGCGACCGTCGATGATCTGGCCCAGGCGCCGGTCGTCAATCGCGGCGGTCTGGTGGTTCGTGTCGCCGACGTGGCCACTGTCGAGATCGGTCAGGCGCCGCGTCTGGGCGGAGCCAGCCGCGACGGCCATGAAGCCGTTCTCGGCACTGCCTTGATGCTGGCCGGTGAGAACAGCCGGACCGTGGCTCAAGCGGCGGCAAAGCAGTTGGAAAAGGTCGGCGCGTCTCTGCCGCCCGGCGTCGTCGCGACTCCGGTTCTGAACCGCAGCGATCTGGTCAACTCGACCATATCGACCGTGGCGCGCAACCTGATCGAAGGGGCGCTGTTCGTCATCCTCGTGCTGTTTCTGCTGCTCGGAAATTTCCGGGCGGCGGCGCTCACGGCGCTGATGATCCCGCTGTCCTTCCTGTTCGCCGTCATCGGCATGAACCGGTTCGGCATCAGCGGAAACCTGATGAGCCTGGGCGCGCTTGACTTCGGTCTGATGGTCGACGGCGGCGTGGTGGTGATCGAGAACACCCTGTTGATGCTGACCCGGAAACGGGCCGAGCTGGGGCGGATGCTGACCCGCAACGAACGCCTCGGCGTGGCGGTTCAGGCGGCGCGCAAAATGGTCAAGCCTGCCGCATTCGGTCAGTTGATCATCCTGCTGGTCTTCACGCCGCTGCTGATGCTGGAAGGGGTGGAAGGCAAGACCTTTGTGCCGATGGGAGCGACGGTCATGCTGGCCCTGATCGGCGCCTTCATCTTCTCCTTCACCTTCGTCCCGGCCATGGCGGCCCTGTTCGTGCGCGAGCCCAAGACGGTACATCTGGGCGCGGACGGTCAGGTCGAGGAACATGAGACGCGGGTTCTGCGCTTCGCTCGACGCTGGATACAGCCCGCCATCGGCGCGGCGGTGGCCCGCCCCAAGATGGTGCTGATCGCCGCTCTGGCGACGATGGCCGTCGGCGCCGTCTCCTTCATCAGCCTGGGCCGGGAGTTCATTCCGACCCTGGACGAGGGCGACATCGCCATGCAGGCGCTGCGCGTGCCGTCCGCCTCGTTGGAGCAGTCCCTGGCCATGCAGATGGCCCTGGAACGCACCATCAAGGCCCAGCCCGAGGTCGAGACCGTCTTCTCGCGCACCGGCACCGCGGAGGCGGCGGTCGACCCTATGCCCGCCAACATCTCGGACGCGGTCATCATCCTCAAGGACCGCAAGGACTGGCTCGATCCGAAGCTGTCCAAGGAAGACCTGATCGCCCGCATCGAACAGGTCGCCAGCCAGCAGATCGGCAACAGCTTCGAGTTCAGCCAGCCGATCGAACTGCGCTTCAACGAGCTGATCTCCGGGGTCCGCACCGACCTTGCCGTCATGGTCTATGGCGACGACTTCGACACGCTTCAAAAGACGGCGGAAGCGGTGGCCGCCAAGCTGCGGGCCACGCCCGGATCGGCCGACGTGCGGGTGGAGCAGGCGTCCGGCCTGCCGACCCTGACCATCAGCGTCGATCGCTTCGCGGCGGCCAACTATGGTCTGTCGGCGGCGGATGTCTCAGAGGCGGTTTCCACCGCCGTCGGCGGCGCCGAGGCCGGGCGCATCTTCGAAGGCGACCGTCGCTTTGACGTCGTCGTGCGCCTGCCTGACGACGCGCGAAATGATCCGGCCACCCTAGCCGCCCTGCCTATCGTCTCATCGACCGGCGTCGTCGTGCCCCTGTCCTCGGTGGCGCGCATCCATACCGCCGAGGGTCCGAACCAGATCAGCCGCGAAAACGGCAGTCGGCGCATGGTGGTCCAGGCCAATGTCCGCGGCCGCGATCTGGGCGGCTTCGTCGCCGAGGCGCAAAGGTCGGTGGCCGAAATCGCCCTTCCGGTCGGCTATCGCCTCGACTGGGGCGGTCAGTTCGAGAACCTCAAGCGAGCCGAACAGCGCCTGGGCCTGGTCATTCCCGTCGCCTTCGTCCTGATCGGCGTCCTGCTCTTCATGGCGCTGGGGTCGCTCACCGAGGCGGGCCTGGTCTTCGCCTGCGTGCCGCTGGCTCTGGTCGGCGGGGCCTTGGCCCTGCTGCTAAGGGGGATGCCGTTCTCGGTTTCGGCGTCGGTCGGCTTCATCGCCGTGTCGGGCGTCGCGACCCTGAACGGTCTGGTGCTGATGCAGGCGATCCGCGAACGGCTTCAGGCGGGCATCGAGCCCGTCGCAGCGGCTATCGAAGGGGCGTCCAGCCGTCTCAGGGCCGTCTTGACCACGGCTCTGGTGGCCATCGTCGGCTTCATTCCGATGGCGCTGGCCCATGGCGCGGGAGCCGAGGTTCAAAAGCCGCTGGCCACCGTGGTCATCGGCGGCCTGCTGACGGCCACGGCCCTGACCCTTCTGGTCCTGCCGACCTTCGCCGCCCGGACGGCTAAGCGTCGAAGCGACAGGATGGACGACTAGCTCCAGACGACAGAAGCCCCCCTGACCGGCAATCAGAGGGGCTTCTTCCTCGCCTACGCGGTGTCAGCGTCGCGTGGCGGTCTCGATAATGGTGCGCGCCTCAATGATGGCGGCGGCGCTGGTGATTTCGCCGTCCTGGATCTTCTGGGCCAAGTCCATCAACGGAGGGCCAGTGACGACGCCGGTCTGAGCTTCCTCCTCGACGTAGACGCCATTGTCGCGGGCGATGACGGCGTCCCAGGCGTCGCGGACAGCGGCCCAGTAGTCCTTCGTCGCCGCCCAATAGTCGTCGCCAGCCTTGGGCGAGTAGCTGGTGGACCGGTCGTAAGTGTTGACGACGTCTTCCTGCACGATGGCGATCGGCTCGCCGCCGGCGCGGCCCGACATCTTCATGTTGTCCTGGATGTGCACCCAGCCGTTCGGGGTCAGAGCGTGGCGGTTGGTCCCGAGATACCGGTCGTAGATCGGGTTCAGCACCGCATCCCGGCGCGCCAGCGGTCGCCAGGTCGGCTCAGAGGTCCAGACCTTCATGCCGTTGGCGTAGGTCCAGCGGCCGACGCCGCCATAGCGGGGGGAATCGTCGGTCTGCCACACGGTCTGCGACCAGGCGCCTGCGCGCTGATCGGCGGACACCGGCGTCAGCGTCCACTGGTTCGCCCCGGTGTAGGCCAGGACGGCTTCCGGCTGATAGACCCAGTCCTGACGCCAGTGCTTGATGACGATGGCCTTGCCCTCGTGCTCCATGACCAGGATGTGCTGCAGGCTAATCTTGTCGCCCTTGTCATAGACCACGCGCACGATCTCGCTGCCCCCCGACAGCTTGCCCTCCATCGGGTCGTAGTCGGCTGAGAAGCTGACGTTCTCGCGCATGTCGAAGTGGACGCGGTACTGGCCAGCCTGAGCCAGGATCGACTGGCGATCCCGTTCGAACGAGTTGGCCGGCGCGGTGGCGCTCGCGGCGGTCTGGGCCAGTGCGGTCGCGGCGGGCGCAGCGCCCGTCAGGAGGGCGGCGGCGATCAATAGGGCGCGCATGGAGTTTTCCTTGGTGACGTTCGTTCGCATTTTCGGAGCCCGGGTCTCAGTAGCGGACGTTCAGCGAGATGCCGAAGTTGCGGCCCGGCTGGGTGAAGGCGGGCAGGGTGGCCGGGTCGGTCGGGGCCGTGAGCGTGCCGCTGCGCGACAGGCCGCGCACGTCGCTCCACCAGGCGTAGCTTTCGTCGAAGACGTTGAAGACGCCGGCGCGCAGGGTGGCCTTCTCGGTCACGTTCCAGAAGGCGGTCAGGTCGAGTATGGCGAATTCCTCGCCCTGCCAGCAGTTGCCGCCGCCGCAGCCGGCGCGGTCCTTCTTGCCCGACCAGGTGACGGTGGCCGAACCGCCCCAGACGCCCGAGGGCGCGGCGTAGTTCAGGCCGCCGACCACCTTGACCGGGTCGATGCTGGTCAGCTTTCCCCTGGCGCCGTCCGTCTCCTGATCGCCGTCGGCGAAGGAGGCGGCGACGATGGCCGAGAAGCCGTTGTCCCAGCGAATGGCGCCGCGCGTTTCCAGACCCCAGATCTTCACTTCGGTCAGGTTGACGTATTGGTAGATCAACGGATCGACGCCCGGCACGCCCGTCCCGCGCACGACGATCTGATTGATGAAGTCGTCGTAGTTGGTGTGGAAGGCCGTGGTCGACAGCGACATGTTGCCCCCGAACATGTCGAGGTTGCGGAAGCGGAAGCCGCCTTCGATGCTCTCGCTGGTTTCCGGCGTCAGATCCGGGTTCGGGATGGACTCGTAACCGAAGACCGGGTTGGCGAAGAAGTTGTTTACCTGCATCGGCGAGGGCGCCTTGAAGCCCTGGGCGTAGTTGGCGAAGACGCTGAAGTGGTCGTCGACCCAGTAGATGGCGCCGATCTTGGGCGACAGGTGGCTGTCGCTCTGACCAGCTGAAGGGGCGGGGAACAGGGCGTCGGCCTTGGGCGTAAGTTCATACCAGTCGTAGCGCAGCGCCGGGATGATGCTGAGGCGGCCGCCCAGCAGCTCGATCTCGTCCTGAATGAACAGGCCGGCCAGATCATATTCCGTCTTGGGGAAGGGGCGGGCGGGGAAGGGCTCGCCCATCGGCGGCACCGTGCCGTCGCGGATGCCTTCCTGAGTGGTGCGCGACCAGTCGCCGCCGACGGTGACGCGGTGCTGGATCGTCTCGCCGCCGAAGGTCTTGGACCCCTGCGCCGCCAGACCCCAGACGCTGTTGTCGAAGGTGACGTCGCGGGTGCGGTCAACCGCTGGTGTGCGGTCCTCGTAGGTGAACTGACGCGTCGTGGCGTCCTGCCAGTAGGCGGCGACCGAGCCGTCATCCAGGCCGAAGACGTCGTTGAAGTGCCAATCGACGCTGACGCGGTCGCGCTGGGTCTCGTCGTGAGCAGTCAGGCCGATGACGGTGGCTGAATAGCTGCTCAGCGCCTCGCCATCCATCTCCTGATCGAAGTGATCATAAGTCAAGCGGACGGTGTGGTTGGGGTTGGCGTCCCAGACCAGCTTGCCCAGGATGGCGTTCGAGGCGAATTCCTGCGGGTTGGGCTGGGTGCGCGCCGCGCCCGTACCGCCGACCTCGGCCATGTTTTCGGTCTCATGGGCGTCGCGGCGCGTGTAGGCCAGCAGGCCGGAGAGCGAACCTGTGCGGCCCGCCAAGGCCAGACCCTCGGTCCAGCCGTCGTCGGCCGAGTTGTAGCCGACGCGGGCGCGGGCGCCGAAGTTCTCGCCAGTGGCGATGAAGTCGGCCGGATCCTTGGAGGTAAAGCTGACCGCACCGGCGATGCCGTCCGAGCCATAGAGGGCTGAGGCGGGGCCACGCAGAATCTCGACCGACTTTACCAGGTCCAGGTCGTTATAACCGCCGCGACCGACCGCCTGGGCGCCGAAGGCGAAGCCGTCCGGAACGCGCACGCCGTCCTGAATGATCAGCACGCGGTTGCCGCCCATCCCGCGAATGGTGAAGCCTGAATTCCCGTCGCGACCGGCGCCGGACAGGGCGGCCGAGAAGCGGGCTGGACTGGTCGGGACGCTGACGCCCGGCTCGAACCGGATCAGGTCCTTGATGTCGGTGACCAGATTATTCTCGATGGTCTCAGCCGTGATGACGCTGACGCTGGCCGGTACATCGTCCATCCGACGCTGGGTGCGGGTCCCGACAACCGTGACAGGCGCGACCGGCACAGCCTTCTGAAGGTCGACGACCTCTTCCGCCATGGCGGGGAAGGCGGCGGTCGAAAGGGCGGTCAACCCGGCGGAGAACATCAGAAACGAGCGCATGGTTACAGCCCCGGTTGGAGAGGGCTGCGCAATTACTGCGAACGATTATCAGAATCAACCGCAATAATTCTGCAGATGAGACTCAGCTCGACGCCCCGGACCGATGCGGTTGAGGGCGACTTGGGCGACCGACCGCCATGTCCGCGATGCGTAGGCCCGGCTGCGCAGCGTGGGGGCCGTCCCTCGAACGTCACGCAGGTGAAGCCTCCATCAGGTTCACATCCGCGTTAGCCGTGCTCCGATGCCGACGTGGATCAGGGCGGGACGGCAAGCCGCAGGCAGAAGCTGCGCGCCTTCCAGATCATCGTCGATGCCTTGCGGTATTGGGCGGGGTGAAGGCCCGGTCACCGACGGCGATGGCATATCCACACATGGCGCATATCTGCCATCTGAAACGGCGAACGATCCGTTCGATCGTAGCGAACGTATTTCGCGAGAATGCCGACAGGATTACGCCATGAACATAGCAATCGCCTACCTTCTGACCCTGGTTGTTTTCGCCGTGATCGACACGGCCTGGCTGGGAAGCATGGGTGACCGGCTTTACCGCCCGCTGATCGGCTCGATGCTGGCGGAGAACTTCAGACTGGCGCCCGCTGTCGCCTTTTACGCCCTCTACGCTGCCGGACTCACGGTGTTCGCCGTACTGCCGGGACTGGCGGACGGAGGGTGGAAGAAGGCGCTGTTGTGGGGCGGGTTGTTCGGCCTCTTCGCCTACGGGACCTATGACCTGACCAATCTGGCCACTTTGAAGACCTGGAGCCTGAAGCTGTCGCTGATCGACATGGCCTGGGGCGTTTGCGTCAGCGCCGGTTCGTCGGCGACGGCGTGCGCGCTCGCCATGCGGCTGCTGCGCGCCATCTAGCGCTTCGGCGGGCGAATGAGAAAGCGGCTGGTGCGCGCGGCGTAGGCGGCGAAGGCCTCGGGGCGCGACCGGCGCATATGGGCCTCCAGCAAGGGAACGCCCGACACATGGTTCAGCAGCCAGTAGATGTAGGCCGGACCGGTCAGGGCCAGCCAACCCCACGGCCAGGGGCTGCTGAAACTGATCGCGAATACGGGCCAGGCGCACCACCCCAGCCATTCGAAGAAGTAGTTGGGATGCCTCGACCAGGCCCACAGACCGGTATCACAGACTTGTCCCCTGTGGGCGGGATCGGCTTTGAAGGCGGCGAGTTGTCGATCGGCGACGGCTTCCCCGATCAGGGCTGATACGAACAGCAAGGCGGCCGCGCCGTCCTGCAACGTCAGTCCCGGCGTTGGATTGCGCGCCGCCGCCAGCACGCTTAGCGCCAGAAAAGCGGCGGCGCCGGCCTGAAGCATCAAAAAGCCGAACATCTTCGCCTGGAAGCCTTGGCCCCATTCCATACGCAGCCGAGCGTAGCGTGGGTCCTCGGCTTCGCGCGCGGCCCGATGGGCGATGTGAAGACCAAGCCGCAGACCCCACAATCCAATCAGAACGGCCACCAGCCATTGCCGCGCGGATGGGGACGACCCATCCAGCGGGAACAGGGCGACGCCGACGCCGGCCAGCCCCAAGCCGAAGGACCAGAAGGCGTCGGCCCAACCTCCTTGTCCGGTGCGGCGCTGAACCACCCAGGCCGCGCTCATGACGACGGCGAGAAAGAGCGTCGCCGTGCCCCAGAGCGCCAGCAATGAGATCACAGTCGTACGAAAGGCTGCATCAGACGGCCCAGCCAGCCGTCCAATTGGATCTCGCCGTCCAGGGCGACGACGCAAAGGCAGGGAGTGTCCGACACCACGCGAGGCTGGTGCATGACGTCATCGTCGGCTTCTTCCAGATCGCCGACGTCGAACCGTTCGGTCTCTGTGGCGTAGGCGCCCGAGATGACGCAGGTCAGCTCAACGCCGCCGTGCGTGTGACGCGGCGTCTCGCGGCCGGGATCGATCTTCAGCAGGATGACCCGGCAGGCGCCGTCGCGCGGCGCGTGGACGTCGCGGACCCGGATGCCCGGACCGATCCAGCGCCAGGGGCCGAGCGCGTAGCGCCGCAGCGGCTCGGGCAGTTCGGGCATGTCGTTCAGCGGCGTGGGAACCCTGACCTCGCCGGCGTCGGTCTCGATGAGCGCCATGGCCCTCGAGAGAGCGTCGTCGGACAGTGCGCTCGGTGCGGTCTCCGCCAGAAACTCGCCGCCGACCGCCTGAAGTCGGCGCACCCAGGCGTCGTTGGCCGGGCGCAGGGCCAGGTGGGCGGCGACGACGACAGCCTCGGGCGGACTGAGCGTTCCGGCGGCAAAGGCGAGAAGGCGTTCCTCAGAGGGATTGCGACTGGGGTTCATCGGGTGGCTTCCTCGGATGGTTCGAGGATCAGGCGGAGCTTGCTCATGGCGTTGCGGATGCGGGATTTAACCGTGCCCAGAGGCAGGTCGAGCCGCCGGGCGATTTCGGAATGGGGACTGTCCATGAAGAAGGCGAGGCGCAATACCTCGACCTGATCAGGTTTGAGACGGGACAAGGCGCTTCGGATGCGTTCGGCGTCCTGGGAGGCGGACAGGATGTCGTCCGGGCGCTGCACCCCGGCGTCGGAGAAGTCGATCTCCGGAGCGGGTAGAGGGCGGGCGTCGCGACGCAGCATATCGAGCCGGCGGTTACGGGCGATAGTGAAGATCCATGTCGCGGCCCGAGCCTTGCGGGCGTCGAACAGATCAGCTTTGCGCCAGACCGTCAGCATGGCGTCCTGGGCGAAATCTTCGGCCGCGGCTGCACTGGCGCCCGACTTGATCAGCCAGGCCTTCAGGCGGGGTGCGTAATAGCTGAACAGCTCGGCAAAGGCCTCCCGATCACGCCGTAAGGCAACCGCCTCGATCAAGCGGTCGTGCGCAAAGGCGTCCGGCGTGGGGCCGTCGGCGGTCATGCCGCGCGAGGTCCTGGTTGAAGGTGTGAATGAGGCGGCCTCGACATGCATGGAGTCTAATACGCTTCGGGAAAAAGTCTGGATCATTCGTAATCCGATCGCGACCTGGGTGCGTAATCCGGTCAGCCTGCAAAGCCACGGCAGGCGTGTTTCGGAGCCGTCATGCCGCATTCCTTCGATCGCCCGCTGAAGATCGCCGTGGTCGGGTCGGGCATTGCAGCCCTGTCTTCGGCCTGGCTTCTGTCGCAGCGTCACACGGTGACGCTCTACGAAAAGGCGGATCGCCTCGGAGGCCATTCCAATACCGTGATCGCCGGGACCGCGACCGGAGAGACGGCGGTGGATACGGGCTTCATCTGCTTCAACGACGCCACCTATCCCAATCTGATCGCCCTTTTCGCTCATCTGGAAGTCCCGACCAGCAAGACGGATATGTCCTTCGCCGTGTCGCTGGACGACGGCCGGTTCGAATATGCGGCGCCCGGCCTGTTCGCCCAGCGCCGCAATCTCCTGCGGCCGCGCTTCTGGTCCATGCTAGGCGAGATTTTGCGCTTTTATCGCGAGGCCCCGATCGACCTGGGCGGCTTGACCGATCCCAACCTGACGCTGGGCGAGTACCTGAAGCGCGAGGGCTTCAGCGAGGCTTTCCGCGATGATCACCTGCTGCCGATGGCGGCGGCGATCTGGTCCTCGCCAGCCCATACCCTGATGGACTATCCAGCCGAGGCCTTCATCCGGTTCTGCGGCAACCACGGTCTGCTAAAGCTGGTCGGGCGCCCGTCGTGGCGCACCGTCGAGGGCGGCAGCCGCGTCTATGTCGAGCGTCTGGCGCGCGAGATCGGCGACGTGCGGCTGAATCATGGCGTGACGGCGGTGCGCCGCACGGATCAGGGCGTCATGGTCCACGACAGCCAGGACCGGGTCGAGCGCTTCGATCATGTCCTGATCGGCGCCCATGCCGATCAGGCCCTGGCCATGCTGGCCGAGCCGACCGCGCGGGAAAAGCAGGTGCTGGGCGCCTTCCGCTACAGCCGCAACCTGGCCGTGCTGCATACGGACGCCGGCCTGATGCCGCAACGTCGCCGGGCCTGGGCCAGTTGGAACTATATCGGGGCCGAGGAGGGCCTGTGCGTCACCTATTGGATGAACAAGCTTCAGGGCCTGCCGGGCCAGGACTTGTTCGTTACACTGAACCCTCCGCGTCCGCCCAAGCCCGATACCCTGTTGCGCAGCGAACTTTACGAACATCCGATCTTTAGCCCAGCCGCCATCCAGGCCCAGAAGCAGCTGTGGAGCCTGCAGGGGCAGGGGGGCGTGTGGTTCTGCGGTGCTCACTTCGGCGCAGGCTTCCATGAGGACGGCCTGCAGGCAGGCCTGGCCGTGGCGGAGCAACTGGGCGGCGTTCGGCGCCCCTGGTCGGTCGAGAACGAGAGCGGGCGCATCCATCTGTCGACGGCCGCCGCCTGCGCGATGGAGAAGGCGGCGTGACCCAGGGCTCGGCCCTCTATCGTGGCGCGGTCATGCACCGGCGGCTGCGCCCCAGGGCGCATCGATTGCACTATCGCGTCTTCTGGCTGCTGCTCGATCTGACGGAGATCGACGAGCTGGACCGGCGGATGCGCTTTTTCTCGCGCAATCGTTTCAATCTGCTGTCCGTCCACGACCGGGACCACGGCGACGGCTCGGGCGCGCCGCTGCGCCCGCAGATCGAGGACTTTCTCGTTCGTGCGGGGATCGACATTGGCGACGGCCCGATTCGCCTGCTGACCATGCCGCGGGTGCTGGGCTACGTCTTCAATCCGATCAGTCTCTACTATTGTCATCACCCCGACGGCCGGCTGGCGGCCATGGTCTATGAGGTGACCAGCACCTTCGGCGTGCGACACGCCTACGTCATTCCCGTGCCGCGCGAGGATCAGGCGGCCGGCTTGATCCGACAGGGCGCGGCCAAGGCTCTCTATGTTTCGCCCTTCATGGGAATGGAGATGGACTACGCCTTTCGCGGTCATGCGCCCGGCGCCCATTTGGACCTGACAATCGACGGCGTGGACGCCGAGGGCGTGTTGATCACCGCCGCCATGTCCGCCGAACGCCGGCCGCTGGACGACCAGACTTTGGGGGCGGCCGTCCTGGCCCTGCCCCTGATGACCCTCAAGGTCATGGCCGCAATTCACTGGGAGGCGCTGAAGCTCTGGATCAAGGGCGTGCGTCTGACCCGCCAACCGCCGCCAGCCCGCGATCCTGTGACGATCCAGCACAGAGCGCGTGAAAGCCGTCTCGCGCGTTGACCCCTGTAAACACCGGGCCACGATCGCCCGCCTCTCTTGCGAAGGGCGCCTGACGTCATGACGACAACCTATTGCGGCGATCAGAACGATGGGCGGGCCGTGTCTCCGGTCTTCAGCCTGCTTCTGCGGCTTCTGTCCGCCAACTGGACCTGGGGGCGTCTTACCTTGGTCCTGCCCGATGGCCGCCGTCATCAGTTGACCGGTCAGACACCTGGCAAGGCCGCCATCCTCAACATCCGCGATCCTCGCTTCGCCGCACGCGTGCTGAAGAGCGGGGATATAGGCTTTGCAGAGGGCTATATGGCGGGCGAGTGGGACACGCCGGATCTGGCTCTCCTGCTAGAAACCCTGGTCAACAACTACGAACAGATCCGTCGTCTGTTCGACGGCAATCCACTGATGAACCTGGTCCACTGGGTCGGGCATCGGTTGAACCGCAACAGCCGGCGCGGGTCACGACGCAACATCCACGCCCACTACGACCTTGGCAACGCCTTCTACGGAGCCTGGCTGGATCCCTCGATGACCTATTCCTCGGCGCGGTTCGAAACGGCGGGGCAGGGGCTTCAGGACGCCCAGCGCGCCAAGTATGCTTCTCTGGCGCGGATGATGGACCTGCGGCCGGGTCATCGCGTGCTGGAGATCGGCTGCGGCTGGGGCGGGTTCGCCGAGTTCGCGGCGCGAGAGATCGGAGCCATGGTCACCGGCGTCACTATCTCGCGCGAACAGCACGACTATGCACGCCGTCGTCTGTTCGAGGCGGGGCTGGCCGAACGCGCCGATATCCGACCAGCTGCCCGCCGTCGCCGCGATAACCTCCGCGAGCGCGGACTTGCCAGACCCTTTCTGGCCGATCACTGCCACCAGCCCCCGGTTGAGGGGCAGGCTCATCTGCCCGAAGCCGATCGTAACCATGGGCAAATCCGTCACGGTTTCGCCTTCAACCCTCGCCGCAGGCAAGGCGGCCGCCGTTCTGAGCATGAGAGAGGTTTTTGATCTCGTAGATCCCCGCGATCTAGCGCCGTTCCGGTTCCAGATCGCTGATGGACCCGCTATGCAGGGGCAGACGCTCGGCCACACTGACATGGAACGACGCCCACTGCTGGCCGTTCCGGGAAGGCCCATCGTCATGCTCCCGACGGCGATATCTGCGGCAGCGCGCCGGCATATCAAGGCGCGGTTCGCAGAGTCTGCGATCAGTTACAGTTCGCTGCCAAGCGTCGCTATAACGATTTATCGCCTAAGATATATTATGCGAAGAGAACGCCAGTTCGATAGTGTTGCAACACTCCATGCAACTAGCTCGATGCCCCGCTGCGCAGCCATTCAAACAGCGCAGCAGCTTGGCTTTGGGCGGGCTATTCACTGCCGCCACTCCCACCAACGGATTGAGACAAAGCGTGAATGGCGCTTTTGCAAGCGGCCCTTCGCATACCGTTGCGCTCGCTGTTTGACGGCAATGTGAGGGATGGATAGGTCTGCCAACACAAGCGGAACAGGTCGTATCTACGACACGACCACAAACGCCTATGGGGCCAGATAGAGATTTGACTGAACCCGACATCCGATCCCTGATCATGGGCAATCCCGTGGCGCGCGCCTTCGCCATCACGGGCGACGCCTGGACGCAGTTAATCCTGCGCGAGGCCTTCTATGGCGTGCGGCGCTTCGGCGTATGGCGCGAACGCCTCGGGACGCCCCGCAGCGTGCTGACCGACCGGCTGCAGAAGCTGGTCGCGGCCGGCCTGCTCAGTCAGGAACAGATCGCGACGGGCACGCGGACGGAATACCGCCTGACCGAGATGGGCCTCGACATGTTCGGCGTTGCCGTGGTGCAGGGCCAATGGGAGAAGGTCTGGGCACAGTCCCCGCTTCAGGAACGCTACGCCATCGCCTTTTTCGACCGCGAGACGGGTCGTCGGCTGAACCCCGCCGTTCTTACGCGCGCGCACGGTGTCGAGGTCAAACCCGACAAGGTCGACTGGAAACCTGGTCCAGGCCTCGTCATCATCCCTCCTCCGACCTCGCGCCGCCGGCGATCCGCGCCGATCGAAACGGATCGTCCGATCATCGATCGCTCGACCGAGATCATGGGCGACTACTGGAGTTGGGCGGTGCTGTCGGCGGCCTATTTCCGCCTGCGTCGCTTTGACGAAATCCATGCCGCCCTGGGCGTGGCGACCAACATCCTCGCCGACCGGCTGAACCGTCTGGTGCTGCAAGGCGTGCTGGAAAAGCGTCCCTATCAGACCGCACCCGTGCGTTTCGAATACCGGCTGACCGAGGCGGGGCTGGCCCTCTACCCCATCGTCCTGGCCATGCACGGCTGGAGCCAGAGATGGTTGATCGAACCCGACGAAGCCCCCCTAACCCTGGTGGACCGCGCCAGCGGCGAGGCGATCACGCCCGTGGTCTGCGATCTGGACAGCGGCGAACCGTTGGACCCGCGTCGCATCCGCTGGGAGCTCGAAGCCGCGACCGGGGCGTCAGGCAAAGAAAAATCGCCCGCCGACGCGAAGCCGGACGGGCGATAGTTTTGAGGACAGGAAGGACCGTCAGAAGGTCTTGCTGACCGCCACGCCGAAGAAGCGCGGCGCGCCGAAGACGCTGAAGCCGATGCTCGCGTTCTTGATGATGTGCTGCTGATATTCCTCGTCGCCGAGGTTCTTGCCGTAAACCGAGACCTTCAGGCCGCTCGGCGCTTCCCATGAGGCGAAGGCGCTGATCAGGCCGTAGGAAGGCACCAGCACCTCAGGTGCGTTCGACGGGTCGAAGTAGAAGTCATCCGTCCACTGATAGTCGGCTCGCGCCGAGAGCGTGCCGCCGAATGCGTCCCACTGACCGTCGGCGTAGAGGGTGAACTGGCTTTCCGGCGAGCGAGGCAGACGGTTGCCCTTGTACGGCAGGGCCAGGGCGCCCGACACGGCGTTGGACGTGTATTCGGCGTCCAGCTGAGTATAGGAGCCGCCGATGGTGATGTTGTGGTTCACCGCCAGCGCCGTCTCGACCTCGAAGCCGCGCACCTCGGCCTCGGCGTTGGACGTGACCAGGGTCAGGCCCAACAGTTCATAGACCTGCAGGTCGGTGTAATCGAGCATGAAGGCCGCCGCGTTGAGGCGCAGCCGCCCGCCCGCCAGCGTCGTCTTGGCCCCGATCTCGTAGTTGTCGAGCAGTTCGGAACGCAGCGGCTTGGTCGCCTGGGCGCCGGTCTGGGCGGCGCTGGGGAAGGCGCCGGCCTTATAGCCGCGATCATAGCTGACGTAGAACCGCATATTGTCGATCGGCTCGACCGCCAGGGCCAGCTTCCAGGTCGGCTCCTCGAAGGTGGCGGCGGCCTTGACGTTATAGGGCGAGCCCGTCGGCCCCAGCGGAATGCCGGGAGGGGCGTTGGCGCCGTTCTCGTTGTCCAGGGCGACCTGATGCACTTCGCGCTCGTCATGCGTCCAGCGCGCGCCGGCGGTCAGCTCCCAGATATTGGCGAAGGGGATCGTGGCCTGGCCGAAAACGGCGTAGCTGGAGTTGGTGGCGTCCTGATTGAAGGTCGTGTCGCCCCCAAACGAAGGCGGTGCGATCGGCAGCGCCGTCTGCACCACGAACCGCTCCGACCGCTCCACCTCTTCGCGGAACATGTAGACGCCGGCGACCCAGTCGATCGAAGAACCGGACTTGGAGGTCAGGCGGAATTCCTGGCTGATCTGCCTGGCCGCCTCGCTGGCGCGGTCATCGACCGACAGGGGGAAGCCCGGGAACGGCAGTCCGCCCAGATTGTCGCGCCAGCTGTAGTCGTTGTCGCGATAGGAGGTCAGGGAGATGACGTCGAAATGCTCGGCGCCCGACCACTGGGCGCGCCCGGTCAGGCCCCAGTTTTCCCGCTTCTGATAATTGTCCGCCGAAGAGAAGCTCTGCCGCACGCTCAGACCGGCGCGCAAGTTGTTCACCAGCGTCGCAAACGCCGGCGGCGTTGAGGAGGCCAGGACCGGAACGCGGGCGTGACCCTGCATGTCGTCCTTGGAGTAGTCGACCCCGCCCAGGAAGCTCCAGTCGCCGGCGTTGTGCAGCACCTGGGCGCGCAGGCCGAACTGTTCGCCGCCCTCCAGGCCCCGGCCGGTCGGCACATTCTCGGCGTAGCCGTCGTTCTGGTTCCAGCGCAGGGCCAGACGACCGGCGGTGTCCTCGCCCAGCTGGCGGTTCAGCACAGCCTCGACGCCGCGCTCTTCGAAGCTGCCGAGACGACCGGTGAACTGGGCCGAGTTCTCGAAACGCGGCTTCTTCGTATAGACGTTGAGCGCCCCGCCCGAGGCGTTGCGGCCATAGAGGGTGCCCTGCGGCCCACGCAGGATCTCGACCCGCTCGACATCCAGGAAGGCCAGGGAGCTGGCGCCCGCGCGGCCGATGGAGACTTCGTCGATCGACACGCCGATGGACGGATCGCTGGCGGCGGAATCGCTGGTGGTGCCGACGCCGCGGATGAAGATCTGCGGCTCGCCGATGTTGAACTGGGTCAGGGTCACGCCCGGCGCCTTGCCCGCCACGTCCTGAATGCCCGTCGCCGCCGTGCGCTCCAGCGTCTCGGCGTTGAAGGCGGTGACGGCGATCGGCACGTCCTGAAGGCTCTGTTCGCGACGCTGTGCCGTGACGACGACGTCACCCAGCGTGACGGCGCCCTCGGTCGGCGTGGTCGGCGTGGTCTGCGCCATGGCGGGTACGGCCATGCCTGTGGCCAGCAGCAGCGTCGCGACCGACGCGCTGAATGCGGTCTTCCTCATCTTTTGCTCCCTCGACCCCCCTGGCTCCGTTGATCGGATGCTCCCGTGGTCGAAATGAAGCTTGCGCTAGCGAACCGTGTTTGCAAGTCTTTTTATGCAAGTCATGAACGGAGCCGACCCCATGAGACCGGACGGATGGATATTGGCCGCCCTGGCCTGGGTCGCCCTCGTGGCGATCTGGCTGTTCGTCATGCCGCCGAAAACACGCGGGAAAGCATGGCATTACGTCATGATGGCCGCGCCCCTGGCGGCGTTTAGCGCGGCCTTCACAGCGCCCCCGTCCCTGCTGCGTGAAACCTTGTTCATCTGGCTCGCCAGCGGCGGCGCGATCCTGTCGGTCGTCGCTCTGGGATGGCTGGCGGGCACTTTGAAGCGCAATCACGGCCTAATGGACGTGGCCTATCCGCTGGCCCCGCTGGCGGCGGCGGGCGCGGCCTTCGCCCTATCCGGCCTGCCGCTGGACCTGTTCAGCGGCCTCTTCCTGGTCAGCCTCGGCGTCTGGTCGATCCGGCTGGCGGTCCAGACCTGGGGCCACAACATCCACGCCGAGCGCCAGCCCTACGCCCATTGGCGAAAGAGCTTCGGCCCCAGCTGGCTGTGGTGGAGCGGCTTCCAGGTCCATCTGCTGCAAGGCGTGACCGTCTGGCTGTGGTGCGCGCCTTTCGCCTTCATCCTGACGGCGCCGACCCCGCGTCCGACCGCGCTGCTGGCCCTGGGCGTCCTCGTCTGGCTGGCCGGCTTCCTGTTGCAGAGCACGGCGGATCGCCAGCTGGCGGCCTTCAAGCGCGCGCCCGCGAACCGCGGCGGCCTGCTGGACACGGGCGCCTGGGCCTTCGTGCGTCACCCCAACTATCTGGGCGAGAGCGTCATGTGGGCGGGCTGGTTCGTGTTGGCCCTGGCGCATCCGTGGGGCTGGGTCACGATCTTCGCCCCCCTCTATACCGGCTGGTTCATGGGCTACGCCTCGGCCGCGCCGTTCAAGGAGCAGCACATGGCCCGCACCCGACCCGAGGCCTGGGCCGCCTATTGCGCCCGCACCCCCCGCTTCCTGCCCTGGCCGCGCCCGAAGGCCGCCGCCAAGACCGAAGGCGCAGACGCATGAGCGCGCTTCAGGATCGGGTTGTCATCGTCACCGGCGCCGGGCGCGGCCTCGGGCGGGCTTATGCTCTGGACCTGGCCCGGCGGGGGGCCGCCGTGGTAGTCAACACCCGCGCCCGCCCGGCCGACGCGCCCGGCTCGGCCGAGGCGGTCGTGGCCGAGATTCTCGCCCTGGGCGGTCGCGCCGTCGCCGCGCCCCTGGCCGTCGAGGAGGCCGATTCCGGCGAGCGGTTGCTAGCCGTCGCTCTGGACGCCTTCGGTCGCGTCGATGGCCTGCTGAACAACGCCGGCGCGCCCGAGGCCAGGACACTGCACAAGCAGAGCACCGACGCTTTCCGTCAGGTGTTCGAGGTCAATTTCTTCGGCGCCCTGACCCCCACCCTGCCCGTCTATCGCCATCTGCGCGCTCAGGGGGCGGGCCGCATCCTGATGTCGACCTCGGCGGCGGGCCTGCACGGCGTCCACGGCATGGCCGCCTACTCCTCGTCCAAGGCGGCGCTGATAGGCCTGATGCGGGTCATCGCCCTGGAAGGCGCGTCGCACGGCGTGGCCAGCAACGCCATCGCCCCCTATGCCGCCACCGGCATGACCGCCGACTATCTGGACGCCGACAGCGCCGCCCGCATGGCCCCAGAGCGGGTCGCCCCCGTCGCCTCTTGGCTTATGTCGCCCGACTGTCCCTTGAACGGCGAGACCCTGGTGGCGGGCGCCGGACGGGTGCGGCCCGCCGCGCGCGTCGAGGGCCCGGGCCTGTCCTTCGACGCCCACTTCGGCCCCGACGATCTGTCCGCCCACGTCGCCGCCCTGATGAATCTGCACGGCTGGCAGACCTTCACAGACGGCAATGCCGCCTTTGATCAGCTGATGGCCGCGACGCTGTCGCCGACGCCGTCAAAGTGACTTGCGTTAAGCGACCTAACCGCTCATGGTCGCAGCAGACAAGGATGAGCGAGGCGCGATCTCGCTCACGAACAGGGAAGGAACAGCCGTCATGGCCGACGACGCCCGCCGGATCGAAACCGGACCGCTCAGCCCGTTGAACACGCTGAACCCCTATCTCCAGGGGGCCTATGAACCCGTGGCGAAGGAGACGACCGCGCTGAATCTGGAGGTGATCGGCGAGATCCCGAAAGACCTCTACGGCTGCTTCTATCGCAACGGCCCGAACCCGGCCCAGGCGCCGGAAGGGATGCACCACTGGTTCGACGGCGACGGCATGCTGCACGCCGTCTATTTCGAGAACGGCAAGGCCGAGTACCGCAATCGCTTCGTGCGCTCGGCGGACCATGTGGCCGACCTGAACGGCGGCTGCGGCGCGGGCGGGGTCATGCTGCCTTCAACGCGGGCCAACCCCGCATCGACGCGTGGCGACAAGGTTTACAAGGACACGGCCAACACCGACGTGGTGCTGCACAATGGCTCGCTGATGGCCCTGTGGTACATTTCAGGCCATCCGGTTCGGGTGGATGCGCGCACCCTGAAGACCATCGGCGTCGAGACCTTCGGCGGCAAGCTGCCGCGCCATGTCTCGGCCCACTCCAAGGTCGATCCGCGCTCCGGCGAGTTCGTCTTCTTCGACTATTCGCTCTACGAGCCGTGGATGACCTTCGGCACGGTCAGCGCCAATAACGAACTGACCCACTTCGAGCGCGTCGAGTTGCCGGGTCCTCGCCTGCCGCATGACATGGGCCTGACCGAGAACTACGTCATCCTGCACGACCTGCCGGTGGTCTTCACCGAGGCGGGCCTGCGGAACAGCCAATGGAACATCCACTTCGCCGACCAGCCCGCCCGCTTCGGCGTCGTGCCGCGCCGGGGTCGAGGCGACCAGATCCGCTGGTTCGAGACGGACAGCTGTTACATCTATCACGTGGTCAACAGCTGGGAGGACGGCGACGAGGTCGTCATGACCGCCTGCATGATGACGCCCAACGGCTATCCGCTGAACCCCGCCTATGGCCCCTATGCGGCCATGGTGAACGTGCTGGCGCTGAACGCCGTGCCCGTCGAATGGCGGATGAACATGCGCACCGGCGAGGTGAAGAAGCGCCAGCTGGACGACCGCATCGGCGAGTTCCCGGTCGTCAACCTCGACTATTCCGCCCAGCCGACCCAGTGGTCCTATCACGTCGCCATGTCGAAGACAGAGCTTCAGCGCTTCAAGGGTCTGATCAAGTATGACCTGACCACGGGCGCCGCGCGGACCTATGACTACGAGCCGCAGATGTTCGGCTCCGAACCCGCCTTCGCTCCGCGTATCGACGCACGGGCCGAGGACGACGGTTACGTCATCGCCTTCGTCACCGACGAAAACACGGGCCAGTCCGAGGTCCAGGTGATCGACGCCCAGAACTTCGAGGCCGGGCCGGTGGCGCGCGTCATGTTGCCTGTCCGAGTGCCTGCCGGCTTCCACGGCACCTGGGCGCGCGGCGACCAGATGGCGAAGGGATAGGCCGATGAGCGCCTATATCCACGACGCCGTCCGCACCCCGCGCGGCAAGGCCCGCCCCGACGGCGGGCTGGCCGCCCTGAAGCCGCACGAACTGGTCACGGGCCTGATCGACGCCATGCAGACGCGCGGCCATGCGCCCCGCGCCGCCGGGGCCCTGATCCTGGGCTGCGTCGGACAGGTCGGCGCCCAGGGGGCGAATGTCGCCCTGGTCAGCAAGCTGCACGCGGGTCTGGACGACGCCGCCTTCGCCTTCGCCCTGAACAACTACTGCGTCTCTGGCCTGACCGCCGTGGGTCAGGCGGCGGCGCTCGTCCAGACCGGCGCCGTGGGTTCGGCCCTCGCCGGCGGGGTCGAGATGATGTCGCGCGTCCCCTTCATGGGCGACAAGGCCGACTACTATGAGGACGCCAGCTTCCCGCCGCGCACCCGCTACCTCCCCGTCGCCGTCGCCGCCGACCGTCTGGCCGAGGACATCGGCGTCACGCGCGCCGAGATGGACGCCGCCGCCCTGACCTCGCAGCAGCGCACCGCCTTCGCCGAGGGCACGCCCCTGACCGCCTCGCGCATTCCGCTGAACGGCCTGTCGCACGAGGAAGCGGCGCGTCCGAAGACCAGCAGCGAGAGCCTCGCGTCGCTGCCCCCCGCCTTCGCCGCCCTGGCCGCGCCCTACGCCGAGGCGCTGGAGGGACGGGTCATCGACCACCGCCACACCGTGTCGCACGCCCCGCCGATGAGCGACGGCGCCGGACTGGCCCTGATCTCCAGCCAGGCCGAAGGCGCCCGCGCCCGCATCCTCGCCTGGGCCGAGGCCGGGGGCGATCCCGCCGCCTCCCTGACCGCCGGCTTCACGGCCATGGACCGGGTGCTCGACCAGGCCGGGCTGACCCTGGCCGATATGGACCGGATCGAGTTCATGGAGGCCTTCGCCGTCACCATCGCCAAATTCATGCGGGAACACCCGACGCTGAGCGACAAGGTCAATGTCGGCGGCAGCCACCTGGCCAAGGGGCACCCGATGGGCGCCACCGGGGCCATTCTGCTGTCGTCCCTGCTCGATGCGCTGGACGCCTGCGAAGGCCGCTACGGTCTGGTCGTGGCGGCGGGCGCGCAAGGCGTCGGCTCGGCCATGATCATCGAGCGGACGGGCCGAGCATGAACGCGCCCTTCCCGCCCGCCGCGGCCCGCCGCGCCCTCATCGAACGCCACGCCGCCCTGATCGAGGTCGCGATCAAGGCTGTGTCAGCCCGCGCCGCCTGGTCGCCGTTCAAGGACTCGCCCTCGACCAAGATCCACGGCCCGGACAAGCCCGTCGCGGGCAAGGCCGCGTTCGAGGCCCAGCTCAATCGTCCCTTCGACCTGGATCTGCCCGGCGTGATCGACCGCGTCGGCGCTGAGGTCTCGCCCTTCACCGGCGAGGCGCTGGGGATCACCTATCCGCGCTGCGATCCCGAGGCCCTGATCGAAGCGTCCCAAGCCGCCTGGCCCGACTGGCGCGCCGCCGATCCGGAACTGCGTCTGGCCCTGTGCGCCGAGATGGCGATGCGCCTCTACGACGCCAACTTCGAAATGGCCCAGGCCGTCATGCACGTCGCGGGTCAGAGCTATACCCAGGCTTTCAGCGGCTCGGGCCCCAACGCCCTGGATCGGGGCCTGGAGGCTCTGGCCTACGCCGCCAAGGCCATGCGCGACGTGACCCGCAGCGCCCGTTACGAACGCGACTTCGCTGGCGAGGCCGTCAGCCTGGACAAGACCTATGTCCTGGTCCCGCGCGGGATCGGCCTGGTCATCTGCTGCGCCAGCTTCCCGACCTGGAACGCCTATCCGGCCTTGTTCGCCAGTCTGGCCACCGGCAATCCGGTCATCCTCAAGCCCCACCCCATCGCCGTCCTGCCCATGGCCATCGTGGCGCGCGAATGCCGTCGGGTGCTGGCCGACTTCGGCTTCGATGCCAACCTGATCACTCTGGCCGTCGACACCCTGGCCGAGCCGGTAGCCCAGGTTCTGGTCGATCATCCCGCCGTCCAGATCGTCGATTTCACCGGCAGTCCCCGCTACGGCGGCCATCTGGAACGGACGGTGACGGGCAAGCTGCTGTTCACCGAGACGGCGGGCGTCAACACCTTGGTGGTCGAATCCGTCGCCGATCTGGACGCCGCCGCACGCGCCGTGGCCCGCGCCGCCAGCCTGTTCTCGGCCCAGATGTGCACCAGTCCGCAGGTGGTCTATGTCGCCCCCGCTCTGGCCGAGGTCTTCGCCGCCGCTCTGGTCGCCCAGATCGACGCCATCGCCGAAGACCCGGCCATGGCCGCCGGCATCATGGGCGCTGTCCAGGGCGAGGTCAGCCTCAAGGCCGTGGCCGACGTGCGCGGGGCCGTCGAGCGGCGTCCTGGCGTCCGCGTCCTGCGCGAAGCCGCGCCGTACGCCCACCCGCAGTTCCCCCAGGCGCGCACCCTGACGCCGCTGGTACTGGGCGTCGATGGCTCCGCGCCCGACCTCTACGCCGAGGAGCATTTCGGCCCGGTCCTGTTCGTGGTGACGATGGAGGCCGAAGCCGCCGTGGCGGAGGCGACGCATCTGGCCCGCACCAAGGGCTCGATCTCGTCCTATCTCTATTCGACGGACGAGGCCTTCATCGACCGCTCGACGCCGCTCTATGAGCAGGCTGGTGCCAATCTGACGATCAACCTGACCGGGGCGATGTGGATCAACTTCGCCGCCGCCTACAGCGACTATCACGTCAGCGGACTGAACCCGGCGGGCAACGCCTGTCTGGCCGATCTGGCCTTCGTCGCCGCGCGATTCCGCATCGTCCAGCGTCGTCGTCCGACCGCATGACGACGCCGGTCTTCATCGCCGGCGTGTCGATGACCGCCCTGGGCAAGCGCCCCGCCGACACGGTCAAGAGCCTGACCGCCGAGGCCGTGCGCGGCGCCCTGGCCGACGCGGGCGCGCAGGTCGGCGACATCGAGGCCGCCTGGTTCTCCAACACCCGCCAGCCCATGCTGGAGGGCCAGAACACGGTGCGAGGCCAGATCGCCCTGCGCCCGCTGGGCCTGACCGGCATTTCCGTGGTCAACGTCGAGAACGCCTGCGCCTCGGGCTCGACGGCCCTGCATCAGGCGATCCAGTGGCTGCGCGCGGGCGCGGGCGACGTCGCCCTGATCGTCGGGGCCGAGAAGATGGTCTGGCCCGACCGACCCGAGCGCGTCGCCGCCGCCTTCATGGGCGGGACCGACATCCACGACCGCGAGGGCGTGCTGGCCTATATCGCCGCCATGGGCGGTGAAGCGCCGGGCGAAGGCCGCAGCCTGTTCATGGACCTCTACGCCGCCCAGGCCCGCGCCCACATGGCCCGCTTCGGCACGACGCAGGAAGACTTCGCCCGCCTCGCGGCCAAGAACCACACTGCCGCCGCCTTCAACCCAAAGTCGCAATACCGCACGCCGATGGCGGTCGATCAGGTGATGGCCGACAAGCCCATCGTCTTCCCCTTCACCCGCGCCATGTGCGCTCCGGTCAGCGACGGCGCGGCGGCCATGGTGGTCTGTTCGGCCAAGGGGCTGGCGCGGCTGGGCGCCGCCGCCCGCGCCGTGCGGGTGCGCGGCTGCGCCCTAGTCAGCGCCACCGACCGCGCGCCCCACGACTACGCCAACCATATCGGCCGCCGCGCCGCCCGCGCCGCCTATGAACAGGCCGGTCTGGAACCGAAGGCCGTGGATCTGGCCGAGGTTCACGACGCCACCAGCTATGCCGAACTGCAGCAGATCGAGAACCTGGGCCTGGCCATGCCCGGCGAGGTCGGGTCGCGCCTCAAAGCGGGCGATTTCGCCCTGGGCGGCCGCACCCCGGTCAACCCGTCCGGCGGTCTGGTGGCCAAGGGGCATCCGGTCGGCGCCACCGGCATCGGCCAGCTGTATGAACTGATCCAGCACCTGCGCGACGAGGCCGGCGACCGTCAGGTCGCGGGCGCCCGCATCGCAGCCGCCGAGAACGGCGGCGGTTTCCTCGGCGTCGAGGAGGCGGCCACCGTCGTCACCATTCTGGAGCGCCCGGCGGCATGATCCGGCACCCGATCCTCGCCCTCTACGACAACCTGCCCGCCAAGCGCGACCGTCCCGCTTTGTTCGAAGGCGACCGCGTCCTCAGCCACGGCGAGTTGATCAACCGGGTCGAGGCTGCCGCCGCCGACCTGATCGCGCGCGATGTCAGACCCGGCGACCGCGTCGGCCTGTGCGCCGCCAACAGTGCCGACCATGTCGTCGCCTACCTGGCCATCCTGCGCGCCGGAGCGGTCTGGACGCCGCTGAACCCGCGCAACGGCCCGCGCCTGAACAGCCTGTTCCAGCAGCGCGCCGGTCTGCGCCTGACCCTGCACGACGCGGCTTCCGCCGAGGCCATGGGCGAGACGGCCCGTCCGCTGGCGCTCGACGACTGGCGCCCGGCCTCAGCCGATGCGGCGACCCTGCCCCCGATTTCCGACGATCCCGAACGCCCCTTCGCCCTGAAGTTCACCGGCGGCTCGACCGGCGTGCCCAAGGGGGTGTTGCAAAGCGTGCGCAGCGGAGCGGCGGCGCTGCGCTCGCTACAGAGCTTCTATGGCTTCGGCCCCGACGATGTGAACCTGGCCGTCGCGCCGCTGACGCACGGGGCCTCGCACTACATCCTGCCGGTGCTGTCGGCGGGCGGGGCCCATGTCCTGCTGGACAAGCCCGAGCGCGAGGCCATCCTGCGCGAGCTGAAGAGCCGGATCACCGCCGTCTTCATGCCGCCGACCCTGATCTATCTGCTGATGGAGGAAGGCCGTTTTGCTCCGGGCGACTTCGCCCACCTGCGTCATCTGACCTATTCCGCCGCCCCCATGCCGCCCGCGCGGATCGCCGAGGCCGTGGCACGCTTTGGGCCGGTGCTCTCGACCCTTTACGGCCAGACCGAAGCGCCCATGACCATCGCCGGCCTGTCGCCCGCCGAGATGGCCCGGCCCGAACTGCGAACCTCGGTCGGACGCCTGTTCCCGGACACGCCGGTCGCCCTGCTGGGCGCCGACGGCGAGGTCTGCACGGGCGAAGCGGAGGGCGAGATCCTGGTGCGCGGCGAGCTGGCCGCCACCGTCTATCTGGACGACCCGGAGCAGACCGACGCCGCCCGCCACGAGGGCTGGCTGAAGACCGGCGACATCGGGCGGCTGGACGCCGACGGCTATCTCTTCCTGTTGGGCCGCTCGAAGGAACTGATCATCAGCGGCGGCTACAACATCTATCCCGGCGAGGTCGAAGCCGCGCTGACCGCCCACCCGGCCGTGCGCGAGGCCTGCGCCTTCGGCGTGGCCGACCCTGTCTGGGGCGAGCGGCTGGAGGCCGTCGCGGCCCTGGACGACTCTTCGGTGACGCCCGAGGCCCTGACCGCCTTCGTGCGCGAGACGGTCGGCCCGGTGCGCACCCCCAAGACCCTTCACGTCGTCGCCGCCCTGCCCCGCAATCCGGTGGGCAAGGTGGTGCGCGGCGATGTGAAGTCACTGATCTATCCGGCGCCTCAATGACCGGAAGACGCAAAAGAAAACCAGGGAGAAGACCGACATGATCGTCGTGCCGGAGGAGCGCATCCACGATTTCAAGGCCAGGGGCTGGTGGGGCGAGGAGACGCTGGACGATCTGTTCCGCCGCCATGTCGCCGCTATGCCCGACGCCGAATCCGTGGTCGATCCGATCAACCGCGAGGCCATCATGGGCGGCGCACCGGCCCGCCTGACCTGGGCCCAGGTCGAGGACAGGGTGGCGCGCTATGTCGCTGTCCTGCACGCAACCGGGGTCGGCCGCGACGACGTGGTGGCGGTGCAGTTGCCCAACGTCATCGAACTAGGCCTGATCTATCTGGCCTGCATCCGGCTGGGCGCCATCGTCACCCCTGCTCCGGTCCAGTACCGCGAGCACGAACTGGCCTATATTCTCCGCAAGACCGACGCCAAGGCCGTCGTCACCGCCGCCCGCATCGGCAAGCACGCCCACGCCGAGATGATGCTGGCGGTCCAGACGGGCGCCGCGGCCCTGAACACCGTCCTGGTCGTCGGCGGCGATGCGCCCGACGGAAGCATCGACCTAGACGCCCGCGCCGCGAGGCTGGATGATGCCGAGATCGAGGCCGGTCGCGCCGCCGCCCGCGTGGCGAACATCTGCGCCGACGACATCGTCACTATCTGCTGGACCTCGGGCACCGAGGCCGAGCCCAAGGGCGTGCCGCGCAGCCACAACGAATGGATCATCATGGGCGCCGGCGTCACCGACGCCGCCGACCTGAAGCCCGGCGCGGTCCTGCTGAACCCCTTCCCCATGGTGAACATGGCGGGCATCTCGACCAGTTTCGTCTCCTGGCTCCTGCTGGGCGGGGTGCTGGTGCAGCATCAGCCGTTCGACCTGCAGATCTTCCTGCAACAGGTCCGCGACGAGAAGATCGACTACACCGTCGCCCCGCCCGCCATCCTGAACTTGCTGCTTCAGAACGAGGCCCTGCTGGAGGGCGTGGACTTCGGTCGGCTGCGCGCCATCGGCTCGGGCTCGGCGCCCCTGTCGGAATGGATGGTCCGCACCTTCCACGAGAAATACGGCGTCCAGATCGTCAACTATTTCGGCTCCAACGAAGGCGCCTCCTTCCCCAGCGCCCAGAAGGACGTGCCCGACGCCGCCGAACGCGCCGTCCTGTTCCCGCGTCTGGGCGAGGGCTTTGAATGGAAGGCCCTGCTGCACGACCGCATCTTCACCCGTCTGGTCGATCCCGAGACCGAGCAGGAGATCACCGAGCCGGGCCTTCCCGGCGAGCTGCGGGTCAAGGGCGCGACGGTCTTCTCCGGCTATTGGCGCGCGCCCGAGATCAACGCCCGCGCCTTTGACGGCGACGGCTGGTTCCGCACCGGCGACCTGTTCGAACTGGCCGGCGACCGGCTGCAATTCTACCGCTTCGTCGGGCGTCTGAAGGACGTCATCATCCGCGGCGGGATGAACATCTCGTCCGAGGAGATCGAGGGCCATCTGATCGGCCACCCGGCGGTGGCCGACGCCGCCGTGGTCGGCGCGCCCGACCCGAACCTGGGCGAGCGCCTGTGCGCCTTCGTCGTCTTCAAGCCCGGTCAGAGCGCCGACCTGGGCGACATCAACCGCTTCCTGACCGGCGACAAGCACGTGGCCGTCTACAAGCAGATCGAGCGGCTGGAGGTCATCGACATCCTGCCGCGCAACCCCGTCGGCAAGGTGCTGAAGCGTGAACTGCGCCAGTCCCTGGGCGACCAATCCGGACAGCTGAAATCCGCATGACCACCGCCTTCCCCCACCCGATGCGCCTGCCCGTGATCGCCGCGCCCATGTTCCTTGTCAGCGGGCCGGAGCTGGTCATCGCCGCCTGCAAGGCGGGCGTCGGCGGCGCCTTTCCCACGCCCAACTGCCGCACGGTCGCCGATCTGGACGCCTGGATGGGCCAGATCACCGACGCCCTGTCGCCCGGCGACGGCCCCTGGGTCGCCAACCTGATCACCCATTCGACCAACGCCCGTCTGGCCGAGGATCTGGCCCTGGTGGCCCAGTACAAGCCGCCCATCGTCATCACCGCCCTGGGCTCGCCCAAGCCGGTGATGGAGACGGTCAAGGCCTATGGCGGTCTGGTCTTCGCCGATGTGGTCAACATGGCCCTGGCCAAGAAGGCGGCGGAGGCGGGCGTCGACGGCCTGGCCTGCATCAGCGCCGGCGCGGGCGGCCACACAGGCCATCTGTCGCCCTTCGCCTTCGTCTCGGCGGTGCGCGAGTTCTTCGACGGCTGGCTGACCATCGGCGGCGGCATCGCCGACGGGGCGGGCGTGGCAGGCGCGATCGCGGCAGGCGCCGACATGGTCTATATGGGCACCCGTTTCCTGGCCGCCGCAGAGAGCCGGGCGCAGGATCCCTACAAGCAGATGATCGTGGACTGCGGCCCCGACGACCTGATCGTCTCCTCGGCCATCACCGGCACCCCGGCCTCATGGCTCAAGCCCAGCCTGCGCGCGGCGGGCATGGACCCGGACGCCCTGGGCGGTCCCATCACCCGCGACTATTCCGGCGACGCCGCGCACAAGCGCTGGCGCGACATCTGGGCCGCCGGTCAGGGCCTGCAAAAGATCGGTGCCGTCGAGCCCACCGCCGTCGTGGTGGACCGGTTGGAGGCGGAATACCGCACCGCCGCCGCCCGCTTCGCCGGGCTGACCGCGCCCCGAAGCGCCGCCGCATGACAGCGTCGCCCCAGATGATCCAGCCGCCCGCCTTCGCCCTCGACCCGACGCAGAGCGGGCTGGAGCTGGCGCGGCGGTGGATCGAAACGGTCTGGCCGGGCGGCTTCGTCAACCGTCTGGCCGCCCGTCCGGTCGAGGCGGCTGAAGGCTTCATGCGGGTCGAGTGCGCCATCGACCCCGGCCACTCCAACTTCGTCGGCCTGGTCCATGGCGGGGTGACGGCGGCTTTGGTCGATATCGTCGGCGGCGGGGCGGCCATGACCCTGCTTAAGCCGGGCGAATTCCTGCTGTCCACCGACCTGTCGATGCGCTTCCTCAACGCCGCCCCCATCGGCTGCGGACGGCTGATCGCCGAGGGCCGCGCGGTCTATGCCGACCCGCGCAAGGTGGTGGCCGAGGTCACGGTCGCGACGCCCGACGGCCTGACCATCGCCCACGGCTCCGCCGCCATCGCCATCCGCGTCCGGCGTCATGACGGCTGAGCCGCCCCGAGGCCTGAAGCTTCAGTCGCGACCGATCACCAGGCTGACCGTCGTGGTGGTCGAGCCGCCGATGTTCAGGGTCTGGACGTTACGCGCCCCCTCGACCTGACCGTCGCCCGCCATCCCCGTCGTCTGGCGGAAGGCGTCCAGCGCCATCCGCACCCCGGTCGCACCGACCGGATGGCCGCAGCCGATCAGCCCGCCCGACGGGTTGATCGGCAGGCGTCCGCCGATCTCGATGTCCCCTGCCTCGATGGCCTTCCAGCTCTCGCCCGGCGCGGTCAGACCCAGGTGGTCGATAGCCATGTACTCGGTCATGGCGAAGCAGTCGTGCGTCTCCACCGCGTCGATCCCGTCCAGCGAAATGCCCGCCCGCGCCCGCGCCTCGTCGATGGCGCGCTTGACCTGCGGGAAGACGTAGTTCGCCCCGGCGCTGGCCTCGACCTTGCGCTGATAGCTGATCGGTCCCGACCGATGGCCCCAGCCCTTGATGCGCGGCAGGGATTCCAGCGGCACGCCGCGTCGCCGGGCATAGTCCGCCGCTCGTTCGGCCGAGGCCAGGACCACCATGGCCGCCCCGTCCGTCACCTGGCCGCAGTCGCTCTTGCGCACCCGCCCCTCGATCACCGGATTAGCCTCGTCATCGGCCGCAAAGTTGGCGTCGTTGAAGACATAGTCGCGCGTCTGGGCGTTCGGGTTCAGCCGGGCGTTGGCGAAGTTGATCTGGGAGATGCGGCGCAGATGCGCCTCGTCGATGCCGTAGCGGCGGTCGTATTCGTCGGTCAGTTCTGAAAAGGCGCGCGGCCAGACATAGCGCGCACCCTGATACTCATGCCCGACCCAGGCGGCGGCCCCCAGATAGGCCGCGCCCGTCTCGCCCGGCACGTTGCGCATCATCTCCAGCCCCAGGACGGCGGTGGTTCCATAGCGGCCGGACTCGATGTCCGCCATCGCCGCCAGCAGGGCGATGCTGCCCGAGGCGCAGGCCGCTTCGTGCCGCGAGGTCGGCAGTCCGTCGAAGGCCGGCTCGGCCATGGCGAAGAAGCCGCCCAGTTGCCCCTGTCCCGAGAACAGGTCGCCGACGAAGTTGCCGACATGGCCGACCTCGATCTCGCCCGGCGCCATGCCCACGGCGTCGAGACCGCCGTGCAGGGCCTCGGCGAAACCGTCGCCGATCTCCAGCCCTTCGCGGGCCCAGTTGCGTTTGAAGTCGGACTGCCAACCGCCCAGGATATAGACCATCGGATATTCTCTCTGTTTCAGGCGACGACCACGCCCGGCCCCGGCGGCTCGGCGTAGAGGGCGTCGACCTGGGCCTTGCGGTTGTCAATGACGGCGCGGCGGTTGATCGTGGCCTTGTCCGACACCTCGTGGGCGTTCGGATCGGGCGGCGTGGTCAGGAAGGCCAGCCGGGCGATACGGCCGCTGGCGCCGTGGGCCGAGGCGTTGTGCGCGGCCAGTCGTTCCTTCGCCGCCTGCGCCAAGGCGCCCGAGGTCAGGGCCTCTACGACCTCCATGTCCAGCGCCGCCTTGATCCCGGCGGCCGAGGGCCAGGCCAGAACGCCCAGCCACGGTCGGTTGTCGTCGCACAGCACCACCTCGGCGGCCAAAGGCGCCAGGGCCTGCAAGGCGGCTTCTCGCATCTGCGCCCCGAACACCCAGGAGCCGGTCGACAGCTTGAACTGATCCGCCAGCCGCCCGGCGAAGAAGACGCCCTGGGCCGGATCATTCCGGTCGGCCAGGGTCGCCAGGTCGCCCATGCGGTAATAGCCGTCGGCGTCGAACGCCTCGGCGGTCCGCGCCGCGTCGTCGTGATAGCCGGCCATGACGTTGGGGCCGCGCACCCGCACCTCGAACTTGTCGGCGTCGTGCGGGACCAGCTTCACCTCGACGCCTGGCACGGGCAGACCCAGCCCCAGTCGGTCGGTGTACTGATGCACCACCATGAAGCCCGCCGTGGTCTCGGTCGCGCCATAGGCCGAGGTCAGCATGATGCGATGGCCGGTTTCCTGCACCGCCATGGCCTGTATCCGGTCGCTGACCGACTGGCTCAGGGCCGCGCCGCCGAAGACCATGACCCGCAGATCCGAGAAGAAGGTCCGGCGCAGCTCGACGTCCGCCTCCAGCGCATCGGCCAGCATGGCGTAGCCGGTGGGGACGTTGACGTAGTAGCGCACCGGCAACTCGCGCAGGTTGCAGATCGACTCCTCGAACAGGCCCGGCATGGGCTTGCCGTCGTCGATATAGAAGGCGCCGCCCGCCAGCAGCACGGCGCGCAGCACCGCCGCCCCGGCCACATGGTTCCACGGCATCCAGCCCAGCATCTGCCCCGACCAGGCATAGCCTTCGCCGATCACCTGGCCGGCCTGGGTGGTGTTGGCGGCCACGGATTTCAGGCTCAGAGGTACGACCTTGGGCAGGCCGGTAGAGCCCGAGGTCATCATGAACTGGGCGACCTGATCGGGCTGCAACCCTTCGATGCTCGCGGCGACATCCGGGCCAGGCCGCGTCGCCATGACCTCGGCCAAAGGCAGGCTGGGGCGGGTCAGCGCCTCGGGCGTCGCGGTGATGACGATGGCGTCGCCCAGGTCCAGGGCGTCGATCGCGCCCGCGACCATGCGCGCATCCTCGATCAGAATGATGGACGGCTTCAGACTGCGAATGACGTGGTTCAACCGCCCCAGATCGCCGCCCAGCAGGGCATAATGGGCGCTGACCGGCGCGGTCGGCACGCCCGCCGCCATGGCACCGAACAGGAAGGCGGCCATGGCCGGATTGTTGGCGCCCATCAGCATCAGCGGTCCGCCCGTATGCTGCGGATGATCCAGCAGCCACTGGGTCACGGCGTCCATGCGGTGCTTCAGACCGGCGTAGTCCAGCGTGGACCAGGCCCCGCCCTGGGCCGGATCACGCCGGGCCAGGGCCGTCTCCGCCCCCCGGCGCGCCGCCACCCCGGCAAAAGCGCGCGGCAGGTTCCAGTCATGCTCGGCCAGAGGCACGCGCGAGCGCATCACCATCGCCCCGTCCGCCTCGCGCCGCACCTCCAGATCGACGGGCATCAGCCCCGCGTCGCGGAAGCCTGCGGTTCGCCACTGCTCCGACATCTGATCCGATGCGTCCATGAACCCCTCCCGGTCGCCGCCTCAAGACGGTCTGCTAATAAAAGCAAGATGAGACGCAGAACGATGCTGGGTCAAGCCGCGTCGGCGGCGCCCGCCTCGGCGGTCAGGAAGCGGCGGTCGGCCCAGCAGGCATGGGTGCCGGAACTGATCTTGTGCGGCAGGGCGATACGGCAGACGGGGCCGTCCTCAAACCGCTTGCAGTCGATCAGGATGCACTCCGACCGGCCCGCGTTCTCATCGATGATGAAGCTGACCAGATAGCCGTCGTCCTCGTCCGTCGCCCCGATGCGCGGCGCGAACGGCGCCTCGCTGGCGTAGCGCCCGTCGGGCAGGGTCACGGTCCAGGATTCGCCGGTCTTCAGGTCGTGCTTGATGAAGCCGTTGAACAGGAACCAGCCCGGCTTGGTAGTGGTGCTGTAGGCGTAGCGATAGGGCTGGCCGGCGTACTGCTGATTGATGGTGCCGAACTCGACCAGCCGGTCGTCCAGCCGCTCTTCCTTGGTCGTCCCGTCGGCCAGATTGAAGCGCCAGCGGTGCAGTTTCGGGCGGAAGCTGTTCTCGTCGACGAAGGCCATCATGTGGGCGTGCTCGGCGTAGATCTCGGGCAGGTCGCCCAGCGGGTCCGGCATCGGCTTTTCCTGGAAATAGCCGTCCATGACGATCTCGTCGCCCTCCTCATAGGCGTTGAGGAAGTGCAGCACATAGGTCGGCGCCGCCTCGAACCAGCGGATGTCCTCGGCCTCGCCATAGCGGGGAATGACGGCGAAGCGCGACGGCATATCGGGGCTATAGCGCACGGCGTGATAGCCCGCCTTCAGCGCCTTCTCGTCCCAGAACAGCGGGAAGTCGTTCAGGATGGTGTAGTTCTCGCTGAAGATCATGTCGTGCGGCAGACGCGCGCCCGGCAAGGGAACGGGCGTGTAATGGGTGCGCCGCCCATCCGGGCCGACCACGCCGTAATACATATAGGGCGCGTGCTTGGAGTAGTTGAAGAACAGCAGCTCTCCCGTCCGCTCGTCCACCCGCGCATGGGCCGAGACCCCGTCCAGCGGTGCCCAGGGCGCGACGCCCTGATCCTCCAGCGAGGTCGGGTCCAGCTGATAGGCCTCGCCGCACTGGTAGAAGGTCGCCAGCGCCTTGCCCGCATGGACCACCACGTCGGTGCTGGCCGAATCCTTGATGCCCCCATGGGCGCCGAAGCCGGGGCGTTTCGACACCCCTGGCCCATCCATCATCCCGCCCCACAGGCTCTCGCCCGCCTGCTGCTCCGCCTGGAAACAGCGGCTGCGCACGAAGCGGTTGCGATAGTCGGCCTTGCCGCTGCGGAAACTGATCTGATGCAGCATCCCGTCGCCGTCGAAGGGATGGTGACGGCCCAGGGGTGTGTGAATCTGGTTCTCGGTGTTGCGGATATAGACGCCGTCGATGTCCGCCGGGATCGCCCCCTCGATCACCTCCAGATCAACCGCGTTGACCTCCTCATGCTGAGGCGTCCACGGCCCGCTGAGGTAGGGGTGATTGCTGGGCTTCAGGGTCGCGACGATGGGCGACAACCGCTCGATCTGCATGGCTCATCCTCCTGGCTCTGGACGAACCCTCGCCTTTTTGGTCTATTTACGCAAGTCATAGATCGGCGCGGCTGAGCCGGGCGTGTGATCACCCGTTCGGCGAGGATTTCTCCATGTCCCAAACCATCACCTTCGAGGGGTCCGGCCCCGTGCGGGCGGGGCATGAGCTGCCGGTCGAGCGCCTGTCGGCCTGGCTGCAACAGCACGCGCCACAGGTTCGCGGCCCCCTCGACATCCGCCAGTTCAACGGCGGCCAGTCCAACCCGACCTATCGGCTGGACACGCCGGGCAAGTCCTATGTCCTGCGCCGCAAGCCGGGCGGCCCCGTCCTGAGAGGCGCCCATGCGGTCGAGCGCGAGCATCGCGTGATCTCGGCCCTGCACGCCGCCGGTTTTCCCGTCCCCGCCCCCCTGATCCTGTGCGAGGACGAGGCCGTCATCGGCTCGACCTTCATGGTGATGGAGATGGTCGAGGGCCGCATCTTCTGGACGCCCACCCTGCCCGATCTGACGCCGGATCAGCGGGCCGCGCATTTCGACGCCCTGAACGCCACCATCGCCCGCCTGCACAGCCTCGACATCCGAGCACTCGGCCTGGAAGACTACGGCCGCCCCGGCACCTTCTTCGCGCGCCAGATCCAGCGCTGGTCCCGACAGTATCAGGAGGACGACCTGGCGGGGCGCGATCCCGACATGGACCGGCTGGTCGCCTGGCTGCCCGAGAACATGCCCGAGGATGACGGCGCCGCATGCGTGGTTCACGGCGATTTCCGCGCCGACAACCTCATCTTCGCCCCCGACAGCGCCGAGGTGCGGGCCGTGCTGGACTGGGAGTTGTCGACCCTGGGCCATCCCATGGGCGACTTCACCTATCACCTGACGATGTACCGCCTGCCGCCGTCCATGATCGGCGGCTTTGCCGGCGCCGACCTGAAGACCCTGGGGATTCCCAGCGAAGCCGACTACCTGGCCGCCTATTGCGAGCGGGTGGGTCGCGCGCCGCCCGCCCCGGACGAACTCCGCTTCTACATGGCGTTCAACATGTTCCGGCTGGCGGCCATCTTCCACGGCATCAAGGGGCGTATCGCGCGCGGCACGGCCGCCTCCGCCCACGCTCAGACCATGGCCGACAACCTGCCCGCCCTCGCCGCCCTCGCCTGGGCCCAGACGGAGACGACATCATGAACCGCAACGACCTCGACCAGGGCCAGGCCATCGCCGCGCGCGTCGAACGCTTCGTGCGCGACGTCGTCATTCCCTATGAGAAGGACCCGCGCGCCACGTCGCACGGCCCGACCGACGATCTGGTCGTTGAACTGCGGACCCTGGCGCGCGCCGCCGGGCTGATGACGCCGCACATCGGGGCCGACGGCTCGCACCTGTCGCAGCGCGCGACGGCTCAGGTGCTTCAGGCGTCGGGCCTATCCCCGCTAGGCCCCGTCGCCCTCAACGTCATGGCCCCGGACGAGGGCAATATGTACCTGCTCGGCCAGGTCGCCACCGAGGCTCAGAAGCGCCGCTTCCTCGCCTCCCTGATCAGCGGTCAGGCGCGCTCAGCCTTCTTCATGACCGAACCGGCCGAGGACGACGGCGCGGGCGCCGACCCCTCCATGCTGAAGACCACCGCCGTGCCGGACGGCGACGGCTGGCGCATCAACGGCCGCAAGGCCTTCATCACCGGCGCGGTCGGCGCCTCGGTCGGCATCGTCATGGCTCGCACGGACTCGGGCGACGGCAAGGTCGCCGCCACGATGTTCCTGGTCGACCTGCCCGACCCCGCCGTGCGGGTCGAGCGGGTGATGGAGACGATCGATTCCTCCATGCCCGGCGGCCATTCGATCATCGCCCTCGAAGACCTGCGCGTGCCCGGCGACCAGATCCTCGGCGCCCCGCATCAGGGCTTCAAATACGCTCAGGTCCGTCTCAGCCCGGCCCGCCTCAGCCACTGCATGCGCTGGCTCGGCGCCTGCCGCCGCGCCCATGAGATCGCCGCCGCTTACGCCGTCAAACGCCACGCCTTCGGCAAGCCGCTAATCGACCATGAGGGCGTCGGCTTCATGCTGGCCGACAACATGATCGCACTGAAGCAGGCCGAGCTGATGATCGACTGGTGCGCGGGCGTTCTGGACACGGGCGTTCTCGGCACGACCGAAAGCTCCATGACCAAGGTCGCGGTTTCCGAAGCCCTGTTCGGCGTGGCCGACCGCTGCGTCCAGATTATGGGAGGAACCGGCGTCTCGGGCGACACCATGGTCGAGCAGATATTCCGCGAGGTCCGCGCCTTCCGCATCTATGACGGCCCCAGCGAGGTCCATCGCTGGAGCCTGGCAAAGGCCGTGAAGCGGCAGATGACGAACTAGAGCCTGCCGGTTAAGAAGCAGGAATCGATTTGAGTGTCGCAGCTAAACGCGCGAACTGCCGCAGCCGGAGCGCAGTGGCTCGTCTGTTTCTCGCCTCTTCAACGCCCCAACGCTTGCCGTGAACTGCCTCCTTCTTCAGCAAGCTCGCAGACAACTCGCCGAAGAGTTCGTGCAGCAGTGCATTCCGGTCATCCACCAACCAAGGGGAGAACGGGACGACAATGGGGCGAGGAGCTACAGCAAGCTTCTCCGTCAAGAAATTGAGGAAGCTCGACTTGCCCATACCCCAAGGGCTTTGAAGGCCGATCACCAATCCGTCTGCAGGCTGCAGCTTGATTATTTTGTCGGCAACAGCATCGGCTACTGCGGCGAGTCCGAGCTCATCGTTCGTGCGGTCCGTAAGAGCACGGTCGGCGTGATACATGTGCCCCAGCTACCGTTAGAGTTCGACCCGAACGCAGAGATGCGCAGCAGATGCGCTAAGCGTAGCTTACGCTACGCGTGGCGACCATCCATGCTGGAAGTGGACTCTCGGATTGACCGAGGCGAGTCAGAAACGGACATCCGTCTTCGCTTCTGGCGTTTATCCACAACCTATCTACGCCTAGTGTTTTCGTGCCCATAGCGCCTCCGCAGCCGCCCGAGCACTTTCCGATTTGCAACAGGAGCGCTGTCGTCGAGTGCAACAGCCACATCTCTCAAATTGCGCTATTTTTGTCGTTAATTCAGCCGCTTATGGCTGCAGCAGTTTCCGAACCTGTGCAGTCTGAGAAAATATACCATAGCGCTCACACTTGCCTGAGCCCTTGCCTCGGTGCTCACGGGCGCTAGACCCTGACATGATCGAAGCAACCCGCGAAAACGCCAATGACTGAAGATCTTATGGAGCACGACGATGGCGAAGGATTCGATGTCGACGACTGGGCGCGCCTGAAGACCTTTACCGGCGCCGTGGCCACCCTCGACGACGTGCAGGCTCACAGGGCGATCTTCGCCTTGGGTGACACGGACGAGTCGTGGGTGATCGAAATGGGCCTGCCCCAACCGATTATCTGGTGGGAAGATGACGGCGAACAGGCAGCAATTGTCGTTCAGGCCGAAGCCCATGTCGGATCCGACGGCGAAACCATGGAAGTGCTGGGCCTGATCCTGCCGGACGGAAGCACGGCTGTGGCCCTAATGGACGACGTCGACCTGGTGGACGACACCGATCCTACCTGGCGTGACCTGGTCACCAGCGCGGTTGACGGCGCTGACGACTAGCCGGGGAAGAGCCCCTCCCCCAAGCCCCATGGCTTTGGAGGAGGGACAGGGCGTCTTAATCCTAGAAGTTCGCCGTCACGCTCAAGGTCACGGTGCGCGGCGCGCCATAGAAGCCGATGACGGAATCCCCGGTAATCGCGCCCGGGAAGTTGTAGCCGCCCGCGCGATAGCGCTCGTCGCCCAGGTTCCGGCCGGCCAGGCTGACGCGATAGCGCGCGTCCGGCGCGGTCCACATCAGGGTGGCGTCGTATAGCCAGTACGATCCCTGATCGAGCAGAGGGATGGCTGTCTCGAACATCTGCGTCGCGCCCCGATACGAGGCCATGGGCGTGAAGACGACCGAGCCGCGATCGCCCAAATCGACGCTGTAGGGCAGCGCGATATTGGCGGTCCAGTCGGGCGTGTTCTGGAACTGGCGCTGGTCGGCCATGTTCTCGCGCTTGCCGGTCAGCGGGTTGAAGGTGACGAACTCATTGAACTTGGCGTCCAGGTAGCCGAGCGTCAGGCGCGGGATGAAGCTGTCGGTGATCCGCGCGCTGGCCTCCAGCTCCCAACCCCAGATCTCGCTGGAACCCGCGTTGTCGACGAAGCTGACGACCGAAGCGGGCGGAATGAAGAACTGTGAGGTGATCTGCTGGTCGGTATACTCCGACTTGAACAGGGCCGTGGCGAAGGTGATCCGCCGGTCCAGCAGCGAGCCCTTCAGGCCGATCTCGTAGGTATCGACTAGTTCCGGCTGATAACCGTTTATCGTTTCGGGATAGAGGCTGGCGTCGCCGCGCATGTCGAAGCCGCCGGACTTGAAGCCTCGCCCGTAGGAGGCGTAGCCCGTCAGTTCCGGCGTGAACTTGTAGCTGGCGCTAATCCGGGGCGTGAACTCCGAATAGGTGTCCGAGTTGGTGTAGTCGGTCGAGGGGCGGCCCGCAGGGATGGCCGCGCTGTTGCCGAAGAACGGGCTCTTGATGCCCAGATAGTTCTGGCGCAGCTGATCGACGCTCTTCTTGTCCTGGGTCCAGCGGCCACCGACCGACAGCGACAGTTGGTCCGTCAGGTCGTAGCTGAAGTCGGCGAAGACGGCGAAGCTCTCGGTGTCCACCTTGCCGCCGGTGAAGGTCGTCAGGCCAGCCGGCAGCCCCGGCCCCATGCTGGGATAGAGGCCGATGACGGTGTCGAACGCCCCCTCGGCCGAGGCGTCCATATAGAAGAGGCCCGCCACGCCCTGCCAGCGCTCGCCCTCGAACAGCAGCTGGAATTCCTGGGTGAACTGGCTGTCGGCGTAATAGCCGGGAATGTCGAGGATCGGTTGCGGCAGACCGTCGAAGTCGATGCCGTCGCCCTTGGTGTCGCCGTCGCGCCAGGCCGTGACCGACTTGAAGGTCAGGGCGTCATTGACGTTCCACTCGCCGGTGAAGGACAGACCACGGGTGCGGACATAGCCGTCGTCGCCGATGCCGGCGCGGGTGTCATAGATGCCGTCGGTCATCGGCGCCTTGAGGCGATAGCCGTGCCGAGCGTTGGACTCGTCCTCGGTGATATCGCCCGCCAGACGGAAGAAGAGGTCGTCGGTCGGGGTCCATTCGACGCTGAGGCGGCCCGCCGTGACATCCTTGTTGTAGTGTTCGGCGCCCGTGGTCAGGTTCGTGCCGTAGCCGTCGCGGGTGTAGCGGGCAACCGCGCCGCCGATGCGCAGGGTGTCGGTCAGGGGCGCCGAGCCCGAGGCGATCAGATCAACCTGGTTATAGCTGCCGTAGGCGCCTTTGAGCGTCAGTTCCGGATCCTGGCCCAGGCGCTTGGTGACGTATTTGATCGCGCCGCCGATGGTGTTGCGACCATAGAGGGTGCCTTGCGGTCCGCGCAGAACCTCCAGTCGCTCAATATCAAAAATATCCAGCACCGCACCCTGCGGACGGGCCACATAAACGTCGTCAACATAGAGGCCGACGCCGGGCTCGAAGCCCCACAGGGGGTCCTGCTGGCCGACGCCGCGAATGAAGCTGGTCAGGGTCGAGTTGGTGCCGCGCGCGATCTGGACCGTGGCGTTCGGGGTCTGCTGCTGCAAGGTGGTGATGTCGGCGGCGCCGGTCTGTTCGAGGCGCTCGCTGCTGACGGCGGTGACGGCGACCGGCACGTCTTTCAGGCTCTCCTCACGGCGACGGGCGGTGACGACGATGTCATCGACACTGGAGGCCTGCTCGGTCTCCGTCGCCTGCTGGGCGAGGCTCGGCGCCGCGCAAATCGAGGCCGTGATGAAGACGCTGCTCATCAGCGCCAGACGCAACTGTCCTGTCGTTCGCATTCTCGTTTCCTCTCCACGCGCGGTCGTTTGATCGCCGCTGATCTGTGTTGGTCCGACGGTGGTCCGCGAACAGCCTCGTTGTCAACATCATTCATTCTTGCATGAATGAAGTTTCACGCGACGGCTCGACAGTCGAGCGAGCGTTGTTCATTCTCAAATGAACGAGTGCGGCGAAGATCGCGCCTGGAGGAAGAATGATGGATCAGCTCAACCGAGCCGCGACGTCGCCTGTCGCGCACACCCCGTCCGGTGATCTGCGCGGCCGTCGCGAGGGCCCGGCCAATGTGTTTCGCGGCGTGCCCTACGCTGCCGCTCCTGTCGGCGAGTTGCGCTGGAAGGCGCCGCAGCCCTTCCCCGCCTGGGACGGTGTACGCGAAGCGGCGGAGTTCGGCCTCTCCGCGCCTCAGGCCGGTCCGGCTGACGTGGCCGACATCGTATCCATCGGCGGCGCGCCGGAGCCGATCGGTGAAGACTGCTTGACGCTGAATGTCTGGGCGCCCGCCGAAGCCGTCGCACCCGCGCCGGTCATGGTCTGGCTGCACGGCGGATCGAACCGGATGGGAGCAGGCTCCCTGCCCTTCTATGACGGCGCCGCCTTCGCCCGCGACGGAGTGGTTCTGGTCAGCGTCAACTATCGCCTGGGCCAGCTCGGCTTCTTCGCCCATCCGGCCCTGACGGAGGAAGCAGCGCATGGCGAACCGCTGGGCAATCAGGCCCTTCTGGATCAGATCGCCGCTCTGGAATGGGTGCGCGATCATATCAGCGCCTTCGGCGGCGATCCCGCCAGCATCACCCTGTTCGGAGAATCCGCCGGGGGTCTCGACATCCTGGCCCTGATGACGGCCAGGCGGGCGCGCGGCCTGTTCCACAAGGCGATTGTCCAGTCCGGCGGCGGCTGGCTGCCCGCCACGCCGCTGAAAACCGCGCAGAAACGCGGCGTGGCCGCTGCGACGGCGCTCGGCCTGGCCCTGCCTGACGCCTCTGCCCTGCGCGCCGTCGCGTACGAGCGACTGACGGACGTAGAGGGCGCCTTCGGGCCCGTCATCGACGGTCGCCTGCTGGACCGCGACCCGATCAGCGCCTTTGCGCGCGGGGACTTCGCCGATGTGCCGTTGATGATCGGGGTCAACAGCGGCGAGGATTCCCTGCTCAACTACGGCGGCGGCCTGAAACGCTTCGGCCAGTTGATCAAGCCGAACGCGGCGCTGGCCCGCCTCTATCCGCAGGCGAACGGCGACGAAGAGCAACTGATCCGCCTCGGCTTCCGCGACTTCGCCTTCGCCGCCCCGGCGCGCTGGATCGCATCGCGGCCGCGTCGCTCGAAGGCCTGGCTCTACGCCTTTGACTATGTGGAGGAAGCCCGGCGCGAAGCCATGCCGCGCGCCGCCCACGCCGCCGAGATTTTCCACGTCTTCGAAACCTTGGATCACCGTCCCGACGGTGCGCCACCCGCAACACCGGCTGACCGCGCGATCAGCGCCGCCATGCACAAGCGATGGGTCGATTTCGTCCGGACCGGCGCGCCTGGCGCCGACTGGCCCGCCTATGTCCCCGCTGACGACGCCTGGATGGTGTTCAACGACACGCCCGGCGGCGAGGTGAAGCACGGTTGGTGGAAGGCGGCGCTGGATCATCATGGACGCAAGGGCGGACTGCTGATCCTGCTGCTGCGGGCGCGGGATCGCCTGAGAACCCTGTTCTCGGCTACAGTGACTCGATGACCGCCACCGAGACCAAGCCGCGCGCCAAGGCCGCGTCGAAAGCCAAGGCGCCGCCCAAACCCAAGGCCCAGCGCCGCGAGGAGACCACGACCCGCATCCTCGACGTGGCCGAAGCCCTGTTCGCGCGCGACGGCCTGCACGGCGTCACCCTGAAGGCCGTGGCCAAGGAGGCGGGGGTCGATACGGCCCTGCTGCACTATTATTTCGACGACAAGAACCGGCTTTTCTCGACCGTCTTCGGCCGCCGCGCTGAGGTGGTGAATCGGCTGCGTATCGACAGCCTGGACCGTTATGAGGCCGAGCACGGCGACGCCATGACCGTGCGCGGGGCCATCGACGCCTTCCTGCGTCCGCTGTTCATCCTGTTCGATAACGGCGACAAGGCCTGGCTGAACTACGCCGCCCTTGTGGCCCAGGTGAACAACACCCCGGTCTGGGGCGGCGACACCATGCACCAGCATTTCGACCCGGTGATCGACCGCTTCATCGGCGTTCTGAAGCGCATCGCGCCAGAAACTCCGCCACGCCAGATCTACTGGTTCTATCACCTACTGTCGGGGTCGCTGACCTTGTCGCTGGCTCAGACCGGCCGTATCGACGTCCTGTCAGGCGGCCTGTGCAAGTCCTCGGAAATGGCCGCAATTTGCGACGCCATGGAAGCCGTCTTCACCGGCGGATTCGAAGCCATCCGCCGCGCCTAACCCCGGTTTACATCGGGAAGCAGCGGTTCCAGCCGTCGAAGGCGACCTCGACATGATCGGGAAGAAGCGCCGACAAGCGATTGTAATCCAGATCGATGTGGAGGTTTGTCAGAACCGCCCGCCCGACATCAGCCCGTGCGATCCAGTCCAGAGCCTTGTCGACATGGGCATGGGTCGGGTGGGGCGTATAGCGAAGAGCGTCGATGATCCAGAGGTCGGCGCCGCGCACCGCCTCCAACGCCGCCTCGTCCAGATCAGACACATCGCTGGAATAGGCGACCGGACCCAGTCGATAGCCGACCGAGCGGATCGGCCCGTGCGTCTGGTCGAAGGTGACAACTGGGATCGCGCCACCCGCGCCGTCGATGCTCCAAGCATCGCCATGGGGCGGAATGCGCTGCGCCTCCAGAATGGCCGGATAGCCGTGGTGGCTCTCGAAGATGTAGTCGAACCGCTTGGTCAGGGCGTGATGGGTCGCCGGGTCCATCCAGGCCTGGATGCGTCGCCGCGCATGGATGGCGAAAACCCGCAGATCATCGATGCCGTGCGTCTGGTCGGCGTGGTCGTGGGTGTAGAGGACTGCATCAACGTGGCGGATCTCGGCGGCCAGGGCCTGTTGCCGCAGGTCGGGCGAGGTGTCGATCAGGACGCTGGTCGTCCCATTCGGGCCATGACGCCGCGCCAGCATGGAACAGCGGGTGCGTCGGTTCCTGGGCTCGCCCGGATCGCAGTCGCCCCAGTCGCCGTCGCCGCGCGGCACGCCGCCGGACGAGCCGCAACCGAGGATGACGATCTCCAGCTCGCCTGCTTTGTTCATTCGGCAGGCCGGGGAATGCGGTCGAACAGGGCGAAGAAGGCTTCGGTTGTGCGCCGGTCGGCTTCTTCGGGCGACCACCCCCGGATCTCGGCCAGCTTCTGCAGCACCAGACCGACATAGGCCGGTTCATTGCGGCGTCCGCGATGCGGGATCGGCGCCAGATAGGGGCAGTCGGTTTCGACGATGATCCGGTCCTCGGGCATCCGGCGAATGACCTCGCGCACGTCCTCCGCAGCCTTGAAGGTGGCGATGCCGGAAACGGAGAACCAGGCGCCGAGTTCCGCTGCGGTTTCAGCCAGTTCGATCCCGCTAGTGTAGCAGTGCATCAGCAGCTTGAACGGCCCCTTGGCATGTTCCTCGCGCAGGATGTCCGCCATGATCTCGTCGGCTTCGCGCGTGTGCACCACCAGCGGCAAGCCGGTGCGGCGCGCGGCGTCGACATGCTGACGAAAGACCGCCGCCTGCTCGTCGCGCGGGCTGAGGTCGTAGTGGAAGTCCAGGCCGCACTCGCCGATGCCGATGACGCGCGGGCGCTGGGCCAGGGCGACCAGTTCGTCGGCGGTCAGCTCGACATGGTCCTTGGCCTCGTGCGGGTGAGCGCCGACCGTGCACCAGATGTCGTCATTGGCCATGGCCAGGGCGTGCGTCGCCTCAAAGGTCGACAGCTTGTCCGAAATCTCGACCATCAGACGCACCCCGGCCTCGCGGGCGCGGGCGATGACTTCGTCGCGATCCTCATCAAACTGGGGGGCGTGCAGGTTGACGTGACTGTCGATGATCATCTCAGAGCCTTGGTGCGGGCGATGTCGGCCAGGGCGCCGGCCAGAACGTCGGCGCGGTCCAGGTTGATGGCCGCCGTGCGGTCCGGCAGATCGGCCAGACGGGTCCACAGTTCAGCCCAGCGCGCCCCCTGCCCGGCCGGCGCCTCCAGCGCTCGGGTCTTCACCGCCGCGATCAAACGATCCATCAGGGCCTCGAACCGCGCCTGACCTTCGGCGCCGCGAAACCCGTCGGCGACGGCCAGTTGCTCAGCGCGATCAACGGCGTCGCCCAGCACCCAGCTGCGCGCGAGGGCGTCGACTTCCTGCATGGCGCCGGACGACAGGGCCAGAGCCGCGCCCGGCGATCCGCCAGCCATGTCGGCGGCCAGTCGCGCGTCGTCGGGATCGGCGCCCGTGCGATTGCGCACCAGGCCTTCCAACTGGTCCGGGGTCCAGATCGGGAAGCTGAGGCGGCGGCAACGCGAGCGGATCGTGGCCAGCAGCCGACCCGGCGCATGGGTCACCAGCAGCAGGACGCCCCGCTCAGGCGGCTCCTCAAGAATCTTCAACAAGGCGTTGGCGGCATTGATGTTTAGGTCGTCGGCAGCGTCGATAATGGCCACACGATACTGAGCTTGGGACGGGCTCTTGGCGAAGAAGCCCGGCAGGTCGCGGGCCTGATCCACCGAAATGGTCTTCTTCTGCTTGCCGCCCTCGACCAGCCGCTCCATCACCAGCAGATCTGGATGGGACTGGGCCGAAACCAGCTGGCTGACCGGATCATAAGGCGCGGCGCCCAGCGGCCCGCGCGTCGGATCGGACGCGGCCCCCAGCAGGCGGCGCGCGGCGCGATAGGCGAAGGTCGCCTTGCCGCTGCCCTCGACCCCGCACAGCAGCCAGGCGTGGTGCAGCCGCCCCCGGTTCAGGGCGTCGAGAAAAGCTTCTTCGGCGGCGATGTCCGGGACCAGATCGAACCGGTCGCGCGGGTGTTCGCTCACAGCAGCCGCTCGGCGACGGCGCTCCGCAGGCGTTCGGAAACGGCCTCAAGCTCGCCCGTCGCGTCGATCACGACGCAGCGTTCCGGGTGGCGGCGCGCCACGCCGAGGAAGCCTTCACGGAGCTTCTGATGGAAGGCCAGCCCCTTGGACTCGAACCGGGTCTCGAACAGGCCGCGACCGAAGGCTCGCTCCAGCCCGACTTCGACCGGCAAGTCGAACACCAGGGTCAGGTCCGGTTGATCCTCGGCCACGATGGCGGCGTCCAGGGCCTCGATCAGGCTTTCCGGCGCGCCGCCGCCCGCGCCCTGATAGACGCGGCTGGAGTCAGCGAAGCGGTCGCAGACCACCCATTTGCCGGCGTCCAGAGCGGGCCGAATGGTGCGCTCCAGATGATCCGAGCGCGCGGCGTACATCAGCAGGGTCTCGGTGCGCGGCGACCAGCGCTCGGCGTCTCCGGCCACGACAATGTTGCGGATGACCTCGGCGCCCGGCGAACCGCCCGGCTCACGTGTCTGGATGACGTCGATCCCGAGCGAGCGCAGGTGCTCGACCAGCAGGCGCGCCTGCGTGGTCTTGCCGGCCCCCTCGCCGCCTTCGAATGTGATGAACTTACCGCGCTGCACCTGCGCACAATGGCGAGCCCGGCGCGTCAGGCAAGCCTTAACCGCCTGATATCAACAGGGCGTCGCCAAACCCGCGTGCGATGACCGCCTGACGGGCCTGTTCGGCCGCATTGGCATCCGGCCATGGACCGACGATCACCCGAAACAGCGACCGCCCGTCGCTGCGGATGTCTTGAACGGAGGCTCGTTCGCCCAACCGGTCAGCGATTCGTTTGGCCGCGCGACGATCCGAAAAGGCGCCGGCCTGAACCCAATAGGTCGCTGCCTCGGATACCGCAGGGATTGGCGTAGTCGGCGGACTATAGGGCGTGGACCGAGCGGCGGGGGTCGTTTCCGCGCGCTGCATCGCCATGCCGCCGCCCGTTCGCGGCGCCCGCCCGACATAGCGCACCCGCACTTCGCCGACGCCTTGCGACAGCAGCCCCAACTCCTCGGCGGCCGCCCGCGACAAATCGATGATCCGACTGTCCACGAAGGGCCCGCGATCATTAACGCGCAGGATGACCCGGCGGCCATTGGCGCGATTGGTCACCTCCACCAGACTTGGCAAAGGCAGGGTCTTATGCGCCGCCGTCAGGGCGTTCATGTCGAACCGCTCGCCGGTCGAGGTTGAGCGGCCGTGATGCTGTGATCCGTACCAGGACGCCTGCCCGACCTCGTCATAGTTCGGCTGCTCGACGGGCCGATACCAGCGACCGCGGATCTGATAGGGCCGCATGGTGCCGGACACGATCGGCGCGGGATCGGTCACGACCGGCGGACGCAGCGGGGCGTCCCGTCCGCCCCCGAAACTGGCGCAAGCGGCCAGTGTGGAAAAGGCGGCGGCGACCACTGCGCTCTTCAGCATTTTCGCCAACATGGCTGTACGCACTCCTGCTCACTCGAAGTGATCATCGCCCAGGAGGTTTCCGGTTTGGTTAATGAGAGGTTTGGGCTATGCGTCCCTAAGTCGCGGCGTCGCCTTAGCGCCCGCGCCTTGTTCTTGAAGCGAGCGCCTTGAAACCCTCCCTCTATCAGACCCGTTCGGGCGTCTTCGCCCTGGCGACCCTGTGCTGTATCCTTTGGGGCAGCGCCTATCCGGCGATCAAGAACGGCTATGCCCTGCTGCATATCGCGCCGAGCGACATCGCCAGTCAGATGCTGTTCGCGGGCTGGCGCTTCGCCTTGGCGGGTCTGATCCTGCTGCTGGTCGCCGCGGCGATGAAGAAGCCGCTCCTGGGGCTGAGCGCTCGGCAGATGGGCCAGGTGGCTTTGCTGGGCCTGACCCAGACCGCAATCCAATATGTCTTCTTCTATATCGGCCTGGCCCACGCCAGCGGCGTGAAGTCGTCGATCATGAACGCCACCGGCGTGTTCTTCAGCGTGGTTCTGGCCCACTTCATCTATGCGAATGATCGGCTCAGCACGCGCAAGGCGCTGGGCTGCCTGATCGGGTTCATGGGCGTGGTGGTGGTCAACCTCGGCGGCGGCGCCCTGGGTTTCGACTTCAGCCTGCTGGGCGAAGGCTTCGTCATCATCGCCGCCTTCGTCCTGGCGGCGGCCTCCATCTACGGCAAGCGCCTCTCGGCCGACATGGATCCCATGGTCATGACCGGTTGGCAGCTCTCTGTCGGCGGCGTGATCCTGATCGCGATTGGCATGGTTGGCGGGGGTCAGATGGAGGGGCTGGATCTCCGCTCCGGCGGCCTGCTGCTCTATATGGCCTTGCTCTCCTCGGTAGCCTTCTCCGTCTGGAGTCTGCTGCTGAAGCATAATCCCGTGGGCATGATCGCGGCCTTCAACTTCCTCATCCCGGTCTTCGGGGTCGCGCTGTCGGCCATCTTCCTGGGCGAATCCCTGCTGCGCTGGAGCTATCTCGCGGCCTTGGCTCTGGTCTGTGCGGGGATCTGGCTCGTGACGCGGCCATCGGCTCCTGGCAAGGCCTGATGCCCAGGCTCGACTCGCCTGCGCTTTATGCTTGGGCGATGGCGAACTTGCCGCTATGCACGCCTCCGCGCGTTGTCTCGACTCGCGCCAAATGAGGAAGTGTGGCCGAGTGGTTTAAGGCACTGGTCTTGAAAACCAGCGACGGTGAGAGCCGTCCGTGGGTTCGAATCCCACCGCTTCCGCCACTGCCGCCCTTACGTTCTGCCGGCGAGATACGGCGCTTGGGGATCGCATGGTCCGCCGAGGCCTAGAGGAATCCTGCAAGTTTCCGCAGACCCGCGTTCAGCCGGGGTTCATGGCGCGGACGTCAGATTGGTGCTCAAGCCGCCAGTCTTGGCGTGCGAGGAAGAAGACCATGAAACGTTCCCTGATGGTGTTCACGGCCATCGCCAGCTTCGCCCTGCCCGCGCTCGCCCCCGTCGCGACACTGGCCCAGGAGCGGCAGGTTCAGGCTGAAGATTCGCCGCGCGCCCAGCGTCGTGCCGAGCGTCCCCTGTCCCGGTCGGACAATCCGCGCCCCGAACGTCCTCAGCGGTCCGGAGAGGAAGGTCGCACCGGCGGTCAGGCGCGCCCGGACAGGCCCAATCGTCCGGATCGCCCGAGCGATCAGGGAAGACCTGATGCGCGCCCGGACCGCCCGAACCGCCCCGACCGAACCAACGGTCAATGGCCGAACCGTCCGGATCAAAGGGGTTCCGATCGTCCTGGAAGGCCGGATCGCCCAAACCGACCGGATCGTCCCGAACAACCCAACCGCCCCGACCGTCCGGATTGGAACCGACCTGATCGCCCTGGCTCGCAACAGCCGGGTCGTCCCAACCGCCCGGACTGGAACAGGCCGGATCGGCCCAACCGTCCCGATCAGCCCAATCGCCCTAACAGGCCCGACCGGCCGAACTGGAACAACGATCGTGACTACCGCGACTTCCACAATCGCTGGAACCGCGACCAGTGGCGGCGCGACTGGGATCGTCGTCACCGCAGCGACTGGTGGCGTCATGACAACCGCTTCCGGGGCTGGAACGGCGTGCGGCTCGGCTTCTATTTCGCGCCGGGCTACGGCTATTACAGCGTGCCGCGCTCCTACTGGAACCGGCAGTACTACGTCGGCCAGTACCTGCCGGACGTCTTCTGGCGTTATCAGGTCAACGACTGGCGGACCTACGGCCTCGGCTACCCGCCTCCGGGGACCCGCTGGGTCTATGTCGACAACTCGATCTACCTGATCGACGAGTACGATGGCTACATCATCGAAGTCGTCCGCGACGCTTGGAACTGGTAGTCCACGCCAAAACAAGAGGCCCCGGAGAGCGATCTCCGGGGCCTTTTCTTAGAGCATCTGACTTTTAATCAGAGGGTCTTACAGACCCAGCTTGGCCTTCAGGATGTCGTTGACCGCGGCGGGGTTGGCCTTGCCGCCCGTGGCCTTCATGACCTGACCAACGAACCAGCCGAGGGCCTGCGGCTTCTCGGCCACGGCTGCGGCCTTGCCCGGGTTGGCGGCGATGATGTCATCGACGGCCTTCTCGATAGCGCCGGTGTCGGTCACCTGCTTCAGGCCGTGTTTCTCGACCACCTCGGCGGGCGAGCCTTCGCCGTTCCAGACGTAGTCGAAAACCTCCTTGGCGATCTTGGACGAGATGACGTTGGTTTCGATCAACTCGACCAACTGCGCGACGTGCGCCGCCGGCAGCGGGTTCTCGCTGAAGTCCTTGCCGTCCGCAGCCAGACGCGCCGAGACCTCGTTGGTGACCCAGTTGGACACCAGCTTGGCGTCGCGGCCCTTCGCAGCGGCCTCGAAATAGTCGGCCTTGGCCTGTTCCGAGATCAGCACCACGGCGTCGTATTGCGACAGCCCGTAGTCGGCCATCAGACGGCGGCGTTTCTCGTCCGGCAGCTCCGGCAGGTTGGCCTTGATCTCGTCGATCCAGGCCTGCTCGATTTCCAGCGGCAGCAGGTCGGGGTCGGGGAAGTAGCGATAATCCATCGCCTCTTCCTTGGAGCGCATCGACCGCGTTTCGCCCGCCGTCGGATCATACAGGCGGGTTTCCTGAACGATCGAACCGCCATCTTCGAGGATCTCGATCTGGCGACGCGCTTCGTAGTTGATGGCCTGGCTGATGAAGCGGAACGAGTTGACGTTCTTGATCTCGCAGCGCGTGCCTAGGAAACCGAAGTCGCCGGTTTCCTTGAACTTGTCGTAGTTGCCGACGCGGCAGACCGAGACGTTGACGTCGGCGCGCAGGTTGCCCTTCTCCATGTCGCCGTCGCAGGTGCCGAGATAGATCAGGATGGTGCGGATCTTCTTGACGTAGGCGACCGCCTGTTCCGGCGAACGGATGTCGGGGCGCGAGACGATCTCCATCAGCGCCGTGCCGGCCCGGTTCAGGTCGACGTAGGATTCCGTTGGCGACAGGTCGTGGATCAGCTTGCCCGCGTCCTGCTCCAGGTGCAGGCGCTCGATGCCGACGTTGAAGAAGCTGCCGTCCTCGGCCTCCACCTCGACCACGCCCTCGCCCACGATCGGGTGATACAGCTGGCTAATCTGATAGCCGGTCGGCAGGTCGGGATAGAAGTAGTTCTTGCGGTCGAACTGGCTCTTCAGATTGATCTGCGCCTTCAGGCCCAGACCCGACTTCACCGCCTGCTCGACGCAGTGCTTGTTCAGCGTCGGCAGCATGCCGGGGAAGCCAGCGTCGACCAGCGACACCTGCTCGTTCGGACCCGCGCCAAAGCCGACGGCGGCGCCCGAGAACAGCTTGGCCTTCGACGCCACCTGGGCGTGGATTTCCAGCCCCATGACGATTTCCCAGTCGCCGGTGCGACCTTTGATCAGAGTTTTGTTCTCAGACATGCTCACCACCACTTGGCCGGTTTGGCGACGAAACCGGCGGAGTCTTCCAGTGCGGCTGCGACCTGGAAGACGGTCGCCTCATCAAGGGCCTTGCCGATGACCTGAAGGCCCAGCGGCAGACCATCGCTGCTCAAACCCGCAGGCACCGAGATGCCCGGCAGGCCGGCCAGGTTGGTCGTCACCGTGAAGACGTCGTTCAAATACATGGTCAGCGGGTCGATCTGCTTGTCGCCCAGCTTGAACGCCGCCGTCGGGGTCGACGGGGTCAGGATGGCGTCCACCTTGCCCCAGACGTTGTCGAAGTCCTCGGCGATGCGGCGACGCACCTTCAGCGCCTTGACGTAGTAGGCGTCATAGAAACCGGCCGACAGCACATAGGTGCCGATGGTCAGGCGGCGCTGAACCTCCTTGCCGAAGCCCTCGGCGCGCGAGGCGGCGTAGAGGTCGTCCAGCGACGAGAAGTCTTCGGCGCGATGGCCGAAGCGCATGCCGTCATAGCGGGCCAGGTTCGACGAGGCCTCGGCCGGGGCCACGATGTAGTAGGCCGGCAGGGCGTATTTGGTGTGCGGCAGGCTGATCTCGACGATCTCGCAGCCGGCGGCCTTGAGCCAGGCCACGCCCTGTTCCCACAGCGCCTTGATCTCTTCGGACATGCCGTCGATCAGGTATTCTGCGGGGACGCCGACGCGCAGGCCCTTGACCGACTGGCCGACCGACTGGGTCCAGTCGGGGGTCGGGATGTCCAGGCTGGTCGAGTCCTTGGCGTCGAACGAGCACATGGACTTCAGCAGGATGGCGGCGTCGGTCACCGTCTTGGTGATCGGGCCGGCCTGATCCAGCGAGGAGGCGAAGGCCACCATGCCGAAACGGCTGGCGCGGCCATAGGTGGGCTTGATGCCGACCGTGCCGGTGAAGGCGGCAGGCTGGCGGATCGAGCCGCCGGTATCCGAAGCCGTCGCGGCCAGACACAGGTCAGAGGCCACAGCCGAGGCCGAACCGCCCGACGAGCCGCCCGGCGTCAGCTCGGCGTCCGAACCCTTGGCCTTCCACGGGTTCTTCACCGGACCAAAAGCCGAGGTCTCGTTGGCCGAGCCCATGGCGAACTCGTCCATATTGAGCTTGCCCAGCATGACCGCGCCTTCGCGCCACAGATTGGCGGTGACGGTGGACTCATAAGGCGGCACGAAGCCGCGCAGCATGTTCGAGCCGGCGGTCGTCTGCACGCCCTCGGTGCAGAACAGGTCCTTGATGCCCAGCGGCGCGCCTTCCAGATCGCCGCCCTCGCCCTTGGCCAGCTTGGCGTCAGACGCGCGCGCCTGTTCCAGCGCCTTGTCCGCCGTCACTTCGACATAGGCGTTCAGGCTCGGGTTCGAGGCCTCGATGTTGGTCAGGAAGGCGCGGGTCAGTTCTTCCGACGAGAAGGTCTTGGCCTTCAGGCCGTCGACGGCGTCTTTGAGGGTAAGCTTGGTCAGATCGCTCATGTCTTAATCCACGACCTTGGGCACGACGAAGAAGCCATCCGCCGACTTCGGGGCGTTCGACAGGACAGCATCCACCTTGGCGCCGTCGGTGACGACGTCTTCACGCAGACGCAGGGGCTGGGCGACGTTGGAGGTCATGGGCTCGACACCCTGCACATCAACCTCGTTCAGCTGCTCGATCCAGTTCAGGATGCCGTTCAGCTCCTGGGCAAGCGGCTCCAGGCGGTCCTCGGGGGTCTTGATGCGGGCGAGGTGGGCGACACGCCTCACCGTCGCGGCGTCGATAGCCATGGAAATCTCCGAAATTCATCCAGTCGGGGCGCAAGGGAGTCGCCCAGACTGACTCCTGTCGTGGGTTAACCGCCCGATGCGGCTTCGACAAGCGTTCCGCATTGCAATATGGGACGTGCGTGCCCGTATTCGACCTTACAGACCTGCCCGCCGCCTGCCCGCCTGACACCGCCTGGCTAGGGCTGGATCTGGGCGAGAACACCATCGGCGTGGCCGTGTCCGACACCAGCCGCATGATCGCCAGCCCGCTGCAGCTGATCCGCAAGACGAAATTCACCCAGGACGCCGAGCAGCTGATCAAGCTGATGAACGGCCGTAACGTCTCGGCTCTGATCATTGGCCTGCCGCTGAACATGGACGGCACCGAGGGCCCTCGCGCCCAGTCCTGCCGCGCCTTCGCCCGCAATCTGGAGCGCATTCGCCCGGTCAACGTCGCCTTCCAGGACGAGCGCCTGTCGACCACGGCGGTTGAACGCTTCCTGATCGACGAGCTGGACCTGACGCGCAAGCGCCGCGCCGACGTGGTGGATCGCACCGCCGCCGCCTGGATTCTGCAGGGCGCGCTGGACCGTCTGCGCGCCTGACCTTCCCCTCGCGAAGAGTCGGGCTTATAGCGGCGTCTCGATGACCCATGCCGCTTCCGTCACCGAAACCATCGAGGAACGGCTGTCGCCCTTCCCCCGCGATCACTTCCTCGCCGCCGGCGATCTGAACCCGCCCGCCGCCCTGGCGCTGCTGGATCTCGCCGACGCCTTCGTCGACTTCAATCGACAGTCGGCCAAGGGCATCGATCTGATGCGCGGCCAGACGGTCGTGAACCTCTTCTTCGAGAACTCGACCCGCACCAGCTCGTCGTTCGAGATCGCCGCCAAGCGTCTGGGCGCCGACGTCGTCACCATGCCGGTCTCGGCCTCTTCGGTGGCCAAGGGCGAGACCCTGATCGACACGGCGGTGACGCTGAACGCGATGAAGCCCGAAATCCTGGTGGTCCGCCATTCATCCTCGGGCGCCGTGGACCTGCTGTCGCAAAAGGTCGGCTGCGCCGTCGTCAACGCCGGCGACGGTCGTCATGAACACCCGACGCAAGCCCTGCTGGACCTGCTGAGCCTGCGCCGCGCCTTCGGCGACGTCGGCGGGCTGACGGTGGCCATCTGCGGTGACATCGCCCATAGCCGCGTGGCCCGCTCGAACGTCGCCCTGCTGTCCATGATGGGCGCGCGGGTGCGCCTGATCGGTCCGCCGACGCTGGTGCCCGGCGACGCCGACCGCTGGGGCTGCGAGGTCTTCCACGACATGAAGGAAGGTCTGGCCGGCTGCGACGTGGTCATGATGCTGCGCCTTCAACTGGAACGCATGACCGGCGCCCTGATCCCCTCGACCCGCGAGTATTTCCGCTTCTGGGGTCTGGACCGCGAGAAACTGGCCTGGGCCGCGCCCAACGCCAGGGTCATGCACCCCGGCCCTATGAACCGGGGCGTCGAGATCGACTCCGACGTGGCCGACGACCTCAGCGTCTCCCTTATTCAGGATCAGGTCGAGATGGGCGTCGCCGCTCGCATGGCCGTTCTGGCCGCCCTCGCCCACCGCCGCGCGGGAGCCGCCGCATGACCGCTCCCAATACGCTCGCGATCGTCAACGCCCGTCTGCTGGACCCGGCGACCGACTATGACGGCCCCGGCGCGGTCCTGATCCAGGACGGCCGCATCGTCGAGGTCGTCCACGGCCAGGCGACCCAGCGTCCTGAAGGGGTGACCGTCATCGACGCCCAGGGCCGCTGCCTCGCGCCCGGCCTGATCGACATTCGCGTCAAGACCGGCGAACCGGGCAATGAGCCCAAGGAAACCCTGAAGTCGGCCAGCCTGTCGGCGGCGGCGGGCGGCGTCACCACCATCGTGGTCCAGCCCGACACCGATCCCGCCATCGACGACCCCGCCCTGATCGACCACATCCAGCGACGCGGCGCGGCCCTCGACCTGGTCAACGTCCGCGCGGCGGGCGCGGCCACGCAAGGCCGCGACGGCCAGCGCATGGCCGAGATCGGCCTGATGCATGAAGCGGGCGCCCTCTATTTCACCGACGGCGACCGGGTCATCGTCAACACCCGCACCCTGCAAAGGGTGATGAGCTACGCCGCCGCCTTCAATGCCCTGATCGCCTGCCGTCCGGCTGAGCCCTGGCTGTCCGAAGGCGCGGTGGCGACCTCGGGGGAACTGGCGACCCGTCTGGGCCTTTCCGGCGCCCCCTCCATAGCCGAGCGCATCCAGCTGGAACGCGACCTGGCCCTGGTCGAACAGACCGGCACGCGTTTTCTGGTCGACCAGATTTCGACCGAAGGCGCGCTGCAGACCCTGGCCCGCGCCCGCGCTCGGGGCCTTGAAGTCTCGGCCTCGGTGTCGATCAACCACCTCTGCTTCAACGAGATCGACATCGGCGACTACCGGACCTTCTACCGGCTGGATCCGCCGCTGCGCGCTGAGAGCGATCGTCAGGCTCTGGTCGAGGCCGTGCGCGACGGCCTGATCGACGCCATCACATCGGCCCATGCGCCCGAGCCCGCCGAGAACAAACGCCGCCCCTTCGCCGAGGCCGCGCCCGGCGCCGTGGGTCTGGAGACCCTGCTGCCCGCCGCCCTGATATTGCATCACGAGCATGGGCTGGACTTGCTGGACGTGCTGCGTCCGCTGACCCAGGGCCCCGCCGGTCTGCTGGGTCTGGACGCCGGTGTGCTGGCCCAGGGCGCGCCTGCCGATCTGGTCCTGTTCGACGCGGGTGCTCCGGTTGTGGTCGATGCGGCCACGCTTCGCTCCAAATCGAAGAATTCGCCCTTCGACGGCCGCCGCCTGCAAGGGAAGGTCTTGCTCACGGTCGTCGGGGGACGCATCGTCCACGACGCACGCTAAACGGGAGCGAATCACTTTGCAGGATCTGGCGGGGCCGGCGCTCCTTACGCTCGGGCTTGTAGCTATCGGCGGATACCTGCTCGGTTCAATTCCGTTCGGGGTCATCCTGACCCGCGCTGCGGGCGCAGGCGACGTGCGCAATATCGGTTCGGGCAATATCGGCGCGACCAACGTCCTGCGGACCGGCCGCAAGGACCTGGCCATCGCCACCCTGATCCTCGACGCCGGCAAGGGCGCGGTCGCCCTGCTGATCGCCCGCTATCTGTTCGGTGAAGTCGCCGGCGCCATCGCTGGCGGCGCGGCCTTCATGGGCCATCTCTTTCCGGTCTGGCTGGGCTTCAAGGGCGGCAAGGGGGTCGCGACCTTCTTCGGCCTGATCCTGGCCGCCTGCTGGCCTCTGGGCCTGATGGCGGCGGCGACCTGGCTGATCACAGCCTTCGCTCTGCGCTATTCCTCGCTGGCGGCCCTGGTCGCGGCGGCGCTGACGCCGCTCTACGCTCTGTTGCCCCTGTCGATTCTCGGCCTGCCCGCCCCCGCGCCCATCCTGATCCTGGCGATCTTCACCGCCGTGCTCATCTATATCCGCCACCATGAGAACATCGCCCGGCTGCTGAAAGGCGCCGAGCCCAAGATCGGGGCCAAGAAGGCTTGACCCTCCTGTCCGACGCCGAGCGTTTCGCCCGGCTTCGGCTGGCCCGCACCGACCGCGTCGGCCCCGTGGCCTTTTCCCAACTGCTGCAGAGGTTCGGTTCCGCCGTCCGCGCGGTCGAGGCCCTGCCGGACCTGGTGCGGCGCAGCGGCCGCGACGGCTACGCCCTGCCCGCCGTCGATCGCGTCGAGGCCGAACTGGCGGCCGGTGACCGTGCCGGCGCGCGACTGATCCTGTTGGGCGACGCCGACTATCCTGACATGCTGGCTGCGGTCGATCCGCCCCCGCCCCTGTTGTGGACGCGCGGCGACGTCGCCCTGTTGTCCCGCCCCTGCATCGGGATCGTCGGCGCCCGCATCGCCTCGGCGGGCGGCCAGCGCATCGCGCGCGGCCTGTCACAGCAACTGGGCGAAGCCGGCCATGTCGTCGTGTCGGGTCTGGCGCGCGGCATCGACGCGGCGGCGCATCTGGGCGCCCTGCCGACCGGCACGGTAGCGGTCCTCGGCGGCGGCGTGGACGACATCTACCCGTCCGAGAACGCCGACCTTTATCGCCAGATCGTCGAACGGGGCTGCATCGTCTCGGAAAGCCCCGTCGGCGCCCGCGCCCAGGCCCGCGACTTTCCCCGCCGCAACCGCATCATCTCGGGCCTGTCGCGCGGGGTGATCGTGGTCGAGGCTGAAATCCGCTCTGGCTCGCTGATCACCGCCCGCCTCGCCAATGAACAGGGACGCGACGTCTTCGCCGTTCCGGGATCGCCGCTGGACCCGCGCTCCAAAGGCCCAAACGAACTGCTGCGTCAGGGCGCCATCCTCTGCGAGGGGCTGGAGGATGTCGAACGCGCCTTCACCACCCTGCGGACCCTGCGCGAGCCCCCAGCCGATTCGCTCTTCGACGGCGCGCCGGACGTTCTGAACGACGCCCTGATCGAACAGGTCGCCGCCCTTCTGTCCCCTACGCCGACCCCGCGCGATGAACTGGCGCGGGCGCTGAACCTGCCGATCGGACTTGTCGCCGCCGCTCTGTTGGAATTGAACCTGGCCGGTCGAGCAACGCTTCTACCCAGCGGGCTAGCCTCCAACTGATCGAGCTACTTGCTCGGGCCGGACGCCATGGTCGATGCGGCTTCCAGCGCGCCGGCCAAGGCCTCATCGCCGTCCCATCGGGCCATTCTGGCCAGTTCCCGCGCCATGGAGGTGACGTATTCCCGCACGGGATAGTCGGCGAGGTCGGGCGTCGGACCCATGGTCCTCGAAGCATCTTGCTGCAGCGGCACCCCAACGCCTTGGCTCGACATCGTCTCGCTCCCGATTGTAGACAAAGGCAATACACAACTTTGAGTAGACGAACAAGCCGCGTTGAACGCCTTCAGGTAGTTCCTGAAATCCATGCGATTGACTTCCCTCGCGACGCCAACCACGTTCGCGCCCCGATTTCCCCGATAGAGCGCCATGAATCTCGTCATCGTCGAGAGCCCCGCCAAGGCCAAGACCATCAATAAATACCTGGGCTCCGGCTACGAGGTACTGGCTTCCTACGGCCATATCCGCGACCTGCCGTCCAAGGACGGCTCCGTCCTGCCTGACGAAGATTTCGCCATGCAGTGGGAGGTCGACGCCAAGGCGTCCAAGCGCCTGTCCGAGATCGCCGAGGCCGCCAAGCGCGCCGACCGCGTCATCCTCGCGACCGACCCCGACCGTGAGGGCGAGGCGATCAGCTGGCACGTTCTGGAGGTCCTGAACAAGAAGAAGGCGCTGAAGGACACCGAGGTCCAGCGCGTCACCTTCAACGCCATCACCAAGTCCGCCGTGCTGGAGGCCATGGCCAATCCGCGTCAGCTGGATATGGAGCTGGTCGAGGCTTATCTGGCCCGCCGCGCGCTGGATTATCTGGTGGGCTTCAATCTGTCGCCCGTCCTGTGGCGCAAACTGCCGGGCGCCCGTTCGGCCGGTCGAGTGCAGTCGGTAGCCCTGCGCATCGTCGTCGATCGCGAAATGGAGATCGAAAAGTTCAAGGCTCAGGAATACTGGTCGGTCGAGGCCGATCTGGTCGCCGACAGCCCGCCCTTCACCACGCGCCTGGTCAAGCACGCGGGCAAGCGCATCCAGCGCCTCGACATCCCGACCGAGGAAATGGCCTTCGCCGCCCGCGACGCCATCAAGGCCGGCGACTTCACCATCAAGTCGGTCGAGAAGAAGCCGGCCAAACGTTCGCCCGCCCCGCCCTTCACCACCTCGACCCTGCAGCAGGAGGCCGCGCGCAAGCTGGGCTTCACCGCCCAGCGCACCATGCAGGCGGCGCAGAAGCTGTATGAGGGTGTCGACGACACCGGCGGCCTGATCACCTACATGCGTACCGACGGCCTCTATGTGACGCCGGAGGGCATAGCCCAGGCGCGCGAGGTCATCAGCGACCGATTCGGCCCCGCCTATGTCCCGGCCGAACCGCGCTACTACAAGACCAAGGCCAAAAACGCCCAGGAAGCGCACGAAGCCATCCGGCCGACCAATATCGCGCGCCACCCGGACTCCCTGCGCCTCGAAGGCGACCTGCAGCGCCTCTATGAACTGATCTGGAAGCGAATGGTCGCCTCGCAGATGGAGAGCGCGCGTCTGGACCGCACCACGGTCGAGATCGAGACGCCCGACGGCCAGACCGGCCTGCGCGCCACCGGCCAGGTCGTGGTCTTCGACGGCTTCATCGCCGCCTACGAAGAGGGCCGCGACGAGAAACAGAAGGGGGCCGAGGACGACGAGGACGAAGGCGGTCGCCTGCCCGCGCTGAAGGAAGGCGCCAAGGCTAAGGTTGAAGCCGTCCGCACCGACCAGCATTTCACCGAGCCGCCGCCGCGCTTCTCGGAAGCCACCCTGGTCAAGAAGCTGGAAGAGCTGGGCATCGGCCGTCCCTCGACCTACGCCTCGATCCTGACCACCCTGCGCGACCGCGAATACGTCCGCATGGACAAGAATCGCTTCTATCCCGAGGACAAGGGCCGGCTGGTCACGGCCTTCCTGGAACAGTTCTTCAGCCGCTGGGTGGAGTACGACTTCACCGCCGCGCTGGAGACCCAACTGGACGAGGTGTCGGCGGGCGAACTGGACTGGAAGGCGCTGCTGCGCAGCTTCTGGACCGACTTCCACGCCGCCACGCAAGCCGCCGGCGAACTGCGCACTACGGCCATCCTCGACCATCTGAACGACGCCCTGGGCGCCCACATCTTCCCGGACAAGGGCGATGGCACGGACCCGCGCGAATGCCCCCTGTGCCATCAGGGCCAGCTCAGCCTGAAGACCAGCCGCTTCGGCGCCTTCATCGGCTGCTCGCGCTATCCCGACTGCAAATACACCCGCCCGGTGGCCTCGCCTGACGGGGCCGAAGGCGGCGCGGACGGCGGCGACCGCGAACTGGGCGTCGACCCGGCGACCGGCCAGCCGGTGCAGTTGAAGATCGGTCGTTTCGGCCCCTATGTCGAAACCACGCCGCCGGGCGAGGAAAAGCCGAAGCGCTCGTCCCTGCCCAAGGGCTGGAGCCCCGCGTCCCTGACGCTGGATCAGGCCCTGCGCCTGCTGGCCCTGCCGCGTGAAGTCGGTCCCCACCCTGAGGACGGCAAGATGATCACGGCGGGTCTGGGGCGTTACGGCCCGTTCGTCCTGCACGCCGGCACCTACGCTAATGTGTCTGACATCGATGAGGTGTTCGAGGTCGGGATCAACCGCGCCGTCGCCCTGCTGGCTGAAAAGCGCGCCGGTCGTCCTGGTCGCGGCTCAGCCACGGCTCCGCTCAAGGAACTGGGCGCTCACCCGGACGATGAAGCTCCCGTTCAGGTCATGGCCGGCCGCTTCGGGCCTTACGTCAAATGGGGCAAGGTCAACGCCACGCTGCCCAAGGGCATGGCACCCGAAGACGTGACGCTGGAAGCCGCCCTGCCTCTGCTGGCCGCCAAGGCCGGCGCGGCGCCGAAGAAGGCTGCGGCCAAGAAGCCCACCGCGAAGAAGGCCCCAGCCAAGGCTGCTGCCGAGAAGAAGCCTGCAGCGGCGAAGAAACCAGCGGCCAAGAAGCCGGCCGCGAAGAAGGCCGCCCCCAAGAAGACGGCTGCGGCTGAGTAATCGTCCTGACCTCCCGGTCCGCCCAGCGGATCGGGAGTGTCTAGCGACCGGCGACCAGTTCGTTGCGAACCCTGCGGCCCAGCGGATCACGTCCGGGCCAGGTCTGACCCACAGACGCCTCGACCATGGCCGTACAAAATCGCGACAGCAGCATCCGCGGTCGGATGCCGTTCAGGCAAACTCGTTCGCCTTCGACAGCCCAGCGCGCGGTCAGGCGCCGACCGTCGGAAAACACGGCCCGGTAGCTGCCGTCGCGGTCAAACCAGTGCTTTACCCAACTTCCATCCGGATAGTGGGAGATCACGGTGTTTCCAAAAGCTGATTCCATCTCCGCCTTAGCCGGCAGCGCTGTCGCGCAGCAAGCGGCCACGGCGAACGCAAGCGTTTTCATACGCATACGACAGAGCCTCCCTTCCCCTTGGCGACATTACAGGGCTGTAAGACTTTGCCAACCGCCCGGTTCCCGAACGGAAATACTTGACTGAGGCGTAGGGGTTTCCATATACCGCCGCAGGCTCGGAATTGGACTGGCGATGCGCGCCGCCCACTCGCCCACGAGGGGCGGTTCCGTAAGTCGAAGACGTTACGACGTTTCCTCCGTCCTCAAGGTTTCATGACAGAATTCACCAAGCTGGGCCTCTCGGCCACGACCCTGCAAGCGGTCGCTGATACGGGCTACACCGAAGCGACCCCAATTCAGGCCTCCGCCATCCCGGTGGCCCTGGCCGGCCGAGACGTCCTGGGCATCGCCCAGACCGGCACCGGCAAGACTGCCGCCTTCACCCTGCCGATGATCGACCGCCTCGGCTCGGGCCGCGCACGCGCCCGTATGCCGCGCGCCCTGGTCCTGGCCCCGACCCGCGAACTGGCCGACCAGGTGGCCGAGAACTTCGCCAAATACGCCAAGGGCACCAAGCTGAGCTGGGCCCTGCTGATCGGCGGCGTGTCCATGGGCGACCAGGTCGCCCTGCTGAACAAGGGCGTCGATGTCCTGATCGCGACGCCGGGCCGTCTGCTGGACCTGTTCGAACGCGGCAAGATCCTGCTGACCGGTGTCGAGATGATGGTCATCGACGAAGCCGACCGCATGCTCGACATGGGCTTCATCCCCGACATCGAGCGCATCTTCAAGCTGACCCCGCCCAGGCGCCAGACCCTGTTCTTCTCGGCCACCATGCCGCCCGAGATCACGCGCCTGACCACGCAGTTCCTCAAGGATCCGACCCGGATCGAGGCCTCGCGTCCGGCCATGACCGCCGATACCATCACCCAGTATCTGGTCCGCATCCCGACAAGCGACCCCAAGGCCAAGCGCACCGCGCTGCGCGCCCTGATCGAACGGTCAGAGGTCAAGAACGGCATCGTCTTCTGCAACCGCAAATCGGAAGTCGATATCGTCGCCAAGTCGCTGAAGACCCACGGCTTCGATGCCGCGCCGATCCACGGCGACCTGGATCAGTCGCTGCGGATGAAGACTCTGGCCGATTTCCGCGCTGGCGACCTGAAGATCCTGGTGGCCTCGGACGTCGCCGCGCGCGGTCTGGACATCCCGGACGTCAGCCACGTCTTCAACTACGACGTCTCGCACCATGCCGACGACTATGTGCACCGTATCGGCCGCACCGGCCGCGCCGGTCGCAAGGGCGAAGCCTTCATGATCGTCACGCCCTCCGATGACAAGTCGTTGGACAAGGTGCTGAAGCTCATCAAGAAAGCCCCGGAAGAGATGTCGCTGGACGACATCGACTTCGCCTCTATCAAGGACCGCCCGCGCAGCGACGACTCCAAGGGCCGTGGCCGTGGCCGCAGTGACCGCCCGTGCCCGATCCCCAAGAGCGACAACGTCGCGTCGATGGAGCCCATCGCCCGCGCCGCTCCCAAGGCAGAGGAAACCCTCGAGGAAGCCCCCCGCCGTTCGCGCAGCCGCCGCTCCGCCAAGCCCGTCACGACGTCGGAAGCTGCGGACGCCGTCGTCGACACGACAGCGCAAGCGACGCCTGCAACCAAGCCCGCCTCTCAACGCCGCGATCGCGCTCCTGAATCGCGCGAACCGCGTAAGTCCGAGCAGGCGAAGGAACAGCCGCTTCGCGCCGCCAGCGGCGGTTTCGGCGACGACATCCCTGCATTCCTGCGTCGTCCGGTGGTGTTTCAGGATTAAAGCAGAGGCATTCAGGCCTGCGGTTTAACTGGTCATTACGGATCAGCGTTCTAGTGTCCGCCAACTAAGAATTGGGGCGCGAGAATCAGAATGACGGCGCAGGTCGAAACCGCCCTTCGGGGACCGGAGGCATATGAGCTGGCGCACCGCATCGTCGACGCCATGCAACAGGCCTCCGTCTGGCCGACGCCGCTGAATTTCGAGCTCTGGCTGCACTATGTCAGCGACCCCGAAGGTCCATTGGGCCGCGAACTCGACCGCCTTCTGGCCGGTGACGCGCCATTCACCGACGCGACGGCTGAAATGCTGGCTGCGGAATTCCTTCCGCGCGGCCGCCTCTCCGAGGAAATCCGCGATGTCGGGGCTGTCCTGAACCGCGAGCTCGCTGCGGTGGCCGAGGCCATCGACAACGCCCGCAAGACCCAGACTGCCTACGGCGAGACGCTCAGTTCTGCGTCGGCGAAGATGCAGGACGCGGGCGGAGCGACAGATCTCTCCGCCATCGTCAGCACCCTTTCCAGCGCGACGCGCAAGGTCCAACGCCACACCTCCGCGCTTGAGAAGCGGCTGGAATCGTCGAACCGCGAAGTGGTTCGTTTGCGCGAACACCTTGAGCAGGTCCGTCGCGACGCCATGACCGACGCCCTGACCAATCTGGCCAACCGCAAGACGTTCGATGAACAGTTGGCGCGCCTCTGCGATGAGGCCGAGGCCGAAGGCAAGGGCTTGACGCTGGCGATCGTCGATATCGACCACTTCAAGCGCTTCAACGACACCTGGGGTCACCAGACCGGCGATCAGGTGCTGCGTTACGTCGCCAGTGTCCTGGGTCGGATCGCACGCAATCCTCGTATCGCCGCCCGATACGGTGGCGAGGAGTTCGCGGTCATCTTCCCCGGCGAGACGCCCGGCGCCGTGGAAGCCGCCCTCAACGCGGTTCGCGAAGAAATCGGTTCGCGTTCTTTGCGCCGCCGATCAACCAACGACGACCTCGGCGCCGTGACCATCTCCGTCGGTTTCGCCGAGCGTGGTTCCGGCGAGACGGCTCTGGGCCTGCTTGAGCGCGCCGATGCCGCGCTCTACGCCTCCAAGCGCGGCGGTCGGAACTGCGTCACCAATGCCGAGCTCATGGAGAAGGCCGCCGCTTAAACGGTTGCCGAACCGCCCCGGGTCCGTGTCATATCGACCGGATGAGAAGCTTCACCTTCAATCTCGCCTATTGGGCCCTCTCGATCGGCTATGGTCTGACCGCAGCCTTCGCAGCCTTGGCGCCAGGTCGACGTGCGACCACCTGGGTCATCCGCCGCTATGTGCGTCGCATGGTGCAGGCCATGGCCCTGTTCGCCGGCATTCACCTGAAGGTGCGCGGCAAGGAGCGTCTGCCGCAAGGCGCCTTCATCATCGCCTCCAAGCACCAGAGCTGGGGTGACGGCTTCGCCACCTATGATCAGTTCGACGACCTGGCCTTCGTCACCGGCGACCATCTCGAGAAATTCCCGCTGCTGGGTAAGGTGCTGAGGAAGCTCGGGGCCATCGTCGTCAATAGCTGCGGCGGCCACACCGCCCGCGCCGCGCTCAAGGAACGCGCCGCCGACGCCCATCGTGAAGGCCGCAAGATCCTGATCTATCCTGAAGGCCATCTGGCCAAGGTCGGCGAGAAGTATCGCTACCGTTCGGGTGTCTGGCACATGTATCGCGACTTCGACATGCCCGTCGTGCCGCTGGCGACCAACCTCGGCCTGTTCTGGCCCCAGGAAGAAGCGCGCAAGACACCGGGTACCGCCACGCTGGAATTCCTCGCGCCCATTCCGACCGGCCTGCCCAAGGATGAGTTCCTGGCCCGGCTGGAAGCGGCGATTGAAGGCAAGACGGCCGAACTGATCGCCGAGGCCACCGGCCAGCCGATCACCGCGGCGGTTCAGGTCGCCACGCCCAGCGAAGCCGCCAAGCTCGCAGCGCCTGCGGCGGCCTAAGCCGCCGGGATCACCGCCCCGTCATACTTCTTGGCGATGAAGTCCTTGACCGCCTGGCTGCGCAGGGCGGTCGCCAAGGCCTGAACGCGCGGGTCGTTCTGGTTGTCCGGGCGCGCCACCAGATAGTTCACATAGGGGCTGTCGGCCCCTTCCAGCGACAGGGCGTCGGTCTTGGGCTTTAGGCCAGCGTCCAGGGCGTAGTTGGTGTTGATCACCGCCGCATCGACCTGGGGCAGGATGCGCGGGATGGTGGCGGCCTCGACCTCCTGGAACTTCAGTCCCTTGGAGTTGGTCGCGATGTCACGAACGGTCTGCAGCGGATTGGTCGGATCGCGCAGGGTGATCAGGCCGGCGCCCTGCAACAGCAGCAGCGAGCGCCCGGTGTTCGAGGCGTCGTTCGGCAGCACCACCTGCGCCCCATTCGGGATCGCCGCCAGCGTCGTGTGCTTCTTGGAATAGATGCCCAGAGGCTCGACGTGGACGCCGACCACAGTGACCAGATCAGCGCCGCGCGCGATGTTGAACTCGTCCAGATAGGGCTTGGTCTGGAAGTAGTTCACATCCAACCGCTTTTCAGACAGTTGCACGTTCGGCTGAACGTAGTCGTTGAAGACCTTGATCTCGATCGGCACGCCCTCAGCGGCCAGAATCGGCTTCACGACCTGCAAGATCTCAGCGTGCGGCACGGCGGTGGCGCCGACCAGCAGGGGCGCGCCCTCGCCTCCCGCCTTGTCTTCCCCGCCCTGCCCGCACGCGGCGAGCATCAGGACGGCGGCGGCGGACAGCAGAAGCGAACGACGGATCATGGCGGGCCTTCTCAACTCAACGGTGCGAGACCTTAGCGACCAGACGGTCACCGATCATCTGCAGAATTTGTACGAGGATCAGCAGCAGAACTACGGTCACGACCATGACGTCGGTCTGGAACCGCTGATAGCCGAAGCGCACAGCCAGGTCGCCCAGACCGCCCGCGCCGACCACGCCCGCCATGGCGGTGTAGCTGACCAGGGCGATGGCCGTGACCGTGGCCCCGGCGATGATGCCCGGCATGGCCTCGGGCAGCAGGGCACGCGTGACGATCTGGAAGGTCGAGCCGCCCATGGCCTGGGTCGCCTCCACCACGCCCTTGTCCACTTCGCGCAGGGCCGTCTCGACCAGTCGCGCATAGAAGGGCGCGGCCCCCACGACCAGCGGCGGAATGGCCCCGGCCACGCCCAGCGAGGTGCCGACCAGCAGCACCGTCACCGGCAGCATGACGATCAGCAAGATGATGAAGGGCACCGAGCGCAGGACGTTGACGATCAGGGACAGGAGGGTGTTCAGCACCGGATTGGCCGCCAACCGCCCCTTGCCTGACAGATAGAGCAGCACGCCCAGCGGCACGCCCAGAATGACCGTCAGCACCAGCGACCCGCCCAGCATCAGCAGGGTGTCCACGGTAGCGCGGCCGATCTCGGCCCAATCAACGTTGTCGAACATCAGGCCGCCTCTACCGTCACGCCGCGCGCGGTCAATTGCGCCACGGCTGCCTCGGCGTCGCCGCCGGTGAAGGCCACGACCAATTGGCCATAGGGCTCGCCCCGGATGCGGCTGATCCGTCCCGACAGGATGGAATAGTCGACGCCCACCGTCCGCGCGACGCGGCTCAGTTCCGGCTCATAGGTCGAGCCGCCGCGGAAGGTCAGCTTGGCCATGCGCGCCCCGGCGGGCACGACCGAGGCGTCGAACGCCTCCTCGCCCTCGGCCAGCATGGCGCGGGTCACGGGATGCTGCGGGTGCAGGAAGACGTCCGCCGTCGCGCCCTGCTCCACGATCTTGCCGTCCTTCAGCACCGCCACCCGGTCGCAGACGCGGCGCACCACCTCCATCTGGTGGGTGATCAGGACGATGGTCAGGCCCAGATCGCGGTTCAGCCCGTCCAGCAGGGTCAGGATGTCCTCGGTCGTCTCCGGGTCCAGAGCGCTGGTCGCCTCGTCGCACAACAGGACGCTAGGACCGCAAGCCAGGGCGCGGGCGATGCCGACGCGCTGCTTCTGGCCGCCCGACAGCTGGGCCGGGTGTTTTTTCGCGTGCTCGGCCAGACCCAGCTGCTCCAGCAACTGCGCCGTCCGCGCCTTCACCTCCCCCTCTGGCCGCCCTTCCAGCCGTAGGGGAAAGGCGACGTTATCCTCGATGGTCTTGGCGTTCAGCAGGTTGAAATGCTGGAAGATCATGCCGATCCGGCGCCGCGCGGCGCGCAGCTCGGCGGGATTTAGCGCCGTGATCTCCTGGTCGTCGACGAAGATCCGCCCCGCGTCGGGCGTTTCCAGCCGGTTGATGGCGCGGATCAGGGTCGACTTCCCGGCGCCCGAACGACCGACCACGCCGAACACCTCGCCGCGCCCGATGGTCAGATCGACGGCGTCCAGCGCCGTGCGCTCGCCCGCTGCGCTGCGATAGCGCCGGGTCACACCCTCCAGTCGGATCATTCTAGTCGGCGTCCAGAGCGGCGGCGGGGATGATGGTCACGCTCTCGCCGCAGCCGCAGGCGTCGGTCTCGTTCGGATTGCGGAACACGAACTTGGACGCCAGCTTGGTCGTCTCGTAGTCGATCTCGGAGCCGATCAGGAACAGCACGGCCTTGGGCTCGATCAGGATGGTGACGCCCTTGTCCTCGACCACCTCGTCAAGCGGCTCGATCTGTTCAGCATAGGCGAAGGTGTATTCCTGCCCGGCGCAGCCGCCGTTCTTCACCCCGACGCGAAGGGCGATGTAGTCTTTTTCCGCATTGGCCATGATCTCACGCACGCGCGCGGCGGCGGCGTCGGTCAGGGTTACGGCCTTGGGCCGGGGCCGGCGTGGTCGGGCGGCGGTCTGAAGCTCGGTCATCGACGCATCCCTAGAACATGTTCAGGGCCAGCTTGGCCTCGTCGCTCATCTTGGAGGAATCCCACGGCGGGTCGAACACCAGGTTGGCCCGCGCGGACTTCACGCCCTCGACCTTCTTCACCGCATCCTCGACCCAGCCCGGCATTTCGCCGGCCACGGGACAGCCCGGCGCCGTCAGCGTCATCTCGATCAGGACGTCGCGGTCGTCGGACACATCGACCTTGTAGATCAGGCCCAGCTCATAGATGTCGACCGGGATTTCCGGATCGTACACCGTCTTCAGCGCCTCGATCAGGTCGTCGGTCAGCTTGTCCAGCTCGGCTTGCGACAAGGCGCTCTTCTGCGGCTCGTCCCAGGTCGCGGCGAAGGCGTCGCTGTCGCTGATGGCGGTTTCGGTCTTGGCGTCGTCCATACTCATCACACGAAGAAGTTCCGCGCTTTGATCAGCGCATCCACGAAGGCGTCTGTATCCTCCACGGTGTTATATAGGGCGAAGGAAACGCGCGTGCTCGAGGTCACGCCCAGTCTTTTCGCCAGCGGTTCTGCGCAATGCAGACCGGCTCGCACGGCCACGCCGTATCGGTCCATGATCTGGGCCACGTCATGGGCGTGCGCGCCCTCGACGGAGAAGGTCAGCAACGCCCCCTTGCCCTCGGCCTCGCCCAGGACCCGCAGCCAGCCAGCGTCGGCCAGCCGGGCGCGGGCGTGGTCATAGAGGGCCATCTCGTGCGCGGCCACGGCCTCACGGTCAAAGCCCGACAACCATTCCAGCGCCGCGCCCAGACCTATGGCCTCCAGGATCGGCGGCGTCCCGGCCTCGAACCGATGCGGCGGCGCCGCATAGGTGATGCGGTCCTTCTCGACCGTCTGGATCATCTCGCCCCCGCCCTGATAGGGTGGCAGGCTCTCCAGAGCCTCGGTCGTGCCGTAGAGGGCGCCGACGCCGGTCGGGCCATACAGCTTGTGGCCGGTGATCACATACCAGTCGCAGCCAACCGCCTGAACGTCCGGCGTCGCGTGAACCGCGCCCTGACACCCGTCGACCAGTACCCGCGCCCCGGCGGCGTGGGCCAGACGGGTGATCTCGGTGATCGGGTTGATGGTGCCCAGCACGTTTGACATGTGGGTGACGGCGACGACCCTGGTTCTCGGCCCCAGCAGTTCGGCATAGGCCGCCATGTCCAGCGAGCCGTCGTCATTGATCGGCGCCCATTTCAGCACCGCGCCCTTACGCTCGCGCAGCAGATGCCACGGCACGATGTTGGAGTGGTGCTCCATCTCGGTGACGATGATCTCGTCGCCCGGTTCGATGCTCAGGCCGACGCCGTTTGCGACCAGATTGATCGCCTCGGTCCCGCCCTTGGTCCAGACGATGTTCTCGCCCGAGGGCGCGTTCAGGAAGCGGGCGACGATCTCGCGCGCCGCCTCGAACGCCTCGGTCGCCTCGTTCGACAGGGTGTGCAGACCGCGGTGAACGTTGGCGTAGCTGCCCTCCATCGACGCCACCAGGGCGTCGATCACCGCACGCGGCTTCTGCGCCGAGGCGGCGTTGTCCAGATAGACCAGAGGCTTGCCGTTCACCTGTCGCGACAGGATCGGGAACTGCGCCCGCGCGGCGTAGGGGTCGAATGCCTTCACGGACCTGCCTTTCAGAGTCTGGCCGTCAGCCATGCGCGCACAACCTCCTTGGCGGCCTCATCTTCGATCCGGTCGACGACCTCGAACAGGAAGGCCTGGACCAGCAGGGCGCGGGCCTCATCCGCCGGAATGCCGCGTTGCTGCATGTAGAAGAGTGCGCTTTCATCCAGCGTCCCGACCGTATTGCCGTGCGCGCACTGCACGTCGTCGGCATAGATGATCAGTTCCGGCTTGGCGTCGACCTCGCCGCGCTCGGACGCGATCAGGGCGTTGTGGGCCATGCGGGCGTCGGTGCCGTCGGCCCCGCGCTCGACGATGATCTTGCCCTGGAACACGCCGCGCGCCGTGTCGTGAACGACGCCCTTGGTCAGCTGGCTGGTCGTGCCGTCGGCGGCCATGTGATCCACCACAGTCGTCAGGTCGGCGTGGCGCGAACCCTTGAGCAGATAGAGGCCGTCCAGACGCGCCTCGGCGCCCTCGGCCCCGTGGCTCAGTTGCGTCTCGATGCGTTGCAGCTTGGCGCCGGTCGTGACCACGGTCTGACGATAGCGACCACCCGCCTCCAGCCGCACCTCGGCGTTCGTCACCGAAATGGCGTCCTCAGGTTCTTCGATCAGGACGATGCGCGTGACCTCGGCGTCGCGGGCGACGTCGATCTCGACCTTGTTGTGAGCGACATAGGCCGAGCCCTTGCCCTCGTGCGTCTCCAGCAGCAACAGCCGCGCGCCCGGACGAGCGACGATCCGTGCCGCCGCCGTGTGGCCGGTGCCGACCGCGTCAGACAGGAAGCGAAGACGGAGGGTCTGAACGCCCGAGGCGATGAAGTCGGTGACCCCGACCGGACGCCCGTTGGCGAAGACGATCGCCTCTCCGCCCAGGTCGTAGAAGGGCCCAGGCGCGCCGACCAGCGCCGTGCCTGACGGCTCAGGCGCTTCACGAAGCCAACGCTTCAGGTCGCTGTATTTCCACGCTTCCGTGCGCCGCGAGGGAAAGGTCTCGGCGTTGGTCAGGTCGATCTGCGGCGCCGCGCTCATGCCGCGGCCGGCAGGAACTTGTCGTACCCTTCCGCCTCCAGCTCCAGCGCCAGTTCAGGCCCGCCCGAGGCGACGATGCGGCCGGCGGCCAGGACGTGCACCTTGTCCGGTTTGATGTAGTCCAGGAGCCGCTGATAGTGGGTGATGACCAGCATGGACCGGTCGGCACGACGCAGGGCGTTCACGCCTTCCGACACGATGCGCAGGGCGTCGATGTCGAGGCCGGAGTCCGTCTCGTCCAGGATCAGCAGCGACGGCTCCAGCAGGGCCATCTGCAGGATCTCCATCCGCTTCTTCTCACCGCCCGAGAAGCCGACGTTCAGCGGCCGCTTCAGCATATCGAAGTCCATCTTCAGCGCCTGCGACGCCGCCTTGACCTGCTTCAGGAAGGCGGGAGCCGAGACCTCTTCCTCGCCGCGCGCGCGCTTCTGGGCGTTCAGCGCCGTGCGGATGAAGGTCATGGCCGGCACGCCCGGGATCTCCATCGGATACTGGAAGGACAGGAAGACGCCCGCCGCCGCGCGCTCGGCCGGGTCCAGGCCCAGCAGGTCCTGACCGTCCCAAGAGGCGGAACCGTCGGTGACCTCATAGCCGGGACGCCCAGACAGACTGTAGCCCAGCGTCGACTTGCCGGCCCCGTTCGGCCCCATGACGGCATGGACCTCGCCCGCCGGCACTTCGAGCGTCAGGCCCTTGAGGATCGGCTTGTCAGCGACCGAGACGTGGAGGTTGTTGATCTTCAGCATTGTCTTCTTTACCCGACCGAGCCTTCGAGGCTGATCGCCACTAGTTTCTGCGCCTCTACGGCGAATTCCATCGGCAGCTTCTGCATGACGTCGCGGACGAAGCCGTTGACCAGCAGGGCCACCGCCTCCTCCTCCGACAGGCCGCGCTGCTGGGCGTAGAAGAGCTGGTCTTCCGACAGGCGGGTCGTCGTCGCCTCGTGTTCCAGCTGAGCCGAGCCGTTGCGGGCCTCGATGTAGGGAATGGTGTGCGAGCCGCACTCCTTGCCGATCAGCAGGCTGTCGCACTGGGTGAAGTTGCGCACGCCCGTCGCCTTGGGGTGCACCGAAACCAGGCCGCGATAGGTCGAGTCCGACTTGCCCGCCGAAACCGCCTTGGCGATGATCCGGCTCTTCGAGTTCTTGCCCAGGTGGATCATCTTGGTGCCGGTGTCGGCCTGCTGATGCCCATTGGTGATGGCGATGGAATAGAACTCGCCCGAGCTTTCCTCGCCTTTCAGGATGCAGGACGGGTATTTCCAGGTGACGGCCGAGCCGGTCTCGACCTGGGTCCAGCTGACCTTGGAACGGTCGCCGCGGCAGTCCGCGCGCTTGGTGACAAAGTTGTAGATGCCGCCCTTGCCCTCGGCGTCGCCGGGGTACCAGTTCTGAACCGTCGAGTATTTCACCTCGGCATCATCCAGCGCCACGATCTCCACGACCGCCGCGTGCAGCTGGTTCTCGTCGCGCATCGGCGCGGTGCAGCCTTCCAGATAGGAGACGTAAGAGCCCTTGTCGGCGATGATCAGAGTGCGCTCGAACTGGCCGGTCTGGCTGGCGTTGATGCGGAAATAGGTCGACAGCTCCATCGGGCATTTCACGCCGGGCGGGATGTAAACGAAGGACCCATCCGAAAAGACCGCGCTGTTTAGCGCCGCGAAATAGTTGTCCGACACCGGCACGACCGAGCCGAGGTATTGTCGAACCAGATCAGGATATTCGCGCAAGGCCTCGGAAATCGGCATGAAAATCACGCCGACCTTGGCCAGTTCTTCCTTGAAGGTGGTCACGACCGAGACGCTGTCGAACACGGCGTCCACGGCCACCTTGGGTGCGCCCTGCACGCCCGCCAGAACCTCCTGCTCCTTCAGCGGGATGCCCAGCTTCTTGTAGACCTCCAGAATCTCGGGATCGACCTCGTCCAGCGACTTCGGCCCCCCCTTCTGTTTCGGCGCGGCGTAGTAGTAGAGGTCCTGATAGTCGACCGGCTCGTATTTCACCGCCGCCCAGGTCGGCTCCTCCATCGCCAGCCAGCGCTCATAGGCGGCCAGACGCCATTCCAGCATCCATTCCGGCTCGCCCTTCTTCCCGGAGATGAAGCGGATGATGTCGGCGTTCAGGCCGCGCGGCGCATATTCCGTTTCAATGTCCGAGGTGAAGCCATGCTCATACTTCTCGAGCGCGGCGACAGCTTCGACAGTTTCCTTAACAGCAGCCATGACTTACGCGACTTCCTTCACGCGCTCAGACAGGCGCGCTTGATGCTTGTTCCAGGCCGTGACCCATGCCTCGGCGAACCGATCCCAGTCGCCCTGCGTCGTGCCCCAGCCGCCGGAAACGCGCACGCCCCCGGTCGCCAGGTGATCCAGACCCATAGCGCTGATCGTCTTGGACGGTTTGACCTTGCCCGACGAACAGGCCGAGCCGGCTGAAACCATGACCCCGACCAGATCCAACGTGATCAGCTGCTGCGGGCTGTCCCAGCCCTCGACCGCCATGAACAGGGTATTGGGCAGACGCGGGGCCGCGCCGCCGATAATCGTCGCACCCGCCGCCTTGACCCGAGCCTCGGCCGCGTCGCGCCAAGCGGCGTGCGCCATGGCCGCGTTCAGATCGCGCGCGGCGCAATCGGCGGCCATGCCAAAGCCGGTGATGCCCGGCACGTTCTCGGTCCCGGCGCGCAGGCCGCGCTCCTGGCCCGCGCCATGCAGGATGCGCACGGCGGCGACGCCTTCCTTGAGCACCAGAGCGCCCACGCCCTGCGGTCCGCCCAGCTTGTGCGCCGACAGCGTCAGGCTGTCCGCATCCAGCGCCCGCATGTCGACTGGAACCTTGCCCGCCGACTGGATGGCGTCGACGTGCAGCCAACCGCCCGCCGCGCGCACCAGAGCCGCCGCCTCGGCGATGGGCTGGATCACGCCGCTTTCATTATTCGCATGATGGATGGCCACGACCGCCTGGCCCGGACGCGCCAGAGCCTCGGCCAGCCAGGCCAGATCCACCACGCCGTTTTCGTCGACCGGCAGGACCTCGACCGGCGCGCCCGACGCCGTCGCCGCCTCCGCCACGCACGGATGCTCGGTCGCGCCGACGATCAGCCGCTCGCAGCCAGCCGCCAAAGCGCTGACGATGGCCTGAGCATTGGATTCCGTCCCGCCCGAGGAAAAGACAACGGCGGTCGGATCAGCCCCGACCAGTTCAGCCACCTGAGCCCGCGCCGTCTCGATGCGCGCCCGCGCCCGACGACCAGCGGCATGCACCGCCGACGGATTGCCGTTGTCGGCCAGAGCCTTGGCGATGATCTCTTGCACTTCGGGTCGCACCAGGCCCGAGGCGTTGTAATCCAGATAGACGCTCATGCCGCCGCCTCCATACCCGCGCCGGCCGGCACGCCCAGACGCGCCGGACCCGTGCGGTGCTGGATGACGTCTTCCAGACTGACGCTGGCGAGATAGCGGTGGATCTCCTGCCCCAGGTCTTCCCACAGGTGGTGGGTGATGCAGCGTTCGCCCTTGATCATGCAGCCCTTGGGCGATCCGGCGCCGACGCAGCGTGTGGCGCGAATAGGCTCATCGACGGCCAGAACGATCTCAGCCACAGCGGTCTCGCAAGCCTCGCGCGCCAGGCGATAGCCGCCGCCGGGACCGCGCACGCTTTTGACCAGACCGCTTTTACGCAGCCGCGCGAACAGTTGCTCCAGATAGCTGAGCGAGATTTCCTGACGCGTCGCGATCTCAGCCAGAGACACAGCCCGATCGGCGCCGTTCTTCGCCAAATCGGCCATCGCCATCACGGCGTATCGTCCCTTTGTCGACAGACGCATGGAATGCCCTCAAAAATTTCACGCTTTTCAGGGCTCATGTGCTAGAACCCGCGCCCTCGCAGACAAGTGCGCCACGCCGAGCGGACTTAGAAAGTCCTACTGCGTTGGTCAAGTATTGTCCGCCCGCGAAACGACAGTTGAAGACAGGATGCCGCTGATCCATGCCTGAAGTCATTCTTCCCGGCGCCTCGGGCCGTATCGAAGGCCGCTATTCGCCCGGCAAGCGCCCCAATGCGCCGATCGCCCTGATCCTGCACCCGCACCCCAAGGCGGGCGGACACATGAACAACCCGGTGGCGGTGACCCTGCACCAGCTCTTCGTCCAGCGTGGTTTCGCCACTCTGCGCTACAACTCGCGCGGCGTCGGCAAGTCGCAGGGCGAGTTCGACAGCGGCATCGGCGAACTGGCCGACGCGGCCACCGCCCTGGACTGGCTGCAAGCCAACAACCCCGCCGCCACCCAGACCTGGGTCGCCGGCTATCAGTTCGGCGCCTACATCGGCATGCAGCTGCTGATGCGCCGCCCGGAAACGGACGGCTTCATCTCGGTGTCGCCGCCCTCGAACATGTACGACTTCAGCTTCCTGGCCCCCTGCCCGGCCTCGGGCCTGTTCCTGCACGGCACCGCCGACACCGTGGTGCCGCCGGTCGAGGTCGAGCGCGTCGTCAACAAGCTGCGCACCCAGAAGGGCATCGTCATCGACTACGAACTGGAAGAAGGCGCCAGCCACTTCTGGCAGGACCACATCGACGCCGTCGATCGCCGCGTCGGCGCCTATCTGGACAAGCGACTGGCCGAGAACCCGGCCTGATCGGACGTCATGTGTCGACCCGGGTTTCGGCCCGGGTCTTCCACATCGACCACAGAATGCCCGCGGCCAGGATGGCGGCCGTCACGCCGAGCGAGATCGCCGGCGGAAATTTCTCCAGTCCCATCAGCGGCGCGGCGATGACCTTCCCCCCGATGAAGACCAGCAGGATGGCCAGCGCCTGCTTCAGGTAGGCGAAGCGGTGGATCACCGCCGCCAGCGCGAAGTACAACGCCCTCAGCCCCAGAATGGCGAAGATGTTGGACGTGTAGACGATGTAGGGGTCCGTCGTGATGGCGAAGATCGCCGGCACCGAGTCCACAGCGAAGATCACGTCCGCAAACTCGATGGTCACCAGGGCCAGGAACAGCGGCGTGGCGTGCCAGATCATCCGCCCGGCGGAGTTCTTCTCATGTACGAAGAACCGCGATCCGTGCAGCTGATCCGTCACTGGCATGTGACGTCTCAGCCAATTTACCAGACCTTGCCCGGTGGCTGCTTCCTCGGTGGGGCTGGTGGCCATCATCCTCCCGCCGGTGAAGATCAGGAAGCCGGCGAAAACAAAGAGCACCCACTCGTAGCGACTGATCAGAGCCGCCCCTGCTGCGATCATCACCGCCCTCAGCACGATGACCCCCAGCACGCCCCAGAACAGCACCCGGTGCTGATGCAGGCGTGGAATGCCGAAGGCGCTGAAAATCATGGCGATGACGAAGACATTGTCCATCGCCAGACTCTTCTCGATGGCGTAACCGGTCAGGTAGTCCAGCCCGCTGTCCACTCCCAGCCGCAGCCAGACCCAGACCCCGAACAACAGCGCCACGCCGATGTAGAAAGCCGACAGCAGCAAGCTTTCGCGCACCCCAATCTCGTGCGCCTTGCGATGCAGAACCCCCAGGTCAAAGGCCAGCAGGGCGACCACGACCACCAGAAAGCCCGCCCACATCCAGGCGGGCTTGCCCATCCATTCGACTGTCAGGAACTCCATCACCGCCTCTGGACCGTTCACGCCGCCGACGCCCGAACGGACGATCGGCGCGGCCCGACATCACGACCATCATCTCCCACGGGGTCGCCAGAGGGGCCCGGTCCGCTGACAAGGCAACGCGGAAATGGCGAGGTCGTTCAGCCGCCCGGCTGCGACCTAGTGTTCCCCTTCCGCCGCAGCGACCGCCGCCGGGCGATGCGCGCGCACGCACCAGACGACGCTGGCCACCATCAGGATCATGGCCACGATCTCGATAATGGTCGGACCGCGCCCTTCCCACAGGAAGCCATAGAGGAAGGCGAACAGGGTCTCGGACACGATCATCTGGCCCAGCATGGTCAGCGGCAGAAGACGGCTGGCCTGGTTCCAGAAGGCGTTGCCGATGATGGAGGCGAAGACGGCGACGCCCAAGCTGACGCCGAGGAAGCGCACCCAGGCCTCGCCGGACCAGGCACCCATGGTCAGAACCGCCGGAACGGCCAGCAGCAGGGCGAACCCGCCCGTCACCACCCCGGTCAGCAGCGACCAGTCATGCGGCGAGACCTCCGGCAGTCGCCCCATCCAACGGCTATTGCCGACCGCAAAGGCCGACCAGGACAGCAGGGCGGCTAGAGCACAGGCCAGGCCGATCAGTGTCTGAACCCCGTCATGGACCGCGTTGCCGGTTTGGCTCAAAGATTCCCAGCCGATCAGGCCGACCGCCAGGGCCGCGACCGCGATGGACGGCGCCACCCGCGCCAGCGGCGGCGAATCCTTGTCCTTCAGCCCCCACAAAGCGACCACGACCGGCACCATGCCGACGATCAGGGCCGAGGCCCCGACGCCCGCGAAATGGACGCTGACCACCAGGAAGACGAAATAGATGATGTTGCCGGCCAGACTCAGCCAGGCCAGCGCCCGCCACGCCTTCATATCCAGAGCCGCCGCCACTCGCCGCCAGCGCGGGGCGATCAGCAGGGCGGCGATCAGGCCGTAGGCGAGATAGCGCCCCGCCGTCAGCATCATGGGCGAGGCTTCGGGCGCCACCTGGGGCGCCAGAAAGACCAACCCCCACAGGGCGCCGGCCGCCATGCCGCTGGCCACGCCCCAGACGCGCCGGGACTGCATCAGGCTCACTGGTCGCCCGGCTCCACGATGCGGCCGCCGGTCATCGGTTCAGCCACGCCGGTTGTGCCGGGGAAGCTGATCGGCAGGCGCACCAGGCAGCGAGCGGCGAGAAAGGCGAAGGCTTCGGCCTCGATCGAGTCCCCACGCCAACCCTCGTCCTCGGCGGTCGTGACCGGCACGCCCGCCCGGTCGCGGATCGCCGCCAGCAGGACCGGATTATGCCGCCCGCCGCCGCAGGCCACGACCTTGGTCGGCCGTTCAGAGCAGCGCGCCACGCCCAGCGCCGCGGCCTCTGCCGCAAAGGCCGTCAGCGTCGCCGCCGCATCTTCCAGCGACAGACCCGCCACCGGGTCCAGCGAGAAATCGAACCGGTCCAGCGACTTCGGTCCGGTTGATGCGAAGTAGGGATGGGCCAGATAGGCGTCCAGAATGGCCTGATCGACCGTCCCCGCCGCCGCCAGCTTACCGCCCTCGTCCATGCGCTTCTTGCCGCGCGACTGGACCAGCAGGTCCACCATGCCGTTGGCCGGGCCGGTGTCGAAGGCTTCCAGCCCGCCGTCGGCGCGGATCAGGGTGATGTTTCCCACCCCGCCCAGGTTCAGCACCGCAATCGGCCCGCTCAGACCCGCCTTCCGGACCAAGGCCGCGTGATAGACCGGGGCCAGCGGCGCCCCCTGCCCGCCCGCCGCCACATCGGCGCTGCGAAAATCATAGGCCGTGCGCACGCCTAGCCCCTCGGCCACGCTCAATGCGTCGATCAATTGCACGGTGCGCCCCGGCAGCTCCGGCGTCGGCGCCTCGTGCAGAACCGTCTGGCCATGCACACCGACCAGGTCCAGCGAACTAGCCTTGACCCCGTTCACCGCCATGAAGCCGAGCGCTGCCGCCAGATGGGCGTCGGCCACCGCCATGCGGGCGTCCTCGAAGCTGTCGGGCTCTTCCTCGTCGCGCTCCCAGTCCAGGGCGTCCTCGATGGCGTCCTCGATGATGGCGCGCGTCTCGGCGTCCAGCTTCATCTCGCCGGCTGGGCCGAAGCTGATGATGTTTTCGCCGTCCGTTTCGATCACCGCCATGTCCACGGCGTCGAGCGAGGTGCCGGTCATGAAGCCGAGCACGCGAAGGGTTTTTGTCGAGGAAGAGATCGTCATGGCGGGTTGACTGCCACGTCGCGCACGCCGTAGCTAGCGCCCATGATCGCCGCCCGCGCCATTTCCGGCCTGTATTACCGTTCGCTGAGCTAGCGAGCGGCCGCGATCTCGTGCCGCCTTCGCTGGCGGTGCGACTTCCCGAAAGGAAGACGGCCGCCGGCATCCCTGCTACGGAGCCGTCCATGACCGACCAAGCCTTCAAGTCCGACTTCCTCAAGACCCTGCAATCGCGCGGCTACATCCACCAGGTGACCCACCCGGTGGAACTGGACGAGGCCGCCTCGAACGGGATCGTGACGGCCTACATCGGCTTCGACGCCACGGCGCCGTCGCTGCACGTCGGCAGCCTGATCCAGATCATGATGCTGCGCCGTCTGCAGCAGGCCGGGCACAAGCCCGTCGTCCTGATGGGCGGCGGCACCACCAAGGTCGGCGACCCGACCGGCAAGGACGCCTCGCGCCCGCAACTGACCGACGAGACGATCAAGGCCAACATCGCCTCGATCAAGACCGTGTTCGAGAAGTTCCTGACCTTTGGCGACGGCCCGTCTGACGCCGTCATGGTCGACAACGACGAATGGCTGTCGAAGTTCGGCTACGTCGAGTTCCTGCGCGACTACGGCACGCATTTCACGGTCAACCGGATGCTGACTTTCGACTCGGTCAAGCTGCGCCTCGAGCGCGAGCAGCCGATGACCTTCCTCGAGTTCAACTACATGCTGATGCAGTCGGTGGACTTCCTGGAGCTGAACCGCTCGCTGAACGTGACGCTGCAGATGGGCGGATCGGACCAGTGGGGCAACATCACCTCGGGCGTCGATCTGGTGCGTCGCGTGGACCAGAAATCGTCGTTCGGCCTGACAACCCCCCTGCTGACCACGGCCTCGGGCGGCAAGATGGGCAAGACGGCGCAAGGCGCCGTCTGGCTGAACGCCGAACAACTGAGCCCCTACGACTACTGGCAGTTCTGGCGCAACGCCGAGGACGCCGACGTCGGCCGCTTCATGCGTCTGTTCACCGATCTGCCGCTAGACCAGATCGCTCTCTACGAAGCCATGGAAGGCGCCGGGATCAACGAGGCCAAGAAGGCCCTGGCCGACGCCGCCACCTCCATGCTGCACGGCTCGGAAGCGGCTCAGGCCGCCCGCGCCGCCGCCGAGGCCGCCTTCGAGAAGGGCCAGCTCTCGGCCGACCTGCCGACAGTCGAACTGCCGAAGGATGAGGTGATCGGCGCCATGATCGCCGCCGTCGTGACCAAGGCTGGTCTGACCACGTCCAACGGCGAGGCGCGTCGCCTGGCGCAGGGGGGCGGACTGCGTCTGAACGACGAAGCCATCGCTGATGGCGCGCGGCTGATCGAAGAGGCCGACGTCAACGCCGACGGCGTGCTGAAGCTGGCCGCCGGCAAGAAGAAGATCGTGCTGGTCAAGCCGGTCTAAGGAGCAAAGAGGATGATCGACATCACCGAAGGCCAGGCCGCCCCCGCGTTCGATCTCGCCACCGATGGCGGCGGCCGCGTCACGCTGGACGGGCTGAAAGGCCGCTCGGTCGTCCTCTACTTCTATCCCAAGGCCGACACACCCGGCTGCACGACGGAAGGCCTGGACTTCTCGGCTCTGGCCGAACAATTCGCGGCGGTGAACGCCGTTGTCATCGGCGTCTCGCGGGATGCGGTGAAAAAGCTGGACCGCTTCAAGGCCAAGCATGACCTCAAGGTTGTGCTGGGCTCCGACGAGGACGGCGTAGTCTGCGAGGCCTACGGCACGTGGATCATGAAGAAGCTCTATGGCCGGGAATACATGGGCGTCGAACGCGCCACCTTCCTGATCGACGGCGCGGGCGTGGTTCGCCACGTCTGGCGCAGCGTCAAGGTCAAGGGCCACGCGGAGCAGGTGCTGGAAGCGGCCCAGAAACTCTGATCGACGGAATGCTCTGAGGCCAAGCTTGCCTCTCTCGCCGACCTGATCCTAACTGCCCGCCAAGGGGCTACAGTAGGATTAGGCCGGCCTTGCTGGCGAGATGCGGAGCGCACCATGTTCAACAAGAGCAAACCCTTCGACAACGGCCCGTCCAGCGGCTTGGGTATCCCGCCCGCGCCTGATCCGACGCCCGCCGCCACGCCCTCGCCGGCCGCTGCGCCGCGCGCGCCTGAGCCTTCGCGCCCAGCGGCTTCGCGCTCGTCCAGCCTGTCGACCCTGTCGGCTGGCGTGAAATACGAGGGCAATATCTCGGGCGCCGGCGAGCTTCAGGTCGACGGCTCGCTGAAGGGCGACATCCGCGTCGTGCGCGTGACCATCGGCGAAGGCGGCTCGGTCGAGGGCACTGTCCACGCTGATATTCTGGAAGTGCGCGGTCGCGTCTCGGGCGCCATTGTCGCCAAGCAGGTCAAGCTGTTCGCCACCGCTCGCATCGAGGGCGACATCACCCAGGAGCAGCTTTCGATCGAGCAAGGCGCCTGGTTCCAGGGTCGCTGCACCCAGGCCAAGCGCGACACGCCGGGCGCCAATATGCTGGATGCGCCGACGCCGGCCGAAAAGCCCGCCGCCGCCAACGCCAAGACGGACAAGGTCGAGGCCAAGCCCGCCGCCTGATCCGGCGCTTCGCGCAAATGAAAAGGGGCGGCCGATGGGCCGCCCCTTTTTTAGTTCCCGTCGCGGGTCTCGCCGACTCGGGCCGCCAGGGCTGCGCCCATGAACTGGTCCAGATCGCCGTCCAGAACCCCCTGCGTGTCCGAGGTCTCGACCTCGGTGCGCAGGTCCTTGACCATCTGATAGGGCTGCAGGACGTAGGATCGGATCTGGTGACCCCAGCCGATGTCGGTCTTGGCGTCCGCCAGGGCCTGGGCGGCCGCCTCACGCTTCTGCAGTTCCAGCTCGTACAGGCGGGCGCGCAGCATCTTCCACGCCATGTCGCGGTTCTGGTGCTGAGAGCGTCCGGCCTGACAAGCCACGACGGTATTGGTCGGAACGTGGGTCAGGCGAACGGCCGAGTCCGTCTTGTTGATGTGCTGGCCGCCAGCGCCGGACGCGCGATAGGTGTCGGTGCGCACGTCGGACGGGTTGATGTCGATCTCGATGGTGTCGTCCACGACCGGCGACACGCCGATCGAGGCGAAGCTGGTGTGCCGCTTGGCTGCCGCATCATAGGGGCTGATGCGGACCAGACGGTGCACGCCCGACTCCGACTTCAGCCAGCCATAGGCGTTGGGACCTTCGATCAGGACGGTGGCCGACTTGACCCCGGCCTGTTCGCCCTCTTCGTGCGCCTCGATCGTGACCTCATAGCCGTGGGCCTTGGCCCAGCGCGTGTACATGCGCAGCAACATGCCCGCCCAGTCGTTGGACTCGGTGCCGCCGGCGCCGGAGTTCACTTCCAGATAGGCGTCGTTGCCGTCGGCCTCACCGGACAGCAGGGCTTCCAGCTCGGCGCGGGCGGCGCGATCCTTGACGCCGCGCAGTTGTTCGCGGGCGTCTTCGAGGGTGGCTTCATCGCCTTCCTCATCGGCCATGTCGGCCAGCATGACGCCTTCTTCCAGATCATTCTCCAGCGCACGGACGCTGTTGATCTGGGCTTCCAGACGCGAGCGATCGCGGCTGACAGCCTGAGCCTGTTCCGGGTTGTCCCACAGGGTCGGATCCTCGACCCGTGCATTCAGCTCATCGAGCTTTCTTAGAGCGACATCCCAGTCAAAGTCGCCTCCTGAGCAGAGCGACGCTCTGCTCGATGTCGGCCTTCATGGCCTCGACATCCGGTCTCATCGCAAACTCCTGCGAACGAACGCCTTCCCTCAAGCAGGGCCGCACCGCGTGCGGACCGATAGGGAAAGCAACAAAATAACCGGCGCGCCTGCGGACAGGCGCGCCGGTTGGTAGGTCTAACTAGAGCCTCAGTAGAGTCCGCTCAAGTCCTCTGCCGGCTGCTTCTTCGGCGGCGGGGGCGCGACGGCTGCGGGCGGCGGCGTCGCCGGGGCTTGCGCAGCCTCCTGTTCGCGGCGGATCACGTCGTAATAGTTCTGCGGTCCGACCGGCTGAACGGGACGTGGGGCCTCCTCGCGGATCTGACGCTCGGTGCCGGGACGGAAGGCTTCCTCAATGCCGTTGACCGTGCGGAAGACGGCGTTCTTGGGTCGGACGAAGGGCCGCGCCGGCCGTTCCTTCAGGGCGACCTGCATGAAGTCGGTGAAGATCGGCACGGCGGTCGCCGCCCCGGCCTCGCCGCCGCCCAGCGAGCGGTTGTCGTCGAAGCCGACGAAGACGCCGACCACGATGTCGCTGGAGAAGCCGACGAACCAGGCCGAGCGATATTCGTTGGTCGTGCCGGTCTTGCCGCCGACCCAGGGACCCAGTCCGCGCGCGCTGGCGCCAGTACCGCGCTGGATGACGCCTTCCAGCATGGAGCTGACCTGATAGGCGGTGATCGGGTCGATGACCTGCGCCCCGCGATCAGGCAGGCGCGGCGATTCCTGGCCGCTAAAGCCGCGGCTGCAGTCGCGGCACTGACGACGGTCGGCACGGTGAATGGTCTGACCGTTCCTATCCTGCACCATTTCGATCAGATAGGGATCGACCCGGCGACCGCCATTTACGAAGGCAGCGTAGGCGGCGGTGATGCGATAGGGCGTCGTCTCCCCCGCCCCCAGCGACATCGCGAGGTTCGGCGACATGTCATCGACCACGCCCATCTTCTTGGACAGGTCGACGATGTTCTTCATGCCGACCGCCTGGGCCAGGCGCACGGTCATCACGTTGCGCGACAGCTCCAGACCGCGACGCAGGGTCTGCGGACCATAGTACTGACGGCTATAGTTCTCGGGCGTCCAGCGGCCGCCGTTGGCGCCGCCGGGGAAGCTGATCGGCGCATCCAGGACGATCGAGGCCGGCGTGAAGTCCCCCTCCAGCGCCGCCGCATAGACGAAGGGCTTGTAGGCCGATCCCGGCTGACGACGGGCCTGGGTCGCGCGGTTGAAGCTGGACAATGCGTAGGAATAGCCCCCGACCATAGCCAGGACGCGACCTGACTGGGGCTCGATGGCCACCAGGGCGCCGTTCACCGCCGGCACCTGCTTCAGGGCGAACTGGCCGCCGCGCGGTTCGACAAAGATCAGATCGCCGCGCTTTAGAGGTCTATTGGCGTTGGCCCAGGCCGCGTCGGAAACGATCAGCGAGCCCGTGCGGTCGTCCTTCGCCGTGCGAACGCGAACATTGTTGCCGACGACGTTTTCGACAGCGGCGGCCTGCCAAGTGCGGCGCTCGGGCGGCGTGTTCTTCTTCAGCGCCTCGGCCTGCCAGCCTTCGGCGAAGTCGGTCGTGCCCCAGGCGCCGCGCCAGCCATGGCGACGGTCATAATTCTCGAGCCCGTTCATCAAGGCTTCGCGTGCGGCGGACTGCAGCTGCGGGTCCAGCGTCGTGCGCATGTAGTAGCCGCCGCGGTTGACCTCTTCCTGCCCGAACAGACCGATGGCGCGGCGGCGGGCTTCCTCGACGAAGAAGTCTGCGTCGGCGTATTCGGCGCGGCGTGGTGCGGCGCGGGTATTCAGCGGACGGGCCAGGGCGGCGGCCAGCTCCTCCTGGGTCAGCCACCTGTTGTCGGCCATCTCGCCCAGAACCCAGTCGCGCCGGCCCTTGGCGGCCTCAGGGTGGCGTTTCGGATTATAGTTGTTCGGACCTTTGGGCAGGGCCGCAAGGAAGGCCGCCTCGTCCGGCGTCAGCTGATTCAGCGACTTGCCGAAATAGTTATAGGCGGCCGAAGCCACGCCATAGGAGCGATAGCCCAGGTAGATCTCGTTCAGATACAGCTCGAGGATCTGTTCCTTGGTCAGCGTCGCTTCCAGGCGGCTGGAGAGGATGGCCTCTTTCAGCTTGCGGTTCAGGCTGGATTCGTTGGTCAGCAGGACGTTCTTGGCCACCTGCTGGGTGATGGTCGAACCGCCTTCAAGCCGCCGCCCAGACAGGACGTTGAAGACATTCTTGAACATGGCCCGGCCGATGCCGGACACGTCGATGCCGCCGTGCTGGAAGAAGTGGCTGTCTTCGGCCGCCAGGAAGGCATGGATCACCTGTTCCGGCACCTGTTCATAGGTGACGTAGATGCGCCGCTCGTCCGAGAACTCGCCGATCAGGGTGCCGTCGCCGGCGAAAACGCGCGTCGCTGTCGCCGGACGGTAATCCGCCAGTTCCGATGCATCGGGCATGTCGTGCAGGACCCAGGCCGCATAGATGGCCACGACCAGCCCGGCCACGGCGATGCCCGCCAGCAAGGCGACGCCCGCCATCACGAACCAGCGTTCGGCTATCTTCACCGTGAACTCCGCAAGACGCGCCCCAGGAATTGTCGTTTATCGCGCGTCGGCCGCGCCGCAAAGCGGAACCGCAAACTCAGCCCTTGTCGCGCAGCAGGCGAGCCTTGTCGCGCTGCCAGTCGCGTTCGGCCGAGGCCTCGCGCTTGTCGTGCAGCTTCTTGCCCTTGGCCAGGGCGATCTCGAGCTTGGCCTTGCCCTTTTCGTTCAGGTACAGGCGGACCGGAATGATCGTGCGTCCATCGCGCTGGACGGCGCCGATCAGCTTGTCGATCTGCTTGCGGTGCAGCAGCAGCTTCCGGTGGCGGCGCGGCTCGTGGTTGAACCGGTTGGCCTGCTTGTAGGGCGGAATGTCCGAGTTGATCAGAACGATCTCGCGTCCCTCCACCGCCGCATAGCTTTCGGCGATGTTGGCTCGACCGTCGCGCAGCGCCTTGATCTCGGTGCCCAGCAACTGGATCCCGGCCTCGATGTAATCCTCAAGGAAGTAGTCGAAGCGCGCGCGCCGGTTCTCGGCGATCACCTTCTTGGGCGCATCAGCAGCCATCAACCGACTCCGGCCTCCGCCATGGCTCGATCAATGGCGGGCTTCACGGCGTCACGGGTCAGGGACAGCGGCAGGCGGACCTCTTCGCTGCACAGACCCAGCTTGGCCAGGGCGTACTTGGCCGGGGACGGCGAGTTATCAAGGAACAACCCCTTGTGCAGGTCGATCAGACGGTCCTGCCAGGCCCGCGCCGTGGCGAAGTCGCCGGCCGCGACCGCGTCATACATGGCCACCATGGCTTCCGGCGCGACGTTGGAAGTAACCGAGATCACGCCCACGCCGCCGCTCGCGGCATAGCCCAGCCAGGTGGTGTCATCGCCGCTGATCAGGTCGAACGGACCATCGATATGACGGCGCATCCAGTTGACCCGCGATATGTCGCCTGTGGCGTCCTTGATGCCGACGATGTTCGGATTTTTCGCCAGATGAGCGACCGCCTCGTTGGACAGATCGACGCCGCAACGGCTGGGCACGTTGTACAGGACCATGGGAATCTGCACGGCGTCGGAGATCGCCTCGAAGTGGGCGATCATGCCTTCCTGCGACGGCTTGTTGTAATAGGGCGTCACCACCAGGGTCGCGTCGGCGCCGACTTCCTTGGCGCAGGCCGACAGCTCGATGGCCTCATGCGTGGCGTTCGATCCAGCGCCGGCGATGACGCGCACACGGCCCGCCGCGATCTGGACGCACTGCTCGATGACACGCTTGTGCTCGTCCATCTTCAGGGTAGCGCTTTCGCCGGTCGTTCCGACCGGGACGACGCCGTGGACGCCAGCGGCGATCTGACGTTCCAGGAGTTTTTCAAAAGCCCCTTCGTCCACGTTTCCGTCACGAAGAGGTGTGATCAAGGCGGTGATCACGCCCTTGAACAAGGGGGCGGTCATTGAAACAAGTTACCTGCGCGGTGTTTCGAGCGGCGGCGTGCCGCCCTTTTGAAGAGGCAGGGAGCGTAGGTTGCTCGCCGCCTGGCCGCAACCAGAGATGAATGAGGATCGGACATCTGATGATCGCGACGACCGTGGCCGCCGCCCTGGCGATTCTGACTCCGCCGACCCAGGACGTGCTGAACAGCACGCCCGCGCCCTACGCCTCCAGCCAGAATGGCGTCATCAGCGGCCAGGACATGGCCCTGTTCCAGCAAGGCCTGGCCTCGGCTCGCGCCCGCGACGTAATCGGCACGCAGTCGATCATGAGCCGCATTTCCGACCCCACGGCGAAGAAGCTGGTCGAATGGGCCCTGGTCGATACCTCGGATAAGCAGCTTTCCTACGTCGATCTGGCCCGGGCCCAGACCGACCTCGCCAACTGGCCGCGGGGTGATTCGCGCCGGGCCGCGGGCGAACGCGCGCTGAACCTGGCCAACGCCTCGCCCGACGCGATCATCGCCTTCTTCAACGGCTCCGAGCCCACGACCGCCGAGGGCGCTATCGCCCTGGCTGGCGCACTGGAGCAAAAGGGACAGCGTCGCGAGGCCCAGGTCTTGATCCGCGACTGGTGGCGCAACCGCTCCTTCGAAGAAGCGCAACAATCCGTCATCGCCAACCGCTGGGGCGGATGGTTCAATACCGACGACCACGTCGCGCGCCTGAACATGCTGTTGCTTGGCCCGCACGGGCCGGCGACCCGCGCCATGACCGCCATGGTCCCCTCCGACCGCCAGGCCGTCGCCAGCGCCGCCATGGCCTTGCGCAACGCCTATTCGCCCGACGCCCTCGTCGCGGGCCTCAGCCCCGCCGTCGCCAACGACCCGGCCGTGGTGCTGGAGCGCGTCCGCCTGCTGCGCTCGGCCGGTCGTCAGTCCGAGGCCTTCCCCCTCCTGTCCGCCCTGCCGGCCGCGCCCTCGCACAAGGAAGGCCAGGACACGCTGTGGAGCGAGCGCCGCAACTACTTCCTGGACGCTCTTCAACAGGGCAATGCCCGTGCCGCCTACGCCGCCATGAACGGCCACGGCTTCCCGTCGGGCGAGCGCAAGGTGGACGCCGAGTTCTTCGCCGGCTGGGTCGCCCTGACCAAGCTGAACGATCCGGCCGCCGCCGCCCAGCATTTCGAGATTCTGCGCAACAGCTCCTCGACCCCGATCACCCAGGGCCGGGCCCTCTACTGGCTGGGACGCGCCGCCGAGGCGCGCGGCGATCGTCAGGGCGCGCAAGCCTGGTACAAGGCGGGCGCCGAGCACTGGCAGACCTTCTACGGCCAACTCGCCGCCGAAAAGGCCGGGATCACCACCCTGACCCTGCCGGGCGAGCCCGCCCCCACGCCTGAGGACGTCAACCGCTTCGAGGGCAATGAGGTCGTGCGCGCCACCCGCATCCTGGGCGCGGCGGGCGAAAAGACCCTGCTGCGGGTCTTCGCCTATCACCTCGACGACACCCTGCCCTCGCCCTACGACCTGACCCAGTTGTTCGACCTGATGCAGGGTTACGGCGACCAGTTCGGCTCCATGATGGTGGGTCGCGCCGCCAGCCAGCGCGGCTTCGTCATGCCCGAGCGCATGTATCCGGTCCGCATGCCGCCCCAGACCTCGGGCGCCGCGCCGCTGGAGTTCACCCTGGCCATCACCCGTCAGGAATCCAGCTTCGATCCCCTGGCCCGTTCGCACGCCGACGCGCGCGGCATGATGCAGCTTCTGCCCGCCACCGGTCAGGGCGTGGCCCGCCGCATGGGCATCGGCTTCTCGTCCGAACAGCTGTGGGACCCGGACGCCAACATGCGCCTGGGCAGCTATCACCTCGGCGAGCTGATCAACAACTTCGGCGGTTCGCCGCTCCTGGCTACGGTCGGCTACAACGCCGGTCCCGCCCGCCCGCCGCAGTGGGTGGCCCGTTGCGGCGACCCCCGCAGCCAACAGGTCGACCCCATCGACTTCATCGAGTGCGCCCCCTTCACCGAGACGCGCAACTACATGATGCGGGTGATGGAGAACATGCAGGTCTATCGCGCCCGCCTGAACGGCGGTTCCGCCCCGCTGACGCCCTCCGCCGACCTAGCGCGCGGCACGCCGCCCAATAGCGGCCCGCGCGCTTACCAGCCTTAAGCCAAGCGACGGGCCGCCAGCAGCGGCCCGTCCGGCGCCTCGATCCAGACCCCGTCCAGATGGAAGGCCGCACGCAGCACCGCTGGCGACAGAGCCTCGACCGGCGCCGCATCCGCGACCACCCGTCCCGCCTCCAGCACCACCACGCGATCCGCGATCCGCGCCGCCAGCGTCAGGTCGTGCAGGCTGACCAGCACACCCCCGCCCGCATCGGCTCGCGCTCTTAGCCGCTCCAGCACCAGAAGCTGAGCATCAGGATCCAGCCCGGCGATGGGCTCGTCCGCCAGCAACAGCGGGGCTTGAACCACCAGGGCCCGAGCCAGCAGGACTCGCGCCCGCTCGCCGCCCGACATCTCGGCCACTCCGCGTTCGGCCAGATGCCCAGCCCCGACTTCGTCCAACGCCGCGCGCGCCCGTTCGAGCGCCGCATCCCCCGAAAGGAAAGGCGCGCCCAGCGCCGCCACCTCAAGGGCCGGCAGATTCCAGGCGATCTGCCGTTCCTGCGGCAGATAGGCCGCCCGCGCCGCGCGCTCCCGCTCGGATAGCCGGCGCACATCTTCACCGCCCAGCTTCGCAACGCCGGCTTGCAAGGGCGTCAGGCCCAGGCCCACCCGAATGGCGCTGGACTTGCCCGCCCCGTTCGGCCCGCACAGGGCCACCAGTTCGCCTGCCGCCACCGACAGGCTGACCCCGTTCAGGACCCTCGCCGCCCCCATGCGCGCCGTCACGCTGTCCAGTTCCAGCAAGGCGCTCACAGCCGCCACTCCCGCGCCGCGCGCCATGCGATCAGGGCGAACAGCGGGGCCCCGACCAGGGCCGTGAACACGCCCAGCTTCAGTTCCTGATCCGTCGGCGTCAGCCGCGCCGCCAGATCGGCCAGCACCAAGATCAACCCGCCGGTCAGCGCAGAAGGCAGCAGCAATCTTCCCGGATCGCCGCGCACGGCCGCCCGCACGAGATGCGGCGCCGCCAGACCGACAAAGCCGATCACCCCCGCTACGGCCACCGCCGCCCCCGCCGCGACCGCCGAGGCGATCAGGGCCAGAACCCGCATCCGCCCCATCGACAGGCCCGAGGTCCGCGCCGCTTCCTCGCCGAGCGTCAGCATCCGTAGGCCCGGCGACGCCTGCGCAGCAAAAAGAGCAGCTACGACCAGCGCCGGCGCGACCCAAGCAACGTCGATCCAGCTGCGGTTCTGTACCGAACCCAACAGCCAGTTCATCACCTCGGCCGAGGCGATCGGCGACGGCGACAAGTTGAAGATCAGGGCGGTCAAAGCCCCCGCAAAACTCGACAGCGCAACCCCGAACAGGATCAGCGCCTCGGGCGCTCGCACCCTGGCGGCGAGGGCGACCAGCAACAGACCCGCCAGCGCCGCCCCGATCAGGGCCGCGCCCTCGACCAGTCCGGGAATGGCCGCAGCCCCCAGCACGATAGCTCCCGCCGCGCCCAGCGCCGCCGTGGCCGACACGCCCAGCACGCCAGGATCGGCCAGCGGGTTCCGCAACAGGCCTTGCAGCACCGCCCCCGCCAGCCCCAGCGCCGCCCCGACCATCAGGGCGCAAACCGCGCGCGGCGCCCGCACCTGCCACAGCACCTCGCCCGGCCCCGAGGCGGGATCGACCAGGGCCTGCCCATACTGGGCGGCCGACAGCGTCGTCTCTCCCAGCAACACCGCCCCGACCAATGCCAGCAGGATGGCCGCCGACAATCCTAGGTTCAGGCCCAAATGTCTGTTCATCGCGCGGCCTCCGCCAGCAAGGCCGCCGCGTCAGCCGCGAACCAGGCAGGACAGCTCAGCGTCGAAGCCGGCAAATCAGCCACCGTCCGTCCCTTGGCCGCGCGCGCCACCACTGGATGCCGTCCCGGTCCACGCCAGTCCGCCCGCCATTGCTGGAAGAAGCCCCGCACGAACAGGACCGGCGGGCTCAGGGCGATCTTCTCGATCCCCAGCGGCTGATAGCCCGGAGCGGTCACGCCGTTGCGGAACCCCGCCGCCTTCAGGATGGAATCGATCAGCGACCCGGACCCGGTCGTATAGCCGCCGGGCGTGACATAGACGGCCTCTCGGCCTCGCCCCGCGCCCGCCGCCTGGGCCAGCCGCCGATCCATATGGGCGATCAGGGCCGCACCCCGCGCTTCCTGTCCCAAGCCGTGCGAGACAACCTTCAGGTTTTGGCGAACGCCGTCCATGTCGGTCGCGTCATTGACGGCCAGCACACGCGTCCCGCGCTTTTCCAGCGCCGCCAGAAGGCGCGGCTCGCCGCCCCAGTAGCGGACTACCACGTCGGGCTGAAAGCCGACGACCGCCTCCAGCGTCGGTCGAACTCGCGGGCGTCCCCGCGCCGCCTGCCGCATCCAGGAATCCGGGTCGTCCGCCCGCGACGACAAGGCCAGCGTCGCCTCGGGCGCCAGGGCCAGCACATACTGATCCGCGCACTGGTCCAGCGACAGCACCCGCAACGGCCGCGCCTCCGCGACACCCGGCAGCAACATCACCAGCCCCATGAGGACGGCGCGCGTCTGAATCACGATTGGAGCAGCCCCGCGAACAGAGCGTCCATCTGGACGCGGACCAGTTCATCGCGATCCACCCAATCAAAATAGGGCTTGGTGATCATAAGGGAAACAATGCCGTGCCCGCTGGCCCAGATCACCTGGGCGATGGCGCGCGGATCGCCCTTCATTCGCCCGGTGGCCACCGCCTCCTCCACCACAGACGTAAAGGACCGAAACAGTTCGAAGCCCGTCTCCTGCGCCACCGTCTCGGCGCCCTCGCGCGCCTCAACCGGCCGAGTGAGATAGGTCAGGCGATAAGCGTTCGGGTTGTCGAAGCCGAAGCGCACATACCCTTCGATCATCCTCCGTAACCGAACATCGGCAGGCGCCGGTTCCGCCGTGATCCCTTCATGGGTCGCGATCAGAGTTTCGAAGGCGCCGCGACAAATTTCGTGCAGGATCGCGGCCTTGTCAGGGAAGTGCATGTAGAGCGCCGTCGATGACAAGCCGACCTCATCCGCGATCTTGCGGATAGTCGCCCCCTCATAACCATGCTCGACAAAAATGCGCTCCGCCGCAGCCAGGATTTCCGCGCGTCGCGCATAGCCTTCACCCTTGGGCTTGCGCGCTGATCGGGGCGTGGGGAGCAATGAACCGGGCAATCCAGACTCCATGGCTGGGATCCCCGCTTGAATAGCTGGAATGGCTGAGTCCGCCAATCGCTTGCCCTCAAAGAACAACGATCTTAACACTTCTCGCTTGCAACGGGTCTTGGGGGCTTCTCGTATGCACGGCGCGTCAACGAGCACGAAGCACGGCCACTTGGCCTCCGCCGCGCGGATCACCCTTTCGCGCACGCAGCTTGTCGCCCTGCCTGCTCTGGTTGCGGGGGTGACGATCAGTATCTTCGCTTCCCCTTATGTCGGCCCCACCCTTCTGACCGCCATTCAGCTTGGCTTTTTAGTGGTGGCAGGATGGCGACTTGTGACCTTGTTGACCCGTCGCCCGGCTGGACGCAACGATCCCGCGCCCCTCTCATGGCCGCGCTACACAGTCATCGCCGCCCTCTATGACGAAGCTGCGGTTCTGCCCCAGCTTGTCGAACGGCTCAGCCGGATCGACTACCCTTCTGATCGACTGGAGGGCTTTCTCGCGCTGGAAGCCGACGACAGCGCCAGCATCGCCGCGGCCCTCGCCGCCGACCGCCCGGAATGGCTGACAGTGCTGATCGTCCCGCCCGGCTCGCCGAAGACCAAGCCCCGCGCCCTGAATTACGCCCTCTCGGTCGCCCAAGGCGATCTGGTGACCATCTATGACGCCGAGGACGATCCCGACCCGCTCCAGCTCAAGGAAGCTGCGGCTCGATTTGCCGCCGAGGGCGACGACCTGGTCTGCTTACAGGCGCCGCTCCGCATCCAGCGGCGAGACAAGCGGCATAGCGCCTCACCCTTCCTGGACGCGCAATTCGCGGCGGAGTACGCGGCGCTCTTTGAAGTCACGCTGCCCGCCATGACGGCTCTGGGTTTACCCTTCCCTTTGGGCGGCACCAGCAACCACTTTCGCGCTTCGGCCCTTCTTGCGCTCGGCGGCTGGGACGCGTGGAATGTTACGGAGGACGCCGACCTGGGTTTCCGCATCTGGCGCTCAGGAGGACGGATGGGGATGCTAGAGCGCCCTACCTATGAAACGCCGCCCGGCGCCTTGCGGCTCTGGTTGCCGCAACGGACGCGCTGGCTAAAGGGGCACCTGCAGACGCTGGCTGTTCATACTCGCAGCTTTGCCGGAATGGGCTGGCGCGGTTGGTCCGCCCTGGGACTGACCCTCGGCGCTGGCTGCGCCTCAGCGGCCATTCATGCCGCTTCCATCGCCTGGATCGGCGCGGTGGCGCTCACATCGGTCGTGTGCGGTAAGCTACCGCCCGCGCCGCCCCTGGGCATGAGCGTGCTTATCGCCGGCTTGGCCACTGCATGGCTGGCCAAGCTAGCCGGCGCCCGCCGCGCTGGAGTCCGCTATGGACCGAGGGAAATGGCGGCGGCGCCAGCCTACTGGTGCCTGCTCAGTCTGGCCTTCGTGCACGCAACCTATCGCCTGATTACCGAACCTCATCGTTGGGACAAGACCCCTCATGCTCCCGATGTATCGCCCAATGAAAACACCAATGACGCCGTGAGCGCTGGACGAGCTGCCGCTTGACCGCCTATCAGCCGCACATGGCTCCCGTTCTCTCCTCCACGCCCGAAACCCTCGTCACGCGAGGCTGGTCGGACTACGCCCTGATCGACAGCGGCGACGGTCGCAAGCTGGAGCGGTATGGCCGCTACACCGTCGTTCGCCCCGAGCCTCAATGTTTCTGGAAGGCCCACCACGAAACCGCCTTCGAGCAGGCCAACGCCATGTTCGACCCGCAGCAGGAGGAAGAGGATTCCGGCCGCTGGCGCTTCGACCAGCACGGCCCGATCGACGCCTTTCCCCTGAAATGGCGCGACGTGCGTTTCATGGGGCGCTTCACCCCCTTCCGTCACCTGGCCTTCTTCCCCGAGCAGGCAGCCAACTGGGATTGGCTGGACGCGCGCGTCCGGACGCTGCAGCAACCCAGGATCCTGAACCTGTTCGGCTACACCGGCGTGGCCAGCCTGGCCTGTTCGGCGGCGGGCGCCCACGTCACCCACGTCGATGCCTCCAAGAAGTCGGTCGCCTATGCCCGTGAGAACGCCGAGCTGTCGGGCCTGTCCGACCGCCCGATCCGCTGGATCGTCGAGGACGCCCGCAAGTTCGTGGCGCGCGAGGTTCGTCGCGGTTCGAAGTACGACGGCATCATCCTGGACCCGCCGAAATACGGACGCGGCGCCAATGGCGAGGTCTGGCGCCTGTTCGAGGACATGCCGGATCTGTTGAAGGACTGCGCGGCCCTGCTGTCCGACGACGCCTCTTTCCTGTTGCTGAACGCCTATGCGGCACGAATTTCGGGCCTGTCGCTGGCGCACATGATGGCCGAGGCGACGCATGATCGCGGCGGGCGCATCGACTGGGGTGAACTGGCGCTGTCCGAGGATGGCAAGGACGCCCGCGCCATCGGCCTGTCGTTCTTCGCCCGTTGGAGTAAAGATGGGGGTCGCGCCTGATGTACGAGCGCGTAATCACCTCCCTGACCAACGACACCATCAAGTCGGTCCGCGCCCTGCACATGCGCAAGGAACGCGACCTGACCGGCCGTTTCCTGGCCGAGGGCCTGAAATTCATCGGCGAAGCCCTGGATCAGGGCCGCGCTCCGGTCATGCTGCTGGTCGGCGACGAAGCTCGCCCTCACCCCCTGCTGGATCGCGCCAAGGCCGAGACGGTCAGGGCCGGCGGTCAGATCATAGTCGTCACCCACGCCATCCTCGAAAAGATCAGCCGCCGCGACAATCCGCAGACCGTGCTGGGCGTGTTCGAGCAGGTCTATACGCCGCTGGACGCCATCCAGCCCGAGGCCAAGCCCTGCTGGGTGGCGCTGGAGCAGGTGCGCGATCCGGGCAACCTGGGCACCATCATCCGCACGGCGGATTCCGCCGGCTGCGGCGGCGTCATCCTGATCGGCGACTGTGTCGATCCCTTCTCGGTCGAGGCCGTGCGCGCCACCATGGGCTCGGTCTTCGCCGTCTCCATCAGCAAGGCAACGCGTGAGGAATTCCTGGCCTGGCGCGCCAAGTGGCCGGGCAGCGTCATCGGCACCCGTTTGGATGCGAAACACGGCTATCGCGACAGCCCCGTCCGGCATCCGGCCCTGATCATGATGGGCAACGAACAGGCCGGGCTGACCGATGAACTGGCCGCCGCCTGTGACCTGAACGTCAAGATTCCCATGCGCGGCCGGGCCGACAGCCTGAACCTGGCTATCGCCACCGGCATCATGGTCTATGCCGTAACTGATGCAGCCTACGGCACTGACATCTAGGGCTTACGCCTCGCCGTCTGTCCTGATCCGATTCATGCCCAGCAGGGCCAGGATGGTCAGGACGGCGGCGACGGCCAAGTAGACGCCGACCGCCTGCAGGCCGTACCGGCCCGCCAGCCAGGTCGCCGCGAAGGGCGCCAGCGATGCGCCGAGAATCCCCGCCAGATTGAAGGTCATCGACGCCCCGGTATAACGCACCTCCGTCGGGAAGGGCCGCGCCAAGGCCGCGCCCAGCGGGCCATAGGTGCAGCCCATCAGGCTGAAGCCGATGATGAAGAAGGCCACCACTCCGGCCAGCCCGCCGCTGCCGAACAGGGGCGCCAGCACCAGGCCGAACAGGGCGATGGCGATTGACGTCGCCAGCAACGTCCGCCCCTGCCCCCAGCGATCCGCCGCCAGCGCCGCCAGCGGGATGAAAAGACCGAAGAAGCAGACGCCCAGCAACTGGATGGGCAGGAACTGCTCGCGGGTATAGCCCATGGCCGTCGTGCCCCAGCCCAGGGCGAAGACGGTCATCAGGTAAAACAGGACAAAGGTCGCCATCCCCGCCAGCGTTCCGGTGAGCAGGGCGAACTTGTGCCGCGCCAGCAGGGTCAAGATCGGCGTCTCGACGCGCTCGGCCTTGTCGATGGTCTTCTTGAACTCGGGCGTTTCGGTGATGCGCAGCCGAACCCACAGGCCGACGAAGACCAGCAGTGAGCTGGCGATGAAGGGAATGCGCCAGCCCCAGCTCAGGAACTGCTCGTTCGGCAGGGTCGCCGTCAGAATGATGAAGCTCAGGGTCGACAGGATGAAGCCGATCGGCGCGCCCAGCTGCGGGAACATACCGTACCATGCCTTCTTGCCCGGAGGCGCGTTCTCGGTCGCCAGCAGCACCGCCCCGCCCCACTCGCCGCCCAGACCCAGGCCCTGACCGAACCGGCACAGGGCCAGCAGCAGGGGCGCGATAACGCCCACCGAATGCCAGGTCGGCAGCAGGCCGATCGCCACCGTCGACAGCCCCATGGTCATGAGGGCCGCGACCAGGGTCGCCTTGCGCCCCACCTTGTCGCCGAAATGGCCGAAGACGACCGCCCCGACCGGCCGCGCGAAGAAGGCGATGGAGAGGGTGGCGAAGGACGACAGCATGGCCGTCGTCGCGTCCTCCCCGGGGAAGAACAGGGCCGGAAACACCAGCACCGCCGCCGTCGCGTAGATGTAGAAGTCAAAGAACTCGATCGTGGTGCCGATCAGGCTGGCGAACAGAATTCTACGTTTGGAGGCGATGGGCGGTGAGAGTTTAGCGTCGACCACGCGAAATCCTTGCATTGCTGCACGGTCATTGCGCCGCGTCGCGCGCTATCGTCAAGGTGAGGCCTCAGGTCCCGCGCGGCTTGGCCCGGCTGGTGGCCTCTGCGTTGGCGGGATCTTCCGGCCAGGGATGGCGCGGATAGCGACCGCGCATCTCGCTGCGCACCGCCGCCCATGACCCGGCCCAGAAGCCCGGCAGGTCCTTGGTCACCTGCACCGGCCGCCGCGCCGGGGACAGCAAGGATAGCGTCAGCGGCACGCGCCCGCCGCCGACCGTGGGATGCGCCTTCACTCCGAACAGTTCCTGAACCCGGATTTCGACGCGCGGCCCGCCATCGGCGGCGTAGTCGATGGATGCCGAACCCAGCGGCGTGGTCAGGCGCGGCGGGGCCAGGTCGTCCAGCTTGCGCTGCAAATCCCAGGGGATCAGCCCGCGCAGGGCCTCGGCCAGCTTGCCGTCGCCGATGTCGCCCAGCGACCGCGCCCCGTCCAGCAACGGCCACAGCCAGTCCTCGCGCAAAGCCAGCAGGCCCTCATCGGACACATCGGGCCAGATCGCATCCAGCCCATGCAGGAAGGTCAGCCGCGCCCGCAGCCCGCCCGCCTGTTCGCCCCAATTCAGGGCCTTCACCCCGCCCGCCTCGACCTCGGATTTCAGCGCCGCCGTCATCGTCGCCCGGTCCGGCGCGCCGATGACCTTTTCGTCCAGCACCAGCGCCCCGATCCGGCGGATGCGGCGGATCACCGCCTTGCCCGAGGGCTCGCGCGCCAAGCGGTCCTCGGCCTCGATCCGGTGCGCCAGATCGGCCTCCAGCGTCGCCGCATCCAGCGCCGCCGCCAGACGGATACGGTCGCGTGCGTCGCCGCCGCCCAGTTCCGCCACCGCCAGCCAGGGCTCGCGCGCCATATGCTCGGTCGGATCGAGGAAGGCCCCGCGCCCCGAGGCCAGCAGCACCTCGCCCGGCTTGCCCCGCGCCCGCGCGATCCGCTCGGGGAAGGCCTCGGCCAGCAGCAGGCCGGTGTCCGCCTCTCCACCGCTTCCGCCTCCCGCCGCTCGCGCCCAGCGCTCGGCCAGCTTCATCGCGTCGCGCGCCCGCGGCGAACGGTCCCGCTCCAGCCCCTTCAACCGGTCGTGCAGATCGACGGCGTTGCCGCCCAGACCTGGCTCGCTCAACACCGCTGCGATCTTTGCGCCGCTGAGGGCGTCGTCCTGATCCGAGGCCACAGCCACCATGTGCGCCAGTCGCGGCGTCAGGGGGATGCGCGTCAGCCGCCGCCCATGCGCCGTCAGATCGCCCCTGGCGTCCAGCGCCCCCAGCCGGGTCAGCACCTTCCGCGCCTCGGCCAGCGCCCCGGCGGGCGGCGGGTCCAGCAGGGCCAATCCCTCGACCGACTTGGCGCCCCAGCGCGCCAGATCGAGCGCGAAGGCGGTCAGGTCGGCTCCCTGAATCTCGGGCCGCTGATGCGGGATCAGACCCCGCGTCTGTTCCTCGTCCCACAGGCGATAGCAGACGCCCGGCTCGACACGGCCGGCTCGACCGCGCCTCTGCTCCGCCGACGACCGACTGACCTTGACCGTCGCCAATCTGGTCAGGCCGCTGGACGGCTCGAACCGCGGCACGCGCGACAGGCCGCCGTCGATCACCACCCGCACGCCCTCGATGGTCAGGCTGGTCTCGGCCACCGAGGTCGCCAGCACTACCTTCCGCCGTCCGGGCGGCGCCGGCTCGATGGCCCGGTCCTGCTCGCCCTTGTCCAGCGCGCCATAGAGAGCGACGAGATCCACCGACGGATCGCGCAGCCGCTCATTCAAACGCTGAACCGTGCGGTGAATCTCGCCCTGCCCCGGCAGGAAGACCAACACCGACCCGCTCTGATCGCTCAGCGCCTGCATGACCGCCCGCGCCACGGCGTCCTCGAATCGCTCGGCGACGTTGCGGCCCAGATAGAGGGTCTCGACCGGGAACATCCGCCCCTCGGCCTCGATCACCGGCGCGCCATCGAGCAGTTTCGACACCCCCGCGATATCCAGCGTCGCCGACATGACCAGCAGCCGCAGGTCGTCGCGCAGCACCGACTGGCTCTCGCGCGCCAGGGCCAGGCCCAGATCGGCGTCCAGACTCCGTTCGTGGAATTCGTCGAACAGGACGGCGCCGACGCCTTCCAGCGCCGGATCGTCGAGAATCATCCGCGTGAAGACACCCTCGGTGATGACCTCGATCCGCGTTTCGGGGCCGACGCGGCTCTGCAGCCGGGTGCGATAGCCAACGGTTTCGCCCGCCTTCTGGCCCAGGGTCGCCGCCATCCGGTCCGCCGCCGCCCGCGCCGCCAGACGACGCGGTTCCAGAACCAGCACCTTGCCCTCGCCAAGCCATGCCTGATCCAGCAAGGCCAAGGGCACGACCGTAGTCTTGCCCGCCCCAGGCGGGGCGGCCAGGACGACCGCATTGGTCGCGGCCAAGGCCGCTTTCAGCGGCTCCAGTACGGCGTGAATCGGCAGCATCAGATGGGCTCTAGCCGCAACAGCACTGTTCACGAAAGCGTCGTCGTCGCTTCATCCAACCGAAACCGCGTTGCGCGCGGCTCTTCGGATGGTTAGCGTCCGCCCCCAAGAAGACGACCCGGGAGGGGTCGTTGCGTAATTGGGGGCGCGACTTCATGTCCGCAGACGGCGTAAAGCCAGCCGGCAACCGGCTATTTCTTAAAAAATCCATTGCCCAGATCCAGAAGGAAGCCGCCAAGAGCGAGCTGAAACGCACCCTGGGCCCGTTGAATCTGATGAGCCTGGGCATCGGCGCCATCATCGGCGCCGGCATCTTCGTGCTGACGGGTCAGGTGGCCTCGGCCAACGCCGGCCCGGCCATCATGCTGTCCTTCGTGGTCGCCGGCTTCGCCTGCGCCCTTGCGGGCCTGTGCTATGCTGAACTGGCTTCGACCATGCCGGTGTCTGGCTCGGCCTACACCTACGCCTATGGCACCCTGGGCGAGGTCTTCGCCTGGATCATGGGCTGGCTGCTGGTGCTGGAATACGGCGTCGCGGCCTCTACCGTGGCGGTCGGCTGGTCTGGCTATGTCGTGTCGATCATGAACGACTTCGGCCTCAGCGCCAGTCTGTTCCCGACAATCCAATATGCGGGCGGCGAAGGGCCCCAGTGGGCCACACCCCTGGTCCAGCTGGTCCAGAACGCCGGCGCGACCTCCTTCCCGATGACGGGCACCTTCAACCTGGTCGCGGCTGTCGGCATCGCCGCCGTTTGCGGCCTGCTGGTGCTGGGCGTGTCGGAATCGGCGAACATCAACAACGCCATCGTGGTCATCAAGATCATCGTCCTGCTGACCTTCATCGCCGTCGGCATCCAGTACATCAACCCGGACAACTGGGTCCCCTTCATCCCCGAGCCCACCGGCCAGGCCGGTCAGTTCGGCGTCGGCGGCATCTTCCGCGGCGCGGCCATCATCTTCTTCGCCTATGTGGGCTTTGAAGCGGTTTCGACCGCCGCCGCCGAAGCCAAGAACCCGTCCAAGGACGTGCCGATCGGGATCCTGGGCGCTCTGTTCGTCTGCACCCTGATCTACATGGCGGTGGCCGCGGTCATGACCGGCGTGGTGCCCTATCTGGAGCTGGCGTCGCCGGCTCCGATCGCCGTCGCCATCGACCGCATGGGTCTGGAGTGGGCCAATGTTCCGCTGGCGGCCTCGCCCAGCGGTCAGCTGAACCTGATCGCCTTCCTGATCAAGATCGGCGCCATCACCGGTCTGTCCTCGGTCATGCTGGTGCTCTGCTACGGCCAGACGCGCGTCTTCTACACCATGGCCCGCGACGGCCTGCTGCCGAAGTCCTTCGCCAAGGTCCATCCCAAGTTCCGCACGCCGTGGATCGGCACCATCGTCCTGGGCATCCTGATCGCCATCGCGGCGGCCTTCCTGCCCATCTCGATCCTGGGCGACCTGGTGTCGCTGGGCACCGCGACGGCCTTCGCCATCGTCTGCCTGTCGGTGATCGTCCTGCGCGTGAAGCACCCCGAGATGGAGCGTCCGTTCAAGGTGCCGGGCGGCATCTTCACTGCGGTTCTGGGCATCCTGGCCTGCCTCTTCCTGGCCAGCCAGAACCTGATCCCGATGTTCCAGCACGCCGCCGAGGACAACCCTCTGCCGCTGATGCTGCTGGGCGGTTACGCCGTCATCGGTGCGGTCATCTACGCCGCCTACGGCTTCTGGCACTCCAAGCTGGCCAAGGGCATCGACATCACCGAGGACGCCACGCTGGAAACGGCTGTGGAGGCCCTCGGCCACGGCGTCGACAACAAGAAGGACTGATCACTCAGTCCATTCGGCCTCAAGAAGCGCTAGTGCGATAGGCCACAAAAGAGCGAAGGCCCCGGAGCGATCCGGGGCCTTTTTCTATCGCGAACCAACCTTGTCGGTTGCCTGTTTCTTCGCCCTCGCCTACAGCCTCGAACGAACCTATGCGGATGTGGCGGAACTGGTAGACGCACCAGATTTAGGTTCTGGCGCCGAGAGGCGTGGAGGTTCGAGTCCTCTCATCCGCACCACGGGCTTCAGCCGGGATGGAGCTCGGCCAGCACCGCCGGGATCAGGTCCGGCAAGTCCTCGGCGATCAGCCCCGGCCCGAAACGATGCGCTGCATCCGCGTGCATCCAGACCGCCGCACGGGCCGCGTCGAAGCTCTCCATATGCTGGGCCAGCAGCCCGCCGATCATTCCCGCCAGAACGTCGCCGCTCCCCGCCGTCGCCAGCCAGGGCGCCCCGTTGCCGTTGACCACGCAGCGTCCGTCCGGCGCGGCGATGACGGTGGCGCTTCCCTTGAGCACCAGGACGCATCCCGCCCGCCTGGCGGCCTCCTGCGCCGCCGACGCGCGTCCCTCGGCCAACAGTCCCGGAAACAGACGCTCGAACTCGCCCTCGTGCGGGGTCAGGACGTCATCGCGATCCAGACTGGCGAACAGATCGCCCGGCCGGTCACGGAACAGGGTCAGGGCGTCGGCGTCGATCACCAGGACCGCTCCCGTCCGCGCCAGCGCCGCAACATTGGCCGCCGTCGCCTCGGTCAGTCCCGCCGCCGGGCCGATCACCACGGCGTCCATCGGCTCGGCCAACGCCGCCAGTTGATCGCCCGACACGAAGCTGGCCAGCATGACCGCCTCCAGCGCAGGCGCCAGCACCGGCGCAGCCTCGGGCGGGCAGAAGACCTTCACCAGTCCCGCCCCGATTCTCAGCCCCGCGCGCGCCGCCAGCCTTGCAGCGCCCGTCGAATAAGCCCCGCTGGACACCACGCCGAGGCGCCCGCGCGCATGCTTGTGCGCCTCGGCGCCGGGCCAGGGCAGTCGGCTTTGCCATGTCATGGGGTCGTTGATCGGGTTCATGATCGAATTCCGTTCACGGATGGCCTCTACGCACGAAAATTGCTTGCCTTATTGTGCGATGCAATGTCCCTTTACCCCCCGAGCGTCGGACCAACCAAGGGAGCCGGCTCGGGACTCGCCATGAAGAAGATTGAAGCCGTCATCAAGCCATTCAAGCTGGATGAAGTGAAAGACGCTCTCCAGGATATCGGAGTGCAGGGCATGACCGTGCTGGAGGCCAAGGGATATGGCCGCCAGAAAGGCCATTCCGAGCTTTATCGCGGCGCCGAGTACGTCATCGACTTCCTGCCCAAGATCAAGATCGAGGTCGTCGTGGCCGATGATCTGGCTCCGGCCGTGATCGACGCCATCCAGACCGCCGCCCGCACCGGCAAGATCGGCGACGGAAAGATCTTTGTTTCCTCGCTCGAGGACGTGATCCGCATCCGCACCGGCGAAACCGGCGCCCAGGCTATCTGACCCACCACCACGGCCGTCCCGCAAGGGCGGCCGCTTTTCGTTTCTCCTCCCCGAACTGACAGGACTTCGAGAATGAGCGCCGCCCAAAAGATCCTTCAAGAGATCAAGGAAAAAGACGTCCAGTACGTCGACATCCGTTTCACCGATACGCGCGGCCGCCTGCAGCACGTGACCTTCGATATCGACATGGTCGATGAAGATTTCCTGGAAGAAGGCACCATGTTCGACGGTTCGTCGATCGCGGGCTGGAAGGCCATCAACGAGTCCGACATGCTGCTCAAGCCGGACCTGTCGCGCGCCTACATCGACCCCTTCTATCAACAGACGACGCTGTTCCTGTTCTGCGATGTCCTGAGCCCCGACACGGGCGAGCCCTACAACCGCGACAGCCGCTCGATGGCCAAGAAGGCTCTGGCCTATGTCCAATCCTCGGGCGTGGGCGACGTGGTCTATTTCGGCCCGGAAGCCGAGTTCTTCATCTTCGACGACGTGCGCTGGAACACCGCCCCGCACAACACCGGCTACAGCTTCGACTCGATCGAACTGCCGTCCAACACCGGCGCTGAATACGCCGAGGGCAACCTGGGCCACCGCCCGGGTCACAAGGGCGGATACTTCCCGGTCAACCCGGTCGACTCCGCCCAGGACCTGCGCGGCGAGATGCTGGGCGTGATGAAGGACCTGGGCATGGACCCGGAGAAGCATCACCACGAGGTCGCTCCGGCGCAGCACGAACTGGGCCTGAAGTTCAGCGACCTGCTGACCATGGCCGACCGCCTGCAGCTCTATAAGTACGTGATCCACAACGTGGCCGCGGCCTACGGCAAGTCGGCGACCTTCATGGCCAAGCCCATGTTCGCCGACAACGGCTCGGGCATGCACGTCCACATGTCGATCTGGAAGGACGGCAAGCCCCAGTTCGCCGGCGACAAGTACGCCGGTCTGTCGCAGGAATGTCTGTGGTACATCGGCGGCATCATCAAGCACGCCAAGGCCATCAACGCCTTCGCCAACTCGACCACCAACTCCTACAAGCGTCTGGTGCCCGGCTATGAAGCTCCGGTGAAACTGGCCTATTCGGCCAGCAACCGTTCGGCCTCGATCCGCATCCCGCACGTCTCGTCGCCCAAGGCCAAGCGTCTGGAAGCCCGCTTCCCCGACCCGATGGGCAACCCCTACCTGACCTTCGTGGCCCTGCTGATGGCGGGCCTGGACGGCATCGAGAACCGCATCGATCCGGGCGCGGCCGCCGACAAGAACCTCTACGACCTGCCGCCCGAAGAGCGCGGCTCGATCCCCGAGGTCGCCGGTTCGCTGAAGGAAGCTCTGGAAGCCCTCGACGCCGACCGCGCCTTCCTCAAGAAGGGCGGCGTCATGGATGACGACTTCATCGACAGCTACATCGCGCTGAAGTCGGAAGAAGTCGCCCGTCTGCAGCTGCACCCGCACCCGGTCGAGTTCGACATGTACTACAGCTGCTGATCTCCGGATCAGTCTGACGGTCAAGGCGCCGGACGGAAACGTTCGGCGCCTTTTTCATCGGCCGGAACGGCCGGGAACATCCTTCGCTGTGCGTGGTTGCCCCTCCCGAAGGAGAAGCCCGCCATGCCCGACAAACACGCCGACACCGACCGCTGGGGCGGCCCTGGCGCCAGCCATGAGAACCGGAACAAGGCTCGCCCTGATCCTTTGGTGAAAGACGCCGACGCCCCCGACCATCTGTCTCCGCGTAGCCAGATCTCAGGCGGCGGAGGCGAAGGCGACGTCCACAAGGGCCATTCCGCCAAGGCCAAGCACGAGAAGCGATCGACGTCACAAGAAAAGAGGCACGAACGGGACGGTCGACACTAGCCGATCTCGCATCTCAATCGTGAAAAACGGTCGGGCTACGTCGGCCAGAGCGAACCAGCCGGGCAGACCAGCCCAGTGCAACGTCTTCCAGGAGATGGTCAGGCGGCGACTTCGTCCACGTGCGCCTTCTTGCGGCGCAGTTCGATGATGCGGACGCACCAGATCGAGACCTCGTAGAGCAGCACCATGGGCACGGCCAGCATCAGCTGGCTGATAGGGTCCGGCGGCGTGACCACGGCTGCGACCACGACCACGGCCACGATGGCGTAGCGACGCCCTTTGGCCATGACCTGGGAGCTGATCAGACCGGCCAGCCCCAGCAGGGTCATGACGACCGGCAACTGGAAGCAAAGGCCGAAGGCCAGGATCAGAGCCGTCACCAGGTTTAGATAGTCCGACACCTTGGGCAACAGCTCAGCCGCGACGCCGTCGCCGATGATCTGCTGGCTCAGCGAGAACCACATAACAAACGGCAGCATGACATAATAAACCAGCGCCGCTCCCAGCAGAAACAGCACCGGCGCCGCGATCAGGAAGGGCAGGAAGGCGCCCTTCTCATTGCGATAAAGCCCCGGTGCGACGAAGCGGTATAACTGCCAGGCCAGAACCGGGAAGGCCACAATGACGGCGCCCAGACCGGCCAGCTTCATCTTGGTGAACAGGATTTCCAAAGGCGCCGTGTAGATCAGCTTGACGCTCTGGTGGTCCACATCGGGCACCGGGATCAGCCGCGCCGTCCCCAGGATCAGGTCGAACGGCGAGACATGACCGTGCGCCCCCACCGTCTGGTGGAAGGCCGCCGACACCACATAGGGCTGGACAAGAAAGAGGTAGAGCTTCTCGGAGAAGGCGAAACAGCCGATGAAGGCCACGACGAAGGCGACGACGCAGATCAGCAGTCGCCCGCGCAGCTCGATCAAGTGATCCATCAGGGGCGCGCGCGAGGCCTCGATCTCGGCCTCATCCCGGTCGAACGACGTCATTGATCGACCTTCTTCTTACGCACCGACTTTGGCTTGGGCGCCACAGCCTCAGCCGCGACCGGCTTGGCCTTTGCAGTCTTGGCGGCGGTCTTGGCCGGGGCGCGCGCCGCCTTCGGCTTTGCAGCCGCCTCTATCTTGGGTTCAGCGACGATGGTCTCCGCAGCCGGCTCAACCGCAGGCTGGAACTCGTCCGGCCACTCATCCACGCCGGTGGCGACAGGCGTCGCCACAGCGGGCGCTGCCAGAGCCGGCGCCTCAAGCGGCGCCTCCAGATCCTTGCGGATGTCCTTGAAGGCCGCCTCGGCCTCGGCGCCGAGCGGGTGCATGCCCTGCCCCGACCGCAGCGCCTCGACCTCCTTGCGCAGGTCATCCAGCTCGGACTGGCGAGCCATTTCATCGAAACTGGCGCGGAATTCGTTGGCCATGCCGCGCGCCTTGGCGACGAACTGACCGACCTTGCGCATCAGCATCGGCAAATCCTTGGGCCCCACGACAAGCAGGGCCACCAGACCAATGACAAGGATTTCGAACCCGCCGATTCCGGGGCCAAGACCACCCATGATTCAGCGTCTTTCCGCGACCGGCTTAGCGGTTCAGTTCTTCTTTTTCAGCCTCGGTGCGCGGCAGCGAGCTGACGCCTTCCTTCGGGCCCTTGGAATCAGTGTCGTCCTTCAGGCCGTCCTTGAAGGCGCGAATGCCCTTGGCGGCGTCGCCCATGATGCCGGACAGCTTGCCGCGACCGCCGAACAGCAGAGCGACGACGACGATGACGATGGCCCAGTGCCAGATGCTCATGGAGCCCATGGCGTTACCTCCTCAAAGGGACCACGAACGCGGTCCCGTCCGACTGATTGTTGTGTGTCATATAGGCTGACTGATGGCGGCGCGCCAAGGGACGCTGTAGGCATCCCGCCATGAGTCTGGTCGATCACGTCATCATTCACACCGACGGCGCCTGCAAGGGTAATCCCGGCCCCGGCGGCTGGGGCGCCATTTTGCAGACCGGCGGCGGTCACGAGAAGGAATTGTGGGGCGGCGAGCCCAACACGACCAACAACCGCATGGAGCTGATGGCCGCCATCGCCGCGCTGGAAGCTCTGAAACGCCCCTGTCGCGTCGACCTGCATACCGACAGCAAATACGTCATGCAGGGCATCACCGAGTGGATACGGGGTTGGAAGGCGCGCGGCTGGAAGACCGCCGACAAGAAGCCGGTCAAGAACGACGACCTCTGGCGACGCCTGGACGAAGCTCGCAGCCGCCACGAGGTCAAGTGGCACTGGGTCAAGGGTCACGCCGGCCACGTCCTGAACGAACGGGCCGACGCCCTGGCGAATCGCGGCGTCGACGAGATGCGCCGCCGCTAAAGCTTCAGATCGCGCGCACCCGCAGGCGCGGGCCGTCGACCGATTCGACCACCACGCTTTCGCCGGCCAGGGGCGCCGCGCCCTCGATTTCGGCCGGCCATTCGGCCCCCGAGACGAAGACTCGGCCGCGACCGTCGACAAAGGCCTCGACGACCCGCGCCCGTTCACCGACCAGACGCAGGTCCCGATCGTTGATGTCGGGCTCGTCGACGGGGTTCACCCGCTTGATCAGACGGCGCGACAGGACCGTCGAGGCCACGGTCAGGGCGGCGAATATCCCGATCTCGACCGGCAGGCCCAGATTGGGCGCCAGGGCTGAGATCAGCGCCACGATCCCGGCAGAGACCGCAGGCCACAGCAGCCACTCGGTCGAGGCCGCCGCCTCGATGGCCAGCAGGACCACGCCCACCGCCAACCACAGCCAGAAAGGCTGGGCGGCGTAGAGGTTCAGAATCCAGTCCATGCCCTACTCCGTGGTCGGCACGGCGCCGCCGGGGCGTCGCGGCGCGGGGCGCGCCGGCGCAGCGGGTGCCGGGGCAGGACGAGCGACCGCACGCGTCTCCGTGCGGACATGTTGCTGTTCCTTGGCCAGACCGACCAGTTCGCCCAGACCGGCGATAGTGCCGACCAGACCACCCATCTCGGCGGGGACGATGACCGTCTTCTGCTGCGGGCTGCGGGCCAGTTCGGCGAAGGCTTCGACGTACTTCTGGGCCACGAAGTAGTTGATGGCGTTGACGTCGCCGCGGGCGATGGCTTCCGACACCATGGCGGTCGCCTTGGCCTCGGCCTCGGCTTCACGCTCGCGGGCCTCGGCGTCGCGGAAGGCGGCTTCGCGGCGGCCCTCGGCCTCCAGGATCGCCGCCTGCTTGGCGCCCTCGGCGCGAGCGATGGCGGCCTGCTTCTCGCCGTCCGCCTCGGTGATGACGGCGCGGCGTTCGCGTTCGGCCTTCATCTGACGCGCCATGGCGTTGGTGATATCGGTCGGCGGGGTCAGGTCCTTGATCTCGATGCGGTTGGCCTTGACGCCCCACGGCTCGGTCGCGGCGTCGATGACATGCAGCAGGCGGGTGTTGATGGCGTCGCGCTGTGACAGCACCTCGTCCAGCTCCATCGAGCCGACCACGGTCCGCAGGTTGGTCATGCACAGCTGGGCGATGGCGTAGGGCAGATCATCGACGCGATAGGCGGCGCGGGCGGCGTCCATCACCTGGATGAAGACGATGCCGTCCACCTTCACCATGGCGTTGTCCTTGGTGATGACCTCCTGGGTCGGGACGTCCAGCACCTGCTCCATCATGTTCATCCGCTTGCCGATGCGCTCGACGAACGGGGTCAGGATGCTGATGCCCGGCTTCAGCGTCTTGGTGTATTTGCCGAAGCGTTCCACCGTGAATTCACGGCCTTGCGGCACGATCTTGATGACACTGAACAGGAAGATGATCGCGAAGGCCGCGAACATCACAAAGAAGATAATCGAGAAATCCATAAGCCCCTCCGGTTAGGAGTGGAGCTTAACGGTCGCCCGGGCCCGACGCCAGAGAATCCGGTTCAACCAAGATGACAAGGCCGTCAGCGCGACGATCCGTCGCCATGGCGTGGGCCTCACGAAGGATGCGGCGCGTCTCGGACCAGTCGACCCGCTGCAGCGCCTCCTCCAGCGGAAGGAAGACAGCCTCCGCCGCGTCATCGCCCGCCACCGGCTGGCCGCAGGTCCAGACTGCGGCGTAGTCGATCAGCACATAATGCCGCCCCGCCTCAGGAAACAGGCCGTCCACCACGTCGATCAGGCCGATCAGTTCAGCCTCGACACCGGTCTCCTCACGCAGTTCGCGCAAAGCCGCGTCGGCCAGCCGTTCACCCGGCTCGATTCGCCCTCCCGGCAGACTCCATTCCCCCTGACGCGGCGGCGTGCCGCGACGGATCAGCAGGACTTCGTCGCCCTTGAGGCAGACCACGCCGACGGCCGGGGTCGGAATCATGTTTTCTCCGCAAACTGAGCCCTTGAAGGCAGGGTTTTGCGCTTCCACCACGCCGCGCCTTTTGCCACAAGGCGGATATGACCCTCCCCACGCCCGCCGCCCTCGAAGAGCTGAAATCCGCCCTGCCCGGTGCCTGGACCCAGGACGCCGACGACATGGCGCCCTGGCTGACCGAATGGCGCGGGCGGTGGACGGGCGAAACCCCCATCCTGTTACAGCCGCGCACGACCGAGGAAACGGCCAAGGCCGTCGAGGTCTGTGCCCGCCACGGCGTCGCCGTCGTGACCCAGGGCGGCGGCACCGGCCTGGTCGGCGGCCAGATCCCCTTCGGCGAAGTCCTTTTGTCCACGCGCAAGCTGCGGACCGTGCGCGACGTCACGCCGCTGGACGACGCCATGACGCTGGAGGCCGGCGTGACCCTGCTGGAGGCCCAGCAACTGGCCAAGGAGAAGGACCGCTTCTTCCCCCTCAGCCTGGCGGCGGAAGGTTCGGCCACCATCGGCGGCGTCATCTCGACCAACGCCGGCGGCACGGCCGTCCTGCGCTACGGCATGATGCGCGACCTGGTGCTGGGCATCGAAGCCGTCATGCCGGACGGTCAGGTCTTCAACGGCCTGAAGCGTCTGCGCAAGGACAACACCGGCTATGACCTGAAGCAGCTGTTCATCGGCGCCGAAGGCACCCTGGGCGTGGTCACGGCGGCGACGTTGAAGCTGTTTCCCATCATGCGCAGCCGCGCCACGGCCATTGTCGGCCTGGACAGCCACCACGCCGCCGTCGCCCTGCTGGCCCGCGCCAAGGCCGAGACCGGCGGCGGGGTCGAGGCCTTTGAGCTGATGAAGCGTCTCGGCATGGCTCTGGTGCTCAAGAACATTCCCGACACGCGCGAGCCGCTGGAGAGCACGCCCCCCTGGTACGTCCTGATCGAACTGACCTCGGGCGAGCCGGGCGGCGCCGATTCGGCCATGGAGCGCCTGCTGACCGGCGCCTTCGAGGAAGGTCTGATCAACGACGCCGCCATCGCCCAGAACGACGCTCAGAAGGCCGGCTTCTGGCGTCTGCGCGAGGAACACTCGGCGGCTCTCAAGCCCGAGGGCGGCGGCTGGAAGCACGACGTCTCGGTGCCGGTGTCCCAAATCGCCGACTTCATCGACGAGGCCACGGCGGCGGTCGAGAAGTTCCACCCCGGCTGCCGCGTTTCGGTCTTCGGCCACGTCGGCGATGGCAACCTTCACTATGATGTGATCCCGGGCGTCGGCGAAGACGTGCCCGCCTTCATCGCCCGCTGGATGGAAGGCTCCGAAGTCGTCCACGACGTCGTCGCCCGCTACAACGGCTCCATCTCGGCGGAACACGGCCTGGGCCGCCTGAAAACCGACGAGGCGCGCCGCTACAAGTCGCCGCTGGAGATCGCCACCATGCGGGCGATCCGCCAGGCCATCGACCCGCAGCGGATCATGAACCCGGCCGTCCTCTTCTAGGTCATATGACCGGATGTGACGCCGCCGACGGTTCAAATCGTCACGGAAGCGGCCTATGAGGCCCGCTTCCCGATGCTTCGGAGCCTGTGTCGCCTTGCTGATCGTCCTGTCCCCGGCCAAACGGCTGGACTTCACGCCCCCTGCCCTCGACGTGGCTTCGACGCCGCGTCGATGCGCCGAAGAGACGGCGGAACTGGCGAAAGTCACGAAGAAGCTGAGCCGCGCCGACCTGCGCCGCCTGATGTCGATCTCGGACGCCCTGGCTGACCTGAACTACGAGCGTTTCCAGTCCTTCGACAACGAGGCGACCGAAGGCGCGCTGCAGGCCGTCTTCGCCTTCGCCGGCGACGTCTATGACGGGCTGGACGCGCGCTCTCTGGTCCCGGCTGATCTGACCTGGGCGCAAGACCACCTGCGCATCCTGTCGGGCTTCTACGGCCTGCTGCGCCCGCTGGACGCCATCCAGCCCTATCGGCTGGAGATGGGCACGCGCCTGAAGACCCCGCGCGGCGCCAACCTGTACGACTTCTGGGGCGAGCGCATCTCGCTTCGCCTGAACGAAGACGCAGCCCCCCTGCCCGACCGGACTCTGGTGAACCTGGCCAGCCAGGAATATTTCGGCGCGGTCGACGCCAAGGCGCTGAAGCTGCCGGTCATCACGCCCCACTTCAAGGAGCGCAAGGACGGCGAGGCCCGCATCATCTCCTTCTTCGCCAAAAAGGCGCGCGGCGCCATGGCCCGCTACGCTATCGAGAACCGCATTGAGAAGGCGGAGGATCTCAAGGCCTTCGACCGCGACGGCTATCGCTTCGACAAGACGCTTTCGACCGACGCGGACTGGATATTCATCAGAGAAGGAAATTCCTGATCGCCAGATTGAACGACTGCGGTTAGGCTGCGTTGCAGCAAACTAATCCACGGGTTCTCTCTGCATGTTCGCCATGAACGATCTCAAGGGCCAGGTCGCCGTCGTCTCCGGCTCGACCTCCGGCATCGGCCTTGCGCTGGCGCGCGCCGTCGCTCAATGCGGCGGCGACGTGGTGCTGAACGGCCTGGGTGATCCGACGATCATCGAGCAGACCCGCGCCGATCTGGAGGCCGAAACGGGCGTTCGCGTCCTCTACCACCCCGCTGACATGACCCAGCCGAATCAGATCGCCGACATGGTCGCCATGGCGCATCGCGAACTGGGCCGCCTGGACATCCTGGTCAACAACGCCGGCATCCAGCACGTCGAAGCCGTCGAGAACTTCCCCGCCGACGCGTGGGAGAAGATCATTTCGATCAACCTGTCCTCGACCTTCTACGCCACCAAGGCGGCGATCCCGATCATGAAGGCCCAGGGGCGCGGCCGCATCGTCAACATCGCCTCGGCCCATGGTCTGGTCGCCAGCCCGTTCAAATCGGCCTATGTCGCCGCCAAGCACGGCGTGATCGGCTTCACCAAGACGGTGGCCCTAGAACTGGCCCAGCAGAACATCACCTGCAACGCCATCTGCCCCGGCTTCGTCGAGACCCCCATCGTCGCCAAGCAGATCGAGGATCAGGCCCGCACGCGCGGCATGACGCCCGAGGACGTGATGAAGAACGTCATCCTGGGCTCGCAGCCGACCAAGCGCTTTGTCACGACCGACGAACTGGCCGGCATCTTCCTCTATCTGGTGTCCGACCTGGGCGCTTCGGCCAACGGCTCGCACTATTCCGTCGATGGCGGCTGGACCGCTCAATAGCGATCCGAACCGGGGCGGATGATGGCCAAGTCGAAATCCCGCCCCGCCCGTCGCCCCATCTGCCTCGCGTTGCAAGGCGGCGGCTCGCACGGCGCCTTCCAGTGGGGCGTGCTGGATCGACTGCTTGAGGCCGACATCCTCGATATCCGCGCTGTCACCGCCGCCTCGGCGGGGGCGATGAACGCCGCGGCCCTGATCACCGGACTGGAACAGGGCGGCGCCGAGGGCGCACGCGTCGCCCTCGACAGGCTGTGGCGTGAGGTCAATCAGTCCGGTGGCCGAAACGTCTTCGGCGACAGCGCCATCTGGTCCAAGGCCCTGACGCCCGGCTGGCTCAAGGACAGCCCAATGTGGAAGGCGGGCGAGACGCTCGCCATGTCCATGAGCCCCTACGCCTTCAACCCCTTCAACCTGAACCCGTTGAAGCGCGTGCTGGAGACCGCCGTCAATTTCGACGCCATTCGGGCCTCCCAAATCCAGTTGATCGTCTCGACCACGGCGGTGCGCGCCGGGCGCTCGCGTCTGTTCCGCTCGGCCGAGATCACCCCTGACGTTCTGCTGGCCTCGGCCTGTCTGCCCCACCTCTTCCACGCGGTCGAGATCGAGGGCGAGCCCTATTGGGACGGCGGCTATCTGGCCAATCCAGCGCTGTGGCCGCTGTTCTACGCCGACACGCCTGACGACATCCTGCTGCTGCCGCTCAACCCCTTCATGCGTGACGAGGCGCCGCGTGAAGCGGGCGAGATCATGGATCGGCTGAACGAAATCCTGTTCAACGCGCCCCTGGTCGCCGAACTGCGCGCCGTCGCCTTCGTCCAGGACCTGATCGCCGACGGCAAACTCAGCCGTACTGAGGACCGCCATCGCGCCGTCCGCATGCACGCGATCGAAGCCGACGACTGGCTGGGCAGTCTGTCGCTGTCGACCAAGTTCGACACGGAATGGAGCTTCCTCAACGACCTGAAGTCGCGCGGGCGTCAGGCGGCTGAGCAATGGCTGAAGACCTGCGCGCCCCAGGTGGGGCAAGCCTCAAGCGTCGACCTGAAGGCCCGTTTCCTTTAGCCGACGAAGCCTGCCGCACGGCGCAATCGGTCATTGATCGCCTCGCCCAGACCCTTGTGCGGGATGGGCGACACGGCGATGCCCCCGGGCTTGGTCCGATCCGCCTCTCTCAGCAGACGGAACAGATTGGCCGCCGCCTCGCGCAGGTCGCCGCTCGGGCTCAGGCTCCAGCGCGGTTCTCCGACGCCAGGGCCGAAGCCCAGCAGGACTTCGCCTTCGTTCACCGCCTCGGCCTCGATCCGCACGGGGGCATCTGGGGCGTAGTGCAGGGCCAGGCGACCGGGCGAGCGATGCCCCTGCCCGTCTTCTTCCGCCAGCGGCCCGACCACGGCCTCAATCTCCTCGCGCGTCACCGATCCGGGACGCAGCAGGGCCACCCGACCGTCCAGCACTGAAACGACCGTGCTTTCCACCCCTACAGCGCAGGGCCCGCCGTCCACGGCGGCGCCGACCGCATGGCCGGTCTCTTCCAGCGCGTCGTCAAAAGTTGTCGGGCTGGGCCGTCCCGAGCGGTTGGCCGAGGGCGCGACGACAGCCCCGCCAAACGCCGCGATCACGGCGCGCGCGCGCGGATGACCCGGCACCCGCACAGCCACGCTGTCCAGCCCGGCGCGCGCCAGATCGCAGACCCGCTCGCGGTCCCGCACCGGCGCCACAATGGTCAGGGGGCCGGGCCAGAAGGCCTCGGCCAGGGCCCGAGCCCGGTCGTCGAACACCGCGATGGTCTCGGCGTCCAGGGCGTTGGCGACGTGCGCTATCAAGGGGTTGAAGCGCGGTCTTCCCTTGGCCTCGAAGATGCGCGCCACCGCCTGCGGGTTAGAGGCGTCCGCCGCCAGCCCATAGACCGTCTCGGTCGGCAGCATGACCAGCCGCCCGGTCTTCAACGCCTCGGCGGCGATTTCGGGGGTGTCGCCCTTCATGGCCGGCGCGGGATCAGGGGGATCATGCGGTGCAGCACATTGTCCCGGTTGATGAACTGGTGCTTCAGCGCGCCGACAACGTGCAGGGCGATCAGCAGATAGAGCAGCTTGGCCACCGCTCCGTGGACATCCATGAACTGACCGGCCGCTTCACGTCCGCCGCCGACCGGCAGCAGGGGCCATTGGAACAGGCCGAACCAGCTGATCTCGCGACCGGCGGCCGACGACGCCAGCCACCCGGTCAGCGGCATGGCCAGCAGCACGATGTAGAAGGCGATCTGGGTCGTCCGCGCCAGAATCCGCTCCCATCTCGGCATCTCGACCGGCAAGGCGATCAGCGGATTGGCCAGCCGCCAGCCGATTCGGCCCAAGGTCAGGACTAGGATGGTCAGGCCGACCGCCTTGTGGACCTGCACGAATTCGCGCGACAACGGCCCCTCGGTCGCGTCGTGAGCCATGATCAGCAGCACTTGGGCGACCACAGCCAGAGCGATGACCCAGTGCAGGATCAGCGACACGGTAGAGTAGCGATTGCGAGGTTCGGCCAAGGGTCTTTCCTTCCGCGACGGCACTAGGCCACAGAGTGGCGGAACCTCGACCAAAGTCCAAGCGCCCTTGCATCCTCGACGCCTCGGGCGTCAGAAGCAGTTTGAAGATTCTGGAGACCGCCATGAGCTACCGCGCCCCCGTCCGTGACCTCGCCTTCGCCCTGGAAGCCGTCGCCGGCATTGATCAGGTCGCCGCCACCGGCGCATTCGCCGACTACGACGCCGACGTCATGGGCGCGGTGCTGGAGGCCGCCGGCCAGTTCTCGGAACAGGTCCTGGCCCCGCTGAACCGTCCCGGCGACCTGGCGGGCGCCAAATACGCCAACGGCGCCGTCACCGCCGCCCCCGGCTTCGTCGACGCCTACAAACAATTCGCCGAAGGCGGCTGGACCGGCCTGACCGCCTCGGTCGAGGCCGGCGGCCAGGCTCTGCCCAAGGCGCTGGAACTGGCGGCCTATGAAACCGTCCACGCCGCCAACATGGCGTTCGGCCTTTGCCCCATGCTGTCCCTGGCCTCCATCGAGGCGCTGGAAGCCGTCGGCACCGAGCACCAGAAGACCACCTACCTGCCCAAGCTGGTCTCGGGTGAATGGACCGGGGCCATGGTGCTGACCGAGCCGCACGCCGGTTCGGATCTGGGCGCCCTGACCACCACGGCCACGCCGAACGGCGACGGCACCTATGCCCTGAATGGCCAGAAGATCTTCATCACCTGGGGCGACCACGACGCCACGGACAACATCGTCCACCTGGTGCTGGCTCGCCTGCCCGACGCCCCGGCCGGTCCCAAGGGCATCAGCCTGTTCCTGACGCCCAAGTTCGCCGTCAACGCCGACGGGTCGCTGGGCGAGCGCAACGCCTTCCACCCGGTCGGCGTCGAGCACAAGCTGGGCATCCACGCCTCCCCCACCTGCGTCATGTCCTATGAAGGCGCCCGCGCCGAACTGGTCGGCCGCCCGAACGAGGGCCTGGCCCACATGTTCGTCATGATGAACGCCGCCCGTCTGGCCGTCGGCGTCGAGGGCGTCGGCGTGGCGGAGCGCGCCTACCAGCACGCCCTGGCCTATGCTCTGGAACGCCGTCAGGGCCGCAGCGTCTGGACCGGCGAGAAGAACGCCCCGATCTTCGACCACCCCGACGTGCGCCGCACCCTGGGCGTGATGAAGGCCAAGATCGCCGCCGCCCGCGCCATCTGCCTGTCCACCGGCGTCGCCGCAGACCTGGCCAAGCACGCCGTCACCGAGGCCGAGCGCAAGCTGTGGAAAGGCCGCGAAGACCTGTTCACCCCCATCGCCAAGGCCTGGTCCACCGACGTCGGCTGCGAGGTCGCCTCCCTGGGCGTTCAGGTCCACGGCGGCATGGGCTTCATCGAGGAGACCGGCGCGGCCCAATACTACCGCGACGCGCGCATCACCCCCATCTACGAAGGCACCAACGGCATTCAGGCCATGGATCTGGTCGGCCGCAAGCTGTCGATGGACGGCGGCGATTCCGCCAAGGCCCTGATCGCCGACATGAAGGACACCTTGGCCCAGATCGATCGCCTCTATGTCGGCAAGCCGGTTGAGCGCTTCGCCACCGCCATCGAGGCCGTCGAGGACGCCACCCTGTGGCTGCTCGATCGAAAGGCCGCCGCGGACGGCGCCGCCGACGTTCTGGCCGGGGCCGACGCCTATCTGAAGCTGATGGGCGACGTGGTCGGCGGCTGGATGCTGGCCAAGGGCGCCCTGGCCGCCAAGGCGCGCCTCGACGCCGGAAACGGCGACCCCGTCTGGCTGCAAGGCAAGCTGGACCTCTACGAATTCTACGCCGCCAACGTGCTCGGCCACGTCTCCAGCCGCCTGGCCGCTGTCGGTCAGGGCGGCGACCTGCTGCAAGGCCTGAGCGTGGAAGCCCTGGCGGGCTAACGAGCAACTGTCGCCCCGGAAGGCGCCAAGCGCTTATCCGGGGCCGTAGGATGCGCTACGGCGCGGGGGCGGCCGCAGGCTGATCCAGCAGCGCGATCGCCTCGCGCACGTATTGGGCATGAGCGACGACGCCCAGTTCCAGGCCCTCGCCGCCGCCCTGAACCTCCTGCACCAACACGCCGGCGATATAGGGATGGTCGGGCGTCGGCGAGCCGGGCAGGCGATCGACCGCAGGGGTCCAGAAGACCGGCCCGCCCGAGTTGCCTTGCGACACCGCGAAATCCAGCAGGAAGATCGGGAAGTGCCGGATCGGCGTCAGCGGCCAGGAACTGATCCGACCCAGGCGCAGGATCGGGAAGCCCGCCTTGTTCGCCGACAGGCCGTGCGGATAGCCGAGCGCCATCAACTCGTCCCCCGGCCCGACGCGCCAACGGTCGAAAGTCGTGTCGTTCGCCAGCCAGCCCATCGGGATGGCGGCGCGGGCGAAGGCGTCGGGGGCGGTGATCTCCATGACCGCCACGTCACGCTCGGGGTGCTGGGTCCACAGCGGCGTTCCATCGGAGTCGCGGATCGTCAGGTTCGCCGGCGAGAACTTCCAGGCGCCGTCCGCCTCGGCGGTGCGCCAGCCGACGCGCGCTTCCCCGTTCGGCATCACGTTGAAGACATGCGCCGCCGTCACCAAAACGACCCGAGGCGTGCCGTCGGCCCGAGGCGCGGAAATCAGGAAGCCGGTGCCGACCTTGCGCGAACTTTCGTTCAGCGGCTGATCCAATTGCACCGTAGCGTTGATCATGCCGACGGTCAGGTCCCACGGGACGGGAGCGACGGCTGCGGGCGGTGCGGGTGGAACGTCCTGAGTGATCATTCCGCCATTTGACGCGGCCGGTTCACAGGCACAAGGTCCGCCCGAACCATAGGGGGAGCCCGCTTCATGAATCGCCGCGAACTGATCGCCTCGACCGCCGCCGTCGGCCTCGCCGCCGCCTCCCCTGCACTCGCCCGTTCGACTACCGGAGTCTCGATGTCCCTGCCCCAACCGCCCGTCGCCAAAAAGGTCCCCGTCCGTATCGAGCAACTGGGTCGCGTCCGCACCGACGACTATCAGTGGATGAAGGACGACAACTGGCAGGCCGTGCTGCGCGATCCGTCGCTGATCAAGGCCGACGTCAAGGAGCACCTGACCGCCGAGAACGCCTATCGCGAAGCCATGATGGCCTCGACCCTGCCGCTGCAGGCCGCGATGTTCGAGGAGATGAAGGGCCGCATCAAGGAGGACGACAGCTCCGTCCCCGCCGCCGACGGCGCCTGGGAGTACTACACAGAGTACCGCACCGGAGAGCAGCACCCGCGCTATATGCGGGTCGAGCGCCAGGGGACCTGGGTGGTCGACGGCCAGCCCGTGACCAGGAACTTCATCAAGGCCCCGACGCCTCAGCTCCTGCTGGACTGCAACGCCCTGGCCGAGGGCAAGGCCTACTCGGAAGTCTCGGCTGTCGAACACAGCCCCGACCACGCCCTGTTCGCCTATGCCGAGGACGCGCAAGGCTCCGAGGTCTTCAAGATCTACGTCAAGGATCTGGCCACCGGCGAGGTCCTGCCCAACCCCATCGAATCGGCGACCGAGAACTTCACCTTCTCGCCCGACAGCCAGTGGATCTTCTGGACCAACCGCGACGACAACGGACGACCGGACAAGATCTTCCGTCGCCCCGCGCGCGGCGGCGAGACCTCCCTTGTCTATGAGGAGACCGACGACGGCATGTTCCAGAGCGTCAGCCGCACCTCGGATGACGCCTTCATAGTCATCGGCATCGGCAATCAGGAAACCTCGGAGGGTCGCATCATCCCGGGCGCGACTCCGACCGCCACGCCCGTGGTGGTCGAGCCGCGTCATACCGGCCGTCTGTACGACCTGGACCACTGGGGCGACCGCTGGGTGATCCGCACCAACGCCGACGACGCCATCGATTTCAAGGTGGTCGAGGCGCCGACGGACGCTCCGGCCAAGGCCAATTGGAAAGACCTGATCCCGCACACGCCAGGCCGCTTCATCGAGGGCGTCGCCCTGGTGAAGGACTATCTGGGCCGTCAGGAGCGCGCCGACGCCAATACGAAGATCGTCATTCGCGATCGCGCCGGCGCCGAGCATGAGATCGCCGTGGACGAGCCCGCCTACGCCCTGTCGCTGGGCGGGGCGTCGGAGTTCGACACCACGGTCATGCGCTACGGCTACAACTCGCCGTCCACGCCGACCTCGACCTATGACTACGACCTGAAGACGCGCGAACGGACCCTGCGCAAGGTTCAGGAAGTGCCATCGGGCCACAACCCGGCCGACTATGTGGTCGAGCGGCTGAACGCCCCGGCCTCCGACGGCGAACTGGTTCCGGTGACGGTGCTGCGCCGCAAGGACACGCCGGTCGACGGAACGGCACCCCTGCTGCTCTACGGCTACGGCTCCTACGGCATCCCGATGGCGGCCAGCTTCTCAACCAACCGATTGTCGCTGGTGGATCGCGGCTTCATCTACGCCATCGCCCATATCCGCGGCGGTTCGGACAAGGGCTGGAACTGGTTCCTGACGGCCCGACGCTTCACCAAGAAGAACACCTTCACCGATTTTATCGCCGCCGCCGACCACCTGATCGCGCGCAACTACACCAAGGCCGGAAACATCGTGGCCGAGGGGCGCTCGGCGGGCGGCCTGCTGATGGGGGCCGTGACCAACATGCGGCCCGAGTTGTGGGCGGGCGTGATCGGCGGCGTGCCCTTCGTCGATGTCATCAACACCATGAGCGACACCAGCCTGCCGCTGACGCCGCCGGAATGGCCCGAGTGGGGCAACCCGATCGAGGACGCCGCGGCTTACGATTACATGCTCAGCTACAGCCCCTACGACCAGATCGAGGCCAAGCCCTATCCGGCCCTGCTGGCGACCGGCGGCCTGTCCGACCCGCGCGTTACCTACTGGGAGCCCGAGAAGTGGGTGGCCAAGCTGCGTCCGGCCTCGACCTCGGGCAAGCCGGTGCTGCTGAAGATCAACATGGAGGCGGGCCACTTCGCCTCGTCGGGCCGCTTCGACTATCTGAAGGACATCGCCCACGACTACGCCTTCGCCGTCTGGGCCGTCGAAAAGGGCTGGGAAAAGGCGTGATCATCCGGCCTTTCACGGAAGCCGATCTGGCCGCCGTCACGGCCATCTACGCTGACAGCGTGCTGAAGGGCACGGGGACGTTCGAGCTGGACGTCCCCTCGGAGGAGGACATGCGAGCGCGCCTGGCCGCGCCCGCTTCGCTCGGCCTGCCGGTGCTGACTGCCGAAATCGACGGTCAGGTCGCGGGCTACGCCTACGCCGGGCCTTATCGCCTGCGCGCCGCCTATCGCTTCCTGGTCGAGGACTCGATCTATGTGGCCGAGCCGTTTCGCGGGCGGGGCGTCGGCAAGGCCCTGCTCGACGCCCTGCTGAGCGCCTGCACGGCCCTGGGCATGCGTCAGATGGTGGCGGTGATCGGCGACAGCGCCAACGCCGGCTCCATCGCCCTGCACGCCGCAGCCGGCTTTGAGCACGTCGGCGTGTTCCACGCCGTCGGATGGAAGTTCGACGCCTGGCGTGACGTGGTCTTCATGCAAAAAGCCCTGGGCCGGGGTGCTGAGGCCGCACCGGATGCCGCGGGGCTGGATTGCGGCCGCTAACAGCTGAATTCTCAGCCAAATTCGACGACATCCTCACATTGCGCTTGACCGGATCATGAGTCGCCCTTATCCCGCCCTTCTCCTCCTCGCGGAGGAAACGCGGGTGTAGCTCAGTTGGTTAGAGTGCCGGCCTGTCACGCCGGAGGTCGCGGGTTCGAGCCCCGTCACTCGCGCCATTCCTTTCAGCGAAGGGAATGGCGCACACCATTCCCCAAATACCTTCCCCTTCAGGTTGATCGCCAAGGTTCCCTGGCTCTTTGCGTGCGCTTTTTCGGCGCGGCACGCGCTCCTCGCTTGACCGGAACGTGAGTCGCCCTTATTCGCCCTACTCCTCCTCGCGGAGGAAACGCGGGTGTAGCTCAGTTGGTTAGAGTGCCGGCCTGTCACGCCGGAGGTCGCGGGTTCGAGCCCCGTCACTCGCGCCATTCCTTTCAGCGAAGGGAATGGCGCACACCGCCTCTGCCGGGCCTCGTCTCTTCAATCGAAATACAAACGCCCTGCTCATCGCAGGTTTCGTGCCGTCGCTGCGCCGCTAATTCAGCGGCGCGATCTCTTGCGGCAAGACGAATTCCGGCCGACCGCTCAGTTCGCCGTAGAGCATCGACAGATCTTCAAAGACGCGGTTCCAGGCGAACTGCTCGACAGTCTTGACCCGCGCCGCATGGCCGAGGGCCTCTACGTCCCGCGCGAAAAGAGCCTCGATGGCCTCGGCATAGTCAGCAGGATCGGCCGAACGCGCCAATTGCCCCACGCTCATATCCACCGTCTCAGCCACGCCGCCGGCGTTAACGCCAACGACGGGGCGTCCGCAGGCCATGGCCTCCAGCACGATCAGACCGAAAGGCTCCTTGTCATTGGCGTGAACGAAGGCGTCGCAACTGGCGATGATCCGGGCCACGGCCTTGGGGTCCTTTTCATAGGGCAGAGAAATCACCCGGTCCTCTGGCGGCATGCCGGCGCCGGCGCCCACCAGCACCAGATGATAGGGCGCGCCGAGGCGTTGAACGGCGTCGATCAGGACATCGACGTTTTTTTCCTTGGCGGGACGGCCAGCGAAGCACAACAGGCGAGCGTCTGCGCCCAGACCCAATTTCTTCAACAGCCATTCGCGATCGCGGCGATCCGGTCGGAAAGTGTCGATCTCGACCCCTAGAGGCCGAATCACAATGCCCCCAACTCCCGCCTCCTCCAGCCGTCGCGCGATGAAGCGGCTAGGCGATACGACTCGATCGAACTGCGAAAACAGCTTGGCCCAGCGTTTCTCGACCGGCTTCTTCGCCCACTCGCCGAAGTGCAGCGCGGCGAGTCCAGCAGGATCGGAATGGCAGAAGCCGACAACCGGGCAACCGGCGCGTTGCCCGGCCTCGAGCGCGCCCTGTCCCGGCGTGTAAGGGTCGCCCGCTTCGATCACCGCAGGATTCATGGACGCCACCCAGGCTCCCCAGCGACGCACGGAACTGGGCCAGCGATATCCATCGCCAAAAGGCAGCTTCGCCGCATGCAGTTGAACGATTCCGTCTGCGCCGGCGCGGTGCTTGGCGCCAGGCACGACCAAAGTGTGCGCCACCGACGGCCGATTGGCCTCTAGCCAGGCCTTCTTTGACAACAGATATCGCTTCACTCCCCCTGAACGGGGCGCAAACAGCATGGTGGTGTCCACAAGACGAGGCCGAGGATCCGACGTCGACGCCTTCAAAACGCGCAGCGTCTCAGCGACTTCTTCGTCCAGGCCGGGGAACAGGCGTAGTTCGCTTTCCTGAACATCGATGTCGGTCACGCTCATGGAAGCGACCTTTCCGGAACTTAACGCCGCAACGCGACCGGTTCTGCTTTGGATGCGACGCGCGCGTTTGGAACTCACCATGAATCGGCCCTAGCGCCGGAAACTGCTCCGCTCAAGCATCCATTTCAGCCAGCCTGTCCGCGCGGCCATGAAACGTGAATTTTCATCCCCCGTTCAGCTTGGGCGCTTTACCCATGGCCTTGCATTCGCCTCAAATTCGAGAAACTTGGGGCATGGTGTCGTCGAGCCTGTTAAACGGGCGTTCGGCGTCCTTGCGCGTGTGTCCTCGAGGGGTTTCTAACTAATGCGTATTCTACTCGCGACCGCAGTGGCGATCGCCCCCCTGATGGTTGCTGCCGGCGCCCACGCCGAGGAAGTGATCTCGACCGCACGCACCACGCCGATCACGACCTCCAAGGCGACGGCGGCCGGAACTCCCGACAGCATTCGCTTGGCCAGCGGCGGTTCGATCGCCGTCACCAGCGGCGCAGCCGTGACCATCGATTCGAGCCACGGCGTCGATCTGGACAGCGGCTCGTCGATCACGATGGCCAAGGCAGCGGACGGCGCGACCGGCATCCTGGCCCAGGGCGGTACGACCGGTCCGATCACCATCGGCGGCTCGATCTCGATTTCGGACGACATCGACGAATACAAGGACACCGATAAGGACGGCGACCCGGACGGTCCTTTCGCCTCAGGCAACAACCGCTATGGCCTGCGTGTTACGGGCCCCGCCCCCAAGACCGGAGACATTCTGGTCGAGACCTCGGGCTCTATCCTCGTCGAAGGCAACAACTCGTACGGCGTTTCCATCGAAGCGCCCCTGATCGGCAATCTCACCAACTTCGGCACCATCTCGGTCACCGGCGACAATACGCGCGGCGTCAGCGTGACGGGGCCCGTCACCGGCAATGTGAACATCCTGGGCTCCGTGACAGCCCGTGGCGAGAACGCCGTCGGCGTGGCCGTTGACGGCCCGGTCGATGGACGTCTCAACATTCAAGGGACCGTAACCTCCACCGGCTACCGCTACACCACGCGTCCCCAGAGCAAGCCCACGACCGGTACGGTGCCGGCTGAAGTCCTGTTCCTCGAGAACCTCGATGCCGACGACCTTCTGCAGGGCGGACCGGCCGTCAGCATCTCGGCCAGCGCCACTAAGGGCGTCCTCTTCGACGTGGGCCCCAGCTATGGTGCCGCCGGCATCGAGGGCGACGATGACGGCGACGGCGTGAAGAACGGCGATGAGGACGACGACGGCGACGGCGTTAAGAACCGCGAGGACACGGATCGCGACGGCGACGGCTTGCTCGACGCCAACGAGGGCGCCGCCAAGATCACGTCGTACGGCGCCGCACCGGCTGTCGTTGTGGGATCCGCGAACAACGCAGTGACGCTCGGCGTGGCCGGGACCGGCAACAACGCCTACGGCTTCGTCAATCGCGGCGAGATCTTCGGCATCGGCGTCTATGACGACGTCGCCGCCACGGCGGTCCAGTTCGGCGTCGCGGGCGGTCAGACGGTCTCCATTGAGGGCGGCGTTCGTAACGAAGGCTCGATCGCGGTTCTGGCCAACGAGGCTGACGCCACCGCCATCCGTTTCGCCGCCGGCGCGACGACGCCGACCATGGTCAACACCGGCACCATCAGCGCGGCCTCCGCCACTGCCAACGCGGATCAGGTCACCGCCATCAAGATCGAAGCCGGCGCCAACGTCGCCTCACTCAACAATGACGGCACGATCGCGGCCACGGCGGGCGGCGGCAAGGCCAATACGACCGCAATCGCGGATCTCAGCGGCAGCCTGACCTCCATCACCAACACCCGGTCCATCCAGGCCAATGTTTCGGCTAACGCCGACGGCAGCCCCATCACCGGCAAGGCGACGGCCATTGACGTCAGCGCCAACACTTCGGGCGTCACCTTCACCCAGAAAGGCATTGCTGGAACCGCCACGACCTCCGATCCCGACACCGACGGCGACGGCGTGACGGATTCGCGAGAGCCCACCACCTTCGGCGACATCAAGCTTGGCTCGGGCGCAGACGTCCTGGACATCCAGAATGGCCTGGTCCAGGGCGATATCTCGTTCGGCGCCGGCGCTGACCGCCTGTCTATCTCCGGCGGAGCTATCGTCCGCGGGGCCATCACCAACTCCGACGGGCAACTGGATATCGACATTTCCAAGGGCACGCTCGACGCTCGTCAGAGCGGCGTGACGACCATCAGCAACCTGAATATCGGCGCCGACGGCGACCTGATCGTCGCCCTTGATCCCGCCAATGGCGCGAGCAGCGGCTTCAAGGTTGATGGCGTCGCCAATATCGCCAACGGCGCGGGGCTGGGCGTTCGCTTCAACTCCCTGCTTCAAGATCCGACGCGTTTCACCATCATCGACGCCAACACGCTGAATGTTGGAACCATTGACGGCGATGCGGTGCAGGCCAACTCGCCCTACGCCTTCGTGGTCAAGGCCGGTGCTGACCTGGCGGCCGGCGACATCTATATCGATGCGCGTCGCCGCACAGCGGAAGAAGCTGGCATGATCGACGTCGAGGCTGCGGCCTATGACTCGATCTATGGCGCGCTGGGCCAGAACGAAGCGATTCGCAACGCCATCCTGAACCAGACGGGCCGGGACGGCTTCTTCGACATCTATGAGCAGATGCTGCCCGATCACTCCGGCGGCCCCCTGCTCTCCCTGGCCAGCGGCGTCGATGCCGTCACCCGCGCCCTGACCGGCCGCAACGCTTCGGCTGCGCCCGGCGAGACCAGCGCCTGGGTCCAGGAAATCAACTTCTACGCCGACAAGGACAAGACCGACTCCTACGGCTTCCGTTCGGAAGGCTTCGGCGTCGCCGGCGGCGTCGAGCGCGGCACCAATATGGGCGCGATCGGCCTCACGGCAGCTTTCACGTCTTCCGACCTGGAAGATCCTGAAGCGGCGGCGGAAGAGGTCCTGTCGGCCAACCTGCTCGAGTTGGGCCTCTACTGGCGCGCTCAAGGCCAGTACTGGACGACATGGGCGCGTGCAGCGGGCGGCTACGCCTCGTTCAACGCGACCCGCAAGCTGGTCGCCGACGGCATCAACCTGAAGAACGAGTCCGACTGGCACGGCTTTACTCTGGCCGCTGCCGGCGGGGCCTCGTATGAACGCAACTTCGGTCGCCTGAACATCCGCCCCGAAATCTACGGCGAGTACTTCTCGCTGAGCGAAGACGCTCGCACTGAAAAGGGCGGCGGGGACGGCTTCGACCTCGAGATTGACGAACGCGACGGCCATATGTTCTCTGGCGTCGCCGCCGTGAACATTGGGTACGGCTTCGGCAAGGACGGCTGGATCCGCCCCGAAATCCGGGCTGGCTGGCGTCAGAACTTCTCGGTCGATGCAGGCTCGACCATCGCCCGCTTCGCCTCCGGCGGCGACGCCTTCACGCTCGACCCCGCCAGCATCGAGGGCGGCGGCCCCATCCTGGGCTTCCGCCTCAACGTCGGCAACGATCTGGGCATGCTCTCCATCACCGGCGACGCCGAACTGCTGGAAGACTACGTCCGCTACACCCTGCTGCTGCGAGCCAGCTTCAAGTTCTGATCGGCTCCCGATCACGGACTGCAAAAAGGCCGCCGGGCGAACCCGGCGGCCTTTTTTTGTGATGCGACAGCGACGCGGTTCGATCAGCCGCGCTGACGAAGCCATGCCATGAAGAGGTTCAAAAAGACTCCGCCCGACGACATCCGAACGCGACGAGCGTGGCGGCCCTTCCCGCGATAGACCTCAAAGCCCGCTCGACCGATCGACATGCAAGCCTCCTGACGCATGATTCCGCGCGCCATTGTGCCCCAAGGGGCCTCGGAAGACACCAGCTGATCGTCAAGGACTGGAGCGAGCCTCCGTCCCCTGCGCGCTTCCGCCGGGCGCCCTACGTCGAAGCGGCCGTCTCTTCGGCGAGCCGGCCATCCAGCCCCAGACTGAAGCGCTTCAGCTGGACGACATCGAACGGCTTGGCCAAGAGGGTCGAGACCCGCATCAACGCCGCATCCGCCCTGTCCGCCGTCAAGGTCATGACAATGAAGCCCTTGGCCGACTGGTCGCAGAAGACGACCTCGTCGTTGGCCTGCATGAGCGCGGCCCCTAGCGGGAAGCCGCCGATGGCGTCGCCGATCGAGGGGCTGGAGACAGCGCTGGTCCCGAATTCGATCGCGCGACGGGCGCCGCTCGCATCCTTCAGCTCATTGACCCAGAAGGCGTGGCTGTCGCCTGCCAGGACGATGGGCTGGACCCCCGCCTCGGCAAAGGCGGCGTAGAGGCGCTCGCGTCCCGCCGGATAGCCGTCCCAGGCGTCCAAATTGAACGGCAAACCCATCTTGAACAGGAAGAGGGCCTGCTCGAACTGCTCGCGGAAAGCCTCCGGCACGCGCGCCATCAAGCCTTCGATCTGATCCGGCGTCATGGTGCGCGATACGTCGGGGCCGGCCACGCGGGCGGTCACGACCTGATTGCCGAGCACCTGCCAGGGACGGCCCGCCGCCTTGGAGGCCGCCAGTTCGCGCGTCAGCCAGGCGCGTTGTTCCGACCCTATCAGATCGCGCGCGGGGTCATTGAGCTTGGCCCGGAAAGCATCGAGGTCCAGCACGGGTTCGCCGTCAGGGCCCTCCTTGACGGTCAGATCCCTGCTGTAATCCAGAGCCTCGGTTCGACCCGTCAGCCGTGTCTCAACCATCATCAGGCTGGCCACATCACCGAAATGGAAGCTGCGATAGATGGCCTCCTTCAGCGCCCCCGGCGCCGCCTCGCGGATCGGCATCCACTCATAGTAGGCCTTCAGCGCGGCGGCCTTGCGCACCGCGAAGTCGCCTTCGGTCTCAGGCTGGTGATTCTCGGCGCCGTGCAGCCAGGCGTCATTGGCTGTCTCATGGTCGTCCCACACGCAGATGAAGGGGGCGCGTGCGTGGGCGGCCTGCAGGTCGGCGTCGGTCTTGTACTGGGCGTGACGGCTCCGATAGTCGGCCAGGGTCACAATCTCGTGGAGGGGCTCCGGGATGCGGTTCAGCGCGGCGCCCGTGACCATGCCATAGGCGTCTGCTTCGGCCCCGTATTCGTAGATATAGTCACCCAGATGGACCACGGCGTCCAGCGACGGCAGGGCGGCGATGGCCTCATAGACGTTAAACAGGCCGCCCGGATAAAGCTGGCACGACACGACCGCCAGATTGACCGGCGTCACGCCCTCGGCCGCCAGGGTGCGGGTGCGGCCCGTCGGCGAACGCGTTTCGCCCACGACGAAGTCGTAACGATAGTCCCGGCCGGGACGCAGACCCGCGGCATCAATCTTGACCGTATAGTCGCGCTCAGGACCGGTCTCGAAGCGGCCTGAAGCCGCTACGGCTTCACCATCCAGAACGCGCCAGGTCACGGAGATTTGGCCGTTGAAGCCCTCCCCCGGCGTCACGCGCGTCCACAGAATCACCCGGTCCGTCCCGGGATCGCCTGAGGCGACGCCGTGAGCGAAAGCGACCGAAGCCGCCTCCGCCATCGCCGGCGTCGCGCCGATGGCCGCTCCAGCCCCGAACAGGCCCAGAAGGCCGCGACGGTTCATGGTCATGCGTCTGGCCCTCAGTAGCGAACGGTGAAGGCCACGCCGTAGCTGGCGGGGCGCCCGGCGATGAAGGTCGGCAGGCCGAGCGCATCGCCCGTATTGCCCGCGTCCTTGATGTATTCCTCGTCCAGCAGGTTTTCGCCGAAGGCCTCCACGCCCCAGTTTCCGGACGCCGGGGCGTAGCGGACCCGCAGGTTCAGCAAGCCATAGCTGTCCTGATATTCGTCCTGGACCAGGTCAGCGACGAAGTTCTGGGTCTGCAGGGCCGGGATGTCGTTGTTGTCGTCGAAGAAGACCTTGGACTGCCAGGTCCAGGTCGGCTGGACCTCGACCATGCCGCCCGCGACCGGCAGACGCCAGATTGCGCCAATCGAGGCCATGTTGTCAGGCGACAGACGGAAACGGTTGCCGTCATAGAGGCCCGCTTCAAAGCGCGAGTGGTTGTAGCCGTAGGTGCCGAACAGATCGACGTTCTCGGCGGCGGCCCAGAAGACCTGCCCCTCGAAGCCATAGGCGCTGGCCTCGCCCGCATTGGTGGTGATGAAGCGGGTGCCTTCCTGAACCGTGGTCTGGAAGTTGTCATAGGCGTAGTGGAAGACCGCGCCGTCCAGACGCAGACGACCATCCATCAGCGCCGCCTTGGCGCCGATTTCGAAGCTGTCGACCGTCTCCGCCTCAATGACCTTGAACGTCGGCGCGCCCAGCGGCGCCGAGGGGCCGCTGACGCTCAGCACCTCGGGGCGACGGCCCCGCGCATAGTTGGCATAGACGCTCGTGTCGTCCGACAAGGCGTAGCGGGCGGTCAGACGCCAGGTGAAGCCGTCGTCCTTGTGATCCCCATAAACGAAGTCGCCGTTGTTGGCGGTCGGCTGGGCCGTCAGGCCAAAGAGCGGCAGGACCGAGGCAGGCAGGTTGACTGCATTGGGATTGGCTAGACCGCCCAGCAGGGCCGGAACCTGGGCTGCCGGGACCGCGCCCTGCAGCACCGCCAGCAGACCCCCGGCGATGGACCGGCCGTTGGCGACCGAACTGGCGTAGCCCGTGGTCTTGTCGTCGCGGGTGTAGCGAACCCCGCCCGCGAACTCGAGCCGGTCGGTGGCCTTGAACGTCAGATCAGCGAACAGGTCATAGGAGGTCAGTTCGGCGCTGTTGATCGGGATCTCGATGTGCGCCGACTTCAGGTTCGCCGCGATCGGCGCGGCCAAGGCCCCGGCGCCCAGCGGCGTCAGCGTCGCCTGAAGGAACTGGCGCGCCACCGTCGGATAGGCCGAAACCGGCAGGGTGTTGTGACCGACCGCCGTGGGCGAGCCGTCCAGCAGTCCGGCCAGTTGGGCCAGGGCAATGCGCTCGTCGAACTGGGTCGGGGTGCGCTGATAGCCCTCCTCGCGGAACCAGCCGGCGCCGACGAAGCCCGACAGGCGCCCGCCATTGTCCCAGTTCAGTCGGAACTCCTGGCTCCATTGCTCGCCTGAGGCCTCCTCCGCCGCCGTCAGCAGCGGCAGCGACAAACCGTCAGCGTCGAAGGTCTCGTAGGAGTCAAACTGGCGATAGGCCGTGGTCGAGTTCAGCGACAGCGACGGCGTCAGAGTCCATTTCACCAGACCCGTCACGCCCCAAACTTCGCGGTCCAGACCCAGGCTCTTTCCGCCGTCGAAGGCAGCGCCCGGCGTCAGGGCCGCGCCGTCCCAGGGCGCCCGCCCGCCCAGAACCGCACCCGTCGTCGGGTCGGCCGCATCATAGGCGATGGACTTGAACGAGGTGCCGCTGGCGGCGTCGGTCTGATAGTTGGCGATCAGGTCGGCCCGCAGATTATCTGTAGGCGTCCAGGCGCCCGACAGGCGGAAGGCCTTGGTCTCTATGCCATTGTAGTCCTCACCCCCCAGAAGGTTCTCGACCGAGCCGTCGCGGGTCTTCATCCGCGTGGCCAGACGCAGGGCCGCATCCTCGCCCACTGGCGCGTTCACGAAACCCTCGACCGAGCGGTTGCCGTAGTCGCCGATCTCGGCGCGCATCTCAGCGTCGAACTGCCCCGGACGGGCGCGGTTCTGCACCAGATTGACCGCCCCGATCAGGGCGCCGCGACCATAGAGGGTCGATTGCGGTCCCTTGGCGATCTCGACCCGCTCCAGATCGAACAACTCGACATAGGAACCGCGCGACTTGGAGATCGACACACCGTCCTGGAACACCGAAACGCGCGGCTCGGCCGTGGCCGCGCCCGAGTCCGAGGTGATGCCCCGCATGACGAAGCCCGGATTATTCGGCGACTGGTTCTGCACCAGGAAGCCGGGCACGAAGGCCGACAGCTGTTCGAACTCCTGCACGCCCAGGTTCTCTAGGAACTGACCGCTATAGGCCGTCAGGGCGAAGGGAACCTCGATCGGGTCCTGAGCTCGCAGCTGGGCGGTGACGATGACGTCGTCCACCGTCGAGACATGGTCCGGGGCCACGCTCTGGGCCTGGGCCGCGCCGCCCGCCATCAGACCCAGCATCGCCGCGCCCGTCAGCAGGCCAGTCTTGTTCGCCACGGATTTCATCATCGCATCCCCCTTGAAGGTCCGGGAGGCGTAGTGGGCGTCGGTGTCGCACCCACGACGCCTCAGCAAATCCACAGTGAAGCTGGCGCTTCAGTTCAGCGAACAACACTCCGGGTGCAAAACAGTTTTAAAGAGACAAGGGAGACGCCCCTCGCCGACGCCTCCCCTGCCGTCAATGCGGACAAGCGACGCGAGTGGTCACTGCTCGTGGCCGGGGTCCACCCGCGCCAAGCCGTTCGCGCCCTTGGTCAGACGGAAGGCGTCCAGTTCGCGGCCCGTCGCGGTGAAGGCGCGATAGACAACGGCTTCGGGCGACACCTCCAGGGTCTGGAAGGTCTGTGTCCGCGAGGCCGAGCGCGTGGCCCAGCCGAGGTCGGACCGGATCAGGCCAGCTCCGCTTCTTTCCAAGCCATCCTGAGGTCTTCGACGAGTGTCGTATAGGCTCGGCGACGCGCTTCAGGATCGGGCGCACGCAAGACAAAGGCGGGATGGAGCGTCAGCAGAACGCTCGCGCCATCCGACGTTTCAATCACTGCGCCCCGCTCCGACAGGATGGAGGGCTTTCGTCCCAGGACCGCCAGGCCCGCGGTCGCGCCCATGGCGAGGATGAGCCGCGGTTTGACGAGTCTTCGTTCCTGATCGAGCCACCAACGGCAGGCCTGGACCTCGCCCGCGCCGGGCGTCTTGTGCAGGCGGCGCTTGCCGCGCGGCTCATGCTTGAAGTGCTTGACCGCATTGGTCAGGTAGACCCCTGCGCGATGGACGCCCGCTTCAGCCAGGGCGGCGTCGAGAACCTGACCTGCAGGCCCGACGAAGGGCTGTCCCGCCAGGTCTTCATGATCGCCCGGCTGCTCGCCCACGATCATCAGACGCGCCTCGCGCGCTCCCTGCCCGCAAACGCCCTGGGTCGCATCCCGCCAAAGGGGGCAGCGACGGCAGTTCTGCACGCCTCGCTCCAGGTCCGCCGGTTCCAAGGCGACAAGCTCATCGGTCGCAGTCCGATCTACGGTCGGCGGGCGCAGGCGCCGGAACTTCTCATTGGGAAGGGACGAGGGTTCGGAGACCATGACCTCGGTGCGTGTCGCCGCAGAAGCCACCAGTCCGGGAATCAGAGACGCCTCGGGCAGGTTCTTCCAGTATCGCTTCGGCATCTCCGACTGCATCATGCGCGTGCGCAGACGTGCCGGATTAAAGGTCGAGGCGTAGTAGGTGCGCCAGAAATCCTCGACCTCGTCGTCCTGCGGCGCCTCCTCCTGTCGTCCCGGCGGGCCAAAGACGAGACCGTTCCCATCCCAGTGAGCAGTCCCGTCCGGCGTGAGAATGGTCCACCGCATCGTGCTGTAGCGTCGCGCGAAGAAGGAGGCGGTCTTCTCCAGAACGCGATGCGCCGGCTCGAACCAGGCGACCCAGCGGTCGCCTTGCGAATCGCTTGTCTCACGAAAACGGACGAAGGCCTTCATCTTGTGGCTGGCGCGGCGCACGTTCTTCACACGCTCGACCGCTGCGGCGACATCCGGATCAGACACCACCCGCATCAGATCGGGTTCGTCCCGCAGCCGCCACAGCAACCGGTACATCAGGTCGAACCGATCCGGCGCGCGATGCAGGATCAGGTCGCCTGCCGTTTCCATGAAGGCTCGAGGGACGACGAAGGCGTCGCTGACGGCGATCGCGCTCGCCTCCCCGTCAGCGTCGAAAAGCCCGCCCTGGAAAGAACCGGCCGTGACAAAGCGGACGCTGGCGGGCTCGACCCCGCCCATGCGCAGCCGGCGCGCGGCCGCCTTCCATCCGACGAAGTCCGTCTCGTTCTCTAGGCTGATGGTGCGCATCAGAACAGGCTCAACTGTTCCGGCGCGCGGCTCGGCGCCAGTCGGGCGCGAAGATCACCCGCGTCCGTCAATCCTCCGGGTGTCCAGTCCAGGGCGACGATCCAGGGGCGCACCTTGTCTATGGAACGCGTCAGACGCGCCACGTCCTCCAGGCGCAGGGTGCGATAGCGCCGGACCGACAGGATGCGATCCACCGCCTTCACTCCCAGCCCCGGAACGCGCAACAGATCTTCGCGGGCCGCCAGATTGACGTCGGTGGGGAAGACATCGCGCCGCTTCAACGCCCAGGCCAGCTTGGGATCGACCGCCAGATCCAGCATGCCGTCCGACGCCCCCTCCCCGATCTCGGGGGCGGTGAAGCCGTAGAAGCGCATCAGCCAGTCGGCCTGATAGAGGCGATGCTCGCGCATGAGCGGGGGTTTCGACAGCGGCAGGATGCTGGAGCTGTCGGGAATGGGGCTGAAGGCCGAATAATAGACCCGGCGCAGGCCGTAGCCGCCATAGAGAGAGGCGCTGCGGTCCAGGATTTCCGTGTCCGGCGCCCCGTCCGCCCCGACGATCAGCTGGGTCGACTGTCCCGCAGGCGCAAAAGCCGGCGGGCGGGCCCGGTCCCTCTTTTCGGGCCTGGCCGCTTCCAGCCTCAGCCTGACCTGTCCCATGGTCTTGCGGATCAGGCGGGCGTCCTTTTCGGGCGCCAGCCGCCCCAGGGCCTCGTCGCGCGGCAGCTCGATATTGGCCGACAGACGGTCGGCGTAGCGTCCCGCCAGCGCCACAAGCCGTTCGTCCGCCTCGGGGATCAGCTTGAGATGGATATAGCCTCGAAAATCATGGTCCTCGCGCAGGCGACGCGCGACCTCGACCAGTTGCTCCATCGTATAGTCGCCCGAGCGCACGACGCCGGACGAGAGGAACAGCCCCTCGATATAGTTGCGCTTGTAAAAGGCCAGCGTCAGGTCGACCACCTCGTCGACCGTGAACCGCGCCCGTTCGACGTTCGAGGACGATCGATTGATGCAGTAGACGCAATCGTAGATGCAGAAGTTGGTCAGCAGTATCTTCAGCAGGCTGACGCAACGCCCGTCCGGCGTATAGGCGTGGCAGATGCCCATGCCCTCGGTCGAGCCCACGCCCTTGCCATCGAGGGAGTTGCGTCTGGGCGCGCCGGAGGATGCGCACGAGGCGTCATACTTGGCCGCGTCGGACAGGATGGAGAGCTTTCGTCGAAGTTCGATACGCGCCATTCGTTCATGATACGTTCCAATCTCGACGAGGTACAGCGTGGCTGTAAAGCATGGGTCAGAAGGCCAATGGAGCCGTCTGCCAGAGGACGCCGATCCCGGTGACCAGAGCCCCTCGCAGACCCGCGCCGCTCTCACCTGGGCGACAAGCCCTACCGCGTGTTTGAAGTCTGAAGCGGCCGAGGCCCGCAGGCGGATCACCGCATGCGCTTGCCTTTCAAGACATGCCAATATATGTTTCATATACGATACATATATTCAGAATCCCCATGGGCATCGTCAATATCGAAGACGAACTGCACGAGCAGTTGCGCCGGGCCAGCAAGGCCTCCTGTCGCTCCATCAACGCCCAGGCCGCCTTCTGGATCAGGATCGGCATGCTGGGCGAGTTGAACCCCGGCCTGTCCTTTCAGGAACTGGCGGCGCGCGAACTCAAGGCGGCAGGCGTCTGTGCCGACCTGGCCGGCTCTGCCGTCGCATGACCAAGACCCCTGCCGAGATCGAACTGATGGCCGAGGCCGGACGGCTGCTGGCTTCGGTCTTCATCTATCTGGACGGCCTGACGCTGGCAGGCATGAGCACCCTGCAGATCGATAGTCTGGTCGAGACCTTCATCGTCGATGAACTGAAAGCTCGACCTGCCAGCAAGGGCCAGTACGGCTACGGCTTCGTGCTCAACAGTTCGCGCAACCAGGTCGTCTGCCACGGCGTGCCGTCCGCCGACGAGATCCTGTGCGACGGCGACATTATCAATCTGGACATCACCCTGGAGAAGGACGGCTTCATCGCCGACTCCAGCAAGACCTATCTCATTGGCGAGGTGGCCCGCCCCGCCCGACGCCTGGTCCAGACCACCTATGAGGCCATGTGGAAGGGGATCCGCACCGTCCGTCCCGGCGCCACGCTGGGCGACATCGGCCACGCCATTGAGCGGCACGCAACGAAGAACGGCTATTCCATCGTGCGCGACTTCTGCGGCCACGGCATAGGCCGCGAGATGCACGAAGCGCCCCAGGTCCTGCACTTCGGCAAGCCCGGAACCGGCATGAGGCTGCGCGAAGGCATGGTCTTCACCATCGAGCCCATGCTCAACCAGGGCCGCCGCACCGTGGAGACCCTGGACGACGGCTGGACCGTCGTCACCGCCGACGGCAAGCTCTCCGCCCAGTTCGAACACACCGTCGCCGTCACCCGCGACGGCGTCCGGGTCCTGACCCTTCGTCCGGACGAAGGGCGGCACGCCGCCTAGATCAGGCGGGCTTTGGGTCAGCCGATCCCGGCCCCGCCGGTCACGCCCCAGACCTCTCCGGTGACGAAGCTGGCTTCCTGGAAGGCCGGCATAGCTGTCCTCTCCATGGTCGGGCCGCGGGATCATCCGGCCCGCCAGGCCGGGTTCAGCCTGGGGCTGACGGGGAAAGGGCGGTCGGGGATACTGGCTGCGCGGATCCTGCATGGCGAGGCGATCGGACATGGGTCTTCCTCGTTGTGGCGCCTGTCCCGGCCAGGGGCGGCGCAGGGGGTGCCGATCTAATGTCCTCGTCCCTCGCGACGTTCCACCCGGCCGCCGACCCGACCCTCGCAACGCTGGCGAGCCCGCCGCGTTCTCCCTTGCCGTCCCACGGCGCGCTTGCCGCCGCCGGGCGACGACCTTCCCCAGGAGACGCCTGAAAGCGCATGCCCTCGCCCAATCAAGGTTTCGCCTCTGTCCTTCAGCCCACCCCCGCCGGCCTGTGGTGCCCGGGAGGCGACTTCTACATCGACCCGCCGCGCCCGGTGGACCGGGCCGTGATCACCCATGGTCACGCGGATCACGCCCGCGCGGGACATGGCGCCGTCCTGGCCACGGTCGAAACCCTGGCCATCATGGGCGAACGCTACGGCGCGGACTTCGCCGGGCGCACCCAGGCCCTGGCCTATGGCGAGCGGCTCAAGGTCGGCGGCGTGGAGGTCTCCCTGGCCCCGGCCGGACATGTTCTGGGCTCGGCCCAGGCGACCGTCCGTCAGGGCGGCCTGACCGTCACCGCCTCGGGCGACTACAAGCGCCGGCGCGATCCCACCTGCGCCGCCTTCGAGCCCGTGCCGAGCGAAGTCTTCATCACCGAGGCGACGTTCGGCCTGCCGGTCTTTCGCCACCCTCCCGACACCCAGGAGATCGGAAGGCTGCTGCGCTCGGTCCAGCAGTTCCCGGAGCGGGCCCATCTGGTCGGCGCCTACGCCCTGGGCAAGGCGCAGCGCGTCATCCGTCTGCTGCGCGATGCGGGCTATGACGAGACAATCTATGTCCACGGCGCCCTGGAAAGGCTGAACCGGCTGTATGAGCATTTCGGCGTCGATCTGGGCCCCCTGGCCCCGGCCACGGGATCAAAGGCCGACTTCGCCGGGCGCATCGTCGTCGCTCCGCCCTCCGCCATCGCCGACCGCTGGAGCCGACGTTTCCCCGATCCCGTCACGGCCTTCGCCTCGGGCTGGATGAGCGTCCGGGCGCGGGTGCGCCAGCGCGGCGTCGAGCTGCCGCTGATCCTCTCCGACCACGCCGACTGGGACGAGCTGACCGCCACCCTGACCGAACTGTCGCCGCAGGAAATCTGGATCACCCACGGCCGCGACGACGCCCTGCGCCGCTGGGCCGAACTGCAGGGACTGACGGCGAGCGCCCTGCATCTGGTTGGCTATGAAGACGAGGACGACGACTGATGCGCGCCTTCGCCGCCCTGCTGGACCGGCTGTCCTTTACCGCCTCGCGCAACGCCAAGCTGCGGCTGATCCGCGACCACCTGGCCGACGCACCCGATCCCGACAGGGGCTGGGCCCTGGCCGCCCTGACGGGCGCTCTCTCCTTCGCCGCCGCCAAGCCGGCTGTCATCCGTCAGGTCGCCGAGGGGCGGGTCGACCCCGAGCTCTTCCGCCTGTCCTACGACTATGTCGGCGACCTTGCGGAGACCGCCGCCCTGATCTGGCCGGCCCGACACGGCGCCAACCGCGAGCCGGAACTGTCCGAGGTCATCGACACTCTGAACACGGCCAAGCGCGGCGAGGTCCAAGGCCTGCTGGAAGGTTGGCTCGACGCCTTGGACGCCGACGGGCGCTGGGCCTTGCTGAAGTTGTTGACGGGCGGTTTGCGAGTCGGCGTCTCGGCGCGGCTGGCCTGGCAGGCGGCGGCGGATTTCGGCGGGGTCGAGGTCGCGGACATTCAGGAGGTCTGGCACGCGCAGAGCCCGCCCTACGCCGACCTTCTGACCTGGCTGGACGGCAAGACCGAGCGTCCCTCGGCCATGGCCCATGGCCGCTTTCGTCCCGTCATGCTGGCCCAGCCGATCGACGAGGCCGTTGATCTGCCCAGGCTGGACCCCGCCGCCTACGCCGCCGAATGGAAATGGGACGGCATCCGGGTCCAGGCGGTCAGCGAGGCCGGAGTGAAACGCCTCTACAGCCGCACCGGAGAGGACGTGTCCGGCGCCTTTCCCGATGTCCTCGCCGCATTGGACTATGAGGGGGCCATCGACGGCGAACTGCTGGTCCTGCGCGAGGGTCGGGTCGCCCCCTTCGGCGACCTGCAACAGCGGCTGAACCGCAAGACCGCCGACGCCAAGCTGATGGTCAGCCATCCGGCGGGCATACGCGCCTATGACCTGCTGGCCGCCGACGGCGAGGACCTGCGCGCCCTGCCCTTCGCCGATCGCCGGGCGCGGCTGGAGGCCTTCGTCGCCGCCATCGGGTCAGACCGCATCGACCTGTCGCCCCTCGTTCCCTTCCGGACCTGGGAAGACCTGGCGGCTCGTCGCGCCGAACCGCCGCCGGGCGATCCGCGGGCGGCGGAGGGGCTGATGCTGAAGCGGCTCGACAGCGTCTATGAGGCCGGCCGCCCCAGAGGGCCCTGGTTCAAGTGGAAGCGCGATCCGCGTCTGATCGACGCCGTCCTGATGTACGCGCAGCGCGGTCACGGCAAGCGCTCCAGCTTCTACTCCGACTACACCTTCGGGGTCTGGACTGAGGACGCCGACGGCGTCCATGTGCTCACTCCCGTCGGCAAGGCCTATTTCGGCTTCACCGACGAAGAGCTGAAACAGCTCGACAGGTTCGTGCGCGAGCACACGGTCGAGCGTTTCGGCCCCGTCCGCTCCGTCACGGCGACGCGCGAGTTCGGGCTGGTGCTCGAGGTCGCCTTCGAGGGCCTGCAAAGGTCCAAACGCCACAAGTCGGGCGTTGCCATGAGATTTCCCCGCATCAGCCGCATCCGCTGGGACAAGCCGGCCCGGGAGGCGGACGAGCTGCATACGCTGGAAGCCATGCTCGATGGCCCTCGCCCGCACCCTGACTTCGGCTAGCGACTGTCCCTGTGTCGAGGATTGGGCTCGCCCGAGCCCGGATCCGTCCGAGTTTCGGTCGATAGCCCGGAGGCTTTGGAGCCCCTGGGTTCGGTCGCCGGCCGCGGAGGCTGTCCGGCCCGGTCCGGCGGGCGCAGATTCTCATTTTCGGCCTCGCGGCCGGTGCGTTCGGCAGGTTTATCCAGTGGAGTCATCAGGCGTCTCCCAGGTGTGCGAAGAGGACAAAGGAACCAGGGATCACGCCGACTTGCCCGTGTGCTCCGGCTTGCCCTTGCGTGGGGTTGAAGCCATTTCCTCCAACTCCCTGCGGGTCATGCTTTCCTCCATCGACTTCGAAGCGCCCCGAAGCTTGCTTTTCGGCGCTTCGCCCCGTTTTGCGGCCAGAGCGGCCCCTGCCGCCTTCTGCTGGGCTGCGGATTTGGCGGGCATGTCGAAATCTCCCTGATATCGGGTCATCGCCGGATCGAGCGAAAGGCCGGTCAGACGCCTTCGTTCAACCCGCCCCCGAAACCCGGGTTCCTCAGGGACTGCGCTGACGCGAGACCGCGGTCGCGCCACGGCCGCCTAACGACCGAAGAGTCCTGTACCGAACAGAAGGCCGCGAGCCGCCGCGCGACCTCGATCGATCCGGTGCGTTTGGCCGTCCCTAGCCCTTCCGTTCAAAGCGCCATTTCATGAGCAAGACGCCGCTGGCCATGACAAGGGCGCAGCCGTTGGCGAGCGTCACGGGCCATGCCTCGGTCAGCAGGCCGTAACACACCCATAGAATGAAGCAGCTCACGGTCAGGGCGTAGGTCTTGAGCGAGACGCTGGAAGCGCCGCGCTCCTTCCAGATCTTGTAGATCTGGGGCGCGAAACTGCTGACGGAGCACAGGGCGGCGGCGACACCCACCACATCGGCCATGGAGATCATAGGTCAGTCCCGAACTCGACCGGTCCGGCCGCAGTGATCTGGCCTAACGCCGCGGACGCCCGCGGGCTCCCTGTCAGGGACGATAGAGGTCCGCGTCCGGGTCAGTCTCGCCCCTCACCCAGGCCGCCACGATCTGGCTGGCGATCACCGACGAGGTGATGCCGTTGCCCCCAAAGCCCATGACGCTCCAGGCGTGCGCCATTCCGGGGACAGGCGCGATATGGGGCAGGCCGGTCGCGCTCTCGCCGAAGGCTCCGGCCCAGGCGTAGTCGACCTCCAGCACGACCTCGGGAAGCAGGTGTTTAAGCTTGGCAAGGATGCGCGCTGTCTTGCGTTTCAGAAGCGCTTGGCTGGCGTGGGCGGTGGGCGAATCCTCATCCTCGCCGCCGACGATCAATCGCCCGTCGTTGCTCGTGCGCATGTAGAGGTAGGGGTCTGATCCCTCCCAGACGAGGGTGTCTCGCAGCCAGGCTGGACCGGAGAATCCGGGCCTTGACGCGAGCGCCCAGGTCGAGACCACTCTGGAGTCAGGCGCAGTCACGCCGTTGGGACGTTCATAACCGCAACAGAAGACCACCGCTGAAGCCCGTACAGCGAAACCCGTACTGGTCAGCAGTGTCACCCCGTCCGGATCCGGCACGGCTTCGATCACATCGACCGGTGAGAAGAGCCTTGCGCCCCGGGCCTGGGCGCGCCGCAGAAGTCCTGCGGTCAGTTGAGCAGGATCGGCGCTGGCCGATCCGCCGCTGAGGATAGCGCCGGTTCGGTCGATCCCGAACCGATCAAGAACCTCCACCGCCGGCAGGAAGCGGCTCTCCAGGCCGGCCTCCGCCCTCGCTGCGGCCTCGCTTTCGAGGGCTCTGCGGCCATAGGCGTCGCCCGCAAGATAGAGGGCGTCGCGATCGCGGTAGCCGCAACGGATACCCTCCTGGACGATGATCTGTTTCAGGTCGTCGACCGCGCGCCGCGAGCGCAGATAGGCCCGCTGCGCCTTCGGTCGGCCTATGCGTCTTGCAAGCGCCTCCAGTGGAAGATCGATCTCCCATTGCAGGAGCGCTGTCGAGGCGATGGTCGATCCCATCAGGGGCGCCCTGCGATCAAGGACGGCCAGCCTGTGGTCGCGCGATAGCTCATGCGCCATCAGAGCGCCGCTGATCCCGGCGCCGACGACGGCGACATCAACCGAAATGGCCTGCTTCAAAGGACGAATCGACGTCGCTGTAAATGGGCTGTCGGCCCAAAGAGATCGCCCGCTTCTCAGGTCGCGCTTCTGGGTCAGCCTCGCCATTCAACCCCCGACATGCACAGCCTGCGCCTCCGCTTCTGGGAACGCGCGCTCCTGTCGAGGGTTGCTCAAACCATGGCCAAGCCTCACCGGATCACGACGTCTCCCCTGGATCCGACACGCCAGCTTCCGGCACCCTTTTGCGACTGGTTCGTGGATCGCGGTTGGACGCTGCGCCCCCATCAGTTGGACATGATCGAGAAAGCGAAAGCCGGCGCCGATGTCCTGCTCGTGGCGCCGACAGGCGGCGGCAAGACCCTCGCCGGCTTCCTGCCGAGCCTCTTGCAACTCGCCGAACGCGGCCCGCGCAAGGGCCGCAAGACCCTTCACACCCTCTACATCTCCCCCCTCAAGGCCCTGGCGGTCGATGTCGAACGGAACCTCCTGACCCCGGTCCGGGAAATGGATCTCCCCATCCTCGTGGAGTCGCGCACGGGCGACACCGGCCAGGCCCGGCGCCAGCGTCAAAGGACATCCCCCCCGGACATTCTGCTGACCACGCCGGAACAGCTGGCCCTGTTCTGCGCCTGGAAGGGGGCACGCGACTATTTCCAGGATCTGGAATGCGTGATCATCGACGAAATCCACGCCATCCACGGATCCAAGCGAGGGGACCTGCTGTCGTTGGGGCTGGCGCGGCTGAGGACTTTTGCGCCTGGCGTCCGCTGCGTCGGTCTGTCGGCGACCGTGGACGATCCGGCCCGCGTCAGACGCTGGCTGTCGGACCGAGGCGACGACATCGTGCTTGGCCAGGCTGGCGCGCCGCCCCGGCTCGAGGTTCTGCTTTCGCAGAACCGGGTCCCCTGGGCCGGTCACACCGCCCGGCACGCCATGGCGGAGGTCTATGAGACCCTAAAGACGGCGCGCACGACCCTGGTCTTCGTGAACACCCGCTGGCAGGCCGAGTTCGCCTTCCAGGAGCTATGGCGGCTCAATGACGACAACCTGCCGATCGCTCTGCATCACGGCAGCCTTGCAGCCGAGCAACGCCGCAAGGTTGAGGCGGCGATGTCGCGCCATGAACTGAGAGCGGTGGTCTGCACCTCGACGCTGGATCTGGGCATCGACTGGGGCGCCGTTGATCTGGTCATCCAGCTTGCGGCGCCCAAGGGCGCCTCGCGGCTGGTGCAAAGGATCGGCCGCGCCAACCACAGGCTGGACGAGGCCTCCCGCGCTATCCTGGTTCCCGCCAGCCGGTTCGAGATGCTGGAGTGCCAGGCGGCGGCGGAGGCGGTGGCCGAAAACGCCCTCGACGGCGATCCGCCCCGGATCGGAGCGAGAGACGTCCTCGCGCAGCACGTCATGGGCTGCGCCTGTTCGGAGCCCTTCGACCTTGCAGACCTCTATGAGGAGGTGCGCCGGGCCGCGCCCTATGCGGGACTTTCCTGGGAGGCCTTCGAGCAGATCGTCGATTTCGTGTCGACAGGCGGCTATGCGCTCAGAAACTATGATCGCTTCCGAAGGATCATACGCGGTCCCGATGGCCGCTGGCGCGTCCTCAATGAGGAGACGGCGCGACGGCACCGGATGAATGTCGGCGTCATCGTCACGGCGCAGACTCTCAACATTCGGTTAGCGGGCCGACGCGGCGCCGGGCGCAAGATCGGCCAGGCCGAGGAGTGGTATTTCGAACAGCTGACCCCGGGGGACAGCTTCCTCTTCGCCGGCGAGATCTGGCGTTTCGAGGGGGTTCGGGCGACGGACGCGATCGTCACCCGCTCGAACGAGAAACAGCCCAAGGTTCCCAGCTGGGGCGGCTCCAGATTTGCGCTTTCCACCTTCCTGGCCAAGCGTGTCCGGCGGATGATCAGCGACCAGGCGTCATGGTCCCGGCTGCCGCCCGACGTCTGCGAATGGCTGTTCGCCCAGCAGTCGCACTCCAGCCTGCCCGGGGAAGATGATCTCCTGGTCGAGACCTTCACCCGCGGCAAACGTCACTACATGGTCTGCTATCCGTTCGAGGGCCGGCTGGCCCACGCCACCCTGGCCATGCTGGTGACCCGCCGACTGGACCGGGCCGGGGTCGGGCCGATCGGCTACCTCGCCAACGACTATGCGCTTTGCGTCTGGTCCCTGCGGCCGATGGAAAGCCTCGACTTCGACGCCCTGTTCCAGCAGGACATGCTCGGGGATGATCTCGAAGCCTGGCTGGACGAGAGTTTCATGGTGAGACGCGCCTTCAAGGAATGTGCGCTGATCAGCGGCCTGATCGAGCGCCGCATGCCCGGCCATGAGAAGAACGGACGGCAGGTCACCTTCTCCGCCGATCTGATCTATGACGCCTTGCGCCGACACGATCCGGACCATCTGCTCCTGTCCTGCGCGCGCGAGGATGCCGCGCGCGGACTTCTCGACCTGGCGCGCCTGGGGGAGTTTCTCACCCGCATCTCGGGCCGGATCAGGCTTGAGCGGCTCCAGCATGTGTCCCCCTTCGCCGTGCCCCTGCTGATGGAGATCGGCAAGGAGCGTGCGCCTGGGACCACCGCCGCAGACATGATGCTGGAGGACGCCGCCCTGATTGACGAGGCCATGTCTTGACCGTCTCAAGCCTGGCGGACGACGGCGCCTTCGCAACGCGCCTGGCCGGAACCGATGTGGTGTTTCGGGTGTCCGGCGCCCTCTGGTTGCCGGCGGAGCGCACCCTGGTGGTCGCCGACCTTCATCTCGAAAAGGGATCCGCCTATGCCGCCCGCGGACAGCTCCTTCCGCCCTACGACACGCGCGAAACCCTGAACCGCCTGGAGCGCGAGGTGGCGACCCTCTTGCCCCGAACCGTCGTCCTGCTTGGCGACACCCTCCACGACCGTGGAGCGCCGACACGTCTCGTCTCGGACGAGCGCGCACGTCTCAGGACCCTGGCGGAAAGGGTCAGGCTGATCTGGGTCGTCGGCAATCACGACCCCGAAGGCGCAGGCGACCTGGGCGGCGAAACAGCGGACCTGTTCGAGGTCGCGGGTCTTTCGCTTCGCCACGAACCCAAGCCCGGGCCCGTGGAGGCCGAGGTCGCGGGACACCTGCATCCCTGCGCACGCGTAAAGGGCCCCGCCGGCTCGGTTCGCCGCCCCTGCTTCGCGTCGGACGGGAGCCGCCTGATCCTGCCGGCCTTCGGCGCCTATGCCGGCGGACTCAACCTGCGCCATCCCGCCTTCTCCGGGCTTTTTCGCCTTCCGCCCACAGGCTACCTCCTGGCGCGGCGCGTTGCGGCGGTCTCCTTTGACAAGATGCGACCCGATCAGAGGTCGCTGCCCGGCTGACCGCCTCCCCGACGTCACGCGGCGACGCCCCCTAGATTACCGTCAGGCCTTGAGGCGGAACTTCTTCTCTACCTCGGCGGCCGCCTTCTCTTCCTGCTTGCGCCTGTTGAAGACGGTGCGCATGAAGCGGCGATCTGCAGGGCTCAACGTCTCTTCAGCGGCGACAAACTGCTCCTGCTCCTCCTCGCGGATGTGGTGCAGGTATTCTTCGCGCAGGGCGGCGAAACGGCGGATCCATCCGGGCGACGCCATGTCCCGCGCGGCCAGATCCGCCAGGAGATCATCGATTTCCTTGTGTTCGGCGACGGCGTGGCGGGCGAAGTCCGTCGTGGCCGGGTTTCGCAGCACGCTGGACCAGAGCGCCTGTTCCTCTGCGGCGGCATGCGCCTTCAGTTCATGAACCAGTTCAACAAAGAGGCGCTCGCGATCAGGAGACTTACCCTTCGTCTCCTCAAGCATGGCCAGGAGCGCGCGATGGCGATCGTGGTCCTCGACCAGCCGACCGAAGATGTCGGGATCCCCCCTGAATTTGGTGGCGGGGGTGCTGCCGATCCGCGCGGCGAGGTCAGGCGCTACAACCCGCGCCTTGGCCACGGCGTCAGCCTTGGCCTTCCGGGGCGCCACAGGCCGCAACCGCTTTTCCGCCCGCGGTTCTTTTCCACCGGCTTTCGCCCGTCGCTCGCTCTCCAAGACCAATTTCCGCATACCCTGCTCCTGACTGGAGCCGCCGCCCCGGAGGTCGACAAGCTCTACATTCGCAGTACGAACCTTTCGGCGATCAGCCGGTTCCCGAATGTCCGAAAGCCGGCAGGGTCTGCCTAGGCGACAACCGGGAACCAGACCGTGAACCGGCTCCCCGCCCCCGCACCGGCGCTCTCCAGTTCAACGGCGCCCTCATGCATTTCGACCAGTTGGCGAACCAGGGCGAGGCCTATGCCCAGGCCTTCACGCGACCTGTCGTCCGGCCCTTTGGACTGCGTGAAGAGGTCGAAGACCCGGACCTGCATATCCTGGGGCACGCCGACTCCATTATCGGCGACATCAATCCGCACGCGGTCCTCGACCCGGTTGGCCGACACCTCGATCCGCCCCTCTGACGGCGTGTACTTGGCCGCATTGGTCAGCAGGTTGCTCACCACCTGGGACAGGCGCGTGAAATCGCCGTCGAGCCAGATCGGTGAGCCCGGGACGTCGACCGTCAGGTCGTGGCGCCCCGCGTCGATCTTGGGTCGACTGGTGTCCACCGCCGAGTCGATGATGCTCTGCACGGTCACCCGCTCGCGCTGAAGCGAGATCTTGCCCTGGTCGATGCGGGCGACGTCCAGCAGATCCTCGATCAGCCGTGACAGATGGTGGGCCTGGACCTCCATTCGAGCGTGGATCTGAGCGCTCTTTTCCGGATCCTTCTGCCGCTCGAGCAACTGCAGCCCTGCCCGGAAGGCCATGACGGGATTGCGCAGCTCGTGTCCGAGCATGGCGATGAAGTCGTTCTTGCGCCGGTCCGCGGCGCTGAGGGCCGCAGCATAGGCCTTGAGCTCATCCCGATGCGACAGAATCTCCTGTCTCTGGCGGTAGAGCTCGATGAAGACGTTCGCCTTGCTCTTCAGGACGTCCGTTTCGACGGGCTTCTGGATGAAGTCCACCGCTCCGGCCTCGTAGCCCCTGAAACGCCGCTGCTGATCGGCGCTGCCGGCGGTGACGAAGATAATCGGAACGTGACGCGCATTGGCGTTGCCGCGCATGAACTCCGCGAGCTGGAAGCCGTCCATCCCCGGCATCTGGACATCGACCAGGGCGAGGGCGACGTCATGAACCAGAAGGAGCTCCAGCGCCTCGTCGCCGGAGCGGGCCTTAAGACAGGCCACGCCGTCGCGCTTCAGCAGTGCCTCCAGGGCCAGGAGGTTCTCCTCGAGATCGTCGACGAGAAGGAGATGGATCGGCTTGTCAGGGCGCGTCATGCTTGGCCTAGACCTTTCAGAACTTCGAGAATGCGCGCGAGCGACATCACTTGTGCGACCGGACATGCGCGCAGCGCGGCCTCCGGCATGGGGCGGGCATGGGCGGAGGCCGGGTCTTCGACGAAGGCCAGACCGCCGGCGGCGGCGACCGCCTTCAGCCCCGCCGCCCCGTCCTCGTTGGCCCCCGTCAGAACCAGACCGACCAGACCGGCTCCGTAGGCGTCCGCGGCGCTTTCGAAGAGGACGTCGATGGAAGGCCGGGAGTAGTTGACCAGCTCGTCGGACGAGAGGGCCAGAGCGCCGTCGGCCTCGACCAGGAGGTGATAGTCGGAAGGGGCGAAATAGACCACGCCTGGCTCCACAGGTTCCTTGTCCTCGGCCTCCTTCACCGTGAGAGCGCATTTGGACGCAAACAGGGGCGCCAGCACATTGCTCCGGTCGGCGGGCACGTGCAGGACCACCAGGATCGGCAGGGCGAAGTCGGCGGGAAGCGACGGCAGGATGGCGAGCAGCGCCTGCACGCCTCCGGCCGAGGCGCCGATCACGACAGCGCGGGCGGGATGGGGGTTCATGGCTCGCGCCTGCGATAAATCTTCTCTTCCGGCACGAAGTCGGCAAAGGCGTCGGCGTGCCGCGAGAAGCGCAAGCTCTCCTTGGAACCGATCCCCAGAAAGCCGCCGCGAGCCAGGGAATCCTTGAACAGGCCGACGGCGCGGTCCTGTAGCGGACGATCAAAGTAGATCATCACATTGCGGCAGGAGATCAGCTGCATCTCGCCAAAGACCGCATCCGACACCAGGCTGTGATCGGAGAAGACGACATTGGCCCGCAGGGACTTGTCGAAGACCGCTCGCCCGTAGTCGGCGGTGTAGTAGTCCGACAGCGAGGTTCGACCGCCCGACTTCTGGTGGTTTTCGGTGAACTTGCGGATGCGATCCAGCGAATAGACCCCCGCCTCCGCCGCCCGCAGCGCATCGGGATTGATGTCCGTGGCGTAGAACATCGTCCGTTCGAAAAGACCTTCCTCCCGGAACAGGATGGCGAGCGAATAGACCTCTTCGCCGGCGCTGCATCCCGCGATCCACACCTTCAGGGACGGATAGGTCCGCAGGTGCGGCAGCACCTGTTCGCGCAGGGCCCGGAAATAGGCCGGGTCCCGGAACATCTCACTGACCTGGACCGTCAGGAAACCCAGCAGCCGCGGCAGCATCTCCGGATCATGCAGGACCCGCTCCTGAAGCGCCGTCAGGCTGGGCAGCCCGAAATGGGTGCGCGCCTGAAGCAGGCGGCGCTTGATCGAGGCCCGCGCATAGTGACGGAAGTCGTAATGGTAGCGCTGGAACAGGGCCTCCAGCAGCAGCTGGATTTCTATGTCCTCCACCTCATGGGGTGCGACCGGACTCAACGGGGCATCCAGACGCGCACGAGAGAGAGCAGCTTGTCCACGTCCAGAGGCTTGGCCATGTAGTCATTCGCCCCCGCCGCGATGCAGCGCTCCTGATCGTCGGGCATGGCCTTGGCCGTCAGCATCAGAACGGGCAGGTCGCGCCAGCGCGGATCCTTCCTCAGTTCGCGCGTGGCGGTCAGGCCGTCCATGACGGGCATCATGACGTCCATCAGGACCAGATCGATCGCCTGCTCGGCATCTTCAGCAGACCGCTCCAGACGCTCGATCGCTTCCTTGCCGTTGCGCGCGATCTCGATGCGGGCGCCGCGCGGCTCCAGAACATTGGTCAGGGAGTAGATGTTGCGCACATCGTCCTCGACGATGAGGATCCGTCGCCCTTCCAGCACAGCGTCGCGATGGCGGGCCTTGCGGATCATCCTCTGCTGCTCCGGAGGCAGTTCCGAGACCACCTGGTGAAGGAAGAGGGAAACCTCGTCGAGGAGCCGTTCAGGCGACTTGGCGCCCTTGATGATGATGGAGTTGGAATAGCGACGAAGCTGCTGCTCGTGCTCCGGCGACAGATCGCGACCGGTGTAGACGATGACCGGCGGATAGCCCTGCCCGCCCTCGCGGCTGAGGGTCTCCAGAAGGGAGAAGCCGGACGCGTCCGGCAGGGTCAGGTCGAGGACCATGCAGTCAAAGGTCTGGTTCTTGAGTTGCTCAAGGCACTCCGCGGCCGTGCCGACGCCCACCGTCTCGACATCCCCCGATTCCAGCAGCTTGCTGACCGCTTCGCGCTGAACCACGTCGTCCTCGACGATAAGGACGCGCCGCACGGTTCGCGTGAGCTTCTCCTCGAGCGATCGCAGCACCTCGGCGAGCGCCTCTCGTCCCACAGGCTTCACCACATAGCCGACGGCCCCCAGCGACAGGGCGGTCTGGCTGTGATCATCGGCGGAGACGACATGGATGGGAATATGGCGGGTGTCGTCGTCGCGCTTGAGCACGTCGAGCACGGTGAGGCCGGACTGGTCCGGCAGGCCGATGTCCAGCACGACGGCGTTGGGCCGATAGCGCTTGGCGAGCTTGAGCGCCTCCTGGGCTGTGCCCGCCAGAATGCACTGGAATCCCAGCTCCCGTGACAGGTCCCGGACAATGGCGGCGAAGCGATCGTCGTCCTCGACGACCAGAAGCAGGCGACGTGTCCCGGCCAGATGATCACGATCATCGTCCAGGGCCCGAGCGAGTGTCGCCGCTTCCGCCGCACGCGGCGCTGGACCACGGACCGCCGGGACCGGAGCCGTCGCGCCGGAGGGCGCTTCTGGCGGCGCCACACGCGAAGCGTCATAGGTCCGAGGAAGGATCAGGGTGAAGACGCTGCCTTCGCCGGCCCGGCTTTCCAGAACAATGCGGCCGCCGAGCAGACGCGCCAGTTCGCGCGAGATGGACAGGCCCAGGCCGGTCCCGCCGTAGCGGCGGCTGATGGTGCCGTCGGCCTGCTGGAAGGCTTCGAACACGCTGTTCTGCTGGTCCGGGGCGATGCCGATGCCCGTATCCGAGACCGCGAAGGCCACCTCGTCCGGTCCGGCGTCCGAGACCGAAAGCCTCACCTTGCCCTTCTCGGTGAACTTGAAGGCGTTGGACAGAAGATTCTTCAGTATCTGCTCAAGCCTTTGGCGATCCGTCTCAACCCCGTCATCGCCCGATCCCAGGTCTATCTCGAAGGCGAGGCCGCGATCGTCGGCCACCGGCTGGAACATCTGGCGGATATCGTCGCCGAGGCGCTGCAGGGACACCGCTTCCGGACGGGCCTGGATATGGCCGGCCTCGATCTTCGACAGGTCGAGAATGTCATTGATCAGGGTCAGCAGGTCATTGCCCGACGACTGGATGGTGCGCGCGTACTTGACCTGTTCTTCCGACAGGGTCTCGTCGGGGTTGTCGGCCAGGAGCTTCGACAGGATCAGCAGCGAATTGAGCGGGGTGCGCAGCTCATGGGACATGTTGGCGAGGAAGTCGGACTTGTACTGGCTGGCCTGCTCCAGCTCCCGGGCCTTAAGCTCCAGTGCGGCCGATCCACGCTCCAGATCATCGCGCTGGTTTTCCAGCACCTGAGCCTGTTCCTCGAGCTGGCTATTGGTCTGCTCCAGTTCAGCCTGCTGCTGTTCCAGACGCACCTGGGATTCCTTGAGGGCCCGCCCCTGCTCCTCCAGCTCCTCATTGGAGACCCGTAGCTCTTCGCTCTGGACCTGAAGTTCTTCGGACTGCCGCTGGGTCTCTTCCAGCATGTCCTGCAAACGGGCCCGGTAGCGTGCCGATCTCAACCCCGTGCCGATCAGCGGCGCGGCTTCCTCCAGGAGCGCGAGGAGACGCTCGTCGGGAAGACGAAGGAAGCCCAGCTCCAGAACAGCATTGATCTCGCCGTCAGCGCGGCCCGGGGCGATGACGAGGTGCCGGGGCTTGGAGCGTCCAAGCGCCGAGCCGATCGTCAGATAGTTCTCCGGCACCTCGGGCACCGTCAGGGCGCGCCCTTCAGAGGCGACCTGCCCCAACAGGCCCTCGCGGGGGCCGAAACGCTCGGGTACAGGCGCGTCGGCGGGAACCCCGAGCGCCGCGACACGCCGGAACACGCCGCCCTCGCCCTTGAAGAGGGCGGCGGCCTGAACATCGGCGTAGCGCGCCAGATAGGCCAGAATGCTGTCCGCCAGCTGTTCTACGGATTGATCGCCCATCATGGCGTCCGCCAGCCCGACCTGGCCCTTGTGGATCCACTCCTGGCGGGCCTTCTGACGGGCGCTGCGCCGGACGAGGGCGTAGACGCCCAGGGTCAGGGCCGCGCCAAGGAGCCCGGACAGGACGCCGCTGACCAGGGCTGTGCGATAGGCGGCGTCCATCTCCTGGAGGCGTGCGAGGCGGAGCTTCTGCTCCTCCTGCCTCATCAGATTCACCTCGCTCCGGATGGCGTCCATCTCCGCCTTGCCGCGATCCGTGCTCATCCTGGACACGGCGGCCTGCAGACCCTCGCTGCGACGCGCCTGGATGGTGGCGTCCAGCTCGATCATCTTGGCTTCGACATGTCTGCGGACCTGGCCCAGGTGGGTCTGCTGCACCGGGTTGTCCCGGGTCAGGCGCGCCACCTCCTCCAGACGGCGTTCCACGGCGGCCGCGGCCATGTCGTAGGGTTGAAGGTAGAGGGGGTTGCCCGTCAGCAGATAGCCGCGCTGGCCTGTCTCGGCGTCCTGGACGGTCGACAGGAGGTCGTCGACGGCGACGATCACCTGATGGGTGTGAATGATCTGCTGATTATTCGCCCTCAGCACCTGGACGTTGAGCCAGGCCACGCTGCTTGTCGCCAGAAAGAAGGCCAGGACCAGGGCCAGTCCTGCTCCGGACCAGGCTTCGGTCTTCGAGCCCGCAGGCGGGCGACGGAACAACATCATCAGCAGTCTGACCTCGGGTGAGCGACGGGAGTGTCCCTGCGTAGAGGGCGGAGCGCTCAACGCAATAACCTGTGCTGGTTTTTCTCGGCGGGGTCGAGGCCATCGGTCTCACGCCTGAGCGGCGTGCGCCGGTAAACTCAGGGCGTGAACTGGATCGTGCGGGCGAACTGATAATCCTTGGGGCCCGGCTCGACCTCGGCGTCACGCATCAGGGCGATGGCCGCTTCGCCAAAGCCAAGACCAGGGTGGGTCTCGCCCAGGACGCGGCAATCCTCGACCCGCCCGGCGGCCCGCGCGGTGCACTCCAGGGTCACCGCTACAGTCAGAAGCGGGGCCGGCGCGTCATTCTGCGCAGCCGCAGCGGGTCTTTCACCCTTCGGGAGACGGTCGATCTTCGGCGACGCATCCAGCAGGACGGCCGCGGTCAAGGCTAGGATCATCATAGCAACACCCTCCGCTTCTTTAACCAGGCGGGTCGCGATCTGTTCCAACGGCGTGGCCAGCGGCGACGTCCAGGCGTAGGTCGGAGGCGCAGTGCGAGCTGGCGTTTGCAGCAGCCGCCCCTCGTCATCGCCATCCTCGCCTTGATTGCTTCATAATCTTCCTGTTCCTGGGCTTCACGGCCGCGAAGAAGGTCACCTGAGGGACAGCCTTGGCCGTCGATGGTGCAAACTCCTGATCTCATCGGGGACACGGCGGCCAGGCTCGTCCGCGAAGTTCCCTGGAGACATCGCGCTGGCGAGCGCGAGACCGTGTGATGCGCCCGCCTCCCCGTCCGCCGCCTCACAACGGACGGGTACGGAGAGCCGACATATGCATGAGGCCGGAGGGTTCTGCTATCGAGCCTGGGCCTCCGGAGCCGCGCGCCAAGTCGCGCGAAACCAACCTATGTGAAGAACAAAAACGCCGAAGCCATGCTGTTGGTCTAAGGCTATGAAGAATCAGTCGGAAACCCATCTCGAAACTCGGCACACCGCGTCGCTTGAGCGGATGCTGTCCAGTTTCGGGCCGCTCGGCGCCGACGACATCGCCTACATCCGGGACTGCTTCACCGGCGCGCTGCAGACCCATGCGGCGGGAACGCCGGTCATCCTGGCTCCAGAGCGCAATGAAGCCAGACTGGTCTTCAAGGGCTGGGCCGCGCGCGGCGCCATGCTGGAGGACGGACGTCGTCAGATCGTGGGCCTCAATCTCCCCGGCGAGATGATTGTCGCATCGGGCGCCGTCGACACCGACATGCTGGTCTGGGCCCTGACGGACGTCGTGACGATCGACGGCACCGCCTTCTGGACCGGGATGTCCGAATTGCGCACACAGAGCGCGCCTTTGCTGGAGGCCTGGAGGCATTACCGCACGGCCGAACGCCTGCGCATGGCGCGCCAGGTGATAAGGCTTGGTCGGCTTAGCGCCTACGAACGCACAGCCCATCTCCTGCTGGAGCTCCACGAACGCCAGGCGCGTCTGGGTCCCGTCGTGGCGGGGGTGCTCCATCTTCCTCTGACCCAGGATATTCTCGCCGACATCCTGGGCCTCAGCGCGGTGCACATGAACCGGACCCTGCAGCAACTCAGGCGCAACGCCCTGGTCGACTACCGAGCCGGGCGGGCGGTGCTTCAGAACCTCACGAGCCTGGCCCAGGCCGCCAACCTGAGCGCCGACTGCGGACCAAGCCTCTGATGGCGGGCAAGAGACCCTCTCATCCGCCGAGGCAGGGTTATAACCCATGTTGTTTGATCTTGCTCGGAGCAGGATCAGAGTGCGCCCTTGCCGAGGAGGCCGGTCATGCCTCGACCTGAAGAACTGTGGCGGCGCCTCGTCGCCATCTTGCTAGGCCGGACGCCCGACATGCGGACGTCCCGACGCCTGCCCCATCCCATTGGCCCCGACGCACCGGGCGTCACTGAGGAACGCGGCCGGGGGACCTCACGCCGTGCCGCCTAGGCAGGCTCAGACTGGATCGCGCCCCATGCGCAGATAGGTCGGATCGAACTCCGCCACCCGCACCAGACGGTCCCAGTCCAGGATCCTGATGTTGCGCCCCCTCCATTCGACAAGGCCGTCGGCGCGGAGCTGGGCCACGGACCTGTTGACGTGGACGGCCGAGAGGCCAAGCACGTCGGCGAGTATGGCCTGGCTGAGAGGCAGCACCATCCGATGTCCTTCCGCCCGTTCCACGGAGGCCAGACGAAGATAGACCTCGCACAGGAAGTGGGCGAACCGAGCGAAAGCGGTGCGCCGCCCCAAACCCGCCAGCCATTGGCGGTGCACGGCGGCGTCGATGAGGGTTTCCAACCACAGAAGGCGCGTCAGGTGGGGTTGGGTCTGGGAAATGAAGCGCAGTGCCTCGTGGGGACAATAGCCGACCTTGCAGTCCGTCAGACAGACCACGCCATGATCCATCGGACTCATCAGCAGGCTATGGAGGTCGACGAAGTCGCCCGGGACGTTAAGTTCCGTGATCTGGCGGGCGCCGTTCATCAGCACGACATATCTCGCCGCGAAGCCTTCGAGCAGAAGCGTGCTGCGGGATGGGCGATCATATTGTTCGACGATGTTGTCGCCGGCCTTCAGGGTGACTGGCGGCGCGACCACGTCCGCCAGAACGGCCTTTTCCTCGTCAGAGATGAAATCTCGACGCGACAGCTTGTCGATCAGGGGACTGATCAGGATGACCTCCAGAGTCCGCACCGCCCACTGCGGCAACGCTTGCAAAACCATCCAGCCCTCGCCCGGTTCCTCCGCTGCAGGTCGCGCCGCCTCCACTGTTGAACCGACGCCGAAGCGGCGCCTTACCCGGGCCAGGCGGTGAACCCGTCCCCGGGCCGAGACGATCCCGGTTCACCAGGGTCGCAGGCGTGCGCGTTTAACCGGCCCCTCGGCCTCCTAACCCATGTAAGTGGCGACCGCCCCGCCATGGGCCACACTCCCCCTCTTAGGAGTGCGACATGCAGACTAGGACCGGCCTAACAGCCATGGCCTCTTCCCCTCGCTCTCGTCTTGAGGTTCAGGATCACCCGGTATTCCAGGCCCTGCCCGCTGACGCCCAAGCCCGGATAGAGGCCTGTGGTCGAAGGGCGTCGGTGGCGGCCGGCGAGGTCCTGCCGAACGACGGCAGGCTCTATTTCATTCTCTCCGGCGTGGTCGGCCTCTTCCCGGGCGGCGGCCGCATTTGCGTGGCGGCGGTGACAGCCGGGTCCGTACACGGCTGGGACCAGGCTCTTGAGCCGGGGGCCCGTCGCCCGGAGGCGCGAGCCTTGATCGACACCGTCGTCTGCCGTGTCGCCGCCGCTCCACTCGTAGAGGCCATGGGCCGGGAATGGCTGACCCGTCTCGTGGCGCGTCATGCAACCGCCCGTCTTGACGCCCTGGCGACGGAGGCGGCGTGCAACGCCTCGCACCTGGTGCCTGAAAGGCTGGCCAAATGGCTGGTTCGCCTTCACTGCCGCGGAAACAACGCGCCGCTGCTTCTCACCCAGGCGGATTTCGGCGGGATGCTTGGGGTTCAGAGAACCAGCGTCAACGCCGCCGCCGCCCGTCTTCAGAGCCAGGACCTCGTGCGTTTCGGGCGAGGAAGGGTCCAGGTGCTCAACCTCGACGGCCTGCGTCAGGCCTCGTGCGGTTGCGGCGAAGCTGTCGCGCCGGCCTCTGCGGCCTCCCGGCCCGCGATAAGGAGTCCAGGCCTCGATGCGGAAGCCGTCTCCTGGTCGCCTGCGCATCCTGGTTCACCGTCTCGCGACCTCTCCGCGCCGGGGGCCGTGGTTGCCCTGGCTCCATTGGCGCGCGCCGGCTAGGGGCCAACCAAAAACGGCGCGCCAGCCCCAAGCCGGCTCAGCGTCTCCAGACCTCGCCCCCTTGAAGGCCCTTGCTCGACGCCCCGCGATCTTCGCCCCGGAGCGAAAGACGTCAGGCCGTGGCTGTGCGCAGGCCCGGGCGGGCCGCAGCGCGCGCCTTCATTCGAGTCCGCAGTTGCTCGCGAATACTCCACCCCTGCAGATGCATGAGGTCGGTGATCGTATAGCCCTCGCGGACCAAGGCTTCATGGAGATCGGAGATCTTGATGCAGGCGCGGTTCTCGTCGGCGATCTGAAAGGCGCGCTCGATGACATGGATCTGGTTCATGCTTCCTCCGTGGCCAGAGAGAGCGAAAGCCGAGCGCTACGGTTCCCGGAACTGATCGCGCAGGACCCCAAGGTCAGGTCCTGGTCCTTTGGAACCCTACAGCGTTGCGGGCGCGCGGCCTCGAAACCGAAAAGGGGCGCGATTTGAACCTTCGCCCCGTGCTCATTGACTTGGTCGCTGGCCTGTCCGGCGCGAGGTCGTAAACCCGCCCCGCCGCCTGAACAGAAAAGGGATCAGGCCAGGGTGCGAACGGCTGGCTCCCGCGCCCACTGACGAGTGCGGGCTGGCGGCAGGAAGTCCCCTGCCTTGGCCGCAGACAGGTCGACGACCCCTTCATCGGGCTTGATCCCGGCCCGATCCAGAAGGGGGCCGACCTCGCGCGTATGTCCGATGGCCTTGAGGTGACCGAAGGCGTCCCTGAGGAAGTCCACCGCCGCGCCCTCCTTCAGAAGCTGGGCGCACCCGTCTTCTGACAGGATGACGGCCACGGCGTCGAACAGCACAGACGGGCTCCCCGCCAGCTGGCCGTCTGCAGGGAGAAGGGATCCGTCCGACAGTTTCGCCCCGCCGATCTTCGGGGCGACGATGAAGATCGCGCCGCCGTCGCCTTCCACCGCCTTGCGGACACCCGCGACAATCGCGCCGTCAGAGCCGTCAGCGACCAGGATCGCGACCTTGCGGCCCTTCAGGCTGTCCGGATACTTGCCGACAATCCTGAGGGCCGGTGAGGCTTCAAGGTCGATGGGCGTCGCGGCCGGCTTGGACGCCTTGGGCAGAGGCAGGCTCATGCCGTCCGCCACGCGCTTGGCCAATCCCTCGTCGACATTGCGGAGATTGGCCAGGACGCGCGCCCGGACGTGGTCGAGCGTCACCTTCGACAGTTCGAAAACGAGGGCGCTGGCCAGGTGGGCCTGTTCGATCTCCGTCTGCGACCGGAAGAAGAGCCGGGCCTGGCTGTAGTGGTCGGCGAAACTCTCGGCGCGCAGCCTGACCTTCTCGCCCTCCATCGGCACGGCGGCGGTGCGGAAGCCGCCTCTCGGGTCCTCGCGCGGCCCGCCCTCCTCTCCCGCCTCGGCCAGACTGTTGGGTTCGTAGTTGGCGCGCCCCTTGAAGACCTGGGTCTGCATATGGCCGTCGCGCTGGAAGTTCTGGAAGGGACACCCCTTGGCCTGGTTGATCGGGATCTGATGGAAGTTGACGGTTCCCAGCCGCGATAGCTGGGTGTCCTGATAGGAGAAGAGCCGCCCCTGCAGCAGGGGGTCCTCCGAGAAGTCGAGGCCCGGCACGATGTTGGTGGGCAGGAAGGCCGCCTGCTCGGTCTCGGCGAAGAAGTTGTCGGGGTTCCGGTTCAGCACCATGCGGCCGATGACCCGCAGAGGATGATCCTCCTCAGGGATCAGCTTGGTCGCATCGAGAATATCGAACGGCAGGGCGTCGGCCTCGGCCTGGTTCAGGAGCTGGACGGCGAATTCCCATTCAGGGAAGTCGCCCTGATTGATGGCCTCGAACAGATCGCGGCGATGATAGTCCGGGTCGGCTCCGGCGATCTTGACCGCCTCGTCCCAGCAGGTGGACTGGGTCCCCAGCCTGGGGCGCCAGTGGAACTTGACGAAGGTCGCCTCCCCCTTTGAGTTGATCAGCCGGAAGGTGTTGACGCCGAAGCCCTCGATCATGCGCAGCGACCGCGGAATGGCCCGGTCGGACATGGCCCACATCACCATATGGGTGCTCTCGGGCATCAGGCCGATGAAGTCCCAGAAGGTGTCATGGGCGCTGGCCGCCTGAGGATAGCCGCGGTCCGCCTCCATCTTCACGGCATGGATCAGGTCAGGGAACTTGATCGCGTCCTGGATGAAGAAGACGGGGATGTTGTTGCCGACCAGGTCCCAGTTGCCCTCGGGCGTATAGAATTTGACGGCAAAGCCTCGGACGTCGCGCGGCGTATCCACCGAGCCCGCGCCTCCGGCGACCGTCGAGAAGCGCGTGAAGACCTCGGTCTTTTTTCCGACCTCGGTGAGGATTTTGGCCGTTGTGTAGTCTTCCAGACTCTCGGTGAGTTCGAAAAAGCCATGGGCGGCCGATCCGCGTGCATGGACGATCCGCTCCGGAATACGCTCATGGTCGAAGTGCTGGATCTTCTCGCGCAGCACGAAGTCCTCAAGCAGGGTCGAACCTCGGGGTCCAAGCTTCAGTGAGTTCTGGTCGTCGCTGACCGGCGCGCCGTGGTTGGTCGTAAGGCGCGCTTCAGGCGCTGAAGCGGTCTGGTGGAGTTCGCCGCCCTCACCGGGGCGGGCGTCTGCAGCGGGCGACTTGGGCATGGGGGGTCCTTCAGTCAGGTTGTCCAACGACAGGGTGATGCCGGCGATAGCGGGCGCGCCTAGGCGGGTGCGCCGCATAGCGGCGCTTTCGGGAGGCGAGACCGGTCGTCTGCAGACTCCTCCCAGGGGGAGTGCAAAGACCTAAAACGTCCTTCCCTCAGGTCCCTATGTCTGGAAGGCGACATAGCGCTCCCTCAAGCAGGGACGCCCAACCCGACGATCCGCCCCATCTCTAAATATGCGACGGTTTGTCAGCCCAGATTGACGTCCGCTACGCCGCCAGCGTCAGGCGTGCTCCTGGTCAGGTTCGCCTTGAGGATCTGGTAACCGAAGCCGAGCACACCCGCGTCCGAAACCCAGACCCGCCCGTCATCGCCATCAAAGCGTATGAGCGTCAGATGCGGATCGGCCTTTCCATCGGGATACCAGGCCGCAACGACCGGGTTCCAGAAGCGGTCGATGCGCTCGCGGTCCAGATCGATCGCCAGCCTCCCGTGAATACAGGCCTGAAGCTTCTCGTCCCTGGCCTGGTAACAGAACATTCCCATCTGACCGCCGGCGGCGACATCTCGCGCGAAATCCGTGTCGTTGCGCGTGAAGAACCAGATCGTCCCGGTTTCGGGCTCGCCAAATCCAGTCATCGGCTGGTGATGATACCCCGGTCGTTCGATCCCCAGCATGCCCGTGTTGGACCGCTCGAGGCTTTTCCAAAACGCCGTCTCCGCCTCGGCTGGAGTCAGATGATCACTCATGAAACGTCTCCTTTTGTCAGCGATCAACCGATCGGCCGGAAACAGGTTCCTGAGCACACAAGGCGGCACAGCGGCCTCGCCCCGGCGCCGCCTGCGCCCAACACGACCATCGCGCGCCGTCTCGACCGTCTTCGCCTGTCCAAAGGACGCCTTTCGTGAACAGAACACCAAGACCGAAGAGCACGAAGTTCACCCAGTCTTATGCGTCCCCCAGCCAGCGATGACCGTCGGCGAGGTGGGCGGCCGGTGCGCAGTTCTCATCCCAAGGCAACAATGCCTTGGGCGAGGACGCCAAGGCTAACCAGAGTGAAGATGGCGGTAGCGCAAATCACGAGGATCAGCAGTTTGCATCCAGAACGCTTCATCGACACTCCCGGAGCCTTGCGAAACGCGCAAAGGGGTTGGGGAGACCTGTCCCACCGCCGAGCCTGGAAAACCGACCCGAGCCTTCACGACGGCGGACTGAAACACGGAAGGGAAACATGGCGACCAACATAGGTTAGAACGCACAGGCATTATTCAGTGTAACCATGATGCATTGCAGGCCGAGACCATCCGGGCGCCTGCGACTGGAAGAGATCGGTAGCGCACGCCGCAAACTCCCGCCTTTTGGTCTGAGAGCTTTGCCGTGGTCTATTTCTGCTTGATCGAAACCGGTGGCCCGACCGCCTCGCACCTCGAGGTCCTGGAAGCCGAATGCGCCCAGGCCGCCACAAGGGAAGCCGAACGGTTGATGGCGCGGCACGCCAGCGCCGTCATGGTGCATGTGATCCACGGTGAAGAAACCGTGGCCTCGATCCCTGCAGCAATCGCCACGGCTGGGTTCGACGGGGCCGATGGATCAGGCTCGGGCGTCTAGTCGACGCTGCCCCCCTCCCGTCGTGCCAAAAATATCATCAAGCGGTGATCGCTTGGGATCGAACAGGTCTCGAGGCGCCAGAACCATTTCAGGATGCTTCAGCGAAATCCGCAGAAACTACCGCCTTTGCCCCTTTTCCCGGATTGCTCCGAGTTCGGAGCATTCGACGTCACCAAATCCCCAACAACCAACTGAACTTTATAGAAAATAATGGTAGGCGGCGACGGGTTCGAACCGCCGACCCTCTCGGTGTAAACGAGATGCTCTGACCAGCTGAGCTAGCCGCCCTCATGAAGTGTGCGTCAGGCGCGCTTAATGCCTGTGTCCACTCAGCCGTTCAAGGCGCTTTTCAATCCTTCCCCAACCCGGAAGCGGGCGGTGCGCGACGCCGGGCGGGCGATGGCCTCGCCGGTCTGCGGATTGCGGGCGGTTCCGGCCTTGCGCTCAACGGCGATGAAGCTGCCGAAACCAACCAGGCGCACGTCGCGGCCCTTGGTCAGAGAAGCGGTCACATTGTCGGTGAAGGCTTCCAACGCCAGCTTGGCCTGGTCGCGGCTGATGCCTGCAGCCTCGGCCATGACGCCGATCAACTCGGTCTTATTCATCGGTTCTGCTCCCCAGCAAAAATCCCCGAGGCTCACTTAAGGCCTTCCTGACGCTGAGGTCAAAAGCAACGCGGCCCGGGTCGCCCCGAGCCGCGCGCTGTCGATCAGATTGTCGTCGGATCTAGTGGCTGACGGCGGCGCCGTCCGGCGTCGACGGAGCCTGCGGCGCGGGCAGCAGCGGCTCGGCCGTCTCGTCCCACTCCACCGGCGTCAGCGTGCCGGTCAGGGCCCACTTCAGCGCCTCGTCGGCGGTCGAGATCGGCACGATCTCCAGCGCCGACTTCACGTTCTCCGGCACGTCCTCAAGGTCCTTCTCGTTCTCCTGAGGGATCAGCACCGTCTTCACGCCGGAGCGCAGGGCCGCCAGCAGCTTCTCCTTCAGGCCGCCGATGGCGGTCACCCGGCCGCGCAGGGTGATCTCGCCGGTCATGGCGATGTCCTTACGGATCGGGATGCCTGTCAGGACCGAGACCATGGCCACGGTCATGGCCACGCCGGCCGAGGGGCCGTCCTTGGGCGTGGCGCCGTCCGGCACGTGGACGTGGATGTCGGTCTTCTCGAACACTGGCGGCTTCACGCCGAAGCTGAGAGCGCGGCTCCGGACGTAGGAGGCGGCTGCGGAGATCGACTCCTTCATCACCTCCTTCAGGTTGCCGGTCACGGTCATGCGGCCGCGGCCCGGCATCTTGATCGCCTCGATGGTCAGGATGTCGCCGCCGAACTCGGTCCAGGCCAGACCGGTGACGATGCCAACCTGATCCTCGGCGTCCGTCTCGCCATAGCGGAACTTCTTGACGCCCGCATATTCAGCCAGCTTGGCCGCGTCCACGGTGATCGATACGGCCTTGGTCTTGGCCATCTCGCGCACGGCCTTGCGGGCCAGACCGCCCAGGGCGCGCTCCAGCGAACGCACGCCGGCTTCGCGGGTGTAGTAGCGGATCAGGTCGCGGATCGTCTCTTCCGGGACGATCAACTCGCCTTCCTTCAGGCCGTGGTCCTTGAGCTGCTTGGGCAGGACGTGGCGCCTGGCGATCTCGACCTTCTCGTCCTCAGTGTAGCCGCTGACCCGGATGATCTCCATCCGGTCCATCAGAGGCTGAGGCATGTTCAGGCTGTTGGCCGTGGTCACGAACATGACCTGCGACAGGTCGTAGTCGACCTCCAGATAGTGGTCGCCGAAGGTCGAGTTCTGCGCCGGGTCCAGCACTTCCAGCAGGGCCGACGACGGGTCGCCGCGCCAGTCGGAGCCCAGCTTGTCGATCTCGTCCAGCAGGACGAAGGCGTTGGTCGTCTTGGCCTTCTTCATCGACTGGATGATCTTGCCGGGCATCGAGCCGATGTAGGTCCGGCGGTGGCCGCGGATCTCGCTTTCATCACGCACGCCGCCCAGCGACATGCGGACGTATTCACGCCCGGTCGCCTTGGCGATGGACTGGGCCAGCGAGGTCTTGCCGACGCCCGGAGGGCCGACCAGGCACAGAATCGGGCCCTTCAGGCTGCCGGTGCGCGCCTGGACAGCCAGATACTCGATGATCCGTTCCTTGACCTTCTCCAGGCCGTAGTGGTCCTCCTCGAGGATGTCCTCGGCCTTCTGCAGGTCGATGGGCTTGGTCTTGGCCTTGCCCCAAGGCACAGACAGCAGCCAGTCGAGGTAGTTGCGCACCACGGTCGATTCCGCCGACATCGGCGACATGTTGCGCAGCTTCTTCAGCTCCGCCTCGGCCTTGGCGCGCGCTTCCTTGGACAGCTTGGTCTTGCGGATGCGCTTTTCGAGTTCCAGCAGTTCGTCGCGCGAGTCGTCGGTCTCGCCGAGCTCGCGCTGGATCGCCTTCATCTGCTCGTTCAGATAATATTCGCGCTGGGTCTTCTCCATCTGGCGCTTCACACGCGAGCGGATCTTCTTCTCGACCTGAAGGACGCTGATCTCGCCCTCCATCAGGCCATAGACCTTCTCCAGGCGCGCCGGCACGGCGATGGTTTCCAGCAGGCCCTGCTTGTCGATGATCTTCACCGACAGATGCGCGGCCACGCTGTCCGCCAGCTTGGACGGATCGCTGATCTGCGGGATGGAGCTGAGGGCCTCGGGCGGGACCTTCTTGTTCAGTTTCACATAGTTTTCGAACTGCTCGATTACCGCGCGCAGCAGGGCTTCGCTCTGCGAGGCGTCGCCTTCCTCGTCGGCGATCTCGACGGCCTCGGCCTCGTAATAGTCCTCACGGTCGGTGAAGCGCGTCAGGTGGGCGCGGCCCTTGCCCTCGACCAGCACCTTCACGGTGCCGTCGGGCAGCTTCAGCAGTTGCAGAACCGTGGCCAGCACGCCGGTCTGATAGATGGCGTCGGGCGCGGGATCGTCGTCGACGGAGTTCTTCTGGGTGGCGAGCAGGATCTGCTTGTCGCCCTTCATGATCTCGTCCAGCGCCCGCACGGACTTTTCGCGTCCTACGAACAGCGGCACGACCATGTGCGGAAAGACCACGATGTCTCTCAGCGGCAGGACGGGGAGGATTTTGCTCTCGGTCATGATGCGTACTTTCCAGGGCCTTCGTGGATCTCCGGCCCACTGAACCGACCCGTCTCGGCGCGAATGCGTCGACGTCTCGACTCAGCCCGCCATTATCGGCGGCTTTCGTATGAGTATGTGGCGCTGCGAACGCCGTGTTCAAGCGTAGCGGACGCAAGGCCCACAGAAGCGTGAAACGGCGGTGACGCTGAACGGCCCGCCCTGCGCTCTCATCGAACGCGGTCAGATCGTGCCGTCACGCCGTTCTTGCGGCGATTTCGCGCCCAAGCCCCCTGTGGCGCCGTTTCATCAGAGGACGAAGCGAAAGGGGCGGCCCGTCGCCGGACCGCCCCCTGCGTCTGTGACAGTCGTCAGCCTCAGGCGGCGCCGTCGGCCTTCTTCTTGGAGGCTTCCGAGTAGATCAGCAGCGGCTGGGCGCGGCCCTCGATCACCTCGGCGTTGACCACAACCTCTTCGACCCCTTCGAAGGTCGGCAGTTCGAACATGGTCTCCAGCAGGATGCCTTCCAGAATGGAACGCAGGCCGCGGGCGCCGGTCTTGCGGGTGATCGCCTTCTTGGCCACCGCCGACAGGGCGTCGTCGGTGAAGGTCAGCGTCACGTTCTCCATCTCGAACAGGCGCTTGTACTGCTTGACCAGGGCGTTCTTCGGCTCGGTCAGGATCTTGATCAGCGCCGTCTCGTCCAGGTCCTCGAGCGTCGCCAGAACCGGCAGACGGCCGATGAACTCGGGGATCAGGCCAAAGCGCATCAGGTCGTCAGGCTCCACCTGCTTCAGGATCTCGCCGGTGCGACGCTCGTCGATCTCCTTGACCTTGGCGCCGAAGCCGATCGAGGCCCCCGCCCCACGGGCCGAGATCACCTTTTCAAGGCCGGCGAAGGCGCCGCCGACGATGAACAGGATGTTGGCGGTGTCGACCTGCAGGAACTCCTGCTGCGGATGTTTACGGCCGCCTTGCGGAGGCACGGAGGCGACGGTGCCTTCCATGATCTTCAGCAGGGCCTGCTGCACGCCTTCGCCCGACACGTCGCGGGTGATCGACGGGTTGTCCGACTTGCGCGAGATCTTGTCGATTTCGTCGATGTAGACGATGCCGCGCTGGGCCCGCTCGACGTTATAGTCCGAGGCCTGAAGCAGCTTCAGGATGATGTTCTCGACATCCTCGCCCACGTAACCGGCTTCAGTCAGGGTCGTGGCGTCGGCCATCGTGAAGGGCACGTCGATGATGCGCGCCAGCGTCTGGGCCAGCAGCGTCTTGCCCGAGCCGGTCGGCCCGATCAGCATGATGTTCGACTTGGCAAGTTCGACGTCGTTGTTCTTCGTCGCGTGGTTCAGGCGCTTGTAGTGGTTGTGAACGGCGACGCTCAGTACCTTCTTGGCGTGGCTCTGGCCGATCACATAGTCGTCCAGGACGTCGCGGATCTCCTTCGGCGTCGGAACGCCGTCCTTGGTCGTCTTGAAGGCGATCTTGTGCTCTTCGCGGATGATATCCATGCACAGTTCGACGCATTCATCGCAGATGAACACCGTCGGTCCCGCAATCAGCTTGCGGACCTCATGCTGGCTCTTTCCGCAGAACGAGCAATACAGGGTGCTTTTGGCGTCGGTGCCGGCGGCTTTGGTCATAGACCCTTCTCACTCCCGCGATCCGGCCCGACATGGGACGAAAGGCGCTTCCTTCGCAACTGATCCGTGAATCTGTGCACGAAGGTCTTCAAAAAAAGACAATCACCCATCACACGTTCCGCCACAAGCCTGTTGCGACGCGACAACGCATTGAAGTGTCGCGAACAGGTACGGACCGAACAGTTTCTATGGGGATCACGGCTAATGTCTGACATGGGCGCCGCACACTCGTTTCGCCAGTCCGCGCCGGAAGGTCGTCCGATCGTCGCTTTCGACTTCGACGGCACCCTGACGATTCGCGACAGCTTCACCGCCTTCCTCCGCTGGCGGGCGGGCGCGGCGGGCTGGGCGATCGGTCTGGCGAAGATGGCTCCGGCGCTGGCCGCCTACATCAGCGACCGCGACCGAGGACGCATCAAGGCCGCCTCGGTGCGTGAATTCCTGCACGGCCTGGAGCGTCAGGCTCTGGAGGCCGAGGCCCAGCGTTACGCCGATCAGGTCTGGGACCGCTTCATGCGGCCAGACGCCCTCGCCTGCTGGAAGGCCTGGGGCGACAAGGGCGCGCACCGCGTCATCGTCACCGCCTCGCCGGAAACGACCGTCGCTCCGTTCGCCCGCCGCCTGGGGGCCGAGGGGCTGCTCGGCACGCAGCTTGTCTTTGATACTCAGGACCGCGTCACCGGCGCCTTCGTGGGAGAGAACTGCCGAGGCGAGGAAAAGGTGCGCCGCCTGCGCGCGGCCTATGGCGACGACATGACGCTGGCCGCCGCCTACGGCGATACCTCCGGCGACACCGAGATGATCGCCATCGCCGGGGAAAAGGGCTTCCGCGTCTTCACCGGCCGCCCCTGATCGCGAGGCCGTTGCGGTCAGTGACCGTCGGCGTCCACATCGAAGACCATGGGCTTGCCGCGCGAGGTGGGGTTCCACCCCGCCTCCATCGACGAGATCACGGCGTTGCGAACGGCGTCGACGTTGACCCGCTGCTTCTCGACATCCGGCCGGCCATTGGGGCGCAGAGGCGGCGGGAACTGGATGATGGCTTCGCGCTTGAAGTCGACCAGGCACAGGGTGACGGCCATGCCCTCCCACTGCCCGCCCGACTTGGGCTGGGGCTGTCGGCGGATCTCCCACTCATAGATGTCGCCGTCGACTTCAACGGTGCCTTTGGAATCGCGCGTGTACTGCATGAGCGCCTGATAGCACGCGCCCTGAAACGATTCGAGGCGGAGCCCGTCGCCGGACCCCGCCTCGCTCATCTCAGGTCCTGAAGCTCAGGCTCAGGGGGCCTTGACGCCGTCCGCGTCCGCCTCGGTGCGCTTGTCGTAGACGTGGTCCACGATGCCCCAGGCCTTGGCTTCCTCGGCGGTCATGAAGTGGTCGCGGTCCAGGGTGCGCTCGACTTCCTCATAGGTCCGACCCGTGTGGTGGACATAGATCTCGTTCAGGCGACGCTTGGTGGCGATGATGTCCTCGGCGTGGCGCTCGATGTCCGAGGCCGTGCCGCGGAAGCCGCCCGAGGGCTGGTGCACCATGACCCGTGCGTTCGGCAGGGCGATGCGCTGGCCGGCTTCACCGGCCGTCAGGATCAGCGAACCGGCCGAGGCGGCCATGCCCATGACCACGGTCGAGACCGGCGACTTGATGTATTGCATGGTGTCGTAGATCGCGAGCGCCGAGGTCACCTGACCGCCGGGGCTGTTGATGTACATGCTGATTTCCTTCTTCGGGTTCTCCGATTCCAGGAACAGCAGCTGGGCGCAGATCAGCGAGGCCATGCCGTCCTCGAACGGGCCGGTCAGGAAGATGATCCGCTCGCGCAGCAGGCGCGAAAAGATGTCGAACGACCGTTCGCCGCGGCTGGATTGCTCCACCACCATCGGCACCAGGTTGTTGGAGATGTAGTCGATCGGATCGCGCATGAAGGCCTTTTTCGAATTCTGCCGGCGCGACTCGCTGCCGCGACCTTAGTCGCCAAGATATCACCACCCGACCCGCACGGCGCAAGGGTCGCGAGGACTGCTTCTGCGCTCGCTCAATCGGATTCAGGAGCCGCCGCTTGAGCGCGCTTCTGATCCCGCGCCATCAGCCCCTGGATCTCTCCGGCCTGATGCGTCGCCGATGCTTGATTGAGCTCGGCGCCATACAGGGCCCTCAGATAGGCCATATCCCAGTCGCTCAGGCCCGGAGTCTGCTGCGGATTACGGAACAGGTTGAGGATGGAATCGTAGCCCTGGGTGTCAGCATCCGGATCGACCTGTGAGAACGCCACCATGGCGGCATAGTCAGCGATCTGACGCATATCCAGACCATCGGCCGAGGCCATATCCACGATGATGATGACGCGGCTCAAGTCGTTCCGGATTGTCGTGCGCAGGCGACCGGACGTCGCCTTGGCGACCATCGGCGCACTCTCTCCGGGCAGCCGGACGGCGACCGCACCCGTCTGGGAGTCGACCGGCACGCTGATATGCCACCAGCGCACGGGGTCCGTATTGCTCTGAAAGGCCTCGAGCGCGGCCCGGCTTCGGCTCATGCCCGACCCGCCCGGCCAGAAGACGTTGCGACGGGCCTCGACCAGCCCCCGCGCCATCGCGGGGCCGTCATCCGTTCCGATAATCAGGATGTTGGGCCGACAGCCCGGCTCCCCGGGTTCGAGGCCGATTTCCATCGCCACTTCGGAAACGCGGTCCGCGAGGTACTGCGCCGCGTCGCCCCTTAGATTGGCCACGCCGACACAGATGTTGTCCTGCCATCTCGCGGGTCCACGCCCGACCGGCGGAGCAGAGACCTCGTCAATAAAGCCCTGCACCTGCTCGTCCAGACGACGCCCCCGCACCAAGACATCCTCAAGTTCGGTCGTGGCCTGGACTCCATCGGCTTGCTGTGACTGCGCCCGTTCGGCAGGCGCGATCATCATCGTCATGCTCATCAGGACCGCTGCGAACACTGCACCCATTACCGCCCTCCGGATTTCGTTGTTACGTTACTGAAATCAGCATGCAGGCCGGAATGAGGCTCTGGGCGACGCACAGATTAATTCTTGGTCAGAACCAGTGAAAAAGCCCTCGCGCCGAAACGCGAGGGCCTGTTCATCATCTGCAGTTGGCGAAGAGGGGCTTAGCCCTCGTCTTCTTCCTTCAGCAGCTCTTCCTTCGAGATCGGCTTGTCGGTGACCTCGGCGACGCCGACGATCAGGTCGACGACCTTCTCTTCATAGATGGGCGCGCGCAGCTGGGCGGCGGCGTTCGGGTTCTGGCGATAGAAGTCCAGAACCATCTTTTCCTGACCCGGGTAGTTGCGGGCTTCGGCCATGATGGCGCCCGACAGTTCCTGGTCCGTCACGCCGACATTGTTGGCGCGGCCGATTTCGGCGAGCACCAGGCCCAGGCGCACGCGGCGCTCGGCGATCTTCTTGTACTCGGCCTTCAGTTCGTCTTCCGACTTCTTGGCGTCCTCTTCCGGCAGACGGCCGGCGTCCTTGTCAGCCGACACCTGGGCCCAGATGCCTTCGAACTCGGCGTCCACCATCTTCGGCGGCAGGGCGAAGTCGTGGGCTTCGTCCAACTGGTCCAGCAGGGCGCGCTTCAGCTTGAAGCGGGCGGCGCCGGCGTATTGCTGGTCCAGGTTGGCCTTCAGCAGCTCTTTCAGCTTGTCCAGCGACTCCAGGCCGATGCGGGTGGCGAACTCGTCGTCGATCTTGGCTTCGGCTTCGGCCTTGATGGCCTTGACCTTGACGTCGAACGTGGCGGCTTTGCCGGCCAGGTTCTTGGCCTGGTATTCTTCCGGGAAGGTGACCTCGATGGTCTTCTCTTCGCCGACCTTGGCGCCCTTCAGCTGCTCTTCGAAGCCCGGGATGAAGCGGTTCGAACCGATCACCAGGTCGGCGTCCTCGGCCGAACCGCCTTCGAACACTTCACCGTCCAGCTTGCCGACGAAGTCGATGGTCAGCTGGTCGCCTTCGGCGGCCTTGACCGACTTGCCGGTCTTGTCTTCGTAGGACTTCGCCTGCGAGGCCAGTTCCTTCAGGGCTTCGTCCAGGTCCTCGTCCGAAGCGGTGTAGGTCGGACGCTCCAGCTTCAGGGTCTTGGGGTCGACCGGGGTGAAGTCGGGCATGACTTCCAGCGACATTTCATAGGCCAGGTCTTCCTGACCGGCGATGACCTTGTCCATGTCCGAGACCAGCTTCATCTCGGCCGGAGCGGCCGGACGGATCTTGGCTTCGTCCAGGGCCTTCTGGCTGGTTTCGTTCAGCGAGGCGTTGATGATTTCGCCCATGAAGTCACGGCCGAAGGTCTTCTTGACGTGGGCGGCCGGCACCTTGCCCGGACGGAAGCCCTTGAGCTTCATCTGGGGCGCGACTTCCTTGATGCGCGCTTCAAGCTTTTCGTTCAGCTCGGCTACCGGGATGGTCACCGCGATCACGCGGCTGAGGCCTTCGTTCGACTTTTCGACGACTTGCATGGTCGGGATTCTGACGCTCTGGGGCGACGCCGGACGGCGCGCGGTGGATAAAGCAATAGGGCCGCCCTTTTGGAGCGGCTCCTCGAAGCCCGCCCTTATGTCGAGAAGGGGCGGAAAGGTCAACGCACGCGGGTTCCTTTGGCGTCTTCGCCTCGCTATCTGAAGAACCATGAGCCAGTCCCCTGCCCCCATCGGCGTCTTCATCACGCCCGTCACGCCGCTGCAGCAGAACTGCACGACGGTCTGGTGCACCAGAACCAACAAGGCCGCCGTCATTGATCCCGGCGGCTCGGTGGATGCGATTCTGGGCGAGATCGCGCGGCGCGGCCTGACGCTGGACGCCATCTGGATCACCCACGGCCACCTCGACCACGCCGGCGCCGCCGCCGAGATGCAGGAAAAGTCCGGCGTCGACATCATCGGCCCCCAGGCCGAGGACCAGTTCTGGATCGACCTGATTCCCACCCAGGGTCAGAAGTACGGCCTGCCTGACGTGCGCAGCTTCACCCCGACGCGCTTCCTGAACGACGGCGAGACCCTGACCTTGGGCGAAACGACCTGGGAGGTCGTCCACTGCCCCGGCCACACCCCAGGCCACGTCGTCTTCTTCAACCGCGAGGCCCGCTTCGCCCAGGTCGGCGACGTCCTGTTCCAGGGCTCGATCGGCCGCACCGACTTCCCGCGTAGCGACCACGGCGCCCTGCTGCACGCCATCACGCAGAAGCTATGGCCCCTGGGCGACGACGTGACCTTCGTCCCGGGCCACGGCCCCCACTCGACCTTCGGCGCCGAGCGACGCAGCAACCCCTACGTCTCGGATCAGGCCATGTCGCGCGCGCCGATCGCCCGTCCGGCGAGCGGTCCGTCCTGATCTAGCGCGCGGCCAGCAGGCCGATGATCACTCCGATTCCCAAGGCATAGAGCGTCGCCCGCATCGGCTCGTCCCGGATGGCGTCGCGCACCCGTCTGACGCATCGATCAGCCCAGACCCTCGCCTCGGCCGCGTCTTCGCGCACCGCCGCCCGCAAGGGCCTTGGCGAGGCGCCACGCACCAGAATGGCGTCGGCCTCCTCTTCCAGCGTCTGCGAACGGTAGGAACTGCCGTTGACGATGTCTTCCGGCGAGGGCGTGGACGCATAGGGATCAGGCATGTCTCAAGTCCTTTCGGGGATGGCCGATCAACCCGCCGCGCCCGCCGGGGTTCCGAGCCCGTCCCGGGCGCGGCTCATCCGCCGTGGGTCGCGCGGGTCGGCGAACGAGGAAATCATCCTTCCCCGGAACCTAGACCTTCCGACCGGGTTCATCAGCCAAGCGCCGCCGTCTTAGAAAGGAACAACCGATGGCCGAAGGTCAGCCCACCCGCGGGTCGGGTGTTTCCAAACGAGGATTCGCCTCGATGGACCCCGAACGCCAACGCGAGATCGCCCGCAAGGGCGGGGCCAGCGTCCCCAGCGAGAAGCGCAGCTTCTCTCAGGACCGCAGCCTGGCCGCCCAGGCGGGCCGCAAGGGCGGCGAGGCCTCGCATGGATCTCGCAGCAAGACAGACAACGACGCCCCCAAGGGCTGAGATCGTCTGCATCATGCATTGAAGCGGCGCGCCCTTCGGCGCGCCGCTTTTTTTTACGCGCTACTGGTCTCCGCCCTAATCTTCCGCCGCCAGTAGCGCCAGAGCGACTGCCGGGGACGCGCTGACCTCGAACGCCTCCAGACGCCACCCGCCCGCCGAAGCCAAGGCTCGAACAGAGGCTTCGTCATACTTGCGCGAACTCTCGGTGTGGATGGTCTCGCCCTCGCCGAAGCGGAAGGCCAGCTTGCCCAGGCGCACCGTCATCGGCCGGACGGCCCGCAAGTGCATCTCCATCCGCGAATGCTCGGCGTTCCAAAGCGCCACATGGTCGAAAGCCTCGGGCTCGAAATCCATGCCCAGGTCGCGATTGGCGCGAACCAGGAGGTTGCGGTTGAAGGCCGCCGTCACCCCATGGGCGTCGTCATAGGCCGCAATCAGAACCTCTGGCGACTTCACCAGGTCGACGCCGAGGATGAACAGGCTCCCTTCGCCCAACACCTGCCGTGCCGACCGCAGCAAGGCCACTGCGGCCTCTGGCGTCAGATTGCCGATGGTCGATCCCGGGAAAAAGCCGATCCTTCGCCCCTGCCCGGCCTTGTCCGGCGGCGGCGCCAGATGCTCGAAGTCGCCGACCACCGGCAGAACCCTCAGGCCCGGATAATCGGCGCCAATACGCTCGGCCGCCTCATTCAGCGCCGTCGGGCTGATGTCGATGGGGACGTAGGCCGCGAGGTCTTGTGCCGCGTTCAACACGATCCGCGTCTTCTCGCTGGCCCCAGAGCCCAACTCGACCAGCACCGCGTCCGGGCCGAAGCGCTCGGCCCATTCCGGCGCCACCCGCCGCAGCAAGGCCGCCTCCTGCCGGGTGGGATAGTACTCCGACAGACGGGTGATTTCCTCGAACAGCCGCGACCCTTCGGCATCATAAAACCACTTGGGCGGCAGAGCCTTCACCCGGCGCGACAGGCCGTCGATCATGTCCTGACGAAAGGCGTCGTGCGCGCCCGTCTCCTCGACCAAGGCTCCGTCCGCCGCCAGACGGACCCCCGCGAACATCCAGCGCTGATGGGGGTAGTAGAAGTTGCGATAGCTGGGCCGCGTATGCTCCTCGGGCGTGGCGAACGCCCCGCCACGCAGGACCATCTGATTGGCCATGAACTTGCCGTTGTACTCCGCCGCCGTCCCCTCGGTCGGACGGAACCCCGGATAGGGAGCATAGGCGCTGGCCGTCCATTGCCAGACCTCGCCCGACAGGTTCGAGAAGGCCCCGGCTGAGGCCCGCGCGGCCTGCTCCCATTCCGCCTCGGTCGGCAACCGCCGTCCCGACCATCGTGCAAAGGCGTCGGCCTCGTAGAAGCTGACGTGGCGCACCGGCGCGGCTGGATCGACGGGTCGCCGCCCCGCCAGGGTCATGACGCTCCACCCTGCCGCCTCCTCCCGCCAATAAAGGGGCGACGTCCAGCCCTCCGCCTTCACACGCGCCCAGCCGTCCGACAGCCAGAACTCAGCTCGCCGATAACCGTCGTCGTCGATGAAGGCGATCCAGTCCGCATTGGTCGTCAGGTCGGCGGCCAGCGAGAAGGGCTCCAGCCAGACCTTATGGACGGGTTTCTCGTTGTCGAAGGCGAAGTCGTCCTCGCCCGCGCCGATCTCCGCCAACCCGCCTTCGAATGAAACCCACCCCTCGCGCCGCTCTTGTAGCGACTTTGCGCGCGGCTCGAACTCATAGGCCGCCGGATCCAGCGGCGAACGCGCCATCAGGTTCAGCAGGTCCATCAGGAAGAGTTCCTGATGTTGCTCTTCATGGTTCAGGCCCAGCTCGAACAGATAGCGTTCAGACCCGTCGTCCAGTCCCTCGGCCAGCCGCGCCTCCATGCGAAGGTCTATCTCGTCGCGATAAGCCATGACCTCCGCCAGCGAGGGGCGGGTCATCAGCCCCCGCTCTCCCCGCTCGACCCGTTCGCCCAGGGTCTCATAGTAGGAATTGAACAGCCGGTTCAGGCGCTCATCAACGGGAACATAGCCCGCCCGCCGCGCCAGGATCATCGCCTCAAAGAACCAGCTGGAATGGGCCAGATGCCACTTGCCCGGACTGGCCTCCGGCATGGACTGGGCGGCCAGATCCTCCGCCGACAGCCCCGAAGCCAAATCCGGCATGCGAGCCCTCACCCGCCGATAGACCTCGACATCCCGTCCAGTGATCGTCGTCGCCCGCACGGCTTGGGTCATTGATCTCTCGAAGGAAAGTCTTGTCCAGCTCTCTTGAATGCAGGCTGGCGCAACCCGGTTCCGCTGGGCCGCTTCCCGCTCGCTCGGCGGAACGGTCGCGACGAGGCGACGTTTCTGACACTCACGACCCGCGCTGGGGGCGCGCGGCCCAGACTTCAGGACTCCCGTTGCATGCCCCATGTTCGCGTGCCTGACGGGCCGCAGGACAATGGCCCGCGTCGTACCGCCTCCCGTCGCCCCGTCGGCATTATCGACCCGGTCGACTGGCGCGATGCGATGACCAACTTCCTGCCCTCTCTGCGCGCCTTCGCCTTCTCCCTGTCGCGCAATGCGGCGGACGCTGACGACCTGGTGCAGGAGACCCTGACCAAGGCCTGGGCGCACCGGACACGGTTCGAGCCAGGCAGCAATCTGCGCGCCTGGCTTTTCACCATCTTGCGAAACAGCTGGTACACCGGCGCCGCCAAACGCCGTCGTGAGGTGCTTGACGAAGAAGGTCGCTACGCAGCCGGCCTGACGGCGGAACCCAGCCAGGAATGGACAGCTGAGTTAAGATCCTTGCAAGCGGCGCTGAACGCCCTTCCCCCAGAACACCGCGAGGCGATCGTCATGGTCGGCGCAGTGGGCCTGTCCTACCAGGAGGCGGCCGAAATCTCGGGCTGCGCCGTCGGCACGATCAAGAGCCGCGTCAACCGCGCCCGGCATCGGTTAGCGACACTGCTGGACATGGAAGTGCCTCTGGAAGCTGTCCAAAATGTAATCGGGAATGACAGCTAGGCAGAGGGAACGAGGGCAGATTTCCCAAGTTGATGATTCAGTTTTTGGGAGAGTCGATCATGATGAACCCCCTGCATATGCCCCCCCGAGAGACGTCCGCCCCGGACGCGCCGTCGTCAGCCCAATCCAACAGACCAGAAGTCAGAAAATCCGGCTTCGCCAACTGGATTCGGCAGCACTTCGGCTCAGAGCCGCCGCATCGCCACAGCGAGAATTTCTTCATCAGCGACGTGACCGAAGGCGGCATCGGCTCGCACCACCGGCATCAGCTGTTCCGGCCCGACAAGCGGCATTGACGAACACGGTCGGCGGTTAAGCAAGAGGGGCCATGGCGAACGCCACGGCCCCGATCTTTTTCTAGCGACGCAGACCGCCGTGCAGAGCGTACTCCAGCCGCGCGATGGTGCGGTTGTGCACCTCGTCAGGCCCGTCGGCGATCCGAAGCGTGCGCACCGTGGCGTAAAGCTCAGCCAGAGGCGTATCGCCAGACACGCCGGCTCCGCCGAAGGCCTGGATGGCGTCGTCGATGACCTTCAGGGCCATGCGCGGCGCGGCGACCTTGATCTGGGCGATCTCCGACTTGGCGCCCTTGGCCCCGACCTCGTCCATCATCCAGGCGGCTTTCAGCACCAGCAGGCGGCACATCTCGATATTGGTGCGCGCCTCGGCCACGCGCTGCTCCCACACCGAATGCTCGGCCAGGGACTTGCGGAAGGCGGTGCGGCTCAACAGCCTCTCGACCATCAGCTCCAGCGCCTTTTCCGCCGCGCCGATCACACGCATGCAGTGGTGAATACGGCCCGGGCCCAAACGCCCCTGAGCGATCTCGAAGCCCCGCCCCTCGCCCGCGATCAGGTTCGAGGCGGGCACGCGGACGTTCTCCAGCACCACCTCGGCGTGGCCGATCGGCGCCTCGTCATAGCCGAACACCGACAGCATCCGCTCGACGCGGAAACCGGGCGTGTCCGTCGGCACGATGATCTGGCTCTGCTGCTGGTGCGTCGCCGCCTCGGTATCGGTCTTGCCCATGACGATGGTCATGGCGACGTTCGGGTGCGCCATATTGGTCGACCACCATTTACGCCCGTTGATCACATAGTGATCGCCGTCACGGACGATGCTGGTCTGGATGTTGGTCGCGTCCGACGAGGCAACCTCGGGCTCGGTCATCAGGAAGGCTGAACGGATCTCGCCCGCCATCAGCGGCGCCAGCCAGCGCTCCTGCTGAGCGGCGTCGCCATACATGTGCAGGACCTCCATGTTGCCGGTGTCAGGGGCGTTGCAGTTGAACACCTCAGCCGACCACAGGGCCCGGCCCATCAACTCGGCGATGGGCGCGTACTCCAGATTGCTCAGACCCGCGCCGTGATCCCCCGGCAGGAACATGTTCCACAGCCCTTCGGCCTTCGCCCTGGACTTCAGTTCCTCCATCACCGCCGGCTGGGTCTTCGGATCGGCATGAACCTGGGCGCGGTACTCGGCTTCACGCGGCAGGACCTGTTCGTCCATGAAGCGGCGCACGCGTTCGCGCCAGTGCAGGCCGCGCTCGCTCGGCTGGAAATTCATAGGCTGCTCCTCCGACAGCAAAACGGCGCGGCCCCGGGGGACCGCGCCGTGATAATTCTGACTGCTCAGAAACGCATCAGCGCTTCAGCAGCGGCGCCAGCTTCTGGGCGATCATCATGTCGCCGGCGATCTTCAGCTTGCCCTGCATGAAGGCCATCATCGGATCCAGCTTGCCTTCCGACAGGGCGACGAAGTCATCCCATTTCATCGAAACGGTGGCGTCAGCAGGCTTGTCTTCGTTGGTCACCGAGTTGGGCACCGAAGCCCCGTCGATGAAGATCTTGCCGACGTCGCCGAGGTCCAGCTTGACGGTCTTGCCCAGGCCCGAGTTGTCGCCAACGGCGTTACGGATGTGATCAGTGACGGCGTTAAGGTCCATGTGCGTCTCTCCCAAGAGCAAGATTGAGGCGCAGGCGTAGCCCGCTGCGAGGGCGGCGCCAAGATCACGCTAGGGAAAGCGGCGACCGGTCGCGCCGTGTCGCCGCCCCGCCGATCCCTAGAAGCTGGCCTTCAGCCCGACCACGAAACGGTCGTCGGTCAGCGGTCCGTCCACGTCCGTGTCATGGTAGCGCACGTCCACCGCCAGATTGTCCGTCAGGGCATAGGCCACGCCCAGGTTCCATGTGGCGTAGTCGCTGCTCACGTCCAGCCACTGATGGCCGACCGCGCCCGAGACCGTCCACTTGTCCGCCAGGGCGTAGGCGGCGTTGGCTTCCAGATAGGTCGCGCTGTCGTCCACGCCGAAGAAGTCCGGCGAATAATAGACCGCAGCCCCCAGGGTCGCCGGTCCGACGGCCCGCGAAGCCGCGGCCTTGAACTCGACGAAGTTGTAGTCCGCGCCGCTCGGCTCATTGACGTAGAAATAGCCGAGCACGCCGAAGTCCAGCGCATAGCCCGCCGCCTCGGTGCGATAGCCGCCGTAAAGATCGATTTCGGCGTCGGTGTCGTCCCCGAAGTCGACCATGGACGCCCAGGTTCCGGCGTAGAAGCTGCCGAACGTGGCGTCGATCCCGCCCTGAAGCGCCGGATCCTCATTGGTCTGGCTGGCGCCGCGGAAGACGTAGTCGCTGACCACGCCGATGTTGAACGCCACCTCGGGCTGCGTCTGCGCCTGGGCCGAGCCCGCGCCGAACAGAACCAGCGCGCTGGCGCCGATAAGAGCTAGTTTCATGACATATCCCCTCATTGTCTTTTGATTGCCGCACGTCTGCCCGCAAGTCGTTGATGAAAAGCGACCGACGAGCCTTGTGCGAAGGTTAAATCCCTGGCGGGACGCGGCGGGGAGGCGCCGCGTCCCGCCCCCTCGCCTCAAACGCCGTCCAGCACTTCGCCGTGCAGGTGGGCGTCCAGGCCTTCCGTCTCCTGCTCGTCGGTGACGCGCAGGCCCGTCGTGTATTTGCAGATCAGCAGGATGATCAGAGTGCCGACCGCGCTCCACAGGATGGTCCAGACCAGACCCAGGGCCTGAGCCCCGATATTGGCCCCTTCCGACAGGCTGTTGATCGCCGTCGAGGCGAAGACGCCCGTCAGCAGAGCGCCGACCAGACCGCCCGCGCCGTGCAGGCCGAAGGCGTCCAGGCTGTCGTCATACTTGAGCAGTTTCTTCAGCCAGACCGACGAGACGTAGCAGGCCGGACCGGCGATCAGGCCGATGATGACCGCCCCCTTGGGATCGACAAAGCCCGCCGCCGGCGTGATCGCGACCAGACCTGCGACCACGCCCGACAGGACGCCGATCAGCGACCACTTCTTCTTGTAGACGACCTCGACGAACTTCCAGGCCAGCGAAGCCGCGGCCGCCGCCAGCAGGGTGTTGATCAGGGCCGCGCCCATCAGGCCGTTGGCCGCCCCCGCCGAACCGGCGTTGAAACCGATCCAGCCGACCAGCAGCAGCGAGGCGCCGATCATCGTCAGAACCGGGTTGTGCGCCGTGATGGGCTCGACGCCGTAGCCCTTCCTCGGCCCGAGGAACAGGGCGCAAACCAGACCCGCCACCCCCGAGTTGACGTGCACCACGGCGCCGCCGGCGAAGTCCAGCACGCCCTGCGCGCCCAGGAAGCCGCCGCCCCAGACCCAGTGGGCGATCGGCGCATAGACCACCAGCGACCACAGGGCCGTGAACAGCAGCATGCCCGAGTACTTCAGCCGTTCGGCGAAGGCCCCGGTGATCAGCGCCGGGGTGATGATGGCGAAGGTCAGTTGGAACGACACCCAGAGGAACTCAGGAATGCCAGGCAGCAGGCTGTGCGCCGTGTCGACCGTCACCCCGTTCAGGAACAGGGCGTCCAGGCTGCCGATGTACTGATTGACCCCGGCGTCGCCGTTCGTGCCGAAGGCGATGGTGTATCCGGCGATGAACCAGGTCAGCGACACCACGGCGAAGGCGGCGACCGACTGGGTGATCGTCGCGATCACGTTTTTGCGGCGCACCATGCCGCCGTAGAAGAGCGCCAGACCCGGCAGGGTCATCAGCAGGACCAGGGCGGTGGACGTCCCCAGCCAGGCCGTGCCCGCAGCGTCCAGCTCCAGCGGAACCTGATGTGAAAACAGCGCCGGAGCAGGCTCCGACGCTGTTACAGCGGCACTGGCGACGTTGGCGACGACGGCGGCGTCGGGCGCTGCGAGCGCCGCGCCGACCGCGAATAGCCCCCCGGTGAGACAAAGCAGGGCGAGAAGCCCCGGTAAGCTGTTTTTGAACTGCGTCATGCGCGTATCCCCTCATGCGTTTCGCAATTGCGAACTGTTTATTGCATCCGCGAACTCGACAAGAGGAAAAATGCGGCGACCTGAGAATTTTTCACCGCGCAGTCATGAAGCGAGACAGCATCACGGAATGAAATTCCCTCAAACTCGAGAGAAGTGGAATCTTCCACCAACAACCAGCGCTCTGACACATCCCTGCGCCCCCAAATCACCAAGTTGACAGGTTTTTACGATTGCGCGCTCGGCATCCCCCTAGGATGGCCTTCAAAGCTGATGCGAGAGGCCCCGCAGTGAACCCTCAACTGTCGCCCGACGACGCTCATTTGAACCGCCTGTGGAACGAGACCTTCGGCCAGCCCATGCCGGTCATCGGCGCCCCGGATGTGGTGCGGCGCATCCTGCTCCAGAACGGCGTCCCGGCCAGAGACCTGAACCATTCCACTACGAGCACACCGCAACCCTCGCTCGCCCCGAAGGGCGCCAAGGCGAAAGATCGGCAATGACAGGAAGTTTCTGGCGGAGACGGAGGGATTCGAACCCTCGGTACCCCTTACAGGGTACGACGATTTAGCAAACCGTTGCCTTCAGCCACTCGGCCACGTCTCCGGCAGGCGGCGTGGATAGCGAGTCCTTGGACGCTGCGCAACGGGGGAGCTGAATTCTATCGCGTTAACGGGGGATAGACGTGCGGCATGCAAGGAAATAGCGGATATATGAGCTTCTGGATCACGCCGTTCGCCCCATGACGTCCGCCGAAAACCTACTTCCCACAGCGGACGGCGCCGGTCTTCGGGTGCGACGCACCACTGATTCGGGATCGACGGCGCGCGATTCGGCGCCCCCTCCCCGTCGTGCGCGGCGCGGCCCTTTCCGACCCGACCTCTGGCTGAACACGCGTCAGCGCAACGCCGCGCGGCGGCGCGTCTTCTATTTCCGGGTTGTCGATGTTCTGGGAGTCAGCGCCGCGGTCATCGCCGGCCTCGCAGCGCTTGCAGGCGGCGCACCGATGGCCGTGCGTCTGATCGACGCGGCGCCCCTCTTCCTGGGCGGAGCCGCCATTCTGGGCCTTCTTCGATCCCTGGGCCTTTACCGCTTCGACAAGGGGCATGGCTTCCCGTCACACCTTGGCGCGGTGGCCTGCGTCGCCGGCATCGGCGCGGCTCTGACCGCGGCGCTGGGCTACGGCCTTCACGGCGCGGCGACGCCCTGGGCGGTCTATGGTCGTTGGAGCGCCGGGGTTCTGGCCCTGCTGCTGACCTTGCACGCCGGCTGGAGCCTCATGGTCGCGGACTGGCGACGCAGGGGCGCGCTCACCCCCAATATCGCCGTGGTCGGCGCGACTCGCCATGCCGAGCGCCTGATCCGTGAAGCGCTGCAACGACGCGACGTGAATGTTCTCGGCGTGTTTGACGACCGCCTGGCGCGATCGCCCGACGCCGTAGAGGGCGTGCCGGTCCTGGGCGAAGCCGACGCCCTGTTGAATCATCGGCTGACCCCCTACCTCGATCGGATCGTCCTGGCCATCGACCCCAAGGCGGAAGCGCGCGTGCGAGACCTGACCGCCCGCCTGAGCGTCCTGCCTATCAGCCTGACCCTGCTGATCGATCCGAAAACAGCAGAACAGCGCAACGCGGCGCTGGAGAAGCTGGCCCAGGCGCCGATGGCTCCGCTCGAAGGACCGCCCGATCTGGAGCGCCGCGCCTTCAACAAGCGACTGCAAGACATGGTGCTGGCGTCCATCGGCCTGGTGCTGCTGTCGCCGGCCCTGCTGCTCATCGCCCTGCTGGTCAGGCTGGACAGCCCCGGTCCGGCGATGTTCCGCCAGCGTCGACACGGCTTCAATCAGGAAGAGATCGTGGTGTGGAAGTTCCGCACCATGCGCCACGCCGACGCCGACGCGACCGCCAGCCGTCAGGTCACCGCCGACGACAACCGCATCACGCGCATCGGTCGCTTCCTTCGCGCCACCAGCCTGGATGAGTTGCCGCAGTTGCTCAACGTCATTCGCGGCGAGATGTCCTTGGTCGGGCCCCGCCCCCACGCCATCGGCATGAAGACCGGCGAGGTCGAGTCGGCCCGGCTGGTCGCTGACTACGCTCATCGCCACAGGATCAAGCCGGGCATGACCGGCTGGGCCGCCATCAAGGGCTCGCGCGGGCCCATGCATACCGCGCCCGAAGTGCGTCGCCGCGTCCAGCTCGACATCGACTACGTCGAGCGCCAGTCCTTCTGGCTGGATCTCTGGATCATCGCCGTGACCATTCCCGTCCTGCTGGGGGACCGGATGGCGGTGCGCTGATGTTCTGGCGCGGAGTGCTGGGCTACCTGCCCGCCAACATCATCCAGGGCGTCGTCGGCTTCCTGGCCATCATCGTCTATACGCGCCTGCTCAGCCCCGAGGATTTCGGCCGCTACGCCCTGGCCTTCTCGGTCATGACCATGGCGCACGTCGCGACCTTCAGCTGGCTGGAAGCCGCCATGGCGCGTTTCTGGGCCGCCCAGCGCGACGGGGCCGACATGGCCAGCCATTTCGCCAGCCTGTACCGCACAACCTTCATCATGACCGGCCTGTTCCTGCCCTTGGCGGGTCTGGCCATCTGGCTTTGGCCCATGCCCGAAGGCTTCCGCCTGCCGATCGCCGTGGCCCTGCTCGGCATTCCCGTGCGATGCCTGACCAAGCTGGCGCAGGAGCGCTATCGCGCGGCGGGCGAAGTGCGCAAGGCCGCCAGCCTCGACATCTGGAACACCCTGGCCGGCTTCGGCGTCGGCGCGGCCTTCGCCCTGTCCGGCGGGGGCGCCTCCGCCCCTCTCGCGGGCCTGCTGATCGCCCCCCTGTTCGCCCTGCCCTTCATCCTGCCCGCTGAACTCAGCGAGGCCCGTCGGGGCCGCGTCGATCGCGAGCGTCTGAAAACCTATGCGGTGTATGGCTATCCCATCGCCGCCTCGCTGGGCCTGGCCCTGGTCCTGGCGTCCACCGACCGTTTCCTGCTGGCCCTGTTCATGGACGAGGCGGCGGTCGGCGCCTATCACGCGGGCTACAGCATCGCCAATCGGACCCTCGACGTCCTGTTCATCTGGCTGGGGACGGCGGGTACGCCCGCCCTCGTCATGGCGCTGGAACGCGGCGGGCGCGAGCAACTGGTCAAGGCGGCGCGCGAGCAGGCTTCGACCCTGATCCTGATCGGCCTGCCCGCCGCGGTGGGCGTGGCCCTGGTGGCGCGCCCCCTGTCCGAGTTCATGATCGGCGAGGATCTGCGCGACGCCGCAACCCTGGTCACGCCGTGGATCGCCCTGTCGGCCCTGCTGTCGGGCGTGACGGTGTACTATTTCCATCAGGCCTTCACCCTGGGCCGTCGCACCGGCTGGCTTCTGGCCGCCATGAGCGTCCCGGCCCTGGCCAATGTCGCGCTGAATATCGTGCTCATTCCCCCTTTCGGCGTTCTCGGCGCCGCCTGGGCCACGGCCGCCAGTTTCGCCATCGGCCTGGTCGCGTCCTGGGCGATGGGTCGGCGCGTCCTGGCGCTGCCGGTGCCGTGGACCACCCTGGTCCAGTGCGGCCTGTGCTGCGTCGTCATGGCCTGCGCCCTCTGGTTCCTGCCCCCCATCGGCGGCTTCCCCGAACTGATGCTGGACGCCTCGGTCGGGGCGACGGTCTATGGCGCCTGCGCCTTCGCCATCAACGCCGGCGGCGTCCGCGATCTGGCCCGCCGCCTTCGTGGCGCGGTTCAAGCCCGCAGGGCCGCCGCATGACCGCCGCCGTTCACGACAACCTCGCCTGGTTTTCGGCCCGCCCGGCCCTGTCGGTGCTGATCCCCTTCCTGAGAGACGACCCCGAGACCTTGATCGAGCTGCTCGACCGGGAAGCCTCAAGGCTGAACGGGGCGGCCGAACTGGTCCTTCTTGACGACGGCACAAACGACCTCGACCTGACAAGGCGCCTGATCGCGCGGATCGAGGCCAGCGCCCTGCCGATCCGCCTCATCTCCCTGTCGGAAAACGAGGGCCGGTCGGTTGGTCGCAACCGGCTGGCGGCCTCAGCGCGCGGATCCAGCCTGCTGTTCCTCGACAGCGACATGCGCCCCGACCATGACCGCTTCCTCACGACCTGGGCCGACCTGGCTGCGACAAGGGGCACCGCCGTCGCCTTCGGCGGCTTTTCCCTGCTGCAGGCCCCGGACGACGCCCGCTTCGCCGTTCATCGCAGCATGGCGGCGCGCTCCGACTGCACGCCCCGCGAGCAGCGCGCGCTTCAGCCCGAAAAGCACGTCTTCACCTCCAACCTGCTGGTCCGTCGCGACGTGTTCGAGACCGAGGCCTTCGACACAGGCTTCAGCGGCTGGGGCTGGGAAGACGTCGAATGGGCCATGCGGGTTTCGCGCCGCTTCAAGGTCGAGCACATCGACAACCCGGCCACCCACATGGGTCTGGACACGGTCGACAGCCTGGCCGCCAAGTACGAGCAGTCCGCGCCCAACTTCGCCCGCGTGGTGGCTCGCCATCCCGATTTCGTCGCGGCCTATCCCAGCTACCGCGTCGCGCGGCGCCTGCAGGCCGTGCCGGGTCTCAAGGCCATCCGCCCGCTGTTCAAACAGGCCGCACGCCTGCCTATCCTGCCCGTCGCGCTGCGCGCCTTCAGCCTGCGGCTCTACCGCGTCGCCCTGTATGCGGAGGCGATATGATCCAGCCCTACACCCCCGATGTCAGCCTGATGGGCAAGCTGCGTCGCCGCTTCGCCCGACTGACCCACCAACGCCCGGCCCAACTCGACCTGTCGCGGCCTACGGTCAGCTTCACCTTCGACGACATTCCCGCCAGCGCCGCTCACGCTGGCGCAGCAGCCCTTGAGAAGCACGACGCGCGCGGCACCTTCTACGTCTGCGCCGGCCTTTTCGGACAAGAGGGACATATGGGCCGCTTCGCCGACGTCGCCGAGATCAGCGCCCTGGTCGATCAGGGGCACGAGGTCGCCGGCCACACCCTCAATCATGTGGACTGCCACCGTACGGCGCCTGCGGACCTGAACGCGGATCTGGACGCCAACGACGCCGCCCTGCGCCGCCTCGGCGCACACCCCGTCCATTTCGCCTATCCCTACGGCGAGGTGTCACCTCGCGCCAAGAAGCAGCTCGGCGCCCGCTATGCCTCGCTACGCGGGGTCCACAAGGGCCTGGTTCATGACGGCGGCGACCGCAACCAGTTGCCCAGCGTCGGCATAGAGGGCGCCGATGGCGAGTTGGTCGCTCGCAGTTGGATCGACCGTGCCGTGGCCGAAAAGGCCTGGCTGATCCTCTACACCCACGACGTACGTGAAACGCCGTCGCCCTGGGGCTGCACGCCCGACGCGCTGGAGCGGCTGATCGGCCACGCCCGCGCGGCCGGATGCGACATCCGCACCGTCGGCGAGGTTCTGGCGGCATGAACGCCGACGTCGCCGTCATCATCCCGACCCTGCGCCGCCCGGAAAGCCTGGAGCGCGCCGTCCGATCGGTGCTCGCCCAGACCGGCGTGTCGGATCGCCTGAGAGAAATCGTCGTCGTCGACAATGATCCTCAGGCCAGCTCACGCGACACGACGGCGCAGCTCGCCGAGGAAGCCGGGATTCCGATCATCTGGCGACACGCGCCACGCCCCGGCGTCGCGACCGCCCGCAATGCCGGGCTGGCCGCCACGACCGCGCCGCTGATCGCCTTCCTCGACGACGATGAAGCCGCCTCTCCCGGTTGGCTGACCGCCTTGCTCACGGCCCAGGCGGCGACCGGCGCCGACGCCGTTTTCGGCCCGATCCGCGGCCGCGTGCCGGACGGAATCGGCTGGACCCGCCCCTATCTGGAGCGCTTCTTCGGTCGCGAAGGCCCTGACCGGACCCAGTTGATCGACGCGCCTTACGGCTGCGGCAACTCCCTGTTGGTGCGGGCGACCGCCCTGCCCGGCGCCGCCCCCTTCAACGCCGCCGCCGATCAATCCGGCGGCGAGGACGACGCCCTGTTCGCGGCGTTGGCGGCCCGCGGCGGACGCTTCGGCTGGGCCACGAACGCCTGGGTCGATGAGTTTGCGCCGCCGCACCGCGCCACGCTGCGCTACGCCCTCACGCGAGCCTTCGCCTATGGTCAGGGTCCCAGCCAGACCGCCGCCGCCGCGCGGGACTGGTGGGCCGTCACCCGCTGGATGGCGGTCGGCGCGGCACAGGCTGCTGTCTGGGGCGCCGCAGCGCTCGCACTGACCCTGGTCGCCAGCCCTCGTCGCGCAGATCTGCTGGATCGCTGCGCGCGCGGCATCGGAAAACTGTTCTGGATGAAGAGCTTCGAGCCACATTTTTACGGCACGCGCGAACTGGCGCGGCTGGAGCGCCAGGCTTCGTCCTAGCCTGCCAGGCGTCTCAGGATCGACGGCGGCGTCCAGATCGAGCGGTTCATCACCACCCCGGCGATATGGCCGCCCACAGCGTCGATCTCGTCTCGCAGGACCACGGGATCGCCCGCTGCTGTCGTTTCTGCCGCCACGACGATGATGGTGGCGTCGACGAAGGGGGCTAAGGTGATCGCCATATCGCTGCGGTCCGCGGCGGGTGTATCGATGACGACAGTGTCGGCATGAGTCCGTAACGCGTCCCAATAGCGGGCTTCGCCCAAGGCCTCGACCCGCTGGCCGGCGCGCGTCAGTTCCATATGGAAACGAGTGACGAACAGACGCCCGCCCAGACAGGCTCGCGCCGTCATCAGGCGCGCCGGAGCGACCGGCCGTCCGTCCCGGCCTCGCATGGGCGGGGTCACCACATAGAAGGCCGACCCGTCGGGCGAAGCCTGCACCGGCATGGTCAAGCGCCCGAACCGCTCGGGTTCCGCCGCAACGGCGTCCATCTGGCCCTGCTGCGCCAGATCGCCGTCGATCAGCCAAACCGGCTTCCTGGCCCGGACCGCCGCCAGCCGCGCGTACTCGCGCGCTACGGTCGAGGTTCCTTCGCCCGACGTAGCCGAGACGAACTGGATCACGCGGCCACGATGCGCCGAGGCTGGCCCCAGCGCCGCCCACAGTCCCGCCATTTCCGTCGTCAGATCGACCATTCGAATCGGTTACACGCTCGCCCTCAAGCGGTCAGCCTAGCATGGCCGTCCGCCGATCAGGCGCGCTTCATCGGCGCAACCGCCAGCACAGGAAGTTGCAGCGTCCGGCTGGCCGTGGACGGCGTCGAGAAGCCCTTGCGCAGGAAGACGCGCAGCAGGCCGACGCACAGCGCCGTGAACCCGGCGAACAGGAAGGCGGCGATCAGCAACAGCGCCTTCATGCTCTTGCCCTTCGACGGCGGTTGGGCGCGCTCGATGACCGTGACGTTATCGGCCCCGGCCTTGACCAGCTCGTTATCGGCGCGGCTCTGGGTCTCGCGCAGCTGGAATTCGCGGATCGAGGCGGACAGAACCTCGCGATTGCCCGACAGGGTGGCGTTGCGTGACTCCAGCTCGGTGAGGCGGGCCTGACGCGCGCGCAGATCCACCACCTGGCGGTCCAGAACAGCCAGACGCGCCGCAAGGGCGTCACGTTCCGCCTGGGCGTTGATCCGCGTGGTCTCCAGCTCGACCCAGATGGGATTCGGTCCGGTGCGAACCTCCTTGGCGCCGACCGCCGTGCCGGTGCCGACATAGGACTGCAACTGGGCGATCTGGGTTTCGATCTCACGGACCGGCGCCGCATCGGGCTGATAGCGCGCCAGCAAGCTTTCACGCTGGGTCCGCAGCTGCAGAATCTGGTCCTGCGCCGAGATGTTCAGATCCTGCTGCAGGGCGATTTCCGCCGGCGTGCGGTTCTGTTGGGCCACCAGGGTCGCCAGCCGTTGCGACGCCTGGTTCAACTGCGCCTGTACATTCATTCGTTCCGCAAAGACCGACTGATAGGTTCCGGCCAAGGTCGCCTTCGCCGTCGCGAAGTCGCCGATGTCGTTGCTGCTCAGGAAGGCCTCATAGGCCCGGTCGGCGTCCGCCAGTTCGCCCTCGAAGGTCTGGCGCTGCGTCTGGATGGCGGGGGTCGCCCGGTCCTGAAACACCTCCCGACGATAGGTCAGGTACTGGTCGATGACCGTATTCAGAACCCGCGCCGACAGGGCGGGATCATCGCTCTTGTAGGACAGGCCGACGACCGGACTCAGCGGCGCGGCCGTCACATCCAGACCCGCGCTGACGGCGCGCACGGCCGAGGCTTCCTGCTCCTGCAACGTTCCTGTTGCGGGATGCCCTTCCTGGAAGGTCTCGACCCCCAGAGCACGGACGACCCGCTGCTTGACCTCCAGGCTGTTCAGGATGGCGGCTTCCGATTGCGCCACTTCGCCCGCGGCGGGCGGCGTGGCGCGGTCGGTCGCGCCCACGCGCGGTTGATAGACGTATTCCTGACCCACGCCGACGAACAGACTGGCGCCGGCCGTGTAGGTCTTCTTCATCGTCAGCGCGGCCGCCACGCCGATGGCGAACAGGACGGCGAACACCAGCACCATGATCCACAGCTCGCGCAACAGCAGCGCCACGACGTCGATGACGCCGTATCGCGGTCGGGCTGCAGCATAGGCTGTCGAACGCATGAACCAGGGGATTCCGTTGAAGTCGATCGCACCTTTGCGGCCTGTGCGTTAACCACGCGTTACCCATAACCGTTCAGCTTCACCTTCAGTCCGCATTCTCAGCCAGGTCGCCGCCTCCATGATGCCTGATCGCCGCTTCGTCCTGATGGCCCTGGCCGCCGGCCTGACCGGCTGTGGCAGCGCCGCTGCGGGTGACGCTCGCCGCATTCAGGACGTGTCCTCCGACCGCTTTCCCGACATCGACTTCGCCGACTGGACCGATGTCGAGCCCGAATACCTGCTGTACCCCGGCGACGAGATCGAGGTCGCGACCCCCACCGCCTCCGAGCTCACCCGCCAACTCAAGATCGGACCGGACGGGCGTATCTCCCTGCCCCTGCTTGGCCACGTCATGGCGGCAGACCGCACCTTGTCGCAGCTCGAGTCCGACATTTCAGCGGGTTACGCCACACAGCTCAGACGCCCCGAGGTCGAGGTCACCTTGCGTCTGGCCGGTCCGCTCAAGGTCTGGGTCGACGGCGAGGTGCGTAATCCGGGCGTCTTCGACATGCCCGGCGACATCGACGCCTATCAGGCGGTGATCCAGGCCGGCGGCGCCCTGCCCTCGGCCAAGACCCGGCAGGCCGCTCTGATCCGCCGCGGACCGGGCGGCGTGCGCATGATGCGCGTGGTGGATCTGCGCCCCCGTCGGGGCGAGGCAGTGGCCCTGCGACGCGGAGACATCATCTTCGTCCCGCGTTCGACCCTGGGCGAACTGGCGGCCTTCTTCACCCTGTTCCGTTCAGCCCTGCCGATCGGCTTCAGCTACGCCCTGAACGGCGGCTACGCCTCGACCTGAACAGACACATCCTGGCGAGTTCCTACATTCGGGAGGGCGTCATCGTTCCGCTTTCGACCCGTTGCGGACACCTACTTGCTCGCATCATGCGTTTAAGGCGGGAGAGGTGACAATGCGCGCGCATATTGAATGGATGAGATCCGACGAGGGTGGAAGGGATAGGCCGCCGTCAGGCGAAGGATCACCGCCCTACACCACCGTCGTTAGGTTTGACGGTGAAAGTGACTTGGCTACCGCTGCCTGGTCCTTGGTCGTGGAAAAAATAGAAGCGCCCGACCCTTACTCATGGACAGCCGACGTTAGGTATCTCGTAGACGAAGCTCCCAAAGAGCTTCTGACGTCTGGGCGTCGATTTGAGCTTTACGAAGGGAAGAGGCTTGTAGCTGTGGGTACCCTTAAATAAGCGCAGAGTCCGCTTCCCACCCCTAGTGGACGTTCGCAGGGTCGGCTTTCAGGGACCAAGAGTGAACGCCGATCAAGGGGACTGATCGAAGGGCAGCGCTTCCACCGCTTGAGCGAGCTTAAAACCCGCCCCGCCCAAACGGGCCTATTCCATGGTCGGGGCGAGAGGATTCGAACCTCCGACCCTCTGGTCCCAAACCAGATGCGCTACCAGGCTGCGCTACACCCCGATCCGATGGAGCGCCCTCATGACACGGCGGGCGCCGGACCGCAACGCATTCAACGCCTTAATCTGGATCAGGGACGAAAGAAGCTGTGGCGGACCTGGTCGCCCGGCTTGGCGCCGATCTCTTCGGCACGGCCCGCGCGCAGCTCCAGCACGCCGTTGGCGGCCCCGTTCGAGGGCAGAGGGGTTTCCGAATAGGGCGTGGCGTGGCTGGCGATGGAGACGATGCGGCCCTGCGGATCGATATAGATGATGTCCAGCGAACTGGGCGTGTTCTTCATCCAGAAGCTCTGCTCGGTCGCCGCCGGGAACTGGAACAGCATGCCCCGGTCGTCTTCCAGAGGGGGACGATACATCAGGCCGCGCTCGCGCTCGGCCTCGTCATCCGCGATCTCGACCATGAACCTGTGCTCGCCCGAGGCCGTGACGATGCTGAGCGGCTCCAGCGGCCGCCCTGCCGCATCCACCGGCCCCTTGGGCGCGCAGGCCGAGGCCAGGCCCGCCAGTGCGGCCGCCAGAACGATACGACGCGAGAAACCCATGACTTCGCCCCTTAGAGGGCGAAACCTATTCGCCCGGCCTGATCGCAGCTACCACCAGCCCCTTGGGACCGTCGGCGAACCGCACCTGCACCGCATCGCCCGGCACCAGATCATCCAGTCCGCAGCGCCGCAGCGTTTCGACATGGACGAAGATATCGCCGGCCGCGCCGTCGCGCACCACGAATCCATAGCCCTTGGTGCGATTGAACCATTTGACGACGGCCGTCTCCATGGGACCGTCCGCAGAGGCGTCTATCGCCGCCCGCGGCGACACCGAAGCGCGCGCCGCCTCGCGCCGCACCGGCAAGGGCGCGCCTTCGCCCAGATCAATGACGCGTACGACCTGCCAGCCCTTGGGCCGGCGCGCGCACTCGCACGTGATCGCTGCGCCTTCGGCGGCGGCCTCATGCCCCCCGTCCCGCAGACTGCTGACGTGCAGCAGCACGTCTTTCAATTCCGTCAGGTCCGGCTCGTCAGGCACGATGAAGCCGTACCCCTTGCCCGGATCGAACCACTTCACCGTACCGGCGATCAAAACGATGTCCGGCGCTTCAATCTCGTCGTAATCCGACAACTCACAACCCCCGCCTGCAACGCGCGCAGCCGCTATGATTAACACGGTTCTTTGAGTGGCGGAAAAACAAAAATGACGATTTTAAGGTCGCAGGCGCACAAAAAGACGCGCCGCAGCAGAACGCTGCCGGAAAACCATCGATGTCAGGGAGATAGCTCCGCGTGGCAGTCCCTAGGGGAGTCGAACCCCTCTTTTCAGGTTGAAAACCTGACGTCCTAACCGATAGACGAAGGGACCGCTGCGCGGAGGAGTGGTCTGATAGCCGCCCTCTTCGGACGACGCAAGTCTGTTTTTCAACTTTCCGAACAAAGACTTCGCCTACGCACCATGCGCGCGAAAACGCCCCTTGCGGAACGATTGAGGCTGTCGATGTCGGGGGAGAACGAAGGCTCCGCGTGGCAGTCCCTAGGGGAGTCGAACCCCTCTTTTCAGGTTGAAAACCTGACGTCCTAACCGATAGACGAAGGGACCGCTGCGCGGAGGACCGGGGTAATAGCCGTCGATTCCGCCGCTTGCAAGCGCTTGCTGCGCAGTTTGTGCGACTTTTTCAAAGACCTGCGCTCGGCCACGCTGGAAACCTCAGGCCATGCGCGGGTCGGCCACGTCCTCGATCTCGAACTGCACCCCGCGACGGCCGTTCCAGTCGTCCGCCTTCAGCCGCCCGACCAGATTCAGCCCGCCCTGCCCCGCCAGCAGCGCCTTGCCGCCGGGCAGGTCGGCGCAGCGCCAGGCGATGGCCCGCACCGAAGCCCCGTCGGGCCCGACCAGACGACAGCGCACATGGCCGCCGTTCATCGCGACCGGCTCGCGCGCCTGCACGCCTTGCAGGGCGAACAGGGGCTCCGGATTGGCGGGACCATAGGGCGCCAACTGCTCGAAAGCCTCGAACAGGTCGCGGGTAGCCGCGCGCGGATCGATCAGGGCGTCCACCTCGACCCAATCCTGGGCCACGGCCTCGGCCCGCTCGCCCGACAGGCGATCGTTGAGGAAGGCCCGCAGTTCGTCGATGCGGTCCGCCGCCACCGTCAGGCCCGCCGCCATGGCGTGTCCGCCCCCGGCGATCAGCACGCCCTCGTTCCAGGCCGCCTGCACGGCGCGCCCCAGATTCATGCCCGGCTGCGACCGACCCGATCCCTTGCCCACGCCGTTGATCGCGTCGACGCCGATGACGATGACCGGCTTCCTCCAGCGTTCGCGCAGGCGCCCCGCCACGATGCCGACCACGCCGGGGTGCCAGTCCTCGCCCGAAACCACCACCAGAGCCGACTCATCGGCGTGCGCGCCCGTCGCCTCGACACGGCGCACGGCCTGTTCCGTCACCTGGGCCTCGACCTCGCGCCGGGCGAGGTTCAGCCCGTCCAGCTCCTGCGCCAGCATCTTCGCCTCATCAGGATCGTCGGTGGACAGCAGGCGCGCCCCCAGATCCGACTTGCCGATCCGCCCGCCCGCATTGATGCGCGGCCCCAGGATGAAGCCTGCGTGGTTCGACTTGGCCGGTCCCGGCTCGGCCCCGGCGGCCGCCAGCAGGGCGCGCAGCCCGGGATTGTTCCAGTCCGACATGACCTTAAGTCCCAGACTGGTCAGGGCCCGGTTGAAGCCGGTCAGCCCCGTCACGTCGCAAATGGCCCCCATGGCCGCCAGGTCCAGCCACTGGCGGATGTCCGGCTCGCTCTTGCTCTCGAACAGCCCCCTCGTCCGCGCCTCGCGGTTCAGCGCCGCCAGCAGGACGAAGACCACCCCGGCAGCGGCCAGATTGCCCTGCCCCGAGTTGCAGCCCGGCCGGTTCGGATTGACCACGGCCAGACAGGCCGGCGGCTCCTCGCGCATCATGTGGTGGTCGATCACCACGACTTTCAGCCCGATGGCCGCGGCGTGGGCCACCGCCTCGTTGGCCGCCGCCCCGCAATCCACGGTGATGACCAGATCGGCGCCCCGCGCCTTCAGAGTGTCGAACGCTCGCGCGCTGGGGCCATACCCCTCGGTCAGGCGATCAGGGACATAGATGGGCAGCTCTGCATCCAAGGTGCGGAACCAGCGCACCAGCAGGGCCGCGCTGGAGGCCCCGTCCACGTCATAGTCGGCGAAGACGTGAATGCTGCTGCCCGCCTGCAAGGCGTCAACGATGGCGCTGGCCGCCGTATCCATGTCCATGAAGCTGGAGGGATCGGGGAACAGAGCCCGCAGCGTCGGCGTCAGGAAGTTGCGGCCCTGATCCGCCGCCACGCCGCGCGCAGCCAGGGCCCGCGCCATCGGCTCGTCCAGATCCAGGGCCTGCATGTGGGCGCGGATGGTCGTCGCCTCGGCCGGACGCTGTCGCCAGGCGCGTCCCGACAGGGACCGCGAAACGCCGAGAAAGGCGGGAGCATTGCTGCCGTCAGCCATGAGGAATCCTTGTCAGCCCGACCATCATTCCGGGATTCTGTCGCTTAGGCGACGAGACGTCGATCAGGAGCGCGGGCGATCAATCGGCGGCGGCGCAGCGGCGCGACGACGCAAGGCCTCGGCGAAGGCCTCGACCTCCTCCGGCGTCTGGGCGCCGATCGGGGCCATCTTCGCCGGATCAAAGCGACGGGTGATCGATTCGACATAGGCCGTCGGATCGTCGCTCAGGGTCCAGTCGATGCCCGCCACCTGGCGCGCCAGGGCGCCGCTGTCAGCGTTCAGCGCCTGCACGTTCGCCGCCACCTGGGCCGGTTGCGGCAGGTCCGTCGGCGTGGCCGGAAAATCAGCCCAGCGCGGGTACTCGCGTTTCTGGTCCACCAGTTCCTGAATGTGCGGCGCCAGCGGCGAGGTCGCGTCCGTCTGCGGGTCGAACGAGCCGACGCAGCCGCCCGTAAACAGCAGCAGGCCGGTCATCGCCGGCGCCATGGTCTTTTTCGACAGGAACACGTTCATCTCACCCCCGGTCATATGCCATCATCGCGCCCGGAGGAAGGCTCGCGACCCGACGCGAGGCCGGTTCCGGAGGTTCGCCCATGGCCAAGCGCCCGACCAAGGCTCCCCCCGCCCCGCTGCCGGCCGCCGCCGCGCCGCGCAAATCCGGACGTCCGACCTCAGCCAAGCCCCGCGCGAAAAAGGCCCCGCCACCTGATGCCGCGCCCGAATCGCCCGCAAAGGCTGAAGCGCAGCCGCAGACCCCGCCTCGGCCCGAGCCCGCCGCCGATCCCTTCGCCTTTGGCGCCGATCAGCGCCACCTGCTGGAAACTCTGTCGCTGAACCTGGCCAAGGCGGCCATGACGGCCCAGTCAGCCATCGCCGAGGCCGCCCTGTCGCAGGCCGACCGCCCCGCTGCCCTGTCGCCTGACCCGTTCAACGTCGCCCCGGCCATGACCTCGGTCATGACCAGCCTGGCCGCCCGTCCCGAAAAGCTGTTCCAGGCCCAGGCCGACCTGTTCGGCCGCTACATGGACCTGTGGTCCACGACCGCCCGTCGCGCCATGGGCGAGGAGGTCGCCCCCGCCCCCTCGACCGACAAGCGGTTCCGCGACCCGGCCTGGAGCGAGAACCCCGTCTTCGACGTCATGCGCCAGTCCTACCTGGTCACGTCGGACTGGATGAACGGTCTGGTGTCCAGCGTCGAGGACGTCGATCCGCGTGTGAAGCGCCGGGCCGAGTTCTTCACCCGCCTGCTGACCGACGCCTTCTCGCCCTCCAACTTCCTCGCCTCCAACCCGGCGGCGCTGAAGGCCCTGGCCGAGACGGGCGGCGAGTCCCTGGTGAAAGGGATGCAGAACTTCGCCGCCGACCTGGAGCGCGGCGCCGGCAAGCTGAAGATCAGCCAGGCCGACTACGGCCAGTTCAAGGTCGGCGAGAACGTCGCCACCGCCCCCGGCCAGGTGGTCTGGCGCGACGAACTGTTCGAACTGATCCAGTTCGACGCCGCGACGGACACTCAGCACGCCATCCCGCTGCTGATCTTCCCGCCGTGGATCAACAAGTTCTACATCATGGACCTGCAGCCGGCGAACTCGCTGATCCGCTGGCTGTCGGCCCAAGGCTTCACCGTCTTCGTCTGTTCCTGGGTCAACCCGGATCAGGACAAGGCCCAGTTCGGCTTCGAGGAATACCTGCACAAGGGCGTCTATCGCGCCGTCGAAAAGGTGCTGGAACAGACCGGCCAGAAACAGCTGAACGCCGTCGGCTACTGCATCGGCGGCACCCTGCTGGGTTCAGCCCTGGCGCACATGGCCGCGAACAAGGACGAACGCGTCGCCTCGGCCACCTTCTTCGCCGCCCAGCACGACTTCGCCGAGGCCGGCGACCTGCTGCTGTTCACCGACGAGCACTGGCTGGCCGAGATCGAGCAACAGATGGACGCCGCCGGCGGCGTACTGCCCGGCGCGGCCATGGCCGACACCTTTAACGCCCTACGCGCCAACGACCTGATCTGGTCCTTCTTCGTGTCCAACTATCTGATGGGCAAGGCGCCGCCGGCCTTCGACCTGCTGTTCTGGAACGCCGACCAGACGCGGATGCCCAAGCGCCTGCACCTCGACTACCTGCGCCAGATGTACGGCAAGAACGCCCTGGCGAAAGGCGAGTTCGAGATCGGCGGCCAGCCTATCGACCTGTCAACGGTCAAGACGCCCCTCTACTTCCTGGCCAGCCGCGAGGACCACATCGCCCCGATGAACTCGGTCTATCGCTCGGCGCGGCTGTTCGGCGGCCCGGTAACCTACACCCTCGCCGGTTCGGGCCACATCGCCGGGGTCATCAACCCGCCCGCCGCCAACAAATACCAGCACTGGACCAACCCCGCCCTTCCCGAGACGCTCGCGGAATGGCAAGCGAACGCGGAACAGCATCCGGGCAGCTGGTGGACCCACTGGGCCGCCTGGCTTCACGAAAGATCGGGTGAACATATTCCCGCCCGCGACCCAAAGAACGGCCCGCTGAAGCCCATCGAGCCCGCGCCCGGCGCCTATGTGAAAGTGAAGTCTTGAAGCGTATCGAACCCAACCTGCTGCTGGCCCTGGCCACCGCCGTCCCGCTCGCCCTTCTGGTCGCCACCGCCAGCCTGTTCGGCGAGCCCGGCCACACGCTGAAGTACGTTCTTCTGGCTGCGGCCTGCTCGGCCGGCTTCGTCGTCTTCAACGGCATGATGTCCAGGCGCATGGGTCTGCAGCGCCCGCCGATGATCCACCCCGAGGCCGCCTCGACCGCCGTCTGGGCCAGCCTGTTCCCTCTGGCCCTGATCTTCGGCGCCGCCGTGCCCGTCTTCTTCCCCGGCCACGACTACGGCCTGCTGGTCATCATCGGCGCTGTCTGGTTCGGCGTGACCGTGCAATCCGCCATCAAGGCCCGTCAGGCCGGATGAGGCGTCTGGCTGCCAGCGCGCTGGCGAGCGTCCTGCTGGCCGCCGGCGCGGCCTCAGCTCAAGACCAGGCGATTCAGGCCGACAAGATCATCCTCGTCGGCGATTCCACCACGGCGGTCGGCAGCGGCTGGGGCGGCGCCTTTTGCGACCGTCACGTCCTGTCGGCCCTGACCTGCGTCAACCTGGGTCGTCAGGGGCGAAGCACCTCGACCTATCGCGCCGAGGGCTCCTGGGATCTGGCGCTGAGCGAGATGGCGACGCCCGGCTATCAATCGGTCTGGGTGCTGATCCAGTTCGGCCACAACGACCAGCCCGGCAAGCGCAGCTCCACCGATCTGGTGACCCAGTTTCCCGCCAATCTGCGCGCCTATGTGGCTGAAGCCCGCGCCCGCGGCGCTCGCCCCGTCCTGCTGACGCCCCTGACCCGTCGCCATTTCAAGGACGGCCAACTTCAAAACACCCTGGTCCCCTGGGCCGACGCCGTGCGCACCGTCGCCGCCGAGACCGGCACGCCCCTGATCGACCTGAACGCCGCCAGCGCTGAACTGGTCCAGCGCCTTGGCGCGCTGGAGGCCGCGCGCCTTTCGCCCGGCTCTCCGCCGCCGTCGTTCGAAGCGGATCTGCGGGCGGGAAACACCCCGCCCACGCCGCCGGCGGCGACGCCGCCTTCGACCGCGCACGGCCGTCATGTCGATGACTTCGACTACACTCACCTGGGCCCCGAAGGCGCCGCCGTCATCGCCGCCCTGGTCGCGCGCGACCTGATCGCCGTCGCGCCGGACCTGGCCCCGCGCCTCGTCCCCTGAGCCGCCTCAGGCGGGCTGAAAGCTCAGCGCCACGCCGTTGTTGCAATAGCGCCGCCCGGTCGGCGGCGGCCCGTCCATGAACAGATGTCCCTGATGCCCCAGACACCGGGCGCAGTGGTACTCGGTGCGGGCGATGCCGATCCGGCGGTCGGTCTTCGTGCCGATATTGTCCTGCATGACCCGCGTGAAACTGGGCCAGCCGGTGCCGCTGTCGTACTTCCACCCCGACTGGAACAGCGGCAGGGCGCAACCCTTGCAGACAAAGACCCCGCGCCGATGCTCGTCGTTCAGGGGGCTCGTGAACGGCCGCTCGGTCCCCTCATGCCGCAGCACGCGCCATGAGGCCTCGCCCAGCCGCCGCTTCCATTCCGCATCGCTGATCCGCCGAAAGGGCGAGTTCGCCCACTGCCCTTCCGACGCGTCGGCCGCGTCGGGCGCACAGCCGGACAGGGCGACGGCGACGCCGCCCAGCAGCACGGACCTTCGATCAAATACGGCGTCCATGCCCCCTATACGGCGGCCGGGCGCCTTTGGTTTCAGGTCAGGCCGGTCGCCTCGTCCAGACCCAGCATGATGTTGAGGTTCTGCACCGCCGCGCCCGAGGCGCCCTTGCCCAGGTTGTCGAGCATGGCGACCAGACGCGCCTGCTCGCCGCCGCGATCGCCAAAGACGTGCAGACGCATCCGGTTGGTGCCGTTCAGGGCCTCCGGCTCGATGCCGCCCATGGCCTCGGTCTCGTCCAGATCAGCGACCTCGACAAACCGCTGACCGTCATAGGCCTCCAGCAGAGCGCCGTGCAGCCGCTCGACCGAGGGCGTCTCCGGCAGGGCCGACAGGTGCAGCGGAACCTCGACCAGCATGCCCTGGCGATAGTTCCCCACGGCGGGCGCGAACAGAACGTCGCGCGACAGGCCCGTGTGCAGGGTCATTTCCGGCACATGCTTGTGCTTCAGCGTCAGGCCATAGGCGCGGAAGGCCGTCGCGGCGCCCTCAGCCTCGAACTCGGCGATCATGGCCTTGCCGCCGCCGGAATAGCCCGACACCGCATTGACCGTGACCGGATGCCCGACCGGCACCAGCCCTGCCCGCACCAGCGGCCGCATCAGGCCGATGAAGCCGGTCGGATAACAGCCGGGGTTCGACACCCGCGTCGAGGCGGCGATGGCCGCGCGCTGACCCGCATCCATTTCAGCAAAACCATAGGTCCAGGCCGGATCGACCCGGAACGCCGTCGAGGCGTCGATGACCCGCACGCTCGGGTTCTCGATCATAGACACGGCCTCTTTCGCCGCATCGTCGGGCAGGCACAGGATCACCGCATCGGCGCTGTTCAGCGCCTCGCGCCGCGCCCCCACCTCGCGCCGACGCTCGCCCAGCAGGATCAGCTCCAGATCCTTACGCGCCTCCAGACGCTCGCGGATCTCCAGCCCCGTAGTCCCGGCCTCGCCGTCGATGAAGATGGTGTGGGTCATGTTGTCGGTCTGGTCCTGTTTTCGGACAGAAAAAGGGCGCTCCGGGTTTCCCCGAAGCGCCCCAAATCCAAATCGCTTGAAGGCGATTAGCGCTTCGAGAACTGGAAGCTGCGGCGTGCCTTGGCGCGGCCGTACTTCTTACGCTCGACGACGCGGCTGTCGCGGGTCAGGAAGCCGTGCGGCTTCAGGACCTTGCGCAGTTCCGGCTCGTAGTGCGTCAGCGCGTGCGACAGGCCGTGGCGGATGGCGCCGGCCTGGCCCGACAGGCCCGAACCTTCGACGGTGCAGACGACGTCGTATTGCGTGGCGCGGTCCGAAACGGTCAGCGGCTGAGCGATCATCATGCGCAGCACGGGACGGGCGAAGTAAACTTCCTGGTCCTTGCCGTTGATGGTGATCTTGCCGGTGCCCGGCTTGACCCAGACGCGAGCGATCGCGTTCTTGCGCTTGCCGGTCGAGTAGGCGCGGCCCTGGGCGTCCAGCTTTTGCGTGTAGACCGGGGCTTCGGACTCGGCCGAGGCGGTCAGGCCCTTCAGGGCGTCGAAGCCGGTGGCTTCAGCAGTCACGTCGGTCATGCTCAGACGCTCCGGGTGTTCTTGGCCGAGGCCGACTTGAAGTCGATGGTCTGCGGCTGTTGGGCTTCGTGGTCGTGCGCGGCGCCGGCGAACAGGCGCAGGTGCGTCATCTGCTTGCGGGCCAGCGGGCTTTCCTTCGGCAGCATGCGCTCGACGGCCTTCTCGAGCACGCGCTCGGGGAAGCGACCGCCCAGAACCTTCTCCGGGGTCGTCTGCTTGATGCCGCCCGGGTGACCGGTGTGGCGATAGTAGACCTTGTCGGTCGACTTCTTGCCGGTGAACACCACCTTGTCGACGTTGGTGACGACGACGTAGTCGCCCATGTCAACGTGCGGGGTGTAGGTCGGCAGGTGCTTGCCGCGCAGACGGTTGGCGATGAAGGTCGCGAGGCGGCCCACCACGACGCCTTCGGCGTCGATGTGGATCCACTTCTTTTCGACCTCTGCCGGCTTCATCGAAGCCGTAGTGCTCTTCAGCATATTGAGGGTCCTAAAGACGAACGGTGCGGCCCACCCCCAGACAGGGACGAGCGGAAGGCGTGCTGATAGAGGGTCATCCACAGCAGGTCAACACCGGTTCACGACGCAGCATTAGGTTAACATATTGAATTAAAAGAATTTATCATAAGCGGTATTAAAATACCTGATCTTCGACACCGCAACCCCCACCCCCTTCTTCCCTTGCGTGAGAAGGCGGCCCGCAAACGGGGCGGATGATGCTGTCACCGAACGCGGTTCCACCTGGATCCCAAACCATGCCAAGCTCGCCGCCTTCCCGCCGCCGCGCAAGGATCACGGAATGCGCCACCTCGCCCTGCTCCTGTCGACCCTGACTCTCTTCGGGTGCGCGACGAAACCGCCCGTCGCGGCGACCGCAACTGCGCAAAGGAACCCCTGCACGAACGGCATTCTCGCCCTCTACTTCAAAGAAGGCGCGGCTGCCTTGCGGCCGCCGGTTTCCATGGAGTGGCCGGCGCGCGCGATGGAAGAATGTCCCGGCGCCGCCTTCAAGGTGGTCGGTCTGCCCGAGCCGTCCGCCGCCAGCCTGCAAGGTCGACGCGCAGAGTCTGTTGTGCTGGCCCTGCGCGCCTTCGGTATTCCGCAGCCGGTCTTCGAACTGGGCGAGACCGACGACCAGGCGCGTCCGATGCTGGAAGTCCTCGCCGACCCTGACCGCTAGCCGTACGCACATTTTGTTCTTGCTTTGTTCCGCCCCTGTGCCATGCTCTCGCTATGAAGACGGCGATGAAAGGACGCGGCGCACGCTCCAACGACTCGGGCCGGTATGAAGCCGACCGGCGCGAGGAATTCGACGACGGCTGGACGGATCAGGACGAAGCGGCCGCGCCGCTGCGCACCACCCTCTCGCCGGAACGCGCCCGCACCATCATCGCAAAGAATACGAGTCCCGACGTCGGCTTCGATCGCTCCATCAACCCTTACAAGGGCTGCGAACATGGCTGCATCTACTGCTACGCCCGTCCGTCCCATGCCTGGATGGGCCTATCCCCGGGTCTGGATTTCGAGAGCCGGATCTTCTTCAAGCCCCACGCGGCGAGTCTGCTGGAACAGGAACTCGCCAGGCCCCGATACGTCTGCAAGCGCATCCACATAGGGGGCAACACCGACCCCTATCAGCCGGTCGAGCGCGAGACCCAATCCACGCGCTCGATCCTGCAGGTCATGCAGCGCTTCCGCCAGCCGTTCAGCATCATCACCAAGTCGGTGCTGATCGCCCGCGATACCGACATCCTTGGGCCGATGGGGCGCGACGGCCTGGCTTCGGCCTTCGTCTCCATCACCACCCTGGATCGCGGTCTGGCGCGGGCGATGGAGCCGCGCGCCTCGACCCCCGCCAAGCGGCTGGAGGCCATCAGTCGTCTGGCCGACGCTGGCTGCCCGGTCGGCGTCGGCTTCGCTCCTGTCATACCCGGCCTGAACGACCACGAAATGGAAGCCATCCTTGAGGCGGCGCAGAAGGCGGGCGCCACCTCGGCCATGTATGTGACCCTGCGCCTGCCGCTGGAGATCAAGGACCTGTTTCGCGAATGGCTGGCCGACGCCCGCCCCGAACGCGCGGCTCGCGTCATGTCCCTGATCCGCCAGACGCGCGGGGGCAAGGATTACGACCCCGACTGGGCCCAGCGCATGAAGGGAACCGGCCCCGTCGCCGACCTGATCGCCGCCCGATTCAAGGCGGCGATCAAGCGCTACGGACTGGACGCGTCCCGCAGCCCGCTGGACGTGACCCAGTTCCGCGTCCCGTCCGACATGCGACCCCAGATGGACCTGTTCGACCTGGCCTCCTGACGCCTAGCGCCGGAAGATCCCGACCAGTTCGACATGGGTCGACCACAGGAACTGGTCGATGGGCGTGACCTTCTCCAGCCGGAAACCGCCCTCAATCAGGATGCGGGCGTCGCGGGCGAAGGTCTGAGGATTGCAGGACACCCCGACGATGACGCCGGCCTTGGTGCCCGGCAGTTGCTGGGTCTGTTCCAGCGCTCCGGCGCGCGGCGGGTCGATGACGATCGCCTCACAGCCCTTCAGGTCGTAGGGCGACAGCGGGCGGCGGAACAGGTCGCGCGCCTGGGCCTCGATGGTCTTCAGGCCCTGGGCCGTGGACACGCCCGCCTTCAGCGCCGCGATCGACGCCGCCGACGAATCCGCCGCGATGACGCTGGCCACCTCGGCCAGGGGGAAGGTGAAGGTGCCGGCGCCGCAGAACAGGTCGGCGACCTTCTTGGCCCCCCTCATCGCTTCCACCGCGCGGCTGACCATGGCGGCCTCGGCCGCGGGGGCCGCCTGCAGGAAGGCGGCAGGCGGCAGAGGCACGGTCGCCCGGCCAAAGGTGATGCGCGGCTGGCGCGCCATGACCAGGGTGTCGCCGTCCAGGCTCAGCCGCGCCAGACCGGCCTCGGCCGCCGCCGCGATGGCCCGCGCCGTCACGTCCGCCGTCAGCCCGCCCGACTTCTTCTCGACGCCGGTGACGTCCACATCCAGCCCGGTGTCGGTCAGGGTGACGTGCAGCGTCGGCGCCGACTTGGGGTGCCCCAGGAAGGGCGCCGCCACCTTGGCCAGCCCCGGCAGGGCCGCGATCAGGGCCGGATCGGACACCGGACAGTCGGTCAACTCGACCAGCCGCCACGAGCGCCGCGCCTTGAAGCCCAGCAGGACGCGCCCGCCGGGCCCGCTACGCGCGTGCAGCGCCAGCCGACGACGACTGGCCTGCGGCACGGCGACCGTCGCCTCGACCTCGGTCTCGATGCCCTCGCGCGCCAGGGTCTGGATCACCACCTCGCGCTTCCACGCCAGATAGGGCTCGTCCGCCCAGTGCTGCAGCGGCGCCACGCCGCATTCGGCATAGGTCTCGGAATGGATCGGGCGGCGATCCAGGCTGGCCTCGATCAGGTCGAAGGCTTCGACCCGCCCGTCCTTCACCTCGGCGGAAATCACTTCGCCCGGCAGGGCTCCCGGCACGAAGACGAAGCCGTTCGGCGTTTCGGCGATCCCGTCGCCCTGGTGGCCCATGCGGGCGATGGTCAGCGTTTGCGTCATGGCGCGGCTTCTACCCGCTCCCGCGCCGAATCTGAAACCTGAACGAAGATGAACGGGCCGATCAAAAGCCGTTCAGCTTCGCCGCCCTATTTCTGGATGCAACAGACAGGGGACCGGAGCCGTTCAGCTTGGGCATCTGTCACAGGGACAAGAACGATGTTTGATCATCTTTCCAAGAAGGTTTCCGCTGTCGCCGCCCTCGCGGTCGCCGGCTCGTTGATGGTCCCGGGCGTCGTCAGCGCCCAGACCTATGGCTACGGCTATCCCCCGGCCTACAACAGCTACGGCGCGCAGGGCCGTTACTATGATCCCTGCGTCGGCGATCAGCGGAACCGCGCCACGACCGGCGGCGTGCTCGGCGCCACCATCGGCGCCGTGGCCGGCTCTCAGCTGGCGGCGCGCGGTCGTCGTACCGAAGGCAGCGTCCTGGGCGGCGTGCTCGGCGCCGCCATCGGCGCCGGCGTCGGCAACAGTTCTGCCAACTGCGACAGCCGCTACCGCTCGTCGGGCTACAACCAGCCCTATGGTGGAACCTATGTCCCGCCGGCCTATGGCTACGACAATCGCGGCTACGACCGTCGCTACGACGACGGCTACGGCCGGGACTATCGCGAGTACAGCGACGGCTACGACCGCGGCTACACCCAGCCCGCGCCGGACTATCGCTATCAGAACACCGACGAATGCCGCCTCGCCGAGAGCGTCATTCGTCTGCCCGACGGTCGCAGCGAGACGCGCTACGTGCGCACCTGCCCCGACCAGAACGGCCGCTATCGCGTCGTCGATTAAGTTTCAGCCCCCCTGTCGATCGACGACGTGAAGAGGGCCGCCGGATCACCGGCGGCCCTCTATTACTTTTGGCGCTATGCCCGACGCGCCCACATCAGGAACTCGACGTTGCCGTCGCCGCCCGTGATCGGGCTTTCGGCGACTTCACGCACGGACCAGCCGACGCTTTCCAGCCAGGCTCGCACGCCCTCGACCGCCGCCGCATGGGCCTCGGGGTCCTTGACCACGCCCTTCTTGCCCGCGTCCTTGGGTCCGGCCCCTTCGAACTGAGGCTTGACCAGGGTGATCAGGTCCGCGTCCGGCGCCGCCAATCCCAGCGCCGCCGGCAACACCTTCGACAGGCCGATGAAGCTGGCGTCGCAGACGACCAGCGACGGCGCCTCGGGGATGGTCTCGGGCGCCAGCTCGCGCGCGTCCGTCCGCTCCAGATTGATCACGCGCGGATCGGCGGCGACTTTCGGGTGCATCTGGCCGAAGCCGACATCCACGGCGAATACCTGGGCCGCGCCACGATCCAGACAGACCTCGGTGAAGCCGCCCGTGGAAGCCCCCACGTCCAGAACCACCCTGCCCTCGACCGCCACCGGCCACAGGTCCAGCGCCCGTTCCAGCTTCAACGCCCCGCGCCCGACCCATCGGTGGGCGGCGGCATAGCCGATCTCGGCGTCCTCATTGACCGCCTGCGAGGCCGCCTTGGCGGGGGCCCCGTTCACTGTGACGCCGCCCGCCTCGATGGCCGCCTTGGCCTTGGCCCGGCTCTCAGCCAAGCCTCGCATGACCAGAAGTTGGTCCAGACGGACCGTCCTCACGCGCCGGCCATCGCGTCCAGACGCGCCAGTGCGGCCTGCAGCTTGACCTTGCCCTCTTCGGCCTCGGCCAGCTTGGCGCGCTGCTCGTCGACGACTTCAGGCGCGGCGCGCGACACGAAGTTGGGGTTGCCCAGCTTCTTGTTCACGTGGCCGATGTCGCTCTCGAAGACGGCGATCTCCTTCTCCAGACGCGCGCGTTCGGCGGTCAGGTCGATGATCCCGGCCAGCGACAATGCCGCCGTGGTTCCGCTTGAGACAAAGGTCACGGCCCCGGCAGGCGCGGCCTCGGCCACAGTGATCTCGGACACGCGCGCCAGGGTCAGCAGCAGATCGCGGTGGCGCGCGATGCGCTCGGCGGTCACGGCGTCCGGCGTGACGAAGGCCAGCGGCGGCTTGGCCGACGGCGGCACGTTCATCTCGGCGCGCAGGGCGCGGATTTCACCGACGATGTCGACCAGCCAGCCGATCTCGGCCTCAGCCGAGGCGTCGATGAAGGCGTCCGGCAGCACCGGCCATTCGGCGCCGATCAGCAGGCCGTCGCGGGCCGGGCCTTCCTTGCCCAGCTCGGCCCACAGTTCCTCGGTGATGTAGGGCATGACCGGATGCAGCAGCTTCAGCGTCTGGTCGATGGTCCAGGCGGTCATGGCCCGCGTCTCGGCCTTGGCGGCCTCATCGGCGCCGTTGAACACCGGCTTGGCCAGTTCCAGATACCAGTCGCAGAAAACGTTCCAGACGAAGCGGTACAGAGCCCCCGCCGCGTCGTCGAAACGGCCGCCTTCGATGGCGTCCGACACGGCGCGCTCGGCCTTGGTCAGCTCGCCGCGGATCCAGCGGTTGATGGTCTGTTCGACCGTCGCGGGATCAAAGCCCTCGACGCGCTTGGCCTCGTTCATCTGGCTGAAGCGTGCGGCATTCCACAGCTTGGTGCCGAAATTGCGATAACCTTCAATGCGCTGCTTCGACAACTTGATGTCGCGCGTGCCCGACAGGATGGCCATGGTGAAGCGCAGCGGGTCGGCGCCCAGTTCGTCGATGATGCCCAGGGGGTCGATGACGTTGCCCTTGGATTTCGACATCTTCTGGCCCTTCTCGTCGCGGACCAGGCCATTGATGATGACGCGCTTGAACGGGACCTCGCCCATGAAGTGCTGGCCCATCATCATCATCCGGGCGACCCAGAAGAAGATGATGTCCGCCGCCGTGACAAGATCGCTGGTCGGATAGAAGCGCTCCAGATCCTCGGTCTTCTCGGGCCAGCCCATGGTCGAGAAGGGCCACAGGGCCGAACTGAACCAGGTGTCCAGAACGTCCTCGTCCTGCGTCAGGGCCTTGCCGCCCGCCTGGGCGATCGCCTCTTCCTCAGTTTCGGCGACGTAGATCTTGCCGTCGGCGTCGTACCAGGCCGGGATGCGATGACCCCACCAGAGCTGGCGCGAAATGCACCAGGGCTCGATGTTGCGCAGCCACTCGAAGTAAATCTTCTCATAGCTCTTGGGCTCGAAGACGGTCTCACCATCCTCAACCGCCTTCAGCGCCGGCTGGGCCAGGGTGTGGGCGTCAACGTACCACTGGTCCGTCAGCCACGGCTCGATGACCACGCCCGAGCGGTCGCCGTGCGGGACGACGTGCTTGGTCTTTTCGATCTCGCGCAGCCAGTTTTCTTCCTCGGCGCGGGCGACGATGGCCTTGCGCGCGGCGAAGCGGTCCTGACCGACCAGTTCAGCCGGGATTTCCGGCACGTCCTCATTGGTGATGCGCGCGAAGGCGTCCATCACGTTCAGCGCGGCCAGACCGGCCCGCTTGCCGACGCCGAAGTCGTTGAAATCGTGCGCCGGGGTGATTTTCACCGCGCCCGAGCCCTTGGTCGGATCGGCGTAGTCGTCGGCGACGATGGGGATGCGACGGCCGGTGATCGGCAGGATGACTTCCTTGCCGACCAGACCCTTGTAGCGCTCGTCCTCAGGGTGAACCGCCACGCCAGTGTCGCCCAGCATGGTTTCGGGGCGCGTCGTGGCCACGACGATGAAGCCGCGCGTCTCGAACTCGGTGGCCTTGCCGTCCTCGTCGAAGGCGACCGGGTGCTCATAGGTCACGCCGTCGGCCAGCGGATAGGCGAAGTGCCAGTAGTGGCCGTCCTGCTCGCGCTGTTCGACTTCCAGATCGGAAATGGCGGTCTGGAAATGCGGGTCCCAGTTCACCAGACGCTTGTCGCGATAGATCAGGCCGTCCTGATGCAGCTTGACGAAGACCTTGCGGACAGCGGCGTTCAGCCCCTCGTCCAGAGTGAAGCGTTCGCGCGACCAGTCACACGACGCGCCCAGACGGCGCAGCTGGCGCACGATGGTGCCGCCCGATTCCGCCTTCCACTCCCAGACCTTCTCGATAAAGGCGTCGCGGCCCATGTCGCGGCGTCCCGGCGCACCCGCGGCGGCCAGCTGACGCTCGACCACCATCTGGGTGGCGATGCCCGCGTGGTCGGTGCCGGGCAGCCACAGCACGGCCTTGCCCTTCATCCGGTGATAGCGGGTCAGAATGTCCTGCAGCGTATTGTTCAGCGCGTGGCCGATGTGCAGCGAGCCCGTCACGTTCGGCGGCGGGATGACGATCGAATAGGCGTCGGCGGCGCCGTCAGTGGGCTTGGCGGCGCGCGGCGCGAACAGCCCGCTCTCTTCCCACTGGGCATAGAGACGCGGCTCGGCGGCCTGGGGTTCGAAAGTCTTCTCGAGCATAGGAATGTCGTTTCTTGAAATGCGAAAGGGCGGCCCCGCCGGAGCCGCCCTCAGTGACTTAGTGTCTGGTGAAGCGAAGGGCTAGCCGGCGTTGCGGGCGATGCGTTCTACTTCCTTGCGTACCTGGGCCTCGACGATGCCCGGCAGGTTGGCGTCCAGCCAGTCCTTCAGCATCGGGCGCAGCATGGCCTGGACCATGGCCTCGACCGTATTGCCGCTGACGAAGGGCAGGTCCTGCGGGGCTGCGGCGACGGGTTCGGGCTTCTGGAAGGTGGCGGCCAGACCGGCGAAAGCCGAGGCGGCGCTGGCGGCGGCGCTTTCACCGACCAGGGAATCATAATCAGGCGCCGCAGCCGGCGCGGGGGTGGGCTCAGGTTCGACGGCGGGGAACGGCGCTACGTCGGCCACGTCCAGATCGCCGATCGACTGGGCCGCCGGGGCTTCATAGCGCTCGGTCAGTTCCAGAACCTCGTCTTCAACGACCGCAGGTTCTTCGGCCAGAGGCGCAGCCTCCAGCACGGGCTCGGGCACGACCTCCACGACCGGTTCCGGCGCCGCGGCAGCGGTTTCAGCCGGAGCGTCGTCTTCAGAGATGATCCGGCGAATCGACGCCAGAATCTCTTCCATCGTCGGTTCCTGGGCGGTCTGGTCGGTCATGTCAGAACCTTGAAGGCTGAACCTGGAGGGACCGCCGACGGGCGCAAAGCGGCGCGACGATCAGGGCCGGACAAACAGACTCGCCCTCCCCTTGCCTCTGTCGTCGCACCAACGCCCGCCGGAATCAACGGACGTTTTCGCCTGTCAGGCTAATCCCCGCGTCAATTGCCGGGAGCGGTGCGGACGATTTCGCTCTTCAGCTGGGTGTCGATCGGCGCGTCCTCGGCGTCGGCCGCCGGGGTGATCACCGGCGAAGCGACGCGATCCAGGGCCTCGACAGCGCCGTCCCACGGCAGGCCGCCACGGTTGCGCACAGCATCGTAATTGGCCTCGGCGTCATAGACTTCGATCGCCGGGTCGAGGTTCGGTCCGCCCAGACGGCCCATGGCGGCCAGCAGTTGAGCCTGGGCCACGTACTGATTGCGATGGGCGCTGGCCAGGGTGACCTGAGCCGAGCGCAGCTCCAGCTCCTGGTTCAGCACGTCAAGCGTGGTGCGCAGGCCGACCTGGGCCTCCTGACGCACGCCCTCGGCGGCGACCGAGGCGGCGCGGACAGCCTGCTCGCCGGCCTGCAGGGTCGACTTGGCGGCGACGGTCTGGGCGTAGGCCGAGCTGACGCTCTGCAGCACGCCGCGACGCTCGCCCTCGACGCCGATCTGGGCCGCGTTGGCGCGTTCCAGCGCCTGGGCCACGCGCGAACGGTTCAGACCGCCGGTGAACAGCGGCACCGACACCGTCGCGCCGGCGGTGAAGCTCGTGCGATCCGTCAGGTCAAAGCCAGACAGATCATTCGCCGTTCCGCCGTAGGAGGCGTTCAGGCGCGCCGACGGACGATACTCGGCGCGGGCCGCCGCCACATTGGCCTCGGCGGCTTGCAAGGCATAGGTCGCGGCGCGAACCCCGGGGTTCTCGATCAAGGCCACGTCCAAGGCGGCGTCGAAGTCGGCGGGCAGGCCCGGCAGAACCGGCAGGGTTTCCATATTGGTCGGCGCCTGGCCGACCACAGCGGCGTAGGCGGCGCGCGACACCGACAGCTGGGCCTGGGCGTTGGCCAGATCAGCGTCCGACTGGGCCAGGCGGGCTTCCGACTGCGCCACGTCGGTGCGGGTGATTTCGCCGACTTCGAAGCGGGCGTTGGATTCGTCCAGCTGACGGCGCAGGACCGTGAGGTTTTCCTGACGGATGCGCAGGATCTCCATGTCGCGAACGACATCGGCATAGGCCTGAATGACCGAGGTCATCACCTGTTGCTCGACTTCGCGCAGATTTTCACGGCCAGCGCGGACATTGGCCTCGGCGGCGTCAATGCCGCGCGCGGTGCGACCGGCGGTCCAGATGTTCTGCGCCAGGCTGACGCTGGCGGTTGCGCCGTCGCTCTCGACCACGCCGACGCCGTCGGTGTCCACGCGGCTGTAATCGACGCCGGCCGAGGCGCTGATGGTCGGGCGCAGGCCCGAACGCGCCTGGACGATGGTCTCGTCCAGCGCCCGCTGGTTGGCGCGTTGCGCCAAAAGCGTCGGATTGGTGCGATAGGCCAGACCAATCGCGTCCTTCAGCGTCTCGGCCCCGGCCGGAGCCGCACCGGCTCCCATGGCCAGAGTGATGAGAGCGACCGAAGCCAGCGCGCGCGAGCGTTTCAACATGAACCTGTTCCTGCCTGACGCCCCCGACGGCGCGCCCCGTAATGCCTGAATGGCGTAGTTGGAGATTATGCCCGTCCTGCGCCAGTTAAGTTTTTTTCACGCAGCCGACGCGCGTCTCCGTCGCGCCCTTTGGCCTAGAGCGCGAAGGCCGGCGTCGGAATCAGTTCCGACAGAACCGGCGGCGCACAGTCGAACAGTTCACGACGCGACACGCCTTCGCGACCGCGGACATAGAGGACGGCCTTGCCGATCGGACCGGCCCGCTCGACCACGGCCAGACGGCCGCCGGGACGCAGGGCCGCGATCCACGATTCGGGGCGAGCCGGCACGGCGGCCTCGCTGACGATCAGGTCATAGCCTTCGCCTTGCGGCTGGCCCAGAGGCGCAACCACGGTCGAGACGCCTTCATCAGCCAAGGCGGCGCCCGTCACCTCGAACACGGCGGCGTCCGATTCCTGGGCCGTGACCGTCAGACCCATGCGCGCCAGAACGGCGGCGGCGTAAGGGCCGGCCAGAACCAGAGCCTTTTCACCCGCGCGAGCATCCAGGGCCTGCATCAGCTTGCCCAGATCGCGCGGCAGCATCAGGCGCCGATCGCCCGCGATTTCCGGCTCGATGTCGGCATAGGCGGAGAAGGCGCGGTCGGCGGCGCAGAAGCGCTCACGCTCAACGGCGCCGAGGGCGGCCTGCAGGTCGCGGTCCGTGACGTCGTTCACACGGACCTGCGAGTCCAGCATGACCTTGCGTGCAGCGGCGAAATCCATGGTTCCGAGGTCCTTCAGGTCGGCGTAAGCGAAAAATCTGCGGCGCTTATAGGTCCGCGCGTTGCAGCCGACAATCCGATCTGATAGCTGACGCCCCTCGCGATGGTTCGGGGCTCGGTTTCGAGACCCAAATGGCCTGATGGCGGAGTGGTGACGCAGAGGACTGCAAATCCTTGCACCCGGGTTCGATTCCCGGTCAGGCCTCCATCGCGACAAACAGTCAGCCGCCCTTCGGGGCGGCTTTCTTGTTTCTGGGCCTACTTTCCTGCCCTGCGATTCCAGCCGTCGTCCTTGTTCGCCCTATCGCGCTCAACAGAGGTGGCGTCCGGCTCGCCGTCCGCGTCCCGATCCGTAAATCGACGAGGCTGCACGAAGGCGAAACCCGCGCCCGCGACCACGAAGGCCAGCGCGCCGATCAGAATCAAAGTCGACAACTGGTCCATGTCGCCCTCCTTGGCTTCTTGGATCCAACGCCTTCGACCGACTTCCGCTCCGCGCCGACGACCTCAGACCGCGCCTGCGGTCGTCAGATGATGCAGCGCCACCGCGCTGGTCGCCGCCACGTTCAGGGAATCAAAGCCGCCCGACATGCGAATGCCCAGGGGCCGGCACCGCGCTATGACCTCCGCAGGCAGGCCCGGCCCTTCCGAGCCCAGCAGAATCGCCGTCCGACGCGCGGGCTTGAGCTCCGACAGGGTTTCAACCGCCGACGGCGTCAGGGCCAGAACCTCGAATCCCCGCGCCTCCAGCGCCTCGACCATGGCCGCCGCCGTCACGCCCTCGACGAAGGGCGTCCGCAGCACTGCCCCGACCGAGACCCGGATCGCCTTCCTGTAGAAGGGGTCGCAGCAGGTCGCGTCCAGAAGCAGGCCCGCCGCGCCGAACGCCGCCGCATTGCGGAACAGGCCGCCCATGTTGTCGTGATTGCCGATGCCGCAGGCGCCCACCACCACGGCGCGCTCAGGCAAGCTGTTCAGAAAGGCCTCCAGAGCAAACGGCTCGGGCTTGCGCCCCAACGCCAGGATTCCGCGATGCAGATGGAAGCCGGCGATACCGTCCAGCACTTCCTGCGGCGCCGTATGGACGGGCACGTCGCCGGGCAGCCGCTCCAGAATCTCGCGCAGCGCCTCCAGCCGCTTCTCGGCGATCAGCACCGCCACCGGCACGCAACGTGACGACGGCGACGTCAGCACACGCAGCACCACCTCCCCCTCGGCCACGAACAGACCCTGACGCCCCGTCAGGTCGCGCTCCTTGACGTCGCGAAAGGCGGAAATGCGAGGATCATCGACATCGAAAACAGGGATCAAATTCATGCTGCAGCTTCTATCGCACCCCTCCTGAAATATTTCGGCGTTTTTCTGCACTTTGCCCGTTGCGTGAATCAAAAAGGCCTTGCTATACAGCGGCCTCCCCCGAGGGGACGTTCCGCGGTAGCTCAGTGGTAGAGCAGCCGACTGTTAATCGGCTGGTCGTAGGTTCGAATCCTACCCGCGGAGCCACTCGGGGGATTGAAATCCCTAAACAATCTGACGACGAGACCGGAGCACTCCGTTCTAGCTTGGCCGTTTAGAACGGCGTTTAGAACGGTATTTTTGGACGAAATCGCCCTACTTTCTCGTTCGCTTCACATTGTCTTGAGCGCGAATCCCGACCGCATCGTTACGGTGATGAAGTAGCGGGGCGGACCACCCGGCGCTTCCAAGGCATGATCGTCCTCCTTTCAGGGAGGCATCATGGGGCAGTTTCCGGTGAAGCGATTTCTGCGCACGCCTGAGGCAGGTCGGTATCTCGGACTGTCCGGCCGCACGCTCGAAAAGCATCGAACCTATGGCACCGGCCCCATCTATCGGAAGCTTGGCGGCAGGGTCGTCTACGATATGGAAGACCTCGCCGAGTGGGCCGATCGCGGCCTTCATCGATCGACCGGTGAATCTCACCTCGGACCTCACCCCGCAGCTCCGAGAGCAGAAGGCGCGCCTCCTGTCCGACACCGAGCGACTCAGGGATAGCGGGGGGTGGCGAAATCGCCTTCCGCACCCGTGCAATAGACCGCCCTCGGGACGAACCCTCTCCTCCCAAAAGGACCTCATGGCGCGACAACCCAGGATCTCGACCAGGTTTTCAGCAGCCGGCCTCGTCCATGTTGGCGCGCCTCGCCTAGCGGACCTGCTGATCGAGGCCGGCGCCGGGATCGCCAATCTCAAGCGCCAGATTCGTCTTGAACTGGCGGCTGAAGCCAGCCCAGACCTCCTCGCCCTTGAGATCAACCAGCGCATCACCGCCGTCTCCGTCGCCCGCACACGTGTATCCTGGCGCAAGCGCGGCGAACTGATTGAAGACCTGAGGACGCACCGCGAAATGATTGTGGAGCGACTGGCGTCCGAGGTCCTCCTTCCCTGCCCCAACCCCACAGCCTCTCCCCTAAGCGGGGGTGGACGGCGAAGGCGTCCTGCCGGACGCGCCCTACAAGTCGGGCGTCATCCGAAGGGCAGGAGCGAAGCGGAGGAGCGGCCAGGGGCCGCTTGGCGCGCGCAGGGGCGCGTCCAGAAGGGCGCATCGGCCGCCTCCCGCTTCAGGGAGAGGCCAAAACAAAGCCGCCGCGCGAACGCGCGGCCACCGTCAAAGGGGGCGTTGCGGGGGGCGCCCCCCTTGCTCGAAGAAGTAGCGGGAGACCGCGCGCGGGCTCCCGCTCAGGGAAAGGCCTTCCCCTCCACAGCTTTTCGATCGCTCGAATGACCCCGGGTTTGGATCGAGATGAAATTCCCCTTCCCGGAACCCTGGTCTATGGAGGTGGAACGAGGACGCGCGGGGACGGGTGAGAATGATCGCGAGGGGTTCGGAATGGCGTCGCTGGGAGCCGCATATTCATGCGCCCGGCACCGTGTTGAACAACCAGTTCGGCGGGCCCGACCCGTGGGGCGACTACATCTCGGCTCTCGAAAGCCAGACCCCGAAAATCGAAGCGATCGCGGCGACGGACTATTATGTCACAGACACTTACGAGGAACTGCTCAACTATAAGGCAGGCGGACGCCTCGGCGATGTCCAACTCATCTTCCCCAACATAGAGGTTCGCCTCGACGTCGCGGCGAAGAACGGCTTCGTCAATCTTCATCTTCTGATCAGTCCGGAAGATCCCGAACATCTGGCCGAAGTTCAGCGCCTCCTCGCGCGATTGCATTTCCAGGCCTTCGAGGATCATTTCGGCTGCACCCGCTCGGAACTGATCAGGTTGGGCCGACGCGCCAACAGCGCGCTGGTCGATGACCGCGCAGCGCTTGCGCACGGCGCCACGCAATTCAAGGTGAGCTTTGCGCAGCTCCGCGAAGTGCTCGGCGGCAATGACTGGGCCCGGCGGAACATTCTCGTCGCGGTGGCGGGTGGTTCGAACGACGGCACGTCCGGCGTGCGCCAGGCCGCCGATGCGACAGTTCGCCAGGAGATCGAGAAATTCGCCCATGTCATCTTCTCGAGCAGCCCGAAGGATCGGTCGTTCTGGCTCGGCGAGGGCGTCGTATCGGCAGAGCAGCTCCGCGAGAACTACGCCGGGCGCAAGCCCTGCCTGCACGGCAGCGACGCGCATGATCATTCGGCCGTCGGGCAACCCGCCAACGACCGCTACTCCTGGATCAAGGGGGCGCTGACGTTCGACGCGCTTCGACAGGCCTGCATCGATCCGGGCGGGCGCGCCTTCGTCGGCGCTGAACCGCCGCGCACGGCCATGCCGTCGCAGGTCATCGCCGAGGTCGCAATTGCCGGCGCGGCGTGGGCCGCGACCCCGGTGATCCCGCTCAACCCGGGATTGGTGGCGATCATCGGCGCCCGCGGGTCGGGCAAGACGGCGCTGGCCGACATCGTTGCGGCCGCGTGCGACGCGATTCCGTCCGCAACCTGGAACGCCGATGAATCGATCAGCCCTTCATTCCTCGTCCGTGCCCGACCGCTGATCGGCGAGGCGAAGGCGACACTGAGCTGGGGCGGCGGAAGCCAAACGAGCCGCTTTCTCGATGGACGGGATGCAAACGGACCGCTTTCCTTCAAACGGGCACGCTATCTGTCGCAGCAGTTCGTCGAGGAGCTTTGCTCGTCGAAAGGCGCTTCCGAAGGCCTGATCCGCGAAATCGAACGCGTCATCTTCGAGGCCCATCCGCAGGACGAGCGCGAGGGTGCGGTGAATTTCGCGCAACTCCGCGAACAACGGACTTTCCGCTACCAGCAAGCGCGGCGGCGGGAAGCCGAAGCGATCGCCGACATTTCAGAGCGCATCGCCGACGAGTTCGAAAAGGAGGCGCTCGTTCCGGTGCTGGAGAATCAGGCCGCGCAGAAGCGCGCCATGATCGAGGGCTATACGCTGGACCTCTCCAAGCTCGTCATTAAGGGAACCGAAGAGCAGGCGGCAAGGCATACGGCGTTGAACCAGGCCGCCCAGGCGATCAACGCGACCATCCAGAATTTCGCGAACCAGCGCCGCACATTTGTGGCGATGCAGGACGAGGTCCGCAGCATGCGCGCGACAAAGGCGCCGGAGATGTTGCGCGAGGCGCAGACCCGCTATCCGGGGAGCGGACTCGATGGCCTGCAATGGGAGGATTTCCTGCTGGTCTACAAGGGCGACGTCGACGCCGCCCTGACCGGATATATCCAATGGGCCGACGAGCGGATAGCCGCCCTCACTGGAACTCCCCTTCCCCCCGGCGATCCGAAGGTTCCGCTGATCGCCGACGGCGCCGATCTCGCCGCGCTCCCGCTCGCGCTAATCAAGGCGGAGATGGCGAGGCTCGAGCAGCTCATCAGCGCCGACACGCTCGTCCGCAATCAGTATACGGCCCTTTCGGCGCGCATCGCCCAGGAAAACAGCCAACTACTGGCAATCGGGACGCAGCTGATCGACGCCCAGGGGGCGATCGAGCGCCGCAGACTGCTGCAGGCGGAAAGAGACGCCGCCTATGGTCGCGTCTTCGACGCCGTCGTCAGCGAGCAGGCGACGCTGGCCGAACTCTACGCCCCGCTGATGAAACGCCTGTCTGAGGAGACCGGAACCCTCAAGAAGCTGGGTTTCTCCGTGACGCGCGTGGTGGACACCGCCAGCTGGGGTCATATCGCCGAGGAACATCTGATTGATTGCCGCAAGGCCGGGCCGTTTTATGGACGCGGCTCGCTGATCAAGGTGGCCGAAGCCGATCTGAAGCCGGCCTGGCAGACGGGCGCGTCTTCGGACGTGCAGGCGGCGATGACGGCGTTCATCGGCACCTACACGCGCGATATACTGGCCCATGCCCCCTATGCGCCGACGCAGCAGGTGGAGTTCCGGGCCTGGTCGAGACAGTTCGCGCAATGGCTGTTCGGGACCGACCATATCTCCGTGCGCTACGAGATCGCCTATGACGGCGTCGACATCCGGAAGCTCTCGCCGGGCACCCGGGGCATCGTGCTGCTGCTGCTTTATCTCGCACTCGACGACGGCGACGATCGTCCGCTGATCATCGACCAGCCAGAGGAGAATCTCGACCCGAAGTCTGTCTTCGACGAACTTGTGTCCTTGTTCATCGAGGCGAAGGCGAAACGCCAGGTCATCATGGTGACGCACAACGCCAACCTCGTCATCAACACGGACGCCGACCAGACCATCATCGCCGAGAGCCGTCCCGATAAGAGCGGCGGCCTCCCGACGATCCGCTACATCAGCGGCGGACTTGAGGACGAGCCGATCCGAAAGGCGGTCTGCGATATCCTGGAGGGCGGCGAGGAAGCCTTCCGCGAGCGGGCCCGCCGCATGCGGGTTCGCCTCAGGCGCTGACGGCGGAGCTTCACGCGTGACCGGTTGGACTACCTGTGAGGGCGCAGCCAGCCGCACGCCGGTCCGAGCGCTGGGACGGACAAGGAAGTCTCACTCGACTATCGGCCTGTAATCGACGGGGCGCCTGCAAAGGGCACCGGTGGGGGAAAACGAATGACGACCAAAATGATCACGAGCCTGGCCGGGTTCTTCGAAATACTGAGCGAGGGCGCGCCGCCAAAAGGGCGAGTCGAACTGTTCCGGGGCCATCCGAGGAAGACCTACAAGCTGCAACCATCGCTGTTCCGGGTTCGGGCGCAGCGCAAGGACGAGAAGAACATCTTCCGCGAGTTGATCTCGGTGCATCCCGCCGCCTTCCAGGCGGATCGAAACGTCTTTGAGCAGTTGGTCCGGATGCAGCACTTCTCGCTGCCGACCCGCTTGCTGGATCTCACCTATAATCCGCTCGTCGCGCTCTTTTTCGCGTGCGAAACCGATCCGGATGCCGACGGTGCGCTGGTCACGCTGTCCGCGCCCGCGACCGCGGTGCGCTATTTCGACAGCGACACCGTCAGTTGCCTTTCGAACCTCTCCTTTCTCACGGGGCGTGAACGCGATGCGCTGCGAAAGGCCGAAACAGACACGACGCTGAAGCGGGTCCAGGCCGGGAAGCGGCTGCTTCAATTCATTCGCGCGGAGAAACCGTATTTTCTGCCGGAGATTCGCATCGACGATCTGAAGAGCATCCAAGTCGTGCGCCCGAAGCAGGCCAACCCTCGCATCATCGCGCAGCAGGGCGCGTTCCTCTTGTTCGGGCTGACGTCGGAGCTCAAACGCGACAACGATCTCGACATCCGAGTTTCGGAGATTCCCGTCCCGAAAGACGCAAAAGCCGGGATACTGCGCGATCTTGATCGGGTGAACATCAACCGGGCTGCTTTGTTTCCCGAAGTCGAGTCGGCAGCCAAGTACATCATGAGCAAGCTGGTTCCTCTCGAGAACGGCGACGGCGAGGAGTCGGCGCCGCGCCCTCGGCTGGTCGCCAAGCGCTCGGCGAAGGCATCCTAGGTCGCTTGGCCAGTCGCCCTCACCGAGCATTCGCAGCGCCGCCATGCGCGACGGCGTTCGGCTCCGGCCGAAGGCGGCGTTACCGATTCTTATGCGCTCAGCTTGCGAACCTCGATTCGGCGAGATGCCGCCTCGACGCTGATTTCGAAATGCTCCGCCTGCACGACCTCGGCGACGCCGACAGGCCGATATGCGACGATGTTGCATCCGCCGCGATGGCGCAGGCTGTCGTAAAGAAGCCCAGACGCCTGGGACGCCCGTACGCCTTCGCCGAACGCCTGCGCGGCCCCGTAACTGTCGGAGGCGTAGGCGTCGGGCAAGGCGGCCTGTCGGCCGCGGATGTCGCGATAGTCGCCGATCAAGGCGGCGGTATAGTTGCGATAGGTCCGCCGCATTCCCTTCACTGATCGCGCCACGGCTTCGCGGCGCAGATGATGGCCGACTTCGGCGGCTGCGGTGACGACCGACGCCGCCGCATACCAGGCGCCGAGATCCGGACCATTGAACCGCATGCCGCCCGGCGCGACATGGAGGAAGGACGCCATGACGATGCTGGCGTTGGCACGGCCATAGACCCACTGATCGCGCGGCAGGCGGTCGATCCGTTCGGCGACCAGACGGTCGTTCGTCCATCCGGCCAGCTCCATCACCGCCGCGGCATCGGCCGCCGTGGCGACGGTGTCGAACAGGCCGATCGGCGGAAAGCGCGACGGCACCAGCCGGTGGGCCGGACGGGGCGCAGCGACGAGCTTCTCCATCAGCTGAAGACGATCTCGCTGTCGTCATAGGCATCGAACGCCGCATCGAGGGCGTTGGGGGCCATGTAGGCCCCGCCCCGCGCGGCGTCGAGGAAGCGACGCACCGTCATCAATCCATCCTGGGTCCCGTTGGTCACGAGGTTGATGGGCGGATGCCCGCCGAACACCGCCGCATCGTGCGGTCGGAGCAGCCAGTGGACGCCTTCATGCTCATCGGCGAACAGGACGCCTAGGGCCTGATGGATACCCAGCAGCACCGAAATGCGCGTCAGCACATCGACGTCGAGCGTGATCTCGCCATGCTCGCGGGCCTGCTTGCACCAGCTCTGATAGGTCGAGCGCGACGGGTAACCGAGGATCAGGCGGCGCTGCTCCTCGTTCAGACCCCAGAGATCGGCGATGGCGGTGAATGTGCGAAGCGCGGGCGCGCTCAGACGGCGCCGGTTCGCCGGGGCGAAGCGCGCCACATCGAGGCGCGGCAGTTCCACTTGCGGATCGCGACCGGAAACGATGCCTATTGCCATGACCATCTCCTAACAAATCTGGACATAGTCCATATTCGGTCGAATATCAACCGCCGAGCCTCGGCTCACGCGCGGTTCACGACAACGAGCCGCCAAGGCCGACGCGCTCGTCACGCAGGGGGACAGCGCCGCTCTGCGCCCCGCGCCCAGGTCGACGCCCGCCGCCGCACAGTTCTGGCGGACCGCTTGGCCGTGGCCGACATCGCGCGCCGCGGCTGATCTTCAGGGTCAGATGGCCGCCATTCCTGCAAGCGTGGCGGAAGCACTCGCCGCGATCGCTCGGGATCGATCCAGCCTGGCGCAACGCCGCTCCGAACTTGAAGTGGCGCTCGGCCATGTCCTCAGGGCGCGGGCGCGGGCACGACCTTGCCGTGCGAGCTCGAGTTGGCATGCTGCCGTCCGGCGAGGTCCCCCTCCTCTCGATCGCGCCCGAAGGCTCGCCCCCTGGAGCGCGGCTGCCCTCCTACGCCTCAGCAACTTTGTAGAAGAGACTACAAGCTTCGGACTGCGCACAAAAACTCCACTGGAAACATCGCCTTTCAGGCGACGGTGGAGAGACGAGCGCGCAGGGCCCAGCCCCTAATTCTCAGCGCCGGGTGTCGATAGAATCCGGGCCCGAACGCGCCGAGGTCAGCGGGGGCCGGACGCGGTTTCCACAACGATGATCGCCCCGCCGCGGCCTTCAGCCCCCTCCCCGTCAGGCGGCTCGATGTCGTCACCACCGTCGGAGGGACGGAACATCGCGCCGGTGTCACCCAGACCCTGCGTCGATCCTCCCGTCGTCTGGAAGCAAACGACCGGCTCGCCGCGCAGGCCGGTCAGATACGACTTGTTTCGGGCCTTGAGAGTCTTGGCGGCGGTGAGGGTGAGCAGTTCCTCGACGGTCACTTCGAAATGATTGTTCGGCGTCCCCTGTGAAAGCCAGAAGGGTCGGGCGGGTATTCCGGTGTCCTGGCCCCGCATCGGTTGGGTGACGTAAAGCATCTGGGCCAAGTAGCCGCCGAGATCCTCACCGCCGGCGGCGCGCATCGGCCGCACCGGCGCAGCGAAGGTCCAGGGCATAGGGTACTCCCAGGGAACCGAACTCCTCGCGAAACCCCTCCAATCTTCGACCAGGCCGTTACGGCACAGGGCGTCGCCCAGATCGAAGCGTCGCAGGCCGGGGAGGAAACGGTCGCCATTGGCCCCGACCCCTCTGAGCTTAAAGTCAGGCCAGTTTTCGTAGAGATACTCCTGGTGGCCGGAGCCGCTCGCGACGCCGGAGGTCGCCATCTTGGCTTGGACGATCACCGCGCGCCGTCGCGTCGTCGGCCCGGTCGAGGTCGTCTCGGTATGCTCATGCACCAGGAGCAGATCGGCGAGCTCAGGCCGCACGGCGCCAGCAGTCGGATGGTCGTAGCAGGCTTGGGGCGTCTGATGGACGACAACCCCGGTCACACGCACGGAAACACCCTCCGACGCCAGCACAGGGCCCCAAGCGGTTCCCAAGTCGGCGACGCCGTAGCGGACCAAGGCGAACAGAAAATCGATTTCGTCGGGCACGTGTGCTGGACGGCGTGGCGCGTTCAGCCAAGAGCGGAGCACGACCCATCGCGCCTCCGCGGCCAAGCTTTGATACAATTTGTCTGGTATCGGCACGCGCATCCCCGCATTCAAATCTCACCGCTGCGAGATCAGGGCACAACTTGTGGTCGCGATACAGTCCCTTCAATCGGTGCCCCCTGGATCTCCTGCGCAGCGTCGATGATGGGAGGCTGCGACAGGCCTTGGCCACAACGAACCCAAAAAGCCGACTAACCCACCCGAAAAAGGGCGGGCAAGAATCTCACTTCAACTCCGCAAAATGAATATGCCTGCAGGCGCATCGTCCGCCTTGAGATCCGCGCCCTCGATCCTGCAGCCTGCAGCGGCCATTTCGATAACGCCTACGGTCCAGTCGGTGCGGTTGCCGACGAGATACCGCAATTCTTCGGCCGTGACCCGCTTGCCTGGGAACTGCTCAAGATATTCCTGCACAAGGGCCGCCGGCGGCCGATCGACGGTGCGCATACGACCAGCGATCATCCAACGTTCCGGGGCATCACGGTCCTGACGGTCCTCCAGGAGCAGATACTCGTCCGGCGCAATCCCCGTCGGCACAGCCCGCAGCGCCTCGCGGGAGGCATGCAGGGAGCGCAGATCGCGTACAGCCAGACCGGAGATGATCGGCCAACCGTGCTGCGTACGCAGCTCGCGGATCCGCCGGGGATAGTCGCCGATTCCGGCGACGATCATCAGCTCGTCTGTATGCACGATCCTTCCGACCTGGGCGCGCAGATAGGCAATCAGTCGGGCGCGACCTGAACCCGAGTCTTCCGGCGCGAGGGCCGCCCCGATGGAGGCGCCGAGATCGCGCAGATGGTGATGAACCTGAACGAGCTCGCCCACCTGTTCACCGACCGTGCCGTGCGCCAGACGTTCCGGCAGATCCTGCAGGATCTCGATCAACCGGGCGCGAAGGTATTCGGGGTCTGCGGTCTGAGAACGACGTGCCATGACACGCCGATAGCGGACGTAGACTGGATTGGCCACCTCGCTTGTCGGTTGCACGGAATCGTTCGGATCATTACCCCCGACTGGGGGAGGATCGTGCGGATGCTGGAAGGACTGAGGGCTGTCGACAGCGCAAAGCTGCCGCCGCAGGGCGGCGGCACGATCAAGGCTTGGTCACGCATCGGCTATGAACTGCCGGACGCTCTGGCCGATCTGATCGACAACTCGATCGACGCAGGCGCCGGCCGGGTCGAGATCACCGTCTACCGCAACGACGAGGAGGTAACTTCGGTCACCATCGCCGACGACGGACGCGGCATGGACGCGGCGACGTTGAGAGTCGGAATGCAGTTCGCCGGACGGACGAACCATGATCCGGACGATCTCGGCGTGTTCGGCATGGGCCTGAAATCCGCGTCCTTCAGCCAGTGCGAGACGCTGACAGTGATCTCACGCCAAGGCGGCGCCACTTCGGCGGCGCGCTGGTCGGTGGAGCAGATCGACAAGGACTGGTCCTGTGAGTTCCTCGACGGCGAGGCCAGCGCAGAGGAATTCAGAAAGCTCTGCATTCCCGCCAAGCGGCCTGCGACGGGGACGCTGGTGGTCTGGGATCGGCTGACCCGCCTGGCGGTGGGCGGGGGCGATGAAGATCTCGACACCTTCCTGGCGACCGCGGTGTCGCGGATCGAAGGACACCTGGGTCTGGTCTTCCACCGTTTTCTGGCTGAAGGCGCGCTGACCATTGCCATCACCGTCAAGCACGAGCGCCGCAGCCTGGCGCTTCCCCGCACGATCAAACCCCGCGATCCGTTTGATTATCCCCTAACGGGCGCCGAGGGCTGGCCCAAGGATCTCAGCTCCGAGTTGCCGGGGGTGGGCACGCTGTCCATGCAGGCGCACATCTGGCCGTCGGGGTCGCTGGCCGACGGCTTCCTTCTCGGCGGCCGCACCGCAGCGCCGTATCAGGGTTTCTTCTTCTATCGGAACAACCGGATCATCCAGGCCGGCGGGTGGAACGGCGTGGTCCGCAACGACCAGGATCCGGATCTGGTTCTGGCCCGCGTCGCCGTGGAGCTGCCGACTGCCGGGTTTGGCGTCAACGTGCAGAAGTCGGGTCTCCAGGTCACAGCCGCCCAGTCGCAGGCGCTGTTGCGTGCGGAAGGAGAGGACACCGATTTTGAAGCCTTCCTCGACGCCGCGCGCGAAGCCTGCGCGGCGGCGCGGCGCGTCGCCCGCTCCTCCAAATCCGCAACTCTGGTCCCGGGCCAGGGCATGCCCATGCCGGTCCGCAAATATGCGACCAAACTGCTGGCCGGCGAAGGCCCGCACGAGGTCCTCGATTTCTCCTGGGAGTCGCTGGAGGAGGACGAGGTCTTCCGCCTGGACCTGTCCGAGACGCGGCTGATCCTGAACAAGGACTATCGCCGCGATATTCTGGGCGAAGCCCCGGCGTCCGGAGCAGATGCGCCGCTCGTGAAGATGCTTCTCTTCCTGTTGTTCAAAGATGATTTCGAACGGCTGCGCTTTTCCGGGAAGCGGACGGCCTATCTGCAGACGTGCAACGCGCTGCTTCTGGACGCGATCGGACGCTGACGGCCCCATGGACACGACGACACTCCCGCCCTGGGAGGACATCCAGCGCGACTATATCGACACCGGTCTGCCGCATCGATTGGTGCTGCGCTCGGTCCCGGGCGTGCACGCATTCACCGACCTCGGCGCCGCCCGACTTGGCGCGCGTTTCGAGATCCCGGCTTCAGCCGCGCAGGCCCTGCCCTCCGCACTTGAACAGATCACGCTCAGCGACGTCTCGGTCGATGGCCGTCGCCATCTGGAAGTGGCGACGACTTCGCCTGCTCTGTTCGAAAGTTTCTACCGTTTGATCGGACAGGTGTCCGAGGCGGTCTTGAAGGGCGGGTCGCCCCAAGCCGCGTTGAGCGAATCGGTAGCTCTGTGGGAAAGCCTGCTCGAACGAACGGCCGTCCTGTCCGAAGAACGTCAGGCCGGGCTGTTCGGCGAGTTGCTGTTTCTGGAGCGGCTGATCGGCGCGAGCGTCCCAGACGCCGTCGCAACCTGGGTAGGACCGGACCGCCAAGCGCACGACTTCCGCCGTGGCGATGATGAGTTCGAGGTCAAAACGACCGGCGGTCAGCTCCGGATTCATCGGATCAACGGTCAAGGTCAGCTCAACCCAAGCGTCGGCTGCCGCCTGTTCCTCGTCTCCATGCAGACCGGCGACGCCGGCAGCGGGGGCCGCACCCTGCCCGACGTGGTCGACGACCTCCGCGCCGCGATCGGATGCGAGCATCGCCAGAGCTTTGAGGCTCGGCTCCATGCATCGGGGTTCGTAGAGCGCCACCGCGCTCATTACGGGCGCCGCCGCCGACTGCGAAGCGAGATCACCCTCATCCCGGTCGTAGACGGCGTGCCGCGGCTCGTGCCCGGCGCCCTCGCCGCCCTACCCGCACGATTTGCGCCCGAGCGGATCGGCAAGGTCGTTTACGACATCGACGTCACCGGTCTCGGCCACATTGACGGATCGCCTGAATTTCTGGCGGTCGTTCCTCCCGTCCAGGACGCCTCTTCATGATGTTCGACATTCTCAACGGCGCTTTGGGCAGTATGGCGGCTCGGCCCAAACCCCTGGAGCGGGCGCTGGAGTTCGCAGCCGACGAGGCGCCCGATTTCCAGGCGAAGCAGATGCTCGAGCATCTACGGACATGCGCGCCGACGGATGTGACGCTCTGTCTGTTCCGCAAACGGCTGGCGCAATGGGACAACGTCGATGCGGATTGGACCGACACCACGGCGCGCAACTCCGAGGCCCGCCGCGCCGTGATCTATACGAAGCTCGCGCTGGACGCCGACTGGATCGACCTCTGCAACGACCGACTTGCCTTCCACCCGTTGGAAGAGGCGACCGTCATCGCCGTCAAACGGGAGCCTTGGTACACTCCAGAGATCCGCGCCGTACGCTCCTTTTACTGGGACGCCTACGTCGGCCAACTGGAGGCTAACGGTTGGGATGAAGACGGCATCAAGCAACTGGATCAGAACACTAACCGCATCGTCGAGAAGCTGGCAGATCCGCTGGCGTCGGCGGCGTACCAATCCAAGGGGCTCGTCGTCGGCTATGTGCAGAGCGGCAAGACCGCCAACTTCACCGGCCTGATCGCGAAGGCCGCCGACGCCGGCTACCGACTCATCATCGTCATGGCGGGGGTGTTGGACGTCCTGCGGTCGCAAACCCAACGGCGGATCGACAAGGAGCTGATCGGTCGCGAGCTGCTGCAGGACGAATACAAGACCGACCCGGACTACGACGAGTTCCTGTCGCACGGCGGGCGCCCGTCAGAACTGTCGGCCTTCGACATCTACCGCCTGACCGGTCCGGACAAGCGCGACTACAAGAGCCTGGACTACGGCAAGGAGGCGCTGAAGTTCGAGCGGAGGGACACCTCAAAGCAGTTCTTCGATCCGGAGAACCTGCACCCGGCGACGGCGCGCATCGCCGTGGTCAAAAAGAACCCCGCCATCCTGCAGAAGCTTGCGGCCGATCTGCGCTCGTTGGAACGCGACAAGATCGGAGCGCGGCTGGATCAGGTGCCGGTGCTGATCATCGACGATGAGAGCGACCAGGCCTCGGTCAACACCGCCGCCCCTTCCGCGTCCGGCGAAGTGATCGAGCGCACCGAAACCAACAAAGCCATCGTGGGCCTGTTGAAGCAGCTCCCGCGCGCTCAGTACGTCGGATTCACCGCCACGCCCTCCGCCAATGCGCTGGTCGACCCCGCCGCAGCGGATGACATCTTCCCCAAGGACTTCCTGATCTCGCTTCCACGACCGACCGGCTACATGGGCGTCGCCGACTTCTACGACCTTGACCTGCCCGTTGACGGCCAAATCGGTCCGAACCAGCGCGACTTCGTGCGGCCCGTGACCGGAGAGGACGACAAACCGCAGAACCTGCTCAAGGCGATCGACAGCTACGTGTTGGCGGGCGCTGAAGCTCTACCGGAGCGACGTCGATCCTAAGCTTAAGTTCAAACATCACACCATGCTGGCCCACGTCACGCAGCTGCAGGCGGATCACAAGGTCCTCGCCAAGGAGATTCAGGCGATCTACGCCAAGGCGGGCTACGAGGCGGGCAAGGGACTGACGCGCCTTGAAAAGCTGTTCGAAGATGACTTCAGGGTCGTCCACGGCCATCGCGGCGAGGATTTTCCTTTCCCGGACGATTTCGAGGCGTTGACGCCCTTCGTCGCCGAGTGCCTGCAGCGCCTAGGCGAGCCCTCCCAGGCGGTGCGGATCGTCAACACTGAACATAAGCTGGAAACCCCGGATTTCGACCGCGAGCGGGTCTGGAAAATCCTCGTGGGCGGAGCCAAGCTTTCGCGCGGCTATACTGTGGAGGGGCTGACGGTCACCTATTATCGGCGTCGCGCCGGGGCGTCCGACACCCTCATGCAGATGGGCCGCTGGTTCGGCTTCCGGCGCGGATACAAGGACCTTGTCCGGCTCTTTATCGGAACGGACGAGATCGACGGCGGCCCAAGCTCCAAAAAGCGCATCAACCTGTATGAGGCGTTCGGCGCCATCTGCCGGGATGAGGAGATGTTCCGGGGCGATCTGGTTCGCTACGCGGAGGATCCGAATGTGGTCCCTGCGACGGTTCCGCCGCTTGTGCCAGCGCACATGCTCAGGCCCACTGCGGCCAACAAAATGCGCAACGCACGCATCACCTTCCGCAACTACGGCGGAGAGCTGTCGGAATCGACCTTCGCCCCCAAGGACGCGAAGGCCAAGAAGGAGAATATCGAGGCGCTTAAGGCTCTCGTCGAAGGCGCCGAAGCCAAGCCCCTGAGCGCGACCGGAAGGCACAAAGGCGTCGTCAAGTCGTTCGATGGCACAACGTTCGAAACGTCGCCGGAGCGGATGATCGAGTTCCTGGAGCGCTACACCTGGTATGACGCCAAATCGCCGGATGCCCGCTACGGTAATCCGCTTCGTCTTCAGTTGGAGTTCCTGAAAGGCTCGGCCGGAGATCCCGGGATCGAACGGTGGCTGGTGATCAGCCCTGAGATCTCCAAACCGCAGGGCGCCTTCAAACTCGGCGGCGCCGATCTGAACGTCGTGGTGCGGACGCGTCAGTCGCCGACACGCTTCAATACCTACAACGATCCGACGCACCGCGCCTTCGCCCGCCATCTTGCAGGGCCTGATCTGCTGGTCGACCCGTCCGAAGATCTGGAAGCTTTCCGCAAGCCCCGAACCGGGGTGATGATCCTGTACCCGATCGTCGAGGAGAAGGGTAAGGGCGAACGCGCCGGCGTGACTGTCGGGTTCACACTGCTCTACCCGAAGAACGGCATCCGCAGCGCCGTCGGCTTCACCACCTACATCAAGGGTCCCGAGCTCGACGCCGTGGTCGACGTCGAAGACGTGAAGAAGGTCGTCGAGCAGGAAGCTTCGTGAGCGGGTCGGGCTCGGGGCCGCATAGCTGATGGCCGCTGCAAAGCGGATCCGCTTTCTGGTCACGGACGAGGCCCTATACGCCGCCAACGCGGGTAGGCCGTTTGATCGTCTGGGTCTCCTTTCGGTCACTCGTGCACATCTCAGCACGAAAGGTCGCTGGCCGCCTGTTGAGACCTACCCATGCGCCGACGGCGCGCTCGTCGACGCGATGCGCGCACGTCGGCTCGAGGTTTATCGCGCCGATCCAAACCAGATCCGAGCGGATTACAATCAGCAGCACGAAACCGAACGCAGTTATGAGGGCCGATGTATCTGGGAACTGCTCCAGAACGCCGATGACGCTATGGCTCCGCCGAACGCCTCGTCCGCAGACCTGATCGGAGCCAAGGGTCTCGGTTTCAAATCGGTCCTGGAGTTCACCGACCGTCCCGCGGTTTTCTCCGGCCCGTTCAGCTTTGAATTCGACGCGGCGCGATCACGGCCGCTCCTGGAGCGATGCGATCCCAAACCGCCGCCGCTGATCTTTCATCTACCACATACGGCCGAGCCCGACCGGTACGTCTCGGCGCTTCGCAAAGAGGGGTTCGGCACCATCGTTCGCCTACCCTTCCGCAACGCCGAGGCGAGATCCGAGGCGACGGATCGTCTTCAGGAACTCACGCCGTACTTTCTCCTCCTCAGCCAGCACCTGGCCGGGGTGGAGATCCGGTTTGCTGACGGACGCCGCCGAACGCTGACGCGTTCGGAGCGGCCGAGCGGTGATCTGACCGACGCCCGCATCCGCCTCACCGTGAGGGAGGGCGATCTCGCAGCCCCGCAGGATTGGCGGGTGTGGTCGCGTATGTGGCGATCCTCCGATGCCGAAGGCAAACGCCTGAGTACAGCCGTCGCCGTTCCCGCCTTTGAAGCCGAACTGCCCGAGCTCCCTCTGCACGTCTTCTTCCCGACCCGAGAGACCATCGGCGCGCGCTTTCTGATCCATGCCGCCTTTAAGCTCACTGAGAACCGGAACAGCCTCGTCAGAGGCGAAAACGACACCTCGCTGATCAAGGCCACGGCGACGCTCGCGGCCGACGTGGCTATGGCGATTCCTCCGCTTCAGGCGCTTCGACTGTTCGGCGACGTCGTGCGCGGAGCGCCTTCTTCGTCCAAGCTCCCGGCGAGACGCCTGCAGAAGGCAATCGCGGACGCCGTTTCGGCGTCGCGGTTCGTCCCGATCATCGGAACTCGGGATCGCGTGGCGCCCGGTGAGACACGGACTTGGCAACATGGGCTGGGCGACCTCCTCCCCCTTAAAAGCCGGACCGTCGCAAAGGAACGCCTCGTCGATCCGACGATCGCGGCCGGCTTCCCTATCCTTCACAGTGTTTTCAAGGCCAGGTCGCTCCACAGTTATGAATATGCCGGGGTTCTGGCGCACGTATCCTGCTCCAGTGTTGCGGACTGTCGATCGGCGGTGGCCGTCGCCAAGACAGCCTGCGTGGGCGCAGGCGGTATTGCCGCGGGCACGCTGGAGAAGCTCGCCCTGATCCAGATGTGGCCGACCGTCGATGGTCGTTTCCGATCTCTCGCGGATGACCTGCCTCTCGCTGACGCTGCGGCCGACGACTGGCCGTCCTGGCTCAGCAGCGACGTCCTGCACCCCGACTTCGGAGACGCGGCGGGAGACGCCGACCTGAACCCGACCGGCCGCGCGAATTGGGCGAAACTGCTGAAGGGGCGACTGCTCCGCACGCGTGAGGATTGGTTGGCGCACGCGCTCGCCCCGCAGGTAGCGCAATGGAGTGATGAGACATGGTCTCAACACGGATGGGAAGCCTTAAGAACTGTGCGCGGATGGTTGGGGGAGCTCGACTTTCGTACGATCAAGCCGTTCGTGCCCGGTCTGCCCGATCAAGCGGAAAGCGTGCGCGAGAAACTCGCCCACGCAATGCGGGCCCCCTACAAGAACAGCTGGGTGCCGACGGTGAACGCCTATGCCTCTGAGGAAATACAGGGGCCGGAGGGCATGGCGAAGTATGTTCGGAACCGTTCAGACGGCTATATCATCGGCAAGCCGAAGCAGGCGAACGCCGTCGGCTCATGGAAGGGTCTGCTGCGCTACCTCGGCGTCTCTTGGGAGCCGAAACTACGTCGGATGACCTCTTGGATGCCCGGCATGGCGCAATTCCAGCGCGCCACCGACCAGAGCTTTCGCTATCCCCTGCCCGACTGGTGCTTTGAGGATTTCCCCGACTGTCTGAAAGACGTGGGATCGGTGACGGTCCTGAAAATGCTCGAGACGCTCGCCCCCATTACGGAGAGCCTTCCCGCCCGATGGGGCAAGATCGGAGGCGTCGACAAAGTGCACAGGGTTCCCGGCTACGGCTCCTATGCGCATTGGCAACTCTGCTGCGAGCCCTACCTCCGGTGCAGACCGGGGATTGAATCAGGCGCGGACCGCGTGGCGCCGGAGGCCGCCTACTGGCCCGACGACGGCCTTCGAGGCGTCACTCCAATCGTTGAACTTCATCAGATCGACGGCGCGCGTCGGAAAAGTCTGAAAGCTCTACTGGTCGGCAAGCTCAGGCTGAAGGACGAACTCCCCGCCGACGACGAGATTTGGTTGAGCTGGTCACAGGCGATCGCCCGCGAAGTGTCGGCTGCCCCGGATCGGCTTTCTCTTCGCGATATCCGGGCCTTCTACGAAACGGCCCTGGATCGCCGGCTCGAGCCCGGCGCTCTGAAAGCGGCACAGGTCGTCTGCGAGTCTGCGTCAGGACTCGTCGTGGTTCCTGGCAAGTCGGCGATCTGGATCGATGAGCCGGACCTAGCGGCTCCTGACGTTCAGGAGGCGCTCCGCTCCGCCGGCCAAGCTATCTTCCCCGCCCAGCTTTCTCGGGGCGAGCGCAGCGAGGCCGTGTTCGGGGTCTGCAGGGCATCGGCGGTTCTGAAGCTGCGCCCGAAATACCTGGAGGTCAGCAAGGGCGGCACCGAGGCTCTGCGGCGGAGACTAAGAGCGCGCCGCAGAGCGCTTGCTGTGACGTTCGAGAGCAAGATCAAAAAATGGAAATCCCCCAACGTCGAAGCGGTCCACGGCCTGACTCTAAGCATAGCCTTGGGGGAAACCACCATCAGCACCCGGTCGGTCGCAGCCTACCAGGACGGCGACATCTGGCGCGTCAACATCGATTTCGGACGATGGGACGCCCTCGCCAGAGCCTGCGTTGCAGGCCTGCCCCCCGTTACGGCGGCTGACCTACGACGGCGGGTCGCGGCTATCCTGGCCGCTCCGCGTGACGCGGTGGCGATGGTTCTGATTGAAGACGGCATCCCCGCCTATCGCCTCACGGACCTCATCCTCGACGAGGACGACGTTGAGGATCCGGAAACGTCCGCAACGGCGCCTGTTGAAGACGAGCCCGATGCGCCGCCCGATATAACGCCGGAGACGACAGGCCCAGTCATCGCTCCTACGCTCGACGAGATCCGCAACACCCCAGAGCCGGAAACCCCGGCGAAGCTCGCCAAACGCTCACTCTATGGAAGCGGGGCCGGCAAAGGGACTTCCGGCCGAGGCAAGACGAAGGCTGCGGCCGCAGAAGCTGCCGAACGGGCCTCCGTTCGTGGGCTCACCGCGGAAGCCTGGTTCGCGCTCGCTGTCGAACGCAGTCTTCCTGACGGTTGGGACGCCCGTTTCAACGAGCGGGACGCCGACGCCCGGGAGAGCGATCTGATCGTCTCCGACGGTACGATTGAGTGGCATGTAGAGGTGAAGAACCTCACCACCGAGCGACTGTACTGGTCCGAGCTCGAGCGATCGAAAGCGGAGTCATTGCCGGGTCGCTACTTTATGGCGCTCCTCGTGGGTACTCACGAGATCGGGTACCACGTCTACTGGGTCTGGGATCCGCTGGTGCAGTTGGGAGGACTGGAGCGTCGCCTGGATTGGGTATGGTCCGATACGGATGAAGGGCCACCGCTTCCTCCTATGAAGTGGTCACCTGCGCCTGGTTACGGCATGCCCCAGAAACCCCCAACACGGTTCAACCACGTCGTCCGGGTCACAGAGACGTCCCTTGAAGGCTTCGTCCGAGGGCGATCGGACCTTCAGGCCCTCTGGGATCGATGCCGGAAACCCGCCGGCGCAGACTGAGGCGCACCACGCCTGGTCGTCATGGCGGGTAGTCTCCACACGACTGCAGCCGGCCACGCCGGCGAATAGGCGCTGTCTACCGCGAGGGACAGCTCCATCTCACGCGCCGGCCACGACCGTCCGCCGTGTAGCCGAGTACCCGCCGGCGCAGTATGCCTCGCTTTGAGCCAGCGCGCGGAGGACGGCAGCCTGCCAACATCCCTGCCCGAAATAGCTCGCCTTGGCATCAGCGGCGCTGTGCAACGCGGTTGCGACCGTCTCGGCTGAAGGTGGAGGATTGGCGTTGTAGAAGCCCGCGCTGGTCTCTCCGATCAGTTCTTCGACCTCGGACTCCAACTGGAGGTTCACATCGACCCGGGCGAAATGATTCAACATGCGCGCCTTAAGCAGGTCGTCTCCGATAGCCGCACCCTCGTCGAACGCCAATGCAGCCCGTACGTAGCGCTCTCCAACATCCACCGCGACCTGAATAAACGGCGTTTCGGGCAGGCGATCGAAGTAGGGATGCAGAAGCGCCTCCTCCGCCGTGCCTCCGACTCCGGCACCCTTGGTTCTGTTGCAGGCGCCGCAGCAGGCCACAAGATTGGCCGGGAGCACGGCGAACTCCCTATACGCCGTCTTCGGCAGATGATGATCGAGCTCCCCGGGCCGCGCCCCGCCGCAGCTGGGACAGCGGTTCGCCATGAGCCGCTTGAGCTGCCCCCGGAGGTCGAAAAGGCGCCCGCCCTTATATGTCTGCTTGTATCCAGCTGCGATGGCCGAACCCCGTTCAGACCGCCAGTGAGGATCAGGCGCGACGAGATCTCCGCGGCCGCCCGCATCCGTATAGGCGCCGAAACGGGTCTGGAGGCGCGCGATCTCGTCGGCAGTCAACTCGGCGTCGGCGGACAGGCCGCTGTTGGTGGCCGACAGTCCGTCTGGAAAATCCTCTTCGCGAAAATCAACCGACCGCATTGTCGCGCCTCCCGAGGAATGAGACGATATGCGCCACCGCCTGGGTCGACAGACGTTCACCCAAGGCGTTCTCGACCGCTTCGACGCTGTTGAGTGCATTGGCCATGTCGTCCAGCATCTGGCGGTAGTCGGTCGCGCCGGTGTGAAGGCCGAAAATCTCGCGCGTTAGGGTTCCCGTGTTCTCACCGAAGGTCTGTACGCCCACCGGTCGGACCAACGGGCCGACGACGCCGTACTCCACAACCCTCACCTGGCTCGCGAGCACCTCCTGAGCCACCACGGGCGAGTGGGTGGCGATGACGCCGTAGGCGCCGAGCCTGTCGACGATACGACGGACCCCGGTCATGAGCGCAGCGAGAAGAGGAGGATGCAGATGCGTTTCCGGTTCGTCGATCAACGCCAGGCCCCGGCGCTTCAGGGTTGCGACGAGGCTGACGAGGACATGCAGCACAATCATATGCCCGCTCGAGAGGCTGATGAATGCGGCGACAGGATCCTGTCCGAGAAAGGCATTCAGACGGGCGAGTGGTGTCGGGAGGATCCCATTCGGGATCGGCGGTGCCAACCGGGCGAAAGAGTCTTCCCGAAACACCGGCGCAAGCGCCTGCGCCAGCAGCTCCAGCCGGTCCGACGACCTGACCTGATCGATACGCGCTGCAAACAGCTGCGCCTGAGCGCCGGGGCTGAGAAGTTTGGCGGGCTCGTCAGGATCCAGAAAGACCGACGCCAGATCGCGGGTCCCGCAGTAGGCATAGCGTCCGGAGCCATCCCGTAGTTGATCGGCGACCGCCTTCGGACTGTCACCCTGGAGGGCCGGGGGTTCGAATGTGTCGAAGGCGCTGTAGGAGACCGCCACAATGCTCGGAAATGCGGGCTGCCCTTCGAAGTGTCCGCTGTCGGCGACCGCGTCCCGCTCCTTAGGCGGCGTGTAGGCAACCCGAGCGAGGCCCGCGAGCAATTGGGTCTTGCCTACTCCATTGGCGCCGACGAGGACCATCATCCGTCGAGACGGCCCGACTTCGCCGTGCAGAGGCACGCGGGTAGCCGGCCGGAATGCGAACTCGATCATCTCCGCATCAGGTCCCGGTGCGAAGCTGAACGTGAAACCATTCGCATCCGGAGGCGGACCGCCCGCTTCGATGACGCCTCGCGCATCTTCGTAGAACGCATTGGGTTCAGCTTCATCGCGATGCAGGGAAACCCGAAGTCCCGGCTCGTCGATGAAGGGGGCCATCAGATCCGGATGCAGAGCGATGTCGCGCAGGTTCCGGAGGACTTCGCGCGCGTTCTGCTGCCCGAGTTCCACAAGAGCTACATAAAGATCCAGACTGTTTCCGCGGGAGATGCAGTCGTCAGGCAGTCGGCCCTCCGGCAATTCTCCGAGCGGCAAGGTGGTCTCGACCTCGCGCTGACCAATTCGAAGACTTTTGACAGATCCCATGTGGATGTGAGACCCCGCCGTCTGACGATAGAGGCCGTATACAGTTCGGTAGGAGTAGTCGTTCCAAGTGTTCTCGAGCAGGACCCAGACATCGTCGTAGGGCTCCCGGCGAGGGCTCCGCCCCGATTGCACGAATAGACGCATGTCGGCTCACAAACTCCGGCATCGCGAGCGCGGTAGCGCTGCAGCGAAAAACCTCAATATCATTATGAATCCGGATCGATCAGCCCGGTCCTGACGGCGACAGCAACCGCTTCAATCCGCGTCCTGACTCTAAGCTTTGCGCAGACCTTTTCAAGGTAGCTGTCTACCGTTCGCGGGGAGAGGCCGACAATGGCGCCGACGTCGGAAGAGCTCTTCCCGCGGCTGACCCATATCAGGCATTCGGATTCACGCGGGCTCAGGCCCGGTGCATCAAGACAATCATCATTCGGACGGACGCTCATCTTCACCTCCCCGAGTACGTCATTCCCGTAACGTGCGACTCATACGAACAGCAACGACAGTGAATTGCGGGCCGTCCGCCAGGTTTTTGCGGTAATCAGACTGCCCACATGCAGGACTTGCAGCGCCTTCACGCCGATCGTAGACGCATTGATGTCGGGCGCCGTGAGATAGGCGTGCAGCGGGAGCCGGGGTCCGCCTTCAAGGCGGAGGCGGCGCCGCAGGCTAAAGCAGCGGGCCTCTCGAACACGAGGATTCCAACGCCCGACCCCTCCCGCTTGCGCCCGGATTCGGATTGATTCATGCTGCCGCCGCCGACGCCTGCGTCGGTAGGGGCTTGGAATCCCCTGTGCGACATCCGACTTCGTCCCGCCGCCCTGCGTGCGGGCTCTGCGGCCCTTTGCAGCGTCGAGCGCGCGAGCGTGCTCGACGCTGCTCGTCCACGTTCCGGATTCCAAGGCTCTCGTTCTGAGGCCGGAGAGGCACGTGACCGAAGCGGAGCATATGGGAGCAGAGGCGGCCGATGACGGATTGAACCGTCTTTATCGGCGTTATGCGGCTTGGCTCAATCGACGCCTACGGGCTCGCATCGGCTCCGATGCGGCCGAAGACGTGGTGCAGGAGACCTATCTTCGGATCGCGCCGCACGCCGCGAACGACATCCGACACCCCAAGGCCTTCCTTCTCACAGTGGCCATGAATCTGGTGCGCGACGAGCATCGCCGGGAGGTCCGACGAAACCGCGCGCTGGAACTGCATCACCCTGCCGAGACCGAGAGCGCGCCGCAGATCGACCAGATCATGCTCGGCGAAATCATTACCGCCATGCCGCAACTCCATCGCGATGTCTTCGTCTTGAGCCGCTTTAGCGGTATGACTTATCAGGAGATCGCCCGGACCCTCGGCATCAGCGTCAAGACGGTGGAATGGCGGATGTCCAGGGCGCTCGAGTACTGCGCTTCCCGGTTGGACCTCTAGGCGAAGATTGATGACGATCGAAGCTGCCGAAAGCAGGCGCAAGCAAGCCGCGGACTGGTTCGCGCGGCTCAATCAGCGCCGAGTCACAGCCGACGACGTCAAGGCGTTCAGCGCCTGGCGTCGGGATCCCGAGAATGCGGCCGCCTATGCCGGTATCGAAGCCCTGTGGGACACCGCCGGAAACCTGACCGGCACGCCGACCATGGCCGCGCTGGTCGAAGACGCCCGGACACGCGCCGCCGGCCGTCCGAGCCGCGAGCGTCTCGTTGGGGTTCTCAAACCACTGGGTGCGGCCTGCGCCGCCCTGGTCGTGGCGGCGGGGCTCGGCTGGGTCTGGTTTCTCCAGCAGCCCCTCACCTACGCCACCGAGGTCGGGGAGCAACGGGTCGTGGTTCTCGACGATGGCTCCCGGGTCACCCTGGACACGGCGTCGAGCATCCGCGTCCGCTACACCGGAGAGCGCCGGTCCGTTTCTCTGACCGAAGGCCAGGCTCTGTTCGACGTTGAAGGCGATCCGGCGCGGCCGTTCGTCGTGACGGCCGGCGACGCAGAGGTCACGGCCCTGGGCACCCGTTTCGACGTACGCCGCCTGACGGATGGCGCGCGTGTAGTCCTTGTCGAGGGCCGTGTGGCGGTGCGGGACGCCGCAACGCCTGAAAGGACGTGGTCGCTGAACCCGGGCCAGCAGGTGGTCACCTCGGCCCCGCAGCCGGTCGTGGCGACCGTCAGCATACCCGTAGCGACCAGTTGGACGACCGGTCGGCTGATCTTCGAGGACACGCCCGTCGCGGTCGCCGTGGCCGAGGTCAACCGTTATACGCGCAACCCTATCGAGATCCGCGACGGCGGCGTCGCCGCCAACCGCGTCAGCGGCGCGTTCGACGCCGGAGACGTCGACGGCTTCGTCGCGGCGCTGACGGATCTCTATCCCCTCGAAATCCGGCGCGGCCCGGACGGCCGGATCGTCCTCGCCGGCGCTCCGTAGGAAAAATCTCCGCGCCGGTTAGGGTGTCCTCCGCAACGCACCGTCTCTTCCCCGCTCCGCAGTCAGGCGGATAAGACATCGGGGGAGTTCGATGAGACCGGAATTCACTTCAGCCGCCCTGGCGGCGCTCATGATGGCGGCGACGCCTGCAACGGCTCAGGTCGAAGCGACGCGCCGTTTCGACATCGCGTCGGGTCCGCTCGAACGGACGCTTCCGGCGTTCGCCAGGCTGAGCGGGCAGCAGATCCTCTACCCCAGCGCCCTTGTTGCCGGGCGGAGCTCCACGGCCGTGGCGGGCGAGTTCACGCCGGAAGCCGCGCTGGGTCTGCTCCTGCGGGACACGGGCCTGACCTACAGGCGGAGTCGACCGAACGTCTACGTCCTCGTCGATCCGAGCGCCCGTGCGGACGCCGAGGCAGAGGCGACGGTGCTGGACGAGATCGTCGTCACCGGCAGCTATCTGCGCGGCGCCGACAGCCCGTCGCCGGTGATCATGCTGACGCAGGACGACGTCGCGCGGAGCGGCCGGGCCACGGTGGCGGACGCCCTGGCCGCCCTGCCCCAGAACTTCACCGGAAGCGCCTTCGAGGGTTCGGCCGGAACCGGTGCGGACCGCTCGGGGCGCAATCTCGGCTATGCGACCGGCGTCAATCTGCGGGGTCTGGGCGCCGACGCCACCCTGGTCCTGGTCAACGGCCGTCGGATCGCCGGGACAGGCAGCGCGGGCGATTTCGCCGATGTGTCCAACCTGCCGTCCAGCGTCGTCCAGCGGGCGGACGTCCTGCTCGACGGGGCCTCGGCCCTCTACGGAGCCGACGCCGTAGGCGGCGTGGTCAACATCATCCTGAAATCCCGTTTCGACGGCGCGGAGAGCCGACTGCGGGTGGGCGGCACGAGCGACGGCGGCGCCGAGGAGGTAATCTTCTCCCATACCGGCGGTTTCAACTGGTCGAGCGGCAGTCTGGTGGCGTCCTACGAGGTCCACGACCGCGGCGAACTGCGGGCGGAGGACCGTCGCGCCACCCGGAGCGCCGACCTTCGTCCCCTGGGCGGATCGGATCGACGCTTGTTCCACGCCGCGCCCGGCAACATCATGTACTTCGATCCCGTCACCGGGTCCTTCGACCCGGTCTACGCCATCCCTAGAGGCCAGAACGGCGTAGGTCTGGCGCCGGGCGATTTCATCGCCGGAGAGGTCAATCTCACCAATCAGAACGAAGGCCAGTGGATGCTGCCGCACCAGCGTCGTCAGAGCGTGTTCGCGGCGGCGCGCCAGAACCTGCCCCGCGGGTTCAGCCTGGACGGTGATCTGCGCTACACCGAGCGGGACTACGTTCTGGCGACCCCGGCCGACATCGGCACGATTGTCGTGACGCCGGCCAACCCCTATTTCGCCTCCCCGACCGGAGAGACGATGCAGGAGATCGCCTATTCCTACATCAGGGATCTCGGCCCCGGTCGGTCGGACGGCCGGACCCGCAGCCTGGGCGGCGCCGCAGGCCTGGAGGGCCGGGTTCTCGGGTGGAACCTCGCCGCCTATGTGAGCGGGGCGCGCGAGGTCGGCGGCCGGACCCTGTCCAACCGTGTCCAAACCACCTATCTGGCCGAGGCCTTGGGAAGAACGCCGGACAATCCGACGACGCCCTTCAGCACCGCCGTGGACGGCTTCTTCAACCCTTACGGCGATCCTGCCGCAAACAGCGCTGCCGTCCTGGCCTTCATCGGTTCAGGCTACACCCGGGTCGAGAACGTCAGCACGGTCGGATCCTTCAACATCAAGATCGACGGCACGATCCTGGTTCTGCCCGGCGGACCGCTGCGGATGGCTGCTGGCGTCGACGTCCGGCGCGAACGCTTCGAGACCGAAGGCGAAAACTTCACGTCCGGTCAGACGCCTCGACTGACGGCGCCGACCGAATACGAGCGGGATGTCTCGGCCGCCTTCGTCGAGCTCCGTGCGCCGATCGTCGGCGCGGACAACGCCCGTCCGGGCATCGAGCGGCTGGAACTGTCCCTGGCCGCCCGCATCGAAGATCACCAAGGCGTCGGCCGGACCACCAACCCGAAGGTCGGCCTTCTCTACAGCCCGTCCTCGGACCTTCTGCTGCGCGCCAGCTACGGCACGTCCTTCCGCGCGCCGTCGCTGCGGGAACTCTACACCACCTATCAGCTCGGTCCGGCGTTTCTGAACCGAGACGGCGCCAATGTGCTCACGGTGATCCGGTACGGCGGGAATCCCGATCTGGATCCGGAAACGGCGGAATCGATGACGGCGGGCTTCGTCTGGACGCCGGCCGCAGCCGACGGCTTCAGGTTGGAGGCCGGGTGGTTCCGGACGCGCTTCGACGACCGCATCGGCAACCCGGTGTCGGAGAACGTCGCCGACGCCCTCAATGACGCCACCCTTGCGCCGTTCGTGCGGTTCGTGAACCCGGTTTCAAACGCCGAGGACAGGGCCCTGATCCAGTCGCTTCTGGATCATCCCGGAAACTTCAACCCCAACGTCTTCCCTGCAACGTCCTACGGCGCCGTTATCGACAATCGCTTCGTCAACGCCTCACGCCTTGAGGTCGAGGGCATCGACATCTCAGCGCGCTACGCCTTTGATCTGGGGCCGGGCGAGGCCTCCGTCGACGGCTCGATCACACGGCTGCTGCGATATGATCGGGAGCTGACTGAAACCTCGCCGACGGAAGCTCTGGTCGGAACGCCGAACTTCCCGGCGCGATGGCGGGGCCGGATCGGCGGCAGGTGGACAAGTGGTCCGGTCACCTTGGGCCTCACCGCCAACCATGTGAGCGGCGGTCGCGATCCTGTCGGCGGGCGCGTCATAGACGACTGGACCACTTTCGACGGACAGGCCCGCTACGACTTCGCCGAGGGCTGGGGCGAAGGGGTCTCGGTCACCCTGGACGTCATCAATCTGGCGAACAGCGAGCCGCCCTTCTACGATTCCCCTTCGGGCTACGGTTACGACGCCGCCAATACCGATATCTTCGGCCGCCGGATCTCCCTTCAGCTCATCAAGCGCTGGTAGGGCCGACATGCGATCGATGCTGCTCGGCGCAGTCTGCGCCCTCTCCGTCATGGCCGGAGCCGGTCCCGTGTGGGCCGATCCCCTCACCCTCGACACCCTTCTGGGCCTCGAGACCTTCGGTCGGATCGCCGTGGATCCGACCGGCAGCGTCGGCGTGTTCGAAGAACGGCGCGCTCGGAACGACCTTCCGCGCTTCGACCTCCAGGCGGAAGGCACGCTCTGGTACGCCAGGCTCCACCGCATCGACTTGGGGTGGTCCGGGGAGAGCCGCCCCCTCCTGCCGCAGGCGGACGACGCGGGGTATCGGATGGGCCCCTTCTCTCCGGGAGGAAGCCGTATCGTCGTCTACCGGCTGCAGGGGCTTTCGCTGCGCCTCGGACTGGTTGAGCTTGATACCGGCGCGGTGATCTGGACCGACGTCTCGCCGGAAAGCGGGGTCTGGGGGCGCGCCGTCGAATGGCTGTCGGAGGATACGCTCCTCGTCCTCGGCATGCCCGACGGCGGACTTCCGCCGCGTCTGGAACAGATGAACGCCCTGCAACAGCAGGCTCCGGCTCTCTGGGCGCGGGCCGCCTCCGGAGAAGCGGCGTACATCACGTCCGGCTCCGATGTTCCGCCTCCGCCGCCGCCCGCGCGTCGTCTCTGGCGGATCGACGCCCATACCGGCGCAGCCGAGTCGCTTTCAGAGGGGCCGTTCCTCGATTTCGAGGTCTCGCCGGACCGGAAACATGCAGCGCTCATCCAGGACGGTCCGATCCTGCCGCCTCCGGACGCCGACACGGCGACCGAATTGCGCCGGGCACGGACGTTGCGATTGGTGAACCTGGAGACCGGCGCGACGATCGATCCCCTCGAGGCTGTCGACATCTCGACGAGCCTGTTGTCGTGGGCGCCCGCCTCCGAAGCCCTGCTCGTCGCTGCCCTGGGCGACCGCCCTACCCTGCTTGCGGTCGCGCCCGACGGGACCACGCAGGATGTGACGCCCGAAGGCGTGTCACTCGACACGTCGGTGGACGTTTACGGCAGCCCCACGGTTCAGGGCGGCTGGTCTGGCGGCGCGCCGGTCGTCCTCGGCAGCCTCAAGGGAACCCGAGGATGGTTCCTGCAGGGCCCGGACGGCGCCGTTCCGCTCGAAGGCGTGAGCCGCGAGGCGCGCTTCACGGCGCAGGGCCGCTCATCGCTGCTGTTCGCCGACGGCGGCCGCATCCTCCGTGTCGGGCCCGACCGCCTCGCCCGCGACGCCGGCGCCGCGGCGACCGCAGTCCGCCCGGACGGGCCTTTCGGCCAGCGCAGCCGGTTTGATCCGATGAAGAGCGGAGAGGCGGTCGTCGCACCCGACGGAGACCGGCTGTGCCGGATCCGGGCGGATGATCCGCAGGCGGAGGCCTGCGTGCACGCCGTCCCGGGGGCCGCCGTTGGATGGGCGGGCGGCGCCGTTCTGGAACGGGGCACTGAAGGGCGGGGCCTCGACACCCTGACCCTGCGCACTGCCAACGGATCGCGGATCGTGAGCCACCTCAATCCTGAGCTTGAGGCCGTCGAACGGATCGAACCCCGCGAGGTCCGCGGGGCCTCGGGCGCAAGAGGTTGGCTCTATCTGCCGCAAAGGCCCGCCGCGATCCCGCCACCCGTGGTGGTCATTCCCTACCCCGGAAAGACCTTTCCCTCGCCGCCGGCCGCCATGGCTCCTGAGACCGCCAATCTGGTTCAGAACGGCGCGCTGCTCGTCGCGGACGGCTACGCCGTCCTCTATCCCGATCTTCCGGCGACGCCGGAGCCGGCGGACGGGTTGGCGGACCGGATCCTCGCAGTCGTCGATACAGCAGCCGACGAAGGCCAGGTCGATCCGCGCCGCATCGGCTTGTGGGGACACAGCTTCGGGGCCTGGACCGTCGTGATGAGCGCGACCCAGTCCTCCCGCTTCGGCGCTGTCGTCGCTCACAACGGCGCCTACCAGCTGTCTTCCGTCATCGGCGAGACCCCGTTGGCGGATCGGATGGCGGGCGCCAACGACGACATCAATATGAGCAACGCCCGCTGGTTGGAGACAGGCCAGGCGGGAATGCTGCGCGCCTATTGGAGCGATCCCGAACGCTACAGACGCAACAGTCCGTTCGAAGCGGCCGACCGGGTTACCGCGCCCATTCTGTTCGTCCACGGAGAGCAGGATATAGCCCCGGGTCAGGCCGAACCGATGTACGCGGCGCTTCGCCGTCTCAATCGCCCCGCCGCCCTCACCCTCCTGTTCGGCGAAGCGCACGGCATCCATGGCCCTGGAAACGCCCGCGTCTACTATGAGCAGGTGTTGAACTGGTTCGACCGTCATCTCAGGTCCGACAGCGACGCAGACGTTCCTTCCAACGGCGCAGCCAGGCTTCCGTGAGGGCCAGACCGAGCACCTTCTGGAAGCCGCCGCGCCAAAGAAGGGTTTCTCGGACGAGAAGTTCGTCGAGGCCGGGCCTTATCAGTCCGGCTTCGGCGAGCGCGCCGCCGAGCAGGTAGTCGCGCAGGAAGTCCAAACGGGCCGAGACGGCCTCGCCGTAGAAGACGCCCAGCTCGCCCTTCGACCGGCGGGCGATCAGAGACGCCGGCAGAACATCGGCGAAGGCCGCGCGGACGGCGGCCCTGTCGCGGCCGCCGCGGGTGAGCTCGGCGGCAGACCACGCCAGTCCCGCCTCCATCACCGGCTGGCTCAGCAGCGGATTGAGGCAGGGCCCGCGCCGGCTCCGTCCGGCGGGTCCCTGAAAGGTCTGGCAAAAGGCCAGGGCCGATATCTGCAGCGCTTTGGCGGGCGGAACGCCGTGCAGATCGGTCAGCCAGGGATGGTCCCAGGTCGCGCGGTTTCTGCGGTGATCACGCCAGGCGCTCCACCAGGCGTGCGGCCAGACCGAGCGTCGCGTCCACCGCGCTGTCCGGTGGATGACGGACACACGGGCGCGCAGCCCGCGTTCCCGCATCTCGTCCAGGGCGATCAGCGGGGTGGGCATCTGGAAGAAGACGGCGTCACCGCCCTGGCCGGTCAGGGAGCCCCAGGCGCCGGTCGCCTCGATCCGCGCCGCGATGTCGTCGTTGTAGGTGAGATCCAGGTCGTTGATGGCGGGCCGGAACCCCTCCGCCGTCCGGGCCAGCCTTGCCTCATCGATTAGAAGGTCGTCGCGCCGGACTTCGGTGAGGCTGAAGCCGAGCCGGTCGCCGACGGCTCGGGCGTAGCCCCGCTCGTCGCCCTCGGGCTGATCCACGTAATGATTGACCCATGCGGTGACGCGACGGCGTTGATCGGCGTGCAGAGCCGCAGCCACGATGGCCGAATCCAGACCGCCGGAGAGCTCCGCGACCCACAGGCGGTCGCCGGCTGCCGCCCGCACCGCCCGCTCCACCGTCTGTCGCAGCGGCGGCGGCGCGCTTCTGCGTCCCGCCCGATAGACCGCGGCGGGTGTCCAGATCTGCTTCGAGCATGTCCCGTTCGCGGTCCACGTGCGGAGTTCACCTGCGGCGATCGGGGTCAGGCCGCGCAGCGCCGGTCTATGGCGGAACTCCCCTGGGCGTTCGACCAGGGCGGCGACGCCCTCCGGGTCAATGTCCATAGTTTCAGGAAACAGGGAATCGAGGACGGCGTCTGCACCGCCGGCGATCAGAGTGACGCCGGACCTGCGCCAGGTCATCACCTCCAAGGCGCCGGACGGATCGCGCAGGACGGCGACGCCGTCGCCCGTTCTGCGGACCAGCACATACCGTCCCCACACCGAGCGGACGAGCGTGTGCGCCCTGGGGGCGTCCAGGCAGCGGCAGCCCAGCGCGCGCCGGTCCTCCGTGGGCAGGGGCCGCCCGTCCCCATCGAACACCTCTCCGATCAGGACCCCGTGGCCGTCGAAAGCCGGGGTGATCTCCAGCCGCCCCTGTGTGGGGGCGTAGACCCGGATGAAGGGATGATCGACCCGGCAGGACCAGCCCGCCCGCGACAGGTGCCCCCGCACCGGCGCCGTCAGGGCCGAAAGCGCTGCGGGATGGTCGCCGACAAGGATGACGGCCGAGTCCGCGCTCATGGTCAGATCACCATGATGGGACGGTAGATGGTCAGGGTCTCCGGGACCTGACTGACGCAGACGTCTCCCACCTGAAGCCAGCAATGCGCCAGAAAGGGCCAGGTCCGGACGCCGAACACCCAGTCGGCGTCGAGGCCGGCAGCGTTCAGAAACCGCAAAAGGAGCTCCGCCTGCAGGAGACAGGCGCCCGTCCAGGGCACCAGCGGAAGAAGCCGGTTGAAGACCTCAACCCTGGCCGCGATGGCCGCTAGGTCGTCCTGACGCCCGCAGCGGCCCTGCACCCGCCGTGCGAGATCGTAGAGCGTCGGGCACACCCGCGCGGCGTCGAGCCAAATCACGGAGAAGGTCGCCAGATCGCGGAAGGTCGGACGCACTGTATCGGGAAGGGTCAACGCCGTCCGGGGAAGCGCGGGCGGAACCTCACGGTGCGGGGCCGGCGTCCTCTCGGAGTGAAGGAGTTCCTCCGCCGCAAGCCGAAGAAGCGTCTCCATCGGACCGCGGACCACAGCGCCGGAGATCTTCAACGGACCGCATTCGGGAAGGCAGAGGTAGTCGTCGGCGGCCAGATCCAGAAGGATGAGGTCCCGTCCGGCCCGGACCGCATGAATGCCCGGAGCGAGCTGCGCCTGCCGGTCGGCCGCGCCGTCATCCTGTAAGCGTGTGCGCATCGTCCGTTCTCCAGGGTCTTCCGGCGGCGTCGAGGAGGCGGCCGGGGGCCGGACCGCATCGACACTTCGTCGGGGGATCGGGCCGCCGTCGCCGGCGGCCCTTCCGTCCTTATTCGGGCGGCATGTCCCACTTGCGGTGGGAGTTCAGCTCGAAGAACTCCCCGTCGGTAGCCGCGCGCGTCAGTCGACGCGCCCGGCCCAGGCGCAGCAGGCGGGTTCCGGTCGGGATCGTCATGATCCGTCTCCCGTTCTGTCGGCGAAGGCCTCTGATCATGAACACCCGGGCGAGGCCGTTGACCGGGCGTCCCGCCGCCTGGAAGGCGGCCGCGGCGTCATTCGCCCGGAGGGATGTCGTATTCCCGGGGGGAGTTCAGCTCCAGGTAGGTGGCGTCGTTCACGGCGCGGGTGAGCCGGCGTGCGGCGCCCAGGCGGACAAGGCGGGGGGTGTGTCGGGCAGTCATGGTCGTCTCCATTTCCGAAGGTCGACAGGAACATCGACGACGGACCATCAGCGCCCGAACCGAAATCGATTCAAACTCTATTCGTCGTATATTCGGGCGGCGCCGGGTCCATGCGCCTGAGGCGCGCGGCCAGACCGACGGATGCGAGACGCCATCGATCGTAATAGGCCTTAACGCCGTCGTCTCCCGAAGTCGCTGAACAGAGGTCCGTCGGACCATGCAGACGCCTCATCGGATCGAGCTGCCGGCGGACGCGTTGGTAGCTTTCCGCAAGCGGCAGGTTGGCGCAGCCTTCCATGAGGCTGAGCATCCAAGCCTCGATCACCATGTCGGATCCGGGAGCGGGGACGGGGTCCGCAGAGGCTTTCGCCGCCAGGCGGACATGGACCTCCTCGAGGTCGAGAAGACCGAGGATGTCCTCCTGGGGGGCGCTGCGCGTGAAATAGCCGAAGCCGCGGCGATCCTCGATCAGACCCTCTCCACACAGACGCGACAACGCCTCGCGCACCGGCGAAGCGCTCAGCTTGAGCGCGGTCGCGATGTCCGCGACCGGCAGGTGCCGACCGGGCGCCAGCCCCTGGTCGAGCGCCGCACGAAGGCTTCCCAGAGCCGTTCCGAACGGGTCGCGCGTTCTCATGGCCCGTCGCGTCCATCAGGGGGTCTCCAACGGACATGCGACAACATTCCGCGCGCCTCCCGCAGGTCTGCGGTTGCAGATTTACGGCAGGTCCGTTTCGGGCCGTGAGAGCTATACTGTCGTCCGCAAGTTATTTGCGCCATGACCGCAGATTTTATGACGTTGTTCTTTATGGACTTTCATTTGGCGCAAGCCTGGGGCATTTTTCAACCGGCAGGGGCGTCAGGGGCCGGACGACTCTTAGGCCCATCATCGAGGGGATGACCGGGAGATGGAGACAGAGCAGCATCCGTCGCCGAATGCGGTCCTCTCCGCGAGCCTGCGACTGATCCGCTCACACCGGCGCCTGCGCGCCGCCGACGTGGCTCAGGGCATGAACATGGCGCTCCGGTCGTACGAACATTTCGAGGCCGGAGCGGGCCGCATCAATCTCGAGCGCATCCACCGCTTCGCCGACGTCACCGACAGCGACCCTCACGCCATCATCTCCGCGCTCTCGCTCGGTTCTCCCGCCTTCGCCCTGCGGTCCGCCGACAACAAGCTGGCGACCATCCTCATGGTCGTGCTGCAGGAGTTCGACGAGGAGATCGGCGACGCCATGGCCGAGCTCGATGGGCGGACGATCATCAACACCTTCACCCGGGCTTTGAAGGACCTGGCAGGTCTTGCCGTCGCCCGGGACGCCCACGCCGAAGCCTGGCTTGAAGAGCGGCGGCGCCGCCTCGTGACCCCCAGATCGGATGATCCGTCCGCCGACGACGAGAGCCGCTGATCGCCGCTCAGCCCTCCCCGCCGTAGGTCTGCGGTCGTCGACCTCCGGTCGGCTCCATACGGCATTGCCTCTTCAGATCCCGGCCGGCCCGATTCCGCGCATGACATCGACCCTGTATACAAACAGTCCGAGCGGCCTGGATCGTCTCTCGTCGCGTCAGGCCGAATGCCTCGACCTGGCCGCAACGGGGCTGACGTCGACGGCGATTGCCGCTCGTCTGGGCCTGTCCTCCCGCACCATCGACGAACATCTCACGGGCGCCTGCCGGGCGCTCGGCGTGCGCACACGGATCCAGGCCGTCGCTCTGCTTGCGCTCGGAGAGCGCCGGGCGCGGGAGAGGCGCAGCTTCCTACCGTAGATCTCCCCCGGTGAGCCCGCGGGTCGCGGGGACACCCCGGATGAGGTGAGCTCGTGGGGTCTTCAGCGGAGCGATCTCCATGCTCGATCTCGCGATCATTCTCAGTCTGGCTCAGACCTGCGCCCCGACCACAGCCCCGGAGACGCTTGCGGCGATCGCCTATGTCGAAAGCCGTTTCGATCCCTTGGCCATCGGGGTGAACCGCGGCCCGCGTCCGTCGCGGCGGCCGCGGGACCGCCCCGACGCCGTGCGGATCGCCCGCGGACTTCTGGCTCGCGGCGCCGACCTTGATCTCGGCGTCGGCCAGATCAACAGCGGCAATCTCGCCTGGTTGGGCCTCAGCGTCGAGGACGTCTTCGACCCGTGCCGCAACCTGGCCGCCTCGGCGAAGGTCCTCCGGACAGGCTACCGCCCTTCAGGCCACCGCCCGGATCAAAGGCAGGCGGCGCTGCGGGCCGCTCTGTCCCGATACAACACCGGCCATCCCGAGCGGGGTTTCCGCAACGGCTACGTCGGCCGCGTGGAGGCCGCCGCCGTCCGCCTCTCCCTCACCCTCCCCGCGCCTGACGCGACGGTCCGGACGCAGCCCGTTCCGATCACCGCCGAAGGCCCGCCCCCGCCCTGGGACATCTTCGCCCGCGCGCGCGGCGCGCGCGTCGCCACTTTCAAAGCCCCTCCCTTCCGGAGTTCCCTGTCATGACCCGACCTCTCTCACGACTGCGCCGCCGGGCGGCGGCCGCGACGGTCGCCGGCGCCGCGAGCCTTGCGGGCGCCGGACCGGCTTTCGCCTCCGCCAACGTCGAAGGGCTCCTCCAGAACGTGGTGGACATGCTGACCGGCAACACCGCCCGCCTCCTCGCTGTACTGGCGGTGGTGATCGTGGGCGTGCTGTGGATGTTCGGCCTGTTCGATCTGCGCCGGGCCGCCATCGTCGTCCTGGGCATCGTGGTGGTCTTCGGCGCGGCCGAGATCGTCAACCTCATCACCGGGGGCGGCTGATGTCGGCCGCCTGGATCGCCCTGCCCGCAACCGTATGCGTCGGCCTGGTCGTCATGATGTGGCGGCGGTTGATCACTCCGGGTCGCTTCGCTCAGTACGCGGGCGGGCTCGGGTTCGGCACGCTCCTCATCGCCGCGGCGAACGGCGCGTTCGGAGGCGGTCATGGCTGAAGAACGACTGATCGAAGACCCGCTCTTCCTGGCCTGCACGCGGCCGGCCATGGTCATGGGCGTGCCGATGGAGGCTATGGGCGTCAACGTCATCCTTTCGGGCGTCGTCTTTCTGGTCGGCGGCAGCCTTCTCCACCTCCTCATCGCACCGGCTCTGCACCTGGTGTTCCGCGCCGTCTGCAGGACGGATCACAACGCCTTCCGTCTGCTCTTCGCCTATGTCGACACCAAGGGCCGGGCCCGCAACGGAGCGACCTGGGGCGGCTCTTCGCCGACGCCTCTGCCGCTGGTGCGCCGCGCCTCGGCCCGAGATCTGCGTCATGGCTGAAGACTCTGGCTCCCTGCAGCGGATGAGGCGCGAACCGGAGGTCCGTGCGGCCCTGCCGTACGCCCGCCATGCCGCCGACGGGATCGTGGCCCTGGACAGCGGCGCCCTGATGCTCTGCCTGAAGCTGGACGGCGCGCCCTTCGAGACGGTCGACGCCCGCGACCTCAACGACCGGCACATCAAGCTCAATCAGACCTGGCGCAACCTGGCCGACGATCGGCTGTCCGTCTGGCACCACGTCGTCCGTCGGCCGATCCGAACCGTACCAGCGACGGGGCACGTCTCGGACTTCGCACGCGAACTGTCGGCCGCCTATGACGCCCGGCTCGCCACGCAGCCTCTGTTCGTCAACGAGCTCTACGTCACCCTTGTGCTTCATCCGGGACGTGAGGCGGGGGAACGCGCGGGCGTCCTGATGCGGCGCCTCCGCGCCGCACGGCGCGGCGGAACCGAAGTCGATGCGGGTCTGCTGAAACGCCTGGAGGACGCGGGCCGCGACCTGATGCAGTTCCTCGCCCCCTACGGGCCGCGGCGCCTCGGCCTCTATGAGCATGGCGGGTTGTGGTTCTCCGAACCGCTTGAGATGATCCGGCTGATCCTGACGGGCCGCACCGAGCGGGTCCCGCTAACCTGCGGCCGGCTCGGCGACGCCGCCTATACGTCGCGGATCATCTTCGGACGAGAGACGCTGGAGCTGCGCGATGCAGCCGATACGCGCTTCGCCGGCGTCCTGGCTGTCAAAGAGTATCCGTCCGTCACCCGGCCCGGCCTGTGGGACGGTCTGCTCGACGCGCGCTTCCCCTTCGTCGCCACCCAGTCCTTCGCCTTCCTGTCCAAGCCCGCAGCCCGCGCCGTCATGGAGCGGAAACAGAACCAGATGGTCTCGTCACGGGACCGGGCAGCCTCCCAGATCGACGGACTGACCGCGGCCCTGGACGATCTGATCAGCAACCGCTTCGTCATGGGCGAACATCACGCCTCGGTGCTGGTCCACGGCGAGGATCAGACCGCCCTGGCCGATCATCTGGCGAAGGCGCGCAGCGTCCTGGCCGACAGCGGCCTCGTGGTCGCCCGCGAGGACCTCGGGCTGGAAGCCGCCTTCTGGGCCCAGTTTCCGGGTAATTTCAGCAGACGCACACGCCCCGCCGTCGTGACCTCGCGCAATTTCTCGGCGCTCGCGCCCTTCCACGCCCATCCGGTCGGACGGCGCTCGGGCCATCACTGGGGCGACGCCCTGGCGGTGCTGAAGACCACGGCTGCTTCGCCCTATCACCTGAACCTGCACGTCGGCGACCTGGGGCACACCTTCATCTGCGGTCCCTCCGGCTCGGGCAAGACCGTAGTTCAGAACTTCATTCTGGCTCAGTTCGAACGGTTCGGCGCCCAGCAGATCTTCATCGACAAGGATCGCGGCGCCGAGATATTCGTGCGTGCCTCCGGCGGCGTCTACCTTGCCCTGCAGGCCGGCGAGCCGACCGGCTTCGCTCCGTTCAAGGCGTTGGAGCCCTCTCCCGCAAACCGCGCCTTCCTCGCGCGTCTGGTTCGCGCCCTGGTGGAGCGTCCCGACGACCCGCTGACCGTGACACAGGCGCGCGCCATCGACGACGGCGTCCGGGCGCTCGAAGCCCTGCCCGAAGCTCAGCGGTCGCTCTCGGCCTTGAGGAGCCTGCTGGGCCAGGGCGATGCGGGCGGGATCGGGGCCCGGCTCGAACGCTGGATGAGAGGCGGACCGCTCGGGTGGGTACTCGACAATCCTGAGGACGCCATCTCCCTGGACGCCCGCCTGATCGGGTTCGACATCACCACCATTCTCGATGACGTTGAGGTCCGCGCCCCGGTGATGCTCTATCTGCTGCACCGGATCGGCGCACGGGCGGACGGCCGCCGCCTGGTGCTGGACATCGACGAGTTCTGGAAGGCGCTGGGCGATCCGACCTTCACAGATATGATCCGGGACGGCCTGAAGACCTGGCGCAAGCAGAACGCGTTGATGATGTTCGGCACCCAGTCGCCGTCGGATGCGCTCGCCTCGTCGATCGCCCCGGCCATCCTCGAGCAGTGCGCGACCCGGATCTTCCTGCCCAACGCCCACGGGCGGGCCCGCGACTATGTCGACGGCTTCGGCCTAAGCGAGACCGAGTTCCGCCTGATCCGGGATGAACTGACGCCGGAATCCCATCGCTTTCTGGTCAAGCAGGGGCACGCCGGCGTCGTGGTCGAACTCGACCTCACCGGCATGGATGACGCCCTGGCGGTCCTGTCCGGCCGGGCCGAGACCGTCGCCCTTCTCGACCGTCTCCGGGCCGAGCACGGCGACGCCTATGCGCAATGGCGCGATGTCTTTCACGAGCAGAGGAGACTTCCATGATCCGCCGCATCCTCGGCGCGGCTTCGGCCGCCGCCGCCCTCCTGACCGCCGCGGACGGGGTCCGGGCCCAGCAGATCGTCCACGATCCGACGTCCTACGCCCAGCTGGTGCGCGAGGCGCGGACCGCCCTGGACCAGCTCGAGCAGCTGCGCGAACAGGTCCGTCAGGGCCGGGCGCTGTTCGAGAGCCTGAACGACCTGTCCGACGTCAACCGGTTGGCATCGGAGCTCGGGCTTCCCGAGGTGCGCAATCCGCTTCCCGACCTGCGAGCGTTGCGGAGCGCGGCCGAAGGCGATCTGTCGGCCCTCGGCGCCCTGGCCGAACGGGCCGACGCCATCCGCGCCGGAACCCGGGTCTACGCACCCCCGCCCGGGGAGGTCCCCGAGACCGAGCGCTATTATCATGAGGCCCTGGAGCGGGCCGGAGCGCGCACCGCCCGCGATCTCGCCGTCGGCGAGGCCGTCGGTCAGGCGGCCGACCGACGGCTTGAAGGGCTGGAAGCCCTGCGCCGGGCGCTCGACACGGCGCCCAACGCCCGGGCGGTGATGGATCTGGAGGCGCGTCTCGCCGCCGAACAGGCTCTGATCCAGAACGAGCAGGTCCGGCTTCAGGGGCTGGCTCTGACCCAGGCCGCCGAGGCGCGGCTGGAGGAGCAGCGCGCCCGCGAACGCGCCGCCGTGGCCCGGGACGCCCGGCTGGCCGCCTACAGAGAGACGATGCGGTGAAGGCCGTGCTGATCCTTACCGCGGCCCTGGGGCTCGGTGCATATTCGGGCACGGGTGGTCCTGCCGGGCGTTTCGCCGCCGACCGACCGGCGGCCGAGGCCGCGGTGGCCGCATGCGACACGGAGCGCCGGACACGGAATTGCGACGCCGCTCGCAAAGGTCTGTCCGAAGCCAAGCGCCGCGACCGCCAAGCCCTCTACCGGCAGACCCGCTGAGGAGCCCCGCCATGAGCATTCGCCTCTTCGAGCCCAGCTATATCTTCATCGACGAACGGCTGAACGCCTTCCTCGGCGATCGGCTGTCGTCCGTGATCGCCGTGGTCGAAGGCCCGCTGCGCGTCGCGCTGGTTCTCTATGTGCTGCTCTACGGCTACGCCATACTGCGCGGGGCGATCAGCGAACCGGTCATGGATTTCGCGATCCGCTCCATCAAGTTGGCGCTGCTCCATGCGCTGGCGACCACGGCGGCTTATTCCGGCTTTGTCACCCAGCCCCTGTTCGTGGACCTGCCGAACGCCCTGACTCAGGCGATCAGCGGCTCGGGCGCGCCCAATGTGGGGGCGGCCTTCGATCAGTTCCTTGCCTATGCAGGGTATCTCAGCGAGACCATCGCCCGGGAAGGCTCGGCCTTCGACCCCGCGCCCTACATCGTCGCGGCGGCCGTGCTGGTCATCGGAGCCCTCGCCTGCGCCCTGGGTTTCGGCGTCGTCATGGTCGCCAAGCTGGCCTTGGCGCTGCTCGTGGCGCTCGGACCGATCTTCATCGCCGCGGCCCTGTTCGACGCCACCCGCCGCTACTTCTTCGGCTGGCTCAGCCAGGCGGTGAACTACCTTGTCCTGTTCGCCCTCATGATCACCATCTTTCAGTTGGTGCTGGCCCTGGTGCGCGATCAGTGGGCCGCCATCGAAGGCCATGATCCGATGGTGGGCGGGCTGATCTTCATCGCCCTGTGCCTGCTCGGGGCGATCTTCTTTCTCCAGACCCCGGCCATCGCCGCAGGCGTGGCGGGCGGCGCCAGCGCCGGCCTCGCCGACTTCGCCAACGCCGCAGCCCTCGGCTCCAGCCGCTCCGGCCGCGCCTCCGGTCCCGTCGAGGCGGGCCGGGCGCCGCCGCGTGGCGGCGGCTCCATCCGACCTCAAGGACGCTGACCCATGCGCATCCCGCTTCTTCTCATCGCCTCGCTCCTTGCCGCCGGCGGCTGCGCCGCGATCACGGCAGATCCCCTGCCGGTCTGCGACGGCCGGACCCGCCGACCGGCCAACCCGTACGGCTCGGTGCTCGCGCCGCCCTCTCCTACGGCGCCCGAAACGGCAACGGATATTTCGACGCCCGCCGGCGGCGCGCCGGGAGGCTGCGCATGACCGGCGTCCCCTCCGATGAGCTGAAGCGCTATTTCGCCGAGGCGAAACGCTGGGACCAGGATCGGCTGGCCTCGGCCGTCCGTTCACGACGCCTGGCCTGGGCCGCAGCCGCCGCATCCGCCGCCCTCGCCGGCGCCGCCGTCCTCGCCGTGGCGGGTCTGACGCCCCTGAAGACGGTCGAGCCCTTCGTCATCCGCGTCGATCAGGCGACCGGCGCGGTCGATCTGGCCCGGAGTCTGTCGGAGGAGAGCGGCCCGGTGCGCTATGAGGAAGCGGTCAGCAAATACTTTCTGGCGCAGTACGTCCGCGCCCGCGAAGGCTATCTCGACGCCGCCGCGGAGGAGAATTTCCGCCTGGTCTCCATCCTGTCCGGGCCGACCGAACAGCGGCGCTGGGCCGATCTGTTCCGAGGAACCAACCCTGCGAGCCCGCAGAACCTGTACGGCCTCCAGGCTGAGGCCTCGGTGTCGATCCGGGCCGTCGGCTTCATCAATCCCGAGGTGGCCAACGTCCGCTACCGTCGGACGGTCCGCCGCGCCCAGCAGGTCGAGGAGAGCGACTGGATCGCCACCATCGGCTTTTCCTACACGCGTGCGCCGATGACCGAGGCCGACCGGCTGCGCAATCCCCTGGGCTTCCAGGTGCGCTCCTATCGTTCCGATCCGGAGGTGATCCGATGAGACCGCCCGCCGCGCTGTTCGGCGCATTCCTTCTCGCCCTGGCCGCGCCCGCCCTCGCCCAGGACGGCCGCATCCGCGAATTGACCTATGCGCCCGACGTGGTCCACCGCATCGACGGCGCCTTCCGCACCGCGACCCAGATCATCTTTGCGCCGGACGAAACCATCCGCCATGCCGCTGTCGGCGACAGCGTCGCCTGGGAGGTGGCGGCGGAGGGCTCGGTGCTGTTCCTGAAGCCTCGCGAACGTCACGCCCCGACGAACCTGCTGGTAGTCACTGAGCGTACGGGCGGCGATCTGCGCCACTACGTCTTCGCACTCGACGCGCGGGCGACGGCCGCGGCCGTCCATCAGGTCCGCTTCCGCTATCCGGCCGATGAACACGCCGCCGCCGAAGCCGCCCTGGCCGAGGCGGCCGAGGTGGCCGAGACCCGCCTGATAGGGCTGGAACTGGCCCAAGGCGCGATCGAAGGTCCCCGCAACCTCGCCTGGTCCGCCCAGGGCGACGCCGCCCTCCAGCCCAGCGAAGTCAGCGACAACGGCCGCTTCACCGTCCTGCGCTTTCCCGGCGGCCAGGCCGTCCCGGCCATCTTCGAAACGGACGGCGGGACCGAGCGGCTCGTGCCCTATGACGTGCGCGGCGAGTTCGTGGTCATCCACGGCGTCGTGCGCGGTCTGCGCCTGAGGCGGGGCCGGGCGGTCCTCTGCCTCTATAACGAGGCGTTCGACGACCGGGCGGGCGCGACGGGCACGGGCACGGCTTCGTCACGGGTCGAGCGCGTCCGGACGGGAGGCGGGTCATGAACGCCGATGATCCGATCGGCCCCCTCGGCGACGCAAACGCCTCCGAGGCCCCGACGCCCGTCAGGAATCCGCCCGCTGGCGACCGGGTCATCTCGCCGGTCGCGGGTCGATTGAGCGGTCCGAAAAGCCGCTGGATCACCCTGGCCGCGCTGACGGCGGGTTGCGGCGCCCTCCTCTTCGCCACCTGGGACCGGGGCGACCGCCCGCCCTCCGAAAGCGCCGACGAGCCGGCCCGTCGGTTCGTGCCGTTCGAACCCGCCCGGCGCCGGCCTGAGCCGCCGCTGCTGAGCACCTCGGACCCTTCCGCCCCCTCATTGACGGGCGAACCCGTCGTCCCTGCGATCGACGGCGCCGCCTCGGCATCCCCTGAGGCTCACGGTCCGTCGCCCGAAGAACAGCGACGTGTTCTGGCGGAAAGCGCCCAGCGGGCGCCGGTGCTCGCCTACAGCCGCTCCGGCCCGCGGCCGACCACCGGCCGCACGCCTGCGATCGAGCATGCCGTTCCCGGCGAAGCGACCGCCCTGGACCGGTTGCGTCAGGCCGGTTCCATCGAGCGGGCCCGGGCAGACCGTCTGTCAGACCGTCGCTTCCTCATCACCGCCGGGTCGACCATTCCCTGCGTGCTGCAGACGGCGATGGACAGCGCGACGCCCGGATTCGCCGCCTGCATCGTGCCGCGCGACGTCTGGTCAGACGACGGGTCCGTGGTGCTGATGGAGCGCGGCACGCGCATTTTGGGGGAATACCGCTCGGGGCTTCAGCGCGGACGCGGCCGGCTGTTCGTGCTCTGGACCCGCGCCGTCACCCCGGACGGCGTGACCGTGACTCTGGCCTCGCCGGCCGCCGATGGGCTTGGTCGCGCCGGTTTCGACGGCCGCATCGACTCCCATTTTTGGGAGCGTTTCGGCGGCGCCCTGCTGCTCAGCATCGTCGACGGCGCGACGTCCGCCGCCCTGGACCTCGGTGCCGATCGGTCCGGCATCCGCGTCCCCTCCGACGCCGCCTCGACAGCCCTTGAGGACTCCGTCGGCATTCCGCCCACCCTGAGGAAGGATCAGGGCGGCGAGGTCTCCATCTTTGTGGCCCGGGATCTCGACTTCGCCTCGGTCTACCGCCTGAAGGCGCGGTGATGGGCGACACGGCCGTCCTCGACCACTACCTCGCGCCGCTCCGGCCGCTGCTCGCGCCGGACGACGTCACCGAGCTGGTCGTCAACCGCCCCGGAGAGGTCGGGGTGGAGCGCGCGGGGCGTTGGGTCTGGCATGAGGCCCCGGCGCTTTCCGAGCCCTGGCTGCGGACCCTGGCCGTGGCGGCCGCCGCCTATACCCGTCAGGACGTCGGCGACGACCGTCCGATCTGCTCCACCGTCCTGCCGGGCGAGGAACGCTGCCAGATCGTCCTACCGCCGGTGGCGCCGCAGGGTACGGTGTCGCTCACCATCCGTAAGCCCTCGCGGCGTCGGTTGACGCTCGAGGATTTCCGGGCCGGAGGGCTGTTCGACCGGACGGCTGCGGCGCGCGGAAGCGAGATCGATGAGACGGACGCCGAACTGATCCGCCTGCGCGACCGAGGCGACTGGCCCGACTTCTTCCGCCTAGCCGTCGAAGCCCGCCGCAACATCCTGGTGTCCGGCGCCACCGGCTCCGGGAAGACCACCTTCGCCAAAGGGCTGATCGAGCTGATCCCGCCCGAAGAGCGGCTTCTGACCATCGAGGATGCGCGCGAACTCGTCGCGCCCCACCGCAACATCGTCCACATGACCTATTCCAAGGACGTACCGGGCTCGGCTCATGTCGGGCCGAAGGCGCTGCTGGAGAGCGCGCTGCGGATGCGGCCGGACCGCATCCTGCTGCAGGAGCTCCGCGACGGCACGGCCTTTTTCTATCTGCGCAACGTCAACTCCGGCCATCCGGGCTCGATCACCACGGTCCATGCCGATTCCGCCGCTCTGGCCTTCGAGCAGCTGACCCTGCTGGTGCGGGAATCCGAAGGCGGACGCGATCTGCCCCGCGACGACATCCGCGCTCTGCTCCATCTGCTGGTCGACGTGGTGGTGCAGATGGAGAAGTCGGGGGGCCGTTTCCGCATGACTGAGGTCTGGCATGACCCGCTCCGCAAGCGCCGTGTTGGGTCCTGACGCCGCACGATGGGTCGTCGGTCTCCTGGCCGCCTCCCTGCTCATCATCATCGGCGGCGGAACCATCGCCCTGATCGGTCTGGGCCGGTTCACGCCGGACCTGGATCCCCTTAAGGCGCCCTCCTGGTTCCTGTACTACCGCCATGACCCCGATGTCCGCCGCTGGCTGATGATCGGGGCCGCCTCCACCGGCCTGTCGGTCCTGCTGGCGGGCGCAGGGGCGGCCCTCTCCCGCCGGCGTCCTCTGCACGGCGCGGCCCGGTGGGCCACGGCGGCCGAACAGCGCACGGCGGGCCTGCGCGCCCGCGAGGGGATCATCCTCGGCCGCGCCCCCGGCGGCGGTTTTCTGATCACCGACGGCCCGGAGCACGTGATGCTCCATGCACCGACCCGGACGGGAAAGGGCGTTGGGATCGTGATCCCCAATCTCCTGGCCTGGCCCCATTCGGTCGTGGTGCTGGACATCAAGCGCGAGAACTTCACGGCCACGGCCGGCTACCGCGCCGGACACGGTCAGCGCATCCTGATGTTCGACCCCCTGGCGTCGGACGGCCGCACCGTCCGGTTCAACCCCCTCGGACACATCGACCGCTCGGACGACGCCGCCGTACTCGACGAGCTCCAGCGGATGGCGGTCATGCTGTTTCCGGGCCATGATCACGCCGATCCCTTCTGGTCGGAGGCCGCCCGCACAGGCTTCATCGGCGTCGGCGCCTATGTGGCGGCGAGCCCGCCCCTGCCCTTCACCCTGGGCGGGATTTTCCGTCAGCTGATCGCCGACGATCCGCGCACCCGCTTTCCCAAGGCCGTGGAAGCGCGACGCCGCTCCGGCGCGCCTCTGCCCCCCGCCTGCGCCTCCGCTCTCAACGATTTCTGCGCATCGAGCGAGAACACCTTCGCCTCGATCCGCCAGACCATCACGACCCGCATGGGGCTATGGCTGAACCCGAGGGTGGATGCGGCGACGGCCGAAAGCGATTTCGACCTCCGGGACCTGGGACAGGGACGCATGTCGCTCTATCTCGGCGCGACGCCCGACAACCTGCTTCGCGTCGCTCCCCTCTACAGCCTGCTGTTTCAGCAGCTGGTCGACCTCAACAGCCGCGCTCTGCCGGGTCCCGACGACAGGCCCGTTCTCGTGCTGCTCGATGAATTCGCCCGGCTCGGTCCGGCCCCTGTTCTGGCCCATGCCTTCTCCTGGGTCGCGGGTTACGGCATTCGGATGCTGCCGGTGATTCAGAGCCCGGCCCAGCTGAGAGCGATCTACGGCGCCGACCTGGCCGAAGACATTTTCGCCAACTGCGGCGTTGAAGTGGTCTTCGCGCCCAAGGATCTGAAGACGGCTCAGGACCTCAGCGAACGCCTGGGCGCCTACACCTACGCCGCCCTCAGCCGCAGCCGCCCCCGGGGGCTCGGCGCCGGCCGCCGGACGATCACCGTCTCGGACCAGCGGCGACCGCTGATGCTGCCTCAGGAGCTCATGCGCCTGCCCGCCTCGACCCTCCTCGTCCTCAAGGCGGGTCTCCCCGCCGTTCGGGGACGGAAGATCGCCTACTACCGCGAGGCGGTCTTCCGTCGCCGCCTGCGTCCGCCGCCGGACATCCCTCAGCTCCCGCAATGTCCTTCCGGTTCACCCATACCGCCGCTCACGACGTCCGAAGAAGATGCAGACGCGGATCTGGACGCGATCGTCCGGGCCTTCGCCGAAGAGGGGCTGCCGCCGCCGGCTCACGGCTCTTCGGAACGGGAGGTCCGAGACTGGCTCGACCGCGTCATGGCCGCGCCCCAGTCTCCACGGATGGAGCATGAACCATGACCGAGCGGCAGCAGGCTCCGTTCGGTCGGCGCGAAGACGACGCGTCCGCCAACCGGATCGGTCCTGAGCGCGCACGCGCCGGGGAAGCCCCGGCCCGTTCGACCTTAAAAGGCGACGTGCCTCAGCCGATCCTGGACCGCTATCTGGTCGAACGGGACCTGCGCGGACGCGCCGAGCGCTTCTACCGCGATCACCGCACGTCCGACGCGGCCTTCCGCGATGCCGGTCGACGGCTGACCACCGACCTGGCCTATCCCGACACGATCGCCGACATGCTCAAGGTCGCCCGACATCGCGGCTGGACGCGGCTGAAGGTCGAGGGCGACGAAACATTCCGCCGCGAGGTCTGGATCCAGGCGCGCGCTCAGGGCCTGGACGTCAACGGCTACCGCCCTCGGGATCGCGACCGTCAGGCTGCGGGCCTGCCCTATGCACCGCACCATCAGGGAGAGCGCCTTCGCAAGGCGGCTGCCGTCGTCCGCTCCCTGATCCCTGATGTTGAGGCTCAACGGCGCCTCATAGCCCATGCCGTGATGCGGGCGGGCTTGTCCTCCGACCGCGACCATACGCTCGAGAAGCGAGACCGCGGACACGCAAGGAAATGAGCCGTCATACCTTCACCCCGCAGGAAACCCGAAGTGCAGCGTTCGTACAACACTGCTAGATAAATACTCCGCCATTAACCCCCAGTCCGGACGGCCTGTGGATAAGTGCCTCAACCTGAGGAGGCGGCGATGGGCCAGTTATACTTCGGCGACAATCTGGACATGCTCCGCAGCCATTCGGCCGATGAGAGCGTGGACCTGATCTACCTCGACCCGCCCTTCAACTCGAAGGCGCAGTACAACGTCCTCTTCAAGACCCCGGCCGGCGCTGCAGCCGACGCTCAGCTCGAGGCGTTTCAGGATTCCTGGCACTGGGGTGAGACGGCGGAAGCAGCGTTTGCGGACGTGGTCCGATCCGGCGGCGCCGCCGCCCGAATTCTTTCCGCTCTGCGCGTTTCCCTCGGCGAGAACGACATGATGGCCTACCTCGCCATGATGACGGTCCGCCTTATCGAATTGCACCGCGTCCTCAGCCCGACCGGCTCGCTCTTCCTGCACTGCGACCCGACCGCCAGCCACTATCTCAAGATCATCCTGGACGCCGTTTTCGGGCCGGTCCGCTACACCAACGAGATCGTCTGGAAACGCAGCGACGCTCACAACGACGCCAAGCAGGGCTCGAAGCACTTCGGACGCATCCACGACGTCCTGCTCTTCTATCGGAAATCGGAGGGGGCGCCTTTCAACGTCGGCTATCGCCCCCTGCCCGCCACCACCGTCGAAAAATGGTACCGTCACATCGAGCCGGAAACGGGTCGGCGGTACAACAAGGGGGATGTGACGGGACCCGGCGGCGCCGCGAAAGGCAACCCCTTCTACGAATGGAACGGCATCTCGCGGCACTGGCGATACAGCCGTGAGAACATGCAGCGGCTGCACGACGAGGGTCGGCTCGTCTACAGCGGTTCGGGAATGGCCTACCAGAAGCGGTATCTTGATGAGAGCAAGGGCGTGCCGCTTCAGGACTTCTGGGACGACATCCCGATGCTCCGCGGTCTCAACGGCTCCGGAGAGCGACTGGGCTATCCGACACAGAAACCCCTGGCGCTTCTGGAGCGTGTCATCCTGGCCGCCTCGAACGAAGGCCAGACCGTGCTCGACCCCTTCTGCGGGTGCGGCACGACTGTGCACGCCGCTGAAAAGTTGGGCCGGAACTGGATCGGCATGGATGTCACCCATCATGCGATCACGGTAATCGAAGACCGTATGGCGGCGGCCTTTCCGCAACTGAAGCTGTCGGTCGAAGGGCGTCCCCGCGACTTGGCGTCGGCGCGGGATCTGGCCCGCCGGAACAAGTATCAGTTCCAATGGTGGGCCAACTGGTTGTTCGGGGTCGATCAGTATCGTGAGCGGAAGAAGGGCGCCGATCGGGGGATCGATGGAGAAATCTTCTTCCTCAACGGCCCCCGCGGCGTGGGCCGGATCATCATCTCCGTGAAGGGCGGCGAACATGTCGGAGTCGACGCCGTCCGGGACCTCCGCGCCGTGGTCGAGCGTGAGAAGGCCGAACTGGGCGTTCTGGTCACCCTGACCGGACACACCCGCCCGATGACGACCGAAGCCTCAAGCGCCGGCTTCATTCAGACCGCCCACGGCGAATTCCCCCGCCTCCAGCTGGTCGCCGTCCAGGACCTGTTCGAGGGCAAGCGACCGCGTCTTCCCGTACGGGCGCCCTTCGAACAACTGAAGGCGGCGGCGCCCCGCCGTAAAACCAAGGACGACCGCCAATTGGCCTTTACATTCGCTCTGGAAGGCGGCGGCGCGGCCAAGACCTCGGACGGCGACGTCGTCGTCCTTAACCCTTGGCGCGCGGCGGCCGGCGGTTAGAGGACCGCGTCTCGAGCGTCACACGGAGACCGTCCTGATCAGCCGCGCCTTCCGATGCTAGGTCAGGCGTCAAATCGCGGCGAACCGGCGGTAGCTCAACCGTGAGGTTCGGGCCGGAACGTCCTATGATCGCCACCCTGCCCCGGGTTCGATTCGTTTCGGGCTCTTCTCAGATCAGACGGACCTTTCGCACTCATGGCCCGATACAATGCTCATCACGACGTCGAGCCGATCTACGCGATCGTCGAGACCTGGCGGGACCGCTCGCTGATCGGCGACCAAGCGCTTCTGACGGATGAGACGGAGGTCTGGTCATCACCAAACATCATACGCGTGTCCGCAGCCTTCAAAGGCAATCCCGACGCAGGTTCCGACACCTTCCTAGTGAAGCTGGAAAGACAACTCGCCGCTCTGGACGACGCGGCCAAGCAGCTCGCCGCCGACATGCTCTATGTCATGCTTCTGTTCCCTTCGAACATCGGAGCCAGGAAGAAGCGCGAGAATCTGGACGTCATCCTGAGCTGGCGGTCGAGCCCCGCGGCCCTGAACACGGCCCTGCTCGAAGACGGCGTGCTCGGCGGCGTCGGCTCGGCCGGGATGGGCTATAATCAGAACCGGCCCTTCGAGTTCGGCTACTTCCTCGATTTGATGATGGCTCTCAAATCGACAACGCCGGACGAACGTCGCGAGATCCTCAGGGAGCCCTGGGCCTTTTCCCGTTTTCTTACCCGGGTGAACGCTCCCGGAAAGCAGCTGGCCCACATCCTCGAGCACCTCCTGTTTCCTGATACGTTCGAACGCATCTCGAGCGGTACGGACAAGGGGCGGGTGCTGATCGGCCTGACCGACGAGCCGCCTGCGAAGATCAAGGCTATGGACCGGGCGGACCGGGATCGGAGTCTGTCGGCGCTGCGTCGGCGGATCGCGGAGGAGCGCGGACCCGACTTCGATTTCTACGATGAAGAGTTCAGCAGCAGGTGGCGTGATGCTGGCAAGGCCGGGCCCCAAGCGCCCGCTCCCGGGAATGCAGCGGTATGGGCGGAGGTCACGTCGCTTGAACATGGCCACGGCGGCCCCGGTTGGGAGCTGGGGTCATGGCTGTGGAGTCCCACGACGTCGACGGACGGCGCGGACCGTTATTCCGTCATGCGTGGGCCCGCTCCGGGCGACACCGTCTATCACCTGGTCGCCGGTCTTCCCGGCCGCCCGCCGCGACAACGCTGGCTCTGGGGCCGCTCGGTCGTCGCCAAGCCGGTTGAAACCTTCAGCGAGCGCCCGAGCGCGCCGGGCTCATGGGGCGACGCTGAGGCGTACTACAAGATCGCCCTGGAGGGCTGTGAACCCCTGAGCACGCCGATCCCGATGGACGAGATCGAAACCCGCCACCGGGACGATATCCTGGAAGATCTAAACGAGCGCCCGAAACACTATCCCTACGCCAGGTACGGCGCAGACTTCCGCGGCAGCCAGGGGATCTACCTCTCGAAGCTCTCCCATCGCCTGGCATCCGCCCTGGCGTCGCCGTTCGACGATCCTGAAGCCGATGCAGCGCCTGCCGATGCGGGTGATCGTCGACCCTACACCAGCGCCGACGCCGCTGAAGAAGCCTTCATCCCCAAGTCGGAAATCGATGAGATTCTCGAGCTTTGGGAAGCGAAGCTCAACATCATCCTTCAGGGCGCGCCGGGTGTCGGCAAGTCGTTCATGGCGAAGCGGCTGGCCTACGCCCTCATCGGCGAAGCGGATCCGGATCGGGTCGAGACCGTCCAGTTCCACCAGTCCTATGCCTATGAGGATTTCGTCCAGGGCTATCGTCCGACGCCGGACCGAGGCTTCGCGCTGCGCGACGGCGTGTTTCTGCGCGTGTGCGACGCCGCCCGCAAAGATCGGAGCCGCCGTCACGTCCTGATCATCGACGAGATCAACCGCGGCAATCTGTCGAAGATCTTCGGCGAACTCATGCTGCTGATAGAGCCCGACAAGCGGGGTGCCGAATGGGCCGCGCGGCTTGCCTACGCGGACACGGCCGCTGAGCGTTTCCACATCCCCGACAACCTCTTCATCATCGGCATGATGAACACAGCCGACCGGTCGCTCTCGATGGTCGACTACGCGCTGCGGCGTCGCTTCGCCTTCGTGCCCCTCAGACCGCAGTACCGATCCGACCGCTTCGCGGCGCACCTGCGCGGCAAGGGTGTTCCGGACGAGATCATAGACCGCATCATCGCCCGGATGTGCGCGCTGAACGACGAGATCGCCGCCGACGTCCGGAATCTGGGGCCGGGCTTCGAAATCGGCCACAGCTTTTTCGTGCCGGCCCGCGGGGACGTGTTCGGGGAGGCCTGGTACGAGCGGATCGTGAAGACCGAGATCGCGCCTCTGCTGGGCGAGTACTGGTTCGACGACAGCGACAAGGAAGCCGAGGCCCGCCATAGACTGCTCGCGCCGGCGCCGTGACCATTCCGATCCGGAACCTCTATTACCTCTTCTGCTACGCCTGGGAGCGCTATCCCGAGAACGGCGCGGTCGAGGTCGGCATCGAGGACTGCCCCGATCTGCCCAATCTGTTCGCGCGCGTGCTCGTGAACGGCCTGAACCGGCTCCTGCGTCGAGGCCTCGACCGCCAGTATCTCTCGGCCGAAGACGAGTTGCGCGCCCCCCGCGGCCGACTGCTGCTGGACGAGACCCTCAAATCCGGCAGCCTGGACAGGGGCGCCGTCGTCTGCCGTTTCGACGAGCTCAGCGTCGATGTGCTGCACAACCAGCTGCTCAAGGCCACGATCCGTCTCCTGCGACGCGACGCCCTGGTCCGACCGGACCTTTCCGTCGCTCTGGGCGCCGTCGAGAAGCGTATGGACTGGGTCAGCGACATCCGGGTCACCACGGACCTGTTCAGCCGGGTTCAGCTTTCGAGACACACCGGCCAATACGGAGAACTCCTCCGCCTCTGCGAGTTCGTATGGCGTTCGGCGATGCCGAAGGAGGGCGGCGCCGGATCCCGCTTCGGGGACATCATCCGTGACGAGACCAGGATGTCCGCGATCTTCGAACTGTTCGTCCTGAACTTCTTCCGTCTCCACGCCGTCGGATACGCGGCCGGGCGCGAGAACATGCGTTGGAACGTGGGTGAGGACGGTTCGGGCGATCGTTCTCTCATCCCGATCATGCGCACCGATCTGACCCTGCGGTCGGAAAAGCGGATTCTGGTGATGGACGCGAAGTTCTATGCGGAACCGTTCGTGCGTTCGCTGGGCGGGCCGAAGATCAATTCGGGGCATCTGTATCAGTTGTACGCCTACCTGCGGCACGCCGGACGGGGAGCGACAGACAAGCCCGTCGCCGGCGCCCTCGTCTACGCCTCGCCTCGCGGACGTTCGATCCAGAGATACCAAATCGACGACCATGACGTGACGGTGGCGACCATCGATCTCTCACAGCCCTGGCCCGCCGTTCATGCGGACATGCTCGACGTGCTGCACCCGACCAGCGCCGCAACTTCCGACCGCTAACGCACAGATCAAGTTCAACGTCCGCCGTCTGAGACAATGGCCCTTACGACTTATCAGTTGCGGGTTTTAGGAGGCGTCGTTCCGTCACCTTCACCACTGTCCTTGGTTGCCAGATGTGACATGGCGCCCCATATTCGTGACCGAAGGGGATTCCATGACCGGCGAAGAAATGAAGGCACTGCGCCAGCGGACAGGGCTATCTCAGGCCGTTCTGGCTTCCGCGATCGGAATGTCGAGAGAAAGCATCGGGCGGATGGAGCGTAGCAATAACGCGGTCGAGCGCCGCACTGAGCTCGCACTGCGCTACATCGCGCTAAAGGGCCTCCCGAGCGAACGCTCGCTGAACACAGTGCACGACGAGGTTGCCCGCGTTCTGGATGACGCCGCGATCCGCGCGACGCCCTCCATCGAGCGAACCGAAAAGCTCAAACAGGCCTTCGAGGATTGGACCGCGGTGGGCGGCGATGACGCCGGCCGACAGCTGATCCATCGCGCCCAGGGTGTGATCGGCCTGATCAATGTCACCGATCCCCGCGACGGCGCTTGGGGTCAAGTCATGAGCGACCTTTCGCAGGTGAAGCGAGACTGGGCGGCGGCGAAGCCATGACCGGCTTGACGACCGCGCCGCAGACCTCCGAAGCCCTCCCCGGCAAGGGCCTGATCATCGCTTTCGATGCCTTCGTCGAAGGCGCGCTGCAGACGGCGCGCGGCCGACTGGCGGATCAACCAGCTGTCACACCGTCCCATCCCCTTTTGAACGGGGTCCCCTACTCCGTCTTCCGTCGAGAGATCGACATCGACACCCGCCGGGAGATCGGCGCGTTCTTCTCCAGCGGCGATATGGCTGCCGCCCTAGCGAAAATGATATCCGGCCGCATCAAGGACGACGGCCTGGTGCTTGACCCGACATGCGGCATCGGCGATCTGCTGTTAGCGCGCGCCGCCGACCTGCCTGTGGCGGACACGCTGGAGAGCACGGTCGCCGCTTGGGGAAAACAGCTCGCGGGCTTCGACACGCGGTCTGACTTGATCCGTCTCTGCAAGGCTCGCCTGTGCCTTATGGCGCGAGCACGTGGCGGCTTCACAGACGAAATCGACCCACTTGCCGCCTTTCCTCTGATCATCGAGAGCGACATGATGGCTCAGGAGAGTGATAGTCTTCTCGCCCGTGCCGACGCCATCCTGTTCAATCCACCTTTCGGCAAGACGACCTGGGCACGGAAGCTCGGCTGGGCCGCTGGCGAGATCAACGCGGCCGCGATCTTCCTGGACCGCCTGACGGCGGCGATCCGCCCCGAGACGCCTATCGCCGCCGTCCTTCCGGAGGTCCTGCGTTGCGGATCGCGATACGAGCGCTTTCGCACCACCCTCACAGCGCGCGGCTATGATGGCTCCTTCAAGGTCGAGGGCCGCTTCGACGCCTGGACCGATGTCGATGTCTTCACGACTCTTCTGATCCGCACAAACAGCCCAGCAGCTCTCTGGCGCACAGATATCGCCGACAGCGGATGCACGGTCGATGACTTCTACGAGGTCCGGGTCGGCTCCGTCGTACCGCATCGCGATCCAGTAACCGGTCCATCACGAGCCTATATCTGCGCCAAAACGACGCCCGCCTGGGACGCTGACTTTAAGCCCGAGACCCGTCGTCCTTACGCGGGGCGAGTATTCGCGCCGCCGTTCGTTGCAATCCGGCGGACGTCGAGCCCGAGCGACAGGTTCAGGGCCGTTGCAACGGTCGTGACTGGGAAGGACCCGGTCGCGGTCGAGAACCATCTGCTTGTGGCTCTCCCCCGGGACGGAACGCTCAAAGCCTGCAAGGCCCTGATGCGCGCGCTGCGGGCCGAGCGAACCAATGCGCGGCTGAACGATCTGATGCGATGTCGCCATCTGACGACCGGCGCAATTAAGACGCTGCCGTGGATCGACGCCGTATGACCGAACGCCTTCGCTTTTCCCCGTCGATCCTCGCACGGCTTGGAGAGGAGTTGGTGCCTGACGCTGACCAAGGTGTCATGGAGCTGGTAAAGAACGCCTATGATGCGGACGCCACGCGGTGCCGTGTCCACCTGACCGCGACGAGCGCCCCGGGGGGGGCGATCGAGGTGTCTGATGACGGCGGCGGAATGACGGCTCATGACCTGAAGCAGGGCTTCCTGATCCTCGGGCGATCGCGAAAAGTCTCGGGGGACCTGACGAAGGTTTTCAAGAGAGTGCCGGTCGGTGACAAGGGCCTCGGCCGGCTTTCGGCCTTGAGGCTTGGACGTCGAGTTCGCGTGACGACCCGACCGATCGCCGAGCCCGGCGTGGAGTTCATCCTTGACCTCAACTGGGACGCCTTCGATGCTGCGGAAGCAGTCGAGGACGTTCCGATCGTCGTGGCCCGCAACCGTACGGATCGATCGCCGGGCACCGAGATCCTGATCGAAGACCTACGAGCACCGTTCACCCGGGGAACAGCCGACAAGCTGGCGCGCAATCTTCTGCTGCTTTCGGACCCGTTCAAGGACGCGGACGACAATAGCGGTTCGGGCGATCCGGGCTTCACTGCCGAACTGCTGGCACCAGAGTACGAAGATCTCCAGTCAAAGGTCGAAACCGCCTATTTCCGTGACGCGGACTTCCGCATCGTCGGAGACCTGGACGCCAAGGGACAGGCGCGGTTCGCCCTTCTCGACTGGAAGGGAGACATTCTCCATGAGGCCATACAGAAACAAACCTATGCGGTGCCGCCGTTGCGGTTCGACCTGTGGTCGTTCGTTCTCGAAAAGGCTCGCTTCTCGAACAAGACATCGACCCTTCCGGAGGTGCGAGCCTGGCTCAAACATATCGGCGGGGTTCATATCTATCAGGACGGCATTCGAGTCCCGCCCTACGGGGGACCCGGGAACGACTGGCTCGACCTGAACCTGGCGCGCGTGCGCAGTCCGGAGTTGCGTCCCGGCACCAACACCTCGATCGGGCGCGTCACCGTCACGAACCTCGACGGCGCCCTGATCCAAAAGACTGACCGCGTCGGCTTCGTTGAGAACGCCGCCTTTCAGCAGCTCCGACAGTTTTGTCAGGACTGTCTGAGCTGGGCTGCGCGTATGCGTGTCAGCGATCGAGAGAACAAGCGGCGCGCCGAGCGGGACGATGTCAGCCGGACGTCTGAGCGAGCGACAGCCTCATTGGACGCCGTACTTGCCAAGGCAGTTCCGGTCACCCAGCGCAAGCAGGTCGATGTCGCGATTTCGCGGGTGTTGAAGGCGTCGGAACGCGAGACCAAAGTCCTGCGCGAAGAGCTGCAGCTCTATCGCTCCCTGGCCACCGCTGGCATGACCTCTGCCGTCTTCGCCCATGAAATCGGCCGCCCGCTCGAGCTGCTCGACACCAATCTTACCTCCCTGATCAATATGATCCCGGAAGACCGACGCGAGGACGCCCAGAGGCGCGTCGGGCGGATCGATCGCGCGCGCGCCCGTCTAAACTCCTTCGTCTCCATCCCCCTCAAGCTTCTGTCCAAGGGCAAACGCCGGTCAGGCCGCATCGACGTCAACAATTGCGTCGCCAACCTCATCGAGCTGCTCGCCCCTATCCTGGAGCATTTCAATGTCACGGCGCGCTATGAGCCGACGAACACCCGGATCGCCATCAACGGCAGCGAAGCCCTGCTCGAGGGCATTCTGCTTAATCTGATCACCAACTCGCTGAACGCTTTCCAGCGGCGTCGCAATGATGATAGCGAGCGGCTCCTGCGGATCGCCACAGCCTATGACGGGGACGTCCTGTTGATGGTCGAGGACAATGCCGGGGGAATTCAGGATCTCGATGTTAAGGAGATCTTCCTGCCCGGGGTCACCTCGACGTCGGACGGCACCGGGTTCGGCTTGACCATTGTTCAGGACTCAGTCTCTGACTTGGGCGGACGCATCGACGTCGATCCATTGACCGCGTTCGGCGGGGCCTTGTTCACCGTCAAGCTGCCCTCGACACGCGACCTGTTCAGGTGACGCCGTGCTGGCTTTCAACGATCGAGTAGCTGTAATCGATGACGACGAGGATGGTCGCGACACCATCATCGATGAACTCGGTGATCACAACTACAAGGGCGTCGCGATCACCGGTCGATACGGCAGCGACATCCAGCGTCTGTTGAGCGAGATCGAGGCCCAGGACCCCGGCTTCGTCATCTGTGATCATCGTCTGACCGCCCAGCAGTTCGCCTCGTTCAACGGTCTGCAGGTCGTCGAGGCGCTGATCGCCCGCAAGCGCCCCGCTATGCTGTTGACGACCTTCCAGGACCCGGAGCGGATCACCCTTAGGGCCGCGCGGTCACGCGTGCCGGTCATCCGCGGACGCGACGGGTTCCGGATTGAGGAGATCGCGCGCCTGCGCGACCTAGTCCAGATGGAGATCGACCAGAAGCCGGTGGCCAGCCGCAGGCCGCATCAGGTTCTGTTGCGCGTCGAGGCGGTCCGCACCCAAGAGGTCGATGTGGTGGTGCCCTCCTGGCGACGGGACCACGCCCTTGTGGTGCCCCGGACCCTGTTGGGCCCGGCCGTGCGAAACGTCGTGAAGAAGGGCGATTATCTGCTCGGCGACGTCAACATCGGCGCCGCCCACGAGGACGAGCTGTACTTCGCCAACCTGAACGAGATCGTTCCCCCGGCCGAGGGGTTGGAATGAGCGACGTCCTTCTGCTCGATGTGGGGCACGGGAACTGCACCATCGTGCAGGGCAGCGGGTCGGTCGCGGTGATCGACGCGCCGATCGGCTCGGCCCTTCTCGACACCCTGGACGAACTCGGGGTCACCCACGTCGAGCACGCCCTGATCTCCCACGCCGACGCCGACCACATCCAAGGCATTCTCGCGCTTCTGACCAGCCGGCGCTTCAGCGTGGGCGCGCTGTATCTCAATCCCGACAGGGACCGGACGACCACGGCCTGGCGGGACCTCGTTCACGCCGTCTCGGTGGCCGAGCGCACGGGCGCGTTCAAACCCTACACCGCTCTGAACACCGCCACGCCCGGTGTCCTGCAGGTCGGCGATATAACCTTGACTGTCGCTTCGCCTTCGGCCGCGCTCGCCTTGTCCGCGGTCAAAGGAGTCGCCCCGCAAGGCGGGGTCAACACCTCCAACACCCTGTCAGCGGTCATCAAGGTCGAGCGCACTCCAGACATGGGAGTTCTCCTGGCGGGGGACCTCGACGGCGTCGGCCTGGTCGACGTGCAGGCCTCGGGCGCCAACGTTAGGGCCTCGGCGCTGGTCTATCCTCACCACGGCGGCCTGTCCGGATCCGCCAAGGCCAGCACCTTCGGCCAGGCGCTTCTGCGATTGGTTGGTCCGGCCCAAGTCTATGTCTCCAACGGACGAAACAAGCACAGCAACCCGCGTCCGGAGGTAGTCTCCACCATTCTGGATCACGGCTGCGGTCTGGCTTGTACTCAGCTCGCCAAGTCCTGCGGCGACCCCGCTTCGGCGGATCATCTCGAAAAGTGGCCCGCCGCAGGCCGGGAGCACCTACACAGTTGCGCCGGCACCATTTCCCTCAGGCTGGAGCCAACCGGCGCGGTCCGAGATGCCGAGCGCGAAGGCGAGTTCCGGATCTTTGTCGGGGCGAAAGTTAGCTCGCCCATGTGCCGACGCTCACGCCACTAGGGTCAGGCTAGCTCAGCCTTCCCTGGCCTCGCCGTTCGCTGTCGCCTTCCAGATTGACCCAAGTGCGTGCCGATTATGTCGGCGGGGCCTCGGCGGCAGCAGGGACATGATCCGACCGGCCGGTGCAGAATCTCGTGGTTGGCGCCGGGCAGCACGAAGGGATTGAACTTCGTGAGAGTGCCCTGCAGGTTGGTCAACAGGGCACTGACATTCTCTGCGCCGGAGCAGCGAAAGATGAATCCGCTCTGCTCCGCCACTTCGCCATAGGCGTGGCGCTCGATCCATTCGATGCGCCTGCGTCCGTCGCAAATATAATGGCGCACGCCGAAGGTCAGTTCGGTGGCGGCTGGCACGATCCGGGTCATGGCCGCTGGTATTTGAAAGCCCTGGATTGCCAAGATGAAGGGCGTGCCAGCCATTCTAGGGCCGCCGTTCACGAGTTGCTCGCGACCTCTCTTCGTTCCGACGATCTCTTGCTGGACCTCGGACGTGTTTCATCAAGGCGAAACCCAGACCCCGGTCCTCCGGCCGGTCAGAGCCCGACAGGGCGACGGCCTCGGCGGCGAGCGCTCGGCGAATCAAACCCTGCCTCTTCCGCTGCCTGTGCTCCCATGGTGCCGCCTCTCCACTTCTTGCAGCATCAACCTGATCGGCGCCCATCAGGGCGTGCGGCGCAGGCGCCCCCTTCTCCCAATCCCGCTCCCGCATCTTCCGCACTGGCGTGCGCTCGGCCTTGTGGAAAACGCCGCGCGCCCGGCGCGGACTGGACTCCGCCTCCACACCGCGGTCGCGCAGAGCCTGAGCGAAACGCTGGCGCCAAACCTCCAGGTCCGCCTTTCGCGGATTGAACCGACAGCCATCCGCCCCCAACGCCCTCACCGTCAGATGCACGTGCGGATGACCGCCTTCATCATGAAGGGCGAACACGTAGGGGAAACGATCACCGAACGCCTCCGCCGCGAAGGCTCGAGCTGCATCATGCAGCCGCAACGCATCCGTGCCTTTCGGCATGCTCAGCACGATGGAGCGGGACAGAGGACGATCCCGTCGTCCGCCCGGCTCCAGCGACGCCTCCGTCGCCCAATCCGACGCCAGCACCTTCACAGCCGCCCGCCCCTCAAGTTGCTCCCCATCCGGCCCCTCCAGGGTCAGCTTGCCGTTGCGGCTGATGTAATCGAGGTGCCGCATCAGGTGACCGCCATCGCGGGTACTGCCGGTGACTTTGACCATCACTTCCGGCGCGCGCCGGATGATCCGTGCGAGCTGCGCATATGCCGCCGCGTCACCCGCGCGCCCGGGCGGACGTAGCACTGGCCGAGTGATGCGCGCTCTGCGGACGTCGACGGGCGGCCGCAAAGCCTCTTCGAACCCGAGCGGTCGACGGAAGTCAGTCATGACTCCACCGACCAGTACGCCAGGTTGCCGACGAAGATCTCATTCAGCCCGCCCAGATGGCCGCGGATTTCGGCGGCGAAGGCGGCCAACTGGGCCACCTCCAGGTCCAGAACGGTGCCTTCCATAACGGCCGCGTTCAACGCACGGGCGATCTGATTGATGTTGACGCCGATGCGGTGGAGCTCCCGCCGCACGCTGATCAGGGCCATCGCTTCCGGAGGCGTCAATTGCAACCGCCCCTGCAGCCGTCGCCGGATGAGCATGACCACCCACTGGGTTCGCAATAGCCCCGCTCGGCCCGCCTCGGCCTCCAGCAGGGCCATGTCCGCGTCCGTCAGGCGAATGGTCAGTTTGGCCGATTTCGCTCCAGGTGGGGCTGGTCCATCCGCTGGCAGGGGCGCCTGCGCGGCCGCCTCCATGACCGCCCGCAGGTAACGTGACCGTCCGCCACGCGCGGCCGCTGCCGCGTCGAAGCGGCGGGCTAGGTCGGACGGAAGACGAAGAGTGATACGGTCCATCGGGTAGCGGGTCTGTCAGACATTGCCGGCGCAAAGCCTATCCTGCCCTAGACCGCGAACAGCCTCGCCCCGCAGGCCTACGGAGGTTCCCCCCCTCCCCTCGGCGGCCGGATCCGGCCGCTCGCCCGCCGCCCTGAAGGGCGCCCCAACCGAGGGCGGCAGCACGACTACCCTCATCCCTCTCCCCATCGTCTGACACCCGAGCAAAGAAAAAGCCGCGCCCGATCAGGACGCGGCTCAGACTTGGCGGCGATGTCGTCAGCCCATTAGGGATGCGCCTCATGCAGCCAGGCGACCGCCCTCTGCGCTTGCGCCGCCGCCGAGAACAGAAACCGCTTGTCGGCTTTCAGCACCTCGAGCCAGTGGCCGAGATAGGCGGCGTGGTCCTCTCGCGGCTCCAACTCGAGCCCGAGGTCGGCGCAGAGGAAGGCGGCGCCCAGTTCAGCGACGAGCTCCTCGCGGGCGTAGGCCCGGGTCGACCGGCTGAAGTCGCGAAACAAGCGGGATTCGTGACCGGTCCAATGGACGCACTCATGACCCAGCGTGGCGTAATAGGCGCCCGCGTCGCGGAAGGTCTCGAAGGCCGGCATCTGCACATGGTCTGAAGCCGGCACGTAGTAAGCGGCCGATCCGCCGTGGCGGATGTCGGCGCCCACTCCGGCGAAGAAGCGCTCGACCGCTTCCAGCCGTGCATCGGGATTGGCCGGCTCCGGCGATATCAGGCGCCAGGCGTCCGGCATGTCGTCGATCTGTTCGACGTTGAAGACAGTGTAAGCCTTCAGGAACGGAATACGCTGTTCGACCTCCTCGCCGGCATCGTCGGTTTCGGTGCGGACGATCTGGTTGGCGTAGACGACCGTGGAGCCCTTCTCACCCTTGCGGACATGGGCGCCCAGCGCCAGCGCCTGACGGAAGGTGATCCAGGTCGGCGAGGTGAAACCCCGACTGAAGGCCTCCGACCACAGCAGCAGGATGTTGATGCCGCTATAGGGCGTGCCGTCATGGCGGAGCGGACGGGTGACCGGATGGCCTCCGGTCCAGGGCTGCATCCACGGCCGGACGCCTGCCTCCAGTTGGTCGATGATCTGATGCGTGATCCGGGCGTAGATGTCCGGACGAGCGGGATCGGCGGGGCGCGTCATGGCGGCCTCCTCGGATTGGATTGTTCGGATGAAGGGGCGGCGACGCGACCAACGCGCCGCCGCTCCGGATCAGCGGGACCAGATCAGGCTGTGCCCGCCCTCGACCTCGACCAACGAGGCGTAGATCGGCGCCGGGAAGCTGGGGTCGTCCAGCTTGACTGCGAGGTATTCCCGGTTCTCGCGGGAGATCTTCCTCCAGGCGGCGCCGAACTCGGTCTGGCCCGCGAAGATGCGGTAGTCCGGCGCCTTGCCGTCCGACTTCTCGTTCGGGTGCAGGGTCGCGCTCTTGACGTTGAGGGTCAGTGTCTTGATCGACCCGGTGTAGCCGTCGCCCTGGGCGGTGAAGGTTCCGATGGCGGCCATGTCAGTCTCTCCTTTGCTGTCGGGCCACGCCTGTCGCGGCCTCGATGGCGATCGGGAGACCGGGGGCCGGTCGGCGCGCAGAGCGAGCGCAGTCGAGCCCCCACAGCGCAGCGGAGGACCGGAAGCGAGAGTTTCTTGTCCCGCGAGGAGGCCGTCAGGCCGGGGAAGAAAGTCGAGCGCGCGGTTGCGCCCAGCCGACCGGCTTCCGGTCAGATCCCTTTCGAGAGGCCGCACCGCGGGCGCGAAGCGACGGAAACGCAACGCCTGCCCCGGCACATCCCCGACGAAGAGCGACTGGCGTTCCGGGTGAACCTGCGTGGGAGCCGCGCACAATCGATCTGCATCGCCGGATTGAAGGCGGCGCGCATGGTTCGCGTACAGTCATAGCCAGTTTAGCGGGCGCTGGTGCTCAGCCTGATGGAGCCTTTGCGCCACCAGGCCGTCTTCGTGCGCGGGCGACACCCGAAATCTTCGGGCGCCCGCTGATCAATCTTGCGTCAAGGAGCAATCTCAATCCGGCGCGACGTACTGGGCGAACTCGCCCTGCAACGGGATTGCGAAGGCATCCGCCAAAGCGACAACCTGAATTCCGATCGACTTGCGCAGCGCCTTCAGCGCTTGTTCGAAGTCGACCCAATCAGGATTCCCGGAATCGCAGCGCAGCATCACCAAGTCCAGCCGCTCCACGCTGTCAAAGAAGTGGCGAATGGTCTGACCCAGGGCGACAATCATCACGTCCAACGGACCGCCCGCCCGGCATTGGCGACGCAGGTCCGTTAGGTCATGTCGCAAGTTGTCCAACGACTGGCGCACGCGATCGGGAAACTCCGCATCGAACCTCGCCCAGAAGACCCGTCGGTCTTCGACCAATGCCACGACCTGCTCGGCGACGTCAGGCTCCAAACGACCAGCGCGCAGCAGTTCCAAACTCTCCGCCCAGCCCTTCTGGCGAATCTCGGCGATCATCGTGTCGTGGGTATGTTTCCAGGTCTTCAGGGTTTGGACCGGATAACCAGCCTCGTCCTTGTCGACTATGTCGCCGCACTCTCGGCAGAGCCACAAGCCGTTGTCGGCGGAGCGCCGCTCAGCCTCGGTCTGGTTTGAATCATAGCGCGCGAACCCCGGAGAGGCTGCGCAGATGTGGGCGGCGTGACCGGTCTTCAAGCCGCGGCTGGAGACGGAGCGCGGCCCCGCCGTCAAACGTAGACAGAACGGATTGGAGCAGAAGTACGCCGCACGCATAGCAAGCTCGCGCTTGACCGGTTCGGGGAAGTTGTCTCGGGCCATGGGTAGCTCGTTGGTAAAAGAGTTGTCTGTATCGGGAGACGTTAGATCTCCGATGTCAGCGTTCACTAAATAGGTCGAGAGCAAAAGGTGCGGGCGTTGGAACCTCTGTGTGGAGGCCCGGGACTTTCAGGTGGCGCCGCGACGATTTTCCGGCGAACCGGCCCTACGGCGAACAGACGACGCCCTATAGAACCGGCGCCCGCAGCGGCTAGCGTAGCGATAATGTGGGCTATAGCCTAGGTACGCGCTGTTCGAGGCCTTTCGACTCTTGCGCGTCAGCCTCGGATTTCGGAGACTCCCGGCATGAAACGTCCGCTGAGGAAATTGCCGCTCGCGAAACAGCGTGAACTCGACGCCGCCGTCGAGATCATTCAGGACGGCTTCGCCAAGGCCATCTCCACACGCCGGGCCGACCGTCTTAAGAACGGCAGCATCCTCAAGATCATCCTGTTCGGCAGCTACGCCCGCGGCGACTGGGTCCACGACCCGGTCGGGCGCTACTTCTCGGACTTCGACCTGCTGGTCGTCGTGGACCACGAGGACCTGACCGACTTCGAGTTCTGGGAGGACGTGGAAAAGCGCCTGCTGGCCGAACTGTCGGCGGGGGCCATGCGCACGCCCGTCAGTCTGATCGTCCACAGCCTGGACGACGTGAACTGGAAGCTGGAGCATGGGCGGGGCTTCTTCATCGACATCGCTCGCGACGGCGTAGTCCTGAAGGACACGTCCGGCGTCGCCTTCTCCGAGCCGCAGCCCCTGCCCCCTTCGACGGCGCTGGAGGAAGCGACGGAGTATTTCGAAGAATGGCAGGAGGACGCCTCGCGCCGGCAAGAGCTTGCGGAGTTTGCGATCGCCAAAGGCTTCAACAACGAGGCCGCGTTCGAACTGCATCGGGTTGCTGAAACGATTTACCAAGGCCTCCTACAGGTCCTGACTTTCTACTCGCCTAAGAGCCACAACCTCATCCGCCTCCGCAATATGACGGAGCCCTTGGAGCCCCGTCTCCGCGACGTCTGGCCCCACGACACCAAGTTCCAGAAGCGCTGCTTCGAACTCCTCCGCGCCGCCTACGTCAAAGCCCGCTACTCACGCCACTACCGCATCACCGATGAGGAACTGGCCTATCTGACGGAGCGGATTAAAGTCCTGCGCGAAATCGTGCGGGCCGCCACGGAAGATCGGCTCAAAGCGCTTCAGGCAGCCGCTGAACCAATCTGACATCTTCCTCGTCAGCCTTATCAACGGTGCCATGACACGATCGAGATGCCGACGCTGCCCCCTGGTTGACAGACTTTAAAAAACACTGATCCTCCAATATCGACTGGAGGAACCGAGATGAAACTGCTGTTCGCAGCTTTGGCAGCGTTCACTGTCGCTGGTCTGGGCGCTTGCGGGACGATCCCGAAATCGAGTCAACAGAACGCCGAAGAAGTCACGCAGCTGTATCAGACGCTGACGCGGCGGGTCACCAACGCCGACGAGGCGACTTCGGTGGGCCAGGAATTGACGCGTCACTATCTCGAGGGCGCCGATCGGTCCCGGCGCTACCGCCGCAACACCAACCTGGCGTTACTCGTCATCAACACCTACACTCTCGGCGCGCTGGGGCTCGACGCCCATCCGGACAACGCCTTGGTCTCCTCCCTACTGGGCAACTTCGTGTCCGGCGCGGATAGGGTGAACAACTCCGGCGGCGAGCAGGCCTGGCTTGACGCCCTACTGAAAACCAACTGCGTCACGCAGCACCTCGCGCCCGCCTACCGCCTTGAGGCCTTTGACAAGGATTCATGGGAGGGTGATCGAGAACTTCTGGCAGCTCACGATGGGCTGATGCGCGCGTCGGCCACAGGCTTCCTAGCGGCCTATCTCCGCTACCGTGCGGCGAGCGGCCAACAGACCCTGACCGTGCAGGAGGCGACGGGCGCCGAGGCTCCATTCACGGGGAACGGAGGCAACTTTCCAGCTGCCCAGCGGGACGCGATGCTCGCAGCATTGGCGGCGGCCACGACAGGGGTGAATGCCTGCGTGGCAGCGTCCGCCTAGACCGATTATCGGCAGACTAAGGCCGACCATCCGTCGCCCGTCTCTGACGGCGCCATTCCCAAGGCGCATCCACAGTTCCTGACCAGACGCCGCGGCGCGCCCGACGGGCGGCAGTCTCTTCGATCAGATAGGCCGTTCCGGCGTAATCGGCGTAACGCAGCGCCCAGCCTTCCCGCACCAGCCACGCGCCGACATCCTCGTCCCCCACGCGACAGTCAGCGACCATGCGGCCATAGCGATCCTGATCGCGCTCAAAACAGCGCACCATACGATCCCGCAACCACGCGTCCAGCGCATTCGCCGCCGCCGCCCCGCACCGCCAAGTTCCACCGCTCGGCGTCCCGCAGGTCTGCCGCCCCTCGGGCGCGTCCACGCCCCAAAGCCGAACGCGCTGACCCCCAATCTCCAGGGTATCGCCGTCGATCACCGAGGCGCGCCCCACTAGGTCCGGCTCGACTGGCGCGCAGGCGCCCAGCAGAAAGAGGAATGGAATCAAGCGTAGCATGCTGTTTTATATCCTAGGAGATCTGCTCACCCGCCACCGGCGCACGAAGGCGCTGGCCGCCGCTCGAGCGTCCTCGGACCGTTCGTGGGTCGAACGTTAGAAAGATCGACCGTACGTCCGACACCGTCAGGCAATGATTGCTCTGATCCTGGCTCACCCATCAATCGATATGCCGCCAGCACAGCACGCTAGGCGCGAGAATGGCGACTGGATAAGCTCAACCACATGAATGAATTTGAACGAGGGTTGCCTGGATACGAGTCCATCGAACTTCCGCAGGCCGAAGGGCATGAAGGAACGGAAGGATGGACCGCAGAGCAATGGCAGGCCGAATTCATACGTACCCAAGATCAGCTGGTCCGGATGATGGTCATCCGCGATCCATACATCATGATCGCGCGTAGCGCCGTGCGCTTGCTGTCGGAGATGGGCAAGCCCGAAGAGTTACATCCAAAGCTTGCGCCTCTCGAACAGCCATTTGTCGAGTTTCTTCAGGCGCTGCTGTTGATTAACGATCAGCCGACGCGGGCAGTACCTACCTCCCCCGGAAACTTCGAAAGGCTCTGGCGTCTCATCGCGCGCAACTACGGTGGTTTCACCAAGCGCCGCATTGACCGATCAGATGAGAGCGCCGCGCAGCGTGCAGCCATCCGGCAAGCCCAGCTCCAGACACTCCACTACCGCAACCTCTTCAACAGGGATGATTGCGAACGTACGATGGCCGAACTGTTGGCGCGCATCGATAAGCAGTCGAATGCTGCGCTCGGTTACATGCTTTCGGATTTCTATCGGGCCGCGGTGCGTTTGTCCGATCTGACGATCGAGCGCTTTGATGCTTATCACAGCCAAATCAGAGCGCTTCTGACGACGAATTCTCGGGATGAGATCCTCGCCTGCATCCGTTTTGCTTGTGAGCGCAGCCCCGTTGTCGCCAGAGCTTGGCGTGATCGCGCCGATCTTTTTCCGGATCTGGAAGATCTTCGCAGCGCCGGACTTCAGGTCATGGAGCTTGGTTTTCCATGGGCTTTCACGCTACCGAAGAAAACAATCGAGGCGGAGTTTCCGTCTGAGATGGTCGATGTTTTTTACAAGCTTTCCATCCGACCAGGCGAGCTGGCCGGACGTCTGATTGACCACGTCTATCTCGATAACCCGATCTGGCGGAAACCGTATGTTCGGCTCCCGGACGACGACCTTTTCATCCCGCTGCCGCAACTGATCTACTCGTTTCCGTTTGCAATCGTCGAAGGGCTGATCGGCGAAAATGCAGCGCTGAAGATCGCTTACGAGGATGCGCGCGCAGGCTATCTCGAAGACACGACTGAAGCGCTTGTGCGCACTGGCCTTCCCTCCGCCACCGTCCATCGTAGCGTGGTCTGGAATGACCCTGAGGATGGCAAAGAGTGGGAGAACGACGTTGTAGCGCTCGTGGGCAATTTTATCTTCGTGTTCGAGGCCAAGTCGGGCCGCATCAATCCGGTCGCCCGTCGCGGTGGCATCAAGAGCCTCACCACGAATTTTGAAGAGCTCTTCATTGAGCCGGGTCGGCAGGCAGGACGTCTCCAGCGCTACCTGAACACCAAAGGCAGTGAGGGCCGCCTAAGACTGAAATCGACCGGACAACCGATCGATCTGAACATGGACAAGCCGAAGGTCGTCTTCAGCTTCAGCGTCTGCATCGAACATTTCGCCGCGCTGACAAGCGCAAAGACCTACCTGAAAAATCTCGACCTCGTGACCGACGATCTGATGTGGTCGCCCGTGCTCTCGCTGGGCGAGCTCTACATGATCGTGAAATTCCTCGACAGCGAGGTGTCGCTTGTCCACTACCTCACGCGCAGATCGACCCTGGAACAGGTGATCGACTTCCACGGCGACGAACAAGACTTGCTCTCGGCCTACCTCGCCAATGGGCTGTGGATCGATGGGGACGCGCTCGAAGGTCAGAAGGTCGTCTTCTTCAAATCCGACGCAGCAGTCAGAAAACAAAAAAACTCTCGCGCCGACCGGACTTTTGTTGAACTCCACGGTGTTCCGCTCTCGCCACTTTGGCAGGAAATCGTGGAAGAAGTGTATCGTGACCACGGTCAGCGGCACCGCTTCGACATCATCAACACAATCCTGAACCAGAACCCATCGGCGCTGCGCGAAATCGAGAAGCGTGTTCGACGCTATCGGCGCGGGATGCCTCATAAGGGCGAAGACACCTTCGTCGTGAAATATCCGGTGGGACGAAAAACGTTCACCGTCGCGGTACACCTTGAGCCCCGCCTGACTGACCCCGAAGAGTTTCAATCCTTCGGTCGCAACCTTACCTTGGAGCTTTTGGAGGAGGACGGCGGTGTCGAGTGCGCCACGTTCCTGTTTGTGCGCAAGCCAGGGGTGAGAACATTCATTGCTGGCAGCTTTTACAGATACCTTACGCGCGCGAGCATTGCGGGCTCCCCAATCTAACGATCGCGAGTTGGCGATCACCCCGCTCCATTGGTCGTCGAAGTTCGGAAATGCGCGGCGCATCCACGCCCGATACGCCGCCATCCAATCCGGCGTCCCCCGCCTATCGTCCTACCTGCACAAGCCTGACAGCCATGGTGCTCATGTTTCCGATCGCAGCGGGGAAGGTCGGGCAACTGGCCGCTTCACCTTGTCCCGCGCAACCGGCGTCCCCTAGCTCTTATCCTTAGCTTTGAGCCTGATCGGAGAACCCCGTCTTAGGAGAGGGGAGCGACCATAGAGACGTCTTATCGGCGGCCTCACTGTCGTCGGACGTCGTCACGTCTACGTCGCCCCCGTCTTCGACCACCTCATCCAGCGAGGCCACGCTGATGATCGACCGGAAGCCCGACAGGATTTCCGGATGACGTGCGGCAAGCCACTGCTCGACCGCCGGATTGGCGGTCAGCCGTGACAGATAGCCGGAGGCGATGACCAGATGGAGGACATCATCGCCGTAGGAGGATTCCAGGGCTTTGAAGTCCGCCGTGAACGAGGCCATCTCCCGCTCCATCCGCGCCATCTGCTCCGGCGTCATGCCGCCGATCTTCTTGGGCCTATCGGATTGGACAAGGTCCGGCTGCCGAGTCGCCGCGAGCAGCGCCCGTGCGTATGAGCCGGTGAAGTTGCCGGCGGAAATCATCAGCTCCGCCGCCTCGATCTGGCGGACCGCCCGCATCTTGCGCAACATGGTGAAGGTCGACGGGTTGACCGAGCGGTCCTTCAGCATTTCGACCACCTCCGGGCAGATGCCGCACAGCATGTCGCGCTTTCTCTGGATCGCCTTCACGTCCACATCCAACGCCCGGGCCAGTTTCTCCTCCGGCACGCCCCGCTCCAGCGCCCGCACGATCATGTAGTGCTCCTGAATGGTCGCCAGCCGGTTGACCCGGCGGTTGTAGGTGAAGGCCTCGTCGTCGTCGGAGACGAGGCAGCGGACGTCCCTCTCCCCGAGTTCCTTCAGGATCGACAGACGAACATGGCCGTCCAGCAGCATCCAGGGCCCCTGCCCGCGCGGCCGGGCGACCACCAGCGGCTCGATCACCCCCACCTCGGCGACGGATCGGGCGATGCGTCGGTATTTGACCGAGCGCAGGATGCTCTCCTCCAGCCGCCGCATGGGCAGGATCTCCTCCATCGGCAGGACCTTGAGGTTCTGCTCGAAGGCCGCTTTGACTTGTCTTTCCATCTCAGTTCTCCGCACGTCCGAGCCGCTGGGCGAGCGGTCTGGGGAGGGTGTGCATGGCTTCGGCGCGCAGCAGCGTCACGAAGTGCTCGTCGTCCAGCAGCTGCCTCAGGCCGTTGACGACGAACAGCAGGCGGCTCTGGGCCAGGGCGGCCTTCTTCACCAGAAGCTTCTGGCGGTCGGTTTCGCGACGGTAGGCCCGGACCAATGCGTCGGCCGTCACCGGCCGGCTGGGGCGCGGCCCTCGTGTTCCGCTCAGACCTGCCTTGCCGCTGGTGCGGCGCTGCTCGATGATCCGGCGGATGGCGAGCACCTGGTTTCCGGGCAGGGCCTTCTGCTCATAGGCGTCGGCCAGAGCCGCCTGCACCTCCCCGTCTCCGGCCTTGGCGATCTCCACGGCTACCGAAGGCGGAATAAGTCCACGCTCGACGGCGGCGACCAGCCGCTCCTCGCCGTTGTCCAGGAGGAAGCAGATGGCCCAGACCCATTCGGGACTGGAGTCGGTCTTGGCGGCGATCTCCTGAGTGGAATAGCCACGGGTCTTCAAGGCGCCGATCTCGCGCACGAGCTCCAGGGGCCGATGCTGGCGTCGGGCGAGGTTCTCGACCAGGCTCATCACATAGCAGTCCTCCGGCGAAGCCTCGGCGATCACCGCCGGGATTTCGGCCTGGCCCAGGGCGATGAAGGCCTCCAGCCGCCCCTGGCCGCAGATGAGGTCATAGCCGCCGTCCTCGCGCGGGCTCACCGTGATCGGCTTCTTGAGCCCCAGGTTGGCGATGCTGTCGACGAGCTCCTCGAAGATACGCCGATTGCGCACGCGCGGATTGAGGATGGTGATGGCCGCGACCGGCACGGAACGAATTTCGGGAAGCACCGGATTCATGCGGCGCTCCTCAGGGCGGTACGGCCGGTGAGTTCGAAGAAGCGGTCGAGATTGTCGAACCGATAGGCGTCCAGCGACACCGCGTTCGCCTCCGCCAACCGCACCCGGTCGAGCGCTCCCAGATCGATCCAGGGCAGCAGGTAGTAGTCCCTGACGGCGGCGTTGGCGCCGTCCATCCGGGCCGCGATGGTGATGTCCGGCTTGAGGCCGGCGTCGAGCCTGATCTTCCAGCGCAGGTCGCCCGCGGCCGTGCGGGTGGAGCGCACAATCGCCAGGGAGGCGGTGAACTCCTCGTTGATGGTGAGCAGGTCGGTGACGGGATCGACCCTGACGGCGCCGCCCAGGCGCTCGATCTCCGCAACCGTTCCGGAGACCACCTCCGGATGGAGGGTGCGCAGGAAGCGGTTGGTCTCCAGATATCGGTAGTCGCGCGACGGCGACCAGCCGACCAGTTCATAGGCCCGCATCAGGCTTCCGAACCTCTGTCGGTAGGTCGAGCTGGACGGCATGTCCTCCAGCTCGTCGATGATGAGGCCCGACAGACACCCCCGACGCTCGAGCAGTTCGGTAAGCCGCTCCAGCATCTCCGTGTCGGTATAACGGCGGCACCGTTCGGCGATGATACGCTGCGCCGCAGCGAAGAAATCGGGATCCACAACCCCCTCGAACGCACCGTCCGCCCGCACCCACATGTCCGGCGCATTCACCACCCGCTTGTTCTTCAGCTTGAAGGAGACGCGGTTGTAGACGTTGTTGCCGATGTATTTTTCATTGGTCAGAATCTGGTGGACCACGCCGCGCGTCCACGAGCGTCCCAGGTCCGTCACCAAGCCTTCGCCGTTCAGCAACGCCGCGATCTCGCGTTCGGAGCGCCGATTCAGCACGAACATCCGATAGATGCGCTGGACGACGTCGATTTCGTCGGCAGGTCCCGGCGTCAGGACCACGCGGTCGGTCTGCAGGCTCTTATGCTCCCCCCGCGTAAGCGTCGCCTTGGGCCGCCGTTGCTCATCCACCAGCTGTCGCCGCAGGCCATATCCCGCGGGTCCGCCCTGGCGGTATCCCAGGCCGATCAGACGGCACTGGCCGGTGAAGACCTTGACCGAGAGCTCGCGGCTGTACTCGCCGGCCATCGCCCGCTTCATGCTCTTGATGATGGTGGCGCTGAGGCTGCCGTCGTTCTCGAACTGCTCGGCGCAGTAGTGGATGCTGATGCCCGCCTCACGGCAGAGAAATTCGTAATAGGCGCTCTCGTCGGCGTCCTGGAACCGCCCCCAGCGGCTGACGTCGTAGACCAGCACGACCTTGAAGTCGGTCCGTCCCGCCTGAACGTCGGCGATCAGACGTTTCAGCGCGTCGCGGCCATCCAAACGCAGGCCGCTCTTACCGTTGTCGGCATAGGTCTCGACGATTTCGAACCCGCGCTGGGTGGCGTAGCGGGCGATGATCTCCGCCTGATTCTCGGTCGAGTATTTCTGATGCTCGGTGGACATCCGCACATACTGGGCGGCGCGGATCGAGCGCGCGGGTTCAGGCCCGGCGGTACTGATTGTTGCTTTGGTCATTCAGGGTCACACGCCTTCTCGGGCGTCTCGGTCCTCGTCAGTTGGCTTCGCAGTCAAGCTAGCGATGAGGAGCCCTGAATGTCGTCTACGCAGAACGACCGAAAACTTCGGTCGGATAACGGAAGAAGTTTTCTTCCGACCCCCGCCTCCGGTCGTGTCGACCGTTTCGCCGAGGCCGTCGCCGGCGCGCTGCGGCGGGAGTTCGGAGCCATTCCCGGGGCAGTCAAACAGGTGGTCAGGATCACCGGCGCGAACGAGCGCGCCGTCCGCAATTGGTTCGAGGCGCGCAACGCGCCCAGCGGCGAAAACCTTGTCATCCTGATGGGACGGTCGGATGAGGTTCTGGAGACCATCCTGCAACTCGCCGGTCGTCAGGAGCTGGTGACGGCCCGCAGGCTGTCCGGCGCGCGCGACAAGCTGCGCGAGATGCTCGAGCTTATCGAGGATCTTCAGTCATGAGGACCGCTGTCGCCGCACCCGGTCCGACGCAGCGACGGCGTACCGCGGGTCCGACCTCGCGTTGCAGGCCTGCCTGCTGCCGATCACGCCCTACCGGAATCCCGCTGCACCGCGGAGACGGCTTCATTCAGAGCCGCTTCGATGAGCGCCTCGTCCTTGAGCCCGCATTCCCAAAGCACCAGCACCCTCCAGCCCTCCGCCTCAAGAGCGGCGATCTGCCTTGCGTCCCGTTCCACATTCGCCGCGAACTTGGCCTGCCAGAAATCGTCCCTCGTGGACGGCGTGCTGGCCCGAGGACAGCCGGGATGTCGATGCCAGAAGCAGCCGTGGACGAAGACCACAAGCTGATGCTTCGGAAAGACGAGATCCGGCCGTCCGGGCAGGTCCTTGCGATGAAGCCGGAAGCGCAGCCCCATGCGGTGTGCGATGCGCCGGACACGGATTTCAGGACCGGTATCCTTGCCGCGTATCCTCGACATGTTGGCGCTGCGGCGCTCAGGGTCGAGTTTGTCCACCACAGTCAGTCGGTCCGTGAAGGATCCGGCGCGACGAGCTTTCCGGCGTGCACCTGATCGTGGTGGACGTTGCAGAGCGTCACCAGGTTCTCGACCGTATTGGCTCCGCCGTCCTTGTGATGCGTCACATGGTGCAATTCGAGGAACTTGCGCGGGTCCTCCGGCCGCAGCTGGTCCCGCGTCCAACCGCAGTGACGGCAGGCGAAGCCGTCGCGTTCAAGAACCGCGACCCGCACGTCGTCCGGAATGCGCCGATCATGCTCCGGGGCCTGCTTGTCCTCGTCCAGGACATAGCTCCCCACCGGCAGATCCGGACGTCCCTGCATCCGGGTGAAGATCGGCCATCCTTCTTCGGTGCGGAGTTCACGGACGCGGCGGGCCCATTCGCTCTTATCGCCGGCTAGGTAGCGAAGCTCCTCGAGCGTCACCGGCGTGCCGACGTTGGCCCGCAGATAGGCCAGGAGCTTCGCCTTCACACCGAGCTTCTGCTTGCGGATGGTGTTGAGTAGATTCCAGCGGTGCGCGGCGTCACGATCCTCTTCGGCGCGCGCGAGGAAGTAATGGTCGGGCCGGATCGCATCCAGGTCGACCCCCAACGCGGCCGTCAGTTCTTCAGCCGCCTCGGGGTTCTCTTCGGCCAACTCTCTCAGCGTCACGCCGGTGTAGATCCACCAACCGAATTGGACACGAAGCTCGCGTACACGGCGGGCCCATTCCCCGATGCCTGACACGACAAGAAGTTCGTCACCTTCGATCAGCGTCATCGGATAGCGCCGCAGATAGCCGATGATCCGCTCCCGCGCAGAGGTCTTCGCCTCAGGCAGCAGGCTGACGCCCAGAGCGCGCAGTTCATGAAAGACCGGGACCAGGCTGCGCACCTGATCGCGCAGGTCTGCGCCCTCCAGACGCGCCGCGAAGGCGTCCAGCATGTCCTTGAGCCGCGCGACTTCGTTCGAGCGGTCGATCGGCAGGAGAGAAAGCGGATCGCTCAAGAGGTCAGGCGCTCATCGCCAGGGGATTGAGCATGCGCATCACCATCCGGCCGAGTGCGGCTGCCAGGTCGGGCGGCACCGCATTGCCGATCTGGCGCGCGATCTGCGTTTTGTTGCCGACAAACCGGAAATCGTCGGGGAAGCCCATCAGCCGCGCCGCTTCGCGATGCGTGATCGGCCGGTCCTGATCCGGATGAAGGTAGCGCCCCTTCTCGGGCTTGAAGAACTCAGTGCGGATGGTGACGGACGGGCGATCCCACCAGAGACGGCCGAACAGATCCGTTCCCCCCGATGTTTTGCGGATCCAACAGGCAGGCGTCAGTTCCGGCGCATTGCGCTGGAGGTCGAAGCGGTTCCCGCCGGGAGGCACGACCTTGTAGCGGGCGATGCTGCGGGCGGTCGGGTTGCGCCCGAAATGAAGATCCATAGGCGCGCCGACACCGATCTCTGTGCCGATCGGCTTGGGCAGGTCGCCGATCGCCTGGCGGACGTTGCGCCAGGGAGGAAGATTGAGCCCCTTGTTCGGCTCCGCATGGGTCGGGCGCGGGGGGAAATCCGGCTCGGCGATCCGGCGCCAACCGACGACAATGGTCCGGCGGCGCGTCTGCGGTGCGCCGTAGTCCGCCGCGTTGACGATGGATGCCTTGGTTTCAAAGCCGAACTCCAGGGCTTTTGCTCGAATGGCGTCCAGCTCCGGCGACCGGAACAGTTCAGCGACGTTCTCCATGATGAAGACACGCGCATTCGAGCGATTTGCGATCTCGAGATAGGGCTCCCAAAGCGCGCGACGGCTATCCCCGTCCCGCTTCTTGTTCAGGAGGCTGAACCCCTGACACGGCGGACCGCCGATGACGACATCGGCTTCAGGAACCTCAGCGGTCTCCAGCCAATCCTCGATGTTGGCGCAATAGGCCTCTCCGGGGAAATTCGCCTTGTGTGTGCCGATGGCCGCTGCATCGTTATCGAGCGCCAGGATCGACTCGATGCCTTCTCGAGCGAAACCGAGCGACATGCCGCCCGCACCGGAAAACAGATCGATCAAACGGTAAGACATAAACCCTATCCTGCCTGGGAAATCGATTCGACGCACGGCCGCCGCCCGAACGGCAATCGGACATCGGGATGATGATCAGCGGGCCGGTGTCTCCTAGCACCTCCGATCCAATTTAACGAAGGCACGATCCCTGCCGCGCTTCAATCGCTCCGGGTCATCTGCCTGAGTGATACGTCAGTTTCGGTCGCGGCATACACTCGGAACCGCCAGGCAATGCTGCGGTCGGATCAGAAGGACGGTTGGCACTCACCACATCGGCCCAGCCGTGGCATACGGCACTGCCGCCTCTATAAGAATACCGATGTTTCAGGAAAGTCTGAGTGACAAGCTACCGATGGACTACACACCGCGTTTATGACGCCTCCCACAACGACAAAAGCGGCCTAGCCGCAATCAGCATGTGGTGGCTTGCTCGAGCTGCGGCTGAAGAAACCATGCAGGGATCGCCACTTGCTGCTGCTTGGTTGAAGCTCTTTCGGACGCAGCTCAGCCAAGAAGATTCCTACTGGCTTCGTTGGCGCGGCGATCTCGCCGAGAGCGCTGAGCTGCGTCGAGCCTACTCAGGTCTGTACGGCCGCTTCGTTGCCCGTGCGCTCCTGAAGGAACACTTAGGCCTCTCGCGCTTCTTGTCATTGAAACGCAACGGGATATCCGTTCCTGGAGCCATTGATGTGGTCAGGAACGGGAAGGGAGATATTCCGGACTGGCTGGCTTGGGACGACCGTAACTCCGCCTATGTGCTCGGTGAAGCGAAGGGGAGCCTCACAGCCACCGATTTCTTGAGCACCAATGGGCCGAAGTGCGTTCGGGAGGGAAAGGACCAGTTCGCCAGGGTGACCGCCACAGAATCCGGCGTCATCGTAACACCCGGTCAATGGGTCGCTGCAACGCGTTGGGCCACTGATGACCGGCGCGGCAATCCGGCGACCGTTTTGTGGGACCCGCCGGTTGAACCGGACCCCAACCGCCTGGAGTTCGCCACAAGGAGGCGGGAAGCCATGACCCGCGCCTGGCTTGAGAGCTTAGCGCCCTCGCTGGGGTACCGGGACGCAGCTGCGCTTCTGTCTCCTGATCGAGGGCGGGAGGCCGTAATTATAACGGCAAAACCGGGCCCTATCCCAGAAGGTATGAGTTGGCCCGTCGATGACGATCGGCTTTCCGTTCCAACAGCCGGCAAGGAGAGGGAAACCGACAACAAAGTAATCTCATCGCGGCGGACCGTCGCTCTTATGTCGCAAAGGCTGAGCGGTAACTTGGACGAATCCGAAGTTTATCGGGACAGCTCGGTGCTCGCGCCTAAGGAGCGTGAGGCGAAGGCACACGAGGGTGCATACATCGCAGCGGTGATTACACGGTTCGGCGTGCGGCCTATCCGGTCAGCCGGGGAATTCGAAACCCTCAAACGAGAACAGGAGCGCGCGCAAAGCCTGGAAGAGCCGGGAATGGTGGTCGGAATCCCTCTCGCACTTGAACCACAGGCGCCCGCGACAGATCGTCCTTGGCTGGACGATGCAGGCATTGCGCAAGCAGGAGAACTGTCCCTCTTCGACCTCCGCGTTGTGGATGTGGAACGCGCAACCTGAGCGGATCAGTTCGAGACGTAGCGTCGGCTTCTTCGTGACGGAGCGTCAAGCAACGCTCCAGGCAGTTCGTGAAACGCCATGCGCGCAGCCTGCACTTCGAGCCTGCGGAGCGCGGATCTCGGACCCGCCCTCAGTCGCGCGGTATCCGGATGCTCATCCAACAACTCCTGCAGCATCATCCGGCTCGTGCTGTTCAACCAACGGCTGAGCTCGGCGCTGGGCCGCCTCCCCCGCCCGACGGCGGATCCGACGATGAACTGCGACAGCCTCTCCTGCTGGGCCCGCAGGTGATCCCGCATCAGCTTGGATCGCGTGATGTAGCCGGCGTTCACGCCCGGCAGCGAGTGGTTCATCAGCAGGTGCATATCGACTTCGGATACTTCCGCCGCCTGCCCGAGCGTCCGATAGGTCTGGCGCAGGTCGTTCCCATAGTGGCTGAGCGCCTCGCGCTTTTCCTTGTGCTCGGTCATGTGCCCGCACGCTGCGTCGCTTGGGAACAACCACTCCCGACCGCTCTGCGGATAGATGACCGGACCGATCCGCCGCAGACGGAAGACGGATTCCAGCATTGCCCGGGACAGCGGCACATCGAACGCCTTGTCCGGCCCGCCCTTAGGAAGACGGATGTGCATGATGCGACGGCGTAGATCGAGATCCTCCACCCTCACGTTCTTCAACGCCTCCGGTCGTGAGCCGGACAACAGCGTCAGCAGCTGAAACTCCCGCCGTATGGGATTGGGGATCAGGGCGGCCTGTTCAAACCAGGTCGGGAGGTCGGCCGCGCCCATGGCGGTGTTTTTGCGTCGATCCGGATTCCAATCGACGCCGATCGCCGGATTTTCAGCCGGGAGTTGGCGGCAGGTCTTGCGGGCGTGATTGTAGACGGCCCGGAAGCTGCGCACGGCGCCGTTGGCGATGGCGGGACCGTGGTGTCTGGTGATGTGATCGTGGCGGTCGGCCAGCAGCCGGGGCATCTCTCCGATGACCGACAGGGGCTGATCGAGCCAGTCGGCGAAGAGCCGCTCCATGTGGTCCGTATAGTTGCGGAAGGTGCCGTAGGCGCGGCCCTTGCGCTCAAGGTGGGACGCCTTGAAGCGCGACCAAGCCTCCCGCAGCGTCGGCACGCCGGCGTCCTGAAGGGCGGGGACCGGCTCGACGCGCGGAGGCCGCGGGTCCTCTCCAGCGGCGATCCGGGCCAGCAGTCCCTTGGCGCGAGATCGCGCCTCCCGAGCGGAGATCTCGCCGACCTCGGCGACCTTCATTCGGATGGTGACGCGCCGCTTTTCGACCCTCAGATCCGACTGGATCATGAAGCTCTTCGTGCGGCTGCCGATGAGGACGAAGAACCCGGGCGTTTCGGTGTCGCGGACGCGGTACTGGCCTTCGCGGGCGTAGGCTAGGCCGAGCAGATTCCGGTCCGTCAGGTTGAGTTTGGGGTCGCTCATCTGCTGACTCCAGGGGCGTTAGAACGGCGTTTTCAGACCCGTTTAGAACGGTTTTAGAACGGTGGACTCCTCCCTGAACGTCAACTCGGGATGACCGCTCCGTCCTACGCGACGGTGCGATACGGTTCGAAATTAGTCAATACAGTCAATTGCTTGTGTCGAACGCCAGCGTACAAAGGGCGGTGATCGGAGGGTCTGAGAACGGCAGCTGTTAATCGGCTGGTCGTAGGTTCGAATCCTACCCGCGGAGCCACTCGGGGGATTAAAGCGCCGCTTTCGGGCGCTTTTTTAGTCCCTCACTTTGCTACTCGCCGAATGCCCCGCCAGGGCTGCATGGCTCATTTCCCGGTTTCAAGCCGTTGCAGGCATGATCGGGTAGCAGATTGACGCAAGTTCAAACACCAGAACACGGGGCCGCCGCGACGGCGCAGCGGACCTTGCATGGGTGCTGTGCGGGTCACCCGCTCCGTTCCTTGGCGATAGACCTGCCTGCCGGGCCAGGGGCTCGCTGAAACGTGTACACATCACGATCAGACGTTAACTATAGTCGAGCCGTCCCCGCGAGCTTCGACATGACGCCTTTGCGCCACGCGCCCGTTCAGAACGTCGGCCATGCGCCCCTCCTCCCGGTCGGAGACTGCTGCAGCCTGCCGGGCGTCGTCCTGTCCTACGCCCAGAGCGAACAGATCTATGCCGAGGGAGATCGGGCGCATTTCCTCTATGCCGTCGTCGCGGGAGCCGTTCGGACCGTGCGACACTCCAGCGACGGCCGGCGCCAGGTCGGCGCCTTCTACTACCCCGGTGATCTCTTCGGCCTGGAGGTCGATGAGCGACACGCCTTCACGGCCGAAGCCATGTGTCCCGCTCAGGTCAGATCTGTGCGGCTGGGCTCGGCAGAGGATCGCGCGATCGCCCAGGCAGCCCGTCGCGAACTGGCGCGCGCCCACGACCATCTGGCTATGCTCGGGCGACGTTCCGCTGAGGAGAAGGTCGCCAGCTTCCTGCTCGAACTGGCGCATCAAGGTCCCCGCGATCACGCCGCCCTGCAGATGAGCCGTCAGGACATGGCCGATTATCTCGGTCTGGCGCTGGAAACCGTTTCGCGCGTCCTGAGCCGTTTCCAGGATGAAAACCTCGTCGTCTTCTCCTCTTGTCGGGATTTTCGGATCATCCAGCGCTCTCGGCTGAGGTCTCTCGCCTCGACCTGAGGCCAGTCGAAGCTCCGCGTCCTAGCCCTAGGGGTCTAGCCGGATGACGGCGGCCGCGCCTCGCTCAGAAGCTGCCAGGCACGTTGCTCCGCAAGCGTCCTGACCCGGTCGAAGGTCATGTCGTACTCGGGATGGAAGGGGAACTCGACCGTCACGACGACGTCCTCGTCCGTCATGACCGCCTGGACGCGCCACCGCACCGGGTCCAGGGTCAGGCCGACCTGTCTCAAGTTCAGGGTCATGGGCGCCTCGCGGATGAAACCGCCGAAGTGAACGGCCAAGCCGCCGCATGGCTCCCGTTCTCGCCTTCTTGTCATATCTCTCGGGCGAATTGTGTCCGGCAATGACTTGGGCGCCGATCAGAATGTCGGCGGCGCGCCATCGGCCCCGCCTCGACTACTCCCTATGGACGCCGCTTCGCTCTCATGTTCTCCCGGAGCTGATCGGAGGGGAGCTCCGACCTGCCCCCCCCGTCAGAGGCGCTCGCCCATCCATGAGCCGAAAAAAGCGGCCCAGCGGCCTTCTGGCCGAACCGGGCGCCGGCTCTCTGAGTTCAGCGTCCGCCATGGGCTATGCGCTTCGCGATCCCAGCGATGTCGCGGGCGTGCCCTTGCACCACATCCTCCCGCAGGCCGGGAACCACGTCCCCGATGTTGTGGTGGCCGATCAACTCCAAGCCTGTCACGTTCGCCAGATGGTCGTCGAAATGCCGGCGCATGGCGTCCCAGGCGCCGCTGCTCTCCACCCAGGTCTGGGGCGCCCCCGAACTGGTGAAGCTGACCAGCTTCCGACCCGCCAATAGCGGCTGATTGCCCTCCAGTCCGTACCGAGAATAGCCGAACCCCATGCCGAAGACCCTGTCGACATAGCCCTTCAGCATGGCCGGTGGGGCGTTGAACCAGAGGGGATAGAAGAAGGCGAAGACGTCGGCGTCGCCGATGGCGGACCGCTCGCTCAGCACATCCGCGCGCGGCTGGAAGGCCTCGTGATCGGGCAATTCCTCCATATGCAGCAGAGGATCGAAGCCCAGACGATAGAGATCGCGCAGGACCACCTCGACGCCCTCGTGGCGCGCCGCCTCGGCATAGGCCTCGGCCATGGTCATGGTGAAGCTTCGAACTCTCGGGTGAGCCACGATCAGAGCCTGTTTCATTCGAACCTCCTCGGTCAGATCAACCTTCCTGAAGAACGGACATGGCCCTCACCCGCCGGGACCTGACGGTTTGAGCGCCGCGAGCAACCGCGCGATCAGCGCCTCGCGCGTCGCGTCGTCCGGAGCGGCCAGCAGGGTCTCGTTGAGATCGCTCAGGAATTCCGCGCGGCCATTGCGCCAGTCGGGTCTGGCGGCCGCCCCGGGCATGAGTCGTTGAGGGGCTTCGGAAGTCAGCGCGTCCCTCGCCGTGAGGACGAAGGTTTCATCCAGAAGCGGCGCCAGGATCGTTGCGTGATCGATCCCTGCAGAGACCAGCCGGGCCATCAGGCCGGTGCGTGCGTCGGGCTCCCCGTGGACGAGAAAGACCTTGCCGCCTACCGGCTGCCGCGCCTTCAGCCAGGCGACCAGACAGACCGCGTCGGCGTGGGCGGAATAGGCGTCGATCTCGCGGATGCGCGCGTTGACCCGCACGTCGTCGCCCTGGATGCGCACCGACCGCCGCCCCTCCAGAAGCACCCGCCCCAGCGTCCCCGCGGCCTGGAAGCCGGTGATCAGGACGGTGGTTTCGCGCCGCCAGAGCAGCCGTTTCAGATGTCGCCGGATGCGGCCGGCGTCGCACATGCCGCTGCCCGCCAGAATGACATGCCAGTCGCGCAGCCGCTCCAGCCCGTCGCTCTCCTGCGGCCGCATCAGATAGTGAAGGCGCGGCGCATGGCGGAGTTCAAGGTAGGGGTTTTCTTCCGCCTCGGCGTTCCATCCCCGCCTCAGGAAGACGTCAGTCGCTTCGATCGCCAGAGGCGAGTCCAGGAAGATCTCGGTCGCCAGTTCCGGCGCCTCGCGCATCACCGCCAGCAGGTCGAGGATCAGTTCCTGGGCGCGTCCCACGGCGAAGGTCGGCATCAGCAAGGGACCGCCGGCCGCCATGGCCTGCCGCATCTCCTCCGCCAGCACTTCTCGACGGGCTTCCGGCGTCAGGTCCTGGCGGATCCGGTCGCCATAGGTGGATTCCAGAATGACGTGATCGACCCCGACCGGTCCGTCCGGCGTCGGCAGCAGCGGCTGGCGGCCGGACCCCAGATCGCCCGAGAACAGGAGCCGCACCGGCGCACCGCCCTCCGTGACGACCACCTCGATCGAGGCGGCGCCCAGCAGATGCCCGGCCGGCCACCAGCAGGCCTGGACCCCTGGCAAGGGTTCGATCATTTCGCCGAACTTCACCGTCTGGAAGCGCCGCAGGGTCGGCTCCACGTCCGCCACCGTATAGATGGGCTCCACCACGTCGATCCCGCGCCTCTGGTTGCGCCGGTTCAGGTGGGCGACATCGCCCTCCTGAATCTCGGCGGCGTCCGTAAGCATGACCTCGCAAAGATCGCGCGTGGCTCGCGTAGCGTAGATCGGACCGCGATAGCCGGTGCGCACCAGCTTGGGCAGAAGGCCGGAGTGATCGATATGAGCGTGGGTCAGAAAGACGGCGTCGATGGACGAGACGTCAAACGGGAAGGCGCCATGGTTCAACCCCTTGAGCGACTTCGAGCCCTGAAACAGCCCGCAATCCACCAGGAACCGCGCGCCGTCCGTCTCGACCAGCGCACAGGATCCGGTGACGCATTCCGCCGCGCCGTGGAAAGCAAGGGACAGACTCATCGAGGGTTCCGGAAAGAAGACGCCTGCGCCTCATGGGGGCCCTGAACCCAGCGCACCAATCTGACATCGGCCCCGTCAGCCCGAACATGAAGCGGTAAGGCTTGACGCGGCATGGGCATGGCCTTGCTACCGACCTCGCAGCTGAAAACACGCGTCCTGGAACCGGGCGCAGCCTGATGTTGAACGGCTTCGTCCGGCCGGACCTTGACCATCGTCAATTCCGGCCGGCGTCGAACACGCTATCTGCGCCTCCGCAGGAGCGAACTTGCGGCCCGCCTCAGCGCCCAGCGGAGTGATCGCTCTCCGCAGCCCGCGTTCTGTGGCTCGCGGTCTTGCCTCAAGGCCGCATACAGCGTCTGCTCCAAACGGCCATCGGGAGACGAGACCATGCCTCATAGTGAATCCCATCGGGTGGAGCGCATCGGCTGGCTCAGAGCGGCGGTGCTCGGCGCCAATGACGGCCTCGTCTCGACCGCGAGCCTCATGGTAGGCGTCGCCGCCGCCGCATCCGACCAGGGCGCGGTGCTGGTCGCCGGGATCGCGGGCCTCGCCGCCGGCGCTATGTCCATGGCCGCCGGCGAATATGTCTCCGTCAGTTCTCAATCCGACACCGAAAAAGCCGATCTCGCGCGCGAGATCTCGGAGCTAGCCGGGGACCACGAGGCCGAGGTGCGAGAATTGGCGGGGATCTACGCCGCTCGCGGGGTCGCTCCCGACCTGGCGACAGAAGTGGCGAAGCAGATGATGGCGCACGACGCTCTCGGAGCCCACGCCCGCGACGAACTCGGCATTTCCGAAACCACCGCCGCCCGGCCGATCCAGGCTGCGATCACCTCCGCCGCAACCTTTTCGGCCGGGGCCGCGCTCCCATTGATCGTCGCGGTTTTCGCGCCTGTCTCCAGCCTGGCCCTTTGGGTCGCCGGATCGGCCTTGCTCGGGCTGGCTCTCCTGGGCGCCCTGGGGGCCCGGGCCGGAGGCGCGCCGATCGGCCGATCCGCGGGGCGCGTGGTCTTCTGGGGCGCGCTGGCCATGGCCATAACTGCGGGCGTCGGTCGCCTGTTCGGCGTCGCCGCCTGATCAAATCGCCTCCCCACGAGAACGCCCGCGCGCGACTGGAAGCGCATCAACGCCACGGGTGCTTCATGGCCGCCGCCGCGGGATGACCAGGGCGAAGCGCTGCGGCCTCGACGAATGGCGCGAACGCGACGGCCTCCTGCGTCGCTGGGCTCGCGCTCACAAAAGAAAGCCCGACGCATTCCGCGCCGGGCTGAAAAGTCGTTCGGTGATGGTGGGTGTCCTCGAAAAGAAGACATCTCGTTGATCGACCGGTTTGGTTAATCAAACGTAAATCTCACTCGCCCGACACATCACGCGTCCGGGAACCAGCTTGTCTGCCGCGCCGAAGGCGACAGCACTCGAGTCAGGCGCCAACCGTCTCCGGCTCGCTCGATGCTGCCGACGCCCGCTCCCCCAGCCGGACCGGGATAGGCGAACGCGGCGCCGTTCACGACGATTTTCACAACGCGATCGCCGACGCTGGGCAAGGCGGCCGTCCAGCGCCCCCCATCGTCAGCGACGACCTCAAGCGGCGCTTCGCCATCGGCCGAAACCGTCACGCGCGCTCCCGCACCGGCCCTTCCGGAAACGACCAGCCCCTGCCCGTCGCCGTCAACCGAATCAAGGGTCGGACCGGGGGACAGGCGTCGGCTGGCGCCCCCTTCGATCAGCAAGGCCGCAAGGAACGCACCGCCGGGCGCGCCGTCACCCGCCAGAAGCAGCCGCTCCGGCCCCGGCGTCAGAAACTGCCCGATCCGAACCTCGGGCGTCAGCACGACCGCCTTGGGCAGGGCGCCGACATGAAGCTCGAACCGCCCGGCCTGATCCGCCCCAGCCGCAAAGGCGATGTCCTGATCCCCGCGCAGCACCACGCGCGCGCCCGGCGACGCTTCGCCGCGGACCACCAGACCGGCCCCTTGTCGTTCGACAGCGCTGATGCGCGGCGAGGCCGTCCACCCGCCTTCCTCACGCTCTTCCTCGTGCTGCGAACGCTCCACCGGAGCGGTGCAGCCCGCCAGCGCCAATGCGGTGCAGAGCCCTGCGACGACAATCCGACGTTTCATCCTGACCCGCGTAGCGATATGCCTATGCTGCTCAGATAGCGCGGCCGACGCCGCCCTGTCTCCCTTCCTGTATCGAGGCCTCATGTCTTTGCCGCCCGCCACCATCGCCCCCTTTGACGGCCGCTCGGTCTGCCTGTTCTGCGGCTCGTCCGACGGGGCTGATCCGCAGTACGTTCAGGCCGCCAGCGCCTTCGGCAAGGCGACGGCCGAGGCCGGATGGCGCCTGGTCTATGGCGGCGGCGGCGTGGGCCTGATGGGGGCCTCGGCCCGCGCGGCGCACGAGGCCGGCGGTCGCGTCGTCGGCATCATGCCGGCCTTCCTGCGCAGTCGCGAACGCCTGTTCGACGACGTCGAGACCGTGGTCGTCACCTCGATGCATGAGCGCAAACAGCTCATGTACGATCAATCCGACGTCTTCGTCGTGGCGCCGGGCGGCATCGGCACCCTGGAAGAAGCTATCGAGCTGCTGTCGTGGAAGCGCCTCGACCTGCACGCTAAGCCGGTCATCTTCCTGAACCTGAACGGTTTCTGGGAAAACTACTTCGCCTTGATCCGCCACAGCGTGCGCGAAGGCATGACTCCCGCCAGCTTCCTGGACGCCTACATCAGCGTCGATACGGTCGAAGAGGCCGTCGTCGCCATGAAAAAGGCCGAGGAGACGCCGCACTTGAAACATGATCGTCGGTAAGTAAACGTGGGTCATAAAGCGTCGATCCGTCGCATCGAGACTCATTGACAGTTTCGAAAGAAAACGGACTATGGCGTCATAAGGGCGTGCGCCCTGCCCATCTCGGAGACTTGCCTATGCGTGCTCTTCTCGCCGCCGTCGCGCTGTTCGCGGCTGCCCCTGCCTTCGCCGCCGACGCTCCGGCCACCAGCCTGACGCTCGCCGACGCCGCCAAGGCCCCGGCCGGCCGCGTCATCGTTGACGGCGCCGCCTGGCGCTGCGAAGGCGCGTCCTGCACCGCTTCGGGCGGCGCCAGCCAGCCCGCCGCTCGCGCCTGCCGCCGCGTGGTCGCCAAGCTCGGCCCGGTTACGGCCTTCAGCTACAAGGGCGAAGCCCTCGACGCACAGGCCCTGGCGGCTTGCAACGCCGGCTGATCCAGCCGTATCGACCAAACGAAAAAGGCCGCCTTCGCGTGAAGGCGGCCTTTCTTGTATCCAGCAGGGGCTGAAGGCTCAGCCCGCCTCGCCTTTCAGGCGACGCACGATGGCTTCTCGACCGATCAGCGGCGCCATGGCCGCCATGTCCGGGCCGTGCGCCTGTCCGGTCAGGGCCAGACGCAGGGGCATGAACAGGCCCTTGCCCTTGGCGCCGGTCTTCTCCTTCACCGCCGTCGTCCACGCCGACCAGGCGCCCGCGTCGATCACTTCCGGCAGAACTTCCAGAGCAGCGGCGGCGAAGGCGGCATCCTCGATCACCGGCGTGACCGGGCCGGTGACGATCTTCGCCATGTCCGCCACATCGGCGAACTTGTTCAGGTTCGGCTTCACGGCTTCCCAGAAGCCTTCGCCCAGATCAACGCCCAGAGCGGCCAGACGCGGCTGCGCCTCGGCATAGGTCAGGCCATGCAGGGCCTGGGCGTTCAGTCGGTCCAGATCGGCGGTGTCGTAGCGCGCGGGCGAACGGCCCATCTTGGAGAAGGCGAAGGACTGGCCCAGGGCCTCGACCGAGGCGGCGATCTCCAGATTGTCCGAGGTGCCGATCTTGCCCAGGTGGCTGGTGATGGCGATCGGCTCATAGCCTTGGTCGCGCATGTCGCTGATCGACAGCGAACCCAGACGCTTCGAAAGGGCCGCGCCGTCGGCGCCGACCAGCAGCGGCATGTGAGCGAAACCGGGAACATTGGCGTCCAGCGCTTCGAAGATCTCGATCTGCGCCCCGGTGTTGGTGACGTGGTCCTCGCCCCGGATGATGTGGGTGATGTCCATGTCGATGTCGTCGACGACCGACGGCAGCGTATAGAGGAACAGGCCGTCCTCGCGGATCAGGACCGGGTCCGACATCGAGGCGGTGTCCACCTCGGCGTGACCGCGCGCCAGATCTTCCCAGGCGACGCGCTTGCCTTCCAGCTTGAAGCGCCAGTGCGGACGACGGCCCTCGGCCTCATAGGCGGCCTTCTCAGCCTCGGTCAGCTCCAGTGCGGCGCGGTCATAGATGGGCGGCAGGCCGCGCGACAGCTGCACCTTGCGGCGGCGATCCAGTTCTTCCGAGGTTTCGTAGCAGGCGTAGAGGCGGCCCGAGGCCTTCAGCCGCGCCGCGGCCTCCTCATAGCGGTCGAACCGCTTGGACTGGTTGTAACGCTCGTCCCAGACCAGACCCAGCCAGGTCAGGTCGGTCTCGATGCCGTCCTCGTACTCCTGCGTCGAGCGCGCCAGGTCGGTGTCGTCGATGCGCAGAACGAACGAGCCGCCCTGCCCCTTGGCGAACAGCCAGTTCACCAGAGCGGTGCGGACATTGCCGACGTGCAGCTTACCCGTGGGAGACGGAGCGAAACGAACCTTGACGGACATGGGGGATCAACGACCTCGATAGGAAGGCGGCTTGGTCGCGCCACCGCCCCGTCAAGTCAAGTCGATCCGCCCAATCAGTCGCCAAACTTGGCGATCAGTCGTCGCGATGGACCCGTTCGCGACGTTCGTGTCGCTCCTGGGCCTCGACCGACAGGGTCGCCGTCGGGCGGGCTTCCAGTCGGCCCAGGCCGATCGGTTCGCCGGTATCCTCGCAATAGCCGTAGGAACCGTCCTCGATCCGGCGCAGCGCATCCTCGATCTTGGAGATCAGCTTGCGCTGGCGGTCGCGGGTCCGAAGCTCCAGCGCCCGGTCGGATTCCGACGAGGCCCGGTCCACCAGATCCGGGTGATTCTCGGTTTCGGCTTTCAGATTAACGACAGTGCCCTTGGATTCGCGGAGGATATCATCCTTCCACGCCAGAAGCTTGGCCTTGAAATAGGCCAGCTGCCGCTCGTTCATAAACGGCTCGTCGTCGGTGGGACGGTACACGACCGGGTCCCCCTCGATCACAGACGCTAATGCGTTCATCGCACTCACGCTCATTTATCTGCGCCCCCCTGCGGCGCACTGGCCGTATAGGCAAGGCAGAGAGTCGCGGCAATGGCGTTCGCGTGTCCGTGATATGGCGCAGGTTCATTAATACGGCGAGACTGTGGCAAAATATCCTCACCCCAGCCTCTGACACGAGGTTTCCGCCGTGTTTACGGGGACTTCTAGGCCCGCGCCCGCGCGGCTTCCGCCTTCGCCATTTCCACGGCGGCGCGCAAATCGATCTGGTCCAGCACGCTGTTCAGACCCGGGTCGGCGTCCTCAGGCCGCTCCTCGCGCAGCGAGCGAGCCAGCCGCTCCAGGGCAGGCGCCCCGTCCTGACCGTTCAGCATCGCCAGCTTCAGCTCATCCAGCCGGTCCAGAAGCCCCCCGCCGCGACGGATCGCCCGCCGCCGCCGCTCGGTGGCGTCCTCGACGCCTTGCAGCGCCATCAGGGCCGAAACGCCCGCCACGCTGGACGCCGATGAGGTCGCGGCGGCCGAGGCCGGGCCGGACGCCGCCCCGCTGGCCGGCAAGCTGAAGCCACCCGCAGCGCGGGCGGGCCGTGAACCTTGCGTCGATGTCGCGCCCGAGGGTCCGGTGACCTTCATGATCATGCTCCCGATCAGCCTGCACCATCGGCCACGAGGGTCACCGCTTGGTTAACGCCCCGGCAGATTCTGCCGCAAGGCGCAGGCACCTCGCACGACAACTACTGATTTTACTGCACTTTTCGCTCGGCACGAACTTCGCATGGTTAACCGCGAACGCCTCAACAGGACGTCTGTCGTATGCAGAAGTTGCTCACCGCCCTCATCGCCTCCGCTTCCGCCGCCCTGATTCTGGCTGCGGCGCCGAACGCGGCCGAGGCCCAGTCGCGGATCAAGGACATCGTCTCGGTTGAGGGCGTCCGCACCAACCAGCTGGTCGGCTACGGCCTGGTGGTCGGCCTCAACGGCACCGGCGACAGCCTGCGAAACTCGCCCTTCACCCGCCAGTCGCTGGAAGGGATGATGGAACGCCAGGGCGTCAACATTCGCGGCGCCAACCTGAACACCAAGAACGTCGCGGCGGTCATGATCACCGCCGACCTGCCGCCCTTCGCCACTCCGGGCTCGCGTCTGGACGTCGCTGTCTCGGCCATGGGCGACGCCAAGAGCCTGCTGGGCGGCACGCTTCTGGTCACGGCCCTGCAGGGCGCCGACGGCGAGATCTACGCCGTGGCCCAAGGCTCGGTTCAGACCGGCGCCGTCTCGGCCTCTGGCGGGTCGGGCTCCTCGGTCACGCGCGGCGTCCCGACCGCCGGCCGCATCGCCTCGGGCGGCGTGGTCGAGCGCGAGACCGGATTTGACCTGTCGGCCATGCCCATCGTGCGTCTGACCTTGCGCAACCCCGACTTCACCACGGCCCAGCGCGTCGCCGCCGTGATCAACCAGACCTATCCCAACAGCGCCTTCGCCGAGAACGGCACGGTCGTCGCCGTCCGCTCGCCCCAGACCATGGGCATGGCCGGCTTCATCAGCCAGGTCGAGAACCTGCCGGTCCGTGTCGACGCCCCGGCCAAGGTCATCATCGACGAGGTGAACGGCGTCATCGTCATGGGCGATGCAGTGCGTATCTCCACCGTCGCCATCGCCCAGGGCAACCTGACCGTCTCGGTTCAGGAAAACCCCATGGTCAGCCAGCCCGAGCCCTTCAGCCGCGGCGGCCAGACCGTCGTCGTGCCGCAGTCCAACGTCTCGATCGAGGAAGAAACCGGCCGCCAGATGCGGATCGTCAACGGCGGCGCCTCGCTGTCGACCCTGGTCAACGGCCTGAACGCCCTCGGCGTCAGCCCGCGCGACATGATCAGCATCCTGCAGGCCATCAAGGCCGCCGGCGCCCTGCAAGCCGATATCGAGGTGATGTAATGATCTCCCCCGCCTCCTCTCTGCCCTCCGCCGACGCCCTCGGTCGCCGCGACCAGTCCGCCGACCAGATGCGCAAGACTGCCCAGGACTTCGAGGCCAGCTTCCTGTCGCAGATGTTCAAGCCGATGTTCGAGGGCCTGGAGACCGACGGCCCCTTCGGCGGCGGCAGCGCCGAGGAGACCTGGCGCAGCTTCCTCCTGGACGCCATGGCAAGGCAGACGGTCAAGGCGGGCGGCGTCGGCCTGGCCGACACCGTCATGTCCGAAATGCTCAAGATGCAGGAACAGACCGCGTGACCGCCGACGTCGAAACCTCCACCCTGCGCGCCCGGCAGCTGATCAACCTGACCCAGGCCCTGACCGAGCGCCTCGCCGTCGAGCGCGACGCCTTCCGCGCCCATCGCGCCCAGGACGTGGCCGCTGGCATGGCCGAGACCCAGGAACTGGCCAACCTCTATCGCCGCGAGTCGGCCCAGGCCAAGGCCGCCCCCGCCTTCCTGACCGTCATCCCGGCTGAGCTTCGCGACGCCCTGATCGTCGCCACCCAGGACTTTGAGGCCGTTCTGGCGGAGCACGCCTCGACCGTCGACGCCGCCCGTCAGGTTTCCGAAGGTCTGGTCCGTACCATCGCGGCCGAGGTCGCCGGCGCTCGCGCCCAGGGCGCCGGCTACGGCGCTTCGGGTCGCGCCACTGAGGGCGACGGCCGCGCCGTGGCCCTCAACCGCAAGGCCTGATTCAACCAAAGAAACCGGTGTCGATCCGCGTTTTCTTAACGGGCTGAACCGCAAGGTCGGTTCATGAACCTGAAATCCCGCCTGCTTGGTCTCGCTTTCGCCGCCGCCGACGCCCTCGTCGAGGTGAACGACAAGGGCGTGGTCAGCTTCGCCCTCGGGGCCGGGCCGACGGCGGGACAATCGACGGCCGCCTGGATCGGTCGCCCCTTCGCCGATCTGTTGTCGTTCTCCAGCCGTGAGGCGGTTCAGGAGACTCTCGGCGGCATGACAGGCGGGGCGCGCAGCCAGCCGCTGGAAATTCTTGCCGACTGCGGCGACGGGCGTGTGCGTCGCGCGCTGTTCCGCGCCTTCATCCTGCCCGATCTGGCGCCTGCGGTATCCTGCGCCTTGACCTGGCAGGGCGAGCCATTCGTGCTCGAAGACCTCGAAGCTCGCCCCCTGACGGATGCCGAAGGCTTCATGGCGCTCGCCCGCGAGGGACTGAACGGCAAGTCCGGCGCAGCATTGCAGCGTCTGGCCATGGCCTTCATCGAGGTTCAGGGACTCAGCGCCGACAATGACGCCGCCCACGAACGCGTCGCCGCTCGCATCGGCGCCCGGCTGCAAGCGGCCTCGCACGACGGCGTCAGCGCCGGCCGGCTCACGCCCAACCGGTACGCCCTGATCAAGGAGGTCGATGACGGCCGCGATCTGGAGGCCGAGGTCCGCGAGGCCGGCCTCGCCGAGGGTCTGACCCTGAGCTCGCGCGCCAGCGAAACCCCCGTCGGCTCCGACGCCCTGTGCGCCCTGCGCGCCATGCGTTTCGCCATCGAGGGCTGCCTCAAGGACAACGCCGCCCAGCCCGAGCTCAGCTTCGCCGACTCCCTGTCCCGCACCCTGAAGGACGCCGATCGCTTCCGCAGCATCGTCCGCGACCGGGAATTCGCCCTCTTCTATCAGCCCATCGTCGACCTGAAGACGCGGGCCGTGCATCACTTCGAAGCCTTGGCCCGCTTCGGCCAGGCGGGCGGCCCTGCCCCTGCCATCCGCATGGCCGAGGAACTGGCCCTGATCGAAAGCTTCGACCTGGCCGTCGCCGAAAAGATCGTCCACCGCCTGCGCCAGCCGGGCTCGGGCCTGCTGAAGATCGCCATCAATGTCTCGGGCGCCTCGCTGGCCAACGACGCCTATGTCGCGGCCGTGCTGAAGATGACGGCCTCCGAACCCGACAATCGCAAGCGCCTGATCGTCGAGGTGACGGAAACCGCCGCCCTGGCCGACATCGCTGCCGCCAACCGCCGCCTCGGCGCCCTGCGCGACGCCGGGGTCAAGGTCTGCATCGACGACTTCGGCGCCGGTTCGGCCGCCTTCGACTATCTGCGCGGCCTGTCGGTCGATGCGGTCAAGATCGACGGCGCCTTCGTGCGCGACATCGACGGCGACGCCCGCACCCGCACCCTCATCGGCCATCTGGTCGAACTGTGCGGCTCGCTGGGCATGACGACCATCGCCGAAATGATCGAGACCGAGGACGTCGCCCAGGCGCTTCAGGACCTCGGGGTCAACTATGGCCAGGGCTGGCTTTTCGGCCGCGCCGAGGCCGAGCCCGTCACGACCGGCCCCGTCTCTCCCCGCGTCCGCCGTCAGGGCGTGATCGAAGCCTGGGGCTGACCCGGAGATCACAAGTCGCAGCCGCAATCCCTGAAATTTTCAGGGCTTGAGAGCTCTTGAAGCGATCTTGCTCGCTCGGCCGGCGAACCGGACCAGAATGCGGGACGGTCTTTGAAAACTCAGCCCGTCGCCCGCTCCAGCCGCACCTCCCGATCGACGCCCACATTGTCCATAAAGTCTCGATCATGAGTGACGATCACCAGCGCCCCGTCATAAGCTGTCAGCGCCGCCTCGATCGCCGCGATCGAATCCAGGTCCAGATGGTTGGTCGGCTCGTCCAGAATCAACAACTGCGGCGGCGTCGCCCCCGTCATCACGCAGGCCAGCGCCGCCCTCAGCCGCTCGCCGCCTGACAACGTCCCCACCGTCCGGTGCGCCGCCGTGTTGCGAAACAGGAAGCGCGCCAGGGCCGCATGGGCGTCGTTCGGCGTCCCCTCGGGGTTCAGCCGCCGCCAGGCCTCGATCAGGGTCTCCTCCGGCTTCAGGATCGCCGCCGTCTGATCCAGTAGCGCCGCCGTCACAGGCCGTTCGATCCGCCCCGCCGTCGGCTCCAGTTCGCCCGCGATCAGCTTCAGCAGCGTCGTCTTGCCTGCCCCGTTCGGCCCGGTGATCGCCACCCGCTCCGGCCCGATCAGCCGCAACGATACCGGCCCGACAATCCGCCGCCCCTCGGTACTGCGCCACTCCGCCCCGTCCAGCGCCAGGACGGTCTTCCCCGCCGCCAGCCCCGTTGAAGGCATGGGCACGGACAGCAGCCGCGCCCGCTCAACCCGCTCGCGGGCCTCCGTCAAGCGCGCCTCGACCTCCGCGCGCCGACGCTCCGCCAACCGCCCTTCCCGCGCCCCGGATTCCTCGGCCCGCTGTGCTCTGGCGTCGAGCAGAATCTTGGGATCGGACGTCCCCGCCCGATGCGCCCGGCCGGCCTTATCGCGTTTGGCCTTCTTCTCCAGCGCCGTCTGCGCCTCGCGGGCCGCACGTCCGACCTCGCGTTCAGCGCTTTCCAGATCGCGCTCCGCCGCCGCCCGCTCAGCCTCACGCCGCTCGACATAGAGGTCCCAACCGCCGCCATAGACGCGCGCGCCCAGGCTCGACAGCTCGACGATCCGATCCATCCGCCGCAGCAGACCCCGGTCGTGACTGACCGTCAGCACCCCGCCCGGCCAACGTCCCACGACCTCGGCCACCAGAGCCCGCGCCTCGGCGTCCAGATGGTTGGTCGGCTCATCCAGCACGATCAGATCCGGCGCCGCCAGCATCAGCCCGGCCAACCGCAGTCGAGTCTGCTCGCCGCCGCTCAGGCTGCGCGTGGCCCGATCCAGCGCTAGGCCGGTCAACCCCACCTGGGCCAGCGCCTCGTCCAGCCGAGCCTCCAGCGTCCAGTCGGCCTCAGCCATGTCCTCGACCGAACCCTCGCCCGCCAGCACCCGCGCCAGCAGGGCCAGAGATTCCGCCGCGCCCAGGGTATCGGCCACGGTCTCGCCGGACGCTGGCTCATAGGCCTGCGCCAGCCAGCCCACCGTCCCGGCGCGCGTTACCGTTCCCTCAGCGGGTTCGGCCAGACCGGCGACAAGGCGCAGCAGCGTGGTCTTGCCCACGCCGTTGCGGCCCACGACGGCCGTGCGCTCGCGCCCGAAGGCGAGGCTCAGATTATCGAATAGGGTGTGACCGTCAGGCGTGCGGGCCGCGACGCTGTTGAGCGTCACGAGTGCGGATGCGGACGGGCTTGGGCTTGGGTTGAGCGAGGACATAGGCGAGCACGAAGAGCGGAGCGGAAAGGGCGAAACCGATTTCCAGAGCGCTGATCATGATCGTCGTGCCTCCTCGTCAAATACGTTGGCTGAATAGAAGGATGGGTGCTGATCTTTCGCAGCGCAACCCCAATTCTCCTGCGACGCTTTTGCGATGCGGCGCCGAGCCCCTATCTTCAGCCCATGACCGCGCCTGACCGAACCGTCGCCTTCCGCATCGACAAGCCCCTGCCTGACCGTGCCGAGGCCGCGGCCCGCCGCGCCCAAGCCGTTCAGCGGATTCGAGACGAGACCGGCATCGACGAGGCCCTCATCGACGCCCTGGTCGAAGGCTTCTACGCCCGCGTCCGCGACGACGACTTCATCGGCCCGATCTTCGCCGAACGGATCGAGGACTGGGGCCCGCACCTGGAACAGATGAAGTTGTTCTGGTCCTCGGTCGCCCTGTCCACCGGCGTCTATCAGGGCCGCCCCATGCCGAAGCACCTGCCCCTGCCTATCGACGCCCGCCACTTCGACCGCTGGCTGCAGATCTTCGAGGCCGCCGCCCGCGACCTCTGTCCGCCGGTCGCCGCCGACCACTTCATCGTCCGCGCCCGCCGCATCGCCGAAAGCCTGGAACTCGGCGTCGCCAACGCCAACGGCGTCCTGGTCGGCCCCGGCGAACGCTACCGCCGCCCCGAACCCGCCTGGACGCCCGAGGGCTGACGACCGCACACTCGACTGAACTCAAGTTCAAAAGGCTCCAGTCCGATTATCTTGCGGTTTCGCTCCAGTTGTTCGAGGGACAAGACGGCGCCGTCCGGAGCTGGGGGCTCGGTGGCGCACTGATAGAGCCGGCCATACAGCTGCGGCTCGCCACGATTCAGCGCGGCTCGATCCGCCAGTCGCGAGAATGCTTGGCGGTTGACATCCGTGTCCAGGCCCAGGCTGCGAAACGCGGCGGCTCCCTTGGCCTGAAGCCCCGGATCGTGGTCCTGATGCATCAGCAGAACAAACGCTGCTCGACGCGCGACAGGCGTCAGTTCGGCCCAGCGATCAAGTATCCTACCCAGGCGAGGGCTTCGCGCGAAATCCTCCGCGCACATCGCCTCCAGCCTAAGCGTCGTCGCTTCGTCCGCCAGCGCCTCGAAGCCTTCCGGCGCCGCATCGCCAAGAGCCCGACGGGCTTGCTGATCGCGCGCCGCCGCCCATACTAGCCAGTCTTCATCGCCCTGCGGTTCCGGATCCGCACCCGAGGGCGACACAGCCCTCTGAAGCCGCTCTACCTGCGCCTCGGCTTGCTCGAAATCCGTTTCATCGCCGGATCGCATGAGGCGCTTCAAGGCCCGCCGCTCCTGATCGGCCTTTGGATCGGTCAGATCACACCCCATCAGAACGGTCCGGTCGCCGCTATGCCCTCTACGGTCCAGCGCCGCGTCGAGCCAGAGAGCAGCCTCGGCGTCCAACCTTTCCAGCCGCCGCGCCGCGCCGCCAACCTTGAGTTCTTCATACGTGGCCTCTGACGAACCCAACCCAGGATCGCCCCCGGCAAGACCAGCCAGCATCAGAATAACGTAAAACATGGAGCCTCCGGCACCTAGCCTAGCCGCAGGTCGACATCCCGTGACAGCTCAGACTTCTTCATGATGGTGTTCGCATATTGTTCTTGCTGAAAAGCACGAATTGATCCCCATATAGCGTCGTCGCCCTGGACCGTTCCGGGGTCTTCCGCGTTCCCGGATTCCATGACCGAAAAGCACAACTTCATCCGCGTTCGCGGCGCCCGCGAGCACAACCTCAAGGGCGTGGACGTCGATATCCCGCGTGAGAAGCTGGTCGTGATGACCGGGCTGTCGGGGTCGGGCAAGTCATCCCTGGCCTTCGACACCATCTACGCCGAGGGCCAGCGCCGCTACGTCGAGAGCCTGTCGGCCTATGCGCGTCAGTTCCTGGAACTGATGGGCAAGCCGGACGTCGACCTGATCGAGGGCCTGTCGCCGGCCATCTCCATCGAACAGAAGACGACCTCCAAGAACCCGCGCTCGACGGTGGGCACGGTCACCGAGATCCACGACTACATGCGCCTGCTGTGGGCGCGCGTCGGCGTCCCCTATTCGCCCGCCACCGGCCTGCCGATCGAGAGCCAGACCGTCAGCCAGATGGTCGACAAGCTGACCGCCCTGCCCGACGGCGAGCGCCTCCTGCTGCTGGCCCCCGTCGTTCGCGGCCGCAAGGGCGAGTACAAGAAGGAAATGGCCGAGTGGCAGCGTCAGGGCTTCCAGCGGCTCAAGATTGACGGCGAATTCTACGCCATCGAGGACGCCCCCGCGCTCGACAAGAAGTTCAAGCACGACATCGATATTGTCGTCGATCGCATTGTAACCAAAGCAGGTCTCGAGCCGCGCTACGCCGACAGCATCCAGACCGCATTGAACCTGGCCGACGGCATCGCCACGGCCGAATGGGCCAACGCCGCAGAGGGCGAAGAACCGCGCCGCATCGTCTTTTCCGAGAAGTTCGCCTGCCCTGTCTCGGGCTTCACCATCAGCGAGATCGAGCCGCGGCTGTTCTCGTTCAACAATCCCTTCGGCGCCTGCCCGACCTGCGACGGTCTCGGGGTCAAGCTGGCCTTTGACGCCGATCTTGTGATCCCGGACCGCGACAAGACCCTGCACAAGGGCGCCGTGGCTCCCTGGGCGCGCGGCCCCTCGCCGCTCTACACCCAAACCCTGCAGTCGCTGGCCCAGCACTACGGCTTCTCGATGGACAAGGCCTGGCGCGACCTGCCGGAACAGGCCCAGAAGGTCATCCTGCACGGTTCGAGCGGCGAGAAGATCAAGTTCGTCTATGACGACAACGCCCGCAAATACGAGGTCGCCAAGGCCTTCGAAGGCGTCCTGCCCAATCTGGAGCGCCGCTGGCGCGAAACGGACAGCGCCTGGGTCCGCGAGGAACTGGGCCGCTATCAGTCGGAGACGCCGTGCGAGGTCTGCGGCGGCAAGCGCCTGAAGCCTGAGGCCCTGGCGGTCAAGGTGGGCGGCGCCGACATCGCCGAGATCAGCTGGCTGTCGATCTCCAAGGCCTATCTGTGGTTCACCACCCTGGACGATCACCTGACGGACAAGCAGCGCGAGATCGGCCGCCGCATCCTCAAGGAGATCACCGACCGGCTGCGCTTCCTGAATAACGTCGGCCTGGATTACCTCAGCCTGTCGCGCAGTTCCGGCACCCTGTCGGGCGGCGAGAGCCAGCGCATCCGCCTGGCCTCGCAGATCGGCTCGGGCCTGACCGGCGTCCTCTATGTGCTGGACGAACCCTCCATCGGCCTGCACCAGCGCGACAACACCCGTCTGCTGGAAAGCCTGATGGGCCTGCGCGACCTCGGCAACTCGGTTCTGGTGGTCGAGCATGACGAGGAGGCGATCCTGACCGCCGATTACGTCATCGACATGGGCCCGGCCGCCGGCGTCCACGGCGGCGAGATCTGCGCCCAGGGCACGCCCGCCGAGGTCATGGCCAATCCCAAGTCGCTGACCGGCCAGTACCTGACCGGCGCGCGCGAGATCGAACTGCCGCCCGAGGGCCGCCGCCCGGTCGACCGCAAGCGGATGCTGAAGATCAGCGGCGCCACCGGCAACAATCTGAAGAACGTCACCGGCGATATCCCCGTCGGCCTGTTCACCTGCGTCACCGGCGTGTCCGGCGGCGGCAAGTCCACCTTCACCATCGAGACCCTGTACAAGGCCGCCGCCCGCCGCCTGCACAACGCCTCGGACGCCCCGGCCAACTTCGACAGGATCGAGGGGCTGGAGCAGTTCGACAAGGTCATCGACATCGACCAGTCGCCCATCGGCCGCACCCCGCGCTCGAACCCGGCCACCTATACCGGCGCCTTCAATCCGATCCGCGACTGGTATGCGGGCCTGCCCGAGTCCAAGGCGCGCGGCTACGGCCCCGGCCGCTTCAGCTTCAACGTCAAGGGCGGCCGCTGCGAGGCCTGTCAGGGCGACGGCGTCATCAAGATCGAGATGCACTTCCTGCCCGACGTCTACGTCACCTGCGACGTCTGCAAGGGCAAGCGCTACAACCGCGAAACCCTTGAAATTGTCTTCAAGGGCAAGAGCATATCCGACGTTCTGGACATGACGGTTGAAGAGGCCGCGCGCTTCTTCAACGCCGTGCCTTCGATCCGCGACAAGATGCTGACGCTGGAGCGCGTGGGTCTGGGTTACGTCAAGGTCGGTCAGCCCGCCACCACCCTGTCGGGCGGCGAGGCCCAACGGGTCAAGCTGTCCAAGGAATTGGCCCGCCGCGCCACCGGCAAGACCCTCTACATCCTCGACGAGCCGACGACCGGCCTGCACTTCGAGGACACGCGCAAGCTGCTGGAGGTGCTTCAGGAACTGGTCGACAACGGCAACACCATCGTCGTCATCGAGCACAATCTGGATGTCATCAAGGTCGCCGACTACCTGCTGGACTTCGGTCCCGAGGGCGGCGACGGCGGCGGCGAGATCGTGGCCTTCGGCACCCCCGAACAGGTCGCGAGCAACCCCGCCAGCTGGACCGGCAAGTACCTCAAGGAGGTGTTGGACCGCCACGAGGAGCGCCGCAAGGCGCGCGTGGCGGCCCTGCCTGAGGTTCAGAAGGCCGAAAAGAAACCTCGCGCCCGCAAGAGCGCCTGACAGGCCCGGTCAGGCGTCCTCGCCGTCAGCTCAGGGGCACGCCGCGCCCTTGAGCTGCAGATAGGCGGCCGAGAACGGCGCATACATGATGACGACCTGGGCCGCCGTCATGACGGCGTTGACCACCAGCGACACGGCCAGCATCGGCCCCAGGGCGCTGAGCAGGCTGGGGACGCTGGCGCCCTCCATGCCGACCATGCGCTCGGCCCCGCCGACCATCAGGCTGAGCGGCGCGGCCACGGCCGATCCCAGCAGGCCGACCAGCATGGCCATGACCCACGCGATGACCGCCATGCCCAACAGGGGCCAGAAAATTTTCTTGTCCGTCATGGCGAAGGCCGACTTCACAGCAATCCGCCCCTCAGCGAAGGTCGCCGGTACGACCAGGCTGAGCCGCACCGACAGCCAGATCACGACCGCCAGCACAGCCAGCGACAACAGGACCACAGCCAGCCACAGCGCCGGCGCGGCCACCGCCAGGGCGGCGACCAGGCTGATGATCATGAAGCCGACGAAGGTCGCGCCGAACATGATCAGGGTGACGATCAGGCTGGCGCCCAGCACCCGCAGCTCGTCCTTGCCAAGGCGCATGTAGCCGAACTTGCGATCCTCGGGCCGGATGACCGATCGGGCGATGGCCGTGCTGATCACGGCGCTGAAGAACAGGCCCAGAGGCACGGCCCAGGCGACGATGACGCCATAGGCCTGCATCAGCGGCTGCATGTCCTCGATCGACGGCTCGGTCTGTCCCTCCAACTGGGAGATCAGAGACATGATGGTGACGAAATGCGACCCCACCAGCAGGAAGAGCAGGCCGAAGAACACGGCGTAGGCCACGGCCCACAGCAGGACGGCGACGGGCGCGCGCCGCGTCAGGCGGAAGCCCTCAAAGGCGCAGTCGGTGGCGGAAAAGATCATGCGGTCGTCCTCGATTCCCGATCAGCCTAGCGCAACCGGACGCGCTTCGTCCTGCGGCGCTTGCGCCAGCAGCGATCGGCAGGCCTCGGCGTAGGGCGCCATGATCACCGTATTCAGGAAGCCATGCAGCCACGACAGCGGCACGAAGGCCGCCAGGGCCCAGGGGATCAGCACGCCCCAATCCACCGTCGGCGGAGCCCCCTGTTCCAGCATGGCCGCCAGGCTGAAGACATTAAGCCCGGCCAGCAGGAACAGGACCACGGCGACGATCACAAGCAGGGCCAATTCGATGGCGAGCACGACGACAACGATAGCCAGGCTCAGCCCCAGCAACCGCAGCACCTGCCCCTTCGACAGCTTCCAGCCCTGAACAAAGGCGAAGTCGCCCAGAGCCACGCTGGCCGGCATGATCAGACAGGCCCGCAGGATGACGCCCCAGACCGCCAGCCCGGCGACAACCGCAACCAGCAGCCCCACGGCGACCGCCGCCGCCTCCGACACGAACCACAGCCCGGCCCCGACGGCGAAGGCGATCAGGGCGATCACGATGGCGGCGGCGTAGAAGCCGATGACCATGGCCAGGCCGACCACGGCGACGCGCACCTCGTCCATGCCGACCTTGAGCCCGGCGAAACGATCTGCACGCTCGGGGAACAGCACTGTCCGGAAGATGGCGGCGGTCACCACCACCCAGATCAACATCTGCAGAATATTCGCCAGCCCCGACAGGGCCTGGAACTGCACCATCTGCTCGACAAAAGCGGCGGAGGGCTCTTCCGACCCCATGTCCGTCAGGGCCATGGCGCCGAACAGGCGCAGCATCAGCGCGCCCACCAGCAGCGACGGCGCCACCGACGCCACGCCCCACATCCAGACCCGCAAAGGTCGGCGTCGCGTCAGCCTGAAACCGGAGGCCAGGGCCTCGCCAATGGAAAACGCCGTGGTCATGGTGGGCTCCTCTTAAGCTTCGTCATACGCCAGACAGCGGCCGCTTCGCCACCCCGCCGCAATGACAGGCTGACGGAAGGCTCCGGGACCGCTAGAAGGCCGCCATGTCGAACGCAGCTTCCACCCCCAAACTCGTCCACGTTATCGGCGGCGGCCTCGCCGGCTCCGAAGCCGCCTGGCAGATCGCCCAGGCGGGCGTGCCCGTCATCCTGCACGAAATGCGCGGCGTGCCGGGCGTCAAGACCGATGCGCACCAGACGGACGGTCTGGCCGAGCTGGTCTGCTCCAACTCCTTCCGCTCGGACGACTGGGAGTTCAACGCCGTGGGCCTGCTCCACGCCGAGATGCGGGCGCTGGGCTCGATCATCATGGAATGCGGCGACGCCCATCAGGTCCCGGCGGGCGGCGCCCTGGCCGTCGACCGCGACGGTTTCTCGCAAGCTGTGACGGCCAAGCTGGAAGCCCACCCGCTGGTGACCATCGTGCGCGAGGAAATCGCCGGTCTGCCGCCGGAGGAATGGGACAATGTCATCGTCGCCACCGGCCCGCTGACCTCGCCCGCCCTGGCCGACGCCATCCTGAAGATGACCGGCGAAGAGAGCCTCAGCTTCTTCGACGCCATCGCCCCGATCATCCACGCCGACAGCATCGACTTCGACATCGCCTGGCGTCAGTCGCGCTATGACAAGGAAGGCCCCGGCGGCGACGCCGCCGCCTACGTCAACTGCCCGATGGACAAGGCACAGTACGACGCCTTCATCGACGCCCTGCTGGGCGGCCCCAAGGCCGAGTTCAAGGACTGGGAAAACGTCCCCTACTTCGACGGCTGCCTGCCGATCGAGGTCATGGCTGAGCGTGGCCGCGAAACCCTGCGTCACGGCCCGATGAAGCCCGTCGGCCTGACCAATCCGCGCAACCCGACGGTCAAGGCCCACGCCATCGTCCAGCTGCGTCAGGACAACGCCCTGGGCACCCTTTTCAACATGGTCGGCTTCCAGACCAAGCTGAAGCACGGGGCGCAGGCCGAGACCTTCCGCATGATTCCGGGTCTGCAGAACGCCCAGTTCGCGCGTCTTGGCGGCCTGCACCGCAACACCTACCTCAACAGCCCGCAACTGCTGGACAAGCAGCTGCGCATGAAGGCCATGCCGCGCCTGCGCTTCGCCGGTCAGGTGACGGGGGTCGAGGGCTATGTCGAAAGCGCCGCCATGGGCCTGTTGACCGGCCGTCTGGCCGCCGCGCAAGCTCTCGGCCGCGACCTGTCGGCCCCGCCGCCTGAAACCGCCATGGGCGCCTTGGTCGAGCACATCACCGGCGGCCATCTGGAAGGCTCCAAGTTCCAGCCGATGAACATCAACTACGGCCTGCTGCCGCCGCTGGAAGCCCCCAAGGTCGACCAAGACGGCAAGCGCATCCATCCCAAGGAACGCGGCCGCGCCAAGAAGCGCCTGCAGAGCATCCGCGCCATGGAGGCCCTGAAGGCCTGGCGGGACGCCTAAGCGATCAGGCCGGGTCGCCTCAGCGCAGCTTGGGCAGACCCGGCCGGAACTGCAACGTCATCAGACCCAGCCCCACCACGCCGACGCCCATCAGGACCCAGGCCCCCGTCAGGTCGGCCATGTGGTCGCGCAGCAGGCCGGCGGCCAACGGCGACAGGCTGGCTATGATGTAACCTCCGCCCTGGACGAAGGCGAGCAGGTCGCCGGACCGGCTCGGATCGTCGATCTGATCCATGGCCAGGATCAAGGTCAGGGGGAAGATGGCCCCGATGCCCAACCCCATGACCACCACGACCGGAACCGCCAGAGCGACCGGCGCGACGACCAGGCCGGCCAGACCGATCAGGGCCAGCACCAGCGCCGTCAGGATCGGCCCGCGACGGTCTGGAAAGCGCGCGATGACCATAGACACGATGATCCCCGCCGCCACCTCGGCCCCGGTCATGCCGCTGAGCAGGTAGCCCGCCGTCGCCCTCGCCTGGCCCAGATCAACATAGAAGGGCGGCAGCCAGGCCAGCACGAGCGTGTAGGCCGATGTCCCCAGCCCCATGATCAGGATAAGGCTCCATGCCCGGCCCTGCTTCCAGAAGGGGATTTCGGGGTGCGTGGTCTCAGCCACGGCCCCCCGGTCGGGTTCCTCCGCCGCCGGATCACGCGCGGCGATCAGCCAGACGACCGCCGCGACAAAGGAGGGAATGGACCACAGGGCCAGCGTCCAGGCCCAGCCGACCGCCTCGGCCAGACCCGCCGCCGTGGCCGCCGCAATGGCCGCCCCGCCCATGATGCCCGTTGTGTAGAGGGCCATCACCGTGCCGAACCGTGTCGGGAAGGCCCGCTTGATCACGACCGGCGCCAGGGCCTGGATCAGGGCCACGCCGACGCCGACGACCGCCGCGCTGGCGATCAGACCCGCCGTGTCGCTCAGCGCCGCCCGCGCCAGACAGGCCCCGCCGATCAGCAGCGCGCCCAGCAGGATGCCGCGCCGCTCGCCCAGCCGCCGACGCAGCGGCCGGATCGACAGGGCCCCGAGACCAATCATCGCCACCGGCAGGGTCGTCAGCAGACTGGCGGCGGTGGAATCCATCCCCGTCGCGCCCTCGATCAGGTCCAGCAGAGGCCCCACGGCCGCCATCGCCGGTCGCAGGTTCAGCGCCAGGGCGAAGATGGCCGCCAACAGCAGCAGGGACGCGCCGCGCGCCGGTTCGGCTTCGGACCGTGCGGTCATCAGACAGGACTCCACTTGAAAATCGCGCTAGTCTCTCGACCTCAAGTATCTCGATGTCAAGATAACCCATGCCCGACAGAGCCTCTCGCGCCGCCGCCCAATGGGCCGTCCAGCGCCCCGATATGGACATGCTGCCGATGGAGGCGCTGGGTCGCCTGCATGAGGCGTCCATCCTGGTGGCACGGGAACGCCAGGCGCCGCTCTACGCCCGTTACGGCTTGCAACAGGGCGAGTTCGACGCCCTGGCCACCCTGCGCCGCTCGGGCGCGCCCGAGGGCCTGACCCCGACCGCCCTTTTCGAGGCGGCGATGATGTCGTCCGGCGGCATGACGGCCCGCATCGACCGACTGGAGAAGGCCGGACTGGTCGAGCGCCGCCCCCACCCCACCGACCGTCGCGCCACCCTGGTGCGCCTGACCGACAAGGGCTTCGACCTGATCGAAACCATCATGCCCGAACACGAAGAAGCGGCGCGAAACATTCTCGCGCCGCTGTCGCTCGATGAGCAGAAAACCCTGAACGGCTTGCTGGCGCGCCTGATCCGCGGCCTCTGCGACTAGACCCGGCCGCGCAGCACCGCCCACAACAGGCGCAGCCGCTTCATCGGTTCCGGGTGATCGAATCCCGCCAGCGTGGCGTGGGCGGTCGCGGGAAAGGCGGCCGCGGGCAGATGTCTCAGCGCCCTGTTGGCGGCGGAGCGCAGCGCCCTCGCCTCGTCGGCTCGTCCCGTCTGCGACAACGCCCACAGACGCCCGGCCTCGACGACGACGGCGTCATGCCCCTCGCCCGCCAGCATCCGGGCCGCCACCTGCATGGGGCCGACGTAGAAGGCGTCCAGATCGTGCGGCTCGCCATGCACCCGGCCGATGTGAGCCTCGATCAAGGCGTCGAAGGGCGCGCGCTCCAGCCCGTGACGGACGGCGGCGGCGGTCAGGGCCTCCAGCACCGGATGGCCGACGCGCGGGGTATTGGCGAAGACGCCATCCATCTGTTCGGCCCACCATGTGTAGCGCATCTCTGCCAGCATGGGCTGGGTGACGCGGGTGGGAATGGACAGCAGTTCCGCCTCAAAGGCGTAGAGGGCGATCAGGTCCGCGCGCGCCTGTTCGTCGGCCACGAACCGGCTGGACAGCCAGCGGTCGGGGTCGGCGGCGCGGACCTGGGAGTCGAGATCAACAGTCATTCCGCAAGGCCATCGGCCATTGCGGCGGACGGTGCAAGCCTCAGCCGAACAGGGTCTGATACATCGCCATCGAGGTCAGCATCGGCAGCGACAGCAACAGGTTGGTGCGGCTGCCCAGCATGGCGATGCGCGCCGCCTTGGCCTTCCTGTCGTCGTCGACGGCGATGATGCCCAGCGCGCGCTTCTGGTTCGGCCAGATCACGCCCCAGACGTTCAGGAACATGACGATAGCCAGCCAGACGCCGATCCCCATCAGGGTGAACTGCTGGTCGCCCGCGTTCAGGCCGCCGGCCAGGCCGAAGGTCAGGACTTCATGGGCATAGACATGGCCACGCGTGAACAGGACGGCGATCCCCGCCAGCACCGTCACCAGCGCCGACCAGCGGAACCAGAACAGGGCCTCAGGCGCGATGTGCTTGCTGACGGCGGGCTTCAGCTCGGCCGGGATGGCGGGCATGACCCGGATCTGCACGAAGTTGAAGTAGTAGAGCAGGCCGATCCACAGGATGCCGGCCACGACGTGAACCCAGCGGAAGACCGCCTGGGCGAAGCCGAGAGCGAAACCGCCCGGCGCGATGCGGCCAAAGGCGAAGATCATGACCCCCGCCAGCAGGATGCTGAGCAGGAAAGTCGTTCTGAAGTTGGAAAGCAGTTTGGCCATGCGCCCCTCCCCGGGTCGGAATCAGGAAGCGTGACCTTACTCCTCCCTCCCCGCTCGGGGGAAGGAGGAGCCTTTTCAGGTGAGCCGAGCCCTTAGGGGCGGCTGGCCATGCCGAACTTGACCGGCTTGGCGTCCTCGTCGATGGAGCCGCCGCGCTTGACGCCCCACAGCAGGATGATCGGCGCGCCGACATAGATCGACGAATAGGTGCCGATGACGATGCCGACCATCAGCACGATGGAGAAGCCGAACAGGGCCTCGCCGCCATACAGAGCCAGGACCGCCAGAACGCCGACGGCGGTGACGCCGGTGATGATGGTCCGCGACAGGGTCTCGTTCAGCGACAGGTCGATCACCTCGCGCAGAGGCATGGTCTTGTACTTGCGCAGGTTCTCGCGAAGACGGTCGAACACCACGACGGTGTCGTTCATCGAATAGCCGATGACGGTCAGAATGGCCGCCACGGTGTTCAGGCTGAACTCGAAGCGGAACAGGACGATCAGGCCGAAGGTCAGGATCAGGTCGTGCACCAGACCGGCCACGGCGCCGAAGCCGAACTGCGGCTCGAACCGGAACCAGATGTAGATGAACATCAGCACGATGGCCGCGCCCAGCGCCAGCAGGCCGCTGGTGAACAACTCGCCCGAGACCTTGGAGCCCACGACGCTGACGCCCGAGTACTTCACCTCGCCTACCGCCTCGTCAATCGCCTTCTCGACCCGGGCGACGACGGCGCTCTGGCCTTCTTCCTCGGGGATCTGGAAGCGGACGATGGCGCTGGCGGCGCTGTCGATGCCCTGGACCTGGACGTCGCCAAGGCCAAGTTCACTGACGGCGCCGCGAACCTTGTCCAGTTCAAGCGTCTGACCGGCGGGCTTGGACACTTCCATCGAGGCGCCGCCCCGGAAGTCGATGCCCAGGTTCAGACCCGGATAGAAGCAGCCGACGATCGCGGCCACGCACAGGATCACCGAGATCACGCCCGCGATGGGCGCATATTTGACGAACCGGAAGTTCGTCTTCTGCGGAAGCAGTTTGATGAGGGGCCATCCACGCATCGCCATCACTCCGCGATCGGCAGTTTCTTGGGCTTGGCGATCTTGAGCCAATACCCGAGCAGCACCTGGGCGACCATCACCGAGGAGAACATGGAGGTGAAGACGCCGATGGTCAGCGTCCAGGCGAAGCCGCGCACGGGCCCCGCGCCGAACATGAACATGATCAGCGCCGCCACCAGGGTGGTCAGGTTGGCGTCGACGATCGTGCCCATGGCCTTGTTGAAGCCGGCGTCCATCGAGGCGATGGCCGATCGGCCGGCCCGCGCTTCGTCACGCATCCGTTCGTAGATCAGCACGTTGGCGTCGACGGCCACGGCGAAGGTCAGCACCAGACCGGCGATGCCCGGCAGGGTCAGGGTCGCGCCGAACAGCGACATGGCGGCAATGATCAGGATGCCGTTGAGGATCAGGCCCAGCACCGACACGCCGCCGAACAGGAAGCCGTAGGCGCCGATCATGAAGACGCAGATCAGGGCGAAGCCGATGATGGTCGAGACCATGCCGGCCTGCACGGCGTCAGCACCCAGCTCGGCGGTGACGACGCGACGTTCCTCGACCTTCAGCGGCGCCGGCAGGGCGCCCCCATTCAGCAGGTTCACCAGTTCGGCGGCCGACTGGATCGTGAAGCTTCCGGTGATCTGGCCCGTGCCGCCGGTGATGGCGCCCTGAATCGTCGGGGCCGAAATCACCTTGCCGTCCAGGATGATGGCGAAGGGTTTGCCGATGTTCTGCGCGGTGGCTTCGCCGAAGCGACGCGCGCCCTGCCCGTCAAAGCGGAAATCGATGGCGGGGCGTCCGTTCTGATCCGAACCGACGCCGGCACGGGTCAGGTTTTCACCCGAAACCAGGATGCGTTTCTTGACCAGATAGGGCGTGCCCTGATCGTCGGTCAGCAGTTCTGCGTCCGGCGGCACGCGGCCGGCCATGGCGTCCTGCAGGCCATTGGTCGAGGTATCGACCATCTGAAAGGTCAGCTGGGCCGTCCGGCCGACCAGACGCTCCAGCTCGGCCGGATCGCTCTGGCCCGGCGCCTGGACCACGATGCGGTCGGCGCCCTGACGGGTGATGGAGATTTCCTTGGTGCCCGAGCTGTCCAGACGACGACGCACGACCTCGATGGACTGGTCCACCGCCGTCGCGCCCATGCCGTTCAGCGTGGCGTCGGTGAAGGCGAAGCGAATGCGGTTGCCGCTCAGACGCGTGGCCGTGCGGTCCGGCTGGCCGGTTGCGGCCGCGCCCGTCTGCGCCAGGTTGCGCAGTTCGGTCAGAGCCGTGTCGAACTGGCCGGGGTCGGTGATCGTGACCACGACGCCACCCGCTTCGCGCTGCATGGCGCCGACGTTGATCTGCTGTTCGCGCAGGGCGACCCGCACGTCTTCCATCAGATTGGTGACGCGCTTGTTGCGCATCTCCGGAACGTCGACCTCCAGCAGGAGGTAGGAGCCCCCTTGCAGATCAAGGCCCAGGTTCAGGCCGTTCTTGGGCAGCCAGCCGGGCAGCGCGTCGCGCTGCGCCTGGCTGAGCACGCTCGGGAAGGCCAGCAGCAGCCCGACAACGAGCGACAGCACGACCAGGGTGACTTTCCAGCGCGCTAGCTGAATCATGTCAGGGCTCTATTTCGGGCGGGCGTCAGCGGCGAGAAGCCGCTCAGCCCTTGTCGTTGGCGGCGATGGCGGTGCGGTTGCGCACTTCGGCGATCATCGCCTTGACCACGCGGACGTTCACGCCCTGCGAGATCTCGACCATGGCCTCGGCGTCTTCGACGCGGGTCACCTTGCCGACCATGCCGTTCGACAGGACGACCTCGTCGCCGCGCTTGACGCCGGCGATCAGGGCCTGGTGAGCCTTCATCCGCTTTTGCTGCGGGCGGATCATCAGGAAGTAGAACAGGATGAAGATCGCGACGATCGGCGCGATCTGCACCACGATGGCCATCAGGCCGCCTTCGGAACCAGTAGGCATGGAAACTCCCCGAACCGGGCCGACCTTGAACGGGGGCCCCATAAGAAATTGAGGCGCGGAACCTAGGGTGAGCCGTGCCGATTTGCAACGCGGCCTAATGCCGAGGCGTCACAGGCGATGCCGCCCGGACACGCCGGGCGGATCATGTTCAGCGCGGCAGAACGCTCAAGGGATCGACAGCGACCGGATCATCGCCGCGCATCTGGCGCGTCTCGAAGTGGATCGAGGGCCGTCCGTCGCCCGCCGTCAGGCCCACCGTGCCGATAGCCTGGCCCGCGCGAACCTCGGCGCCGTCACGCACCGTCGCCGAGCCCAGATGGCCATAGACCGTGCGCCACCCGTCGCGGTGAATGATCAGAATCGTCAGCCCCTGCCCCGGCAGATCGTCGCCCACATAGGCCACCCGTCCCGCCGCGACGGCCTTGACCTCGGTCCCGGCCGAGGCGCCGATATTGATGCCGTTGTTCCGCTCGCCCATGCCGACCGGGCCGAAGCGACGCAGGATGTCGCCACGCACCGGCCACTGCATCACCAGGGCCTGCCCCACGGCCGCGCCCTGCACCGGCGATGCCGGCGTCGAGGACGTAACCGCCCGCGCCCGCGACGGCGGCAGGGCCGCGTTGCCGCTGGGCGGCGGCGGGGGCGGCGGCGCGACGCCGTTGTTGGGGGTCCGCACGCCCACGGGCGATGCGCCTGTCGCATAGGGGTCGGAGCCAGTGTCCACGGCGCTGTCCGGCAGGACGATGCGCTGGCCCGAAGTAATGGCGCCGCGCGGCCCCAGACCGTTCAGGTCGATCAGGGTCTGGACCGGAGTCTGGAAGCGACGCCCCACGCCCGAAATGGTGTCGCCCGGCTGGATGACATAGGTCGCCCCCGGCATGCTGGTCGCGCCTGCAGCCGGCGGCGTCACAGTGATGGGGGCCCCGGTCGAGGGATAGGCCGGACCGCCGGCGGGCGGCAGACCGCCGCCCTCGATGCTGCCCGACGGGGCCCGCGGTCCCTGCTCCTCATAGGGACGCGTGGCCGGCGGGGTCTGCGGCTGCGACGGCTGGGCGTAGTAGGGATTGTTGTTCGGATAGGCCCCCGGCTGCTGCGGCTGGGCCGGATAGCCGCCCTGCCCGCCGACCGGCATGGGACGCGTCGAATAGCGCGGCTCGTTCGGATAGGTCGAACACGCCGTGACCGTCAGCGCCCCGCCGACGACGACCGCCGCCCTGATCCAGCCCGTGAAGCCGCCCATGCGCCCCTCCTTCTTAACCTTGAATTGCCTTCGCCCCCGGTGTGCCCCGGATGCGCGGCCAAGCCAACCCGCCAAACAGCGCCAAAGTGGGGCGGAAAGGTTAACCGCGCGCCGAAACGCGCGCCCCTACCCCTCCTTGGCCGTACCTTCGACCAAGGGCACGAAGCGCACTTCGCACAGGCTTTCGCGGCGGAAGCTGCCGTCTTCCTGACCGGTATATCGGTTCAGCATCTGCACCGAACTGCGGCCTACCGGCGCCACCAGAATCCCGCCCGGCTTCAGCTGTTTCAGCAGTTCCGTTGGTTCATGCGGCGAGGCCGCCGTGACCATGATCCGGTCAAAAGGCGCCTGTTCCAGCCACCCCTGCCCGCCGTCGCCGTGGCGGGTGAAGACGTTGTCGACGCCCAGCAGCTTCAGCTTGTGCTCCGCCTCGGTCAGCAGGCTCTTGTAGCGTTCCACCGAATAGACGAAGCGCGCCAGGCGGCTGAGCACCGCGCACTGATAGCCGCTGCCGGTGCCGATCTCGAGCACGCGGTGACGCGGCTGGACGTCCAGCGCCTGGGTCATCAGCCCGACGATATAGGGCTGGCTGATCGTCTGGGCGCAGTCGATCGGCAAGGCCTGGTCTTCCCAGGCCTGATCGAGGAACTTCTCGTGGACGAACAGCGACCGGTCGATGGATTCCATCGCCTTCAGCACCCGCGCGTCGGTCACCCCCTGCCGCCGCAGCGACAGGATCAACCGGCCCGCGCGGTCGTCCGACAGGCTCATTTTTCCAGCGGTCCCTTGGGGGGCGCGCCGCCCAGCACCTTCTTCAGGTCGTTGACGCTGCGCATGTGCGTCAGGTCGATATGCAGCGGCGTGACCGAGATGCGCCCCTCGTCCATGGCCCGCAGGTCCGTGCCCTCGGCGTGCTCCTGCGGGGCTCCGCGGAAGGCCATCCAGTAGTAGTCGCGACCGCGTAGGTCGGTTCGGCGAATGGCGTGCATCTCGCCGATATCGCGGAAGCCCTGCTTCGTCACCTCGACCGCCTTGACCAGTTCCGGGGGCAGCTTGGGGAAGTTGACGTTCATGACCACGCCGTCCTCCCACTTCTGCTCCAGCAGCCTGGCGATAATGCCGGGGGCGAAGGCCTCGGCCGTCTCCCAGTGCGCGGTCACGTCGTCGTGGAAGCGTTCCAGCGACTGCGACAGGGCGATGGAGCGGATGCCGAAGGCCATGCCCTGAAGCGCGCCGGCCACCGTGCCGGAATAGCTGACGTCCTCGCCGACGTTGTGGCCGCGATTGACGCCCGACAGCACCAGATCGGGCCGCTCGGGCATCAGGTCGTTGACCGCCAGGATGACGCAGTCGGTCGGCGTGCCGGTCACGGCGAAGCGCTTGTCGCCTAACTGGTTGACGCGCAGCGGCTCGGTCAGGGTGATCCCCCGCCCCTTGGCCGACTGCTCGGTCTGGGGCGCGACGATCCAGACGTCGTCCGACAAGGTGCGAGCAATCTTTTCAAGGCATTCAAGGCCTTCCGCCTCGATGCCGTCGTCATTGGTAAGAAGGATACGCATTACTTGGAAACCGAACCCACCGTGGTCAGGCCGCCCATATAGGGCAGCAGCGCGCTCGGCACGGCGATAGAGCCGTCCTCCTGCTGATAGTTCTCCATCACCGCGACCAGGGTGCGGCCGACCGCCAGGCCCGAGCCGTTCAGGGTGTGCATGAACTCGGTCTTCTTCTCGCCCGCGCGCTTGAACCGGGCGTCCATGCGCCGGGCCTGGAAGTCGCCGCAGTTCGAGCAGGAGCTGATCTCGCGATAGGTGTTCTGCGACGGCAGCCAAACCTCGAGATCATAGGTCTTCTGCGCGGAGAAGCCCATGTCGCCCTTGCACAGCAGCACCTTGCGATAGGGCAGCTCCAGCGCCTGCAACACCGCCTCGGCGCAAGCAGTCATGCGCTCATGCTCGGCTTCGGAGTCCTCGGGACGGCAGATGGAGACCATCTCGACCTTGGAAAACTGGTGCTGGCGGATCAGGCCACGCGTATCGCGCCCCGCCGACCCGGCCTCGGCCCGGAAGCAGGGCGTCAGGGCCGTCAGACGCATGGGCTCCGCCACCTCGTCTTCGCCCAGGATCTGCTCGCGCACAAGGTTGGTCAGGGAGACTTCGGCGGTGGGGATCAACAGATGCTCGCCCGAACGGAACAGGTCTTCCTCGAACTTCGGAAGCTGGCCCGTGCCAAACATGGCGTCGTCCTTGACCAAGTAGGGCGGCGCGACTTCCAGATAGCCGTGCGTGCCGGTCTGCAGGTCCAGCATGAACTGACCGATGGCGCGTTCCAGACGCGCCAGCTGGCCCTTCAGCACGGCGAAGCGCGAGCCGGACATCTTGGCGGCGGCTTCAAAGTCCAGCAGGCCCAAGGCCTCACCCAGGTCGGCGTGATCCTTGGCCGGACCGGTCGTGCGGGGTTCGCCCCATTTCAGGACCTCGACGTTGTCGTTCTCGTCAGCGCCGTCCGGCACGTCAGCGGCGGCCAGGTTCTTCAGACCCGCCAGAAGATCGCGCAGTTCGGCGCCCTTGGCGGCTTCGGCCTCGCCCGCTTCGGTGATCTCGGCCTTCAAGGTTTCGACCTCGGCCTTCAGCCGGTCGGCCTCGGCCATGTCCTTCTTGCCCATGGCGGCTCCGATGGCCTTGGAGGCGGCGTTGCGCCTGGCCAGGGCTTCCTGACCCGTGGTCTGGGCGGCGCGCAGGTCGACGTCCAGCGCCAGAATGCGGGCCACCACGTCTGCGGCGTCCTCCACCCCGCGCGACGACCAGCCGGCGACGAAGGCTTCGGGGTTGTCGCGGATGGCTCTGATGTCGTGCATGGCGTCAATCTTCGGACGTTCGAGAAGAAGCCGAAGGCTGTAACGCCCCGAGCGGAGTCGGGCAAACCCCTAAGCGCGCCCACCTTCGCCTGATGCCGTCATCCCGGACGCCTCGCAGAGGCGATCCGGGACCCAGGCGGCGGATTTCAAACGCGACAGGCCCCGTATATCTTTGACGCCTGGGTCCCGGATAGCGGCTGCGCCGCTTCCGGGATGACGGCAGGTGGGCGTCAGCGCTTCGCGGTCACCCTGATCTCGACGCCAATCGCCTTGGACACCCAATCGCCGCCCGCGTCTGACATCATGCCGAGGTCCAGCGCTGTGCGGTCCAGCTCCAGCTTACCGGCCACCGTCGCCACGCCGTCCGCTTCGTCGAAAGTGAAGGGCAGGACCACCGACACGGTGACGGTCTTGATCCGCAGCGTCCCCGTCGCCTCAAAGCGGTTTCCGCCCAACGCCTTGAACGTCGTCGCCTCGAAACGCGCGGTCGGATAGGCGCTCGGGTCGAACCATTCGGAGCCTGTGAGGCTGCCTTCCTGCGTTGCGTCGCCGGTCTTCGCCGTGCCGGTCATGACCAGAACCACGGCCCTGGAGCCCGCCAGATCGGCCGGATCGAACCAGACCTGACCCTCCCATTGCTCGAATCGCCCCTTGAAGGCCTTGCCCGCGTGGGTTCCGGTGAATTCGATGCTCGAGGCCGCCGGGTCGATGGTCCAGGCCGTCGCAGACCCCGGCGTGACCGCCGCCTCGACCTGAGCGGGCGCCGTCGCGGCGTGGACCTCGGCCCCTGCCCCTTCGGCCAGAGGCGCGGGCTTGGCCGCTATGCCGCCCGCGACGGCCAGGGCCGCGATGAAGCCCAAGCCGGCCAGACGCTCGGTCCGGCGCAGCAGGGGCTTGGGCTCAGGCGCAGTCCGCCCCTCGCCGTGCTTCAGCACCGGGATCATGTGGGCCAGAACCCCGTCGCGATTGATGAACTGATGCTTCAGCGCCGCCCCGACGTGCAGGACGATCAGCACGACCGCGCCCCAGGCCATCAGGCTGTGCGCCCCCATAGCTTGGTAGGCCACGGCCCGGCGTAAACCCGCCGCCGCCTCGCCGATAAAGGGCAGGTGCGGCACGGTGAAGAGGCCGAACCAGCTGGTCGCCACGGCCAGCGGCGTATCCGTCGCCACGGCCCAGCCCGCCGAAACATAGAGCCAGCCGGTCAGCGGCAGGGCCAGCATCAGGCCATAGAAGGCCGCATGGGTCGCCCGCGCCGCGAACGTCTCCCAGGTCTTCATCTCGGCCGGCATCCCCGGCGTCCGGTGCGTCAGTCGCCAGACCAGCCGCAGGGCCGTCAGCGCCAAAATCAGGAAGCCCACCGACTTGTGAATCTGAAACACACGATAGGCCAGCGCCTGACGGCCCGGCTCATTGATCGCCTCGCTCATCCACCAGCCCATCGGGATCATGGCGATGATGGCGATCGCGATGGCCCAGTGCAGGGCGATGGCGACGGGGGTGTAGCGGCTGGCGGGCATCACAAACTCACAAAATACACCCGTCATCCCGGACGCCCCGCAGAGGCGATCCGGGACCCAGACGCCAGAGCCAGGCGCTGTAGCCCTGAGCTCCTATCCGACGCCTGGGTCCCGGATCAGCCTGTCGGCTGTCCGGGATGACGGCAGAGGGGCCAGAAATCAGGCGGCCGGTGCGGCCGGAGCCACCTGCTGCAGGAACTCGGCGTCAAAGCGGATGGTGACCTCGTCGCCCACCGGGCCCAGCGCCATGCCGAAGTCGGTGCGCTTGAACTTGCCTTCAGCCGCGAAGCCGAGGGTCGGCACCTGCATGAAGGGGTGCTTCTCGATCTCGCCGTTGAAGGTGGCGTCCAGGGTCACCGGCTTGGTCACGCCCAGGAAGGTCAGGTCGCCCGTCACCTTGGCCGTGCGCGGACCGGTCAGCTCGACCTTGGTCGACTTGAAGGTGATCTGCGGGAAGGCGCCGGCATTCAGGAAGTTCTTGTTCTTGGCGATGTCCTCGCTCCAGGTCTTGAAGCCCGAACCCGCGTGGGTGCCGGTGTAGTCGCCCGGATAGTTGGCGTCGACCGAGGCCGGATCGATGCTGACCTCGACCGAGCTGTTGGCCAGGTTGGCCGGGTCCAGCGTGATCTTGGCGTCAAACTTGTTGAAGCGCGCGGTGTAGTTCGAAATCGTGTTGTGCGGCAGCGACCACTGCAGCGAGGCGTGGGTCGGGTCCATGATATAGACGCCGGCCGGGGCCTTCAGTTCGACCGGGGCGGTCGAGGCGGCGTCAGCGGCGGGCGCACCCGTCTTGTCGGCGGCGGGGCTGCAGGCGGCCAGCAGGGCGGCGGCCGAGACAGCCAGGATGGCGACTTTAATCTTCATTGGGAGGACCTCGTTGATTGTTCAGGACTGGACACGAGGCCCAGAAACGGTTGCTCTGTCCGTCGGCGCGCCGTTCGGACTGCAACAGTATAAGTTGCGATTACGGAGCTTCAAGCCCCGTTCGTGCAAAAATGCGGATTGAGGTGCGCCTTGCGTGTCGCCCGCCTATCTTGCGACTCACATGCCCATTCGTCGTCTCCCCCCCGAAACCGTCAACCGCATCGCCGCCGGCGAGGTGGTCGAACGCCCCGCCAGCGCCATCAAGGAACTGGTCGAGAACGCGCTGGACGCGGGGGCCTCGCGCGTCGAAATCCAGGCGGACGGCGGCGGCCTGGCCCGCATCCTGATCGCCGATGACGGCAAGGGCATTCCGAAAGACGAGCTGCCTCTGGCAGTCGAACGTCACGCCACCTCCAAGCTGGAGCCCGACGACGCGGGCGACGTGGACCTTTTGCGCATCCACACCCTCGGCTTCCGCGGCGAGGCCTTGCCCTCCATCGGCTCAGTCGCGCGGCTGACCATCACCACCCGCGCCCGCGACGAGGCCGACGCCTGGGCCGTCACCGTCGATGGCGGCGATCAGCGCCCGGTGGCCCCCGCCGGCTTCCCTGGCCCGCACGGCGCCCGGGTCGAAGTCCGCGACCTCTTCTACGCCACCCCCGCCCGCCTCAAGTTCATGAAGTCCGAGCGGTCCGAGGCCATGGCCATCTCGGAAGAAATCAAGCGTCAGGCCATGGCGCATGAGGCCGTCGCCTTCACCCTGTCGCTGGACGGCAAGGTGACGCTGCGCCTGCCCGCCGAGCATCCGGGTTTCGAGGGCCGCCTGAAACGCCTCGGCGCCCTGCTGGGTCGCGACTTCGAAGCCAACGCCCTGCTGATCGATCAGGAGCGCGACGGCGTGCGCCTGTCAGGCTATGCGGGCCTGCCGACCTATTCGCGCGGCAATGCGGCGCACCAGTTCCTGTTCGTCAACGGCCGCCCGGTGCGCGACCGCCTGCTGCAAGGCGCATTGCGCGGCGCCTACGCCGACTTCCTGGCCCGCGATCGCCACCCGGCGGCGGCCCTCTTCCTCGACATCGATCCGCTCTACGTCGATGTGAACGTCCACCCCGCCAAGGCCGAGGTCCGCTTCCGCGATCCGGCCCTGGTGCGCGGCCTGATCGTCGGCGCCCTGCGTCACGCCCTACACGCGGCCGGTCACCGCGCCTCGACCACGGTCGCCGCCGACGCCCTGTCCGGTTTCCGTCCGCATACGGGCGAGGCCCTCTACAGCCCCACCTCCCCCTCGGCCCAGTCGTTTGGCGCCGCCGCCCCCGGCTGGAGCGGCTGGCAGGGCTGGTCGCAGCCGGCCGCCGCCGCCCAGAACCTGCCGGGCCTCAACGAACGCTCCGCCCGCGTCGAGCACACCTGGAGCGGTGAAGCCGCCGCCCCCAGCTTCCGCACCTTGGGCGAGATCCAGGCGGAACACGCCGGCCAGATCGCGCCCGGCGCCCAGGCCCCCGCCGACCTGATCGACTATCCCCTCGGCGCCGCCCGCGCCCAGCTGCACGGCACCTATATCGTCGCCCAGACCCGCGATGGTCTGGTCGTGGTGGACCAGCACGCCGCCCACGAACGCCTCGTATATGAACGGATGAAGGTCCAGATGGCCGACGGCGCCGTCACCCGCCAGGCCCTGCTGACGCCCGAGGTGGTCGAACTGGACCCCGCCGAGGCCGAGCGCGTCGCCGCCAAGGCCGAGGAACTGGCCGAGATGGGCCTGATCGTCGAGGCCTTCGGCGTCGGCGCCGTTCTGGTCCGCGAAACCCCCGCCCTGCTCGGCGACACCGATGTTCAGGGCCTGATCCGCGACATCGCCGACGACCTGTCGGAACACGGCGCCGCCCTGTCGCTGAAAGAGCGCATGGCCGAGGTCTGCGGCACCATGGCCTGCCACGGCAGCGTCCGCGCCGGCCGCGTCCTTTCCGCCCCCGAAATGAACGCCCTGCTGCGCCAGATGGAGGCCACGCCCCACTCCGGCCAGTGCAACCACGGCCGCCCGACCTATGTGGAGCTGAAACTCAACGATCTCGAAAAGCTGTTCGGGCGGCGGTGATCCGGCCCACACAAACCCGCTCATCCCGGCGAAGGCCGGACCCAGATTGTAAGACTCAGGTCTGATAGATCTTGCCGCAGCAGGCCTTTCAACCAACCGCGACGTTTGCATCTGGATCCCGGCCTTCGCCGGGATGAGCGAAAAGAGGTTCCATGTCCCCCTCCGTCCTCTTCGTCTGCCTCGGCAACATTTGTCGCTCGCCGCTGGCCGAGGCCGCCTTCCGCGAAGAGGCCCGCCGCCTGAAGCTGGACGTCATTATCGATTCCGCCGGCACCGGCGGCTGGCACGTCGGCGAACCGCCCGATCCGCGCGCCCAGGCCGTGGCTCGCAAGAACGGCGCCGACATCGCCGCCCTGCGCGGGCGTCAGGTGAAACCCGCCGACTTCCGCCGCTTCACCCATATCGTGGCGCTGGACGAGGACAACCTCGCCAACCTGCGCCGCCTCGCCCCGCCCGACGCCACTGCCGACCTCAGCCTGCTGCTGGATCACGTCGAAGGCCGCGAGGGGCAGCCAGTGGCCGATCCCTATTTCGGCGACGACGACGGCTTCAACGTCACCTGGGCGGATGTCGCCGCCGGCGCGCGCGGTCTGGCCCGGAAGCTGCGCCGGGGCGATTGAAACCGGGCCACGGCCTCGCTATCTGTCGCCCCACACCTGTTGGGACTGTTTATGTCTGAGAATGTGTTCACGGCCTGAGGCCCGGACGCTGAAACCCGTCCGAGGCCGCTCGTAACGCCCCGCGTCTGAATGATCGACGCCGGGCGCACGCTGACGCCTGTCCCGGACAATCTGAAATGAACATCTCCCGTGCGGAACAACGCACGCTCCACGCCCTGGCCCAGGGCGGTCGCATCCTGCTGGAACGCGACGATCAGGGCCGCATCATCGCCGCCCGCTGCTTCACCCGCGAAGGCTGGGTGCTGGACGGCTGCGATCTCGAGCAATGGCGCAGCCTGAAACGCAAGGGCGTCATCAAGTCGCGCAACGGCGGCCCCTATGTCGTCAATCGCGACGGGCTGAGCCGCCTGCGCAGCCAGTTGGACAACCGCGTCTCAGGGCGCGGTTTCTAGAACCCTGAGGAAGAGGACGCGTGCGGCGCCATAGTCGCGCGCGTCCAGACGCTCATAGCCCGGCGTGTCGATGTCGGGCTCGTCGGAGCCGCGCTCGAACACCACGATGGCGCCCGGCTTCAGCCACTGGCCTTCGCGCAGCCGCTCCAGCGTCTGTTCGCCCAGTCCCTTGGCGTAGGGCGGATCGAGGAAGGCGATGTCAAAGGCCTCGCCCACCGAACCTGGGCGCTCGCCCAGGTCGATGGCGCTACGGCGATGCACGCGCGCTCGGCCGAACAGGCCATAGGCGTCCATGTTCTCGCGGATCACGCCACGCGCGCCGTCGTCGATCTCGACGAACAGGGCGAAGGCCGCGCCGCGCGACAGGGCCTCAAAACCCAGAGCCCCCGACCCGGCGTAGATGTCCATCACCCGCAGGTCGTGCAGATTCTCGCCCCATGCCGCATGTTCCAGCACGTTGAAGATGGCCTGACGCGCCCGATCCGATGTCGGGCGCGTATTCTGGCCCTCGGGCGCGATGATGGCGCGCCCCTTCAGGCTGCCGGCGACGATCCGCATATTCAGCCTTCTCCCGGCGCGTACATGGCCTCGACCTCCGCGCCGGTCAGACGCGGGCGGTCGCCGGCGAAGTCATAGTTTGCGGGCTTGGAGTCGATGTAGATCTCGTCCTCGAAGGGGAAGGCCGAGGGATCGTCGAAGGCCTGGACCGAGACCATGGTCATCCCGCCCGCCTTCAGACGCCAGAACAGGCCCGTCCCGCAGGTCGCGCAGAACTGACGCTCCGCCCATTCCGAAGAGTCGTAGGTGGCGACGAGACCGGCGACCTCGAGGCTGTCGCCGCAGTTGACGCTTAGCGACACCCCGCCCGAAATCCGGCGACAGCTCTCGCAATGGCAGGCGTGCATGCCGCCCTGCGGCGCGGCGGTGAAGGTCACCGCCCCGCACAGGCAACGGCCCGCCAGACGCGCGCCCTCCTTGGCCTCGACCATGGTCTGCCCTCCGTCCACCCCTTAGCCGCGGTCGCGCGGACCGCCGCGACCGCCCGAAGGCTTGCCGCCAAAGGGTTTGCCGCCGCCGGGACGCGAGCCGCCGCCCGGCTTGCCGCCGAATCCGCCGGGCTTGCCGCCCGAGCGCGGTTTGAAATCCCGCTGGGGCCGATCGCCGAAACCGCCTTCACGCGGTTTGAAATCGCGTTGCGGACGGTCGCCGCCCGAGCGCGGCGCACCGTCGCGGGGCTGGAAGTCACGCTTCGGACGATCGCCGAAGCCGCCTTCACGCGACTTGAAGTCACGCTGCGGGCGGTCGCCGTCTGCACGCGTGGCGCCGTCGCGAGGCTTGAAATCACGCTTGGGACGGTCGCCAAAGCCACCTTCACGCGGCTTGAACCCGCCCTTGGCGCCGTCGCGCGGCGCGCGGCGGTCGTCGATGAACTGGTCGCTGCGAGGCTCGCGGCTGAACGGCCGGCGCGGACGATCCGACCACTCGCCGCCATGGGCGGCTTCAGGCCGCGCGCGCGGCTTGAAGGTCTTGGTGTGCTCGAACTTCGGCGTCGCCTTGGCCCAGCCCTCCTTCTTGGCGGGCCGTTCGCGGCGGTCGACCGCGTCGGCCTGCGCCTCCGTGGCGGCGCGGACGCGGCTGGGCTTGCGCGAAGGATCCGACATGGCCGACCCCGACTTGCCCGTCACGATCGGCGACGAGGTGCGGCGACCGGGGATCGGCGCGGGGGTCGAGACGGTGTTGCCCGTCGGCAGGTTCTCGGGTCGGATGTGGTCGGCCAGCATCTCGCGGATCACCCGCGGACCGACTTCCTCGACCGCCCCGACCGGCAGGGTACCGAGCTGGAACGGGCCATAGGCCAAACGGATCAGACGGTTCACGGTCAGGCCAACCGACTCCAGAACCTTGCGGACCTCGCGGTTCTTGCCTTCGGTGATCGAGACGCTGATCCACAGGTTGGCCGACGACTTCTCGCCCTCGCCCTTCTCCTTGGCCTTGTCGATGGTCGCTTCCATCGGGCCGTAGTGGACGCCGTCTATGGTGCAGCCAGTCTTCAGCTTGTCCAATTGCTCCTGGGTGATGCGGCCACGGGCGCGCGCCCGATAATGACGCACCAGGGCCGTATCCGGCATTTCCAGCGCCCGGCTAAGCTCGCCGTCGTTGGTCAGAAGCAGCAGGCCCTCGGTGTTCAGGTCGAGACGTCCGACCGAGATCACGCGCGGCAGGCCGCTGGGCAGGGCGTCGAACACGGTCGGGCGGCCCGCCGGGTCGTTGTGGCTGGTGATCAGGCCGGCCGGCTTGTGATAGCGCCAGACGCGCGTCGCCTGGGCCGAGCCCATCGGCTTGCCGTTGACGGTGATCACGTCGTCGCGTGTCACCAGGGTCGCCGGCGTGTCCAGAATACGGCCGTTGACCGCGACCTTGCCCAGGCCGATCAGGCGCTCGACCTCACGGCGCGAGGCGATGCCGGCGCGGGCCATGGCCTTGGCGATTCGCTCGCTGCGCAGCGGAGCAGCCGGTTCTTTCGCGGTTTTCGGGCCGCCCTTGCCGGCGCCCTTGGCGAAGGGCTTGTCGCCGCGATCGTCCTTGCGGTCGCCGCGCGGCGGGCCTTTGCGGTCTCCGAAGCCGCCCTTGTCCGGGCGCGCGTCGGCGAATTTACGGGGGCCGCGCGGGCCGTCATCTTGACGGGAGCGGGGCTTCTTGTCGTTGTCTTTGGGATGGCGATCCATGATGAGCGGTTCATGAGCATGGCGCTCGACTTGGCGCAAGCGGCGGCGCAAGCGGGCGAAGTGCCCGTGGGCGCGATAATTGTCGACGAAATCACCGGCGAAGTGCTTGGCCGTGGGCAAAACGGCCCCATAACCGCCCATGATCCGACGGCTCATGCCGAAATCGTCGCCCTGCGAGATGCGGCGGCGAAGTTGCAGAATTATCGCCTTACGGACCTCACCCTCTATGTCACGCTGGAACCCTGCGCCATGTGCGCCGGCGCTATCAGCCACGCCCGCATCGGTCGCGTGGTCTGGGGGGCGGACGATCCCAAGGGCGGCGCGGTGATCCACGGCGGGCGCTTCTTCGACCAGCCGACCTGTCACTGGCGACCGACGACCGAGGGCGGGGTTCTGGCCGAGCCCGCTGCGAACGCCCTGCGCTCCTTCTTCCGGGCGCGACGCGGAACACGCGCCGCAGCGGGGCGTTGACGCGATAAGCTTGACCTTGGAGGCCCCCGCTTGTCGCACCTGCTCCTTCGCGCCGCTCCGGCCTTCATCCTGACCGCCCTGGTCGCCGCCTGCGGGCCCGAGCCTCGCGAAGCCCCCACCGACGGCGACGCCGTGCGCGAACGCGCAGTCGAAGCCCAGACCGCCCGCAAACGCACCGGGGCTGAGCTTCAGGACCGCGCCCTGAACCGCGTCATCCGCACCGTCTATCTGTGCAACAACAGCGAGCGCCTGTCGGTGGATTTCGACAACCCGCGCCGGATGGCGACGGTGCGCAACTCGTCCGGCGAGGCCGTCGACCTGTTCCAGGAACGCGCCGCCGACGGCATCTGGTATCGCGCCAGCGGTTACGAGCTGCGCGGCAAAGGCGTTCAGGCGACCTGGACCGCCGATGGGCGCGAACCGACCGAATGTCGCGCCGTGGACTAGGCGAAGGTCGCCAGCCGCTCGTCCAGCCGACGCCGCACCTCGGGCCAGTCTTCGTCCAGAACCGCGAACTGCGCCGTGTCGCGCACGCGTCCGGTCCAGGTGATCTTATGCTTCTTCAGCACGCCCTCCTCGCGCGCGCCCAGCTTGCGGATGGCGGCCGCGCTGGCCGTGTTCAGGGCGTCTGTGATGATCTCGACCCGCACCGCCCCCGCGTCGAAGGCATGGCACAGCAACAGCCGCTTGCACGCCGGATTGACCGGCCCGCCGCGCGCATCCGGCCGATAGAAGGTGGAGCCGACCTCGCAGCGCCGATGCTCGGGCTTGATCTCATAGAGGCTGGTCGTGCCGACCACCGCCCCGTCGCTGATCCCCCGCACGGCGAAGGCGATGCGCGAGCCGCTCGCCATAGGCCGCGCTGACCATGCCGCTCCAGGCCTCGGGATCGCAGTCCAGCGCCGCCCTCACCTCGCCCTCCAGCGCCGCCGTGAACGGCTCCAGCCGGACAAAGCGATCCTGAAGAACGACGGGGTTCAGCTTCACGCCGCCGCACCTTCCTCGATCAGGAAGGCCCGCACCGCGTCGGCGTCCACGTCCTTGTCGGTAAAGGCGTCGCCGATAGCCCGCGCCAGGATCAGCGTCAGTCGCCCGCCTTCGGCCTTCTTGTCCCCCGCCATCCGCCCGATCAGGGCGTCGGCGTTGAAGATCTGTTCGACGTCGGCCAGCCGCGTCGGCAGGCCCGCCGCCCTGATCCCCGCCTCGGCCTTTTCGGTGTCCGCGACTGAACATAGCCCCTGACGGGCCGAGAACCGGAAGGCCATGGCGCAGCCCAGGGCCACCGCCTCGCCATGGGTCAGGGCGTCGCCAAAGCCCAGTTCGGCCTCCAGCGCGTGTCCGAAGGTGTGACCCAGATTCAGCAGGGCGCGCCTCCCCGTCTCCTTCTCGTCCTCGCCGACGATCTGGGCCTTGATCTCGACCGATCGGATGACTGCTCGCTCCAAGGCGTCGGGATCGCCCTCGGCGCCCGCCTTCCCTTCTCCGCCCAGCCAGTCAAAGAAGGCGGCGTCGCAGATCAGCCCGTGCTTCAACACCTCGGCCCAGCCCGAACGCACCTGTCTCACCGGCAGGGTGGCCAGGGCCTCGATGTCGGCCAGCACCAGTCGCGGCTGATGGAAGGCGCCGATCAGGTTCTTGCCGCGCGGCGTGTCGATGGCCGTCTTGCCCCCGACCGAGGAATCCACCTGGGCCAGCAAGGTCGTCGGAACCTGCACGAAGTCGATGCCGCGCATGAACAGGGCCGCCGTCAGCCCGGCCAGATCGCCCACGACGCCGCCGCCCAAAGCCACGACCAGACTCTTGCGATCCAGCCCCTCGGCCAGCAGCCGGTCCAGCACCGCCTGAAGCTGTTCGAACGACTTGGACGCCTCGCCCGCCGGAACCGTCACAACGCCTGTCGCCAGCCCCGCAGCCTCCAGCGAGGCGCGCACCGTCTCGCCGTGAATGGCCGCGACGGTCTCGTCGCTGACGATGAAGGCCCGCGTGGGCTTCAGGGCTCCAACCCGCGCGCCCGCCTCTTTCAGCAGCCCCCGCCCGACCACGACCTCATAGGCGGCGAAGCCCTCGCCCCCGACCGGGATCGTCGTCGTCATTTCTGCCTCTCCTCGCGGGCGTGGCGCCGCAGTTCTCGAATGATCGCCTCGACCGCCTGGCCGTGCGAGCCGCCGCCGACGTCCACCGTCAGATCGGCCTCCGCATAGATGGGATAGCGGGCCTCGGCCAACTGGCTCAGGGCCTCCAGCGGATCGCGTCCACGCAGCAGGGGCCGAGTGTCGCGGCGCTGCACCCGTTCGGCGATCACCTTCAGGTCGGCGCGCATCCAGACGCTGACCGAGTGCTTCTTCATCAGGGCCCGCGTCTCGGGGTTCATCATGGCCCCGCCGCCGGTCGCCAGGACGATCGGCGGGCCTTCCAGCAGACGGCGCATGATTCGCGCCTCTCCAGACCGGAACTCGGCCTCGCCCCGGCTGGCGAAGATTTCGCTGACGCTCATGCCGGCGGCGGTCTCGATCTCATGATCGCCGTCGTGGAAGGGCAGGCCCAGCCGCTGCGCCAGTCGGCGACCCACCGTCGATTTGCCCACGCCCATCAGCCCCACCAGGGTTATGGTGCGGTCGGGCGTCAAGGACGGCGACAGAGGCGAGGAATCGGGCGAGGCGTCGGCAGGCATGGTTCCGCTATTCTCTACACGACCCGGCCGTTCGCTCCACACCTCTGTTGAGCACGCCGCATGACGCCCCAGGTCGAGGCCTTTCTGGAAATGATGGCGGTCGAGCGCGACGCCTCGCCCCACACCCTGTCCGCCTATGGCCGTGACCTGGCCGACGCCGAAACCTGGCTGGGCGACGCGGGCGGATTAATGGGCGCGTCTCAGGAAGCGGTCGAAGCCTGGTTCGCCGACCTGTCGCGGCGCGGCCTGTCGGCGGCCACGGCGGCGCGCAGACGCTCCTCCGTGCGTCAGTTCTACCGTTTCGCCCTGGGCGAGGGCTGGCGAAGCGATGACCCGTCGCGCCGCATCGACGCCCCCAAACAGGGCCGCAGCCTGCCCAAGACCCTCAGCCGCGATGAGATAGAAGCGCTTCTCGCCGCCTCCGGCGCCGCCGATAGCGCGGCGGGGCTGCGCCTCGTGGCCCTCGTCGAGATGGCCTATGCCTCAGGGCTGCGCGTGTCCGAACTGCTGGCGCTCAAGGTCGAGGCCGTGCGTCGCGACCCCGCCTATCTGATCGTCCGCGGCAAGGGCGGCAAGGAACGGCTGGCTCCCCTCAACGCCGCCGCGCGCGAGGCGATCAAGGCCTGGCTCGACGCCCGCGACGCCGCGCGCCAGCCGAACACGCCCGGCAGCGCCTGGCTCTTTCCCTCTCACGGCAAGACCGGCCACCTGACGCCCCGCCGCTTCGCCCAGTTGCTGGATCAGGCGGCGCTGGCGGCCAATATCGACCCTGCCCGCGTCAGCCCCCACGTCCTGCGCCACGCCTTCGCCACCCATCTGCTGGAAGGCGGCGCCGACCTGCGTGTGGTCCAGACCCTGCTGGGTCACGCCGACATCTCGACCACCCAGATCTACACCCACGTCGCCACCGACCGACTGGCCCAGGTCGTCCATTCCAGGCACCCCTTGGCGAAGGACGACTGAACCCGGCTTGCCCCACGGCGTTCCCCGCACTAGTTTCCGCCGCTTTCCGTAGCGCCAACGGCGCTTCTCCTCACGGACGCCTTATGGCCACGCACTATCTCGAATTCGAAAAGCCCATCGCCGAGCTGGAAGCCAAGATCGCGGAGCTGTCGCATCTGGCCCCGACCAGCGGCTCGTTCGAGACCGAGATCGCCGCCCTGCGCAAGAAGGCCGACGCCCTGCGGGTGAAGACCTACGCCAACCTCGACCCGTGGATGCGCACCCAGGTCGCGCGCCACCCGCAGCGCCCGCACTTCATCGACTACATCGACGGCCTCTTCACCGATTTCGTGGAGTTGCACGGCGACCGTCAATTCGGCGACGACCAGGCCATCCTCGGCGGTCTGGCCCGCTTCCGCGGCCACCCGGTCGTGGTCATGGGCCACGAAAAGGGTCACGACACCCAGACGCGCATCACCCACAACTTCGGCATGGCCCGCCCCGAGGGCTATCGCAAGGCCGTCCGCCTGATGGACATGGCCGAGCAGTTCGGCCTGCCGGTCCTGACCTTCGTCGACACCGCCGGCGCCTATCCGGGTCTGGGCGCCGAAGAGCGCGGTCAGGCCGAGGCCATCGCCCGCTCGACCGAGCGCGGGCTGACCCTGGGCGTGCCCTCCATCGCCACGGTGACGGGCGAGGGCGGTTCGGGCGGCGCCATCGCCATCGCCGCTGCCAGCCGCGTGCTGATGCTGGAGCATTCGATCTATTCGGTCATCTCGCCGGAAGGCGCGGCCGGCATCCTGTGGCGCGACGGCTCGCGCGCCAAGGACGCCGCCATGGCCATGAAGATCACCGCCCCCGACCTGATGGCGATGAAGATCGTCGACCGCGTGATCCCCGAGCCCATGGGCGGCGCCCACACCGCTCGCGACCAGGCCATCAAGTCCGTCGGCGACGTGCTGGAAGACGAGCTGAAGTCGCTGTCGTCGCTGTCGGCGGAGCAAATCCGCAAGGCCCGCGCCGACCGCTTCTACGCCATCGGCCGTCTGGGCTGATCGCTCATTGCACGGCGGCTTCGCGCCGCCGAAGCTGACGCCATGCGAATCGGTTTCTCGCCCCTCCTGAACCTCGGGGCCTTGTCATGCGCGGCATGAACGGGGTCGGCGAATCCCTGCGCGAAAGTGCGGTGTTCAACTTCGCGGGCGCGGTGACCATGGTCATCGACGATTCGCCCTTCGCCCTGGAACTTACGGCCCAGGCCCTGCTCGGCTTCGGCATCAAGGTGCGTCACGCCTGCAGCAGCGCCGCCCAGGCCATCGCCGTCCTGCGCGACCGCCCGGTCGATCTGATCCTGGTCGACTGCGAGATGCCGGGCATGAGCGGCTATGAGTTCGTGCGCTGGCTGCGCCGTTCGGGGTTGGAGCCCAACGCCTTCGCCCCGGTCATCATGACCGCCGCCCACGTGCGCCGCTCCAAGGTCAGCGAGGCCCGCGACTGCGGCGCCAACTTCCTGATCACCAAGCCGTTCAGCGCCGGGGTGCTGTTGGAGCGCATCGTCTGGGTCGCCCGCGACGCCCGCCCCTTCCTTGAAGTCGGCGACTATTTCGGGCCTGATCGTCGCTTCCACTCCGTACCTTGGGAGGGGCCCGAGCGCCGTTCCGAGGAAATCCGCAAGGCCGAATTCGAAGCCCAACGCAGAGCGTCGATCGAACTATGACCGTCATCACGCACAATCGCCGTCGTTCCCGCCTCTCGACCCTGATCGACCAGCCGGGCGGAGTCAGCGCCGGCGTCGCCTTGGCCCAGGCCAAGGCCAACCTGGCCGAGATGGCGGACCGCAGCCGCGCGGTGATCGAAGAACAGGTCTCGGCGCTGGCCGCGCTTCAGCCCGCCGCCCCGCTCGAGGAGTCCAACCGCCTTCTTGATAAGGCCTACGACCATTCCAGCGCCGTGATTGACGCCGCCGGTCCTTTCGAGCTCAAGGACCTGTGCGCCGCCGCCGCCAACCTGTGCGACCTGATCGACGCCGCGCCCGAGGACAAGCCCTTCGACTGGCGCATCGTCACCGTCCACGCCCAGGCCCTGCGCCTGCTGCTGACCCTGCCGGCCGAGGCCGCAGAGGCCCGCACCCAGGTGCTGGCCAGCCTCAAGGACGTGCTGAAGGCCAAGGTCCCGGGCGGTCAGTCCGCCGACTGAATCTGGCTCTTCGCGCCGCGCGTCTGCTTGCGCCACAGGCTGGCGTATTCCCCGCCCTGACGCGCCACCAGCTCGTGATGGGCCCCGCGCTCGACGATCCGCCCGGCCTTGAGCACCAGAATCTGCTCGGCGTCGGCTACGGTCGACAGGCGGTGCGCCACCACCAGGGTCGTCCGACCCGCCCGCGCCTTTCGCAGCGTCTTCTGGATGGCGGCCTCGGTGCGGCTGTCCAGGGCGCTGGTCGCCTCGTCCAGAATGAGAATGCAGGGATCGGCCAGCAGGGCGCGGGCGATGCCCACGCGCTGACGTTCGCCGCCTGACAGCTTCAGACCCCGCTCTCCCACGCGCGTCTCCATGCCTTCGGGCAGGTCGCGGATGAAGTCGGCCAGTTCCGCCGCCTCGGCCGCCGCCCAGATGGCCGCCTCGTCGGCGTTCGGCCGGGCGAAGGCGATGTTGGCGCGGATGCTGTCGTTGAACAGGGCCACGTCCTGAGGCACCAGGGCCACCGCCGCGCGCAGCGAGGCCTGCGTCACCGATCGCGCATCATGGCCGTCGATCAGCACGCGGCCTTCCTGCGGGTCCAGCAGGCGCAGGGCCAGCTTGACGATCGTCGACTTGCCCGCCCCCGACGGCCCGACCAGAGCCGTGGTCGTTCCCGCCGGGACGACAAAGCTGACATCGTCCAGTCCCGCCGCCCGTGCATCGTGACGGAAGCCGACATGGTCGAACACGACCTCAGCCCCGCAGCCGCTGGCGGGGCGCGGCAGGGCGAAGGCGTCAGGCGCGTCGGCCACCTGCGGCGCCTGGCGGGTCACCTTCAGCATTTCCTCCATGTCGATGAAGGACTGGCGGATTTCCCGATAGGCGAAGCCCAGGATGTTCAGCGGCGCATACAGCGAAATCATGATCAGCACCGCCGCCGTCACGTCGCCTGGCCCCATCCGACCCGCCGCCGCCTCGAACCCGGCCATCACGGCCATGATGCCCAGGCCGACGTTCATGATCAGACCCTGGACCAGGTTCAGCGTCGCCAGCGAGGTGTTGGCCTTCAGCGCCGCATCCACATAGGTCGACAGCGACTGGTCATAGGCCTCGGCCGCGCGGCCTTCGGCCCCGAAAGACTTCACCGTCTCATAGTTGAGCAGGGCGTCGACGCTGAGGCCCGCCGCCTCGCTGTCGGCGGCGTTCATGGCGCGGCGATGCTCCAGCCGCCAGTTGGCCATGGCGAAGGTCGCGGTCGCATAGACGGCCACCACCCCGATCGCCACCGCGCCGAAGCGCCAGTCATACTTGCCGCTCAGCACCGCCGCCGCCAGCGCCAGCTCGACCACGGTCGGGCCCAGGTTGAAGACCAGGATGCGCAGCAGGAAGTCCACGGCCCGCGAGCCTCGATCCATGGTCCGCGACAGGGCGCCCGACCGCTTGGTCTGGTGGAAATCCAGCGACAGGCTGAGAGCGTGGGCAAAGGTCTCGGCCGCCGTCCGGCGCTGCGCCGCCGCCCGCACCGGCGCGAACACCACGTCCGACAGCTGCGGCGTCGCGGCCGACAGGAAGCGCACAAGGGCCCAGCCCACGGCGAAGGCGGCGAAACCCCAGCCCACGGCCGCCGCCGCGCCCTGCCCCGCCGCCAGATGGTTGACCGCCGCGCCCAGAATCAGAGGGGCCGCCACGCCCAGCGCCTTGCCCGCAAGCGTCAGGCCAATGGCGCCGGTGATGCGCAGATACAGTTGCGGCGCGCCGGAACGACCGACCACGCGCAGCAGATCGCCGAGGGCCTGCAGGGTCGGCGGCGCCTCCTGCTTCACCTCGGCCTGTCCGGCGGCCATCGCCTTGACCGTGGAATCGCCCCGTCGGCCGGATCGTTCACCGCGCATTGCCATGCTCCAGCATATGGGCCGCGCCTTGCCGGAGCGAAAGCGACATTCAGTTCAGGCTCGCGATGGCTTCAAGCAGTTCGTCCACCGCGCCTTCGGTCGTCGCCCAGGAACAGACGAACCGCACCGACCCGTCGTCGAACTGGTAACAGGCCCAACCCAGGGCGTTCAGTCTCTGATGCGCCTCCTCGGGCATCCGCACGAAGACGGCGTTGGATTCGACCGGATGGGCCAGGACGAAGGGCGAGCGCTCCTCGATCCCCTCGGCCAACCGCTGGGCCATCAGATTGGCGTGGGCCGCCCCGGTCTCCCAGGCGCCCGATTCCAGCAGGCCCAGGATCGGCGCCGACAGGAACCGTCCCTTGGAGGCCGTCTGCCCGGCCTGCTTCAACCGGTTGTCGATCCGTCGTGTCAGGCTCTTGTTGAAGATGACCAGGGCCTCGGCGCAATTCGCCCCCGCCTTGGCCCCGCCGAACACCAGAACATCGACGCCCAGACGCGGAATGTCCTTCAGGTCGAAGCCCGCCGCGACGGCGTTGGCCAGCCGCGCTCCGTCCATATGGACGCCCAGTCCCGCCAGCTTGGCGGGTTCGATCAGGTGGCGCAGTTCTTCTTCGGAATAGACCGCGCCGTATTCGGTCGCCTGGGTGACGCTGAGCGCCGCCGCCGGCTGGCGATGGCCGACCACCGGCTCCTCCAGCGCCGCGCGCAGGGCCAGCCCGTCGATCTTGCCCGAGTAGCCTGGCAATCCGATCAGGCCGACGCCATGCCCGAAGAAGCCGGGCGCCCCGGTCTCGTCTGTGCAGATATGGGCCGCATGATGCGTCAGCACCGCCTCATAGGGCTGGGTCAGCATGGAGACGGCGATGGCGTTGGCCGCCGTGCCGCTGAAGACGAAGCGCACCTCGGCGTCGGCGTCCAGCCGCTGGCGAATCTGATCCGCCGCCCGCGCCGTGACCTCGTCGGCGCCATAGGCCCGCGCGAAGCCGCCGTTGGCCGCCGCCAGGGCTTCCAGCGCGGCGGGCGCCATCCCGGCAGTGTTGTCCGATCCGAAGTCGTAACGCACGCGTCAGTCTTCCTGTTGTTCTGCCGGCGCCATGACGATGCGGGCGAATTGGGCGTCCTTGGCCGGCACTTCCACCTGATGCGGGAAGGGTATCTCGATTCCGGCGGCGTCGAGCGCCTCCTTGCCGCCCTGCATCAGGTCGGCCTGGCTCTGCCACCAGTCGGCGACATTGACCCAGGCGTGCAGGGTGACCTCGACCGAGCTGTCCAGCAGGGCCGTCACGCCCGTCCAGGGCATCGGATCCTTCAACACCTTGTCGTGCGCTGTGGCCACGCCGGCGATCACGTCGCAGGCGTCCTTCAGGTTCTCGCCATAGCCGACCGTGAACTTGATCTCGATCCGGCGCGTGCGCTGACCCGTCAGATTGATGATGACGTCGCTCAGCACCTTGGAGTTGGGAATGACGATCTTGTGGTTGTTGGCGTTCGACAACTGGGTGGTGAACAGGTCCAGCTTCTGCACCGTGCCCGAGGCGCCGCCCACGTCGATCACCTCGCCCACGCGATAGGGGCGCAGCACCAGCAGCATGACCCCCGCCGCGACGTTCGACAGCGTGCCCTGAAGGGCCAGACCCACCGCCAGAGAGGCCGCGCCCAGAACCGCGATGATGGAGGTCGTCTGCACGCCCAGACGCTGCAGCACGGCGATCAAACCGATGATGATGACCACCACACGCACGACCTGAGCCGCAAAGCTCAGCACCGTCTGGTCGTGCCGGAACGCCCGCATCCGCCCCAGCACCCTCCGCGTCACCCCGGACGCCCAACGGGCGACGAACAGGGTCACGGCGAAGATCAGCGCGGCGATCGTCAGGTTGATCGCCAGATCGCCGGCCATGTCGGCCAGCTTGGCCACGATGGCGGCGTCGACCGTCAGCCGCTTTTCGCCGGCGGCTACCGTCTGCGTCAGGGTTTCGTGCAGGAAAGACATGACCTTGGGTCTAGCGCCTGCCCCGGCGAATGGAAGCCCTGCACGTCAGGCTTTGCGCGAAAGATTGCGATGCAAAAAACTCAGGCGCATCCATGGCGGCCCGTGAGACGACGGTTCAGGCGGCGACCGCTGTTCCCTCAGCCGCATCGCCGGCCTGACGCAGCGCCGCCCGCCCGCCCGGCACCTGGGCCATCAACCCGGCCAGGCTGCGGAAATCAATCGGCTTGTTCAGATAGGCGTCCGCGCCCGCGGCCAGACCCGCCTCGTGATCCTCGATCCGAGCGGAAGCCGACAGGACGACAATGGGCGTATCGCCATTGACGCCTCGCCCTTCGCGAATAAGCCGCGTCGCGCTCAACCCGTCCATTACCGGCATGTTCACGTCCATGATGATCAGGTCGAAGCGCTGGCTCTTGGCCAGATCCACCGCCAGTTGGCCGTTCTCGGCGGTGCTGGTCCGGTGTCCGGCGGAGCCCATCCAGGCCTCCAGAATCATGCGGTTGACCGGGTGATCCTCGACCACCAGCACGTCCAGATGATCACCGCCGTCGATGTCGGCGTCGATGACCTCGACCGCTTCGGCGCGGCTCCATTCGACCACCTCGCCCTCGATGGACAGGGTGAAGGTCGAGCCCTCGCCAAGGCGAGACGACACCGTGATGTCGCCGCCCATGATCTGAGCCATCCGCCGGGCGATGGTCAGGCCCAGACCGGTGCCGCCAAATTTGCGGGTGGAGGAGTTGTCGACCTGGGTGAAGGGCTGGAACAGCCGCTCCAGGTCCTCGCGCGAAATACCCGATCCGCTGTCGGTGACCGAGAACTCAAAGCCGACGCGGCGATCCGAGATGCGGCGCCCCCGGATCGTGTAACGGATTTCGCCCTGGTCTGTGAACTTGACGGCGTTCGACAACAGGTTCTGCACGACCTGACAGACCCGCAGAGGGTCCCCCCGAACCACCGACGGAATCTCGCCCTCGAAGACCGAGACCAGCGCCAGCCCCTTGGCTTCGGCCTGGGCCTCGAACGGCCCGATGACGCGACGATGCAGGTCGTCCATCTGAACATCGACCACGTCGAAGCTCATCTTGCCGGCCTCGATCTTGGTCATGTCCAGGATGTCGTTCAGCAGGCTCAGCAGATTGTCGCCCGAGTTGCGGATGATAGACAGATACTCGCGCTGCGTGCCTTCCAGCCGGGTCGCGCTCAGCAACTGCGCGGCGCCGAGCACCCCGTTCATCGGGGTGCGCAGTTCGTGCGAAATGACACCGAGGAAGCTGGACTTGGCTTCGTTCGCGGCGTCCGCCTTGTCTCTCGCCGCTTCCAATTCCTCGATCAGATGGGCCTGATGCTCCTGGAAGGCGCGAATACGGTCCTCACGCAGCATGGTCATGGTGACCAGAACAAACAGGCTGGCCGCCGTGAACGGGACCAAGGCCAGGAACGGCCAGAACAGCGGCCCGCCAAACAGGCTCACGGCGATGATCGCCGCCGCCCCGCCATAAGGCGAGGAAATCATGATGGCCTGTCGCGGCGAGCTCCGAAGCTGCGCGAAAACCAGAACATAGCCCGACACCAGCAGGGCGATCGCCAGTTCACGCCCGAACGGCGACTGGGAGAACCAGGCCATCAGCGGAGCGACGGCCCACACCGCCGTCGTCGCCGTGGCCACGGCGGGGAAGACCATGCCCCAGCCCGCGCCGACCCTTTGGCTGACGCGCTTCTCCACTTCGCCGCGCAAGGCGCCGGCGGCCAGCGTCGCGGCGAACCAGGTCAGTCCGGGGGCCAGGCCGACGGTGGCGATGACGCCGACCGCCCAGCTTACGATGATCAGATAGCGCAGATAATGGGTCTGCAGGATCGCGGTCAGCGCTTGTGCAGCTTCGCCGGGTGCCTGCCCGTCCAACCCCTTGATCCCGTCAGAACCTACCATTCGCTAGCCCCCGCCTTTGCAAATCAGTACGGAGCGGACGCTAGGGTGAAGATTCTAAGACGAGATGAATACGTTTTCCTACGTACCAAATTGATACGGGCGCGCCGTCAGCCGGCCTCGCTCAACGTAAGGGCGCGCACAGCCAGGGCATGAACCGGCCCCGCCAATTCCTCCTTCAGCACGGCGTTGATCGCACGTTGGCGCGCTACGCGCCCCTGTCCTTCAAAGACGTCAGACACAATGGTCAGCTGAAAATGGCTCTCGCCGCCGTCCCTGGCGTCTATGCCGCCTTCATGATGATGGCCGGCGTGCTTCCAGCTGTCGTCCTCCAGCTCGATCCTGTGCGGAGCGAAGGCTGCTGTCAGTTTTTCGCGGATAAGTGCCGCCACGGGGCCGTCTGACATCGGTCGTTCCTTGAAGCTGTCCAATTCCAGCTTACACTTGGGTCGATGTCCGCGTCATTTGAATACAAGCCTCGCTTCACCGATATCCGCGTGAAGCCGCCCAAGCCTGAGGAAGAGCAGGCCGAAGCCGACGTCCTGCACCTGAAGCCGGGCGAAAAGGCGTGCCAGTGGCCGGACTGCAGCCGCCCCGCGACGGCCAAGGCGCCGAAGTCGCGCGACCAGCTGGCCGACTTCTATGATTTCTGTCAGGCCCATGCGGGCCAGTACAACAAGGGCTGGAACTTCTACGCGGGCATGAGCGAGGGCGAGATTCGCGCCGCCCAGGAAAACGAGGCCATGACCGGCGGCCGCCCGACCTGGGAGATGAAGGCCGGCAAGAACACGCGCGAAGCCGCCGCCTTCGCCGCCAAGATGGGCACCGCCAATACTGAAGGCGCCGGGTCATGGCGCGACAGCTTCGGCCTCTTCGGGCGCCGCACCCATGAACAGGCCGGTCCGGCGGCGGCCGAGGTCCATCGCATCGGCAAGATCGAGCTCGCGGCCCTGACCGCTCTCGACCTGAAGCCCGGCGCGGACAAGGCGGCCATCAAGGCTCGCTATCATGAACTGCTGAAACGCTTCCATCCGGACACCAACGGCGGCGATCGCGGGGCCGAGGCCAAGCTTCAGAACGTCATCAAGGCCTGGAAAACCTTGAAGAAGGCCGGTCACGCCTGAGGCTTCTCAGCAGCCCGCCCGACCGGGCCGGCCCGTCGATCCGCGTGACCTTCTCCCCGGCCCCGTCCCAGATTTCCGCGAAAGCGCCGCCGGCCTCGTCCAGCATCATGCGCCGGGTTTCGCTGACCGCCTCCGGCCAACTGTCTGCATCCAGCGCGAACATATGTGGCGTGCCTTCAGGCGCGTCATAGACGTAGCAAAAGAACTGCGCGTGCATCTGCCTTGCCCCTTCCCCGACGGAAGTGATGGACAAATTGTTAACACCCCCTTGTGGATTACACGAATCACAGAACCGTTGTTTCTGAACGACTGACGCCCATATGCGAGTCCTTGGAACGCCAAAGGAGTCGCCTCATGGAAGTCTTGTATCGCGCTCACGCCACTGCATCGGGAGGCGGCCGCGACGAGGGCCGCTCCGCCACCGACGACGGCAAGATCGACGTGCGCCTGTCCGTCCCCACCGAGATGGGCGGCAAGGGCGGCGACGGCACTAACCCCGAGCAGCTTTTCGCCACCGGCTACGCCGCCTGCTATCTCGGTGCTCTGCGTCTGGTCGCGGGCAAGGCCGGAACGCCGGTCGGCCCGGACACGAAGGTCGCCGCCGGCGTCGGCTTCGGCAAGAACACCCGCGGCGAAGGCTTCAATCTGGACGTGACCCTGCATGTCACCGACCACGGCCTGGATCAGGCGGTGATCGACGACCTTATCCACAAGGCGCATCAGGTCTGCCCCTATTCTAACGCCACGCGCGGCAACGTCGGCGTGGCCCTGAGCGCCGGCTGAGCCAGCGGCCATGAGCGCCGCGCCCCAGGTCCTGATCGTCGGCGCCGGTCCCGCGGGACTGGCGGCGGCCCTCTTCCTGTCGCGGCGCGGCGTGCCGGTTCGGATCATCGACGCGGCCGAGACGCCGACCGCCACCTCCAAGGCGCTCGGCGTCAATCCGCGCACCCTCGACCTGCTGGAACCGACCGGCGTCACCGCCCGCATCCTGGCCGAAGCCGGGACCGCCGCGCGGCTACACATCCATCGGCATGGGAAGACCCTAGCCGTCGTTCATTTGGACGAACTCGACGTCGGCGCACGCTTCCCCCTCGCCATCCTGCCCCAGGCCCGCACCGAAGCCCTGCTGACCGAAGTCCTGGCGGCGCGCGGCGTCACGGTCAAACGCAGCTTGGCCCTGACCGGTCTGTCGCAAGACGTCGAGGCCGTCACCGCTGTCCTATCGTCGGGCGAGACTGTGCGCGCGCCCCTGCTGTTCGCCGCCGACGGCGCCCATTCCACCGTGCGCAAGGCACTCGGTCTCGGCTTCCCTGGCGCCGCCTGGGCCGAGCCCTGGCAGTTGATCGACGTCGATCTGGTGGGCCCGCCGCCGGACGAGGCCTGGATCGACTTTCGCGACGACGCCGTCTTCGTCTGCCTGCCCTATTCGGGCACGCGATTCCGCCTGATCGGTTTCGGCCCGCCGCTGTTGGACAACCTGCCGGAGGGCTGGCGCGCGGGCGCCGTGCTGTGGCGCTCGGACTTCCACATCTCGCACCGCATGGCCTCGGCCATGAGCGTGGGTCGCGTCGCCCTGGGCGGAGACGCCGGTCACATCCACTCCCCCATCGGGGCGCGCGGCATGAACCTGGGGATCGAGGACGCCTTCGTCTTCGCCGATTGCGCCGCCGACTTCCTCAGCGGCGATCCGGAGCGAATCGAGGACTATGATCGCCTGCGCCGCCCGGTCGACAAGGCCGTCGTGCGCCGCGTCCGCGCCCTGACCAGCTTCGTGCGCAACACCGGCGCCGGGGCCGATCTGGCCCGCTGCGCAGCCATTCCCCTGGTCACCCGCCTGCCCTTCCTGATCGAACGCGTCGCGCGCATCGGTCTGGGTCTCGACCACCCGGTCGTGCTGCGCTAATCGACCTGTCATGACCTCCCCCCTCGACGCCTCGCCCGATCCCCTGGTCACGCTGGAGCCGCACCGCAAGGTGACGGTCAGGGAGGCGTTCGGCGTCGATTCCGACATGGTCGTACCCGCCTTCGACACGCGCGACAGCCATGTGCCCGAAATCGACGAGTCCTATCGCTTCGATCCGCAGACGACGCTCGCCATCTGCGCCGGCTTCGCCTTCGATCGCCGCGTCATGGTTCAGGGCTATCACGGCACCGGCAAGTCGACCCACATCGAACAGGTCGCCGCCCGCCTGAACTGGCCGCTGGTCCGCGTGAACCTGGACAGCCACATCAGCCGCATCGATCTGGTCGGCAAGGACGCCATCGTCCTGAAGGACGGCAAGCAGATCACCGAGTTCCGCGAGGGCATCCTGCCCTGGTCGCTGCAACGCCCGGTCGCCCTGGTCTTCGACGAATACGACGCGGGCCGTCCCGACGTCATGTTCGTGATCCAGCGCGTGCTTGAGGCCCAGGGCCGCCTGACCCTGCTGGACCAGAACCGCGTCATCCGCCCGAACCGCTGGTTCCGCCTGTTCTCGACCACCAACACCATCGGCCTGGGCGACACCTCGGGCCTGTATCACGGCACCCAGCAGATCAACCAGGGTCAGATGGACCGCTGGAACATCGTCACCACCCTGAACTACCTGGACCACGACGTCGAAGCCGAGATCGTCGCCGCCAAGATCCCCGAGTGGAACGACGCCGAAGGCAAGCGCCGCATCGCCGCCATGGTCCGCGTCGCCGACATGACCCGCAACGCCTTCATGAACGGCGACATCTCGACCGTCATGTCGCCGCGCACGGTCATCACCTGGGCCCAGAACGCCATCATCTTCGGCGGCGACCTGGCCCTGTCCTTCCGCCTGACCTTCCTGAACAAGTGCGACGAGCTGGAACGCCCCACCATCGCCGAGTTCTACCAGCGCGCCTTCGGCGAGGACCTGCCCGAAGCCGCCACGCGGGTGAAGATCGGCTGATCCGGCCTTTGCTCCGGCGACGGAACGCCACAGCCGCGTAACCGTCACATTAGCTTGACGGCGCTGTCGTCTGCGCCCGCTCTAAGCGACTTCGAACCTAACGGAGTCGTCTTATGCGCCTGCAGCGCCGTCAACTGATCTCGACCGGGGCTGCGGCCTTCGCCTTCGCCGGCTTCGCGCGCAACGTCCACGCCCAATCAGCGGGCGAAGAGACCTACCTCAATCAGGTCGAGGGCTATGGCCCGCTGAAAGCCGATCCCAACGGCCTGCTCGATCTGCCCGAGGGCTTCTCCTATCAGGTCATCTCGCAAAGCGGCGAGACGATGGACGACGGCCTGCTGGTCCCCGGCCAGCCCGACGGCATGGGCTGCTTCCCCCTGAGCCCCACCACGGTCGCCCTGGTCCGCAACCACGAGCTGAAGGGGTCCAAGGCGCTTCATCGCAACATGGGGCCCGGCGGCTTCCACCACGAGCGCCTCGGCCTGCTGGACGCTTCCAGGGCCTATGACACCTACAAGGACGGTCGCCCCCTGCCCGGCGGCACCACGACCCTGATCTACGATCTCGAAACCCGTCGCACGGTGCGTCAGCACCTGTCGCTGGCCGGCACCTCGACCAACTGCTGCGGCGGCCATACGCCATGGGGCAGCTGGCTGACCTGCGAAGAAACGGTCGAGACCCCCGCCGACGCCGACGTGGCCAAGACCCACGGCTGGGTCTTCGAGGTTCCCGCTGATGCGACCGGTCTGGTCGATCCCGTGCCGCTCAAGGCCATGGGTCGCTTCGATCACGAGGCCGTCTGCATCGACCCCCGCACCGGCATCGCCTACCTGACCGAGGATCAGGGGGACGGCCTGTTCTATCGCTTCATCCCGACCGTTCCGGGTCAGCTGGCGCGCGGCGGGCGACTTCAGGCCATGGCCTTCAAAGGTCGCCCCGGCGCCGACAGCTCCAACCACGACGCCCGCGTCTGGTCCGTCAACGACTGGCGCGAGGTCGAGTGGATCGACATGGACGACGTCGAGGACCCCGCCGGCGACCTGCGCAAGCGCGGCCATGCGGCGGGCGCCGCAAAGGTGGCGCGTGGCGAAGGGATCTTCTGGGGCGAGAACGAGCTCTATCTGACCGCCACCTCCGGCGGTCCGCTGCGCCGCGGCCAGATCATGCGCTACATTCCCTCGCCCGCTGAAGGCGGCGCTGACGAAGCCCGCACCCCCGGCCGCATCCAGCTGTTCGTGGAAAGCACGGACCTGCGCACCATGAACATGGGCGACAACCTGTGCATCGCCCCGTGGGGCCACCTGATCGTGTGCGAGGACAACTATTCCGACGAGGTGCGCAACCACATCAAGGGCGTGACCCCCGACGGCCGCCTCTACACCATCGCCCGCAATGTCTTCACCGGGAACTCCGAGTTCGCCGGGGCCGTGTTCTCGCCGGACGGCAGCGTCCTGTTCGTGAACATCATGTACCCCGGCCTGACGATCGCGATCAGAGGCCCGTGGAACGCGGTCCGCTCATGAACAGACGCGGGCGCGAGCGGCGGACCAGCCACAGGTTGACCGTCGCCGCGCCCAGCACCAGGGCCGCCACCGCCTGGTGCAGCGCGCCCAGCGTGATCGGCACGGCGTGCATCAGGGTGACGACGCCCAGCCCCGCCTGCAACCACAGGGCCCCCGCCAGCACGAAGGCCGACAGACCCAGGCCCTCGGCCAGCCGCCAGCGCCAGGCGTGGATGGCATAGGCCGTGCCTGCCGCCAGCAGGATATAGGCCCCAAGGCGGTGATTGAACTGCACCAGACCGTGATCGTGCAGGAAGGCGAGACCGCCCATGCCCCACTCCACCGGGGGGAAGACCGCGCCGTTCATCATCGGCCAGTCGGTGAAGACGAAACCGGCCTTGGCCCCGGCCACCAGACCGCCGAGCAGGCACTGAACGAAGACGGCGGCCAGCAGCAGTCCCGCGCCCCAGGTCCAGCCGCGCGGCGAACGCGAATGGTCGGATCCGCTCCAGGCTTCCAGTCCCGTCCAGATCAGGCCCGCGAAGATCAGGAAGGCCAGACCCAGGTGGGTCGCCAGCCGTTCAGGGGCCACATCGACCCGTTCCGACAGGCCGCTGGACACCATCCACCAGCCGATCAGGCCCTGCAGTCCGCCCAGGCCCAGCAGGACCAGGCAGCGCCCGATCAGCCGCTTCGGCATCCGCCGCAGCAACAGGAAGATCAGGAAGGGAACCGCGAAGACCACGCCGATCAGACGGCCGACCAGACGGTGCAGCCATTCCCACCAGAAGATGCCCTGGAACTCGCCCAGGCTCATCCCGGCGTTGACCTGGGCGTACTGCGGGATCGCCTTGTACTTGTCGAAGGCCTCGGCCCATTGGGCGTCGTTCAGCGGCGGTATGGCGCCCATGATGGGCTTCCACTCGGTGATCGACAGGCCCGAGCCCGTCAGGCGCGTGACGCCCCCGATAACCACCATGGCGAAAACCATGGCCGCGCTGAAGAACAGCCACAGCGCCACCGCGCGGCTGCGATCCTGATTTACAAAACGGTTCATTCGACGCCTGCCGTTCGCCCCGATACACTGTCGCCAAACCCACCGGGCGACCGGGGCGGTATGCCCCTCAAGCGCGGCAAGATCGAGTCGCTTTCGACGCCAAGGCGTCGCACCAACCTGAAGGAGCGCCCGTGGCGCCATATGCGGATATCGCCATCGCCGTCGTCGGCGCTTTGGTTCTGGCCTGGATCGCCGACCTGCTGACTGGTCGTCGCGGCCTGGGCGGGACCATTCTGGTCGCCGCCGTCGGCGCGGGCAGCGGCGCCTTCCTGGCCATGCGCGTCTTTGCCTTGGCGACGCTGGGCGACTGGATCTGGGTCGTCTGGTCGATGGTCGCCGCCGTGATCTGCCTGGTCGCCTTCTTCCTGTTCCGGAGCAAGCGTTGATGCCGCCGCGCGCCCGTCGATTCGTGGCCACGATCGGCGTCGTCCTGTTCCTGGCCTTCTGGGTCTGGGGTGCGGTGACGATCAACGACCTGCTGCCCGACATCTGGTGGCTGGACCTGATCTTCTTCACGGTCGCTGGCATCGGCTGGGGCGTGCCCCTGATCCCGATGCTGCGCTGGGCCGAGCGTGAACCGGGCGCAAAATAGGCTCGGAATTGCAAAAGGGGCCGCTCGAGAGCGACCCCTTTAACCAACCGATTTCCCTAAGGAAATGGTCGGAGCGACAGGATTCGAACCTGCGACCCCTTGACCCCCAGTCAAGTGCGCTACCAGGCTGCGCCACGCTCCGAAGGCGCTCCGTATAGACGGCGATTCCGCAGTCCGCAAACGCTAAAACGCTCTTTGAACAACAAGTTCGCCTCAGCGGCGCAGAACCGCCTCCAGACGTGCCTTCGCCGACTCCAGGTCTGCCAGAACCGCACCCAGGCGAGCGGCCTCGAACGGCGCGGCTGCGGCGGAAGCGACGGGTTCACGCTCCACGTCGGCGTCGATCTCCAGCACCGTCGCCGGATCGCCGTAGGCCGACAGGCGCGCCAGACCCTGCTCCTTGTGCAGACGCTGGACGCCGCGAATGGTCAGCCCCTCGTCATGCAGCAGCCGACGCACGCCCTTCAGGACCGTGACGTCCTCGGGGCGATAGAAGCGCCGTCCGCCCGCGCGTTTGACCGGGGCGATGAAGTCGAACTTCGTCTCCCAGAAACGCAGGACGTGCTGGGGCGCGCCGACTTCGTCAGCGGCCTCGGAAATGGTGCGAAAGGCGTTCGGGCTTTTGGCCACAGTCGCTTAGTCCTCGACGACCGCGTCGTGGACCCGGCTCTTCATGATCTGAGAGGCGCGGAAGCTGATAACCCGACGCGGGTTGATCGCAGCCGGTTCGCCGGTCTTGGGGTTGCGGCCCATTCGGGCGCGCTTCTCGCGCACCTGAAAGACGCCGAATCCTGACAGCTTCACCGTCTCGCCGCGTTCCAGCGATTCGACCACCAGTTCGAGCGTGCGCTCGACCAGACCGGAGCATTCCTGGCGGGAAAGCCCCACCTCGTCATGCACCGCCTCGCACAAATCCGCCCGGGTCAGGGTGTCTTGTCCCGTCACTGCGTCTCTCCGCTGTCAATCCGCACGCATAGAAGGGCAAAGTCGCCCCGAATCAAAGCCCTGAATGCAATTCTAGAGACGGAAGGCGCAGGCCCCCCAGGTCAGGCCGCCGCCCATGGCCTCGATCACCACCAGATCGCCACGCTTGATGCGCCCGTCCTTGATGGCCGCATCCATGGCCAGCGGGATGGAGGCCGCCGAGGTGTTGGCATGCAAGGCCACGGTGGAAACGACCTTGTTCTCATCCAGACCCAGGCGCTCGCCGACGCCGCGAATGATGCGCTGGTTGGCCTGGTGCGGCACGAACCAGTCGATCTCTGGAATTGCGACACCCGCCGCCTCGGTCGCGCCGACGATGGCTTCGGCGATATTGACGACGGCATGACGGAAGACCTGATTGCCCAGCATCTTCAGATGGCCGACGGTGCCGGTCGTGGCCGGACCGCCGTCGACGTAGAGCATGTCCGACTTGGAGCCGTCGCAGCGCAGGGCAAAGCCCAGCACGCCCTGATCCGCCTTGGTCCCCTGCCCTTCGCGCGGTTCCAGCACGAAGGCGCCGGCGCCGTCGCCGAACAGGACGCAGGTGGTCCGATCGGACCAGTCCATCAGCTTGGTCATTTCCTCGGCGCCGATGACCAGGGCGCACTTGGCCATACCGCGCGCGACGAATCCGTCAGCGACGCTCATGGCGTAGACAAAGCCCGAGCAGACGGCCTGAACGTCGAAGGCGATGCCGACCGGCGCGCCCAGCTTGGCCTGCACGATGGCGGCGGTGGCGGGGAAGGTCTGATCCGGCGTCGTGGTGGCGACGATGATCAGATCGACGTCAGACGCCGTCTTGCCCGCGTCGGCCAGGGCGCGGCGCGCGGCCTCGACCGCCAGATCGCTGGTCGGCTCGTCGTCGCGGGCCTGATGACGTTGGTGGATGCCGGTGCGCTCGACGATCCAATCATCGGAGGTGTCGACGAACTTGGCCAGGTCGGCGTTGGTGACGACCTTCTCCGGCAGGAAGGAGCCTACGCCGGTCACGGCGCTGCGGATGACGCTCACTGTTGGGTCTCCCCGAGGGTTTCGGAGGTCGACGCGGCTTGTCCCAGGGCGGCGAGCCGTCCCAGGTTGGCCCCGACCTTGGTCATATAGTCGCTGCGCGCCAGATCGACGGCGATGCGGATGGCGTTGCCATAGCCCTGCGGCGTGGCGCCGCCGTGGCTTTTCACGACGATTCCATTCAGCCCCAGAAGAGGCCCGCCGTTGATGGCGTTGGGGTCGATCTTGGCCGCCATGCGCTTCAAGGCCGGCATCGCGATCAAAGCGCCCAGCTTGGCGATCGGACCCGAGGTCAGCGCCTCTTTGAGCAGGCCAGAGATGAAGCGCGCAGTGCCTTCGGCGGTCTTGAGCGCGATGTTGCCGGTGAAGCCGTCGGTGACGATCACGTCCACCGTGCCCTTGGCGATGTCGTCGCCCTCGACGAAGCCGTGATAGTTCAGCGGAATGCCGCCCTCGCGCAGGATGGCGTGGGCCTCGCGCACCTCGTCGTGGCCCTTCATGTCCTCGGAGCCCACGTTCAGCAGGCCGACGCTGGGCTTGGCCACGCCGTGCACCGCCGCCTGGAAGGCCTCTCCCATGATGGCGAACTCGATCAGTTGCTTGGCGTCGCTGCCGATATTGGCGCCGACGTCCAGCACGGCGGTATAGCCGCGCGTCGTCGGCCAACTGGCGACGATGGCGGGACGTTCCAGCCCCGGCGCCGCCATGCGGAGAATCAGCTTGGAGATGGCCATCAGGGCGCCGGTGTTGCCGGCGGAGACGGCAGCGCCAGCCTCGCCCGTCTTCACCGCCTCGACGGCGTTCCACAGGCTGGAGCCCTTGCCGCGGCGCATGGCCTGGGCCGGCTTCTCGTCCATGGCGACGACCTTGTCGGTATGGCGCACGTCGCAGACGGAGTCGGTCAGGCCGCACCGCGCCATCTCGGCGCGAATCAACGCCTCGTCGCCATGCAGCAGGAAACGCACGCCCTCGCCATTATGCCGCGAGAGATAGTCCTTCACGCCGCCGACCACGACCGAGGGACCGTGGTCTCCCCCCATGGCGTCAAGCGAGATCAGTGTTGGGGATGCCAAGTGGAAATGGACTCCGTCGCCGTCTTGTCGCGGCGCTTCATATAGGGATGCAGGACGCAAATGTCGCACCCTTGGGATGCTACCAGCCCGACGTAAGGTCAACCTTCGCCGGAATCGTCCTTGGATTGCAGGGATTTCAGCACTGCGAAGGGCGAGATTTCACCGGGTTCCCTGGGCTGTTCGAACACGGCCCCGGGCTTGCGCGGGAAGGGATCAAGGCTCAGCGCCAACTGTTCAACGACATATTGCCCCAGATCCAGACTGCCGCCTTCGATCTGATCAGGCGAATCGTCGTCCAGTTCCAGATCGATTTCGCCCTCGTCGTCGGCGTCATCGCGCTCGGTCGCCTCGACCATCTGCACCGAGAACTTGCGATCAACGTGCACCGGCAAGGGTTCCAGCGTCAGGCCGCAGGTCTGGACGGCGTCAGCGATCACCCGCCCATCCAGACGCCAGCCCGACACCGTCGGGACCAGGTTGATCTCCGCCTCGAAGGCGTCCAGCGCCTGAAGATCCAGAGCGCGGGCGATGCGCTTCATGGCCTCGGCGTCCGGCGTCAGGCGACGCTGCACGCCCGCCCCGATCTGGTGCAGCCTCAGCGGCTCGCTGTAGGGCAGAAGGGGAAGGTCGTTCATGCGGTGATCTCCGCCCAGGCCGGAGCCTTGGACACGGCTTCGAAAGACTGGGTCGTAAGGTTCTGACGCGACGTCACGGCGTAACGCGCCAAGGCGTTTCCGGTCCCGGCCTCGGCGCTTTCATAAACGTTCTTGGCCAGCGACGCCGCGAGGGCGTCGACATCCTCGGCGCGCAGCGGGCCTTCGTAGGCGCCCATGCGACCGTACAGGGACTCGCCCAGCTTGCGCATCTTCTTGCCGACGGAGACGTCGCCTACCCCCAGTTCGCGCAGCGTATGGTCCAGCGACGAGATGTAGGTGTCGAACAGCTTCTGGGCAGCCACCTCGCCGCGCTCGCCGTCCTGCTTGAGGCGCAGGAACAGAATCAGCACGTGCAGGGTGTAGAGTTCGAATCGGGCGTCGATCCGATCAGCGACGCCCAGCGACGTATAAAAAGCCGGCTGGCGCGCCTGTTCGACCGCCAAGGCGTACAGGGCGTCGCCCTGACGCTCGTCTGGCCGTTGTCGGAAGAGATTTCTAAGCATGAGCAACAGCCCCTTTTTCGCCGCGCCGTTGCACTAGGACGCAGCGCCGGTTAGGTCAAAGACCTTGTTATGCTGAGGCGGACGCTGATGCCCCGAATTACTCCGATCTTCGCCGCCGTCGCGCTGGCCGCAGCCGCGGGCGCCTGCGCGCCCGTCGTCGCCACCCAGGGCTTCCAGGCGATCGACGCCAAGCCCCAGGATGTCGTGGCCGGCACCGACACCAAGGAAACGGTCCTGGCGCGCCTCGGCTCGCCCTCGACCACCTCGACCTTCGAGCCCGACACCGTCTGGTACTACATGACCCAGATGACCGAGCGTTACACCTACAACAAGCCGCAGGTGTCACAGCGCACGGTGACCGAGATCACCTTCAACAAGGCCGACGACAAGGTCGCCTCCGTCCGCACGCTCAGCCTTGAAGACGGTCGCCAGATCGCCATGGAGCGCCGCGAGACGCCGACACGCGGTCGTCAGCTGACGATCCTGGAACAGCTGCTGGGCAACGTCGGCCGCGGCCAGCTGCCGCGCACCGAGGACAATGTCCCCGGCCAGCGCCGCCCGGACTGAACTTTCCGGCCGAAAGAAATCGGGCCCCGAGGAGCGATCCCCGGGGCCTTTTTCATCAGACGATCTTCCCGCTCGCCAGCACCGCCAGCAGCAGCAGGGCCACGATATTGGTGATCTTGATCATCGGGTTCACGGCCGGACCGGAGGTGTCCTTATAGGGGTCACCCACGGTGTCGCCGGTAACGGCGGCCTTGTGCGCTTCCGAGCCTTTGCCGTGGACCACGCCGTTCTTGTCGGTGAAGCCTTCCTCGATCAGCTTCTTGGCGTTGTCCCAGGCGCCGCCGCCTGAGGTCATCGAGATGGCCACGAACAGGCCGGTCACGATCACCCCCATCAGCATGGCCCCCAGGGCGGCGAAGGCGTTGGCCTTGTCCGGCTGGATGAACAGCACCACGACGAACAGGATGATCGGCGACAACACCGGCAGCAAGCTCGGCACGATCATCTCGCGGATGGCCGCGCTGGTCAGGATGTCCACCGCCCGGCCGTATTCCGGCTTGGTCTGGAAGGTCATGATGCCCGGGTTTTCCCGGAACTGACGACGCACCTCGGCCACGACCGCCTCAGCGGCGCGGCCCACCGCCGTCATCGACATGCCGCCGAACAGGAAGGGCAGCAGCCCGCCGAACAGCAGACCCACGACGACGTAGGGGTTGGACAGGTCAAAAGCGACCGCCCCCATGCCGTGGAAGAAGCTGCCCGGCGCTGCTTCGGCCGAGAAGTGCTTCAGGTCCTCCACATAGGCGGCGAACAGCACCAGAGCGCCCAGACCCGCCGAACCGATGGCGTAACCCTTGGTCACGGCCTTGGTGGTGTTGCCCACGGCGTCCAGGGCGTCGGTCGAGACACGAACCTCCGACGGCAGGCCCGCCATCTCGGCGATGCCGCCCGCGTTGTCGGTGACCGGACCAAAGGCGTCCAGGGCCACGATCATCCCCGCCACGCCCAGCATGGTCGTGGTGGCGATGGCGATGCCGAACAGACCCGCCAGCTGGAAGGCCGCGACGATGCCGACGATGATGGTCAGGGCCGGCAGGGCGGTGGACTCCAGCGAGACGGCCAGGCCCTGGATGACGTTGGTGCCGTGGCCCGAGACCGAGGCGTTGGCCACCGACTTGACCGGACGGAAGCCCGTGCCGGTGTAGAACTCGGTGACGACCACGATGGCCGCCGTGACCAGCAAGCCGACGACGCCGGACCAGAACAGGTTCATCGGCTGGATCAGCAGCCCGCCAGACGTCTCGACCGCGCCGGGCACCAGAGAGTTGATGACCCACCAGACGGCGATGACCGATAGAATGCCGGTCACGATCAGTCCCTGATACAGGGCCCCCATGATGTTGCCGCTCTTGCCCAGGCGGACGAAGAAGGAGCCGATGATCGAGGTCACGATGCAGATGCCGCAGATCGCCAACGGCAGCATCATCATCACTTCGACATAGGGCTGGTTGCGGAAGAAGATGGCCGCCAGGACCATGGTCGCCACGGTCGTGACGGCATAGGTCTCGAACAGGTCGGCGGCCATGCCGGCGCAGTCGCCGACGTTGTCGCCCACATTGTCGGCGATGGTGGCGGCGTTGCGGGGATCATCCTCGGGGATTCCGGCCTCGACCTTGCCCACCATGTCGCCGCCCACGTCGGCGCCCTTGGTGAAGATGCCGCCGCCCAGTCGCGCGAAAATGGAGATCAGCGAGGCGCCGAAGCCCAGGGCCACCAGGCCGTCGACGACCGCGCGGCTGGTGCTGTCAAAGCCCATGCCGTGGGTCATGAAGGCGTAGTAGCCCGACACGCCCAGAAGGGCGCCTCCCGCCACGAACATGCCGGTGATGGCGCCCGAACGGAAAGCCAGATCCAGCCCCTTCGACAGGCTCTCGGACGCCGCCTGCGCCGTACGCACATTGGCCCGCACGGAGATCAGCATCCCGGCGAACCCGGCCGCGCCCGACAGCACCGCCCCGATCAGGAACCCGAGCGCAGCCCAGGGCCCGATAAGCAAAAAGGCCGCGACCAAGATCACGACCCCCACCATACCAATCGTTGTGTACTGACGCTTCAGATAGGCCGACGCCCCCTCCTGGATCGCCGCGGCGATCTCTCGCATCCTGTCGTTACCGGTGCCGGCCTTCATCAGGACGGCGGTCTGGACGGCGCCGTAGAGCACCCCCAGCGCGCCGGCCGCGATGGCCAGCCAAACATAGTTCATCATGGCGTTTCCAAGCCCTTGTGCAACGAGCACACGGATCCTTGGCGCGGGCGGGCTTTGCGCCTCTCACCGCCTTCCGGTCCCCCCGTGCGCCTACGGACGCAACCTCACGTCCCCCGGGAATTGCGGCTCAACTGTGTCAAATGCAGCGCTGTGAAGCAACAGCGGTTTCCGAGGCAGCTTCAGACGCCCTGCATGCCCGTGCGGCGGCGAGGCGTCTGGCTGACGACCTCGACGCGGGTCACGGCGCCGCGCCCGATCAGGGTCGAGGCGGAGCGGATCAGGCTGGCGCTCAGGGCCGCCGTGTCCAGCGCCACCCAGGTGTTGGGCAGGACAAAGGGCGTGCGGTGCCCGGCGCGGACCAGGGCGTCGCGCAGATAGGCCTCCTTGGCGCGCACCGCCTCGACCGTATGGCCCGCGCCCAGATGCAGCTTCAGCACGATGAAGACGTAGTTGCGCACCCGCCCGTCGGTGATGACCGGCAAGCCCATGCCCGGCAGATTCAGGACAGCGGCGGCGGGTTCGGCCTTCTCGTTGGCCTGCACGGCTCCGGCGACCGCAGAGGCGGTCAGAAGGGCTCCAGCCTGAATCAGGGCGCGACGTTGCATGAAGCTACCTTGCCCTGCCCCGGTTAGGATTCCGTTGCGGCCCTAGTCGTGCGTCCAACCGGTGCGGGTCGGGACGATCTTCTGACCCAGATGGCGCACGGCCACGCCCTTGCCCTCGACCACGCGGCCCATGCGGGTCAGGCGCAGGTGGCGGCGCTCGGCTTCGCGTCGCAGGGCGTTCTCGGCGCCGGCGGGGACGGTCAGGATGATCTCATAGTCGTCGCCGCCGGTGGCCAGCAGTTCCAGCGCGGCCTGCGGATCGACACGGCTGTCCAGCCAGGCCTGAGCCGCCGCCGACAGGGGCAGGACTTCGAGATCCAGCTCAATGCCGACCTCGCTGACCTCGGCGATGTGGCCGGCGTCAGCCAGCAGGCCGTCAGAGACGTCGGCGCAGGCGGTGGCGAGGCCGCGCACGACCGGGGCGAACTCCAGACGCGGCATGGGGGTGCGGTAGGCGGCCTCCAGCGCGTCCATGCGCTCGGGCTCCAGCGACAGGGCGCCTTGCGCCGCCTGCAGCCCCAGCCAACCGTCGCCGATCGTGCCGGTGACGAAGACCAGATCGCCCGGTCGCGCCCCGCCCCGGCTGACGGTCGAGGACGACGGCGCCCAGCCCATCATGGTGGCCGAGAAGCTGGCCGGTCCCGGCGTCTTGACCGTGTCGCCGCCCAACAGGGCGATGTCGAAGATGGCCTGATCGCGCCGCAGCCCGGCGACGAAGGCCTCGCGCTCGGGCCAGCCGCAGCGCTCGGACCAGTGGCAGGCCAGCAAATAGCCGAAGGGCTCGGCCCCCTTGGCCGCCAAATCAGACAGGTTCACGCGCAGCAGCTTCTGCGCCACCGTGTCCAGAGGGTCGTCGGGCAGGAAGTGGACGCCCTCGACAATGGCGTCCTTGGTCAGGATCAGATCATGCCCCGGACGCGAGGGCAGCACGGCGACGTCGTCGGCCAGCCCCCTCGCCCATTCCGGGTGCGCCAGCGGCTTCAGTAACCGCTGGATGGTCTCGAATTCGCCAGCGACGTCAATCGCGGGCATCGCGCGCCACGCCGTCGAGCGCCGCGTTCACGAACTTGGCTTCGGCGTCGTCGAAGAAGGCCTTGGCCAGCTCGACATATTCGTCGATGACGATTTCACGCGGCACGTCGAGCTTGGACTTCAGCTCCCAGGCGCCGCAGCGCAGCAGGGCGCGAAGCGTGGCGTCCAGCCGCTCCAGACGCCAGTTGGAGGCCAGACGGGCCTTGACCGCCTCGTCGATGCCGCGCTGGTCCTCGACCACGCCGTGGACGATGTCCGAGAACCAGTCCTCGTCGGCCTCGGCCAGGGGGGCGCCGTCGATGTCGGCGTCGAAGCGATGATTGCGGAATTCCTTGACGACGACTTCGACGCCCTCGCCCGCCAGCTCCATCTGGTAGAGGGCCTGAACGGCGGCCAGACGAGCGACCGTGCGGGCGCGGCGCTGACGCGACGTCAGTTGCGGCTCGGCGCGGGCCTTATCGGCCTCGGCCAGCTGGGCCATGACTTCGGCGACGGTCGCCGGGGTGGTGTTGGTCGGCTCGGTCACGAGGCCAGTCCTCCGCGCAGGCGCTTGCGCAGCGCAATCAGGTCCAGACAGGCGCGAGCGGCGCCGCCGCCCTTGTCGCCTTCGCTCATCCGGGCGCGCGCCCAGGTCTGGTCTTCGTCCTCGGTCGTCAGGATGCCGTTGCCGATGGCCAGGCCCTTGAGGCCCAGATGCATGATGCCGGCGGCCGACTGATCCGAGACGATCTCGAAGTGGTAGGTCTCGCCACGGATCACGCAGCCCAGGGCCACGTAACCATCGTAGCGGGGTGCGGTCGGGAAGCGGCCGGCCTCTTCGGCCATGGCGATGGCGGTCGGAACTTCCAGGGCGCCGGGCACGGTGACGACGTCGAACTGAACGCCTTGCGCGCGCAGGGCGTCCTTGGCCCCTTCCAGAAGGGCGTCAGCCAGATCGTCGTAGTAACGCGCCTCGACGATCAGGACGCGGGTGGGGTCGTTCAGGATTGGTCTTCTCCGTCCATATCGCGCCAGCCCACGATGCGCAGGCCGTAGCCTTCAAGCGCTGTCGGATTGGGTCGCGTCGAGCTCATCACGATCATGTCTTTGACGCCGAGGTCGAGCAGAATCTGGGCGCCGACGCCATAGGCTTTCAGCGAACGATCCACCGCGGTCGGCTTGTCCGCCCCACCGAGACGCTCGGCCAGGCCGTGCAGGCCCGGGTCTCGCAGGAAGACGACGACGCCCGGACCGTCATTGGCGGCCAGGGCTTGCATCGCCTTGGGAATATAGTTCTGACGCGCCTCGACATGGCCCAGCAGGTCGGCGGCGAAGTCGATCTGGTGCATCCGCACAACGGTCGGCTTGGTCGGGTCAATGTCGCCGCGCACCAGGGCGATGTGTTCGGCGCCCTCGATGGTGTTGCGGTACAGGATCAGTTTGAATGGCCCACCGTGGACGCTCTCGAACGGAGTCTCCAGCACGCGCTCGACGAAGCGCTCGGTGCGGCGGCGGTAGGCGATCAGGTCGGCGATGGTGCCGATCTTCAAGCCGTGCAGTTGGGCGAAGGCGATCAGATCAGGCATCCGCGCCATCTCGCCGTCGTCCTTGATGATCTCGCAGATCACCCCCGACGGGTTCAGGCCAGCCATGCGGCTGATATCAACAGCGGCTTCAGTGTGGCCCGCACGGACCAGAACGCCGCCGTCACGCGCGACCAGCGGGAAGATATGGCCGGGCGAGACGATATCGTCCACGCCGCGTGTGGGATCGGTCGCCACCTGGATCGTGTGCGAACGGTCAGCGGCGGAGATGCCCGTGGTCACGCCCTCCCTGGCCTCGATCGAGACGGTGAAGGCGGTCTTCATGCTTTCGCGATTGTCGGCGGCCATCGGCGGCAGCCGCAACTGCCGAGCCCGATCACCGGTCACGGCCAGACAGACCAGGCCGCGCGCATAACGGATCATGAAGTTGATCTGATCCGGCGTGGCGAACTGGGCCGGAATGACGATGTCGCCCTCATTCTCGCGATCCTCGGCGTCCACCAGGATGTAGGGGCGACCGTTGCGGGCGTCCTCGAGAATGTCCTCGATCGAGCTGATCGGGCTGTCGGTATTGTGGACGGCCAGTTTCATCATGCGGTCTCCTGCCAGCGCGCGAGGTAGCGCGCCAGCATGTCGATCTCCAGGTTGACCTTGTCGCCGACCTTGAGGCCGCCGAGCGTGGTCGCATCCCACGTATGCGGAATGATGTTCAAGTCGAAGCGGCGCTCTTGCACCCCATTCACGGTCAGGGAAACCCCATCGACGGTGATTGAGCCCTTCGGCGCGATAAATCGGTGCAGAGGCGCCGGCGCCTCGACCACGATCCGGTGCGACCCGCCCTCGGGCGTGATGGAGATCACCTCGCCCAGACCGTCGACATGACCCGAGACGATATGGCCGCCCAGTTCGTCGCCCAGCCTGGCGGCGCGTTCCAGATTAACGCGCGTGCCCTCGGCCCAGTCGCCCAGCCTGGTCTTGGACAGGGTCTCGCCCGACACCTCGACCGCGAACCAGCCCTCGCCCTTTTCCGTCACAGTCAGGCAGCAGCCCGCGTGGCTGATCGAGGCGCCGAGGTCGATGGTCGCCGTGTCCCACACGGTCTCGATCTCATAGCGACGGTCGCGGTCGGTTTGGCGGACGCTGCGGACGCGGCCGATTTCGGTGACGATGCCGGTGAACATGGAAACTCCGGTCCCTTCGGACCCCAAAAACATAGTCTGAATAGTCTGAATCGTCTGAAATCAGCCGTCGAAGCGCGCGTAGCGTTCCCACAAGTCGTCTCCGACGGGCTCGACGCCCAGACGACGGAACTTGGGGGCGTCGGCCAGCTTTGCAAGCGCCAGAGATGCCACGCAGGGCCGCCCCTCCCCTCCCAGCAGGATCGGGGCGCGGAACCATTCGATGGCGTCCACCACGCCCGCCTGCAGGAAGGAGGCGGCGACGCGGCCTCCGCCCTCGACCAGCAGAGAGCCGACGCCGCGCGCGGTCAGGGCATCCAGAACGGCGGCGATGGCGGGTCGAGCGTCGTCGGCGGCGACGGCGACCACCCCGGCCTGGCCGACGGCGTGGGGCGCGGCGGTCGTCAGGATCAGGGTGTTTCCGCTGGCCACCTTGGCCGTCGCGGGGGTGCGCAGGCGGCTGTCGAGGACGACGCGCAGCGGATGCGTCCCGGCGTAGTCAGGAAGACGCACGGTCAGTTCCGGGTCGTCGCCCAGCACCGTCTCGACGCCGACCAGGATGGCGTCATGGGTCGCGCGCAGGCGGTGGCCCTGCTGGCGAGCCTCAAGGCCGGTGATCCATTGGCTTTCGCCGGAGGCCGTGGCGATGCGGCCGTCCAGCGACGTCGCCAGCTTAAGGGTGACGCGCGGGCGCATCAGCGCGGGTCGTCGGGCTTGGTCTCGTCGAAGCCCTCGTCGCCGAGGAATTTGGCGAAGTCGCCGGTGTGGCGGAAGTCCTTGTAGACTGAGGCGTAGCGGACGTAGGCGACCTCATCGACCGACTTCAGCGCCTTCATGATGAAGTCGCCGACGATGTGCGAGGGGATTTCGGTCTCGCCCAGGCTTTCCAGCTGGCGCACGATGCGGCTGACCAGCAGCTCGACCTGATCGGGCTGGACCGGACGCTTGCGCAGGGCGATGCCCAGCGAGCGTTCCAGCTTGTCGCGGTCGAAGGGGGTGCGGCGGCCGTTCCGTTTCAGGATGACCAGTTCGCGCAGCTGCACCCGCTCGAAGGTGGTGAAGCGCCCGTTGCACTGCGGACAGGACCGACGGCGGCGGATCGCCGCGCCGTCGTCAGACGGGCGGCTGTCCTTGACCTGGGTGTCGGCGTTTCCGCAGAAGGGGCACTTCATCCAGTCGACCTCTTAGCGATAGATCGGGAAGCGGGCGGTCAGTTCGCGCACCTGGGCGGCGACGCCCGCGACGACGGCCGGATCGGCTTCGTCGCCGCCGTTCATCGACGAGACGACGTCGGCGATCCAGTGGCCGATCTGCTTGAACTCTTCCTCGCCGAAGCCGCGCGTGGTGCCCGCCGGGGTGCCCAGACGGACGCCCGAGGTGACGGTGAAGGGCGCGGTGTCGAACGGCACGCCGTTCTTGTTGCAGGTCATCAGCGCCTTCTCGAGCTCATGCTCGGTGGCCTTGCCGGTCACGCCCTTGGGCCGCAGATCGACCAGCATCAGGTGGCTGTCGGTGCCGCCCGAGACGATGGCCAGGCCGCGCTCGACCAGGACGCCGGCCAGGGCCTGGGCGTTCTTGACCACCTGCTGGGCATAGCCCTTGAACTCGGGCTTCAGGGCCTCGCCGAAGGCCACGGCCTTGGCGGCGATGACGTGCTCCAGCGGACCGCCCTGCAGGCCGGGGAAGACGGCCGAGTTGATCTTCTTGCCCAGGTCCGCGTCGTTGGACAGGATCATGCCGCCGCGCGGGCCGCGCAGGGTCTTGTGCGTCGTGGTGGTGACGACGTGGGCGTGCGGGATCGGGTCGGGATAGACGCCGCCGGCGATCAGGCCCGCATAGTGGGCCATGTCGACCATCAGATAGGCGCCGACGCTGTCAGCGATCTCGCGGAAGCGCTTGAAGTCGATGTGACGGCTATAGGCCGAGGCGCCGGCCAGGATCAGCTTGGGCTTTTCCTTCTGAGCCATTTCGGCGACGTGGTCATAGTCGATCAGATGGGTGTCTTCGCGGACCTTGTAGGTCACGGGGCGGAACCACTTGCCCGACTGGTTGGCGGGCGAACCGTGGGTCAGGTGACCGCCGCAGGCCAGATCCATGCCCAGGAAGGTGTCGCCGGGCTGCAGCAGGGTGAAGAAGACGGCCTGGTTGGCCTGGGCGCCCGAGTGGGGCTGGACGTTGGCGAAGGCGGCGCCGAACAGCTCCTTGGCGCGCTCGCGGGCCAGGTCCTCGGTCACGTCCACGAACTCGCAGCCGCCGTAGTAGCGGCGGCCCGGATAGCCCTCGGCGTACTTGTTGGTCAGGACCGAGCCCTGGGCGTCCAGCACCGCCTGCGAGACGATGTTTTCCGAAGCGATCAGCTCGATCTGCTCCTTCTGGCGGCCCAGTTCGCCCTGGATGCCCTTGAAGATCGCCGGATCGGCGTCGGCGAGGCTCTTGGAGAAGTACGAGTCGTGGGTGAAGGCGGTCACTGGCGGGCATCCCGAGGGCTGAGGGCGGAAACGGCGCCCCTATCTAGGCCGCGCCGCCGGACACCACAACATCTGGTGGCCCCGCGACCGATCCGCCCACACGCACAACAAGGTTCGAATATTGCCGTAACGATGCTAGTGCAAAGCCAAGCTTTGTAAAATCTTCGGGGGAGCGCCCATGAAATCCTTGCTTGGCGGCCTGGCCGCGGCAGCCTGCCTGATGTCGGCGCCTCAAGTCGCCGCGCAGGCGGTCACCTACTATGTCCAGAGCGCGCCATACGACAGCGTGAGCAACTACACGGCCTGCCCTTTGGGCGGCTGCACCGCCACGTTCACCACTTCGCAACGCGTCTCGGGCTCTTTCACGATCTTCGGCGCCCTCACGCCGAACATGGTCGATGAGGTCATCGACGTTCGCCTGGGCGATCTGAACCTCAGCGACGGGCAGAACACCTTCCAGACCGACTTCCTGAACTGGAGCATCGTTGCACAAACCGCTCAGGTCTCGACCGACGCCAGCGGCAACCTGACCTACTTCGAGTTCAAGTTCGACAAGATGCACGGGCTGCCCGTGGCCGTCGGAAACGCCGGCGACCCGAAGTCCTATGTGACGTCCATCTACCTCGCCAATACGCCGAGCGGCAGCTATGCCTTCGTGCAGAGCAACAGCCTGTGCACGGCGCGCGGAGACAATACGGGCGGCAACACGTTCGGGCTGGGGTGCATTAACGCGACGTCAAACGCTCCCCAGGGCGCGTCGCAGGCGGCGTCCTCAGCGGTGACGATCTCGCTGACCCCTCCCCCGCCGCCGGCGGTGCCGACCATGTCGGAATGGGCGATGATCCTGCTGGGGGTTCTACTGGCGGGTGGAGCGGCGCTGCACCTGCAACGGCGTCGCCAGACGGCCTGACGTCAAACGGTCAGCGACGGGTCGCCAAAGCGCGTTTCAGCTTGGCGATGGCGACCCGCTCGACCGCGCGCGGCTCCAGCGCCGGGCCCATGGCAGACACCTCGACGCCCGTGGCCGCGTGGACGGCCGAGCACTTTACATAGGTTCCGTTGCGGACGAACTCGACGATGACTTCACCGAGTTCGGGATCGGTCGTCATGCAGCGACCGGACGACGCGCCACGTTGCAGTGCGAGAACAGCTTGTCCATCGCGTCGACCAGCTTGTCGATCATGCCGTCGTCGTGGTTCGGCGACGGGGTGAAGCGCAGGCGCTCGGTCCCCTTGGGCACGGTCGGATAGTTGATCGGCTGGACGTAGATGCCGTGCTCTTCCAGCAGCATGTCCGAGATCAGCTTGCAGTGCACCGGATTGCCGACGTGGACCGGGACGATGTGGCTGACGCTGGGCAGGACCGGGATGCCGGCTTCCAGCAGGCGCCGCTTCAGGGTCTCGGCGCGCTCCTGGTGCGCGATGCGCAGCTCCGGATGGGCCTTCAGGTGACGCACCGAGGCCAGGGCGCCGGCGGTCAGGGCGGGCGGCAAGCTGGTGGTGAAGATGAAGCCCGAGGCCCAGCTGCGGACCGCGTCCACGATCACCGCGTCGGCGGCGATATAGCCGCCCATGACGCCGATGGCCTTGCCCAGGGTGCATTCGACGATGTCGATGCCGTCCAGGACGCCGTCACGCTCGGCCACGCCCGCGCCGGTTTCGCCGTAGAGGCCGACCGCGTGGACCTCGTCCAGATAGGTCATGGCGCCGTACTTCCTGGCCAGGGCGATGGTGCCGGCGATGTCGGCGATGTCGCCGTCCATCGAATAGACGCTCTCGAAGGCGACCAGCTTGGGCGCATCGACGGGCGCTGCAGCCAGAAGTTCCTCGAGGTGCTCCAGGTCGTTGTGGCGGAAGATGTGGCGCGGACCGCCGCCGTGGCGGATGCCCTCGATCATCGAGGCGTGGTTCAGGGCGTCAGAGAAGATGATCAGGCCCGGCAGGATCTTCTGCAGGGTCGACAGCGTCGCCTCATTGGCCACATAGCCCGAGGTGAACAGCAGGGCCGCTTCCTTCTGGTGCCAGCTGGCCAGCTCGACTTCCAGATCGACCGCCGAGCGGGTGGTGCCGGAAATGTTTCGCGTGCCGCCGGCGCCGGCGCCGGTCTGGTCGATCTCGGCCGTCATGGCCTCGACCACCACCGGATGCTGGCCCATGCCCAGATAGTCGTTGGAGCACCAGACCACGACGTCCTGTTCGGAGCCGTCCTCGCGGCGGCGCACCGCCTGCGGGAACTGGCCGCGCACGCGCTTCAGGTCGGCGAAGACGCGGTAGCGCCCTTCGTTGCGGACCTGCTCCACCGAGTTCTGAAAGGCGGCTTTATAGTCGAACAAGACGGTAGTTCTTTCGCTTATACAGCTTTGTGCGCCTAATTGCGCTCACCGCCCCGTGTTGTCCATGTGCAGAGCCGGACAAAACGTCTCAACCCCTTAATTGATAACGGTTCTCACTTTAGTCGCCCACGGTCGTCGGCCCTACGGGACCTCCCGACCCGACGCGGGCCGTTTCGTCGCCCACGGTCGTCGGCCCTACGGGACCTCCCGACCCGACGCGGGCTGTTTGGTCGCCTGCGAGCAAGCCTTGAACGATCAGTCCTCTGCCGGCGCCAGCGCCGCCAGAGGAACCCGCGTCACCTCCACGTCCTCCTTGTTTGTCGCGTAGCCGACGTAGAGCGCGCCATTCCACACGACGCTCTTGGGATAGTGATAGCCGGGGCGCTTGTACTGGCCCTCGTAGCGAAGCGGCTGAAGGTCGCCTGCCCCGCGCAACAGGAAGCTGCGGTCGAAGACGCGCCCGTCGTCGCTCAGGGTCACGGCCAGCGGCATCCGGGGACGGTCGGTGTTGGGGGCATTGACCAGATAGGCGGTTCCGTCGGGCAGGTTGCCTGCGCTCTGCTTGGCGCGGGCGTCGGGCATGTCGGTCAGGACCGGCGTGGTCCAGGTGACGCCCCGATCGCAGCTCTCGGAAGCGATCTGGCGGAAGCTCAACTCCTCGTCGCGGAAGACCATGACGGCGCAGTCGCCGCGCTGGAACAGACTGGGTTCAATCTCGCGGCTGAGGCGCTTTTCGTGCTCGGCCGCCGCGCCGCTGGCGTCGCGCGGCAGGTTCTGCATCCGCCCCTCCGTCCAGCCCGACAGGCCCAGAGGATCGTCGGTGAAGAAGGGCTTGGCGATCATGCCGGGTCGCAGATGGAAGCCGGTCATCAGCCGCCCGCCGATCAGATGCGGGTCCTGCTCGATCACGCCCTCGACCGGGCGGCCGTCGGCGCCCATGACGCGGCGCGGTTCGCTCCAGGTCTCGCCGTCGCGGCTGAGGCGGTACTCGGCATAGCCGCCCGCTCCCGACTGGAAGCCGTCCGGCCAGACGTTGACGTAGGCGACTAGGGTCTGACCGTCCGTCCACCAGCCGCCGCTGGAACGCATCACCCCGCCCTCGCCCGCATGGGCCAGGGCGACCGGCGCGCGCCAGGTCTCGCCGTCGTCGCTGACGCTGTAGGCGACCCAGGTGTCGGGCGCATCCTCGTCCCGGACCGAACTCTGCCACTGGGCGTAAAGCCGGCCCTTGAAGGGCATCAGCACCACGCCGTTGCTGAACCGGTCCGTGGCCTCGCCCGGCGCGAAGACGGTGAAGGTCTGCGTGCCCGGCGCGGGCTTCAGTCCCAGATCAGGCGCCCCGGCCTGAAACAGACCAGGTGCGGCGCTGTAAGGCGGATCGGCCGGCGCGGCGGCGATCAGGCCGAGCGCCGCCAGACCGACCAATAAGGACAGCCCCCCGCGGCCCCTCACTGCGCCAGGGTGTCCAGCCGCCCGCGCAGCATCTGCACCATGGCCGAGAAGTCCTTGCCGCCGTAGCCGAGGCCGTTGAACAGGGCGTAGAGGGCCTCGGCCTGAGCGCCCAGCGGGGTCGTGGCGCCCGCCTTGGCGGCGGCGTCCTGGGCCAGCTTCAGGTCTTTCAGCATCATGGCGGTGGCGAAGCCGCCTTCATAGTCGCGGTTCGAAGGGGCGGTCGGGACCGGCCCGGCCCAGGGGTAGTAGTTGCTGACGCTCCAGCACTGGCCCGAGGACTTGGAGGCGATCTCGAAGAAGCGTTCCGGCTCCAGACCCAGCTTCTCGGCCAGGGCGATGGCCTCGCAGGTGCCGACCATGGAGATGCCCAGCAGCATGTTGTTGCAGATCTTGGCCGCCTGACCCGCGCCGTGGTCGCCCGCGCGGATGGTAATGCGGCTCATAGGGTCCAGCGCCGGTTCGACGCGGGCGAAGTCGGCCTCGTCGCAGCCGACCATGAAGGCCAAGGTGCCGGCGTCAGCGGCGGCGGTGCCGCCCGAGACGGGGGCGTCGGCGAAGGCGTAACCCGCCTCCCTGGCCAGACCCGCGACCTTGCGCGCCGTCTCCACGTCGATGGTCGAGCAGTCCAGCAGCAGAGCGTTGGACGGGGCCACGCCGATGATCTGTTCGGAATAGACGCTCAGCACATGCGGCCCGGCGGGCAGCATGGTGATGACCACCTCGGCGTCCTTCACGGCCTCGGCGACCGAGGCGACGGTGCGGCACCCGGCCTCGGCGGCGCGTTCCAGCGCGGCGGGCGACAGGTCGAAGGCGGCGACGTCATGCCCGGCCTTGGCCTGATTGGCGGCCATGCCGCCGCCCATGTTGCCGAGACCGATGAAGGCGATGCGAGTCATCTGAGGCGTTTCCCTTATGGATTTTGGGGCAGGGTTAGCCCCTCCCCGCCCGCTTCGCCAGTCACCTGTTCGACAGTTTCGGCTCAGACCGGTTTTCTGAACCGCAGCATGAACTGGCTGGTCTTGCCGCGAATGGACGGGTCGAAGACGTTGGCCGTGCGCGGGTCGTCGGGCCGGGCCAGAAGGTCGCTTGAGCCGTCCAGCACGAAGCCCGCCGCCTCGACCTCGCGCTTGACCTGATCCACGTCAATGCGATGCAGGCTGTCCGGCGCATCCGGCCCTGCGCCCGTCGCCGCGTCATGGTCGATGACGACATAGAGGCCGCCGGGCTTCAGCGCCCGATACGCCGCCGCATTGACCTTCGCCGCCGTGTCCGTGGCGAAGGGCTTGAGGTGCAGGTCGTGATAGTTCTGGGCGGTGAAGATCAGATCCAGGCCCTCGGGCCATTCCGGGGCGCCGATGGGCGAGCTGATGGCGTCGGCGTTGTCGAGCGCGGCGGCGGCGGCCAGGGCCTCGCCATAGCTGGCCTGAAAGCCGATGAACTCGGCCGGTTGCCAGGCCGTGACGTGGCCGTCGGGACCGACGGCGGCCGCGAACAGGCGGGTGAAGTAGCCCCCGCCGATGATCATGTCGCCGATCTTCTGACCCGGCTTCACCTCGGCGAAAGCCAGGGTGTCGGCGGCGTGGCGGGCCGTGTCGCGGGCCCGGTCCTCGGTCGTACGGATGGGGCTGGCCAGGGCGGCTTCATAGGCTGCGGGCGCCGTCTGGGCCGAGGCGACGCTCAGGGGCGCGGCCGCCGCCAGGGAGGCTGCGACGACGAAGGCGAGGAAGGGACGCATGGTTACTCCTCCTGTGATTTCAGCCGGTTCAGCCCGGCTTTCTGAAGCGATAGACGAACTGGTCGGTCTTGCCGCGAATGGCCTCGTCAAAGACATTCAAGGTATGGTCGTCGGCGGGGTTGGCGACGGCCGATGTCTCACCATCGAAGACGAAGCCGGCGGCCTCGACCTCGCGGCGCAGTTGCGCGCCCTCGATGCGGTGCAGGGTCTCGACGGCGGTGTTGCCGGCGCCGGGCGCGGCCTGATGATCAATGACCACGAACAGGCCGCCGGGTTTCAGCGCCTTGAAGATGTCGGCGTTCATCTTGGCCACGTCCACGCCGAAACGGGGGATGTGGAAATCGTGGTATTCCTGGCTCATGAAGACGACGTCCAGAGGGGCATCGAAGGCCATGGCGTCCAGGTCGCCGTTGACGCGGCTGACGTTGGGATAGGCGGCGACCAGGGCGTCGGCGCGCGGGTTCTCGCGCTCGGCCGTGCGGTTAGGCACGAAGGCGTAGACGTGGCCGCCCTCGCCCACGACCCGGGCGAACAGACGCGTGAAGTAGCCGGCGCCGGGCCGGATGTCGGCGACCTTCTGACCCGGCTGCACCTGGGCGAAGGCCAGGATCTCGGCGGGATGACGCAAAGGATCGCGGGCGACCTCGTCGGCGGGGCGCAGGGTGTCGGCGACGGCGTTCCGATAGGCGGCGGGCGGCGCGTTCTGGGCCAGGACCGGAGAAGCGGCGGCGACCAGCAGGGCGGACAGGGCGGACAGGGCGGCGGCGAGCAGACGGGACTTCATGGGGCGACCTCCGGGAAAGCTGGGCCGCATAAGGCGCTCAGACAGGGCGACTGGCAAGCCGCCCTGTCCCGACATGATCAGCCCGCCATCGAGGTGGGCGACTGCTTCTCTTTCAGCGTGACCAGTTCCTCGGCCATGGTCGGGTGGACGGCGCAGGTGGCGTCCCACTGGGCCTTGGTCAGGCCGGCCTTCACGGCGATGGCCGCCAGCTGGATCATCTCCGGGCTTTCCGGGCCGACGATGTGGCAACCGACGACGCGCTGGCTGTCGGCGTCGACCACCAGCTTCATCAGCACCCGCTCGTCCGAACCGGTGAAGGCGTACTTCATCGGGCGGAAGCGGGTCACATAGACATCGACGCCTTTCGTGCAGGCGCGGCGCGCCTCATGCTCGGTCAAACCGACGACGCCGACCGGCGGCTGGCTGAAGACGGCGGTGGCGACGGCTTCATAGTCGAAGTGCTGCGGGTTGTTCTTGAAGACCGTCTCGTGGAAGGCGACGGCTTCGCGAATCGCGACCGGGGTCAGGTTCATCCGGTCGGTCACATCGCCGATGGCCCAGATGTTGTCGACCGAGGTCTTGGAGAAGGGATCGACGGCGACAGCCCCCTCGTCGTTCAGCTCGACGCCCGCGTTCTCGAGGCCCAGTCCCTTGACGTAGGGGACGCGGCCGGTGGCGAACATGATCACGTCGGTTTCCAGCGTCATGCCGTTGCCGAGGTGGCTGACCAGACCGCTTTCGGTCTTCTCGATCGAGGTGTGCTGGCAGCCCAGGATGACCTTGATGCCGCGCTTCTCGATCTCGCCCGCCAGATGGGCGCGCACGTCGTCGTCGAAGCCGCGCAGGATGTTCGGGCCGCGATAGATCAGGGTCGTCTCGACGCCCAGACCCGCAAAGATGCCCGCGAACTCGACCGCGATATAGCCGCCGCCCGCGATCAGGATCCGCTTGGGCAGTTCCGGCAGATGGAAGGCTTCTTCGGACGTGATGGCGTGCTCGACGCCCGGCAGGTCCTCGGGCTTCCACGGGCGCCCGCCGGTGGCGATCAGGATCTTCTCGGCGGTGAAGGTCTGGTTCTTGCCGACGATTTCGACCGTGTGGGCGTCCTTCATCACGGCGCGGCCGTGGACCAGATCAACGCCCGCCTTGCCCAGGTTGGCGGCGTAGATGCCCGACAGGCGGGCGATCTCGACGTCCTTGGCCTGAAGGAAGGTCGGCCAGTCGAATTTCGCATTGTCGAAGGACCAGCCGTAGCCCTCGGCGATCTCCAGCGCGTGGCTGACTTCCGAGGCCATGACCATGAATTTCTTGGGCACACAGCCGCGGATGACGCAGGTGCCGCCGACGCGATACTCCTCGGCCACGGCCACCTTCTTACCGCCCAGAGCCGTCAGGCGCGCGGCGCGCACCCCGCCCGAACCGGCGCCGATGACGAAGAGGTCGTAGTCGTAAGAAGCCACGTCAAATTCCTGAAAAATCTACTGGAACCTGCAATCTAGGAGTTGGAACCGTCAAACGCTAGGCGTCGACGCCCCCAGCCGGATCTCGGCGTTGTGCGAAGTCTGGACAGGCCTTTCCTTGGCTGACAGTGTCGGTACCAGTTCCATTTGGAGGCACGTATGCTGAAACTTACCCTGGCCGCTGCGGCGCTCGGCAGCCTCCTGTTCGCCTCCGGGGCGATGGCTCAGCCTCAAGATGAGGCCGAGGAGCCGACACGCCTGGAAGACCTGACGGTCATTGGTCGCCCGCTGCAGCGCCTGATCGAGTCGTTTGTGACCGAGGTGGCTGCACCCAATCAGGGCCGGAGCCTGGCTCGCTGGCGCAACCCCATATGCGTTTCCACCGTCAACATCGAACAGGACGGGGCCCAGTACATCATCGACCGCGTGGCGGAGGTAGCCGACCGCGTCAACGTGCGTTCGGGCGGCCCCAACTGCAGCCCCAATGTCGTCGTTGTCGCATCAGCCGACGCCACCAATGTCGCCCATGCCATCACTGAGAGGTCGCCGCTGAGCTTCCGCCCAGGGTCGAGTACAACCGATCAGGGCGCCGCCGCTCTGCGTGCGTTCCGCGAATCCGCCGCCCCGGTGCGGTGGTGGCACGTCAGCTTCCCTGTCGATCGGGACACCAACCTGCGAGCTGTGCGCCTGCCCGGCGATCCATGCGGCGACACGCCCGTTTCTTGCGCTCCTGCCGTAAAAATCTCCGCTTCAAATCTCACGACCCAGATCGTGGACAATCTTCAGCGCGTCATCATTGTCGTCGATTCATCACAACTGGCTGGCATCGAAAGCCGCCAACTCGCGGACTACATCGCTTTCGTCGCCCTGGCGCAGATCGATCCCCAGGCTGACACCAGCCGATACGTCTCGGTTCTCAACACGTTCGACGAGTCCGCAGCCTCGGGCGAAGGCATGACCGAGTGGGACTACGCCTACCTGGAAGGTCTGTATAAGGCGCAGATGACGCTCAAGAACACCCGGGCGGGAAACCTCGAAATCGCGCAATCGATTCATCGCGCTCACAACCGCCTTGCCGACACCCAGGCGGCCGACCCTTCTACGGATTGAGCGTCTCGAACCCGGCGTCCGTGCCGATGAGGGCCAGGTCGGTCAGGTCGAGGAAGAGGCCGTGTTCGACCACGCCGGTCAGGCTCTTAAGGTCAGCCGCGAGGCGAGCCGGGTCGGCGATGACCTTGCAGGCGGCGTCGTAGATCAGGTTGCCGCCGTCGGTGCGGATCAGGCCGCGATCGGCCTGACGGACGCGGGCGGGCATGGGGATGTCGTGGTCGGCCAGGACGTCGGCTATGCGGTTGGCGGTGGTCTTGTGACCGAAGGCGACGACCTCGATCGGCAGGGGGAAGGTCCCCAGCACCGGCACGACCTTGGCCGCGTCGGCAATGCAGATGCAGCGGGCGGACGCCTCCCACACCAGCTTTTCGCGCAGCAGGGCCGCGCCGCCGCCCTTGATCAGGGCCAGGCCCGGACCGATCTCGTCGGCGCCGTCGACGGTCAGGTCGAGGCGCGGGGTGTCCTCCAGCGTCGACAGGGTCAGGCCCAGTTCGCGCGCCAGATCGGCGGTGCGCTCAGACGTGGGCACGCAGCGCAGGTCCGGCAGGTTGCGCGCCGCCAGGGCCTTGACGAACCAGGCGGCGGTGGAGCCGGTGCCCAGACCGACCACCATCCCTGCCTCGACATAGGCGGCGGCGGCTTCGCCGGCGTTCTTCTTCTGCAGGTCGCTCATTGGGATTTCGCCGCCTTCTTTGCGCGCATGGCAGCCATAAACCGGGCCGCCCAACCGGGTTTCATTGTCTGTTCGGCGCGGCCGAGCGCCAGATCGCCGGGGGCGACGTCCTTCGTCACCACCGAGCCGGAGCCGACCATGGCGCCCGCGCCGATGGTCACGGGGGCGACCAGCGAGGAGTTGGAGCCGACGAAGGCCCCCTCGCCCACCGTGGTGCGGTGTTTGAAGAAGCCGTCGTAGTTACAGAAGATGGTGCCCGCGCCGATGTTGGCCTTCGCCCCCACATGGCCGTCGCCGAGATAGGCCAGATGGTTGGCCTTGGCGCCCGCGTCCATGCGGACGTTCTTGACCTCAACGAAGTTGCCGATCTTGACCCCTTCGCCCAGATCCGCGCCGGGGCGCAGGCGGGCGTAGGGGCCGACCTCGGCCTTGCTGGCGACCCTGGCGCCCTCGATGTGGCTGAAACTGCGGATGCGCGCGCCCTCGGCCACAACCGCGCCGGGGCCGAAGACGACGAAGGGCTCGATGGTCGTGCCGGCGCCGACTTCTGTATCCCAGGCGAAGTGGACGGTGTCGGGGGCCGACATGGTCACGCCCGCCGCCAGGAAGTGATCGCGCTGGGTTTGCTGGAACAGGGCCTCGGCCTGGGCCAGTTCGGACTGGGCGTTGACGCCCATGACCGAGTCTTCGGCGGCGAAGACGGCGCGGGTCGGGGCGCCGCGCTTGCGGGCCAGCTCGACCACGTCGGTCAGATAGTATTCGCCCTTGGCGTTGTCGTTCTTCACCTCGGCCAGCAGGTCGAACAGCAGGCCTACGGGGGCGGCCATGACGCCGGAGTTGCAGGCGGTGATCGCCAGAACCTCAGCCGAGGCCTCCTTGGCCTCTGTGATGGCCAGAAGGTCGTCGCCCTCAAGGATCAGGCGGCCATAGGCGCCGGGATCGCGGGCCTCGAAGCCGATGACGGTGACGCCTTCGTGCACGCCTTGATCGGCGTCAGCGAAGACCGGCTCGATGTCGGCGGCCTTCAGCAGGGGCACGTCGCCGTAGGTCACGACCACATGGCCGATGAAGTCACCCAGCACGGCCTCGGCGGCGCGGACGGCGTGGCCGGTGCCCAGCGGCGGGTCCTGAACGGCGATGGAGTCTTCGCCCAGACGCTTTTCGACGTGAGCGCGGACTTCAGGGGAATGCGAACCGACCACGACCACGATGCGCTCGCAGCCCAGGGCCTCGGCGGCGTCGATGGCGTGATCCAGCATGGCGCGCTGGCCCACCGGGTGCAGCACCTTGGGCAGCGGCGACTTCATCCGCGTGCCCTGGCCTGCGGCGAGGATGATGGCGGCGCGAGGGTGAGGTGCGGTCATGAATCGATCCGGCGGCTTGTCGTCCTGCGCGATCTAGCCCATTGCCGGGGTCTGCGCGAGCCGGGAGACGACATGAGCACTGAACGCGATCTGGAAGGCTGGACCATCGCCTTCGACCTGGACGGGACCCTGGTGGATTCGGCGCCCGATCTGATCGGGACGCTGAACCGGATGCTGGTCCAGTACGAGTTGCCGCCCGTGCCCATGTCCTCGGCCCGGCATCTGGTCGGCCACGGCGCCATGGCCCTGCTGCGTCACGGCTTCATGGAGGCGGGCGCCGCCTGGGACGAGGCCCATGCGCCCGGCCTGTTCGAGCGCTTCATCGAGGACTATCTGGCCCATATCGCCGACGAGAGCCGCCCGTTCGACGGCGTGGTTCCGGCATTGGAGCGGCTGGCCGCGCGTGGGGCCATCCTGTGCGTCGCCACCAACAAGCGCACGGACCTGTCGGTCGCCCTGATCGAGGCGCTGGACCTGAGGCGCCACTTCGCCTTCATCGCCGGACCGGACGCGGTCTCGGCCCGCAAGCCCAGCGGGGCCCATATTCATGAGGCTGTGCAGAAGGCGGGCGGCGATCCGGCGCGCTGCGTCATGGTCGGCGACAGCACCACCGACACCAAGGCCGCCAGGGACGCGGGCGTGGCCTGCATCGTCGTCGGCTTCGGCTACAATGACGTGCCGCGCGAGGAGCTGGGCGGAGATGTCGTGATCGACCACTACGACGGGTTCGAGGCGGCGCTGGCTGAGGTGATGGGCTAAGGCCCCTCGCCCGTCCCCCATAGCTCACCTCGGCGAAGGCCGGGATCCAGATACCGAACGCGGCCCGGAAGCGGACGCTCTGAAGTTCGCTTAAGGGTGGGAAGCGGACGTGTCCAAGTGACTTTTCTGCGTAGGGCGATATCCTACGCGTATGATTGAGATCGACCCTCAAGAGCCGCCCGCAATCATCGAGTTGCACAACGATGCCCAAGGCATTGCCCAGTTGAGGCTCTACGGTGACGACTGTGCCTTGATGGGCTGGACTGGGGATTACAAGAGCAGTGCGCCCGTAGCCGCATTTCTGGCAAAGGCTGAAGCTTCGAATACCGACGCCGCCAAAGCTGTCGAAATCTTGCTCGAGCAGACGAGCGAAGCATTCTACCATTGGCGTCTGGAATTTCTCGAACAAGATACGATGAAGCTCGCTGAGTTTCTTTCGATCACCTGCCCAGACCTGAACCAGCGCTTTCCAGATTTTCTCTTGGCGGATGGCGATGAGCCAAAGACGCCCCAGCAATTCCAGATGAAATTACTCAGCTTCGTAATCAGGCTGTCTTAGCGGCAACTCCGCCCCGCCCGCTGGGATGAGCGAGTTGGGATTAGGTAGAAAAGCTAAACAACCAATCAGAACTTCTAACCGTCAATCGCTCCCGTCGCGGTTGCCGTCACCTCTTGCGCAAAACACATAGGACGACCGCTCCTCCCCAAAGGTCGTCATGTTCCGTCGCTTCTTCGCTATCCCGCTCTGGCAGCGCACCGCCGCCGGTTTTGCCCTGGGCATCATCGCCGGCCTGATCCTGCGCGAGCAGGCGACGGTCTGGCTGCAGCCGATCGGCGACGTCTATCTGAACCTGATCCGCATGGTGGTGGCGCCACTGGTGCTGTTCACCATCGCCAGTTCGATCGCCAAGCTGGGCGAAGGGGTGGGCGCGGTGCGGCTGGGGGTGCGGACCATCGTCTGGTTCGCGATCACTTCGCTGCTGGCGGTGCTGGTCGGCTTCGCCTTCGGGCACATCATCAATCCGGGCGTCGGACTGGCTGACCTGCCGCTGGGCGAGGTCAAGGAACGCGTGATCCCGACGCCGTTGCAGGTGCTGCTGGGCGTTGTTCCGACCAATCCCTTCGCCTCGCTGGCCGAGGGCAAGGTGTTGCAGATCATCTTCTTCTCCGCCCTGCTGGGCGCGGCCCTGGTGGCGTTGGGCGACCGGGCGCAGAATGCGCGGCGACTGGTGGATGAAGGCGCGGCCCTGATCTTCCGCATCACCCGCTGGGTGATCCAACTGACGCCGTTCGGGGTGTTCGGCCTGATCGGCTCGGTCGTCGGCGGCTATGGCTGGGAGGCGCTGCTGCCGCTGGGCAAGTTCATCTTCGCCATCTACGCGGCCTGCCTCTTCCACATTCTGATCGTCTATTCGGGCCTGCTGAAACTGCACGGCCTGAAGATCCGCAGCTTCTTCCGCGGTGCCTTTGCCGCCCAGCAGACGGCCTTCGCCACCTCCTCGTCGCTAGGCACCCTGCCGATCACCCTGCGCCAGACGGTCGAGCGTCTGGGCGTGCCGCAAGCCTACGCCGCCTTCGCCGTGCCTCTGGGGGCCAATGTGAAGATGGACGGCTGCGGGGCCATCTATCCGGCCATCGCCTCGATCTTCATCGCCCAGTATTTCCAGATCGACCTGACGCTGACGCAATACGTGCTGATCGGCCTGACGGCGGTTCTGGGATCGCTGGGGACGGCCGGCGTGCCCGGCACCTCCATCGTCATGCTGACCCTGACCCTGTCGACGGCGGGCCTGCCGCTGGAAGGCATCGGCTATATCGTCGCCATCGACCGGATCATCGACATGATGCGCACCGCCACCAACGTCACCGGCCAGATGCTGGTCCCCGTCCTGGTCGCCAAGGAGGAAGGCATCCTGAACGAGAACATCTACAACGGTCACGTCGCCTGGCTGCCCGGCGATCCCGAGACGGAAACGCCCGAAGGCGTGCGCGCGGCGGGTATTTGATCAAAGAGGCTTGCCGTCGTCGGAATCGCGGGCTACATCGCGCCTCCCGGCGGCCCAAGCCTTTCTGATTTGGCCGTTACTGCGCTGGACGCGTAGCTCAGCGGGAGAGCACCTCGTTCACACCGAGGGGGTCACAGGTTCAATCCCTGTCGCGTCCACCATTTTCCCCCTTACCTTACAACAAGATAGAACCCATCGCCTGGCCGTGAACCTGGGGCGTCTGAGGTTTGGCCTCGTTAGGGGGGCGCTAGGGGGGCGCCGGAAACCTCGCTCAAAACGGCGTTTCAGGCTGTTTCAAGCACGAATACGCCACGAACAAGCATAGCAGCATTGCCGTCGCTTGCCCGGAACGCTTCAGCAAGGACCGACGAAGGCCCGGCCGGCGCAACGCACCAGGCATCCAGCGAGGCCGCTTCACTCAGTCCGGAGCAGACGGAGGTGAACTGGCCGCAGCGGGCGGACTCGGATTGGTCGTGCTTCGGGACGGCGTGGTTGTCCCCGCCCCTTGAAGCGAAGGGGAGACCGGCGCCTCGGTCGCAACCGCCCCGTTGACGGCCTCGCTGGATGACCCTGACGTCCCCGGTCCAGCAGGAACATCAGTCAAGGTCCCCACCTCCCCCACAGGCTCCCCTTCCGCCCCGGACGCTTCTCGCGCCCGCCGGTCGGCGTCCCTGCTGCAGGCGGCGGCCAGCAAACCAAGGACAGCCAGGCCGGCCGCGATCTTGATGTAGGTCTTCATGTCGAGCTCCCTTTCGACAAAACGGAAAGAGCTAGGCCGAGGATTGTTGCGACTGTCGCCTTTCGGTCAGTCGTGAGCGCCGAGCATCACAGGATCCCGGCGAACCTCAACTCGCCCGTCTCCGGGGCGTAGCCCTCTTCCCCTTCTCCGAAGCGGCCGGCCGCTTGGCCGTCCGCGCGCCCCTGCGAGGTTCGGCGCCCGAACCTTTCAGGCTGGCGCGGAGCGCGGCCATCAGATCGACGACATTGGTGTCCTCCGGCTCGGCGGCGCGAACAGGCTTATGACCCTTCTGTTTGGAGGCGATCAGAGCCTTGAGCGCCTCCTCGTATCGATCGACAAACTGGTCCGGGTCGAAGGGCCCGGCCTTCTGCTCGATGATCCGCCGCGCAATATCGACCATGGCCGGATCAGGCGCCTTGTCCGATATGGCTCCGAACACATCGCGCATCGCGCGGACCTCCCCTCGCGTACGGAGAGAATAGGCGAGGATTCCCTGGTCCCGCGGCTCCAGCGCCAGCAGACGCTCCCGCGTCGACAGGACCACGCGCCCCAGGGCGATCTTGCCTTCCGAGCGCATGGCCTCACGGATAACGCCGAAAGCCTCCTCCGCCAGCGCTCCGGCCGGCGCGAGGTAGTAGGGATTATCCCAGTAGAGGCGGTCGATCTCCTCCTCCGGCACGAAGCGCTCGATATCGATCGTTTTCGTGCTCTCCAGTTTGACGGATTTTATCTCCTCATCGGTGAGGAGGATGTATTCGTCCTTAGCGACGGCGTAGCCCTTGACCAGGGACGACCGCTCGACCGGGCCCGTGTCCGGGTCGGTGGTGATCATCCGGATACGATTGTTGGTCTCGGGATTGATGAGATTGAAATGAACCTCGCCCCCTGAACTGGTCGCCGTGTAAAGGGCGACGGGGCAAGTCACGAGGGACAGACGCAGGTGTCCCTGCCAGGTGGGGCGATACGCCATTTCGAGCCTCCGGGACGGGCGCCGCGCCCGTCGCGCCGAATCAACACCATGAAACGGGTTTCGCTCCCTGCCCTGCGTCTCACCCGAGCCGACGGCTCAGCCGCAGGTTTCGGCCTGCCCGTCTTCCAGGTCGATGACAAAGCAGTGCTCCCGACCTCCCTCCATATCCGCCACGAAGAGACGAACCTCATCCCCGGCGTTCACAGGGGGAAAGAACAGTTCGGCGTACCCGACCGCCGCCGCCTCAAAGCTCGGGGCCTCGATCACGTGGCCATGGGCTCGGCCTGCGCCTTCGGCGTAGACATAAAAGCGGTTGTGTCCGGTTCCGGACATTGAGACCTCCTAAGCCTTGGGCCTGATCGTATTCGACTGCTAACTCGGCTGGCGCCCACACGACCGCCCGTGTCGAACGCTTCGCAAGTCAGGCGTCTGGCGGCGTTTCATCGGCCTTCTTCCCAGGCGCTCCCGGATGACGGCGGCTCCACCGGATCGCCGCCGCCGCAACCGCGGCGAAGACGAGACCAAGAGCGAAAAGCAGGAAATTCATGCGCCCTTCCCCGGACTCCATCCCCGTCCTATGCGTCTGAAAGCGCGGCTGATCAGGGACAATCCCATGGCGACCGGAACAGCTCCTAGAATGACAATAAGTATGGCGCCAAGCATCTGCATATCAAACCAGCGCCGGGCGAGCTCCGAAGGTTCCCGGCGGCGTCGCCCTCTCTTCGCAGGCGCTCATAGGGAGTCATGGATCGTTCCATCCCGTGATGCGGACTTGCGCCTGGGGCTTCCCATCAGAGGAAAAGACCAGGGTCGCCCGCTTTTCGCCGTGTCCCGGCACGTAGTCGAGCGTGGCCCCGGATTTCTCCCCGTCCGCCTCCCCTTCTATCTCAACGGCGGCGGCCGTCATGTCGCCGTTGTTCACAACCTTGACCTCCAGCGCCCAGCCCGCTCCCACAGGACGAAGAGCTTGGGGCAGGACGGTCAGGTCGGGCGGCCTGTGATCGGCGAAGGCGGATCGCGCGAGCACAGCGATCGCTGCGGCGGTGACGATGAGACCCATCAAGGCGCAGACGCACTGCAGCCGTGACAGCGTTTCGCGAGCGGGCTTCTCCCGGTTCTCCATGTTCACACCAGAAGCCGCGCGGCCGCCGCGCCCAGGGCGGCCGGGAAGGCGAGAACGACGACATTGGCCATGACGGCGCCCGCGCCATGCCCATCTACAGCGCCGAACACCCACAGCATGGCGAAGCTCGCAGCCAGACAAAGGGCGTAGCCCGGCAGGGTGAAGTCCAGGAAGGCGCGAAGAGGGCTTTCCTTTTCTTCCTGCCCCGCGAAACCGGCCTCGAAGACGATGACATGCAGAAGCGCCAGCGACAGCACCAGCAGCCCCAAGGCGCCTGACGGAGTCGTCAGGTAGGCGATCAGCCGCATCTCCTCGGTCGGCGCCAGGTTCATGGCGAAATACAAGGCTCCGGCGAACATGAGGAAGAGCTCGCCAGGGTAGGACGCCTCGTCCTCGTCGCCCTCCTCCTCATCCCCTGAAAGTTGCCGACGGGCGACAAGGGCGCCGAGGGCGGCCGGGACCGCCTGAAGCGAAACCTGCCCCGCCGCCGAAGTCAGGGAGGAGTCGTCAAGGACGTTGAACATGGCCAGAAGCGCCGTCGAGGTCGTGAACCCGACGGCGAGCGCCACAAGGGTGTCCAGGCTGTTGTTCACCAAGCCCCTTCGCGCAGAAAAGCCCGCGTAGTGAGCCAAGCCGTAGAGGACGGGCAAGGCGGCGATCACGAAGGCGAGGCGCCGCGCGGGCGCAGCCGACACGCCGAGGGCCCACATCTCCATGGTCATCAGCAAGGGGAGACTGAACAATAGGGCGCCGCCGAATGCGCGCCCCAGATCCGACAGATAGTCGATCTCCGAACCCAACCCGCGGTCTGCGGACGTCATCCTTCAGATCCTCCTAATCGTCCGCCGCCACGAACTGACGACGTCATTAACGAGCGCCGCCCCAGAGCCAGGGCGCATTTCGTTCCAAAATCCAACAAGCCTTGCCGTTCCAGGTCGGACGGCGTTCGCGGCTCAGCCGACGCCGGCCCCGCCGGTGACGCCCCAGACCTCTCCGGTGACGAAGCTGGCCTCCTGGGAGGCGAGCAGGACGTAGACCGGCGCGATCTCCACCGGCTGCCCCGGCCGGCCGAAGGCGCTGTGGGCCCCGAACTGCTCGACCTTCTCCTGGGGCTGACCGCCGCTGGGCTGCAACACCGTCCAGAAGGGTCCCGGCGCGACGGCGTTCACCCGCACGCCCTTCTCGATCATCTGCTTGGCCAGGGCCTTGGTGTAGGCGACGATCCCGGCCTTGGTGGTCGCATAGTCCAGCAGGATGTCCGAAGGCTCATAGGCCTGGATCGAGGCGGTGGTGATGATGGCCGCGCCCGGCGGCAGATGAGGCGCTGCGGCCTGACAAATCCAGTGCAAGGCGTAGAGGTTGGTCTTAATCGTGGCGTCGAAATCGGCGGTCGAGACCTCGGCCACATTCTCCCGGTACTGCTGATGACCGGCGTTGACGACCAGGATGTCCAGACCGTCGAAGGCCTCCGCCACCCGGGCGACCATGGTCGCATTCCATGACTCGTCGCGAATGTCGCCTGGCAGGGCCAGGGCCTTCACCCCGGCCTTCTCGATCAGGGCGACCACCTCCTGCGCGTCCTTCTCCTCGGACGGCAGATAGGCGATGGCCACATCGGCGCCTTCGCGGGCATAGGCGATCGCCGTCGCCCGACCGATCCCGGAATCTCCGCCCGTGATCAGGGCCCGGCGCCCTTTCAGACGGCCATGTCCGACATAGCTGTCCTCACCATGGTCGGGCCGCGGGATCATCCGGCCCGCCAGACCGGGTTCGGGCTGAGGCTGACGGGGAAAGGGCGGTCGAGGATACTGGTTGCGCGGATCCTGCATGGCGAGGCGATCGGACATGGGTCTTCCTTTGAAGGCGCGCGGCCTGCATCAGGCGCGCTCGGGCATGCCGACCTAATGTCCGTGTCGCAGGGCTCGTTCCGCCCAGGCTCAGCCCCATGGCGCCCTTTGCGGTCTCAGGCGTTGACCAGCTTCACCGGAGGCGACCTTGATCGACGAACCAGGCCACAAATCCGCTCTGCAGACCCTGCGCTCCGCCGCGGCCTCCCTCCGGCGCGGGATGAGGGCGAGAGCAGCCCGGCTCAAGACCTATGTCCTCGATCAGGATCCTGTCTGGTCGGCCGTCCGGCGTCCGGGAAAGGCGGAGATCATCGCGGCCACGATCACTCTGGGGCTGATCGCGGGCTCTCTGATGTTTCTGATGTTGTTCGACTGGAACTGGCTGCGCGGGCCGATCAGCCGGGCGGCCTCCGCCTCCACGGGTCGCGAGGTCGTGCTGAACGGCGACCTCGATGTCAGGCTGTTCAGCTGGACGCCCTCGGCGACGGTGCGCCGCCTCAGCATAGGCGGCCCCGCCTGGGCGCACGATCGCAACACGGCCGAAGTCGAACAACTGGACGTCTCCGTCCGGCTGCGACGGCTTTTCCTGGGTCAGGTGGAGGTGTCCTCCCTGGTGATGACCCGTCCGGCGGTCCATCTTGTCGTGGACGGGAACGGTCGCCGGAGCTGGGACCTGCACCCCGAGCGGCCCGACGACGGTCGCGGAGCGAAACTGCCGGTCATCCAGCGCCTGGTCATCAAGGACGGCCGCCTGACGCTGGACGAACAGCGACGGGGCATGAAGCTCGACGCCATGATCACGGCGCGCGAGGCGCGCTCCCCCGAGGACGGCGAAAGCGGCTTTCTGCTTGACGGCAAGGGGACGATGAACGGCGCGCCGCTCACTCTCCGCGTAACCGGCGGCCCCTTCGTCAATATTCGCCGCGACCGACCCTACGCCTTCACCGCCGATCTGGCGGGCGCCGGCTCGAGACTTAGGGCCGAGGGCGAAGTCACCCGGCCGTTCGACCTCGGGCGGTTCAATGCGGTGCTGGAGCTTGAGGGCCAGGACCTGGCCGACATCTATCTCCTGACCGGGATCACCACGCCCAACACGCCGCCCTACAGACTGAAGGGCGATCTGAGCCGGGACGGCGCCCTGTTCCGCTTCGCCGATTTCAGCGGGCGGGTCGGATCCTCCGACCTGTCCGGAAGCCTGGAGGTGAACAATGTCGGCGAGCGCCGCCGCGTCGACGCGAAACTGACCTCCCGCACCCTGGACATCGACGACCTCGCCGCCGTCCTGGGCGCCCGACCACAGGTCACCAGCGAGGGGACGGTCGCAACCTCGGGCGCGCCCGGCAAGCTCCTGCCCGACGCCCCGCTGCGGACGGAACGGCTCCGCGCCATGGACGGGTCGCTCTCCTACCGCGCCGGTACGGTCAAGACCAACGCCTTCGACATCCGGCAGGTCAGCCTCGGGGCCGACCTGAAGGACGGGATCCTGAAGCTCGACCCCGTCGCCTTCGCTTTCAATCGCGGAGAACTCAACGGTACGGCCCGCATCGACGCCCGCAAGTCCATTCCCTACAGCGTCGTCGATTTCCGCCTGAGCGGCTATCCCCTGGAGTCGATCATCCCAGCGCGCGGGGGCGCCCCGACAGTGACGGGACGCGCCCTGGGGCGGGCCAGGCTGGAGGGGCCAGGCGCATCCATTCACGACCTGGCGGCCAACTCCAAGGGATCCATCAGCCTGGTGGCGCCCCAGGGTCAGATGCGATCGGCCTTCGCCGAACTGCTGGGCATCAATGTCGGCGCCGGGCTCGGCAAGCTGCTCTCCGGGGACCAGTCCACGTCCGGCATTCGCTGCGCGGTTGCGGATTTCAAGGTGGCCGGCGGCGTCGCAACCTCTCGCACCCTTGTGATCGACACGGACGTGGTCCTGGCCCAAGGTTCGGGAACCATCGACCTCGGCGCCGAGACCATGAACCTCCGGATCGACGGCGAAACCAAGAAGCCGCGCCTCCTGCGCGTCTGGGCGCCGATCACCATCAAAGGCCCCCTCGCCTCCCCGCGCCTCGGCGTGGACGCCTCGGCGGTGGCGACGCAGGGCGGTCTGGTCGGCGCCCTGGCCACCCTCGTCAGTCCGGTCGCGGCCCTCCTGGGCTTCATCGATCCCGGCCTGGCCGAGGACGCAGACTGCGGCTCCCTGATCGCTTCCGCTCGCTGAACTCTCTGCGGCCGCACTCCGGCCGACGGCTTTCGTCGCCCCGGTCCTGGAAGGGCCGGGATGGAACGCCGAACCTTGTCATCTGTTCGGACGGGGCACCTCCTCGAAGCGAAACCATGGCCGCAGACACAGAACCGACCTCTGAACCCGATGTCGTCGTCATCGGCGCCGGGCCCGCGGGCCTGACCGCAGCCCTCTATCTGGCGCGATACCGCCGGAGTGTTCTCGTGCTGCACGACGGCAAGAGCCGGGCCCTGCGCATTCCCCTCACGCACAATGCTCCGGGATTTCCTGAGGGCGTTCGGGGACCGGATCTGATCGCACGCATGACCCGCCACGCCGTTCAATACGGCGCGACCATCCAGGAGGCCGAGGTGGCGGCTGTCGAGGCCGTAGCCGGCGGATTCAGCCTTCATCTCGCGGACGGTTCCACGCGCTCAAGCCGCGCCGTCATCCTGGCGACGGGCGTGGATCTCAATCAGGTCGATCTGCCCGAAGCCGTCCACGAGGCAGCGATCCGGGCGGGGGTGCTGCGCTACTGCCCGGTCTGCGACGGATATGAACATATCGGCAAACGGATAGGGGTGATCGGCTGCGACACCAATGGCGCGGCTGAAGCCCTCTTCCTGCGGGGGTATTCCCAGAACGTCACTCTCATGCCGCTCAACCGCCCTGAACTCTCTTCCGCCGAGGCCCGGACCCTGGCCGATGCGGGAATCCGGCTGGAAGCCGGCGCCCTTCTCGCTCTAGAGCCCGGCGCCGATGACATCACCGTCCGTCTCGACACCGGCGCGCCGTTGACGTTCGACGTCATCTACCCGGCCCTGGGATGCAGACCGCGTTCAACCCTTGCTGAGCAGCTCGGGCTCGCTCTCACCGAGGCCGGCTGCGGGACCTCCGACGCCGTCTTCGACAGCCGCGTCGCGGGCGTCTTCGCCGCAGGAGATCTTGTGGAAGGCCTGGATCAGATCAGCGTGGCCATGGGCCACGGCGCCGTGGCGGCCACCAGGGCGCACAACTGGCTGCGCGAGCAGGAGCAAGCCACGCTCGAGAGCAAAGCCGGTCGTAGTCGTCGCCGCATGCGCACCCGAACCTCAAGGAACAGCAGATGACGCCTGACGTTGCGGCCGTATGAGTGAACTCGTCGCCAATATCGTCGGCTCTGCCGCCGCCGTCTGCTCCATCACCAGCTTCGCGCCCCAAGGCGTCAAGATCTGGAAAGAGAGGGACGCCTCGGCCGTCAGCCTCAAGACCTATGGGCTGACCGTCACCTGCTTCGTCCTCTGGGTGGTCTACGGCGTCATGACCGAGGCCTGGCCCGTGACGATCGCAAACGCCTGCGCCCTGGCCATGGCGTCGGGGGTGCTGTTGATGAAATGGCGCTTCAGGGACACCGGTCCCCGCGCAGCGCGATCCTAGCGCTCACAGTCGCACCGGAGTCGGCCGGCCTCGAGGGGACGCGACCAATACCTGGGGCGCACTGGGACGGCGGCCGCTTTCACGTCCCGTTCTGATGAGACGCCTATGCGACTTAAGGTCTCCGGCGAGCCTCGACCGACGAATAATTTCGAAGCCGCCTCGGGGCGCGAGGCCCTGACGAGAACCCCTTAGCGCGAACGCCGACAACAACGTCAAGCTGCGGCGCCTGAGCCCGCCAGACCGGAATTCCACCGGCAAAGCCGCGCATGCAGGGCAGTAGAGAATCCGGCAGATCGACTGAAACCTGCGCTCGCGATCCCGGCTCGGACCAGGACGGCATGACCGGAACTCGCATCCACAAGGCCGATTTGCCCCCTGTCCCCTTTCGACAGGAGCCGTCATGCAGACGCCGGAAGAAAACGCCCCTTCTCCAACCGCAAAACCGCCGACGCCCGCAGCCGCGGCTGCATCCTCCCCGACGTCGGGAAAGTCCGTTGCAGGCGCCAAGGCCCCTCCCGGCGAAACCAGGGTGGAAGCCGGGTCGTCGGCCGCCGAGAACCAGGGGAAACCCGGTCAAACGCCCAAGACCGGCAAGACCCCGGAGCTCCCATCCGATCCGGAGGCCGACGCCGTCGACCTGCTCAAGGCTGATCATCGCCGGGTAGAGGCCCTGTTCGCGGAGTTCGAGTCCGCCCCCGACCGGCGCAAGGCCGCGATCATCCGCGAGGCCTGCACGGAACTGACGCTTCACACCCTGCTCGAAGAAGAGATCTTCTACCCCGCCTGTCGCGCAGCGGACGGCCAGGAGACCGAGGACGCCCTGGACGAAGCCCAGGTCGAGCACGATTGCGCCAAGCTCCTCATCATCGAACTGCTGGCGAGCAGCCAGGAAGATCCGCTCCAGGCAGCTCGGTTCAAGGTCCTCGCCGAGCAGATCAAACACCATGTCGCTGAGGAGGAGGCGCCCCGGACAGGCGTCTTCGCCAAGGCGAAGTCAGCCGGCGTCGACACAGCCGCGCTGGGCCGCCGACTTCTGGAACGGAAGCGTCGGCTGTTGAAGGAGGCCGACCGGCTGCGCCCGTCGCACCTCGTGTCTTTTCATCAACTTCAAGGCGAAAATCGCCCAACCCAGGAGTATGGCATGCCCAGAAATCAAGGTCCGGAACGAGACGAACGCGGCCGTTTCGTCAGCGATGACGATGATGATCGCCGCGGCGGATCCTATTCGCGGTCTCGCGACGACGACCGCAGGGACGACAATGATCGAGGCCGTGGTCGCGGCGGCTGGTTCGGAGACTCCGAGGGCCACTCCATGGCCGCGCGCAGCCGTGGCGAGGGTCGCAGCTTCCGGGACGACGACGACGATGGCGACGGTCGGGGCTGGTACGGGGATTCCCGCGGTCATGCCCAGGCCGCTCGGCGCGGCTGGGACGAACGCCGGTCCATGCGCGGCGATGACGACCGCGACCGGGACGATCGGGGCCGTTTCATGAGCGACGACGATCGTTCGGGTCGCGGCGGCGGCGAACGCGGGCGCAGTTCCTCCTACGATCGGGAACGGGACGACCAGGGCCGCTTCATGAGCGACGACGACCGCTCCGGTCGCGGCGGCGGCGGACGCGGGCGCAGTTCCTCCTCCGACCGGGACCGTGACGACCAGGGCCGCTTCATGAGCGACGACGATCGGTCAGGTCGCGGCGGCGGCGGACGCGGCCGCAACGCCTCCTCCGACCGGGACCGTGACGACCAGGGCCGCTTTATGAGCGACGACGATCGGTCAGGTCGCGGCGGCGGCGGACGTGGCCGCAACGCCTCCTTCGATCGGGACCGTGACGACCAGGGCCGCTTCATGAGCGACGACGACCGCTCCGGCGGCGGCGGGCGCGGGCGCAGTTCGTCTTCGGACCGCGACCGCGATGAGCGGTCCTACCGCCGACGCGACGACGATGATGGCGACGGCCGCGGCTGGTACGGAGACTCTCGCGGCCATGCCGAAGCGGCGCGTCGCGGCTGGGAAAGCAGAGGTCGTTCAGATCGCGACGACGATGATCGCTCGGGACGTTCGGATCGCGGGCATGGCGGCTGGTTCGGCGATTCCCGCGGCCATTCCGAGGCTTCCCGTCGAGGCTGGGAAAACCGCCGCTGACAAGCAGGGATGCGTCCGGCCTTCGGTCCGGACGCATCGCCGCTTCACCGCCGTCACCCCCAGGGGAGAACCATCATGGCCGACAAGACCTTCCTCATCGACTACGAATGGCTGGGCAAAACCCTCTCCTGCCGATTGACTGCAGGCGAATGGGATCAGGCCGAAGAGAGGCTGGACGCCCTGAGAAGCACGGGCAGGATTGTGGGCGAACTTCTGATGGAGGGCGATGCGGCGCCCATGATGACGAACCGGATCGGATCCTGCTGAAACACGCCGGCGCTCCTCCTCGACATCCGGCCGTGTCGTCGGGATCACGCCAGGTCAGGTCCTCGGACAATCTTGCGCCCCCGCCGTCTTACAGAGCAGCTTCCGGGAAGACCGAGGGAACGCCCGAATTTGAGAAGACGGGCGACTTCGAAAAGCCGGCCTCCGCAGGCGCGCCGTCGTCACGTCCGTGAAGCCGCCGCTCCTCGACCGGGATTGCTGGAATCCTCGGCGGAGGCGCTGCCGGAGCGCGCGACAGGTTTACCGGCGGCCAGACACCGACGGCGAAGCTGCGTCCAGGTCGCACGACCTTCGAGGGTGAAGACATCTGACTGGGTATAGCCTTCGGAGATCATGGCCCTTCGTATTGCGCTGGGGATTGCGAAGCGACCCGAATCCGCCAGTTCGAAGGCCCTCTCGATAGCCGATTTCCTCAACACCCCCGACCTCCCGCGTTCGCCCGCAAAATGCGGCCCGGGACGTGCCGAAGAGGGGCTGACACGTCGCCGAGCCGCATTACAATTCACCTCCCGAAGTGATTGCCGACTGTAAATGTCCTCTTCCGCTGACGGTTCTTGGTGTCCGGTACCGGACACTTCGCCGCGCCTTGTCCTCTACTTGCCTGCTTAACCCCGAGCTTGGCCGGGCCTTTGATCCTTCCCCGCTCCGGCGTGCAGTCGGGCCGCAATGAGGAGGCGCCGTCGCGCTCCGGCGGGACCCTTCTGGGCTTCGAACCGGACGGTCTGATTTTCACCCTGAGCCTGCCTCTGACGAACAGATCTGCGTTCGGGCGATTTGCCGCTCACCGCTTTCCGACGCCAGGCGTTTTATATCATAGGTTAGTGCGGCCGCTTCTCCCGCAGATCATGGTGACTCACTGTCGAGAAGAGCCCGCAGGCCTCGACAGCCGTGGGCGCACGCTCCCGCTGCATGGCGGAGTGATCGTTTGCCTCATCAGAACCGCGCCGGGCTTCAGGTTTTTCTGAACCGTCTCAACCTTCGCTCCCAGCTCACGCCCGTCGAACAGCAGGCCGTACTGGACCTGCCCGCCTTTCCATCCGAGCTGGAGGCGAACATCGACCATGTCGCCCTCGGCGAGATGACGGAATTCGCCAGCCTGGTCGTCACGGGGGCGCTGGGACGTTTCGGCCAGAACGCCCGCGGAGACCGGCAGATCACCGCGCTTCACGTTCCCGGCGACATGGCCAATCTGCAGTCCGTCGTGGACCCCCGCGCGACCTCCGCCCTGCAGGCCCTTTGCCGGACGAAGGTCCTCAAAATCCCTCACCAGGCCCTGCGATCGGCGGCCGCCCGGCACCCCGCCCTGGCCGAGGCGTTCTGGCGGGACTGCATGGTCGACGCAGCCATCCTGTCGCAGTGGGTCGTGAACATAGGTCGGCGGGACGCCGTTGGGCGTATCGCCCATCTCATCTGCGAAATCGCGACGCGCCAGGGCGTCCGCGAAACCGGGGCGGACTCTTTCGAGTTTCCCCTGACCCAGAACCAGATCGCCGACGCGACGGGCATGACCTCCGTCCACGTCAATCGGACTCTGAAGGCCCTCCGATCCGTGGCGACCCTCGCGAGCCGGTCCGCCCAGGTCCTGGACTGGGAACAACTGGTCGGTCTGGCCGATTTCGAGCCGGCCTATCTGCAGCGCGGCGTCGTTCCTGGCCACAGACTGCGGATCGCCCAGACCGACTGATCCGCCGCGCCGCCTAGATCGGCGCGGCGTCCGGACGAAGATAGTTCGGATCGAAGCCCGCCAGGGCGACAAGCCCGGCGCGGTCATGGATTTCGACCCGTCCGGCCCGCCAGCACGCCAGGCCGCGAGAGCGCAACTCGGCGAGCGTCCGGTTCACGTGCACCGATGAAAGCCCGAGGCAGTCGGCGAAATCTTCCTGGGTCATGGTCAGGCTGAATCCGTCCTCGTTCCCCAGTCCCGCCATAGCGATCCGGGCGTCGAGCTCGCACAGAAGGTGAGCCATCCGCCCGAGCGCATCCTGGCGGCCTAGTCGGTGAAACCACTCGCGCTGGATCGCCCCGTCGACGGCCAGCTCCAGCATGAACAGCCGACCGAGATGGGGCCAGGTCTCAATCATATCCGCCATAAGGCGGTGAGGCAGGGACGCGGTGATGCAGTCGGTCAGCGCCAGGACGCCATGGTCCACCTGTTTCATGACCAAGCCGTGCAGGTCGAGAAAATCTCCAGCTACGCTAAGCTGGGCGATGGAGCGCGCGCCGCTCTGGAAATCCTTGATGCGGGCGACGAGCCCGGAAACGAGCAGGCGGCAGCTCGAAGGACGGGCGCCTGACTGGAGGATCATTTCTCCGGCGCGATGTAGGAGGGGGGCGTCGAGCGCCTGTTCCAGTGCGATCCGCTCGTCGGGACTGATCCTGTCCCGCCGCGCGAGTCTGGCGATCAGCCCCTGTATCGGCGTCTGGCGCGATATCATCCGGTGTCCACGTTCCCGCGTATAGATGTCTGTCATGGCGCTCTACAGATATATCGTCACCCAACCGGACAAGGAACTGGTGCTCGAGAACGAGGCCGCCTCGGACGCCTTCGCCTACCGCGAAGGGGTTCGCTTCGCCGCCGAGCTGTTGGCTGAACAGTCTACGGCTCTCCCGGCGCCTTTCGGCTTCGACCTTATCGTCCAGAATGCCGACGGCCGCGAGATCTGGCGCGTGACCGTCACGGCCCCCGCCAAGCCCGACACCCATTCCTGAGGCGTCCCCGCCGATGGCGGAACAGCTGTGCGCCAGTCGCCTTTAAAGACCATGGTCTTCCTGGTCCTCCGTCCCAAGGCCCCCTCAGATGATCGGCGCCGGCGCCCTTCTCGACGCGGAACGCTTCCGCGGTGAGGATCGCCACCTTCAACGTCAACGGGATCAACGGTCGGGCGCCGGTGCTGCTCCGCTGGCTGGAGGCGACCCGCCCGGACGTCGTCTGCTTGCAGGAGCTCAAGGCCCAGCAGGCGAACTTCCCCGCCCAGGCCCTCGGCGACCTCGGCTATGAGGCGATATGGCTGGGTCAGAAAAGCTGGAACGGGGTCGCCGTTCTGGCGAAGGGAATGGCCATCCACGAAACCCGACGCGGCCTTCCCGACGACCCTGACCCGAACCAGAGCCGTTACATCGAAGCTGCGATAAACGGCGTTCTCGTGGGCTGCCTCTATCTGCCCAATGGAAATCCGGCGCCCGGCCCCCGCTTTGATTACAAGCTCGCCTGGGCGGAGGCCTTCATCGCCCATGCCGCCCGGCTGATCGAGACCGGAGCGCCGGTGGTCCTGGCGGGCGACTACAACATCATCCCGACCCCCGCGGACGTCTACAAGCCGGAGCGCTGGACGGACGACGCCCTATTTCGTCCCGAGGCGCGGCGCGTCTTCAGCCGCCTGCTCGACCAGGGCTGGACCGACGCCCTGCGCCTGCACCACCCGCAGGCGACCATCTATACCTTCTGGGACTATTTCAGGAACGCCTACGCCCGCAACGCGGGACTGCGCATCGACCATCTTCTGGTCAGCCCCTCCCTCGTCGATCGCCTCCGCGCCTCCAACGTCGATCGCGAGGTCCGAGGTTGGGAAAAATCGAGCGATCACGCTCCGACCTGGATCGAACTCGCCGACTGACGGTATCCACGACTCTCAGACGACCAGACTCTTCTCGATCTGGCGAAACAGCGTCATGGCCTGGGCGTCGTCCAGGGCGTCGATATCGATCCCGGCGGTGAGATCGACCAGGAGATCGATCACAGTCCCGCAGGCCGCGCCGTCGGCCGGCGCCTCGGTCTGCACCCAGGCCGCTATGGCGGCGAGGGTGTGCAGTGCTTCCTGATCAGTCATGGGACTGTCCTGGAGCGCGGCGGCGGCGGCGATCTCGCGCATTTCCCACAGCGCTCTTCGACAGGCGTCCGGATCCTCGCGTCTCTGGTCATCCGTGAGGGCCGGCGCCCCGGCGGAGCTCAGCACCAGCTGGAACAGGATCTCGCCCCGATGGGATGAGACCGTCATCCGCGCCTCCCGCGAACTCCAGAAGGCGGCGCCGTCGTCCCGAAGAAGCTCGCCCAGGGTGCGCACCGCCTCCACCCGGGCCTCGTCCACCGAGGCGAGGCTCGATCGCCACCTGAACGTCCTGCCGTCAGGCCCTGCGTCAGACTCGAAGAGGAAGCTCTGCATCTCGGCGTCAGCGTGACGCCGTCGCGGCGGCGCCCGATGCGCCGCGCGACGCCCCGTTCGTCCGGGAAGGCGCGGAGTCGCCGGCGGCCGTCACAGGCGCATCCGTCGTCAGCCGCCTGCCGGCCTCATCCTGGAAGACTGCGGCGTCTTCGACCTGGGAGCCGTTATCCACGTGAGCGGAGGCGAAAGGCCCCGCCCAGAAGGCCCAGACCACGGCGAAGCCGACAGCCGTCAGCACCAGGCCTCCCAGGAGAACCGCCATGATCCGCGACCCTTTTCGGCCCTGGCGCACGTACTGGGCCTCGACCGGCCGTTTGTTCCGCACGGCCCTGGCCGAGGCTTCATGGGGATTCGGGAGCATGTTGGTCCTTTTCATATGGGCAAGGGGGCGCGGACCGCTCGACCGATAGTCGAAACTTCGTTCAGGTCCGCCTGTTCAAAGGCTCAAGAGACCGAGCACGGCCATGACCACGCCGATGGCGGCCGCACATCCGTACCAGAAGGTCGGGGTGAGACGCGGGCCTCCCGGCTGGAACACAGGCTCCGTGGGCAAGGGGGTCTCAGGACCCTCTTCGGAAGGGGCGAACGAGCGGGCGCCTCCGGCCTCTTCGTCGGCGCCCGCCGGCGCCGTGCCGGGATCGAAGATCGGCCTGGCGCCCTGGCCGCGTCGACGCCACTGGGCGTCCTTTTCCTGAAGGGGATGGGGCATGGGATCTGAAACCATGGCCCGGCCCGAGGTTCCTAGGCGGCGGACTTGGGTCGGGAAGACGACACGGGGGCGGCTCCCTCCTCGCCGACATGATGTTCGATACGGCCGCTCTCGATCTCCGTTCGGGAAAACACCTCCTCCTGACCGTCCATCAGGAGTTCTTCCGCCTGGTCGTCGGCCAGACTATCGACCGCCTCGGCCGGGCCCTGATGACCGGCCTTTGGAGCGTGCGGGCCGCGCTGATCGCCGTGCCGGGTGTCGTCGGTTTCATGGTTCGTGATCATGGGTCTGCGTCTCCATCCAGTTCGGTCCCACGACATCAATCCCTGACCTCGCCCGGGAGTTCGATATGTGCGGATCGGACCATGAGCCGCCCGGCCGGCCGGCCGGCTCGGCGTTTCGCGAACGCCTGCGTCTGTGACCGATACCGGTCTTGCCGGAACAAGGGCGGGGCCCGGCCCGATTAATCGACGTCACACGGAGTAGAGACCATGAAAGCCGTCAATCTCATCACCCTTCTCCTGATCATCATCGGAGCCGTGAACTGGGGCCTCGTCGGCGCCTTCGATTTCAACCTCGTATCCGCCCTCTTCGGCGACGGTTCGGCGATCACCCGCGGCGTCTACGTCCTCGTCGGGCTTTCGGGTCTCTGGCAGGTCGCCCTCTTCGCCCGAGCCCTGCGGATCGATGAACCCCGCGCTGAAGCCGGCCGTCGCTTCGCTCGCTGAACCGCTCGCCCAGGAGAAACCATGATCTACTTCTGTTTCATCGAGGGCGACGACCGGCATGACGTCGAAATGAAGGTCTTGGAGGCCGTCGAGGACGACCAGGCGATACAGGAGGCTGGAGCCCTCCGCTTCGGCGGCCGCACCGGCTACGTCTTCGACGGCGATCGCTCGGTCGGATCGGTAGAGACGTCCCGTGAGCCGGAGGCCGAACACCCCTTCTTCGGCGGCATCGATCGCGAAGCTTTCGGCAAGGCCCTCTTGCCGGCCGCAGGCGCCGAACCTTCCTGGTGATCAGCGTCTGCGCACAAACCTCACCCGTTCCTTGCCGGGGATGAGACAGGCGTCGAATCCGGCTGCTCGCCAGGCGTCCTTCTGAATATCACGGGGCGTCGGTTCGGCCTCGTCGGCCCACCACTGCGGAAGGCTCGCGCCCTTGGGAAGCATGGCGCGCAGCCTGAGCTCGATCTCGGCGAAGCTCAACTCGAGAGCGTCGACCTTCTGTCTTTTCAGGTAGTCGCGAAGCGGATCATATTTCCCCATGGCGCCAGTGACCTTGAAACCGGCGCGGACGCAAGCCGGCGCCGCCCGGCCGTCAGGAAGCCGAGCGCGCCCCGCCGCGCATAACCGCTAGGCTGTGGCCGTTCCAGCCTGCCGCGGCCGCATCAGAAGCCGAAGTCGATCTGATCAGGATGGACGGCGGACCTCGGCGTCTTTCGCGAGGGTCGAGAAGTCGCCCTGGGCTTCATCGCCTCACACTCCGAAGCCAGGCTCTCCTGACAGGGTTTTCGGCTGCGTCGGTCCATTCCCTTGAGACGGGGGCTGGAAGGACTGCGCCAACGCCGTCTGTCGCGGTTCTTCCGCCACGCCTCCAGCTCGCTCTCCCACCAGCCGACCCGGCCGGGCGAAAGGGCGACAGAGGCCGGAAAACCGCCTGTCTGCTGCAGACGCCAGGCCGTGGTCCGGCTGACGCCGACCAGGGCCCGAACCTCGGACCAGACCAGCAAACGCCCCTCGGGCGCAGGGCCCTCCTCGCCCGAAATCCCTTCCTCAGCCATGGCGACGCGCCCGGGCGGCCGCCGGCGCCGACGTGCGGACTTCGGAAATCTGGTCCAGGGCCCAGGCCCGCAACAGGCCGCGGGGGTAAAAGGGACGCGATCTCACGTGAAGACATGGCGGCCCGTTCCCGCCCATGGACCAGAGGCGTGCCAGGGTGGCCGGTTTCAGGCGCACGCCCAGGGCGGCGAGGAAGGCGGAGGCCTCCTTGCGCGTCAGAAGATCCTCCGCCCCGTCGACCGGCGCCGCTCGACCTAGCTCCGGGATCATGGGCTTCTCTGCCGGCTTCGGCAGTCCCGGGCGGACCGGACATCCCGACCTGCGGCCAGGGCCAGATAGCAGGACAGGACCAGGTCTACGTAGGCCTCGGTTTCCGGGATTTCCGGAACCTGCCCCAGACGCTCCACCCGCGCGGGCCCCGCATTGAAGACAGGGGCGTGGTCGACAGTACCGTCCGCTCGCAGCTCTTCCCGGATCAGGATGTTGCGCTTGTTGAGGTAGAGGGCGCGAAACTGTTCGCGCGGCGCATGGGCCAAAGCGATGCGCAGGTAGGTCAGGAGCGCGCTCCAGGACGAGAGGACGGGTCGTCTGCAGGCCTCGGCCCGGCCCATGGCCACGGCCAGGCCCCTGATGTTGCCGAAACTAGCCACAGCCCCGGGCGGCAGACCCGCTCGCGCCAGGGCGGCTGCGTCCGCGGCTGCCGCCCCCGCCAGGCCCCCGAAGGCGGTGATCAGGGCGGCGGCGGCGTCCCGCCCCGCACCCGGCAGGTCCCGCTCCAGGAGGGCCGACAACAGGTCCAGATCCGCCGCCTCCTCATAGGGCGTAGCCGGAATGGTGCAGTCCAAAGCGACGAGCGAAGTCATGGCGTATTCCTCCCTGCGCTCCCGAGCGGAGCGCCCCAGAGCGCCCTTTCCTTCCCTCCGGTCCCAAGACGCCTGACCTGGCTCAGGGCTGGATCAGACCCGGCGCACGCCCCGTTCACCTGTTCGCCCTGGGCTGGGCGCAAGCGTCGCAAGCAGACGTCAGCCGCCGGAGAGGATCATGGCGGACTTGCGATCCTTCGGATGCAGGTCGCCCTCAGCGTCGATCAGGCCGATGTTGGGGAGATCGACCGGACCACCCGGCTTGAATGCGCCCCGCCGCTACCGTCCCGAAGGCGCATTCGCAGAAAACGCGTTAGCCATGCAGGTGTGGACCTGCGCCTCGATCCAGGCGACGAAAACGCCCGCGGCCGACCCGCCCGGCTCCGCCTGAAGTCGATAGAAGGCGCGTCCGCGAGACAGGGCATCGCGCGAAAGACGGACGAGCGCCTCCGAGACCAGGTGTCGCAGCAGACGATATCCGGGAGCCAGGCCACTGAGACCGGCGCCCGACACAAGCCGGGTCTCGCGCATGGAAAGGAACCATTCCTGTCGGGAGGTCGTCTGTATGGGAGGCGGGCAGGAGCACGACCATGACATCCGATCAATCCCGAGGACGGGCGCGCAACGCCGCGACGCCGGGCGGCAAGCCTGAGGCCGACGAATCCGACGAGGCCGTAGAGCGCGTTGGCCGCGAGTCCCGCAGGCGCGCCGGTCCGGACGGCCCGGACGCGACGGTGGTCGGCGACATCTTCAAGAGGCCGCCTGATCGACGGCGGTCGAAGGAGACCGGCCCCAAATAGTCGGCGGAGCGTCCGCCGAATGGATGACCGTCCCGCGCCGCCCCTGAGCCCTGAACCGCTTCCGGGCCGCGGAACGGCGATCTGCCGGCCTATCTCGGCAAAGGTCTTATCGGCGTCAGGGTTCGCGAGAATCCCCTCTTCGCCGGCATGTTCTCGTCAGCGGCCTGGCCGGCGCCCACCCGGAGTGCGGGATCGAGGCCGCCGCCGCAGCGCCCCATCGCCTGTCCGGGGACCTGGCGATAGACGGGGTCTGGATGAGCGCAACTCAAACCCCTTCTAGTCGACGCCCCTGGTCGCTTGTGATCCCTGGCCGCATCGAAGGCGGAAGGCCACGGGCGAAAACACCTCGCCCGTTCCCCCGTCCTGAATGATCACGCCTGTCAGCCCCTGCGCCTCGAACAACGCCGCCAGGCGCAGGGCGGCGCGGTCGTCGGACACGCAGGTGGCGAGGTCTTTCTCGCCGGCTTCATAGGTGACCAGATAGGACATGGATCGCTCCCGGCTCCCCTCCTTCGTCAAGCGCTCTCGCCGGCCGCCGTCTCCCTGTGTCGGATGCCCGACACAGGGCCAGTCCCGATATTGGCGGCGCCCCCGACCGGGAACCGGGGGACTTTCCAACGGCGGATGGCGGACGCCGCGCGCCTTGCGACGACGACGTCCGCCCGCCGAAGGATGGAGCGCATCACAGCTCCGTAGCGGCAATGATCAAGGGCCATGCTCTGTTCCGCTTCACGCAGACGTCGAACGTTTTGTTGACGAAGACCGTCCCACCATCCTCGCCGTCAGGAGAGACCGGCATGACCCCTATGGAGCGACGGTGGATTGGAGAGGCCCTGAGGCGGCGCGCGGAGCAGTGGCGCACGCGGATCGGGTTCGGCCTGCTGATCGCCCTGGTCTTCTGGCCCATGACGGGTTCCCTTTTCGCCCTGGCGTGGACCGGGACCTATCTTCTCGTCCAGGCGGGCGAGCGCTTCCTGACCGCCCTGTGGAGCGCCTCCCCCCGGCTCCGGCGACGTCTGACGTTTCCGGGGCTGGCTCTGGTTCTGGCGGGCAACCTGGTCTTCGCCAGCTTCGCCCTGCGTCAGGCCATGACGCTGGACACGCTCGGCCTGGTCTGCGCCGCGGTCCTGGCTTCGGGAGCCCTCATCAACGGGGCCATGACGACCGGCGGCTCGCGCGCTGTCGCCCTGGCGGCGCTGGCGCCCCATATCGGACTGCTCCTGAGCCTGCCGGTCTTCCTCTACCTCAGCTATGACTCGCCGCTTGCGGCGGTGCAGCTCCTGGTGGCCGGCATGCTGCTGGCGGCCGCGACCGTGGCCGCCGTCAGGGGATTGTCCAGGACCATGGCGCGCCAGCGCGCCGCCGAGGCGGCGGCGGTCGCCGCGCGCCGTCAGGCGGAAGCGGCCAGCCGGGCCAAGAGCGCCTTCATCGCCAATATGAGCCATGAAATCAGAACGCCGCTCAACGGCGTCCTGGGTCTGGCGCGAGCGCTCGCGGGCGCCGACCTGCCGCCGCGCGAGCGCGAGCAGAGTCTGCTGCTGCTGGAATCCGGCGAAGCGCTCAGGGTCCTGCTCAACGACATGCTTGACCTGTCCAAGATCGAGGCCGGTCACTTCGTTCTGGATTCCCGCCCCTTCGCCCTGCGCGACCTGCTCGACCGTCTGGTCCGCCTCTTCGAACCCGCGGCGGCGGCCAAGGGTTTGGAGCTGCGTCTGGCCGCCTCGCCGGACCTTGCGGAGGTCTATGTCGGCGATGAAACGCGGGTGCGCCAGATCATGGCCAATCTCATCTCGAACGCCGTCAAATTCACTGACCATGGCCGGATACTGGTCGAGGCTCGCCCCGCCCCGCAGGGCTTGCGGCTAGCGGTGTCCGACACTGGTCCCGGGGTGGCCGCCGATCAGATGGCGCTGCTTTTCCAGAAGTTCGTGCAGCTCGACGAGTCCCCGACGCGCCGTCACGGCGGCGCCGGTCTGGGCCTTTCACTCTGCGCCGATCTCGTCGCGCTGATGAAGGGCGACATCCGCGCCGAACGTCTTCCGGACGCGGGCATGAGGTTTGAAGTCGTCCTCCCGCTGCCCGAACAACGCAACCCGCCGCGGCCTCGGCAAGAGGCGGAACCCGCCCCGCCTGCGGCCGCCGTCTGCGAAACCCCGCCGGGCGACCGGCCCGTTCCGCTGCAAATCCTGGCGGCGGAGGATCACCCGATCAATCGCAAGGTCCTCGAGCTTCTTCTCGAACCAGTCGATGTGCAATGCCATTTTGTCGAAAACGGCCTGGAGGCCCTCGAGGCCTGGCGGCAGCGCCACTGGGACGTGATCCTCATGGACGTACAGATGCCCGTCATGGACGGCATCGCCGCCACGCGCGCAATCCGCGCCGAAGAGACCTTCCTTGGACGACGGCGCACGCCGATCCTCGCCCTGACGGCCAACGCCCTGCAGCATCAGCAGGAAGAATATGCTGCGGCGGGAATGGATGACTTCGTCGGCAAGCCGGTGCAACCCGAAACCCTCTACGCGGCCATCGAGCGGGCGGTCCAGGCTTCCGGCGACTCAGCCGCGGAACGGTCGACTTTCCACGCCTGAGCGCCGACCATCAGAGCGGGCCTTCAGTGGGCCCGGCGGCGCCATGAAGCCGTCGGAACGGATATCTCGCTAAAAGACCTCTCGCCGAACCCGACCTCTCCCGTTCGGCAGGCGTCTGGATGAGCATGTTATAAGGGTTCGGGCAGGTTCGCCCTCCTTGCAAAGGACCTCATGGCGCGTCAATCAAGACTCTCGACGCGGCTGTCAGCCGCCAGCCTCATCCACCTCGGCGCGCCGCGCCTGGCCGACCTGCTGATCGAGGCCGGCGCCGGAAACCCGAACCTGAAACGCCGCCTTCGTCTCGAACTGGCGGCCGAGGCGGGGCCTGATGTCCTGGCCCTGGAGATCGACAAGCGCATCACCGCTCTCGCCGCCGCCCGCACCCGCGTGTCATGGCGCAAGCGCGCCGAGCTGATCGAGGACCTTAACGCCCACTTCCGGATGATTGTCGAGCGTCTGTCGCCGGAGGCGCCGGCCGAGGCGCTCGCCGTCCTCGTCCGCTGGTTCGATCTCTATCCGGGCCTGGCCGCCCGCGTGAAGGACACACGGGGCGAACTCCCCGCCGCCTTCGAAGCGGCCGCGCCTGATCTCTTTGCGCTCGCAGAGGCTGGCGGCGACAAGGCCCTGCAGGATCTGGTCGATGCCCTTGAACGGCGTCCGCAGGACTATGGACGCTGGATTTCCGCTGCAGGCGACGCCCTGGGCCCCGTCGCGGCGCGCCGGCTGCTGGACGGCCTGGACGCCTCGGCCAGGAAGACCCCGGCAGGCCGGAACCTGCTGCGCCGCCTCGCGGACAGGGCCGGGGACCTCGATCTCTGGCTGTCCCTCGTCACCCCCGAACAGGCCGGTTCGCCCGACATCGCCGCGGACATCGCCCGCCGCCTCCTGAACGCCGGCCGCGTCGCCGAAGCCCGCGCCGCCCTGGAAGCCCCCTTGCGCCCCTCCCCGCTCAACCGGCGCTGGACCTTCGGCCATAACCCGAAGGAGGGCGCGCCCCGTCTGACCCCGGCCTGGGAAGCCGCCTCCATCGACGTGCTCGAGGCCGAAGGAAACCGCCAGGAGGCCCAGGACCTGCGGTGGACCCTGTTCGAGCGCGACCTGGCGGCCCCGGTTCTGCGCGACTACCTCGCCCGCCTGCCCGACTTCGACGACGTCGAGGCCCTGGACCGCGCCTTCGCCCATGCCTCCAGCCACCCTGACTTCGAGGCCGCCATGCGTCTTCTGATGGACTGGCCCGCTCACAGGGAGGCGGCCGCCCTCGTCCTGGCGCGCCCCCGCGAGGCGCGCCAGGCTCGCCCGATGTCTGCGGACTGGGCCTCCCGTCTGGCCCAGCGTTATCCCGAAGCCGCCGACATCCTGGCCAGCTAGGCTCTGCGGTCAGGCCAGGGTCCTGAAGGTGATCGAATAGCGCAGGGCCGTCATCGGCGAGATCGAATGCTCCCAGTCCCTCCGCGACTCGCCTGACAGCCGATAGGCCGATCCAGGCGCCAGGGGCGCGGCTGACCGACGCCATCCTGGCCCGTCTTTCCGGCGCAGGCGCATGACGCAGGGCGCGAGAAAGGAAACGCCGAGGATCTCCCCGTAAATCGGCCGATCCCGGTGCCAGCCGATGCCGGCGCCGGGGGCGTATTCATTGACCAGAGCCTGGACGAAAGCCGCCTCGTCCAGATCGAGCCGTCCCGTCAGACGTCGCAGCAGGTCTTGCAGAAACGCCGGCCAGGGATCCGCAGCTTCCAGCCGGCCCCGCTCCAGGTCGTAGCGACGTCCGAAGGCGGCGATCCGCCGGAAGCCCTGGTAGCCCATGTGCTCATAGGGGCTGAAGTCCAGCCCCTGCAGTTGCTCGACCACCGCCGCCTGCTCCGCCCCGGTCAGGACCTCCGGCCAGTAGTCAAAGCCCGGCGGAACGACAGGCGCGCACACTTGGCCGAACAGATCGGCCTGAAGCATGGCCGTCACAGCGCCAGTTCGCCCAAGGCAGGCTTCGGCGAGGCCTTCTCCAGATTGGACAGGGTCACCCCGACAAGGCGCACGCCCCTGGCCGGAGGATAGAGGGACCGCACCAGCAGGCGGGCGATCTCGCGCAACCGCGCCTTCGAGGCGACCGGCTCATTGAAGGAGCGGCTCCGGGTCGATTGCTGGAAGTCCGCCCACTTGACCTTCACCGTCACGGTCCGGCCAAGCGAGCCGGCCTTTTCGCACCAGGCCCAGACATCGTCAGCCATCTCGTCCAGCCCGGCCTCGATCGCCGCCGGATCGACGAGATCGCTGGCGAAGGTGGTTTCCGATCCGCTCGACTTGCGCTCGCGATCCGGATTGACCGGGCGCTGATCCTCTCCCCGCGCCACGCCATGATACCAGGCGCCGGACTTGCCGAAGTGATGCTGGAGGAAGGCCAGGGACTGACGCTTCAGGTCCGCGCCCGTCTCGATGCCCAGGCGGTTCATCTTCTCCGCCGTCACCGGCCCGACGCCATGGAAACGCTTGACCGGCAGGCCCTCGACGAAGGCCTCCCCTCTCCCCGGCGGGACCACGAACTGGCCATTGGGCTTGCGCTGGTCAGAGGCCAGCTTGGCCAGGAACTTGTTGTAGGAAATCCCGGCGGACGCCGTCAGGCCGGTCTCCTCAAGGATGCGCGCGCGGATCTCCTCGGCCGTCGCCGACGCCGTCGGCAGTCCCCGGGTATTGGCGGTGACGTCGAGATAGGCCTCGTCCAGGGACAGGGGTTCAATCAGGCGCGTATAGTCGGCGAAGATGGCGTGGATCCGCGCCGATACCGCCCGATAGACCTCGAACCGCGGCGGCGTGAAGATCAGTTCCGGGCACTTCCGCAAGGCGGTGCTCGAGGGCATGGCCGAGCGCACCCCGAAGCGACGCGCCTCATAGCTGGCTGCGGCGACCACGCCGCGCGAAGCGGCGTGGCCTACGGCGACGGGACGACCGCGCAGGGCGGGATCGTCCCTCTGCTCCACCGAGGCGAAGAAGGCGTCCATGTCCACATGGATGATCTTGCGAGGCGAGGCGACGTCCATGCGCCACGCCTAGCAGAAAGAGAACAAATCAGGAACCGCCTCCCCGCCTGACAATGGCGTTATCAACATCAGGCGCCATGCCAGGATACGGTCCCACCCGCTGTTCGCAGCCGCCGCATTCCTCGCCGGCCCCGCGCCGGAGCCCCCACGCATGTCCGGGACGGGTTCCAAAAAGGCTGATTGCGCCCGCTGCCGGACAGTAGGAACGCAGCCTCCTGCCGGCTGTTCGACAGGCTGGATCAACAATGGGAGACGCTTCGATGGACCGAGACAAGGACGCCGACCGCTGGGGCGGCCCGGGATCAAGCCACCAGAACCGGCAGGCGCCGCAGCCCGACCCCGTGGTGAAGGACGCCGAAGACCCGGATCATCTGTCGCCTCGCAGCCAGGTCTCGGGCGGCGGAGGCGAAGGCGATGTGCACAAGGGCCATTCGACCGAGGCGCGATCGACGCGGCAGGCGTCCAGCGAGGAGAAGCGGCATGAACGCGACAATCGCCACTAGACCGGTCGGTCCCCCGAGCGACGAAGCCCGCTGGGCCCGTCGCCTGGGTCCGGACTAGTCTGACCGTCCGTCTTCAACCCACCGCGTCGAGCCGCGAGGTTCCGCCATCGAGGCCCGTCTCCCCGGAGACGGGCCTTCGTCTGATCTCTGGGCATGGTCGGGGACGCGACGTGTGTCCGAAAGCAAGCTCACGGTTTCAGGACGACCTTGGTCCATTCGTTGGGATTGTCGTGGAAGTTCCGGTAGGCGGTCGCCGCCTCCTCGAGCGGAAGGCGATGGCTGATCAGGTCTGTGGTGTCGATCTGGCCGTCCATCACCAGCTCCAGCAGTTTCGGCAGGTATTTCTGCACATGGGTCTGGCCGGTCTTCAGGGTCAGTCCCTTCTGCATGAAGGCGCCGATCGGCAGCTTGTCGCCGATCCCCCCGTAGACCCCCGGCATGGAGATGCGCCCGCCCTTGCGGCAGGCCATGATGGCCTCGCGCAGGACGTGCTGGCGGTCCGTGCCCAGTTTCGTCTCCTGCTTGACGGCGTCGATGATGTTGTCCGGCGCGAAACCATGCGCCTCCATGCCCACGGCGTCGATGCAGGCGTCGGGTCCGATGCCCGCCGTCATCTCCTTGAGCGCCTCCAGCACCTTGACCTCGTGATAGTTGAGCACCTCGGCCCCGTTCTGCTTCGCCAGGGCGAGGCGACGCGGATGATGGTCGATGGCGATCACCCGCGCCGCGCCCATGTGGATGGCGCTCTTGATGGTGAACAGGCCGACCGGGCCGCAACCCCAGACCACCACCGTGTCGCCCGGCTCGATCCCGGCGTTTTCCGCCGCCATCCAGCCGGTCGGGAAGATGTCAGACAGGAAGAGCACCCTCTCGTCCTCGATGCCGTCAGGCACGACGATAGGTCCGACGTCCGAATAGGGAATGCGGGCGTACTCCGCCTGCCCGCCCGCATAGCCGCCGGTCAGGTGCGAATAGCCGAACAGCCCCGCCGCCGGGTAGCCGTAGGCGACCTCGGAGGCGTCGGACTTGTCGGCCGGATTGGAGTTGTCGCAGGCGGAATACTGCTCCTTTCCGCAGAAGAAGCACTGGCCGCAGGCGATGACGAAGGGGACCACCACCTTCTGTCCGACCCGCAGGCTGGTGTTTCCGCGCCCCACCTCGACCACCTCGCCCATGAACTCGTGGCCGAGGATGTCGCCGCGGTGCATGCCGGGGATGACGCTGTCATAGAGGTGGAGGTCCGAGCCGCAGATGGCGGTGGCGGTGATCCTGATGATGGCGTCGCGGGGATTGACGATCTCGGGATCGGGGACCGTGTCCACCCGGACATCGTGTTTGCCGTGCCAGGTCAGTGCGCGCATGGAATTCGTCCTTGAGGTTCAGCCGCGGGGCGCGGCGGCGGGAGCCTGGGAGGTGGCAACCTCCCCCGTCTCCATCAGCTGTTTGAAGCGGCGAAGCTCGCGTCGGGCCTGGATGCGCGGTTCGCGCTGCATCACCTTGGCCACCAGCTTCCCCACGGCGCCGGCGGGCGGGTCATAGCTGATCATGACGCGGACCTCGGTCCCTCGCCCGAAGGCGTTGTCGCGAAACTCGACCCAGCCCTCGTGATCGACGTCCGCCGCCTCCGTGGACCGCCAGGCGATCTTCTCGCCCGGCCGGTCTTCGACGATCTCGGTTTCCAGTTCGACATCCATGCCGCCGGGCCCGGCTATGACCCAGTCGCGTCCGTCGCTGCTGACGGACCGGACATTGGCCATGAAAAGAGGAAGGTTCCGGAACTCTCGCCAGAAGGCGTAGAGCTCCGATCGGGGCCGGTTGATCATGACGGCCTGGATGGACGAGGAAGCGTGATCCCCGTCATGGACGTCGTGGTTCAGGAAGCCTGTCGACGCCATGTCCGCGTCAGTGCTTGTCGGCTGCGTCTGCATGGGTTCTCTCCGGTTCCGGGGAGGCGCGGCCGCCTCCGCCAATCATAGTTTCTCGCGCGCCTTGGCCAGCTCGCGAACAAGCCTGGTCCGTGTCTGGTCAAACTGCGCCTTCTCATCGGCGGCCCGCGCTTCAAGGTTTTTCATCTCGACGCGAACAGCCTCCGCGCTGTCGGCGTGAGCCCGATCAAGCGCCTCCAGTTCGTTCTCAAGGCTCCGAACCCGACGCTGCTCCGCCGCGGTCGGTCGCTTGCGCGCCTTCCGCCGCGCCGCCCGGGGACCGGCCTGGCCGACATCAACCGCCAGCCCCCGCTCGACGACCTCACCAGGGCGCGCCCGCGCCGCTTCGGCGTCCTCGGCTTCGGGCGCCTCCCTGGCGAGCCCGGAAGCGAAGATGTCCTGCTGAATGCCCCAGGCGGCCAGGGCCTTGGGCCGGGACGGGGCCGCCACCGTGAAACGGTGAAACCCGTCCGACCATTCAAAGACCTTCAGCCTGGGCGCCATGTCGCCTAGCCGGAAATCGCGGCCTGGATCTCCTGGGCCTTCTGCAGGTGAGCCTCGATCTTCGGCAGGACGGTCCGTGCGTGGGTGGCCAGGGCCGGCGCATCCGTATTGTCGGCGAATCCGCGATGGAGGGTCACGGCCTCCTGGTGGGCCGCCACCTGCTGGTCGATATAGACCTTGTCGAAGTCCGCCACGCCCGCCGATCTCAGATTGTCCAGCAGGCCCTTGCGACGCTGGTCCAGCTCGGCGGGCGGCTCGACATCCGGAGCCGCGGAGGCGGCGGCCGTCTTGAGGGCGGCGGCGGCGGCGGCGTGATCGGTCTTGATCATCTGGGCCAGGGCCTTGACGTCGGCCCGCTTGGCGCGCTCCAGGGCGATGTCGGCCGCCTGGATCTCGTACATATCTCCCATGGCCGCGCCGGGCACATAGGCGCTGACGAGGTTGCTCCCCATGGTCGCGGCCGAGGTCTGGCCGACGGGTGCGGAGACCGCGTCCTGGGCCTTGTCGACCGCTTCGTTTCCGCCCTGCGGGCTGCATGCGGACAGAAGCGCGGCGGCGGCGGCGGCGGCGGCGAGGGTCGGGGCGTGTCGCATGGTCATGAGCTCCTTGTGGATGTGACAGACGAAGCGCGCGTCGGGCCGGGGGGTTTCCAGCGACCGCTACCGGTCACGACGAGGCCCCTGCGAGCCCCGCGCAGCGGGGTTGCCCGACACTGTCGGAAAGGCGACACAAGGCCCATCCGGGCCGCCTGCGCCCCGCCGGAACCTGCGAAGGGGCGTCTCCGTTGGAACCCTGCCGGCCGAGCGCTGGGGGTCTCGGTCCGCCGAGAGCGCCAAGGCGAAGCCTGCGCTCGCCCCGTCGCCCCGTTCGAGCGGCGGCGGGGCTCCTAGGCTTCGTCTAGCCCCAGATCACGACGGAGACCGGCGAGAAAGCCCCGGGTGACCTCCATGGACGGGCTCTCCCCGACCTTGTCGTCCGCCTGGAGCAAGAGGCGCCGAACCTCCTCCTGGTCGAGAAGTCCCTTCTCCACGAGGGTGTCGAGCAGGGTCAGGTTGAGGGCGATGGAGGCGAGCGAAAGCGCTCCGGACTGCTGGGCGTTCATGAGGGGCGTCCTTGCGGTGAGACAGGGCAATCCCTGTCGCAGAGGTCCGTTTCACACGCCCTCTACCCGACACAGGGAGCCCTTGCGGCGCTTGGCGCGTCAGAGGAGCCCTGGCCGTCAAGCGACGTCTTTCACGGAGGAACCGGAGGCCCCATGCGCTTCTTGCGAGACAACAGCCTGACCCTCGTCCTGGCGCTCTTCTTCGCCCTCAGCATCCTGGGCCACGCCCTGGCGGGCTGGCGCGTGGAGACGACGGAGGCCCTGCGACACGGCCAGGACGGCGGCACGCTGATGGCATACCTGGGAAGCGCCCCCTTCCTGTCGACGGTCTTCGAAAACTGGGAGAGCGAGTTCCTGCAGATGGCGGCCTATGTGGTCCTCACGGCCTTCCTGATCCAGAAGGGCTCGTCCGAATCCCGGGACCCCGAGGCTCCGCCGCGGGATGCCGACCTGGCGGCCCAGGCCCGAAGGCCGGGCGCGCCCGCGCCGCTGCGCTGGGGCGCCTTCTCACGCGCGGTCTACGCACGTTCCCTGGGTCTGGCGCTGATCCTGCTTTTCCTCCTCTCCTTCCTCGTCCACTGGACCCAGAGCGCGCGAGCGGCCGGCGAAGAGGCGCTGCAGCATGGAGAAGCCGCGAAGGGCGCCCTCGCCTATCTCGCCGACCCGCAGCTCTGGTTCGAGTCCTTCCAGAACTGGCAGAGCGAGTTCCTGTCCACGGCGGTGCTGGTGGTCCTGTCGATCTTCCTGAGGCAGCGCGAGTCGCCCGAATCCAAGCCGGTCGCCGCCCCCCACGACCACACCGGCGACTAGGCGGCGCCCGCCAGAGCAGCGAGCGCCAGCGCGTCCGCGGCGGCCTCGCCCGAGGCGGTGTTGTCGAAGACGACCCAGCGCTCGGCCCCGGCGGCGCCCGCCGCCATGACCCTTTGCAGGATGGCCTTGAGCCGCTCGCCCCCGTAGGCCGAGCGACACATGTCCGGACTGCCGTGAAGACGAAAATAGACCATGCCTGCGGCGCCGCCAGGCCAGCCCGCGCCCGGCGCCGGCTCCGGATCGGCCGCGACGCGCGCGACCTGGCGCGAGGCGAGCCAGTCATCCGCCGAGGCCGTGAACCAGGAAGGATGGCGCGGCTCCAGAACGATAGGCGTCTCGAGTAGGGCGCGGCAGGCGTGCAGGAAGGAACCTGTCCGGGTCTCGTCAAAGGCCAGGCCGGGCGGCGTCTGGATCAGGACCGGCCCAAGGCGGTCGCCGAGCCCCCTGAGATCGGCGGCCAGGTCCGCGAGCAGGTCTCCGCAGTTCTCCAGCTTGCGACGGTGCGTCATCTCGCGCGGCGCCTTGACGGCGAAACGAAAATCCGGCGGCGTGGCGGCGGCCCAGCGCTCAAAGGTCGAGACCCGGTGGCGGCGGTAGAAGGTGGAGTTGATCTCCACGGCGCCGAGTCGGCCGGCGTAGTGTTCGAGCCCGCTCCCCTCGACAGGAAACCGGTCTCTCACCCCGGCCGGTATGGCCCAGCCCGCCGTGCCGACGCGAAGCTTCATCTCACCGGGGGTCTCCGCCGGGACGGCCTGCATGGATCACGAAGCATCGCGACGGGCCGCCATGCCGGGCGTGGTCGGCGCGAGCTCCTCCGCCTGGGTCTTGGGGGGCGGACCATCGGTTCTTTGAAGGCCGTCGTCGGGCGTCTCGCGGATCGAAAGAATGGAGTCCCCGCTGTTCAACAGCGGGGCGGCGGCGTCCGCCGCCTGGGCGTCCGTCGGAGAAGGCACCCTCAGCTTGCGCTCGGCGCCATGGGCGTCGGCGACGACGATCTCATAGAATTTCATGTCCATTCCTCACCTGGCTCGGGATTGTCTGTACGACCGCGAAGGACGAGGGCGTCCGGCGGCTCGCTGCTCCCGGGTAGCGCTTCGGCGGCCCACGCGTTCCGGAGGCGTCCTCGAAACGGCGGATCGGCGAGACAGCGGCTCCCCCGGGAACAGGCGAGGGCTCCGGGCGCTTGAACCCACGAACACCCGGCCAGAAGGAAGGCGCTCCGATGAAATCCGCCGACAAGCCGCCAGTCCTGCGTAACCCCCGGCGGCTCCTGCAGTTCGGAGGCCTCCTCCTTCTGCTCCTGGCTCTTGTCTACCTCGCCACGGCATTGACCGGGTTTCTGAGAAATCAGGAAAAGCGACCCGACCCGCGAATGACGGGCGCCGAGGCGCCCCTTGAGCGAGCTGCAGGCGATTGAGGTTCGCGCTCAAAGAGTCGGAAGCCGGACCCATGGAACGCCGCCGCATGGGTCTCGTTACGCCCTCCCGATGAACAGAAGGGAGACTGTCAGCTTCGATGTTTGCGGATCGCGTCTACGATCAGGACTTCTTCGCCGCCATGGCCGACCGCGGCTTCTATGTCTTCACGTCGCCGCCCTGCCCTGCGGCGGCTCCGGCTAAGCGCCCGGAACCGGTTGCGCCGGACCCTCTTCCGAACAAATGCGGTCAGGACGTCGTCCAGTCCGCCCCGGCCGTCCCTGCGCTGGCCGAGGCGGCCTGAGACCGTCGAGCCGCACCGGCGCTCCTCCACGAGCGGGCGAGATGCGGCGGCCGAGGTTCAGGCTCGCCGATCTCCCCCCAAGGCGACACCGGCCACGAGGGCTGACCGGTCCCGCTGATCCGCAGCCCTCTGGCTGGTTCGCCACGGGCAAGGCGTCGGCGATGTCGCGGTTGAGGCCGCCGGCCATGATCGCATCCAGCTTGAAATGCGGGACGCGGACGTACCGCTGAGTCCCCAAGGCCTTGTGCAGGCCCGCGCCCCCGAAACCTGGTTCGCGAACCTTCCCGCTCACGAACGCCCCGAAGTCGTGCTGGCTTCACCCTGTCGTCGCTCCCTTGAGACCGCCGAGACCTTGCGCGCGGCGGGCGGCCGGTCTGAGGCCTCCGCGAGGCCCCTGGCGAGGGCGCCCCGCAGCACGCCTGGATCCGCAATCAGGACTGGGCTTCCAGGGGCGTGGTTCGCCCGGCTCCCGGGCCGGCGCCGAGATCGGCTCCGGTGATCGGATCGGCCGAAGGGTCGGACCGGGTGCGGGCCGCAAAGGCCTGCACCGTCTTCTTGTCGGCCGCCGACAGCTTGACCGAGGCGTCCCCCGCGCCGCCGTCCACCGCCGCCTGGGCGTCGCGATCATCGACGACCTCCCACTGCTCGCCTTCGTTCCAGGCCCCTCTCGCATCGCCCTCCCCCTGGGACATGTTGTAGTATTTGTCGGCGAAGTCCGGATGGCCCGGAAGCTTGCCGGGCGGGAAGTTGGCGGGGATGGCGTAGAGGGCCTTCTCGAAGGACTTCTGGTGGGCCACTTCGCGCGTCATCAGGAAGGTCAGGGCGTCCTTGATCCCCGGATCGTCGGTGACGTTGATCAACCGCTCATAGACGATCTTGGCCCGGGACTCGGCCGCGATATTGGAGCGCAGATCGCAGGCCGGATCGCCGATGGAGTCGATATAGGCCGCCGTCCAGGGCACGCCGGCGGAGTTGATCAGAGCCGTGCCGCCCCCATAGAGGATGGACATGGTGTGGCTTTCGCCGCCTGAGGTCATGCCGGCGTAAAGGTCCGCTTCCTCCTCGGCGGCCTCGGCGAGCCTTCCCTTAGCCCCGCGGTTGAGCATGGCGACGATCGAGCCGATGATCTCCAGGTGGCTCAGTTCCTCCGTGGCGATGTCCATCAGCATGTCGCGACGACCGACGTCCTCGTCGGCCAGCCCCTGAGTGAAGTAGCGCATGGCGGCCGCCAGTTCCCCCTGGGGTCCGCCGAACTGTTCGAGCATCAGCGTGGCGAGGGCCGGGTTGGGTTCGGCGACCCGAACCGTATACATCAGCTTCTTGTTATGCATGAACATGATGTCGTCATCCGATTGATAAAAAGGAAAATAGGTTCAGAATTCGCCTGATGGCTCAGCGGCTGGCTTTCTCGCCGGCGCGCCTGAGCTCGAGGTGTTTCTCGACCAGCATGGGCAGGCTGTAGTCGACCCAGCGCGCCATGCGCACCTCCTCCTCCAGGGTGGCGGCGAGGGGGTCGTAGGCCGCCGAATAGCCCCCGCTCTCAGCCAGAAGGATCAGGGCCCGGTAGGAGGCCGCCTCGAAGTTCTCGAAGGCGTAGTTGGCGAAAGCGTTCTTCAGGATCTCGTCCTCGGCGAAGCTGTGGCTCATGGCCGCTAGATTGCCGCCGAGCGAGAGCGCAGCGTCCTTTAGCCCGGACGGCTTCTCGTCGAAGCCGTCCAGCAGGGTCTCCAGACGGAGGATCTGTCCCTCGGTCTCATGACGGTGGGCCTTCAACCGGTCGGCGACCTCGGTGAAGTTTCGGGCGCGGTCGATCTGGCGATCCATCAGGGCCAGGGCCTGGTTTTCCACGGCATGGGCGTTCTTGAGGCCCGTGACGAAGACGTCGCGCCAGACGTCGTCTGCATTGGTCATGTCGGCGTCCCTCCTTGCAGTCGGTTCAGGAGGCTAACCCCCGCGACGAGCGCCGGGACCGGCGTGTCGGGTTCAGGTCACTGCGGATCGCCGCTCCCGCCCGTCTCTTCGGGGGTCGCGCGCTGCGGACGACGGCGGGCGAGGTCGAAGCCGTCGTCCCGAGCAAGCACGTGGAGACGCACGTCGAACATGGACAGGGCGTCCTCGGCGCCGCCTTCCGAGATGTTGGAGTGGGTCGCGTCCTCTCCATCGACGACATAGACGGCGCCGTCTCCGATCACCCTCAACCGCCCCTGCTCGACCACCACGGCCGTGTTTTCGTCGACGCCCAACCCCATGAGCCGCGGGTTGTGGGCCACCGCGCCCAGCAGGCGGCCGAACCTTCCCCTTTCGGCGAAATGCTGGTCGATGATGACATTGGGGAGCAGACCGAAGCCCGGGGCCATATGCACCTCGCCGATCCGATAGGATTCCGCGCTGGGTCCCTTGACCAGCATGGTCTCGCTCATCACCGACGCGCCCGCCGACGTCCCCGCGATCACGCCGCCACGCGCATGGAGATCACGAATTCGTCGCTCTATCGGCGTGTCGCCGATCTGGCTGGCCAGCCTCAGCTGGTCGCCGCCGCTGAAGAAGACGCCTGCGGCGCCGTCGAGCAAGGCGAGAAGGTCCTGTTCGTGGCTTTCCGCCCGGTCCTCGACGTAGAGTTCGATCAGTTCCCCGACGCCGAGGCCCCTGAAGCCTTCCCGGTAGCTGTCGAAATAGCCTTCGGGCTCATGGGAGGCGATGGTCGCGATGACCAGCTTGCCGCCGTCGAGACGCCGCGCGACCTCGTTGAGGATGACCCGCTCGCCGGTCTTGTCCTCATGTCCGCCGATGATGATCAGAGGGCCCTCACCCATGAGGAGGCTCCAGGATGACGCTTGGCGCATTCAGGCCCAGGGCCGAGGACGGCAAGGCGGGGCGGAAGGCCTGGATCTGCGCCCACACCGCCTCGATGCGGGTCGGCGTCAGGACGACAAGGTCCCCGGGTCGCGCCGCCTCAAGACATGCGGCCACGGCCTCCTCCTCGTTTTGCACACCGCGGAAACGCGATGCGTCCGCTCCGCTGCGCAGCGCGCCTTCGCCAAGCAGGCGGATCACTTCTCCCGCGGGACGGCCGCGGTTGTCGGGCGTCTCCCGGAAGACGACCTCGTCGAAGAAGCCGGCGCTGATCTCGCCCATGGCGACGATCTCCTGCGTCCGCCGGTCGCCGGGGATGCTGATCATGGCGATGGTCCGTCCCCCGGCGGGACGGATCGCGGCCACGAGGCCGCCGAGCGCCCGGAGGCCGTCCGGATTATGGGCGTAGTCCATGATGACCCGGAAGCCGTGCCGGTCGCAGATGTTGAGGCGACCGGGATTCTGCTCGTAGCTGGACGTGAAGCCGGCGAGAGCCCGGCCGATCCGCTCCGGAGGCACGCCCACGCCGTAGCAGGCCGCCGCAGCCGCCAGGCTGTTGGCCACATTGAAGGCCGCCGCCCCGCCCAGGGTCGAGGGCAGTTCGGCCGCATGGGCCAGCCGGCGGCGCTCGCCCCTGTCGTGAAGCTCGATCGCTCCGCTTGCGGCGTCATAGAGGACTGCGGCGCCGCCTTCGGCCAAGTGCTTGAGCAGGAAGCCCGGCGTCTCGGCGCCGCCCCGCATGGAGAACCAGCAGACCCGTCCCCCCGCATGGCGGGCCATGCGCAGGGTGAGCGGATCATCGGCGTTGAGGACGCTGAGCCCCCTGCGCGACACCGCCTCGGCTACGACCGACTTCACCTTCGCCAGGTCCTCCAGCGTGTCCACGCCCTTGAGGCCCAGGTGGTCGGGCTGGACATTGAGGACGCAGCCGACGTCGCAGCGGTCGAAGGCGAGGCCCTCGCGCAGGATGCCGCCCCGGGCGCACTCGAGCACCGCGACGTCGATGACGGGATCACTGAGCACCATCCGGGCGCTGCGCGGACCGCTGGCGTCGCCGGCGCGGATTCGTTCTCCGTCGACATAGACGCCGCTGGTGTTGGTCAGGCCCACGGTCCGTCCTTCCGCCTGCAGCACATGGGCGATCATCCGGCCCACGGTCGACTTTCCGTTGGTGCCGGTCACCGCGATGACGGGAATGCGGGACCGGACGCCCCGCGGGAACATCATCTCGACGATCGGCCGGGCGACATCCCTCGCCTCGCCTTCGGAAGGCGACAGATGCATGCGCAATCCCGGCGCCGCATTGACCTCGACCACGCCGCCGCCGGTGTCGCGCACCGAACGGCGGATGTCCGGGGCCAGAAGATCCACCCCGGCCACGTCGAGCCCAAGGGCCAGGGCGGCCCGCCGCGCGATGGCGGCGTTGGCCGGATGAATCTCTTCGGTCCGGTCGGTCGCCGTCCCTCCGGACGAGAGGTTGGCGGCGGTCCGGAGCAGGACCCTGACGCCGGCCTCCGGAACGCTTTCGGGCGACAGGCCCTGGCGGGCCAGAAGCGCCAGCGCCTCCTCGTCGAGGCGAATCCGGGTCAGGCTGTTTTCATGGCCCACGCCCCGGCGGGGATCGGCGTTGACCTCCTCGACCAGTTCCGCGACCGAACGACGTCCGTCGCCCTCGACGCAGGGCGGCCGGCGCTCGGCGACCGCGACGACCCTGCCGTCCACCACGAGCACCCGGTAATCCCGCCCCGGAAGCTCCTGTTCGACGATGACCCGCCGTCCGTGGGGCGCGGCCAGGGCGAAGGCCTTCCTGACGGCTTCCGACGTGTCCAGGCCTGTGGTCACGCCCCGTCCGTGGTTGCCGTCAAGCGGCTTGACCACGACCCTGCCGCCCAGGCGGGCGGCGGCGGCGACCGCCTCGTCCGCGGTGCGCGCCACCTCGCCCCGCGCCGTCGGACAACCGACCGCTTCGAGCAGGGTCTTGGCCTGGGCCTTGTCCCCCGCCAGTTCGGCGGCGATCAGCCCCGTGCGATCCGTCACGCTGGCGCGGAGGAGTCTTTGCCGCGCACCCCAGCCCAGACGCAGGAGGCTGCCGGAATTGAGACGTTCGACAGGAATCCCCCGGCGTCTCGCCGCGTCGACGAGGGCCTGGGTGGAGGGTCCGAAGGCCGTCCGGCGCACCGCCTCGCGGAGAATGGTCCCGGCTTCATCGGCGCTGACGGCGCCCGGCAGGCGCGCATCAAGGCTGTCCGCGCAGACCCGGTCCAAGTCGCTGATCCCCGCGAGCGCTTCGGGCAGCAGGGCGTTGCAGACCTGAAGGGCCAGGCGTCCCGCCAGCAGGGCCGTGGTCTCGTCGCGATAGGTGTAGAGGATGTCGTAGACGCCCGGCTGGCCGCGCACCGAACGCGTCTTGCCGCGGGTGACGGGGGTTCCGGCGCGGGTCTGGAGTTCGAGCGCGACATGCTCCACGACGTGGCCGAACCAGGTCCCGTCACGCAGGCGACGCACCAGCCCTCCCGGCTCGCCATAGCAGCAGCCGTGCCGCTCAAGGCCCGGCAGCGCCTCCAGCAGGCGCGCCGTGAAATCGCCGAGCCGATCCGTCGGCCAGTCCTCCATCCGACCCAGGTCGAGGCGGATGCGCGCCATGGGCCGGGCGCTGTAAAGATGGGGACCGCGATAGAGGCTCCGCTCCAGGACCTGCATCGCCCGCGCTCCGCTCGTCGTCGTCGCGTTCATGCGGCCAACTCGCGAGGCGCTTCCTCGGTCATGCCGCGCACGAGGGCGCGGACCACCATGGCGGCGGCGACGGCGCGTGACGGGGCCTGGCCGGCGACAAGAGCCGCCCCGTCCGCCGGGTCCGTCACGGCCCAGGTCCAGGCCTCGTCGACCCGGCTGATCGTCCAGTTAAATCCAGTCTCATCCATGCGACGCCTCCCTGAAGGACTGGATGAACCGACGGTCCCGAAGGCAGTTCCACTGTCCGAAACCGGACACGGAGCCCGGGATTTCGCCGCCTCCGGACCTCGCGGGAACCCGGGGTAGCGACAGGACGTATGGCAGTCCCGATCACAGGAGCCTTTCATGTCGTCAGAGCGTCCAGCCTCGCTCCCCGCCCCCGAACCTTCGGACCCGGCGGGCTTTCATCGTCGGTTGGCGCACTGGAACCACCGCCGCCTCGCCCCGGCCACGCCGCGACCGTCCTGGCGCGACGATCTCCGCCATGATGCGGAGATGATGCTGGTCGAGGGCGACTTCGTCGAACGCGCCCGGACCGAGGCCGCGCCCTGGCTGGCCGACCTGCCGACCACGGCCGACGCCTTTGTCGCCTGGTTCGAGGGGCTCAAGGGCTCCGGCCCCGGAGAGGCGGACCCGCTCTTCCCCTGGCTCGCCGAGACGGCGACGATGGAGGAGATGCGCTGGTTCCTGCTGCAGGAGGTGGCGGGCGAGGCCGGGTTCGAGGATCTCGTGGCCATGGCCCAGGTCAAGATGCCGGCCCGTCCCAAGCTCGAACTGGCGCGCAACTACTGGGACGAAATGGGCCGCGGGTCGGAAGCCGGCATGCACGGTCCCATGCTGGACCGTCTCGCCATGGCGCTCAACCTGCATCCCCGTATCGATGAGACGGCGTGGCCGTCCCTCGCCCTTGGCAACACCCTGGTCGCCTTCTCCACCCAGAGGCGCTACGCCTATCACGCCCTCGGCGCCCTGGGGGCGGTCGAGCTGACCGCGCCATGGAGAGCCGCTCACGTGGCCGAGGGCCTGAAGCGGCTCGGGGTCGGCGTCGAGCGCAAGTATTTCGCCCTTCACGCCACCCTGGACATCGCCCATTCCGAGGCCTGGAACGAGGAGGTGCTTCGCCCCCTCGTCGCGGAGCGCCCGGAGTGCGTCCGCGCTCTGGCTGAAGGCGCTATCATGCGGCTCATGGCCGGCGCCCGCTGCTTCGACGCCTACCGGGCCCATCTCTGGGGCGCAGCCCCCCTGCGTCGCTCCGCGTGAGGTCGCAGGTCCATTCGCCCGCCGACGCCGCCCTCCTCGATCTGCTCTCCCGCCTGGAAGCCGCCGGATACGACTTCGTCTCGCCCACCCCGGCCACGCATGGCCTGGTCGCCCGACGGCGCCGGGCGGAAGCGCCCGACCTCCTCCGGGACATCCTGGGCTGGGGCCGGGCCTTCGATCCGCCGCTCGCCCCGGCATGGCTTCTGGACGTCCTGACAAAGGCCGGGGCTCTGGAGGAAGACGGGAACGGGCTCCGCTCCCGGCTCCGCGTCAGTCGTCTGGACGGCAGGCTGCACCTGCATTCCGCCTCCTCGGCGGAGGAACAGGCCGTCTTCCTGGGACCGGACAGCTATCGCTACGTCCGCTTCCTTGGCCAGACCTTGCCCGGCTCCGCCTGGCGACGAGCGCTCGAGATCGGAGTCGGCGCGGGAGCCGGAGCCCTCGCGATCGCCGCCCTCGATCCCCAATCCTCCGTCGTCGCCACCGACATCAACCCTCGGGCCCTGCGCCTCAGCCGCCTCAACGCCCGGCACGCCGGTCTCGCGATCGATCTTCGCCTCGGCGGCTTTCCCGCGGACGGCGCCTGGGACCTCATCACGGCCAATCCGCCCTATATGGAAGGCCGCGGCGGGCGGCTGTACCGCGACGGCGGCGGCCTGCACGGGGCGGCGGTCGCGCTGGACTGGGCGCGCGAAGCTCTGTCCCGTCTCGCGCCCGGCGGACGCTTCGTGCTCTACACCGGGGCCCCGGTCGTGGCGGGCGAAGACCTGGTGCGCGCCGCCCTCGCCGACCTGACCCGCCGGCGCGGCGCCCGGCTGGTTTATGAGGAGATTGATCCTGACGTCTTCGGCGCCAGCCTCGCCCGCCCCTCCTACGCCGAGGTCGAACGCATCGCCGCCGTCGGCGCGGTGATCGCGGTCGGATCCGCGGCCAGGCCTCTGTGTCGGCTTCCGGTCTCAACCGGCCGACCTGTCCGCGGAACGTTAGGACCTGACCGACGTCACAGGGAGAAGAAAGGCATGTCCGTCATCGACAAGGCGCTCGCCGCCGTCACGCCCGCGCCCTCGGCGGAAAAGCGGGCCGAGGCCACGGCGGCCGCGCGGGAGGCCGCCGCACCCGGAGACTGGCTGTCCGCGGCCCTGGATCATCATGAGGCGATCCGGGCGGCGTTCCGGTCCGGACGAGAGGCGGCTCCGGGCGAGGAGCGTCTGGCGGCGCGGGACGCCCTCGCCCTCGTCCTCAACGGCCACAGCCTGGCGGAGGAACTGGTGCTCTATCCGGCCATGGCCCGCCACGGACAAAAGGGCCAGGCCGGTCTGGCCTATGGCGAGCAGACCGCCGCCAAGTTGCAGATGGCGGAACTCGAGACCATCCCGCCGGACTCCCAAGCTTGGCTCGACAAGTGGGAGCATGTCGAAGGCGCCGTCCTGACCCATATGTACGAGGAGGAGCACGGCTGGTTTCTCCATCTGAAGGCCCATGCCGGGGATCAGGAGCGACTGAAGATGCGCTATCTCCAGGAGTTCGACCGCTATGTGGGCGGCTGACCCTTGATGTCGTCCACGGATCGCGGACATCCCGCGGGGGACCGTCCCGCCCTGCTGATCATAGACATGATCAACGACCTGGAATTCGACGGCGCCGCGGCGATCCTGGACCAGGCCGAAGCCGCGAGCCTCGTCATCCACGACCTTCGTGCGACCGCCCGTCGCTGCGGCGCGCCCGTCGTCTACGTCAATGACAACTTCGACCGCTGGTCCGAAGACCGCCGCCAGATCGTCGAGCGGGCCTGCCGCGCCGGGGCGCGGGGGGCGTCGATCTCCCGCCGGCTGGCCCCCGCCGACGACGATGTCTTCGTCATCAAACCCCAGCAGTCGGGCTTCTACGGCACAGGTCTGCCGGTGCTCCTGCCCTCCCTCGGCGCCGCCCGCCTGGTCCTGGTGGGTCTCGCCGCGGATCTCTGCGTCCTGTTTACGGCCGCCGACGCCCACATGCGGTCCTACGACCTCTGGACGCCTCGCGACGCTCTGGTGCCCTCCCGTCCCGGACGGCTGGCGCCGGCGCTGGAGATCCTTTCGGAAGGCCTGGGCGCCGACACCCGCCCCGCGGCCGACCTCGACGCCGCCTTCTGGACCGGCGGCGCTTCGAACCACGCCTGATTTCCTCCACGGGCTCGGGCGAAATGCGCGAAAACCAACCTATGTGAAGAACTGGACGCCGAAGCCGTGCTGTTGGTCGAAGGCCATGAAGAATCAGTCGGATACAGGTCCTGAAGCGCGGCTCACCGCCCCCCTGGAGCTTATGCTGGCCAGCTTCGCTCCGGTAGGAGTTGAAGGCAGGGACCTGATCCGTCGCAGCTTCACCGGCGCGCCCCAGCACCAGCCGTCGGGCGCCGCCGTTCTCATGGATCCCGAACGTGACCAGGCCAGGCTGGTGGCGAGCGGCTGGATCGCGCGCGGCGCCATGCTGAACGACGGGCGACGCCAGATCATCGGTCTCAGCCTCCCCGGCGACGTGATCGTGGCCTCGGGATCGGTAGACGCCGATCTCCTGGTCTGGGCCCTGACCGACGTCGTCACGGTGGACGCCACCGCCTTCTGGAACACGCTTTCCGAACCCGGCGCCCAGGCCTCCTCCCTGAGCGAGGCCTGGCGGCGCTGCCGGACGGCCGAGCGGCTGCGCATGGCGCGCCAGGTCGTCCGGCTCGGCCGGCTCAACGCCTACGAACGCACGGCCCACCTGCTGCTGGAATTGTACGAACGCCAGGTGCGCCTGGGAACGGCGCACGGCGGCGCCCTCCACCTTCCCCTGACCCAGGACGTGCTCGCCGACATCCTCGGCCTGAGCACGGTCCACATGAACCGCACGCTCCAGCAACTCCGGCGCGACGTCCTCGTCGACTATCGCACGGGACGCACCCTGCTGCAGGACCTGCCCGGTCTCGTCCAGGCGGCCAATCTCAGCGCGGTCTGCGGGCCGCTCATTCCCTCGGCCGTATGAGGCCCGCGCGGCGGGAACCCGCCGGTCGAGGAGAGGTTGAACCTCAAGCCCGCTCGCGAGGACGCCATGACCCGAAACCCTGACAAGCCGACCCGACCCGACCCCGAGGAGAACACCGACCCTACGGTAACCGCGCCGGCCCGGACCGACGGACGGACCGACGGTCTGGAGGAAAACAAGCCCATCAAGATCTTCCGCGCCGGACAGAACGCGGGCGGCGACACCCGTTCCACGGCGGCCTCGACCCGAACCTAGATTGCGCCGCCTGCGGTCCCCGACCATGCATCGGCGCGGCGCCTCCGCACCCGGGCCAAATCGTGGGACACTGGCGACATCGGGGCGGGCTCGCTTTTTCCCTGCGGCAAGGGTGGACTCCCCGCGCTGACGGAGACCCGTCTTCCTAACCCATGTTGTTGGGCGCCCCTGCACCCAGGGCCAGGATGGCTACATGTCCAGAGCGGGATCCGGAACGAAAAGGCGCGGCGGCCTTCTTGGCCGGTTGCTGGCCTTCTTCTTGGGCGGTACGCCGCTGATGCGACGCTCGGGCGGGGCCCGGCGTCAGGCGGCGCCCCGGCGACCGGCTCCAACCCGGCGCGGCTGAGCGCCTCTCAGTCCGTCGTCCTGTCGTCAATGAAGCTTGAGCCGTCCCGAAACCCGGCGATGGAACAATCGGCTCAGAGCCAGCAGGACGGTCCTGCGCAGGCCCACGACGACGTGGTGGTGCTGGAGGTGCAGGGCCATATAGGCCCAACGGGCGATAAGGCCCTCGATCAGGAAGTCAGGCCCGGCGAGTCCGCCCATGAGGGAGCCCAGCCCGTGGCCTGGGCCGAGGGAGATGAGGGATCCCCTGTCGCGGTAATGATAGGGCCCGGGATCGCCCGGTCGCGTGAGCGCCCTTGCCAGATAGGCGGCCTCCTGCGAGGCGGCCTGGGCCCTTGCCGGCACCGCGCGCCCGTCGGGGCCGGGCGCCTCGGCGCAGTCGCCCATGGCGTAGACGCCCGGCGAGGAGGCGCGGAGCCGATCGTCCACGATGAACTGGTTGAGGCGCCCCGTGGCCAGGCCGAGCCGCCTGTTGATCTCGGCCGCCTTGACCCCGGCGGCCCAGACGATCAGGTCGGCCGGAATGTCGCCGGCGCTGGTCTCCAGCCCGTCGGCCCGGACGCGCGTCACCCGCGCCCCGACGACGAGCCGGACGCCGCGCGCCCGCAAGGCCCGGGCCGCCTTGTCGGCGACCGTCTCGGGAAGACCGCCGAGTATGCGCGGCGCGGCCTCCGCCACCGTCACCTCGAGCGTGAATCGCTCGGTCGGGTCGAGCGCCGCCGACAGGACCGCGTGTCCTTCCAGAAGCTCGGTGGCGAGTTCGACCCCCGTCGCCCCGGCGCCGACAATGGCGATCCGGAGCAGGCGGCGACCGTCATAGGCCGATGACAGGAAGAGCGCGGCGAGCCGACGATGAAAGGCCTCCGCATCCGCCACATCCTCCAGCAGACAGGCGTGTTCCGCCGCGCCCGGCGTGTCGAACAGATGGCTTCCGGCGCCCGTCGCCAGGACCAGGCGCTCGAAGTCCAGCGACCGCGCCCCGATCAGGAGGCCGCCCTCGGCGTCCCGGGTTTCGGCCAGGTGAAGGCGGTGCGCCGCGAGATCGAGACCTTCAAGCTCGCCCAGCACGAACCTGAAGTGGTTTCGGCGCGCCAGCATCAGATAGTCGAGGCCCTCCTGCCTCGAATCCAGCGAGCCCGCCGCGACCTCATGAAGGGAGGGCTTCCAAAGATGGAAGACCGCCCGGTCTATGAGGAGCACCCTCCGCGGCCCTTCGCGAGGGCCCAGCCGGCGCCCAAGGAGAGCGGCGAGCTCCAGGCCGCCCGCGCCGCCGCCCACGATGACGATCTGGTTCTGCATCCCGAAACAATCCCCGCCTCCTGCAGGGGTTGCGAAAAGACCGGCGCCCCGCCCGGCGGCCCGGCTCCATGGGGTCCGCCTGATCCCTTCCCGCGTCAGTGACCAAAAGCGGACTCTGGGCGCCGCGGCCCGGACGACGGGCTTTCAGTCCCGTCCCTGCTCCGCAAAGAAGGAGGTTTGATCATGCTCGCCGGGCTCCGCTATCTCGACAGTCGGTTCAAGGACCGCCTTGAGTCAGAGACTGGCGCGGCACGCCCTGCCGAGCTCTGCCGGCTGTTCGCCATGATCTCCATCATCCGCGAGGAACTGCTTTACCCCCGCTATGTCGATATCGACCGCTCGGTCGTGGACGACCTGATCGCGATCATGGACTTGATGCGGGTCATCGCAGGCGAGGTGGAGAACGCGACGCCGTCCGAGATTCTGGCGACGCGCGCCTGGGTCCGGCAATGGCGGCGTCTATGGCGGGACCACGCCGCCCTCGAGGAGGCTCCGAACGGCCCGCTTGAGCGGCTAGCCTCCCTCCCTCGCGACGAGTATTGCGAGACCGACCTGAAAGAACGGCTGGCCGGGCTGGACGGTCTTTCGGACGTGCCGGTTCCGGATCCGGTTTCCCTGTGGAAGCTCCGCAGCCATCGCCGCCCTTCGGGTCTCGTCCTCGACGGCATCGAGCTCGACCAGGCCTAAACCAGCGCCCTTGTCAGCCTCAGATAGGCAGGATCGAACTCCGCCTGCCTGACCAGGGCGTCCCAGTCGCCGATCTCGACGACGCGTCCCGCCCACCTGATCAGTCCCGCACTACGAAGCTGGGCGATGGACCGATTGACGTGGACGTCGGACAGACCGAGGACGTCCGCGAGCACGGCCTGGCTGAGCGGCAGCTCCATTCTGCCGTTTCCTGCGCGATGGACGATCTCCAGGCGGAGGTAGAGTTCGCACAGCAGATGGGCGAGCCGCGCCACCGCGGTCCGGCGCCCCAGGCCTGCGATCCATTGCCGGTGCACGGCGGCGTCGATCAGGGTGTCCAGCCAGAGCAGGCGGGTGAGATGGGGTTCGTTCTCCGTCAGCCGACGCAGGCCGTCGTGCGGAGACTGCGCGACTGTACAACGCGTGAGAGCGACCACTCCATGATCCATGGGGCTCATTATCAGACTGTGAAGATCGACGAAGTCGCCTGGCACGTTCAGTTCCGTGATCTGCCTTGCGCCGTTCGTCAGCATGACATAGCGGGCGGCGAAGCCGTCGAGAACCAGGGTGCTGAACCCGGGCGACGAATGCTGGCTGACGATGTCCCGCCCCGCCGGTATGGCGATCGGAGGCTGGAGAAGCCCTTCCAGAACCTCCTCCTCTCGCCCGGAGAGTTCGTCGCGACGCGACAGCTTCTGGATCAGGGGGCTGATCAGGGACGGTCTCCTCGGTGCATGGCGCGCCTGTATAAGCCCCGGGCGGGAGACGCGTTCCGTGACGGGATCGGCTGTCTCTCAGTGTCTCGGGCTGATCTCTCCCCCCGCCGTCGCGACGCCCCTGGCGTCCGACGAGACGTTGAAGCGCAGTTCCCCGTCCTCGAAGACCCGGGCCTCCTGGAATGTCCGGCTCCCGCCGAGGCGGCGCTTCACCTGTGCGACCGCCGCCTGCGCCTCATCGGCGACGACGGTCTCGGTTCTCAGCACGCCTGTCCCGCGTGCGCTGTAGCAGACGGTGTAAAGGGCCATGTCGCCTCCTGTTCCCGAAGCTCAATTCGGCGTCTCGCCTGTCGTTCCTTGTGCACAGAGCCGGACTCTGTCCGGAAACAGGCCGCGGGCTGCAAGCGTCTCTCCAGACTCCTCTCGCTTTTCCTAACCCATGTAAGTGCGGTTCGCGCCCGAGGCGTCACATTGTGCTCAGGAGTCCGACATGCAAACTATGATCAGCCTCGCCAATACAGGCTGCGGTCTTCATCGTCCGCACCTGGACCTGCACGACCACCCTGTCTTCCAGGCGCTTCCCGACCGCTTTCAATCCGCCGCTCTGGCCCGGCGCAACCTCACGCGCCTGCCTGCCGGCCAGCCCCTGGAGGAAGACGGTTTTCTCTCCTTTGTTCTGGCGGGTGTTCTGGGTCTCTTCCCCAATGGCGACGGCATCTGCGTCGCGACCATTGTCGCCGGGTCTGTCCACGGTTGGGATCAGGCCCTGGAACCCGACGGCGACCGCCCCCTGGCCCGCGCCCTGATCGACACCACCCTTTGCCGCGTGCCCGCGGACTGCGTTGTCGAGAACCTCGGCCGCGACTGGCTGACTCGTCTGGTCGCCCGGCAGTCATCCGGTCGCCTGAGCGGACTGGCCGCCGAAGCGGCTTGCAACGCCTCCCATCTGGTTCAGGAGCGGCTGGCCAAATGGCTGGTCCGTCTGCATTGCGGGGCCAACGGCGCGCCTCTCCGCCTGACCCAGGCCGATTTCGGCGCCATGCTCGGCGTCCAGAGGACCAGCGTCAACGCCGCCGCGGGACGGCTCCAGGCCCAGGGTCTCGTGCGTTTCGGTCGCGGAAAGGTTCAGATACTGAATCTCGCCGGACTGCGGGCCGCTTCCTGCGGCTGCGGCGATCATGGAGCGTCCGCCCCAGTTGCGACGACCGCCTCACTGCGTCCGGCGGAGTGCGCCAGCTGGATCGCACGCGACGCGCCCCTCCAGGATACGGCCGCCTGATCAGGGTCCCGGCGACGGGTCTTGAAAGACGTCCCCCCGCCTCGAGCGGCGGGTCGGACCGGGCGTCGCGCAGAAGATCCTGGCTCGCCAGCACGACGCCGACCGGAGACAAGAAAACCGCGCCTGCCCCCAGCCGCCGCCAGGGTCCAGGCGCGACGCCTGCCCACTGCCCGGCCCTTGGTGGGAAAAGAAACGACGACGCCCATGTCTCCAGCCTTTCAGAGCCCATAACGTCGCGACCGGCGTTGTGGCCGAGACTGTCGTCTGGACGACACTGGCGATCGTCGACAAAGGGAGACGCAGGTGGCCCGCGGCGACGGCGGTTTTCCTGACGGGCGAGCGTCAGGCTAGGCCTGGACCTGCGCCGGAATACAGGGCTTGCCGCGCGGGTTGAATCGTCCGCCCGCGCAGGCGGAACATCGACCTCAGCCGAGCGGCTTCTGGTAGATTTCGCCTTCGGAAGATCGGGCGATGATCCGGGAGATTTCATCCAGGACGGCCCGTTCGCCGCCTGTCGTGCCGGACGATCTCGCCGCCTGCAGAAGGGCGTCGATCTCGCCCAGCTTTCCGGGAAGCGCCGGGAGTTCCACGGTCCGGAAGGTCTGGTCGTGCATGCTCATGGTCCTGCTCCTTGCAACCCAGAAGCAACGCCGCGCCCCTCGCCCCGCTCCGTCCGGCCCTTCAGACACCTTGATCGGCGCCGCAAAGTCCGGAACCCGACTGAAGGAGCGAGCTCCCCGAAGCCGACGTTGTGTGAATGCGGATTCTTCTCGGGAAGATCGGCAGACGGCCGGCTTCGTGATTGCCCCCCTTTGGCGTAACCGGCCGTCTTCTTCCCGCCGTCGCTCAGCCTGATTTCAATAGGAAGACGCCCCGACCCGGCACACTTCCCGCCCTTCCTGACGAACGACGACCTGGAGCGAGAAGACGCCGCCCTCCCGGGCTGGCTTTTCGCGCAGGATCTCCGAAAGGAAGAGGACGGCCTCCCGCCAGGCTTCAGCATCCGTGGACGCCGCGCCCTGAAGGGCCATCTCCGGGTCCACGCCGCTTAAGATGAAATCATAGGTCGCCATGGAGGCATCTACGTCTGGAAGGCCGCCCCGGTCGCAAGTGGCCGATACCGGACACAGCCGCCGACCGCCCATAGCGGCCACCGGCGCCCGGCTGTCCGAGCCTTGACGGCGTGACAAGCGACCCTAGCGCAGCTGGCTGTCCTTGCTTCCTCGCCGGTTGACGCCTCCAGTCACGATTCGCCCGTCCCGACCGGACTGGCAGGAAATACAGGTCACCGCGCCCGGCATGGCCCGCCGGCGAGCTTCAGGAATGGGGTCGCCGCATTCAAGACAGAACGCCCTGCCGGGTCCGGCGGGCATACGCGCGCGAGCGGTGAGGACGCCGTCGACCACGGTGTCGTGAATCTGGTCGAGGACAGCGCCGTCCCGGGTCCAGCCGCCAGCCATGAATGATCGCCTCCGTTTAGGTGATTGAGGATGGGATATAGGCAGGTCGCGTCCAGTCCCAGCTTGGCTGGTCGATCTTCACGGTACGATCCGGACGGCTCCAGGTTGGCGAGACGGCTTGTCCAGGCAGGCGCCCGCCACATAACGACGCCGTTTGCCGTTCTCGGCGGTGTGGCAAGGTTCGAAGCCCTTGGCGCCGGCAGGCAGACGCGGACATTGAGACCTCGACTGTCCGCGACAGGCGCCTCGGATCTCGCGTCGCGCGACCCGAAGGCGGCGATATCTGATGATCTGTACGCACATGATCCAGACGCATGCCCTCCGTATTATTCTGCCCGTTGCCATACGCAGGACGGGCGCCCGGGGGCGCAGGAGACTGACGGGATGCGGGGGTCGCGGCCGCCTGAGCTCCGCATGTCTTCCGCAAGGGTCGCCCGCTTACGCTGACACGCCTCTGGGTCAAACCGTCCGAAGACATAGGAGGGATGGAGCATCGGCAGGGCGACAGCCTTTCTCCCTCCCCGCTCACCCCGATCCGGCCGCGCCCAGACGCGCCAGTCCAGCCGGCGCGCCCGTTGGCCGTCGATACGGGCCGCCGTGGCCGTGAGCTTCAGAACGCCAGCGGCGCCGTCTGCCAGAGAACGCCGATCCCGGCGACCAGAACCCCCGTCAGGCCCACCCGCTGTTCCCATGCCCCCGGACCGGAGACATCGCCTCGCCCTCTCCAGAGCCACACCGCCGTGGCGATGATGGCGGCCAGACAGCCCATGCTGAAGGCCAGCCCTATCCAGCGCGCGCTCCCGGCCTCGCTTGACGACCAGACGTCGGCGGCGCTGGAAATCAGATAGACCCCGACGAAGTGCGCGGCCCAGATCAGCATGCCGCCGGTCATCCTCAGCCAGCGGGTCATGTCGCACCGCCCGGGAAGAGGCGGACCAGGAGGATCACCCCGATAGCCTGGGCTGCGGTGAAGGCCAGGAAGAGGCTGATCAGGTCCACCGTCGCGGGGCGTTCAGCGGCCAGACGGCCGAACAGGCGCCTCAGCATGACATAGACCCCCATCAAGCCGCCGATGGCCGCGAAGGTCCCGGCCCAGCTGAGCAGGGCGTAGACCGAAGCCCCTTGGCTGGAAGCCTCCGGCCGCAATCCGGTCGCCCACCACGCCCTTCCCTCCAGGATCGTCGCTGCGATCGCCGCGGCGGAGGCCAGCACCAGCAAGCCGGCTGCGGCCGTCACCGCTCTTTCTCGCGCCATTCGCACGGCCCGCGGCGCTGCGCCGGCGCAAAGCCCGGCCACGACCAGCAGGCCGACGGACGTCATGAACGAGCTGATGGCCGGCGGGGCCTGCCACAGGTCCGGCCGCCGGCTCCACAGGAAGACATAGGAGAATGCAGCCAGCAGGCAGACCATGGCGCCGACGACCAGGACGATCACCATGGCCCACCATCCGTGGCTGGACGGACCTGACACATAGTTGGGCACGCGAATCGACGCCCCGATGTCAGTCGTCTTGCGGGCATGAGGCGCGTCCAGGAACCAGCACCAGCGCATGATGCAGTAGACGGCCAGCACGCCGCTGACGACGGCGGCCGCATAGGCCTGGATGGTCAGGATCAGGAAGAAGCCCGCCGTGAAGATCGCCCCGAACACGTGCCAGGCCGATGGTCTGGGAATCCGCAGCACATACTGCGGCTCGGCGTTCAGCGGACTGGTGACCAGGGTCTGGCGCTCGCCCCGGGCCGCGCCCGGCAGGAGGTAGCGGCCCGCCGCCACGTCCCTCGCCAGCCCCCTCTGGTCCCACAAGGGATAGAGGCTCTTCACCACCGGGATCGACCGGACCGAATAGAATCCGCTGGGCAGCCACTCCAGGCCAGGGCCGTCGTGGATGTTGCCGACCTCGCGCGGACCGAAGGGCCGGAAGTTGCGGATCATGTCGATGACCCAGAGCAGGACGGCCAGACCGAACATGAAGGCGCCGATGGTCGAGATGAAGTTGGGCAGATCCCAGCCTCTCCCCGGCAGGTAGGTGTAGACCCGCCTCGGCATGCCCATCAGCCCGGTCAGGTGCATGGGCATGAAGGCCAGGTTGTGCCCGGCGAACATGAGCCAGAAGATCCACTTCCCCCAAGGTTCGCTCAGGGGCCGCGCGCTGGACATGGGCAGCCAGTAGTAGATGGCCGCGAACAGCGGGAAGACCATTCCGCCGATCAGGACGTAATGCAGGTGGGCGACGATGAAGTAGCTGTCGTGGGCCTGCCAGTCGAAGGGCACCATGGCCACCATGACGCCTGTCAGCCCGCCCATGACGAAGATGACCATGCCGCCGACGGCGAACAGGCCCGGCGTCGAAAACCGCATCCTGCCCGCCGCCATGGTCGCGATCCAGGCGAAGACCTGAACACCGGCCGGCACGCTGACCGCCATGGAGGCCGCGCTGAAATAGTTGATGCTGATCTGCGGCATGCCCGTGGTGAACATGTGGTGGGCCCAAACGCCGAAGCTGATGAAGCCCGTCGCCAGCATGGCCATAACCACCAGGGGATGTCCGACCAGAGGCGTGCGCGCCATGGCCGGAATGATGGTCGACATGGCCCCCGCCGCCGGCAGGAAGATGATGTAGACCTCCGGGTGTCCGAAGAACCAGAAGAGGTGCTGCCACAGCATGGGGTCGCCGCCCTTGAGCGGATCGAAGAAGGGCCATCCGAGCGCCCTTTCCAGCTCCAGCAGCAGGGTGGCCAGGATGATGGAGGGGAAGGCGATGATGATCATGCAGGCGAAGATCAGCATGGCCCAGGCGAAGACGGGCAGCTTGTCGAGGGTCATCCCGGGCGCGCGCGTCTTCAGCACCCCGACAATGATCTCGATGGCGCCGGCGATGGCCGAGATCTCGATGAAGCCGATGCCCAGCAGCCAGAAGTCCGCGTTGATGCCGGGCGAATAGGTCATGCTGGTCAGGGGCGGATACATGAACCAGCCCCCGTCCGGCGCCAGGCCGAAGAAAAGCGAGCAGAAAAAGGCCAGTCCCCCGATCAGATAGGCCCAGAAGGCGTAGGCCCCCAGGCGCGGGAACGGCAGGTCGCGCGCGCCCAGCATCTGCGGCAAGAGCAGGACGCCGAGGGCCTCCACCGCCGGGACGGCGAACAGGAACATCATCACCGTGCCGTGCATGGTGAAAATCTGGTTGTAGGTCTCCTGGGCGAGGAAGCCGGTCATCGGCAGGGCCAGCTGGGTCCGCATCAGCAGGGCCAGGACCCCCGCCAGCACGAAAAAGAGCATGGCCGCGCCGACATAGTAGACGCCGATGATGTTGTTGTTGGTCGCCGTGATCCATTCCCACGGCGACCGCGGTCCGCACCAGGCCTGTTCCAGCTGCTCCAGCTCTCCCTCGGGCCGGGGCTCCTTGGTCGGAAAGCGGTCGTACCTGTCGACGTCGAAGCCGGTTTCCGACGTCATTTCAGGCTTTCCAGATAGGCGGACACGTCACGCAGCTCCTGTCCGCCCAGGACGGAATAGGAGGGCATGCGGTTGCCGGGCTTGATGCCCTGGCTGTCCGCGATCCAACCCGCCATCGTGCCCTGGTTATTGGGCAGGATGCCCGCCCCCAGCGTCTGCCGCGACCCAACATGGGTCAGGTCCGGCCCGGCCAGACCATTGGCCTCCGTCCCCCGGATCGTGTGGCAAGCGCCGCAGCCCGAGGCGGTGAAAACCGCGGCGCCGGGCAGGCCCGACATCGCCGCTGGAGCAGCCTGTCTGAGACGCCACGCCGCAAAATCAGCCGGCGAATGGGCCACCACCACCAGTCCCATCAGGGCGTGGGGTCCGCCGCAGTATTCTGCGCACTGGCCCGCATAGACCCCCGGCGCGTCTGCCTGCAGACGCATGAAGTTGCGCCGGCCGGGAATCATGTCCGTCTTGCCGCCCAGACGCGGGATCCAGACGCTGTGGATCACATCCGCGCTTTCCAGTTCCAGAACCACCGGACGACCGGCGGGAATATGGACTTCGTTGGCGTCCTGAACGAGTTCGCGGCCCTGATCATCGAGATAGGCCACCCGCCACCACCACATCTCGCCGGTGACGCGGACCCGCATCTCGCCCGGTCGCGGCGCGTCAGCCACGCGCGCTGTCACGCTCAGCCCGTAGATCAGAAGGCCGGTCAGCACGACGACAGGAAAGGCCAGGCCGCCGATCCAGACCAGCTTCTCGCCAGCGACCCGACGCCTCCATCTGGGTGATCCGAACAGGGCGACGCCGAGCGCGATCAGCACCAGGGTCAGCACCACGGCGCCCATGACGAACAGGACCCAGGCGACGGTGGCCACCGGCCCGGCGAAGGGGCCAGCCGGATCCAGCACAGGCGGCGGCCAGCCGCTCAGAACGGCGGGCGTCTCAATCGTCATCGAGCGTATAGAGATAGGCCGCCACATCGCGGGCTTCGGCGTCGGTCAGAGGCATGGGCGGCATTCCCGTATCGGGCAGCAGGGCCGGCGCGTCCCGAACGAAGGCCGCCATAACCGCGGGTTGGTTGGGCAGTCGCCCCGCGATCATCGGTCGCGCCGCCACCCCTGTCAGATCCCCGCCGGTGCGGCCTTGCGGCCAACGAACGCCCGGTATGGCATGGCAGGCGGCGCAGCCATGACGCTCGATCAGTCTGAGCCCTTCTGCTGCATCGGCCTGGGCCAGGGTGCGCGGCGCATTCGCCTTGTCTGCGCAGGCCGTCACGGCGGCGCACAGCCCCGTCGCCAGCAGCAAGGCCCCTATGGTCCGCATCGTCCGTACATGATCGCATCCCGCCCCTCTCCAGCTTCACCAGAACCCAATCCTTCGCAGCCTGAGGGGTTCCCGCCCCGGAACCGAGACCATAAGCCGGTGTTGGGACAGGGTGCGCGCTCTCACTCCCCTTACGCTTCTCGGCCTCATCCTGACCGGCTCTGGACTTGTCGCGTGCGACGCCGCGCCCGGCGAGACCGACCGCGCCTTCTCGTCTTCGGGAAAGATCATCGCCATGAGCGGCGGCGCGGGCGGAGCGGCGAACGCCTGCTTCACCTGTCATGGACTTCAGGGTCAGGGCGACGGCGTCTCGACGCCGCGCCTGGCCGGGCTGGACGCCGGCTATCTGCAAAAACAGATGGAGGACTACGCCAGCGGCCTGCGGCCGGACGACGTGATGAGCCGCGTCGCCAGGGGGCTAGATCCCGACAGCCGTCGCGCCGTCGCGGCCTTCTACGCCGGCTTGCCGTCATCGACGTCAACGAGCGCATCTCTTTCCTCCGCTACGCCGCCCCCGGTCTGGCGGAAGGGCGATGTCTCTCGCGGCGTCACGGCCTGCTCATCCTGTCACGGCCCCAATGGACAGGGCGCGGGTGAAGGCCAGCCGATCGTGGCCGGCCAGCCTGTCGCTTATACGCTGGAGCAGATCGACCGCTGGAAATCCGGCAAGCGCCGCAACGATCCACGCGGCGTCATGGCGGCCGCCGTCCAGAGGCTGACGGACGCAGAAGCGCGCGCCATAGCCCAGTGGCTGTCCGGCCAATCCGTTTCTCCAACGCCCGCCAGCGCCTCTGCCAGCGCGTCCGTTTCGGCCGCAGCTGCGGCGCGACCGGCAGCATCGCGTGAAACACGTCGTCCCGATCGATCAGATGGTGCTTGAGCGCTGCCCCCGCATGGATCGGGATCATCAGCAGCAAGGCCGCCACCATGGCCCAATGCATCCATTCGGCGCCGGCCTCTATCGCCCATCGCTGGGTGTTGGAGACCTCCTGCATCGGCAGCAAGGGCCAAGGGATAAAACCCGCCGCAGCCAGCTGGGTATCTCGCGCGGTGGCGGAGATCATCGCCCATCCTGACAGCGGCAGACCGAACAGGCAGATGTAGAAGACATAGTGGGTGATGTGCGCCGCCAGGCTCTCCCAGCCCGGCTTATCCGCGTCATTGATCAGATTGGGCGCCGCCAGCCGCCAGGACAGCCGCCCGATGACCAGCAGCAGCATCAGCAGGCCGATGGCGAAATGCACGTCATAGGCCGCCGCCTTGGCCCCGCCCACCGGCAGCCGCCCCATCCACCAGCCCCACCCGAGCTGGAAGAAGACCAGGCCCGCCATGGTCCAGTGAAAGACGATGGCGACCGGCGAATAGCGGCCTTCGTCGTGATGGCCCGCCGCCCATTCCAGCGCCTTTGCGATCAGCCGGTCGATCATGCCGTACGCGCCGCCTCCCCGCTCCTGAACAGGTCGCTGATCCGCCAGAGCGCGACCAGGAGATAGGCCGCCGCCGCGGGCGCCCACATGATCAGGCCCGCCGCCTGCTGATCCTCCAGCGGGGTCATGCCCCAGGCCAGGGTCGTGGCGAAGTGAGGCGAATAGAGCGGGTGACCCGCAAATACGATCAACGCCCCCAGCAAGCCCATCAACAGCATGGCCGCCAGCAGTCCTGCCACCGCCGCTGCGGCGTTCGACGCGCGCACAGCCGCCCAGAACCAGACGGCGCTGCCCAGGATGGTCAGCTGCATGACCCAATAGACCAGGTCGTTCGACAGGGCCGCAGCATAGAGATCAGGCGCGTGCCACGCCCAGAAGACGACGGCCTGGACAGCCGTCGCCAAGGCCAGTCGCGGCGCCCTGAGCCTGGGCGGCCCCAGAGCCAGCAAAGGCGCCGCAGCGAGCAGGAGCAACAGGTGGTGCAGCGTACGGGCCGTGAACAGGGCTGAACTCAGGGCGCACAGCGGCGAGATGAAGACGAGAACCAGCACCCCCGCCGCGCCCAGCAAGAAGGGCGATCCAGGGCGCCGCTTCATCGTCAGGAACACACCGGCCGCGATGAAAAGGCCCAGCGCCGCCAGAAGCACCGGATCGCCGTTCCAGCGTCCCAGCACATCCACGGGATCCGGCGCGGGTCCGCAATAGGGCGTCCAGAGCGTCATCGTCATAGTCGGCTAACGACCCGGAACGGCGACGGTTCAATCATGCTTCGCGACCACGACGCCTCAGCGCGATGGGGCGATCCGCCAGACCGTGTTGGACAGGTCGTCGGCGACCAGAAGAATCCTTTTCGCAGGATCAAAGGCCACGCCGACGGGACGGCCACGGGCCTCGCCGTCCTTGAGGAAGCCGGTGGCGAAATCGAGGGGCTGTCCCACGGGGCGGCCGCCGCTGAACGGCACCCAAGCCACCTTGTAGCCGGACGGATCCTCGCGGTTCCAACTGCCGTGCATGCCGATGAAGGCGCCGTCGGCGTACGGGCCGCCAAAGCCGCCGCCGCGCGCGAAATCAAGACCAAGCGCCGCGACGTGCGAGCCCAGGGCGTAGTCGGGCTTCACGGCCTTGACGACCATGTCCGGCTTCTGCGGCCTCACGCGCGGATCGACGTTCTGGCCCCAATAGCTGTAAGGCCAGCCATAGAAGGCGCCGTCGCGAACCTGCGTCAGATAGTCGGGCACCAGTTGCGGGCCCAGTTCGTCACGCTCATTCACCACCGACCACAGGAGACCGGTCGTCGGTTCGATCGCCAGGGCTGTCGGGTTGCGGATGCCGGTGGCGATCGTGCGACGCGCGCCGGTCGCGCGGTCGATTTCCCAGACCACGGCCCGCTCTTCCTCCACGGCCAGGCCGCGTTCGCCGATATTGGAGTTGGAGCCGATGCCGACATAGAACTTGGTGCCGTCCGCACTGACAGTCAGGGACTTGGTCCAGTGGTGGTTTATGCGGGAGGGCAGTGCTGTCACCCGCTCCCCCCGCGTCGCTATACCGGTCTGCCCCGGCTGGAAGGCGAAACGGGTCAGCGCGCCCTGTTCGGCGACGTAGAGGTAGCCCTCCACATAGGCCAGACCATATGGCGCATCCAGATTATCGACCAGCACGGCGCGCAGTTCCGGGACGCCGTCGTTATCGGCGTCGCGCAGCAAGGTGATGCGGTCGCCTCCGCTGATCTTGGTGTTGCCCTGCTTCTTGATGAAACCGGCGATCACGTCCTTGGGGCGCAGCGGCGGCGCATGACCGCCGCGCCCCTCGGCCACCAGCACGTCGCCGTTCGGCAGGACCAGCATCTGGCGTGGAATCTTCAGGTCGGTCGCGAAGGCGCTGACGGTAAAGCCCTGGGGCACGGTGGGCGCCTCGCCGTTCCAGCCAGCGGGCGGACTGATCTTCATGGCCGGAACCAGGGTCTCTTTTATGCTTGGCAGGTCGGGAGCGCCGCCCGTCTGGTTCAGCTTGGGATCGCTGGCGTTTCCGCAGGAGGCCACGGTCAACGCCATCGCAAGGGTCGCGGCGCTGGCGGCAAGCAGGTTCTTGTCCATCAGATTGTCTCCCGCGCGGAATAGGCGATCCAGCCGGCCACGAAGACCAGCAAGGTGCATAGGAGGGACAGGATCAGGCCGAAAGCGCCGACCGAACTCCAGGCGTCCTGACTGTGCTTGAAGGCGTTCACCAGCCCCAGCACCCAGGCCAGGGCGAGCGCGACCAGATGGACCAGGGCGCTGCGCGATCCATGGCGGCGGGCGCCAAGAGCGAAATCTACGATTGAGAAGACGCCGGCGACGCCGCCGAACACCAGGGCGCCGGTGATCAGCCAGGCCGAGAAGTTCGTCCACTGGATCTCGGCGGTCTTCAGATAGGCGATGTCCGTGAACAGGGCGAAGGTGAACAGGCCGATCGGAAACGCCAGCAGCAGACGATGCAGCGGTCGAACCCATCCGCGCGACAATTCATGGATGCTCATGCCACCCTCTCTCTAATGCCTAGCTTAGGCTAACCGCCTGGCCGTGAGATGGTTCACGCGTCGTGCGCCCTTGCGGCGACATTTCGATCGGACGGCCGCGCCCCGGACGCCCGCTGGGCCCGGCTGATCCCCCTTTGCAGCCCCAGGAAAAGCGAGTTCGACCCAAGGCGCCGGTCGACCTGTTCGAGGCCCTTCCCAAGGAGACGCGGCGGAACCCAAGCCTAAATGGCTCCGTTCCCCTGCCCTGTTCAGGAGCCCACGCCCACATGTCCGACACAGTCGTCGATCCCGCTTTCGAACCGCCGCCCGAGGCCATGGCCTTCTACGAGGAGAGCCTTCGGCTTCTGAAGGAATCCGGCGTGCCCTTCCTGCTCTCCGGCACCTATGCGGTGACGGCCTACACCGGCATCCGCCGTCCAACCAAGGACCTGGACGTCTTCTGCAAGCCCGGGGATTACCCTCGCATTCTCGCCTACTTCCAGGCCCGCGGTTACCGGACGGATGTCGAGGACGAGCGCTGGATCGCCAAGGTCTGGAAGGACGACAAGCACTTCTTCGACGTCATCTTCGCCATGTCGAACGGCACCATCGCCGTGTCGGACAGCTGGTTTGGCGAGGACCGGATCACGGTCTACGGCCATGAGGTCATGATCACGTCGCCGACAGCCCTGATCCTGTCCAAGGTCTTCATCCAGGATCGGTATCGATACGACGGCGCCGACGTGAACCACGTCATCCTGAAGCAGTCCGACGCCATAGACTGGAAGTCCATGCTGGATCAGATGGACCTCTATTGGGAGGTCCTTATGGCTCACCTCCTGAACTTCCGCTTCGCCTATCCCACAGAGCGCGGCCGTGTGCCGGCATGGCTGATGACCGAGCTCCTGGAACGGCTTCAGGCCCAGGTCGATCTGCCTGCGCCGCGCGTCAGGGTCTGTCGCGGCCGTCTGTTCAGCCCTCGCGACTATATCGCCGACATCAGCGAATGGGGCTTCGGCGACGTTGTCGGCAAGGGCCTGGAGGAACGACATGACCCCGTCGCCTGACATCCAGACGCCTCAACCCGGCATGGAGGCTGGACCAGGAAGGAAGCTGCGTATCGCCGCCGTCGGGGACCTGCACGTCGGCGAGACTTCGCATCGCCTCTACCGCGATCTTTTCGACCGCGTCCACGAAGACGCAGATGTCTTGTGCCTGTGCGGCGACCTGGTCAACTTCGGCAAGACGGGCGAGGTCGACAACCTGCTGGAAGACCTGCGGGCCTGCCGCATCCCCATGGTCGGGGTGCTGGGCAATCATGAGCATGAATGCGGCCAGCCCGACGAAGTCGCCCGACTGATGTCCGAGGCGGGCGTCCGAATGCTGACCGGAGAGTCCTATGAGATCGGGGGCGTCGGTTTCGCCGGCGGCAAGGGCTTTGTCGGCGGCTTCGGTCGTTACATGCTCAGTTCGTTCGGAGAGGCTTCGATCAAGCATTTCGTCCAGGAGGCGGTCGAGGACGCCAACCTCATCGAGAATTCCATCCGCACCCTTCGCACTGAACGCAGCGTGGTGCTGCTGCACTACGCGCCTATCGTAGACACGGTGATCGGCGAGCCGCCGGAGATTCACCCCTTCCTCGGCTCCTCTCGCCTGGGGGAGGTCGTGGATCGCTACGAGAACGTCAAACTTGTTGTCCACGGGCATGCTCACCGCGGCGCGCCTGAAGGCCGCACGGCGCGAGGCGTCCCCGTCTACAATGTCGCCCTGCCTGTTCTGCGAACCTTGGGTGAACTCCCATACCGCGTATTCGAGGTTTGACAATTAGGTCTTGGGCGGGGGCGGCCTCCCGCTCGGCAGCTATGTTCTCGCTCGCTTCATGACCTGCCTTTGCCCCTTCGCACTGCGTCAAGGCGGACGGTAGGGGCCGCGCAAGCCACCCTTAAATCGGCATTTCAGGTTGTTTCAACCGCGTCCGATTTCCGCGCCCGTGCGCTTTGATCCATCGATCTACGCATGGCCGATCCTAACCTAGGTCAATGCGTTACGGCCAGGCTGCGGTCATGTGTTTGACAAAGCTCCAGACGCTTAAGCAATAGGCGTCCGCGTCGCGTACCCTCGCCCAACCCAAGGAACCTGCCCTGCCCCATCTCTCTGGACCGGCCGCCGCGATTAGCGCGCGCTTCAGGCTAAAGGCGGCCACCTCCGTAGCTCATGAGCGCCTGGACGCCTTTATGTCTGGCTATGATCTGACTCGTCACGCCGACTACGCCGCCTTTCTCCAGGCCCAGGCGAGCGCCTTCATGGGCGTCGAGGGCGCTTTGGATGGCGCCGAAGCGGGAGCTTATCTGCCGGACTGGCCCGAAAGACGTCGCACAGCGGCGCTGCGATCCGATCTGAGCCTGATGGATCTGGCCTTGCCCGAACCCGCCTCGGTCACGCCTTTTCGTGGAGAGGCGGAGGTATTGGGCGCCATCTATGTCCTTGAAGGCTCTCGGCTTGGCGCCGCCGTTCTGATCCGCTCGGTACCTGACGATTTCCCGAGATCTTTCCTCGCGTCCGGGAACCCGGCCGCCTGGCGCGCATTAGCCTCTGTTCTTGATGAACGGCTAAGTTCGCCAGACCGCTTCGACAGGGCCGCAAGCGCCGCCTGTTCAGTGTTCGCGGTGTTCGAAAACGCCGCACGCGCCTACCCCGGAGCCGACCGATAGTGACGACCCCCGCCGCCTCGGTCGATCTGACCAATTGCGATCGTGAACCTATTCACATCCCTGGAGCCATCCAACCGATCGGTTTCCTGCTCGCTCTGACCGCCGATTGGCAGGTGGCGCGCGCCTCCGCAAACATCGAGGATTTCCTCCATCAGTCGCCGGAGGAGGTAATCGGAGCCCTGGTCCAGGACCTGTTCACCCCTACGGCGGTTCACGATCTGCGCAACCGCGTCGCCATGCTGGGCGGACGTGACTCCGTCGAACGTCTGTTCAGTTGCGTGCTCGTGGACGGCGGCCCGGCTTTCGACATCGCCGTTCATGTCTCCGCCGGAGAGATCGTCATTGAGGCCGAACCGGCGTCCGGCGAACACGGCGACGCCAGCGGCGCTGTCCGATCCATGATGTCGCGGCTGGATCAGGCGGCGGATTTTCCGGCCTTCTATAGAGAAGGCGCCCGCCAGGTTCGCGCCCTGCTCGGCTATGATCGAGTCATGGTCTATCGGTTCGCCGAGGACGGGTCCGGCGAGGTCGTGGCCGAGGCGGTGCGCTCCGGCATCGGCCGGTTCATGGGGCTTCGCTATCCGGCGACCGACATCCCCGCCCAGGCGCGGGAACTCTACCGGCGCAATCTCCTGAGATTGATCACGGACGTGAACGCCGTGCCGGTTCCCGTCATTCCTTCGCGCAACGAGGCCGGCCAACCCCTAGATCTTTCCCTTTCGACGCTGCGCTCGGTTTCACCGATCCACATCGAGTATCTCAAGAACATGGGCGTCGGCGCCTCGCTGTCGATTTCCATCATCGTGGACGGCAAGCTCTGGGGTCTTTTCGCCTGCCATCACTACGCGGCGCGACGCCCCACCTTCGAGCGGCGATCGGTCAGCGAGTTGTTCGCCCAGATGTTCTCCATGCGCCTGGAAAGCCGCGAACGTAAGGAGACCGTCGAGTACGAACGTCGCGCTCGGGATATTTCCGATCAGCTGCTAGGGGCCGTGGCGTCGGACGAAACCCTGCTGAAGGATCCTGACTGGCTCGCAGACATCCTCACCCACGCCATACCGGCCGATGGTGTCGGCGTATGGCTTGGCGGCAATCACGCCTTTTCCGGCGAGACGCCCCCTCTGGAGGATTTCCGTCGCATCGTGCGCGCGCTGAACGGCACGGCCGCCGGTCGCGTGTTCGCGACGGATCACATCGGCTCGCTGGTCCCCGAAGCGGCCGCCTTCGCCTCGGCCGCGGCCGGTCTTCTGGCCATTCCGATCTCTCGCTCCCCGCGCGATTACGTCATCCTGTTTCGTCGAGAGTTGATCCATTCCGTGCGCTGGGGCGGCGACCCGCACAAGCCGGTGAGTTTTGGCCCGAACGGCCCTCGCCTGACGCCGCGCGAGAGCTTTGCCGAATGGAAAGAGCTGGTCGAGGGACGCTCTCAACCGTTCACGGCGTCAGAAATCCGGGTGGCGGAGACACTGCGGGCGACCCTGATAGAGGTCGTCCTGCGTCTCGCCGATGAAGCCTCCGCCGAGCGCCAGCAATCGAGCGCGCGTCAGGAGCTTCTCATTGCGGAGCTCAATCACCGGGTGCGCAACATCCTGGGTCTGATACGGGGCCTGATCCGCCAGTCGGAACCCACCAGCGCCAGCATCGCCGACTTCGTCAAGGTCGTGGACGGGCGCATCCACGCCCTGGCGCGCGCCCACAACCAGATCACCGACGACCACTGGGGACCCGCGCCCCTGCAGGCGCTGATCGACGCGGAAGCAGCCGCCTTCGTCGATGAGCGGGGACGCATCACGCTCCAGGGCGAACCCGTTCTCCTGAACCCCAACGCCTACTCCACCATGGCTCTGGTGCTGCATGAGCTGGTCACAAACTCCAACAAGTACGGGAGTCTTTCGACCCAGGACGGGCGGGTGGTGATCGGCTGGAGCCGCAATGCGGCGGGTGACCTGGTCATGGAGTGGCGTGAGATCGGCGGACCGCCGGTGACCCCGCCGACGCGGCAGGGCTTCGGCACCACCATCATCAGCCGCTCGGTCCCCTATGATCTCGGCGGATCGGCGGACGTCGCCTATGAGCCCGGCGGCGTGCACGCCGTCTTCCGCATCCCGGCGCGACATCTGTCGGAACCGCGGCCCACGGACGGCGGCAAGATGATCAGATACCCGCGGCCCGCCCCAGGCCACCCCCAGGCCCTACCGGACGCGGTGCTGGCCAACCACGACATTCTGCTGGTCGAGGACAGCCTCATCATCGCGCTGGACGCCGAGGACATTGCCCATAGGCTGGGGGCGGCTTCCGTGACCACCGCCGCTACGGTGGAAGGCGCACTCGAATTCATCGAGACGGCCCGTCCGACGGTCGCCATGCTGGATATCAATCTCGGCGATCGTCACAGCTATCCGATCGCCGACCGACTGGCGGAAGTCGGCGTTCCCTTCATCTTCGCGACCGGCTACGGCGAACAGGCCAATCCGCCGATCGAACACAGGGGGCGTCCGATCGTTCAAAAGCCCTACACGCTGGAGAATGTGGCCAGAGCCTTCGACAGCCTCATCGGCGAAACGACTTAGAAAGCGGCCGATCGCATGGCGATCAGGGGGATTTGTGATTCAGACGGCCGCAGACGGGAACTTCCTGAACGGTCCGGGCGAAATGGCCCGGCTCATCAGAGACCACGACTGGTCAAGGACGCCGCTCGGTCCCCGGTCAGCCTGGCCGCAAGGTCTGACGACGGTCGTCGGCATGATGATCGCCGCGCCAAATCCTATGGTTCTGCTCTGGGGGCCGTCCGGCGTTTTGCTCTACAATGACGGGTATGCGCGTTTCGCCGGCGCCCGCCACCCCGAACTGCTCGGCATGGGCGCGCGTGAGGGCTGGCCTGAAATCGCCGATTTCAACGACGCCAATATTCGTCGCGGGCTCGCCGGACAGTCCTGGTCGCTTGAACACCAGGAACTGGTCCTGGATCGAGGCTCCGGCCCTGAATCGGCCTGGCTTGATCTTCACTACGCCCCGGTTCCTGACGAATCCGGCCAGCCCGCCGGCGTCATGGTTTTCGTCTCCGAAATCACCGAGCAAATCCGCCTCGCCGCTCACAAGGCCGAGGCGGTCGAACGGCTCGAGATGGCGCTGTCGGCCGGTCGCGGCGTCGGCGCCTGGGACTGGGACGTCGCCACGGATATCGTGCGCGCCGATGAACGCTTCGCCCGGCTCTACGGCGTAGATCCTGTTTTCGCGCGCGAGGGCGCGCCGCTTGAGGTCTTCTTCAGCGCCATCCATCCTCAGGACCTCCCGGAGGTCCGGGCGACGATCGAGCGCGCCGTTGAGATGCGCTCCGCCTTCAGCGCGGAATACCGTCTGGTCCAGTCCGACGGAGGAACGGTGTGGGTCGTCGCCGAGGGCCGGTGCGTGCTGGACGCCGAGGGGCGACTCCGCCGTCTTCCCGGCGTCAGCTTCGACATCAGCGAGCGCAAGCAGGTCGAAATCCGGCAAGCCGCCCTGCTCCGCCTGCATGACGAGCTCACAGCCCTGGACGACCCCGGACTGATTTCGGCCGCCGCCGCCCGCATCGTCGGCGAAACCCTGGACCTGGCGGCGGCCTACGTCTCGCTCGACAAGGGCGGCAAGGCGCCGAAGCAGGCCTGGTCGCCGCGAGACCATCCCGAGATTTTCAAGATCCTGGCCCAGGGGCGCGCCGTCGCTGTGGCCGACGTCGCCCAGGACGCCCTCATGCGCGGAAAGGCCGCCGGCCTGACGGCGACGGGCATACACGCCTTCGCCGCCGTGCCCCTGCTGGAGCGCGACCACTTGGTCGCCATGCTGTTCGTCACGGACGCCCGCTCCCGCGCATGGAGCCAGATCGACCTGGATTTTCTGCAGGATGTGGCGGCGCGAACCCGCAACGTCCTGGAACGGCTTCGCGCCGAGGCCGAGCGCTCCGAAAGCCAGCAACGCTACCAGACCCTGTTCGACACCATGGACGAGGGGTTTTGCGTCATCGAGTTCATAGACGGGCCCGACGGGCCTCTCAGCGACTACGTCCATGTCGAAGCCAACGCCGCCTACGCCGAACACGCCGGGATCGGCGACGTGGTCGGCCGCCGGGTCCGCGACATGGTGCCGGCCGAGGCCGACAGCTGGGTTTCGCTCTATAGGGGCGTCCTCGAGACAGGCCGGCCGATCCGCTTTGAAAAGGAATTGGAAGCCACAGGTCGATGGCTGGAACTGGCCGCCTTCAAGGTCGGACCAGCCGGAGGTCGTCAGGTGGCCGTTCTCTTCCAGGATCTCACGGCGAGGAAACGGGCTGAACGCGCTCTGGCGGATCTCAACGCCTCGCTTGAAGCCCGTGTCGAGGAGCGGACGGAAGAACTGCAGACCGCTCATGCCGCCTTGCGTCAGAGCCAGAAGATGGAGGCTGTCGGCCAACTGACGGGCGGCATAGCCCACGACTTCAACAATCTCCTCGCAGGGATTTCCGGCAGCCTGGAGTTGATCTCCAAACGGATGGCGCAGGGTCGCGGTGCCGAAATCGGGCGCTATGTTGAAGCGGCGCAGGGCGCTGCCCAGCGGGCGGCCACCCTCACCCAGCGCCTTCTGGCCTTTTCTCGTCGCCAGACCCTGGACCCTCGCCCTACGGATGCCAACCGCCTGATCGGCGGGATGGAGGATCTGATCCGCCGTACGGTCGGCCCTGATATCGACCTTGAAGTCGTCGGCGCCGGCGGTCTGTGGCTGAGTGAAATTGATCCATCGCAGCTTGAGAACGCCTTGCTCAATCTGTGCATCAACGCACGCGACGCCATGGCGCCTGCAGGCGGCCGTCTGACGATAGAAACCGCGAACAAGTGGCTCGACGATCGTCACGCCCGCGAGCGCGACCTGCCTCCTGGCCAATATATTTCCATCTGCGTCACCGATACCGGCTCAGGAATGTCCGCCGAGATCATCGAGAGGATCTTCGAACCCTTTTTCACCACCAAGCCGATCGGACAGGGCACCGGGCTGGGTCTATCCATGATCCACGGCTTCGTCAGGCAGTCCGGCGGTCAGATCCGCGTCTATTCCGAACCCGGAATGGGCACCACCATGTGCCTCTACCTGCCGCGCTATCACGGCGCCCCGGCCGAGCCTGACCCGGTGGCGGCGGGTCCGAACCCCGTCTCTGGTCATGGCGAAACCATCCTTGTCATCGATGACGAGGCGTCTGTGCGCAGCCTTGTCGTCGAGATTATGCGTGAGCATGGGTACACGACGCTGGAAGCAGCCGACGGGCCTTCAGGCTTGCGCCTTCTGGAAGGCGAGCACCGGATCGAGCTCCTGATCACAGATGTCGGTCTGCCTGGCGGCCTGAACGGGCGACAGGTGGCCGACGCCGCCCGCATGAGGCGTCCGGACCTCAAGGTCCTCTTCATCACGGGCTATGCGGAGAACGCCGCCGTGGGCAATGGACTGCTGGAACCGGGCATGGAGGTCATGACCAAGCCGTTCGCGATGACGGACCTGGCGTCGAAGGTCACGACCATGATCGAGACGTGACCGCATCAACGCACCGCGCCCTTTCCCTGACCCCGTTCCCTGACTCAGACGCATCCCTGAACGCCGACGGCGATGCCGAGGGCGGTGGAGACGCCGCAGCCGCCGTTCATCTGTTGCGGGAAGGCGCGGGCGGCCCGCCCCTTCCCTTAAGAGCCTCGGCCTCCTGCCTGTAACGCTCCGCGATCCGCCCGAACTTCTCGCGGTCGGCCTTGAAGGGCGACAGTCTCGCCATCTGTTCCGCATTGAGCTGGAGGCGGCGAAGTTCGGTCAAGCGGGACGCATGGGTCATCAACAAACTCGGAAACTGCAATCTTGCACCCGCGCGGGAGCAAGTCCGCGGCGGGCGCTGGATACGGTCCGAATGAGACCTTGGATGAGCGCGATGTTCCACGACACCATGAAACAATATCGTGTACCGATAGGTCGGAACGGCATCAGATCAGGCAACCGCAAGCAAGGGTGCATCCGTCGCATCAATGGCGTTGGCATCAGACCTGTGCGCTCCAAACTCTCCCGCTCAATAGCGGCGCGCGGACCAGCGCCTGCGACTTGCCTCGTCCAGCGCGCCCCTTGACCCCGATACAGGTCACGCGCCACGACAGATCGCAGGAGCCTGAATATGCATAATCGATACGGAACACTCGCCTCCTGGGTCTATGACCTGGACAAGCCGGTGGGGCATTCGTTCGGAGATCAGGCGTTCTATCGGGCGCGGCTGCTCGAGTGCGACAGCGGACCCGTGCTGGAGCCCGCGGTCGGCAACGGACGCCTCTTCATTCCCCTGATCGAGGCGGGATTTGAGATGGAAGGCTTCGACGCCTCGGCTGAAATGCTCGGCTATTGCCGGGACGAGTGCCGCAAGCGGGGGCTTTCCGCCCGGCTGACGCAGCGGTCGTTTGAGACCTTTGTCTCGCCCACCCGCTTTTCCGCGATCATCATTCCAGCCGGTTCGTTTCAACTGATCACCAGTACGGCGTCGGCGACCGCCGTGCTGAGACGATTTTACGATCATCTCGCCCCAGGCGGTCGATTGATCCTCGACCTCGACCCCATCGGCGGCTTTCTGGACAGCTCCGAGTCCGTCCGGTCCTGGACGACGGACTCCGGCGACCTTTTGACCCTGACCGCCCGCCGGGTGGACACCGACTACATCGCCCAGACCACCCTGTCCCACCTTCGCTATGAACACTGGCGGGACGGCGTCCTGGCGGCCACCGAGCTGGACCTGTTCAAGCTGCGCTGGTGGGGCGTCCATGAGTTCGAACTGGCCTTGAGGGCCGCAGGCTTCACGGACGTGGCGGCCTGCGGCGGGTATCAACAGGGTCGCGCGCCGGATCGGGACGACCAGATCATCAGTTTCGAAGCCCGGCGTCCGGCCTAGACCGGCGCCCTCGGAGACGTCACGGCGCGCGTGACGCTCTAACCCCAGCTTGGCTTGCACGCTCCACCGGCCTCTGCGGAGGGTTTCAGATTGGCGAGATGGCTGGCCCAGGTCTGAAGGGCCGCCCGCTTCTCCGCCATGTAGCTGTAACGATCATAGACCGCCGTGACGGCGGCGCCGTCCCGCACGGTGTGCCCCAGAAGATGACCGACGATGAAACGCCCTACCCCATACCTGCCGGTAAGGGTCGTGGCGCCTGACCGCCGCACGTCGTGTGGCGAACCGGCGGGCAGGTTGCGACGCTTGCAGGTGCGGACGACCGCCCTGGTCAAAGCGCGGGGATCTACAGGACCAGTCCTGTTGCGCGGCGCCGGGAAGACCCAAGCGCTCTTCGGATACAGAGAACGCGCTCGCTGCAACACGGCCAGGGCTTCGTCTGGAAGGGGAACCACATGCACATGTCGAGCCTTGGTGCGATGCGAAGGGATGGTCCAGACGGCGCTGGCCATATCGATCTCGCTCCAAAGCGCCTCGGCGACTTCAGACCGGCGCGTCAGAGTCGTCATAAGGAACTGGATCGCCAGGCCCGTGGGCGCATCGAGACGCGCATGCATGCCGGCCGTCTTCTCGCCGGGCGCGCGGGGCGATGACGCAAGCGAGGCCTCGTTCCACAGAACCCGCAGCGCCTCGTCATCGAACATCCGCTCGCGGGGCGTGAGCGCAAGGGGCCTGGTCAGTCCGTAGGCCGGATTGGCTTCAAGGCGATCCTCGTAGACCGCAAAGCCCAGCACGCTCATCAGGACGCCCCCGACCGAGGCGAGACTGGCCGGGGCCAGGCCGCTTTCCGCCGCCAGGTCCCGCATGAAGATGCGGATATCCGTCCTCCTGACGGCGGCGAACTTCATGTCGCCGAGAACCGGCTTTATGTAGCGGCGGAAAAGCGAACGTTCGGACTCGATGGTCCTCGCCTGCTTGGGACGTCGTCGTCCGCCGTGCAGTCCCTTTCCGGCAGCCCTCCAGTAGGCCTCAGCCAGATCTTCGAGCGTGTCACCCGTCCTGGCTTCCTCCCGACGCGCACTGCGGGCAGCGGCCGGATCTGTCCCGCCTGCGACGGCAACCCGGGCTGTAGCGGCCAGACGACGAGCTTCGGCAAGGGTGATGTCCGGATAGGCGCCCAGCACATGACGACGCCGTTTGCCGTTCTCGGCAGTGTATCGAAGTTCGAAGCCTTTCGCCCCCGTAGGCCACACGCGGACGTACAGGCCGCGGCTGTCCGCGACGGCCATTTCATACCGCGCATCGCGCGGCTTCAGGGCGGCGATCTGACGATCTGTACGCACGGGATCCCGAGGCATCTGTCCCTCAAATCACTTCTGACCCCCTCATTACTACACCAAGGGGGGCGTTAGGGGGGCGCCCAATACGAAACTGCCTGAAAACACCTGAAATGATCAATTGCAGATAAATTACGCAAAAACAATATCTTGCTTCAAAAACTGAAACCGGCTGAACCGGCCTGAAACCGCTAAAATAGGATTCACACCGAGGGGGTCACAGGTTCAATCCCTGTCGCGTCCACCATCTTCTCTTATCCCAAGCGCTATCACCGAACGTCCTGCGTCCGACGCGCCTATCGAGCCGACTGCTTTCGCTGTAGCGTGCTTGCGGGGGAGAGGAGCTGTCGATGCGTCGAGGCGTTCTCCGGGCTGATCTGATCGGCTGCATCCTTGTTCTGGGAGCGGCGTCTCCAGCGCTCGCCCAAGCGCCCGAGTCTCTCATTCTGCACAAGAGCGACGACCTGACGGTCACCGGCCATTTTCAGGGTGGGGTGAACCTGGTCGCCGAACACAACCTGTTCTGGCGGTTCGCCGAGACCGTGGCCGGGGTCAAGGATTTCGACCCCAAGGCCGAGTGGTTCGAGGCCTATCTGAAGCCGGGCGTCACGTTCGAGCGCCGGATGAGCGATCAGGCGACCTTGTACGGCGGCCTGTCGGGCGTGGCCTCCATGACCGTGGGCACCGACGCCTTTGACGCGGGCGACACCGGGCGGGCCACGGTGGAGGAAGGCTACCTGGGCTGGCGCTATCAGGGCGCCGAGACGGGCTTTGATCTGTCCGTGGGCCCGCGCGCCTTCAAGGCCGGCACCGGAATGCTGATCGAGGCCGGCGGGTCCAGCGGATTTTCGCGCGGCGCCTTGAAGCTCGGCCCGCGCAAGGCCTGGGCTTTAGCCGCCCTCGGCGAGGTCAGCCACGCCGGCTTCAAGGGCACGGCCTTCTATCTGGACCCCAATGAATCGCCGGACAACGACAGCCGCAACCGGCTGGCGGGCGTGGACTTCCGCTACGACTCCAACCCCAACGCCGTCATCGGCGTGACGGCGGGCAAGGTGATCAGGTCCGAAGCCCCCTACCCCAAGGCCCCGCCCGGCGGGGTCGGCGTGCCGACCATCATTCCCGGAGCCCGCGACGGCCTTCAGTTCGTGAACCTCTATATTCGCTCCCCCCTCATGGGCGCGCCCAACGCCTTCATGGCGGCGGACCTTGCGTTCGAGCGCAGCAACCGGATCGACATGCGCGCCTGGGCAGGCCGCGCCCAGGTCGGCTACGCCTTCTCCGGGCGCCGCTGGAAACCGACCTTCACCGTGGGCTATCAGACCTTCTCCGGCGACGACCCCGACACTGATCGGCTGGAGCGGTTCGACCCCCTCTACTACGAGGGCAACCCCTCAGCCTGGTCGACGGGCACCAAGTCGTCGATGGTCTTCATCAACTCCAACGTGAACTCGTGGCAGGTCGCGGCCAGCATATCGCCGACGCCGCGCGACACCTTCACCGCGCGCCTGCACCGGATCGAGGCTGACCAGTTGCGCAGCCCCGTCCAGTTCGGCCAGGCCACGCGGATCGAGGAGCAGAACGGCGTGAACTCGCCCATCACCGGCGTCACCCGCCGCCATCTCTCCGACGATCTCTACGTCGAGTATTTCCGCGTGGTGTCACCTAACCTGTTCCTGACGACGGGCTTTTCCGTCTCCGTGCCCGGCGCGGGGATCAAGTCCATTGTGGACGACGCGCCCGTCTGGGCCGGCGCCTACGTCAATCTGATCGCAAACTACTGAACCGAACGAGGCGCCCATGACCCTGCTCGCACCGCCGACCGACCGCCGAAGCCTGCTGGTCTGCGCGGGCGCCCTGGCCGGCGCAACCCTGATCGGGGGACGCTCCGCCATGGCCCAATCGCGCGCCTCGTCCGCCACGATCTTCACTGGCGGCCCCATCCTGACCATCGACGACGCCATGCCGACCGCCGAAGCCGTAGCGGTGCGCAATGGGGTCATCGCCGCAGTCGGTTCGCTGGACGCGGCCCGCGCCGCCGCTGGCCGCAACGCCCAGGTGGTCAATCTGGACGGCCGCACCCTGCTGCCCGGCTTCTTCGACCCCCACGGCCACGTATCAATGGTGGGGCTGCAGGCCCGCTACGCCAACCTGCTGCCCGCGCCGGACGGTCAGGGCGACGACATTCCCGCCCTGCAACGCATCACCCGCGACTGGATGAACGCCCACGAACAGCTGGTGCGCGACACCCAGCTGGTCATCGGATTCGGCTATGACGACTCCCAGTTGAAGGAGCACCGCCATCCGACGCGGACCGAGCTGGACGCCATATCCCACAGCGTGCCGATCCTCTTCCTGCATCAGTCCGGCCACCTGGGCGCCGCCAACAGCGCGGCCCTGAAGGCCGCCGGGATCAGCGCCTCGACCTCCAACCCCGACGGCGGCGCCTTCCGTCGCGAAGACGGCTCGCAGGAGCCCAACGGGGTCATGGAGGAGACCGCCCTCTTCGCCGTCATGGGCGCCCTGTTCACGCGCCTCGACGTTCAGGCCAATATAGAGATGATCCGCGAAGGCGCGCGCTTCTATTCCAGCTTCGGCTACACCACGGCCCAGGACGGGCGTTCCTCGACCGGCTCTTGCCAGCTGATGGCCCAGATAGCCGAGCGCGGCGAACTGCCGATCGACATCCTGTCCTTCCCCGACATCCTGACCTCGACCGATGTCATGGCCACGCCGCTCTATCGCAAGAACTACGTCGGCAAGTTCCGCATCGGCGGGGTCAAGCTGACGCTGGACGGCTCGCCCCAGGGCAAGACCGCCTGGCTGTCGCAGCCCTACTACATACCGCCCGACGGCAAGCCCGCCTCCTATCGCGGCTATCCGGCGGTGACCGAGCAACAGGCCCTGGACGCCATCGAGCTGGCCTTCAAAAACGACTGGCAGATCGAGGTCCACGCCAACGGCGACGCCGCCATCGACCTGTTGATCGGGGCGGTGCGCGACGCCGCCCGCCGGCACGGCGCCAAGGACCGTCGCCCGGTCCTGATTCACGGCCAGACCGTCCGCATGGATCAGTTGGACGAGTTGAAGACGCTCGGCATCGTGCCGTCCCTTTTCCCCATGCACACCTTCTATTGGGGCGACTTCCACCGGGACTCGGTGCTGGGCCCCCGTCGGGCCGAGTTCATCTCGCCCTGCGCCTCGGTCGTGCGCCGCGGCATGCGCTTCACCAGCCACCACGACGCCCCGGTGGCCAATCCCGACGCCATGCGCGTGCTGTCGGCGACCGTCACCCGCCGCACCCGCTCGGGCGACATCCTCGGCCCTGACGAATGCGTGCCGGTCGACATCGCCCTCAAGGCCATGACCCTGTGGGCAGCCTGGCAGCACTATGAGGACGACAGGAAGGGTTCGCTGGCCGTCGGCAAGCTGGCCGACATGACCCTGCTGGATGCTGACCCCATGACCGTCGACCACGACAAGCTGGCTGCGATCAAGGTCCAGGCCACATTCAAGGAGGGCCGCGAGGTCTGGCGCCGCTAGAGGGGCCTGAGGACTGCGCCATATACCCCATTTTATTCACGATTGACTTCGCGAATTTTGGCATAAATTTTATAAAAATCAGGTATTTAATGCAATCTGAACCTTGCCGGTAAAGCGACGTTAAGAATTCATTAACGTCGCGTGCTGGGTGGGTTCTCATGGATCTGGGTCTTTCTGCAAGCCAAGGTGTCAGTGTTCGTCCGCTAGGGCGGATCCCGCCCCTGCGCGCGCCCTCAATCAGCGACGGACAGTGGGTTCGACTGCTGGACATCATGGTCGCGGCGGCGGCGCTGGTGCTGCTGGCCCCCCTGTTGCTGGTCGTCGCGGCCGTCATCTATCTGAGCGACGGCGGCGCGCCGATCTTTCGCCACGCCCGGGTCGGCAAGGACGGGCAGATCTTCGGCTGTCTGAAGTTCCGATCCATGATCTGCAACGCCGACGCCGTGCTGACGGATCTGCTGAAGACCAACCCCAATGCTCGAGAGTCCTGGGAACGCGACCACAAGCTGCATCGCGACCCGCGCGTCACCCGGCTAGGCAAGTTCCTGCGCAAATCCAGCCTCGATGAACTGCCGCAACTGCTGAACGTGCTGCAGGGCGACATGAGCATCGTCGGCCCGCGCCCGATCGTGGTCGGCGAAATCGAGCGCTACGGCGGCTATTTCCAATACTACTGCGCTGTGCGACCCGGCATCACCGGCCTGTGGCAGGTCAGCGGGCGCAACGACATGACCTATCGTCGGCGGGTGGCCTGCGATGTCCTCTACGCGCGCAACAAGTCGCTGCGCACGGACCTGAAGATCATCGTGGCCACCCTGCCCGCCGTCACCTCGGGTCGCGGCTCCTACTGAGGCGCTTCGCCGACGACCACGATGGAATGGCCGAACGGCAGGCTGCGCCCCTGCCCCTTGAGGATCGCCGCCTCGACGCCGAAAAGAGCCAGCAGCATCCGATTCAGGGCCGGCTTCTCCTTCGCCGTATCGCGCATGGTCAGGCCTTCATACAGGTGGCGCTGAGGCTGATCGCCGGTCGCGACGTCATGATGATGATGATGATGATGCTGAGGACGCGGCGGGCGCACCAAGCGCCGCAGGGTTTCATGCGCTCCGCCGATGGCGTTGACATAGGTAGCGCGGCGCACAGCGAACCCGGCCTGGACCATCAGATCCACGACCTCCTGACGGATGTAGCGCTTGTAGTCATGATCCTGAGCGGCCGGGTCCTGACCCATGCCCTGACGGGAGTTGGTGCGCAGGATCAGCAGCCCGCCCGGCTTCAGCACCCGCCTGATTTCCTTGAGCGCGCTCAGGTCGCCGCCGTTGGTGGGAAGGTGCTGGATCACGTCGTTGCAGATCACCAGATCAAACCCCGCATCGGGCAGCGGCAGGTCCATGACCGACCCCAGCTGCACTGACCAGTCGGGATCGCGTCCGGCGCAGGTCCGCACCGCGTCCGGCGACACATCCACTCCCGACAGCGAGACTGCGCCCAGTTCGGCCTGGGCCCAGGCCATCATCCCCCCGGCGCCGCAGCCCGCGTCCAGAACCGCAGGAAAGCTGGGCGCCCGCACCGAGGCCAGCAGGGTCTTGGCCACCCTCTGCGCGCCCAGGTGCCACCAATGCGTATGCTCCAGCGCCCCGATCCGGTCGTAGTAGCCGGGGGTGTAGATCTCGTCCTGGGTCGGGGTCATGTCCATTCGAACTGCCAAGAACCTTGACCGCTGTTTGGTTCCAATTCGCCCTAGTCGCGCGCGCCGAACGCCGCCTTCAGATAGCCCGCCGCCTCGCCGGCGCTCCAGGCCGTAACGAAGACCAGCAGCCACGGCAGCGCCTGAAAAAAGCGCACCGCGAGCCGTCGGCGGCGAAAGGCGCGGTTCATGATCCGCCCGATCAGCAGCGGCGGCAAAAGCGGCGTCGCCAGCAGGTAGGCGACGGCGTTGGCGCGCGGTCTCGCCCGCCCCCGCGTCTCGGCGAAGGTCCGGCCGTGGGCGAAGCGCTGACGCGAGAACTCGCCCACGCTGTCATGGCCGCGATAGAGGCTGAGCAGGCGCGGATCCAGGCCCAGGCCCCGACCGTCGGCGCGAAAGCGAGCATGAAACGACGGCTCCCAGAAGCCCCGCGCCAGCAGGTCGGGATGCTTGATCACTTCGCGCCGATCATAGACGGCGTTGTCGGCGGCGATCTCCTCGACCGGTCCCGGAGGCAGCGGCGGCGCAAACTTCCAGTAGCGCAGGAAATAGACGGCCCAGCGCACGGTATTGACCTCGGCGTCGTTCTCGATCGGTCCGCCGACGCCCGCCCATTGATCCAGGTCGGCGGCCAGAAGCCCGGCAATCCAGCTCTCGGGCGGCACGAACTGGGCCGTGGTCAGGGCCACGCGATCGGACCGCGCGGCGACGAGACCGTCGCGCCACAGATGGGGAACAAGCGCGGCCGCCTCCGCCTCGATGACGCGGTGTCGCGCGCCGGGCGACGTCAGGGCCTCGGAGGCTGGCCCCGCCGTGCAGAACAGGACCTCGACCGTGCGAGGGTCGGCGTCAGACAGACGGTCCAGGATCGCGGACAGATTGGCCTGCCCGCCCTTGACGGCGATCACCACGGTCAGCGCAGGAGCCGTCATCATCGCGTCCATCGGACCTCCCTTGAAGCGGGACGCTACACCCCGCGCTTCCCAAGTAAAACGTTCCCGTATAGCTGTGTTCCGTCGACCGCATTGCGCCGGACTTCAGGCGAGATGCCCGGACGGAGCGAGGTGGCCATGACTGAGGCTCGCGAAGCGACGAGGCAAGACACGGTCTGGGAGCGCCTGCTGGCGGGTTCACCGCAGGACCGCCTCTTATCCCTGCTGTCGTGGATCATCGTGGCCGTCGGCGCCCTGGCCCAGATCTACAATGTCCTCGGCGCCCGGTCGCTGCGTCAGGACGAGGCCTTCATCGCGCTCAACATCCGCTACCTGTCGCCCCAGGAACTGCTGGGGCCGCTGGACTATGGCCAGGTCGCGCCGGTGGGATGGTTGCTGGGCGAGAAGCTGCTGGACGGACTGACGGGGCGCTACGAGTACGACCTGCGCCTGCTGTCGCTGTTGGCCGGGATCGCCGCGCTCGTGGCCTTCCGTCATCTGGCGGCGCGGACCACGCGGGGCCTGGGTTTCCTCTGCGCCATCTCGCTGTTCGTCTGTTCGGTCGTCTTCGTGCGCTTCACCGGCGACGCCAAGCCCTACGCCCTGGACGTGATGTTCGCCTGCCTGATCCTGGCGATCGGCCATCATCTGCTGACCACCGTCGCGGCGCGCTGGTGGACCTGGGCCGCCTTTCTGATCGTGGGCGCCGTCGCGCCCTTCTTCTCCTTCCCGACTGTCTATGTCCTGTTCGGCGCCGGAGCCGCAGTTTTCATTAGAAAGGCCGTCGAAAAGGACTGGCGCGCGACGGCGGCCACGACGGGGATCTGCGTGGCGTGGCTGGCCGCCTTCGCCTTCGCCTATGTGGTCTTCGCCGCCCCGCAGGCCGCCGGCACCTCGGTCACGTCGGGTGTATCGCGCGCCTTCTTCGAGACCAACTACTTCGCCCCCCTGCCTCCGACCTCGCTCAAGGCCCTGGCCTGGTATGTCACCGCGCCCAAGGAGATGCTTTACTACTTCTTCGGCGGGCTGCAGTTCGCGGTGGCGGGCCTGATCCTGGCCGGCGTGATCTACGGCATTCGGCGACAATCCTGGCTGCTGCTCCTGTTGCTGCTGCCGGCCGCGGCGGCGGTGATCGGATCGGGGCTGAAGCTCTATCCCCTGTTCGAGCGGCTGACCCTCTTCCTGCTGCCGACCACCATACTGCTGGCGGGGATCGGCTTTTCGCAAATCGCGGTGAGGATGCGCAGCCTGGCCGCAGGGGCGGTGCTGTTCGCCGCCGCCGTCGGCCCGTCCGCCTGGGCTCTGGCCGGCGAACTGAGCCGAAGCCCGCCCTTCGCCATGCAGGAGATGCAGCCCGTTCTGAAGACCCTGGCTCGCGAGGCGCGACCGGGCGACGTGGTCTATGTGACCCGAACCTCGGCCCCCGCCTTCCTGACCTATCAGGGCGAGGCCGGGTTGGCGGGTGTTCAATGGGTGCGCGGACTGACGTCGGGCCGCTGGAACTGCGTGATCGATGAACTGCCTGTCGTCGCGCCCGAGCATCGGCTGTGGATACTGATCACAGACTATGGCCGGGAGCCATGGAACATTCAGGGCAACGACGTCGAGTGGCGCGCGCGCGGCCTGGACGCCAAGGTCGACCTGGCCGCCGAGGACACCAATGTCTGGCTCTATCTTGCGACGATGACGCCGACGGCCGTGGGCGAAGCACCGCAAGCCCCCGACCCCAGCCTGCCCGGATGCGCGCCGGAATACGAACGCTCCGAGCGCACCACCGCCCGCGCGCAGGCGGCGCTGTCGCCTCGTTTCAAGAGCTAAGGCAACGCTTTTTGAAACTCCGAGTTATGCCCTCGGGAGACTTCGCGAGCCTCGGCTCGCGAATGGGAGGAGCGGCGCGTGTCATTGGATACCGAGACGCTTATCATCGGCGCCGGCCCGGCGGGTCTGACGGCCGGCTATCTGCTGACCAAGGCCGGCCGCGACGTGGTGATCGTCGAGCGTGACCCCGTCTATGTCGGCGGCATCAGCCGCACCGTCAGCCACGGCGACTTCCTGTTCGACATCGGCGGGCATCGCTTCTTCTCCAAAAGCCGCGAGGTCGTAGAACTGTGGGACGAGATCCTGCCCGACGACATGATCGAGCGGCCCCGGTTGTCGCGCATCTATTACGACGGCAAGTTCTACAGCTATCCGCTGCGGGCCTTCGAGGCGCTGACCAACCTCGGCGTTCTAAAGAGCAGCGCCTGCATGCTGTCCTATCTGGGCGCCCGGATGCAGCCTATTCCCGACCCGCAGACCTTCCACCAGTGGATGCGCAACCAGTTCGGCGAGCGCCTGTTCTCGATCTTCTTCAAGACCTACACGGAAAAGGTCTGGGGCATGTCGTGCGACGAGATCTCGGCCGACTGGGCGGCGCAGAGGATCAAGGGGCTGGACCTGGGCGCCGCCATCATTGACGGCGTCAATCGCTCGCTGGGCCTGAAACAGGCATCGGGTGGAGCCAAGACCCTGATCGAGTCCTTTCGCTATCCCGCCAAGGGGCCGGGCATGATGTGGGAGACCGCCGCCGACAAGGTGCGGGCGCAGGACGGCGAGGTCCGAATGGGCTGCAGCCTGACCGGCCTGTCGTGGAATGCGGACCGGGCGCACTGGACCGCGACCGTGACCACCGCCGACGGCGCCCCACAGACCCTGACCGCTGCGCACATCGTCTCCTCGGCCCCGCTGACCGAACTGTCCGCCGCCATTTCCCCCCGGCCGCGCAGCGACGCCCAGGCCCAGACCCTGCGCTATCGCGACTTCCTCACCGTGGCCCTGATTGCGCGGGCCTCGGCCACCTTCCCCGACAACTGGGTCTATATCCACGATCCCGACCTCAAGGTGGGGCGGGTGCAGAACTTCCTGTCCTGGTCGCCGCACATGGCGCCCGAGGGTTTCGCCTGCGTCGGGCTGGAGTATTTCTGCTTCGAGGGCGACGGCCTGTGGAGCGCCGACGACGCCGACCTGATCGAACTGGCCAAGCGGGAGATCGGCCAGATCGGCCTGGTCGATCCGGCCGACGTCATCGACGGCACCGTGGTTCGCCAGCCCCGCGCCTATCCTGTCTACGACGACACCTATCAGCAGGCCGTCGACGCCGTGCGCGAGGACTATGACCGCGAATACCCGACGCTTCACCTGGTCGGGCGCAACGGGATGCACAAGTACAACAATCAGGACCACGCCATGATGACGGCGATGCTGACGGTCCAGAACATCCTGGCCGGCAAGCGTCTCTATGACGTCTGGGGTGTCAACGAGGACGCCGAGTATTCCGAAGCCGGCGTCTCGGGCGCGCAGGAGGCCCTGAGCAGCGTGCGGCTGACGCCGCAGCGGGTCAGACGGGAGTTGGTGGGTGAGGCCAACCGCTGAGCCGCAGCCGCGCGTCGCGCCCCCCGACGGCGCGCCCCAGACCCTGATCGTGGGGGCCGGCCCGATGGGCCGCTGGCATATGGACGCCGCCCGGCGGGCCGGCGCCCGCATCATGGCTGTGGTGGATCAGGACAAAGCGGCGGCCAACGCCCTTGCGCGGTCGGCGCCTGGCGCATGCGCCCTGACCGACCTGACGCTGGTTCCAGAGGCCATGCGCATCGACGCCGCCCATGTCTGCACCCCCGTCCAGAGCCACGCCGCCCTGGCGACGTCTTTGCTGAAACGCGGGGCCCACGTCTTCATCGAAAAGCCGATGGCGCCGGGCGCCGATATCGCCCGCGCCCTGATCCAGACGGCCGATGCGCGCGGCCTCTACATATGCCCGACGCACCAGTACGCGTTTCAGCCCGGCGTCGAGCGGGCCAGAGCGCGGATCCCCGCGGCCGGGGGCGCGCGACGGATCGATTTCACCCTCTGCTCGGCGGGGGCGTTCGGCCGGTTCGAAGGCCGAGCCGACGCGGTCGCCGCTGAAATCCTGCCCCACCCCCTGTCCATCCTGCAACGGCTGCTGCCCGACGAAGCCATCGACGCGGTGGACTGGATCGTCCATCGCGCCCGGGCGGGCGAGGTCAGCGTCATCGGGCAGTTGGGAGCGACCACGACGACCATCGCCATCAGCCTGAGCGCGCGCCCCACCTGTTTTCAGACCCGCATCCACACCGATCAGGGCCTGATCGAGATCGACGGCTTTCACGGTCACGGCGTCGTTCTGAGCGGACGCGTCTCGCGAACGTCCAAGGTCGTCGCGCCCTTTGAGCGCGGGGCCAAGGGACTGGCCGGCGCGACCGCCGCCTTGACGGGTCGAGTGCTGCGCCGCGATCTCGCCTACCCAGGCCTGCGAACACTGACGCGGCGCTTCTACGACGCCCTGTCCGATCCTGGGCAGCGCCCGATCTCTCTGGACGAGACCCTGGCTTGCGCCGTGGCGGGCGACGCTGTTCTGGCGGGCATGCGGCGCGCGGGGGCGGAGGTGTACGATGTTTGAGCGCCCCGAAGCCCCTTCGCCTGACGACCTGACCGTGGTGGTCGTTTCTCTGGTCGGCGGCGCTGCGCTTGAGGCCTGCCTGACCGCGCTGGCCCGTCAGGCAGACCGGATCGTCGTCGTCGGTCGCGGCGCTTCGGACACGGCCGACGACGCCAAGACCACGGTTCCCATGCTTAGAATGAAGGCCTTGGTTGCGGCCCGGACGCCCTACGTTGCCTTCATCGAGGACACGGCCGTGCCGGGCGCGGACTGGCGTCGAGGCCTGAGCGCCGCCTTCGCCATGGACGGGACCGCCGCCGTCGCAGGGCCGATCACCATCTCGCCAAGCCTGTCCTCCCGCGGCCTCGCTCTGGGCCTAAGCGAATATGCTCGCTTCTCTCCAAACGAGATGAAGCAGGACCCGGCCTCGGGCCTGCCTGGCCTGGCCTTCGCCGTCGCGCGCGACGCCGTCCTGCCGCTGCTGGACGACCAGACGGGCGGCCTTATCGAAGGCGACCTGTTCCGCCGCCTGAAAGAGACCGGCAAGACAGTGCGGACCAGCGACGCCATGTCGGTCTGTTACGCCGCCGAACATGAGCAGGGCGCGCGTCTGCGGACGCGATTCCAGCATGGACGCCTGTTCGCGGGACGCCGCTTTCCCAAGGCGCTCCTGGTTCGCCGCCTCGGCCATGCCGCCGGCTGCCTGTTGCTGCCGGCGGCGATGATCCATCGGGCGCTGCGTGATCGTCCGCAGCGGCTGAACGTCTGGCCCGGCGCGGTTCTATGGCTATGCCTGCTCAGCACCGCCTGGTCCGCAGGCGAGTTCACCGGCTACCTGACCGGCAGCGTCGGCGACGCCGCCGAAAGCTGGACCTGATCCCATGCGGATCGGGATCGACGCAACCTGCTGGTGGAACCGTCGGGGCTTCGGACGTTTCACAAGACAATTGATTACCGCCATCCTCGCCGACAGCCGGGGACATGAGATCTACCTGTTCATCGACCGCGAGCCCGCGCCCGAGATGATCCGGCCCGGGGTCCATGTGATCCGGGTCGAAACCAGCGCCACCGTCACCTCGGCCGCCGTGGCGGAAGGTCGGCGTAAGTTATTGGATATGGTGAAATTTCAGCGTGCGACATCGGCCCATCCGCTAGACGTTCTCTACTTCCCGGCGGTCTATTCCTGGTTCCCGACCAGGGGCGGCGCGCCGACGGTCATCACCTTCCATGACGCCATCGCCGAGCACTATTCCGACCTGGTCTTTCCCGACCGCGTCGGTCGCTTTTTCTGGAACCTGAAGACCTGGCTGGCGCGTAGCACGGCGGCGGGCTTCACCACTGTATCTGAGGCCGCGCGCGAAGAGATCGTGCGCTATCTGAAGATCCCGCGCGGCAAGATCGAGGTGGTGTTGGAAGCCGCCGACCCGATCTTCGCGCGCGCCTGCGACCCGGCGCGCCTGAACGAAATGCGGACCCGTCTGGCCCTGCCGCCGGATGATCGGCTGCTGGTCTATGTCGGCGGTCTGGCTCCTCACAAGAACCTCTTGCGGCTGGCCCAGGCCTTTGCGAAAGCCGCGGCCGATCCGGCCCTGGACGACCTCTGCCTGGTCTTCGTCGGGGACCCGAACGGCGACGGCTTCCACTCCAACCATGAGGAGCTGAAGGCCCTGATCGACGGCGACGCCCGCCTGAAGGACCGCGTCCATTTCACCGGATTCGTCCCGGACGAGGACCTGGTCAGCCTCTACAGCGCCGCCCATGTGGTCGCCATGCCCGCCCTGTCCGAGGGGTTCGGCCTGCCCGCCGCCGAGGCCATCACCTGCGGCACCCCGGTCATCGCCACGGCAGGCGGCGCCGTGGCCGAAGTGGTCGGCGCGGCCGGGGTCTTCTTCGATCCGCTGGACGTCGACGACATGGCGCAGGCCATCGTCCGAACCGCGACCGACGCAGCCCTGATGGATCAGCTGCGGCGCGCCAGCCTGATCCGCGCCGCGCAACTCAGCTGGCCGGCGGCGGCGGCGGCCACCCTCGACGTTCTGGAACGGTTCGGGCGGGTCCGCTGATGCGCCTGGGCATGGTCACCACCTTCTATCCTCCCTACAGCTTCGGCGGCGACGCCACCTATGTGCGCAACCTGTCGCGGGGACTGGCCGCGCGGGGCCATGAAGTCGAGGTGATCCACTGTCAGGATGCCTATGACCTGCTAGGCGGCCGGGGGCCCGACGAACCGATCATCGAGGATCCCGGCGTGCGGGTGCACCGCCTGCGTAGTAGAGGGGGGCCGCTGTCGCCCTTGATCACCCAGCAGACGGGTCGGCCGGGGCTGAAGGCCGCCGCCTTGAAGCGCCTGCTCGGCGAGGGCCGTTTCGACGTGGTCAACTTCCACAACATCTCGCTGGTCGGCGGCCCCGGCGCCCTGGCCTATAGCCACGCCCCGGTCACGCTCTACACCCTGCACGAACACTGGCTGATCTGCCCCACCCACATCTTCTGGAAGGCGCGCAATCGCGCTTGCGACGGGCCGACCTGCCTGAGCTGCTGCCTCAAGTCCCGCGTGCCGCCGCAGTTGTGGCGTTACGGCCCGCTGATCAGCAAGGCTCTGGACCATGTCGACCAGTTGATCGCACCCAGCGCCTTCACGGCCGAAAAGCACGCCGCACTGGGACGGGTGATCGAGGTTCTGCCGCTGTTCTCCGCCTTTCCGACCCTCGCCAAGGCCCCGCCGGTCTCGCCCTCGACCTTCATCATCGTAGGCCGCGTGACGGCCTCAAAAGGGGTGGAGCCGCTGCTGCGCGTCTTCGCCCGCCTGCCGCAGTTCGACTTGCTGGTGATCGGAGACGGCGACCAGCGCGCGGCCTTGGAGAAGGCCTATGCGGCCAGCCGCAACATCCGCTTCCTCGGCCCCCTGCCCCAGGCCGAACTGGCCCGGCACTATGCCCGCGCCGCCGCCCTGATCCTGCCGTCTCTGGCGCCCGAGACCTTCGGTCTGGGGGTGGTCGAAGCCGCCGCCTGCGGCACGCCCACCCTGGTCGCGGCCAGCGCCGGCGGGGCGGTCGAGACGGTCCAGCGGACCGGCGGCGGGCTGGTCTATCGCAATGAGGCCGAACTGGAGGTCTTGCTGCGCGACCTGGCGACCCAGCCGGAACTGCGTCAACGTCATAGCGCGGCGGCGCGCGCCGGATACGAAGCCCATCACACGCTGGATCGGCATCTGGATGGCTATGAGGCGCTGATCGCGCGTGTTCTGGAACGTAAGCGGGCGGAAGGATCGCGCCCATGAAGGCCGTCTTGACCTTCCATGCCGTCGACCATGCGCGCTCGCCCCTGTCCTATCCGCCCGAGGCCTTCCGGGCGCTGATAGAGACCCTGCAAGAGATGGGGACGCCGATCCTGACGCTGGACGCCCTGCTCGATCCGGCGACGCAGGAAGGCGTGGCCCTGACCTTCGACGACGGACTGGCCAGCGTGCATGAGACGGCCCTGCCCATCCTAAAAGCGTTTGACGCCCCCGCTCACCTGTTCCTGCCGACCGCCTATGTGGGCCAAGACAACGCCTGGCCGGGCCAGCCCGCGACCGCGCCGCGCTATGCGATGATGAACTGGGATCAGATCGAGGCTCTGCACGACGGCGGCGTGTGCATCGAGAGCCATACCCACCGCCATCCCGACCTGCGCGCTCTGTCGCTGTCGCAGATCACCGAGGAGATGGAGACAGCCGACCGGATCATCGCCGACCAACTGGGGCGACGGCCGCGCTATTTCGCCTACCCCTATGGCTTCCATAATGGGGCCGCTCGAGGGGAGGCCGGGCGACGCTATCGGGCAAGCTTCACCACCCGACTGGCCGATCTAGGGGATGAGGACGACGCGGCCCAGTTGCCGCGCCTCGACAGCCACTACCTCCGACATCCCTGGCTGATACGGCAGATGAACCACACCTTCGGGCACGGATACATCGGCTTGCGTCGCCTCATTCGTCAGATTCGGAATCGCTCGTAATGACCTATTCTGAAAACAATAAGTTGGTCGAGAAAGCCGTAGAACGGATCGCCATTATCGGCCTAGGCAAGGCGGGGCGAACCATTCACCTGCCCGCCCTCAAGAAGCTGAAGAACGTCCAGATCGTCGGCGCCTACGACGTCCAGGGCGGCGGCGAGGCCCTGGATCTGCCCGGCTTCTCGTCGGTCGATCAGATGCTGGCCGAGACCCGCCCCGACATGGTGGTGGTCGCCACGCCGCCAGCGTCGCACGTCGAACTGACACGCCGGGCTCTGCTGGCGGACTGCCATGTCTTCTGTGAGAAGCCGCTGGCCGAAACGCTGGACGACGCCGACGCCATCGCCGCCCTGGCCGCTGAACGGCGACGGCAGGTCGTCGTCAACAGCGAGTTCCCCTTCATGCCGATCCACTGGGAGGTGAAGCGGCGCATGGCTCAACCGGGCTTCGGCGACCTGCAGTTTGTCATGATCCAGCAGAGCTTCGTCGTCACCCCCGAGACCGAGGAAGGCTGGCGCGGGGCCGATCCGCAGCGGACGCTGAAGGAGTTCGGCACCCATGTTCTGGACCTGGCCCAGTTCTTCTACGGCGAGCGCCCCCTGGCCTTGCGCGCGCGGATGCCGCGTCCGGGTCGGTCCGGCGGGCCGGACTATCTCAACCTGCTGGAGCTGGAGTTTTCTCAGGATCGCTTCGCCCAGATCACCCTGGACCGGCTGACGCGCGGGCGGCATCGCTACCTCGATATCCGGTTGGACGGGACCGAGGCGGCCATCGAGACCCGTCTGGGCGGCCGGATGCAGGTCAAGGCGGGTCTGCGCCCCCGCACGCGTCGGCCCTTTGTCGAACTGGACATGGCCATGGGCGGGACGGCCAGGCTCTATCGCGGCGAGGCCTGCGAGCGGATCGCGACGGCCCCGCTCGACCTGTTCGCCGACGCCACCGCCCGGCTGCTGGGCATGAGCATCGAGGCGATCAACGCTGGACGCCCGCCGCCCTATACGCTGGACGACGCGCGCCACACGCTGCGGCTGCTGCTGGCCTGTTATGAGGCCGAGCCCGGCGCCGCGATCCGGTGCGGCGAATGGTGACCTTGGCGTTGCTGTTCGCCGCCAAGGGGGTCTGCGATGCAGCGGCGCTGAACCGCATGCTGGAGATGTCGGGCGTCCTGGACCGGCCGGAGGTCGAGGTCCACATCCTCGGCGACGGCACGACCCGGCTCCATCCCCCGCCGCCCGACGGAGTGCGCCTGCACCTGGCGGCCGAGACGCTCTCGGTGTTTCGACTGTGGGAGACGGGCATAGGCCGCACGATGGCGCGCTACGTCGCCATTCTGGACGCGCAGTATGTCCCGGCGCCGGGCTGGCTGGACGCCGTGCTGGATCGACTGGACGACAGCCCTGCCGCCTTCTTCGGCCCCGTCGAGCCGGCATACAGCGCGCAAGACGTGAGAGTAATAGGATATCTAACTGAATATGTTCAGTTTCATCACCAGATCATAACGACGACTACCGAGGTGCCCGGGGCCAATCTGATCCTGCCCCGAACCGCGACAGGCGACCCGACGGAGCTGGCCGCCCATGGCTTCGTCAAGACCGCGCTGCTGGGGCGGATGACGCCTGAACTGGCCCCGGACTGCCTGGTCATCCACCACAAGACCTTCGCGCTCGGCCCCTATCGCCGTCGGCGGTATCGGCATGGCCGAGCCTATGCCGCGCATCGGCTGACGCAGCCCGGCGCCCCGCCCCGGCTGGCGGCGGCGTTGTTCACGCCGATTCTTCCCTTCCTCAGGCTGACGCGGATCCATCGCCACGCCCGCCGCGTCGAGACCTGCCGCGGCGCCTTCTGGCGCTTCTGGCCGCATCTGCTGTGGGTCGAGGCAGGCTGGTCGGCTGGCGAATTCGTCGGTTATCTGACCGGGCGCGGCGGGGACGAGAGCCTGATCGACTGAAGGTCAACCGCGCGACGAAAGCGCCACCGCCCGTCCGCTGGGGCCGCTGGCGTAGACCGCCTTGCCCATCTCGACCGCGCGCAGACCGTCGAAGCCGGTGGCCAGACGCCCGCTGCCCGCGCGGCCCTCAGCGGCTTCGACGAAGTCGGCGAATTCCTCGACGAAGGCGCGGATCACCGTGCTCTGCCAGCCCGACAGGCGCTCGCGGACGATGGCGGCGGGATAGAAGTTGCGCTCGGTCCGCCTCTTGCCGCCCGTTCGGTCCAGTTGAATGACGGTGGACATCATAGGGGCGTAGTAGGCGCGGGCCATGCCGCGATCGCCATAGGCCTCGATGTGGAAACGATAGCCCTTCCATTCGCTCCAGCTGGCGTGGAGGCTGCCGACCACGCCCGCATCGGACCGCATCAGGGCGAAGGCGTTGTCTTCAGCCGCGCCCAGGTTCCAGACGCTGCTGGAGGCGTGACCATAGACCTCGACCGCCTCGCCCATCAGGTGACGGCACAGGTCCAGCATATGCACCCCGTTGTCGGCCAGGGCCCCGCCGCCCATGACGGCGGGGTCGTACATCCAGGCGGCCTTGAACTCGGACAGGCCGGTGTGGCCGGTGAAGCCCTTGACGTGAGTCAGGGTTCCGATGGCGCCCGAGACGACGGCCTCGCGCACCCGTTTGACCGCGTCGAAATAGCGGTGATTGAAGCCCACGGTCAGCAGCCGCCCGTTGCGCTCGGCGGCCTCAACCATGCTCTGGCAAGCCTCCAGCGTCGGGGCCATGGGCTTTTCGACCAGGACGTGCTTGCCCGCGTCCAGCGCCGCGACGGCCAGCGCCTCATGGAACTGCGGCGGGGTCGAGATCACCACTGCTTCGACGGCCGGATCGTCGAACAGGGCGTCAGGCACGGCATGGAACCGAGCCTGCGGAGCCAGGGCGCGGGCGCGCGGCTCGTCCAGATCGCTGATCGCCGTCAGATCGCAAGCCTTGGACGCCTTCAGCGCCGCCGCCCTGACGGCGCCTATGCCGCCGGCGCCGATCAATCCGAACTTCATGGACGGTCTCCCTGAGGACGGGCGGCGATCATCTGAAAGGCCGGGCCGGCGACGAACAGCAAGGCGCTGAAGCCCGGCGCGCGCGCCAGAGCGGCGTAGAGACGGCGCGCGACGCCCTGCCCGCCCGGCGCCGCGCGGGGCCGACGACTGAGGATGCGAAGGCCGCGTTCGCGGCAGGCCCGCATGACGCGGAAGGGCGACAGAAGGTGGACGAACCGCAGCGAGTCCACGCCTCGCAGCCGGCGCAGCCTCGCGCTGCGAACGGACGCGGGAAGCCAGCCTGCAGCCCACAGGCCCACGGACGGATGCGGGCCGGGCCAGAACCTGTTCGTGGCGCTGATCCACAACCGCCCGGCCCCGGTCAGTTGCCGCCCGCATTCGGCGACGAAGGCTTCGGGGTCGCGGACGTGCTCGACCACGTCGACCGCGACGACCCGCGTAAAGCCGCCATCCGCGAACGGCAGGGCCTCGGCGTCGGCGCACACCAGCGCCGCTTCCAGGCCGCAGCCTTCCAGATGCTTGCGGGCGATGACCAGCCAGCGCAGGGCGATATCCACGCCGACCGCCTCGACGCCCTGCCGCGCGGCGGCGACCATCATGCCTCCCGCCCCGCACCCCACGTCCAGAAGCCGGTCCTGCGAAGTCAGGGGGGCCAGATCGGCGAGGACCGCACCGGCGCGCTCTGGCCCGCCCCGGGCGTAGTCCGCATACCGCCGCGCCAGTTCGGGCGGCACGTCGTCGGTGATCGAATAGTAGAAGGTCAGCAGGTCGGTGAAGCTGTGGGTGCGCGCGAAGTCAGCCAGCCGCGCGGCCTTCAAGCGCTCATGCTCTAGGCTCAGATAGCGGTCGGAACGCAGACGAAAATCAGGAACGCCGTACAGGATCGGAAAGCTGAGACGGCAGGCGTCGCAGCGATAGGCGTCCGCCTGCATCGACACCGGCCCGCGACACGCGGGACAACAGAACGCGATCCGCCCGGTCATTCGATCTCGGCCAGGGCGCGCCCTGGACCCCGGACATAGCCCCAGGACTCGCCGGCGGCCCAGACGCAGACCATGGGCAGCAGGGACGGCAAGGCCCTCAGCAGCGGACCGCGCAGCCCCTTGGCCAGACAGGAGCGCACGATACGCAGCAGCAGGACCGGCGGCAGGACCAGCGAAGCCACGGCGGCGGCGGCCCGCTTCGCCGTCTGCCAGGCGGGGAAGCGCAAACCGGCGTAGTAGCGCGAATAGACGAACCTCTGACGCAGAAAGAGCCCCGCCGAAAAGCGCTTGCAGTGGAACATGACCATGCGGTTTCGCAGCTGAAAGCGCCCGCCCGCTTCCTGCAGGCGCGGGTGAACCGTCGTCTCCCAGAAGCCGTCGGTCAGGGCCTGGGCCGGCAAGGCCGTCAGGGCCGCGCGGCGATAGGCGACGTTCATGCCCGGCAGGACCGCCGTCGCTCCTTCATCAAGAGGCAGCGAGAAGAAGCTGTATTCACAAAGAAAAGTCGCCCAATCCAGCCCCGTATCGACGACGCCGTTCTGAACGGGCCCGCCGACGGCCGTAAGACCAGGGTCGGCGTCGAAGGCGTCGACGATCTGGCCAAGCCAGCCTTGGCAGGGCACGCAATGATCCTCGGTCACCGCCACGATGGCGGCCCGGCTATGCGACAGGGCCATGGCCCGCATGGCCGGCAGGGTTTCGTCGGCGGGGCAAGGCAGCAGCAGGACGCCGGGAAACCGTCGGGCGATCTCGACGCTGACCTGATCCCGGCGGCGGTCGATCAGAACCACCTCGCAGGCATGGTCGCCGTCGTTCGCCAGCGCGGCCAGCGTTTCCAGGATGCGATCGCCGTCCTCAGTGCTGACCAGACCGATCAGCACGGCGACGTGCGGCGCAGGCTCGGCGTCATGCGGCGCAATCATGCGGCCTCCGCCGTTCGCGCCGAGCGCCCGGAAAGCCTGAACTCCAGCCAGCACCCGACGAAGGCGGCGGCGCTGTAGAGATAATAGACCTGATGGAACAGCAGTCCCGCGACGGCGAACAGCAGGCCGCGGCGGCGGTAGAAAAGCCGGAACAGGTGCCAGTTCGCCGTCAGGATGGTCAGCAGCATGGGCGCCAGCCACCATGGGCTGATCCAGCCCGCGACCGCCGCGATCGTCACAAAGATCAGCAAGGCCGCCAGCAGCGCCCGCAGCCGCTCGAAGGTGCCGACGTTCAGATCGTCGAGGATTTCCGAACGCTTCAGCATCATCCGGGCCCAGGGGATGGCGCGGCGGAAGATGTCGGTCCTGACCAGTTCGGTCACCGACCAGACCTTGAGATGGGTACTCAACAGGCGACGGTCGAGACGAATGGCGCCCCCGGCCTGACGCAGCTTGTAACCCAGGTCGACATCCTCGACGGACGGCATCCGGAAGGTTTCGGCGTCGAACCCGCCGACCTCGGCGAAGGCCGCCTTGTCGACCGCGCCACAGCCGGACCAGAAGGTCGAGGCGTCGATGTCGGCGTGCTGGTGATAGTGGTGGTGCACCAGATTCTTGTATTGGGATCCGAAATTGGGCGCCGCAGGCCGATCGTCATAGGAGCCGAAGACGGCGACCACATTGGGCGCGCAAAAGGCGCTTTGGATGTAATGGGCGCTGCCGGGGTGGACTACCACGTCGGCATCGACGAACCACAGAATCTCGCCGCGCGCGTTCGCGATGGCCAGATTGCGCGCTGCGCCCGGCCCCATGCGTCCGCCAGACCCGATCACCGTGGCGCCGAGTTCCCTGGCGTAGGCGGCCGAGGCGTCGGTCGAGCCGTCGTCGATGAGCAGAACCTCGGCCAGGGCGCCGTCGGCCAGCATGGCGATCAGCGGCGGCAGACTGATCCTCAGGTAGGGCTCGCCATTATAGACCGGCATCACGACCGAGATGCTCTTGCGCCGGGCTGACGCCGAGGCGTCGGGTTCGAAATGGCGGCGCCGCCGCTTGAAGCTCAGCACGTCCTCGTTGCGCAGCGGGATCGTCCAGACCGCCATCAGCAGGGCCGAGGCCACACCCGTCACAGGCGCGACGATCCAACCCGCGAAGAAGCCGCCGACCCAACCCAGGCGAATGACCAGCAGAACCCAGACAACAACAATGCCGACGCCGAAAGCCGCCGTGATCAGGGCGTCGGACAGACCGATGGGCAGGGCGCTCTTGCGTCGGACGGCGCGCGGTCCTTTCCGCACGGCCATCCCTGCGCGCTCAAGGCCGTCACGGCCACGGAACAGTCCGCGATCCGCGTGCATTCGTCCCTCTTCATCCGAATGACTATCCACCGGTCTCGACCATCCGCCGGCGAAATCAGACGCCGATCATCGCGACGCCGAGCATTCATCGGCTCATTATTTGTAAAATAAGTACCTGCCGCCACCACTCCACGCTCAATGCTCAATACGCCTGAGTTACGGTCTAGTTGCAGTCATCGAATTTCGGGCGTTCAGTGAAGGTCCGGCGAGAGAAACGCCGAACCCATTGAGGGGTGTCACGCCGATGACGACAGCGTCGAACGAGCGAGGCCGACGAAGCTGGGGCAGTCCGCTGGGATGGATCGCGGCCCTGCAGATTCTGATGACCCTGGTGGCGCTGGGCCGGGCCAAGATCCTGGCGGTCATGCTGTCGCCGTCCGGCTTCGGCGTGGCGGCCACCATCGACCAGTTGATCATGACCGTGGTCCAGCTGGGCGCGTTGGGGATGCCTTTCGCCAGCCTGAAATACATGGCCCAGGCCCATGGCGAGGGTCAGGGGCAGTTCCAGCGCGTCGCCACCGGGTTCGCCAAGGCGATCCTGATGGCGGGCTTGCTCAGCACCCTGATCCTCCTGCTGATCCTGCAGTTCAGGCCCGAGTGGATCGGTCGGGAGCTGACGCCCTATCTGTCCTATCTGAAGGTGGCCGCCCTGTGCGTTCCGGCCGCCATGCTGGCGATCCTGGCCGCCAACACCCTGGCGGCGGCGCAGCGGCCTGTCGGCGCCGCCATGATGAATTTCGCCGTCGCCTTCGCCCTGGCGGCCGGGGCGGTGATCGGCGTCGCCCTGGACGGATTGAACGGTCTGTACGCCGGGACGGCGATCGCGGGCCTGCTGAGCACCGTCGGCGCGGGCCTGTTCCTGTTCCGCGACGTCGGCGTGCGCTGGGTCATGGGACGGCGTGGCGAAGGCGGCCTCGCAGAGGCCCTGCGGCACTTCCCGGCCTCGGCCGGCTTCTACCTGACCATGGTCCTGTCGGCGGGAAGCCTGTTCCTGATCCGCTACCTGGTGCTGGCCCATATGGGCGAAGCGCCCGCGGGTTTCTTCCAGAGCGGAATGAGCATCGCCCTGACGGCCGGGGCCGTGCTGACGCCGTTGATCAACCTCTACCTGATCCCGATCCTGAGTCGCAGAGCCCCGACGACAGACAAGGTCGCGGCCTGCGAGCGCTTCATGATGAGCCTGCTGCCGGTCATGATCCTGGCGGTCATTCCGATCCTCTGCTTCCCTCAGACCATCATCCGCATCCTCTATACGGACCAGTTTACGCCCGCCGCCTACATCCTGTTCAGCTTCGTGCTGTGGCAGTGCCTGACGCAGATTTCCTACATCTGCCTGCAGCTTCTCATCGGCCTGGACGATCTCGTCTCCGTGCCGGTTCTTGCCCTGATCGGCTTTGGCGGGTCGGCGCTGCTGACCGAACTGCTGTTGCCGCGCATGGGTCTGATCGGCGCGCCGGCGGCGATGACTCTCGGCATGGCCCTCTACGCCGGCGCCATTCTGGTCCGTCTGAAATGGAAGCACGGGGTCAGCCTGACACCGCAAATCCATGGCCGCGTCGCCTGGATGATGGTCGTCATCGCAGCGGGCGGCGTCCTGTTCATGCGCGGGGCGGAGTTCAGCCTGACCGGCTTCGGCGCCAGGGCGCTGTTCGCCACTATCTGCCTGGCCCTGACCTGGCTGATTTTTCTAAGGAACGACACGGCCACGCTGGCGTTGGTCAGACGATTCACCGGGCGGAGGGCTTGAGTGTGAACGCATCGCTGACGCCCGGCCTCTGGGAAGGTCGCAGGGTGCTGGTCACCGGGCATACCGGTTTCAAGGGCGCCTGGCTGTGCCTGATGCTCCATCGCCTCGGCGCCGAGGTGATCGGCGCTTCCCTGGCTCCGGAGGACGGACCGACCGCCTACCAGGCGCTGGCCCTGCCCGCCCTCCTCGTCGGCGATGAACAGCTCGACATTCGCGACGCCGAGCGGCTTTGTGCCTTCGTTCGGGCGACGCAGCCGGATGTCGTGCTGCATCTGGCCGCGCAGGCCTTCGTCGGGCGCGGCTATCGCGATCCGGCGTCAACCTTCGCGACCAATGTCGGCGGGACCATCAACCTGATGCAGGCGCTGCGAGGCGTGACGGGCGTTCAAGCCCTGCTCGTGGCGACATCTGACAAGGTCTACCGCAACGACGGCGCCGGCCGCCCCTTCACCGAGCAGGCTGCGCTAGGCGGCGCCGATCCCTACAGCGCCTCCAAGGCGGCCTGCGAGATCGCCGTGGCGTCCTGGCGGGCGTCCTTCCCGGGCGAATTGCCGCCGCTGGCCACGGCGAGGGCCGGCAATGTCATCGGCGGCGGCGACTTCGGCGAGGAGCGGCTGATCCCGGACCTGGTGCGGGCGATCCGGTCCCGCGCGACCCTGAGCCTGCGCCAGCCCGAGGCGACGCGGCCGTTCCAGCACGTGCTGGACGTGCTGCGGGGCTATCTGCTGCTGACCGAGCGGCTGATGACGACGCCCGAGGCCGCGCCCGCCGCCCTCAACTTCGGTCCCGCCGACGGCGAGATCAGCGTGCGCCGCCTGCTCGACCTATGGGGCGCCGCAACCGGTCACGCCGTCGACTGGCGCCTGGCGCCCGAACCAACGATGCCCGAGGCTGGCCGCCTGGCGCTCGACTCCCGCGAGGCCGCGCGGATCCTCGGGTGGCGGCCGCGGCTGGATACGCCCGCCGCCGTCGAGGCGACGGCGACCTGGTACGCAGACTGGTTGGGGGGGCGCGACATGGTCGTCTCCTCGACCGCCGCCGTGGACGCGGCGTTGGCGAGTCATGTGACGGGACGAACCGCAAGCAGTCCACGCCTCGCCGGCATTGAAGCCCACGCCCTCAGCGCAGCGTCAGGGTGGGTCCGATGAAGACCGTGCTTCTCGCGGGCGGACTAGGAACGCGGCTGGCGGAGGAGACCTCGCTGCGGCCCAAGCCCATGGTCGAGATCGGCGGCCATCCGATCCTGTGGCACATCATGTCGGCCTATGCCGATCATGGCTTCCGCGAGTTCGTCATCGCCTGCGGCTACAAGGGCGAGGTCATCAAGCAGTATTTCGGCAACCTGCACTTCGACCACTCCGACTGGGCCATGGACCTGCGCAGCGGCGAGCGCACCTTCATCGGCGAAGGGGCCCCGGACTGGCGGGTTCACTGTATCGACACGGGGCTGGAGACCCTCACCGGCGGGCGGCTGCTGTCCTTGCGCAACCACCTGCGCGACGGGACATTCCTGTGCACCTATGGCGACGGGCTCAGCGACGTGCCGATCGACGAGGTGGTGGCCTTCCACAAGGCCCACGGCAAGCTGGCCACGGTGACGGCCATGCATCCGCCGGCCCGGTTCGGTCTGATGGAGATGGACGGCGACACCGTCACCCGCTTCTCCGAAAAGCCCCAGACGGCGAACGACTGGATCAACGGCGGCTTCTTCGTCTTCGAGCCCGAGGTGCTGGACTATATCGAGGGGCCGCAGTCGTCGCTGGAACGCGACGCCCTCGACCAGATCGCGCGAGACGGCCAGATGGTCGCCTATCGGCACGAGGGCTACTTCCAGCCCATGGACACCCTGCGCGAGAAGAACCTGCTCGAGGAGCTGTGGCGCAGCGGCAACCCGCCCTGGCGGCGGCGGCCGGTCGAAAGCCCCCAACTGCGGAGCGCCGTATGACCCAGATCGACGCCCCTCCCCGCGCGGCGATGCGCGTCCCCTATGGCCAGACCGTTCACGGCGAGGACGAGATCGCCGCCGTGGTCGCGGTTCTGCGCGGCTCGACCCAGATGGGCGACCATGTCGGCCGGTTCCAGCAGCGCGTCGCCGACCTGTTCGACAAGACGCACGGGGTGATGGTCAACTCCGGCTCCAGCGCCAACTACCTGGCCGTCGAGCTGCTGGGTCTGCCCGAGGGGGCCGAGGTCATCACCCCGGTCCTGACCTTCGCCACCACCGTCGCGCCGCTGGTCAAGAACAGGCTGATCCCGGCCTTCGTGGACGTGGAGCCCGACACCTTCAACATCGACGTCGAGCGCATCGAGGCCGCGATCACGCCGCGCACGCGGGCCATGATGATCCCTTCCCTGATCGGCAACCTGCCCGACTGGGACCGCATCGCCGCCATCGCCCGCGCCCATGACCTGCTGGTCATCGAGGATTCCGCCGATACCCTGGGGGCCACCCTGCGCGGGGTCAGCACGGGCACCCGGTCGGACATCAGCACCACCAGCTTCTACGGCTCGCACGTGATCAACTGCGCCGGCAACGGCGGCATGTTGTGCGTCAACCGCGACGACTGGCGCGACAGGGCGCGGCTGCTGCGCAGTTGGGGCCGCAACTCCTCGCTGTTCGACGACTCCGAGGCCATAGAGAACCGCTTCAACGTCGATGTCGGCGGCATCCCCTACGACGCCAAGTTCGTTTTCTCGGACATCGGCTACAACATGGAGCCGTCGGAGATGGGCGCGGCCTTCGGCCTTGTCCAACTCGACCGACTGGACGCCAATGTCGCGGCCCGCGCCCGCCATTTCGCCCAGCACGCGGCCTTCTTCGCCGCCTATGAGGACTGGCTGATCCTGCCGCGTCAGATGGCCGACGCCGTCACCGGCTGGCTGGCTTATCCGATCATCGTCCGCGACGACGCCCCCTTCACCCGGCGCGATCTTCAGATCCATCTGGAGACGCGCGGCATCCAGACCCGAACTGTCTTCACCGGCAACATCCTGCGCCAGCCGGGCTTCAAGGACATCCAGCGGCGCGAGACGCCCGAGGGCTACGCCAACGCCGACCGCGTCATGCGCGGCGGGATGCTGCTGGCCTGTCACCACGGCCTGACGCCCATCCAGATCGACTATGTCCACGAGCAGTTCCGCGCCTTTGCCGAGAGCCATCGGTGAGCCTGAGCATCGCGGTCAACGGTCAACGCCTGGCCGGACAGCGGTTCGGCGTCGGCCGCTATATCGAATACATGCTGCGCCACTGGGCGACCCAGCTTGAAGGCGACGAGACCGTCTCCCTGTTCGTGCGCCGGCCGCTGGACGAAGACCTGGCCGCGCTCAGCCCGCGCATCCGGCCGGTCCTGCTGGAGTCCGGCATGTCGGGCCTGCCGTGGGAAACCCTGCGTCTGCGCGGCGCGGCGGCGTCGCAGGACGTACTGTTCTGCCCGGCCTATACCGCGCCGCTCGCCTATCCGGGGCGAATGGTGGTGGCCACCCACAGCGTCAACGAGGTGCAGTCGGCCGCCCATTCCTGGGTCTATCGCCAGACCCATTCGCGGCTGCACCGGGCCTGCGCGCGGCGAGCGGATGCGGTGATCGTGCCGGCGCAATCGACGCGGGATCTGGTGGTCGAGCATTACGGCGTCCGCCCTGAGCGCATCGCCATCGTGCATCAGGGAACGGACGACGCCTTCGCCCCCGTCGAGGACGAGGCCGTCCTGTCGGCGGTCCGCACCCGCTTTTTCGGCCACGACCGGCCCTACATCCTGTTCGTCGGCAAGTGCTCGGCGCGGCGCAATATTCCCATGCTGCTGGAGGCCTATGCGCGGCTGCGGGCGACCAAGGCCATTCCCCACGGCCTGCTGCTGTTCGGCCCCTGCCCGCCCGACCTGCCGCTGTCGGACCTGTGCGAGAAGCTCGGCATCACGGATCACGTCGTCCAGACCGACGGCGTCATCGAGCACCACACCGACATCGTGCCCGTCTATGCTGCGGCCAGCGTCTTCGTGCATCCGTCCGAGTACGAGGGGTGGTCGATGACGACCATCGAGGCCCTGGCCTGCGGAGTGGCCGTGGTGGCGGCCGACCGGGGCGGCCTGGGCGAGGTGGCGCGCGGCCACGCCCTGATGGTCACGCCCGAAAGAGACGCCCTAAGCGACGCCGTCGGCCGGGTGCTGGAGGACGACGACCTGCGACGCGATCTGCAACGGCGGGGCCGCGAGCGCGGACGGTCGCTGCGATGGAGCGAAAACGCCCGTCAGACGCTGGATGTCTTGCGAAGCGTCGCAATGGGCTCGGCCTTACAGGGTGAAGTGAGATGAGCACGATGGCCGCCTGCCGCGCCTGCGGCGCCGACAACCTCTTCTGCTATCTGCCGCTGGGCGACCATCCCGCCGCGAACGACTTCCTGAGACCCGAGAAGCTGGATCAGCCGGATCGCCGCTATCCGCTGGACACCCACGCCTGTCTGGCGTGCGGCCTGATCCAGGTGCCGGACCAACTGCCGTCCGACTTCTATGTGGACTACGTCTATGTCCCGTCCGCCTCGGCGACGATGCCGAAGCATTTCGCCGCTCTGGCCGGGCGATTCCGGGACGAACTGATCACCGCGCCGGGCCAGTTGGTGGTCGATATCGGCTGCAACGACGGCCTGCTGCTGTCGGCCTGCCAGGATCAGGGCCTCAAGGTTCTGGGCGTGGACCCTTCGGCCAACATCGCAGAACTGGCGAGAAACAGGGGCATCGAGGTCTTCAACGCCTATTTCACCCGGGATTCGGCCCATGAAATCCTGGCGCGCTACGGACCGGCCCAGGTCATCGTCACCACCAACACCCTGAACCACATCGACGATCTGCACGGCTTCATGGAGGGGATCGAGACCCTGCTGGCGCCGGACGGGACCTTCGTCATCGAGGTTCCTCAGGCCCTGACCTGCGTCGAGCTCAACGAGTTCGACACCGTCTATCACGAGCATCTGTCGGTCTTCAGCGTCGCCTCGGTCGAGGCCATCGGCCGCCCGCACGGGCTGCAGGTCGTGGATATCGACGACCTGCCGATCCACGGCGGGTCGATGCGGCTCTATCTGCGGCGTCACGGCCCGGCCAAGCCCGTGGTGGCCGAGTGGCTGCAACGCGAGCGCGAGGCGGGCCTGTTCGAGCGCGAGACCTATGTCGCCCACGCCGGCCGGGTCGAGGTCATGCGGCAGTCGCTGATGGCCCTGCTCCACGACCTGAAACAGCAGGGCAAGAGGCTGGCGGGCTATGGCGCCCCGGCCAAGGGCAACACCCTGCTCAACTACTTCGGCATCGGGCCGGACCTGCTCGACTATCTGGCCGACCGCAACACGCTGAAGCAGGGTCGATGGTCGCCGGGGATGCGGATACCCGTCGTCTCGCCCCAGGTCATCGCCGAGACCCGGCCTGACTATCTGCTGATCCTGGCCTGGAACTTCGCCGACGAGATCATGGAGCAGTTGGAACCCTATCGAGCGGCGGGCGGTCAGTTCATCCTGCCCATCCCCCAGCCGCGCATCATCGGCTGAGCCCATGGCGGGGGGCGGCTCTGTTCTGGTCACCGGCGCGACGGGCTTTCTGGGGTCGCATCTGACGCGGCGCCTGTTGGCGCTGGATCATAAGGTTCATGTCCTGGCGCGACCCGACAGCGACTTTCGACGGCTGCGAGTTTGTCGAGACCGCCTGACCGTCTGGATCGGCGACGTGACCGACTTCGCCGCGGTGCTGCACGCCTGCCGAGGCGCGCGGCCCGAGGCGATTTTTCACCTGGCGGGCGACACCAGCCTACGGGCCCTTGCCGGCGACTGGGGCAGCATCGAGCGCGCCGTGAGCGGCGGCGTCGGCGGCCTGATGAACCTGCTGCGCGCGGCGAACGAGGCGGCGCCGGACCTGCGTTGCCTCGTGCGCACCGGCGGACTGGAGGAATACGGCGCCGGTCCCTCGCCCTTTGTCGAGAGCCAGCGCGAAGCCCCCTGCTCGCCCTACTCCTTCGCCCAGGTCGCGGGGGCGCATCTGAGCCAGATGATGCAGCCCCACCTGCCCTTCGCCGTTGTGACACTGCGACCGACGCTGATCTATGGCCCGGACCAGTCCAGCGACTTCCTGATCCCCAGCCTGATCCGGTCGCTGCTGCGCAGGCGTCGCTTCACCCTTACCGAAGGGCGCCAGAAGCGCGACCTGCTGCACGTCGACGACTTCGTGGCCGCCGCCTTGGCCGCCGCCGCGCATGATGACCTGAGAGGCGCCGTCCTCAACATCGCCAGCGGCGAGGGCCATACGATCCGCGACATCGCGAGCCGGATCGCCGGGATGCTGGATGCGACCGCCCTGCTAGAGATCGGCGGCGCCCCGGACCGGGCGACGGAGATTTTCGATCTGGTCGGGGACGCAACGCAGGCGCGCAAGCGGCTGAGTTGGAGCACCCAGGTCTCGCTGGATGAGGGCCTGAACCAGACCATTGCCTGGCATCGACATGAACTGAGGGTGGAGGCGTAGGCATGAGCATCGGAGGATTTGTGCGCGTTCTCGTCAGCGACTGCCGCTTGCGCGCGACCCGGTGGGTGCTGGCGCTGCGCGTCCGCCTGCGGAACCCGACGCTGTTCAGCGACCCGACCGTGATCTGGGACTACGGCTATCGCGACGTCGACGCCATCCAGCTGGGTCAGGGGGTGCGGGTCTACGCCTTCACCGAGGTGCTGGTGCAACGTCATGCCAGGCACAGCCCGGTCGAAGGCGGGCTGGTCCTCGGCGACGCCGTCGTCATCTCGACCGGCTGCAATATCCGCGCGGCGGGCGGCGTCATCCGCGTCGGTGATCGCTCCGGCATCGGCCAGCACTGCGTCCTGGTCGGCTCCAACCACAAGATCGAGCCGGGCGTCCCGCGCTTCCATACGCCCTGGGACGACGTCAAATGCGGCGTGGAGATCGGCGCCAACGTCTGGATCGGAGCGAACTGCACCATCCTGCCGGGAGCCCGCATAGGCGACAATGCAGTGATCGCCGCCGGCAGCGTTGTGCGCGGCGAGGTGCCTGCCGGCGAACTGTGGGGCGGCGTGCCCGCCCGCTACATCAAGACCATCGAATAGGCTGGCGGTTACCGTCCCTGGGACGGCTGACGCGCCTGCTGCAGGGTTTCGGCCGCGCGCGTCGCGGTTCGCCAGGCCAGGGTTCGCGACGTCGAACTGCCCGAGGTCAGGGTCAAGCCCTCGGCGTCGATGACGGCCCACAGCCAGTCCGCGACCGGTTCGAACCTCAGTTCAATGGCGAAATCCGCGATATCCTTGGACGACATGACCCGCGCCCGCTCCTGAATGCACACCCTATCAAGCTAGACGCGCACGAAGAACGCCGGTTCCCGATAAAACTCTGAAATTCCTGCTTGTCGCGTTCAGGCCTGGCGATAGCCGTGGACTACCATTTCAAGCCGCCGCCCCTCGGGCATGGGGCGCCAGACCCCCGCCCAGCCGGAATCCAGCCCCGCGGCGACCCAGAGGTCCAGATAGGCCTTCTGCGGTCCGGTCGGAAAGCGTCCGTCGCGAGTGTCGGCCGGGGTTGCGCGCGCGACCTCGCGCCCGTTGACGAAGTAGACGACCGCGCGCCCGGCCTCATAGGCCATGCCCAGGCGCAGCCGCCGTCCTGACAGATCGCCTGGAATGATCGGCGCCCCGCCGTTGTCCCAGACGGCGACCTGCCGGCCGCCGACCTTGGCCCACAGCGTCACGAACAGGCCTTTGACGCCGACGACCTCGAAGTCGCTCTCTTCCAGCGTCGTGCGGTTGTAGGTCCACAGCGGCGCGGCGATCAGGCCGGGGGCCATGGCCGGCAAGGTGACGTCCACCTCCCACAGGGCGCGGGTGGCGAAGGCCCGATCCCAGGCCTGAATCTGACCGGACGCCCTTTCGCTGACGCGCAGCTTCAAGGCGCCGTCAGAAACCAGCGCATTGCGCGGGCTCCAGGCATAAGGCCCCAGCTTGGGTTCGCTCCAGTACGAGGGATTGAAAAGGTGGGTGCGCCAGCGATTGACCCGCAGAGTCACGCCGCGCCAGTCCGGCAAGGCGCGGTCCATCGGCGTCGGGATCAGCGCGGCGGAGGCTGATGAAGCCCCCGTATCCTGCCGTGAGGATCGCCGCGCGAAAGACGCCAGCCCACACAGGGGCGTGACCAGGGCGAAGCGCAACAGGCTTCTCAACGCAGGCGAGTGCGGCCTCATGGCGTCTCCCGAGCCCCGCGCCAACTATCCGCCTGAACAGGTTTCGACGCCAGCCATGTTGATAACGGCGTCATGCGCGCCGATGATCCGGTCAGGCTTGAGGGAGCATCCGGGTGGAGCGGAACGGAGGACGGGTTCAGGTTCGGACGCCGACCTACCGACGCCCCGTCGCGCTGAAGCGCTGTCTGGAGTCTCTGCTGGCCCAGACCTGGACCGACTGGATCTGCGATGTCTTCGACGACGATCCCGACGAGAGCGGGCGTGCGGTCTGCGCGGCCCTGAACGACGCGCGCATCCGTTACACGACCAACCGACCGCGCAAGTTCGCCTCGGCCAACATCGACCAGTGCTTCTCGTCCGCCAACCCGAATGACGCCGACTATTTCTGCGTGGTTGAAGACGACAACTCTCTGCTGCCCCGCTTCATGGAACGGAACATCGAACTGTGCCGGACGCGCAAGGTCGACCTGATCCTGCGCAACCAGTTCGTCGAACTGGCCAGCGGCACGGCTCAGGCGCGCCTGAGCGATGGCGGGGTGCTGGACGGACAGCTCATCGAGGGGCTGTACGAACCGGACCTGTTCCGGCTGGTCCTGCTGACCGGGATCGGCGTCTCCAACGGCGGTCTGTTCTGGACGCGAGATGTGAGGAGCGCGCTGGAGATCGGCCCCTGCACCGCGACCAGCCAGGAATACATGCGGACCTTCGCGGTGGACGAGCCCATCCTGGTCGCCATGGAGCCGCTGGCCGTCTGGGCCGAGAATGGCGAGCAGACGACCCGCGACGTGGGGAACAAGGCCTCCTATCTGCGCCGCGAACTGGACCTTAAGCACCGGACCCAGAGGCTGCAGCGACAGGCCTGGCGACTGGCTGGGGCTGAACGCCGCCGCGATTACCTGAGCCTGCCGGACTTTCCGGCCAGCCGCATCGACCGGGCGAAAGGCCTGACCAAGGCGCTTCTGGCCGGGCCGCAGGCTTTATCCATGCTGCCGCTCAAGCAGGCCATAAACCTGAGCCTGCGCGGTCTGGCCATCCGGCTGCTGGGCCGGTCGGACACGGCCTTCGACGCCTTCATGGCCGATCAGGCACGGCGACGGCGATCCGGCCCGGACGGCTGAATCGTCCCAGCAGCCTTGCCAGGGTCTGGGCGAACAGGTCGGCCATCAACCAGCGCGTCAGGCCTGCATATAGGGCGACGCCGACCAGTCCGACCACCGCGCAGGTCCAGAAGGGGTCCGCGCCCCACGGCCCCAGACGCGACGCGGCCCATGCCGTCCCGACCGCCGCGCCCGCGATCAAGGTCGGCCTGAAGTAGAGACCGAGGACGTCGCGCGACGCGGCGCCGTATCGGCGGAACACCAGCCATGAATAGGCGGGCGGCACGACGGCGTAGAATCCCCCCACGGCCAGGGCTGCATAGGCGGCGCGGCCTGGGAGCGAACTCGTCAGAACGACCGCGACAAAGATCGCCAGCATGACGGCGTTGTAGATGGCTCCCAGTTTGAAATGGCCTCGCGCGGTCAACAGCGCTCCGGCCACCCAGGCGACGCCGTCGAAGGCCAGACCGAGACTGAGAAACTGGATCGGCAGGATCGCGCCGGCCCACTTGGCGCCGAACAGCAGGGTCAGCAGGGGCTCGGCCACCGCCGCCTGCATGAAGCAGATGGGGGTGATCAGGAAGGCCAGGATCCGCGCCGCATTGAGCGAGGCCGCCAGCTGGCGCGGGCGGTCGCCGCTCAGATGCACCAGGGCGGGAAACAGGACCGTGTTCAGGCTGCCGGCGAACATCTGGACCGGCTGGGCCGCGATCCGCAGGGCGAAGAAGTAGAGCCCGACCTGAACCTGGGTGGCGAACAGCCCCAGGATGGCGACGTCGCCCTGATGCCGCAGGGCTATCAGGATACGGGAGAGGAAGACCGAGCTACCGCGCTGAGCCAGCAGCCGGAACAGACCGAGACGCCCCACTTTCAAGGACGGTCGCGCCATGCGCCACAGCACCGCCGCCTTGATCGCCGCCACCGCCAAGGCCGGAATGGCGAAGGCGTAGGCTCCCATCCCCGCCGCCGCCAGGGCCACGGTCAGGGCCTGCTGACCCGCGAACTCGGCCGTGCCGATACAGGCCAGGGTCTTGAAGCGAAGCTGGGCGCGAAGGGTCACCATCGGCACCGTGGACAGCGAGGCCACCGGAATGGCGACAGCAAGCACCGCCATGACGCCGACGATCCGGGGCGCGCGATAGGCCTCGCCCAGGAAGGGCGCCGCGATCAGCACCAACATCATGCTGACCAGCCCCGCAATCAGGCCGGTCCAGAAGGCCGGCGGCGCCCAGGCGCGGGACCTGGCTGACCGCTGCAACAGCACGTCGTCAACGCCGAAGCTGGTCAGCGGCCCCACCACCAGGACGATGGACAGGGCCAGGCCGAACTGACCGAAGTCCGCCGGGATCAGCAACCAGGCCAGGGCGATCTGACTGATCACCCCGACGCCGCGATTGGCCAGGGTCTGGGCCAGCAGCCAGGCCACCCCGCCGACTGTGGTTCGCCCCAGGGCGCCGGGTTTCGAGGTCACGTTCGGGGCAGGCGTCATCTCAGAAACCTGGCCGCTCGGGCCCGACGCCGGGGTAGGTCAGGTAGCGCCAGAAGCCCACGGCGTTCGACCTCAACTTGGTCAGCTTGCCCACACCGAAGACGTCCCGGATCGGCCGCCGCATCAGCGTCTCGGCCAGAGCGTCGCGGAGATCCCACCGCAGCTGACGGAAGAAGGCGCGGGGGCCGAACAGGTATTTGGCGTAAATCGCCCCCTCCCCTTCGTTGTAGTAGTCGATGACCCGGCGCAGTTCGCCGACGCTGCGGCGGCCGTGATGGTGGCGGATCACCATGTCCGGGACGTATTCGACGCCGAAGCCGGCCAGATGGATGCGGTACAGGTAGTCCGTGTCCTCCGCCGCCCGGAACGGCGCGCCGACGCCGAAACGCTCGTCGAACGGCCCGACGGCCTCAAGCAGGGTCTTGGGCGCGCTCATGTTGCAGCCCAGGATGAAGCCGCCCAGACTCTGGGTCTTCTGCTCCGGATCGTAGCGCCGTGGGCGCTGGTCGGCGATCACGGTGAAAGGCAGGTCTCTGGCGTCGCCCAGATCCACCCGCCCGCCCCGCATCACCGGCGCCGCATCCGCCGCATGATAATGCAGGGCCTTGCGCACATAGTCCGGGGTCAGACGGCAATCGTCGTCCGTGAAAACCAGGATACGGCCCGAGGAGAAGCGGACACCCGCATTCCGCGCCGCCGCAAGACCCGGCCGCTCTTCTCGCTCGACACGAAAGGCCACAGCCGTTTGCGACAGATAGTCGACGGCCCATCGCGCCGTGTCATCGCTCGAGCCATTGTCGATGACGACGATTTCGCAGCTGGCGTCATCCGCTGCGCCGACGGCCTGAATGATCGATGCGAGGCAGGGCTGAAGCGCCTCGAGGCGATTGCGCGTGCAGACGATGATGGAGCAGTCCGTCATCTGAACCCCGAGCCAGCAAGGCGTGGGGGGCGCGTGATCGAAAGCGTCCGCCCGATTGGCGACGGGCGAAGAATCTCCCTAGGCAGAGAGACGAGTTCATAAGGTCTCGCCCCTGCCGCCTGTCGCACCTTGAACAGATCCGAACCCCAAACAGGCCGCAAGGCGGCGTTACGTTCGATTGATCTGCACACGCCAGAGGAAACCTCGGTGACCGCCTCCTCCCTGCCGACATCGACTCCGTGCGCCGAACCTGGACCGGCCGACCCCCGTTGGTCCGCCCGCCGGACGCTGGCGTTCGTGGTCGCGTCTTCGATCGTGCTCTGGGCCGGGATCATCACGGTCATCTGGATGCTCTTCTGACCTACCAGCTGGGCTTGGCGATCCGACGCCGGGGCCGGTCATTCTCGACAAGAACCTGAGGCGGCGGCGGAGCGGCGACAACGGGCGCCTCCTCCACGACGACCGTCGGCAGCGGGGCTGGAATGATCGGCGGCGCAGGGATCGACGCCGCCTCCTGGGGCGGCGGCAGGGCCGACTTGGCCGGGGTCACGTCCAGCACCTCAACCGGGGCCGGGACCGCCGCAGCCAGCACGACCTCGGCCCGCCCGCCCGGCGTCGGCGCGGGCTCGAAGCCGGCGTATCGCGACGTGAAGGCCGCCGGCAGGCCGTTGCCGCCCTTCCACCGATAGAAGGTATGGGCTCCGATATTGGCCACCTTGGTCAGCGACGGGCTCCAGTAAGGGGCCACCCACAGGGTGTGATAGTGGGTCGCCGTGCCGACGCCCGGATAGACGTAGCCATTCAATGCCGCCTGGGCGACCGAACGCGCCCGCGCCCAGCCGGCGATGCTGGGCCGACGCGCCATGGCCCCGTCGCAGGTGAAGGTGAACTGGCATCCCGTCGCCCTCTGCGATCCCGAAAAGACGACCCCGCAGACGCTGTTGGCGAAGGCCGGATGGCGCACCCGGTTCAAAACCACCTGGGCGACGGCCTGCTGACCCGCGGCGCTCTCGGAAGCCGCCTCGTAATAGACAGCGGCCGTCAGGCAATAGAGGGCGCGCTCGTTGCTGACCCCCGCCATCACCGGCAGAAAGAAGGGGCGCGCCGTCGTCAGCGCGCCCGAAACCACCGGAACGGAGGCGTTGTAGCGGTAGGCGTCATTGGCGCTGATCTTCTGGAACGCCATCGGCACGGGATTGTCTGGCGTGGTGGCGGCGACGTCGACCAGGGGCCGCTCGTAGTCCAGACCGGCGATGGGGTGAAACACCCGCAGATGGCGCTCATTCCAGGCCTGAAGCACGCTCTGGCCGATGAAGACGGTCGCCGCCAGCAGGGCAAGCACCGCAGCCGTCGCCAGACCGCGCCGCCACACTTCTCCGCCATAGGCGGCCAAAGCCCTTGCGTGCTCCTCCACCCTTCTCCCTCCCGACGTCCTGTCAGACCGCCAAGGTCACGCCAAGCGACGCCGTCTCAACCACTACAATCGCCCGAAGGACAGTCCGAGTTCCCTCCCCTTGCGCTCGGCGCGCATGAGCATCCGGGTCCGGCTCTCAAGCCGAAGGGCGCTGAGCACGCCGGTCGCATAGGCGCCGGTGTCGATGCAGATCCGCCGATGATCGACGTGGACCTCGTGAACCGGGGTGTGACCGTGGACCACCACCTTGGGCAGAGCCGTCTCGTCGGCCAGAAAAGCGTCGCGGATCCACAGGGCATCCGCCTCGGTCTGCTGCTCCAGCGGCACGCCAGGCCTGACCCCGGCATGGACGAAGTGAAAGTCCCCCAGCGTCACCGAGATGTGCAGGCAGCGCAGAAACTCGAGATGGTCCCTGGGCATGTGCTCCAGCAGGGCGGTGGAGGCGCGCTGCCACTGGTCCGACTTCGCGCCCAAGGGCGGCGGCTCCACGCCGTAGGAGATCAGCGTCTCCTTGCCGCCCAGCGCCGCCCAGTCGGGACCGATGGCGGAATCCTCGAGAAATCTCAGCAGCAATTCCTCGTGATTGCCCTTGAGGCAGACGACCTCGCCTCCCTCAGCCTCCAGCTCAGCTTCCAGGTCGAGAACGTGCTGGATCACCTCGCGCGACTGAAGCCCACGGTCGACATAGTCGCCGACCAGCAGCAAAATCCGCCGCCTGCAGGCGCTCTGGCCCAGGTCTGTGACGATCGCCCGCGTCAGACAGGCCAGCAAATCCGCCTGACCGTGCACGTCGCCTATCGCCCATATCAGGGTGTCCGAAGGCACGCCGCGCTGCGACAGGTCATCCGCAATTCTGGGGCGTGCGCTGAAGAACATCGCTCAGAAGAACCGTTCTCCGATCCGGATCGTGTCGCCAGGGGCCACCATGGTGCCTGTGGTCAGGCGATAGACCTCTTCGTCTCCGCCGCCGGCGCGACGGATGAAAACCCGCTTGGTGTCGGCGCGATAGGTGAAGCCCCCGGCCGTCGCGACCGCGTTCAACACTGTCAGTCCCGTGCTGTAAGGATAGGTGCCGGGCGCCCCGACCTCCCCCAGGACGAAGAAGGGCCGATAGGTCAGAACCTCGGCGCTGACCTTGGGGTCCAGCAGATAGCCCTGCTTCAAACCCTCCTCGACCGAGCGCTGAAACTCGGCCACCGTCAGACCCGCCGCCCGGATGTCGCCGATCAGGGGCAGGGATATCATTCCGGCGCCGCTGACCTGAAACTCGCCGGTCAGCGCCTGCTCGCCGAAGACATTGACGCGGACCTTGTCACCCGCCCCCAGACGATAGTCCTCAACCACGCGATCGCTTGACCCGGAAGCCCCGGAGGTCTCGCCCGCGCTCAGGGGTGCCGCAGTCGCGCACCCCGACAGACCGAGGACCGGCAAGGTCAGCAACACCAGACGACGAGAGATCATGTCGGCCATCCCAGTCTGCACAGCTTCGCTTCTAACGACGCAGCAGGTTTCGCGTTCAAAATTTCGGACGAGTCAGCTTACGGAATCTTGACGACCGCAGCCGCAACGTCGCGACCACCCATCCGTGCAGGGCTCAAAGGAATGTCGCGACCCAGTTTCCGGCTCGCGCCGTCGTCGGCGTTCATCGCCCTGTGCGTGGCGGCGGCCCCCGCCTGCGCCCAGTCTCGTTCAGCCATGCCCCTGGGCGCCGAAGCGGCCCCGCCTGCGGGGGTGATCGACTACTGCCGCCGTGATCCAGAGGCCTGCCGCACGCCCGGCTCGACGGTCGCGGATGTCGAGGCCCTGATCCAGGCGGCGGCGCGAGTCTACTGGCGACAGTTGTTTGACCGCTCGCATCAGGCATCGCCGCCGGGCGCCACCTCACTGGCGTCAGGATCCGCTGGCCAGCCAGCCGAGGTCGAGCCTCGTCGCCCTACGACGACAACCAGCGGCGCGCTTGTCCAGCGGCGCAGCCCCCAGTGGAGCGCGGTGACGGCGGTCAACGCCGAGGTCAACGCCGCCCTTCGCGCCGAGGACGATCTGCGCGCCTATCGACAGGCCGACTACTGGACGATCCCGCGTGCGACCGGCCGCGCCAGGCCCGTTGGCGACTGCGAGGACTTCGCTCTGACCAAGCGCGAACGCCTGATCGCGCAGGGCGTCCCCGCCGAGGCCCTGTCCATCGCCCTGGTCACGACGCGGACGGGGCTGAGCCACGCCGTTCTCCTTGTCGCCACGGATCAGGGGGAATACGTTCTCGACAATCTCACCCCCTGGGTGGTGCATTGGACGGAGGCCAGACTGACATGGCGCGAACGCCAGGCGCCGGGCCAGATGCTGACATGGGTGCACGTCGCCGCCGAGTGAGCCGGCGTTGGGCCGTCTGGCTGCCCGGATTGATCAGTCTGTTCGCACTGGCTCTGGCGCTCTTGGGCCTGATGGGGTCGATCGGCCCCCTCCCCCTCGACCGCCAGGAGGCCGCAGCCGTCGAAGGGTTGCAGGCGCCCGTCCCCGCGTCCGAAGACCTTCGGCGGGCGACCAGACTGACCGACGACTACATCGCCCAGCGCCCAAGCGACGCCTCGGCTTGGCTGCGCCTGGCCTACATCGATCGGGCCCGGCATTCGCCCCTGTCTCAACGCGCACAGGCCCATGTGTTGCGCTCATACGAGCTGGAGCCGCTCGGCCCCGAACTGACACGGTGGCGGCTGAGCTTCCTCTTTGAAAACTGGGACGCCCTGTCTCCAGCGCTGCAGGGCAAGGCGATGAATGAACTGGCCGCCGTCTTCCCGCGCCACGGCTGGGCGCTCAGGGATCTGCCATCGACCATCCGAAATCCGCGCGGACGAATGATCGCCTTCATCGCCTTCTCGCGGCTCAGGACAGAGACGGATCTGACCGGCGCGACGCGTCAGCGATCATAGACATAGGTCCGCAGATAGGCGGGCAGATAGTCCAGAATGACGCCCAGGACGACCAAGGCGACGAAGAAGACCGCCACGGCGATCATAGCCCGTGACAAGGCCCGGCGAATTCCTTCGCGATGCAGGTCGCTGTCAGAATCTGGAACATATTTTGGCCTCAAGCGTACCGGTTGCCGAACGGACGGTTGTTTGGTCGTCGGTCGCCGTTCGCCCACGCCTTCTATCCTGGAGTCATCGATACTGCTTTCCGTTGCCGGGTCACAACTATCGATCCACCGCTTCCTGAATTCTTGAGGCTCCATGAATGATAAAGCCCATGATACGGGACGAAAACGCCTAGATCAGAATAATCATTAGATCAACTAAATGAGTATAAACGGCCTTTTTGAGTAGGTAAAAGACGTCAGGCAACATCGATCGGACAGTTTCATGCGAAATTTTCTTTTGCACCGCCGAGATCGAGAATGACGATGAAACATACCTGCTTGTTCGCCATCGTCGCCTTTTGCCTGGCGACCCCCGCCGCGACCTCGACACCCGCGCAACAGGCCCCGGCGCCATCCGATCAACCCTCGCCCGAAGTGGAAGCCCTGACCGCCCGGATCAGGGCGGCCATGGCGGCTGCGATCGAAAACAACCGGGGTCGCGACAGCAGCGAGATCGAACTGGCCGTGTCCCAGGCGGTCGAAGACGTCATCAGCGCCAGCGGCGCCGATCCCATGGTGGTGCAGGCCGCCCTGCGGCTGGCCATGGCGCGGGAACACTGCCTGCTGCGCGACGATCAGACCTGGAGCCATGTCGGCTGCGAGGGCCTGAACCGCGTCTCGATGGCGGTGGGCGCCGGACTGCAAGGCCCCGGCGCGACGGGCGGCAATGGCGGCATCGCCGGCCCGGGTGTCCCTCCGCCGACCAGCGGCGGCGGCGGATCAGACTACCGACGCGGCAACTGACACCTGCACAGGCATGAACATGGGGGACCGCATGAAACTTCGACTGCTCACCGTGCTGGCGACGGGCGGCGCTCTGGCTTTGCCGTCGGTGAGCGCCCAGGCCCAGACCGACTATTTCGCACGCGACCGCAACGTCTCGGTGAAGGATCGGCCCCACCCGGAATATGAGGCTCTCGGCGTGCGCTGGGGCTCCTTCCGCGCCTACCCTCGCGTCCAGGCCGACATCGGCTACGACAGCAATATCTTCGCCACGGACACCGACGAACAGTCGGACACCCTTATCAGGCTCGCCCCCGGCGTCGAGGTCGAGTCCGACTGGTCGCGTCATTCGCTGACCGCCTTCGCCAAAGGCCAATCGACCTGGTCAGCCAGCTACGGCAGCGAGAATTATCAAACCTGGTCGGTAGGGACTGCCGGGCGCCTCGATCTGCGCCGTCGCACCAATCTGGGCGGCGGCATGGACTATGCTCGCGAAGTCGAGCCCCGCACCTCGTCCAACTCGCCTGAGTCGATCGCCGAGCCCATTCGCTACAACCGGGCGCAGGCCTATGTGACCGGAAGCCACTCCTTCAATCGCCTGCGGTTTTCCGGACGCGGCGATGTCCGCTCCTACGACTATCACGACGGGGTCACGCTTGCCGGGGTTCCGGTGCCGCAGTCCGATCGCGACCAGACCACCTATGAGATCACTGGCCGGGCCGACTACGCCGTCAGTCCCGCGACGGCGGTTTTCGCGCGGGTGTCGTTCAACGACCGGTCCTATGACGCCGCCGGGACAGCCTTGACGCCCAAGCGGGATTCCAGCGGGGTCAACGCCATCGTCGGCGTCGATTTCGAGCTCACCAATCTCATCCGGGGCGAAGCGGGCGTCGGCTATCTGGACCAGTCGTTCGACGATCCGCTCTATGGTTCAACCAGCGGCCTGAGCACGCGGGTTCGCCTGGAGTACTTCCCTACCCAGCTTTTGACCCTGGGCCTGAACGCAGACCGGTCTGTCGGCGATTCCGGCGTGCCCGGGTCCGGCGGCTATCTGTCGTCCACGGTCCAGCTGACGGCGGATTACGAGCTTCGCCGGAACGTCATCGTCGAAGCGCGGGCCGGCTTCGCCCAGGAAGACTTCGACGCCATCGACCGCCAGAACGACCGTTGGTTCGGCGGCGTGCGCGCCACCTACCTGCTCAACCGGCGGCTGGGCGTCACCGCCGCCTACGATTTCGAGAACCGCCGCTCGTCCGGGTTCGACCGAACCAACGACTTCAACACCCACCGCTTCGTGCTCTCGCTTGTCGCCCAATACTAACGGGCAGCCCAGGAACAGACTGTACGGCCCCTCATGTCCACGACGATTGAAGCTCCGGCCGCCTTCTCCAAGCCTCCCTCCGAGACCTTCGGATTGAGGAACCTGCTGGCCGTCTTCCGTCGGCGCCTGCGCCTTTTCGCCGCCATCGTGCTCATTGTCTTCCTGGCGGCCCTGGTCATCACCGCCCGCACCACCCCGCGCTACACGGCGCAGGCCCAGGTCATGCTGAACACCCGGCAGGAGCAGGTGGTCGACACCAAGGCGGTGCTGTCCAACCTGCCCGCCGAATCCGGCGTCATCGATTCCGAGGTCGAGGTGCTTCAGTCGCGCGACCTGGCGCGACAGGTCGTCGAGAAACTCCAGCTCGAACGCGATCCCGAATTCAACTGGGCCCTGCGGCCCGACACCGGCTTCAGCGCCCTGCTGTCTCGCCTGCAGGGCCGCTCGACCGCCCCGCCGTCGCCGCCCCGAACGCCCGCCGAAATCCGCGAAGGCCGCGAACGCGCGGCTTCGGCGCTGCAGGGCGGCCTGGCGGTGCGCCGCGCGGGCCTGACCTACATCATCGTCATCGCCTATACGTCGCTTAACCCGGAAAAGGCGGCCCAGATCGCCAACGCCTATGCCGAGACCTACGTCCAGAACCAGATCGGGGCCAAGTACGCCGCCAACAACCAGGCCAACAGCTTCCTCGACACGCGTCTGAACCAACTTCGCGGCGAGGTCCTGGCCGCGGAGGCGGCGGTTGAGCAGTACCGCACCGCCAACAACCTGCTGACCTCATCCGGCGCGACCCTGACCGAGCAGGAAATCTCCAGCTACAACCAACAGCTGGCCACCACCCAGGCGGAACAGGCGGCCGAGGAAGCCCGCCTGCGCGCCGCGCGCAGCCAGCTGGCGCGCGGGTCCAGCGGCGATGATGTCGGCGAGGCCCTGCAGTCCAACGTCGTCGGTCAACTTCGCGCCCAGCGCGCCGTCGTCACCGCCCGCGTCGCGGACCTTCAGGCCCGCTATGGCCCGCGCCACCCAGAGATGCTTCGCGCCCAGCAGGAACTGGCCGCCATTGACGGCCAGATCCAGGCCGAAATCCAGCGTGTCATATCCAATCTGGAGGCCCGGGTCCAGGTCGCGCGCGACCGCACCAACTCGGTCCAGAGCAGCATCGGCCGTGCGCGCGGCGCCCTGGCCGGCAACAACGCCGCCTCGGTTCGCCTGAATGAACTGGAACGCAACGCCGAAGCTGTGCGGACCCTCTACAAGGGGCTGCTGGACCGCTACCAGGAAACCACCTCGCGCGCGGGCATCGAAACCGCCGACAGCCGCATCATCGCCGCCGCCAAGGCGCCCGGCTCGCCCAGTTCGCCCAATATCCCGGTCAATCTCGTCTTCGGCCTGATCTTCGCGATCGGCGCGGGGCTGGCCGCCGTGGTGCTGACCGAGATGCTCGACGACGGCCTGCTGACGGCCGACGACGTGGAGGCCCGTCTGGGTCTGCCGACGCTGGGTTCCGTGCCCCTGCTGATGTCGATCGCCGAGCGCAGGGATCGGCACATGCCGCCGACCGACTACCTGCTGAGCCGCCCGCTGTCCGGTTTCGCCGAGGCGTTCCGCGGCCTGCGGACCTCCATCCTCTACGCCCGCCTCGGACAGGCGGTGAAGGTCGTGGCGGTGGCCTCCGCCCTGCCCGGCGAGGGCAAGACGACCACCTCGGTCTGCCTGGCGATTTCGGCGGCCCAGGCCGGATCGCGCGTCCTGGTCGTGGACTGCGACATCCGTCGCCGCAACGTCAGCCGCCTGCTGGGCGTCAGCGCCGACAAGGGCCTGCTCGACGTGCTCGAAGGGTCGGCCACGCTCAAGGAGACCATGCTGCTGGACGAAGCTTCGGGCGCCTGGATCCTGCCCCTAGCCAAGCGCGAGTTCACCCCGCACGAGGTGTTCAACACCCCGGCCATGGACAACCTGCTCAAGCAGTTGCGCCAGCAGTTCGACCTGGTGATCCTCGACACCGCCCCCCTGCTCGCCATCGCCGAGACCCGCGTCCTGGCCAGCCAGTCGGACGCCGTCGTCTTCCTGATGCGCTGGCGCAAGACCCCCGCCAAGGCGGCCGAGGCGGCGCTCCAGGCGCTTCGGTCATCGGACGCCACTATCGCCGGCGTCGTCCTGACCCAGGTCGATGTCAACGAACAGGCCCGCTACGGCTATGGAGACCCGGGCTATTACTACTCCAGCTACAAGAACTATTACGCCGCTTGAGGCGGGTCACAGGGGCGCGGCGGGCAGCGCCAGGTCCAGCCGCTCAGCCTGGATCGAGTACGCCCTTCTCGCCCCTGCCGTCTTGACGGTCTTTGTCGCGCATGGCCTCGGTGGAGCCACCAGCGCCCAGGCCGGTCTGATCCTGATCGCCGCGATGTCGGCGGCGGGCGTGACCGTCTGGCGCGGGACGCTCGGCCGGTCGCTGGACTACCGCCCGCTCTATGCGGCGGCGGTCTGTTTCATCGTGCTTCTGGCCTTCGTCGCCTGGACAGCCTGGGCGCCGTCCTCGCGTCTGCTGCAAGGGCCTCTGGCCGCCCTCGTCGGATCATCGCGCGTCGCCATCGCCCCGGACCAGACCCAGCTGGAGCTGATCAAGTTGGCCGGTCTCGCCGCCGCCGTCATCTGCGGGTTCCAGATCGGGAGCGAGGCGCTGCAGGCGCGCCGAGCGATCAATCTGATCCTCGCCTTGGGTCTGGCCTGGACCCTGACGGCGCTGGGCGGGTTTCTCGCCGCCGGCCAGACCCGCCTCAGCGGCCTGTTCGTCAGCCCGAACACGGCTGGATGTCTCCTGCTCTGCCTTTTCCTTCTGGCGCTGGGGCGAGCTGCCCGACCACTGACCCAACGGCGCAGTCACCCGTTGGACAAGGGTATCCGCGCCGCGCCCTACGCCGCCTACGCCGCCCTGATCACCCTCTGCCTGAGTCTGACGGCTTCGCGCTCGGCCTTGGCCCTTGCGGTCGCGCTCGGCCCCTTGCTGATCGGCGCCCGGTTCTGGCGAGCCCGTCGGGAGAAGCGGGCCTGGATCGCGGGTGCAGGCGTCGTCGGCGGCGTCGGTCTGGCGTTGCTGGCCTTCGCCACGGATCGCACCGTCCTGAGCCGGCTGGCGGACACGAGCCTCGATACGGCCGACCGCTGGGCCATATGGAGCGCCTATGGATCGGCCTTCCTGCAATCGCCCCTGTACGGATTTGGCCTCGGCTCGGCGCCTGTCCTGGCCAAGATGTCCGTAACGCCGGACACCTATGACGCCCTGTGGAACATCCGCGCCGTCCACAATGTCTATCTGCAATGGCTGGTCGAGGGCGGGCTCATCGGCGCCGTCCTGATGTTCGCCACGCTCGCCTGCCTTCTGGCCGTCGCGGTGAAGGGCGCGACGCGCGGCGCCTTCCAGAGCCTCGTCCCCTTCTTCGCCGCCGACCTGGTCTTTCTGCTGCAAGGGCTGGTGGACTATCCGCTCCAGATTCCTTCCGTGGCCATGATGTGGGCGCTGCTGCTGGGCCTTCAGACAGGTATCGCCGTGCGCCCTGATCAGAAGCGCGGGCCGGAGACGACCACATGACCAGCGTCGCCGTCGTCATCGCCGCCCATGACGCCGCCCGGACCATCGGGCGCGCGGTGCGTTCCGCCCTCGCCGAGCCCGAGGTCGCGGAAGTCTGGGTCGTGGACGACGCCTCGCGGGATGAAACGGCAGCCGAGGCCTGCCGCCATGACGACGGCTCCGGACGGCTCCGAATGCTGGCCCTGTCGGTCAATCACGGCCCCGCCGCCGCCCGCAATCAGGCCCTGTCGCTGACGACAGCGGATTGGGTCTGCGTGCTGGACGCAGACGATCATTTCCTGCCCGGTCGCATCGGCCGGATGCTGCGCGCCGGCGGCGAGGCCGAGTTGATCGCCGACCGCCCCCTGCGCGACGACGCGGCCTGGGTCAGGCAGGATCAGGCCGCGCCCGAACAGATCAGTTTCGAGCAGTTCGTTCGCGCCAACATCACCCGGCCGGGCCGCTCCCGTGAGGAGATGGGCTTCATCAAGCCCCTGATGAAACGGGATTTCCTCGCGGCTCACGCCCTTGCCTATGACGAAGGGATGCGGCTGGGCGAGGACTACGACCTCTACGCTCGCGCCCTGGCCCTGGGGGCGCGCCTGCACCTGCTGCCGCCCATGGGCTATTGCGCCGTGACGCGCGCGGACTCCCTCAGCGCCCGGCACGACGTAACCGATCTGGAGGCGCTGCGGGACTGTGACCTGCGGCTGGCCGGTCTTCGCTGCTTCACACCGTCCGAACGCCGCGCGATCCGCGCCCACCATCAGAGCATCGACGCCCGCGTCCAGTGGCGACGGCTGATCGAAGCGGTGAAGGCCCGCGATCCGGGGCGCGGCCTCAGCGCCTTCACCTCGCCCCGCGTCAGCCTGTCCCTGATCGCGCGGCTGGCGGAACAGGCCTGGCTGAGAAGCGCCCGCCGGATCGGATGGTCTGGCTCAGAAATCCCAACGACCAGCCCAGATGCATGATCATGGCGGCGAAGCCGGACGCCAGCCCGCAGACCGAGCGCGACTTCATCCCGGCCCAGGCTCCCGCCGCAAGGCAGACGCCCGCCCAGACCGCCGCTGGAAGCCCCCCCAGCACGGCGACGCTGCTCAACGGCGTCAGAGGCGCCGAAAGGGCGGCGAGCGCGACAGCAGGCGCGACGGCCAGCGGCGCCGCCTGTCGCAACTTGAGCGGGGTCCGATGCAGACGCACCGTCCGGGCGCGTCCCTGGCCGTAGTGAACATACTGACGGAACAGCGCGCCGGGCGTGGCCCGCGGATAATAGCCGACGGCCAGGTCAGCCTGCATCCAGATGCGGCCGCCTGCCTGGGCCAGTCGAAGATCCAGCTCGGCGTCCTCGTTGTGGCTGAAGCCTTCGTCATAGCCGCCGACGGCGACGAAATCCTCGATCCGCATCAGAGCATGGTGACCGTGGTCGATCCAGCCGCTGGCGCCGCCGACACGGTGGACCGCCCCGCCTGTGCCGATCCTCGAGTTCTGCGCCACGGCGGCGGCGATCTGGAAACAGCCCTCGCCCCGCGAGGCCAGCGGGACCACCACCGAGGCGGCGCCGGTCGCCTCGGCGGCCTGAAGCAGGCGGGCCACATAGTCGGCCGTATAGTCGGCATGGGCGTCGATCCGCACCAGAAACCGCCGTCCTTCGCCGAAACGCCGAACGGCGGCGTTGACGCCTGCGCTCTGAATTTTCAACAAGTTGTCGATCAGTTTCAATCTGTTTTCGTAGAGCGCGATCTCGGCCACGATCCTCTGGCTACCGTCGGCGCTGCCGCCGTCCGCCACCACGACCAGCGCTTCCTCGGCGCCCGGATCGGCCAGCAACCGCCGAAGTAGATGGGGCAAGTGAGCCGCCTCGTTCAGGCAGGGCACGACGATCAGCGGTCCCGAGGTCTGCCGGCTCATTCGCCCGGTCCCGTCACCAGATCGACCAGGGCCCGACTGTCCTCAGTGTCTGCGATCAGGTCGCCGCGCGGCACGGCCGCCGATCGCTGGACCAAATCATCATAGCCCGCCGCCGTCAGCCCCTCGAAGAACCGAAGCAGGTCAGCCTCCACGTCATGCAACAGCACGCCGCAGCCGCGCTGCGCCAGCCAGCGCCCGGTCTCAACGTCGGCCTGGGCGATGATGGGGCGGTCGCGTGCTCCGCCCTCATAGAGCCGGTTCGGCAGGAGCCAGCGCGAATTGAGCCCCTCCTCAAAGAAGTCCACCCCCCAGGCGAAATGGACCCCGTCGTAATGAGCGGGCAGATCCCCGGCCTCGTAGGACCCCATGAAGCTGACGCCCGGCATGGTGGCCGTCAGGGCCTCGATGTCCTCGAACACCGCCGGCGACGGGCGGCCCCGGACCTCCACCACCATCCGTCCAGGCAAGGTCTCGGCCAGCCGGGCGAGCATGGCCAGACTGCGGCGACAGCGGATCATGCCGAACCAGCCGATGCGCCACGGCGGCCCCGGCGGGATCTCACCTTCAGGCTCGGGGTCGCCGCGCGGGGCATAGACCTTGTTCTCCACCACCCTCATTGACGCCGAGCCGCGCCGGTGGGCGAAGTAGTCGGACGCAAAGGCGGGCGAACTGACGATGATCTGATCCACACTCCGCAGCAGTCGGTTCTCCAGCCCGCGCAGCAGCCGAGAGCGCCACCCTCGCCCCAGCAAGGACCGATGGACATCGAGGCATTCGTAGGTCAGCGGCATCCCGCGTCCCGCACGCGCCACCTGGGCCAGCAGCAGCATTTCCAGATTGCGCGCCATCACCGCATCTGCGCGCCGCGCCAGCTTCATCAGCCGCCATGGCCGCGTCACCTGGGCCGCGACCGCGAGCATCCGCTGACGCAGGGCGCCGTCGAAGGTCTGGGCCAGAGGAACAGCCTCGACGCCTTCGACCTCGCATGGCGCGGCTCCCCGGTGAAACCCCGCCAGAACCAGGGCCGCGCCGCCGTCACGCAACATCCTGACGCGGCGCGCCACGGCGGCGTCATTCAGGTCATGAACCAGATAGAGGATGGTCGGATCGGTCGTCATGCCGGAGACCGTTGTGGCCGAAGGCGGCGGGCCAGACCCTCGGCCAAGGCCTGGCCGAAACGGGCCCTTTGTTCCCGCGACTGCGCCAGAGGCCCCATCGCCCAAACATCCCCGGCTTTCAGCCGCTCGACGAGGACGACGAAATGTCGGTCCTCCTCCATTCGCGCGATCCGCCCATCCATTTCGCGGCGCGCATCGCCGTCGAGTTTGGCCGCCAGCCGTCGCGCGGCGGCGATCATGGCCTCTAACTGAGCGGCCGAAACCCGATGAGAAACAGAACCGGACCGTCGCCGATAGCGATAGCCCGCGAACGGCTGAAAGACATAGACGGCGCCTGCCGCCAGGGCCCGCGACACGAAATCAAAGTCTTCGCCTATAGTCAGGCTTTGGTCGTACAGCAGGTCTTTCTCCCTCAGCCAGTCCAGTCGGAAAATCGGCTTCAGATAGCCCAGCCCCTCGTCACGGCCCGTCCCTTCGCCGCAGGCGAGGAAGGTCGCCAGGTCGAGCCGTCGCGTCTGCGCCCATGGTGGCCCCGCCAGCCAGACGTGATCAACCCTGCCGTCGTCATGGAAAGCCATCAGATTGTCGGCGGCGATCTGCGCGCCTGCGGTTTCGGCGCCGTCCAGCAGCCGTTGCAAGCGATCCGGCAGGATCAGGTCGTCCGCATCCACCATCGCCGCCCAGGCGCCCTTCGCCGCGGACAGGCCGATGTTGCGCGCCGCCGCCGGTCCCCGCCCCGCGCCGCGCAACAGGCGCACACGATCATCCTCGCGAGCATGGCCTTCGACGATCACGGGCGTGGAGTCGGACGAGCCGTCATCGATGACCAGGATCTCGAGGTCCGCCATCGACTGCTCGCGGACAGACCGGAGCGCTTCGTCGATGAAGGGCGCGGCATTCCTGGCCGGCATGATCACGCTGACGCGAACCGGCGAGACTGACGAAGGCTGCATCCGACCTCCACTTCCAGACCCCAGCCCAAGCAATTCCTGAGCCGCCGGCGAGGACTTTACCGAGGTTCAGCCTATCACGTCGTGCGAATTCTCTTTGTGTCATGCAACCCGCCCGGGCGCGGCCGCGCTTTACTGGCGCTTCTGCCTGCAAAATCGGGCCGTGGCTGGGCGGCGAGGATCGCGATGCGGGCTGGGACCTTGATCGAAGCAAGAAGGGAGCGATGGCCCGCGAGGGCGCGCTTGGCCCCGCCGGTCGATCTGTTGGCCGGTGCGGCTTCCGCCCTTCTGCTGACCGCGACCTGGCTGGGCGGCTTCGGACCCGTCGCGCCGCTGATGATCATGGTCTGCGCAGCGGCCCTGGTCGTGCTGAAGCCACGCGAAAGCATGGCGGGCGTGTTTCAGTGCTGGCCGCTGCTGCTCGTCGCCGCCCTGGCCGTCTTGTCCGCCCTGTGGGCGACCGCCCCCTCGGTCAGCCTTCGCTATGGATCACAGCTCGGGATCACCATCCTGGCCGCCGTTCTGATGGTCAGCGTCCTGCGGCCGGACGGGTTCATGCGCGCCGTCTTCCTCAGCAGCACCGTCATCCTGACCCTCTGCCTGCTCTCGGGCCGCCAGGGACCATCATTGGCGGGGCCTGTCCTGATCGGCGTCCTGGGCTCCAAGAACGAGATGGGCGGGCTGACCCACCTGCTGCTGTGCAGCGGCCTTGCCCTGGCGGTGGACGGATCGCAGCCGCGATGGCTGCGCCTCTCGACCCTGCCGGTCGGCGCCACGGCCCTGTTCGTCCTGCTGACCGGCTTTTCCGCCGGCGCCGTTCTCGCGACCCTGATGTTCGCGGGAGTCTTCGTCGTTCTGACGTTGGCCGCGCGGACCCCGCCGGCGATCCGCGTCTTGCTGGTTCTGTGTCTGCTGGCCTTCGCCGTGCCCCTCTGGATGCTCCGGGCGGATCTGGTCGCGATGTGGGAGGACTTCGTCGTCAATGTCCTGCACAAGGATGTGGGCCTGACGGGGCGAGACTACCTTTGGGCCTATGCCGACCGGTTGATCACCGACCGACCGCTTCTCGGGCACGGTTTCCGCTCCACCTGGCTCGGCAGCGGGGCCGAGACGATCGGCCTGTTGCGCTGGGCCGGACTGACCAGCGGCGCGGGCTTCAGCTTCCATGACAACTATCGCGAATGGCTGGTCGATTTCGGCTATGCGGGCGGCGGACTGATCGCCGTCGTCATGTTCACGGGCCTGGCGCGGACCGTGCTGCGCGCCATGTCGCCCGTCAGCACGCCCGGCTGGCTCTTCCTCGCCTCGATCGGCATCGTTTTCGCCGCGCGCGCCAAGGTCGAGAACCTGTTCGGTCCGTTCAACTCCTCGACGGTGATCATCGTGGCGGCGGTCGCCTACGGCCTGATCCATCTTCGGAGACAGACTCCCTCGCCTCGGCACGGACATGGCTAGGATGCCGCCGCGCACCATGCTGCTGTTCTACGACGGCTATGAGCTCAGGGCCGCGCCGGGACTGGTGGGACAGACCTGTTCCCATTTGCGGCGCGGCGCGCGCTTCGCCTGGAGAAGCTTGAGGCGCAAGCAGACCCACACTGGTTTCTACACCGCCTTCCTCGGCCTCAAGAAATCCCTCGAAGCTGTCGGCTGGCGCGTCCGGGTCAATGACTTCGCCGCCGCCCGCCGGAATCCAAAACAACCCATCGGCGTCGCAGGCTATCCCTCGGTCGTGGCCAAGGTGGATTTGCCCAACCCCGTCATCTTCGGTCCCGGCGACTACGGCCTGTGCGAGGAGGCCGCGCGCGTGGCGGGCCAATCGCGCTTCAAGCTGCTGATCCAGCCGTCCCAATGGGCGATCGACTTCAATCAGCCTTGGGTCGGCCCGAAGTCCGCCCTCTGGTTCGCCGGCATCGACACCGCGGCCTGGCCCGATCTGTCGTCCCGGCCCAAAACCACGGATGTGGTGATCTATGACAAGATCCGCTGGTTCCGTGATGAGCGCGTGCCGGCCGTTCTTGAGCGATGTCAGGCCCATCTGAAGGCGCGCGGCCTGAACTGGGAGGTTGTGCGGTACGGCGCGCACCATATCGCTGATTTCCGGTCCGCCCTGGCCCGCAGCCGGGCCATGATCTTCCTGTGCGAGCACGAAACTCAGGGCATCGCCTATCAGGAAGCCCTGGCGTCCGGTCTGCCGGTCTTCGCGTGGGACGAGGGCGAACTGGTCGACCCCATCCTGGCCGCCCGCGCACCGCCCGGCCTGGCGGTCAGCACCGCGCCCTATTTCGACGACCGTTGCGGCGCCCTGTTCAAACTTCAGGACATGGAGGCGGGTTTCGACGCCTTCTGGGCTCGACGCGAGACGTTCCAGCCGCGCGCCTATGTCGAGGAAACCTTGGGGCTGGAGGCGTCCGGACGCCTTTATCTGTCGCTCTATGAACAGGTACACGCGGGCGCCGTCTAGTACAGCTGTCCTTCGCGCATGCCCGCCAGACGCGCCACCACGCCGACATGGAGCGCCCCGCGCGTGAGCGCCCGTCGCCACCCCGCCGGACTGGCGAGACGGAGCAGCGCCATCGCGGCGCAGGCGCAGGCCTTGGCCAAGGCGAACCCGGCCTGCATCACTCGTCGGCTTCCCGGCGTCAGATGCCGCCGCGCGTGCGTCTGACCGGAACGGAAGGCGCGGCTCAGCAGCCACGACAGGCGAAGCCTTTCCTGCCCCACCGTCTCCCGGACCACGGCCCCGGGCGCAGCCGCGAACCGCGCCCCGTCCGCGTGCAGGCGAGTGAAGAAATCCGTGTCCTCGCCGCCGGACCGTCCCAGGTCCGGGTCGAAGCGTCGCTCGCCGATTACGACGCGCTTCACCAGAGCGTTCGACGTAAAGCCTGTATCGACGCCCCTCCGCGTCTGCACCGGGCGGATGGAGTGGAGGTCAGCGGACACGCTCCAGGGCGGCGCATCGTCCGGATAGAGAGCGTGAACAGAGCCGAACACGGCGTCGCAGTCGTTTTCTTCGAGGGCCTCGATCAGACGTTCCAGCCAGTCGGGATCCGCCACCTCGTCGTCATCGATCCAGGCGACATAGTCGGCCGTGGCGACGTCGATGCAGGCGTTGCGCGCCACCGAGATGTTGCGAGCCGGCGCATGGAGATAAAGGAAGCCGCCCCAGGCCTGGAGAGCCTGCTCGACCAAGGCCCGCGCGCTGGGCTCATGATCATTGTCCGCGACGATGATCCGGAAGCGATCAGCCGGCAGCGTCTGTGCCTTCAATGAAGCCAGCGTCGCCGCCAGACCGAGCCGTCGGAACGTACAGACGCAGACGTCGACAAGAAAAGGCGCCCCCATCGATCAGCGCCAGTACCGGTTGTTACGCCGCCGCGACCGACGCTTGAGCCGCGACGATATGGAAGGCCATGCAAAGCAGGCGAGCAGAAGCAGGACGGTGGGCAAGGCTATGACGTAAGCCAAGGCGTTCCCCTCGTTCCTGCGCCTCCGCAAGCGGCGGCATGAAGGCCTGCTTCCCGAGCAACGCCTAACTGCCCGCAAGGGTTCGCGCCTTGCCTGAAGGAAATGGGCAGGATCGATGCCGCGTCAGGCCGGATCTGCGGGCAGACGAGCGATGAAATGGCCCTTCACGCCTTCCGGCCAGTCCCGATAGGGCACCGCCCCCTCCGGACTGTCTGCATAGAGACGGGCGAAGTCGATGATGGCCTGAGCGTCCTGATCGGTCGGCGCGAAACGTCCGGCCAGATAGGCGGGCTTGCCGGGCTGGCTCAGATAGACCGAACAGTGACTGGAGCAGGCCCACAAGCAGGCCTGCGGCTCGACCCGCAGTTGACCGGCGCCGACAGCCGCGACAGCGGCCTCAACCGCATTGAACAATAACTGCCCGCCCGTCAGGCCGGCGGCGTCCACCGGCACCTCGCTCGAGAAGCGGCAGGTCGTGCAGACCACCAGACGCGCCGGCATCAGAACTCCACCCCGGCCTGGGCCTTCACGCCGCTGCGGAACGGGTGCTTCACCATCTGCATATCGGTGACCAGATCCGCCGCCTCGATCAGTTCGGGCGGGGCGTTGCGGCCGGTGATGACGACGTGGGTGTCGGCCGGGCGCGCGGCCAGAACCGCCAGCACCTCCTCGACCGGCAGATAGTCGTAGCGCAGGGCGATGTTCAGTTCGTCGCAGACGACCATCTTCCAGTCCGGGTCCATAATGCGGGCCTTGGCAGCGTCCCATGCGCGGCGGACGTTGGCGATGTCGGCCGCGCGGTCCTGAGTGTCCCAGGTGAAGCCCTCGCCCATGGGCCGCATCTCGACCAGGTCGGGAAAGGCGTCGAACAGGTTCTGTTCACCCGTCTCCATCGCCCCCTTAATGAACTGGATGATCGACGTCTTCATGCCGTGGCCGATCATGCGGCAGACCATGCCCAGGGCCGCCGTCGTCTTGCCCTTCCCGGTCCCGGTATGGACGATGACCAGGCCGCGCTCGACCGTCTTGCTCGCCATCATCCGGGCGCGAGCGGCCTGAACCTTCTTCATCTTCTCGGCGTGACGAGTGTTCAGATCGGCTTCGGTCATCAGCGCGAGACTCCTTGCGGCGACAGGTCCAGTTCGAAAGGCGCGCCCCAGGCGGTCTCGGCCCCGCGCCCGATGGCGGCGACGGCGCGGACCATGTCGCCGTGGCGGTTCAACAGATGGTCGGCCAGGGCCACGATCAGGGGGTTGGGCGTGGCGGTCGGGGCGACGGCGCGCAGGCGCTCAGCCCACGCCTGCTCCCTGCCCCCTTCGGAGCGCGCGCAGGCGACGACATAGGCCGCCGCCGTCGAACGACTGACCCCCGCCCAGCATTGGATCAGCATGGGTCGCGTCCCGTCCCAGCCCTCGGCGAAGGCCAGCAGGGCGGCGATGTCGGCGTCGCTCGGCGGCGTCAGCCCTTCGCGCGGCGCGGCGATGTCGTTGAACCGCAGGTCCAGACGATACGGTGGCGCGTGGGCCAGCGGCGCATCGACATGACCCGGCGAGGCCAGACTGATCAGATGCGACGGCTGATGCGCGGCCACCAACTCCGCGACCTCGTGCAGAGGGGCGACGATCAGCTTCATCCGCCCGCCAGCCCGGCGACGGCCAGCAGGAAGCCGACCTCGAACGCCTGCTCGACCGCGCCCAGAACATCGCCGGTGCGGCCCCCGATCAGCCGCCACGCCAGCCAGGCCGGAACGGCGGCGGTTAGCAGGCCCAGCGCCACGCCCCCTGCTGCTGTGACCGGCGCGAAGAAGACCAGGGGCCACAGGGCGATCAGAACCGCCACCGTCAGCCCGGCGACTGAGGCGCGATCGGGCTTGCCCTCCTTGGCCATGCCGGGGTCGCCGCCATAGGGCATGATCGTCATGGCCGCGACCGCCGCCGCGCGTCCCAGGCCATGCGAGGCCAGCAAGGCGATAGCGGCGAACAGCGGCGAGACCTGCGTCAGCATGGCCAGCGCCGCCACCCGCAAGGCCATCGTCAGCCCCAGCGCCAGCGCGCCATAGGAGCCCAGTCGGCTGTCCTTCATGATCTCCAGCCGCCGCGCGCGGGTCAGACCGCCGCCGAGGCCGTCCGCCGTGTCGGCCAGCCCGTCCTCGTGAAAGCCGCCGGTCAGGGCGATCCCCGCGCCGACGGCCAGCAGGGCCGCGATCCACGGGCTCCAGACCTGGGCCGCGCCATAGAGGATCAGGGCCGACAGCCCACCGACGATCTGGCCCACCAGCGGGTAATAGCGCGCGCTCTGCTGGATCCATTCCGGCTGGAAGCCGGCCAGTTGCGGCGTCGGGATACGGGTCAGGAACTGCACCGCACAGATGAACAGCCGTGCTTCTTGCCGGATCATCCCGCCGCCTCCAGCACGTCGGAGAGTTCCGCGACCTCGGACAGCAGGGCGCAGGCCGCCTGAACCAGAGGCACGGCCAGCAGGGCGCCGGTCCCTTCGCCCAGCCTCATGTCCAACCCCAGCAAGGGCCGAGCGTTCAACGCCTCCAGCATCAGGCGATGCCCCGCCTCGGCCGAGGCATGGGCGAACAGGCAATAGCCCAGCGCGGCGGGCGCCAGGCGGACGGCCAGCAAGGCCGCCGCCGTGCCGATGAAGCCGTCAACCAGAACCGGAACCCCTGCCCGCGCCGCCGCCAGCACGGCCCCGGCCATCATGGCGATCTCATAGCCGCCGAACTGGGTCAGCACCTCAAACGGCGCCGTCGCGTCCGACCGCGCCGCCGCCTGAGCCAGAACCGCGCGCTTTCGCGCCATGCCCTCCGGCGAATGACCCGCCCCCTGTCCCACGCAATCATCCAGCGGTGCAGGCGCCAACCGGTGCATCAGCAGGGCCGCCGAGGCGCTGTTGCCGATGCCCATTTCGCCCAGGGCGATCAGGTCGGCGCCGCTGGCGATGGCGTCTTCGGCCACCCGTGCGCCGGCCAACAGCGCCGCCTCGGCCTGAGCAGGCGTCATGGCCGGGGCGACCGAGGCGTCCGCCGTGCCCGGCGCGATCTTGGCGTGGATCAGCCTCACCCGGTCCGACAGGTCCGCCGCCACGCCCGCATCGATCACCCGAACCTCGGCCCCGACCACGCGGGCGAAGGCGTTGGCGCTGGCCTTGCCCGCCAGCAATGTGTCGACCATGGCTACGGTGACGCCGGACGGAAAGGCCGCCACGCCCGAGCGCGTCAGACCATGGTCCCCCGCGAAGACCAGAAGGACGGGACGCTCGACAGCGGGTCTCAACCCTCGCTGGATCAGGCCCAGCGTCAGCGCCAGTTCCTCGATCCGGCCCAGGGCGCCCGGCGGCTTGGCCTTGCCGTCGAGGGCTGTCTGCAAGGCGGGCTCCAGGGTCCGATCCAACCAGGAAATGGCGAACAGGTCATTCAACCTCAACGCGGCCATACGAAGCCTCCGGCGATCAAAAGCAGCATCAGGACGGCGCAAGCGACGCCATAGACACGAAGACCACGTCGCAGATCATGGGCGCGCGGCGGCGCCCAGTCGCCGAAGTCGGGGCGGTGGGTGGTGATCCCGTCGTAGCGAACCGGCCCGCCCAGCCTCACCCTCAGCGCCCCCGCCATGGCGGCTTCGGGCCAGCCGGCGTTGGGCGAGGCGTGCTTGCCCGCGTCACGCCACATGATGCGCCAACCCTGCCAGCCGCCCAGCGCGATCAGCGCCCCCGCGATCCGGGCCGGGATCCAGTTCATCACGTCGTCGGTCCGCGCCGTCGCCCAGCCGAAGGCCCGCCAGCGCGGCTCCATATGGCCGATCATGCTGTCAGCGGTGTTCACGGCCTTGTAGACGAACAGCCCCGGCAAACCGCCGACCACGAACCAGAAGACGGGCGCCACCACGCCGTCGCAGAAGCTCTCGGCCAGGCTTTCCAGAGCGGCGGTCGCGACCCCGCCCTCGTCCATCGCCTCGACGTCGCGACCGACGATCATGCTGACCGCCAGACGCGCGGCCGGAAGGTCGCCTGACGCCAGGGGCCTGGCGACAGCGCGAACGTGATCAAACAGGCTGCGCGCCGCCAGGCCCGTCGCCCCCCAGATGACGACGATCGCCAGGCCCGGCCAGAAGGGCGCGGACGCAGCCAGCCGTTCCAATCCCCACCCGGCGCCGCCCGCCACGGCGATCAGGATCAGAAGGGTCGCGACGCCGAGCGCCCGTCGTGCCTTCGCCGAACGCTCCGGGCCGTTCCAGGCTCGCTCCATCCCCGCGATCAGACCGCCGACCCAAACCACCGGATGCGATAGGCGGGGCGGCCAGCCGACCGTGCCCTCAAGCAAGAGAGCTCCGGCGACAATCCATGGCGTTGGCGCGCTAGCGGGCACGGCCGACCATTTCCAGCACCGGACCGCGCACGCCGGCCAGAGTGTGCGCCTCCACGCCGTAGGCCGTCTTGAGCACCTGGGAAGACAAGGCCTCGCGGGGCGGCGCATCCGCCAGCACGCGCCCCTCGACCAGAACGATCACCCGGTCGGCCACGCGCAGCGCCGCGTCTAGGTCGTGCAGGGTCAGGATGACGCCCCGCCCCTCTTCATCCGCCAGCCGCCGGAACAGGTCGCAGGCATCCAGCACATGGCCCGGGTCCAGCCCCGCCAGAGGCTCGTCGGCCAATAGCCACTGCGGGTCGCCCGCCAGGGCTCGCGCGATCAACACCCGCGCCCGTTCGCCGCCTGACAGGGTCGAGACGATGCGGTCAGCAAAGTCCTCTACCCCCGTCACCGCCATGGCGCGGCCCACCGCCGCCCGGTCCTCGGCGGTCAGCCCCCAGGCGCCGACCCAGGGGGTGCGGCCCAGACCGATGAAGGTGCGGCCATCCACCGCCCAGGCGATCTCGGCGTTCTGGGGCAGGTAGGCGATACGGCGCGCCCGTTCTCGCGATGGCAGGTCGCTCAGGGCGCGTTCGTCCAGCGTCACCCGCCCGGCGTCGGGCCTCCTCAAGGCCGCCAGACAGTCCAGCAACGTCGATTTGCCCGCCCCGTTCGGTCCGACAACCGCCGTCACCAGTCCCGGCGCAAAGGCCGCGCCGACGCCGTTCAGCACCGCCTTGTCGCCCAGACTGATCGACAGATTTTCCGCGCTCAGAAGGCTCATGCCAGCTTCCTCCTCATGCCGATCAACAGGGCCAGGAAGAAGGGCCCGCCGAGCGCCGCCATGGCCACGCCCAGCTTGATCTCGGCCGCCGACGGCGTCAGCCGCACCAGAATATCCGCCGCCAGAACAAGCGCCGCGCCGCCCAGCGCGGAGGGCAGCAACAGGCCGCCGGGCCGCGCCCCGATCAGGGGCCGCAGCAGGTGCGGGACGATCAGGCCGACGAAGCCGATCGAACCGGTCACCGACACCGCCGAACCGACCGCCAAAGCTGCGCCGAGCACCAGCATCAACCGCCCGGCGTCCAGCCGAACCCCCAGCGAGCGCGCCCCGGCCTCGCCCAGAGTCAGGGCATCCAGCGTCCGTCCCTGGGTCATCAGCAGCAGGCAGCCCAGGATCATGCCCGGCGCCGCCAGCTTCAGCTCGACGACGCTGCGGTCGGCCAGCGACCCCATCAGCCAGTTGACGATCTCGTTCACCGCCCAGGGATTGGGGGCCAGGTTTAGCGCCAAGGCCACCCCGGCCCCGGCCATGGTCTGGATCACCACGCCTGCGAGGATAAAGGTGACGACGCTGCTGGTCGCCCCCGCCAGCGCCAACAACAGGATGACTCCCGCGCCCGCCCCTATCATGGCCGCGCCGGGCAGCACCCAGGGCGCGCTGGCCGCCGCGCCTAGATAGAAGGTCATGACTGCGCCCAGCGCCGCCATGGTCGAGACCCCCAGCATGCCCGGATCGGCCAGAGGATTGCGCGTGTAGCCTTGCAAGGCCGCCCCCGTCAGGCCCAGGACCGCCCCGACCATCAGGGCCAGAATGGTGCGCGGCAGGCGCAGTTCGAACAGGATGGCCCAGGCGGGATCGCCTTGCCGGCTGGCCCAATCGCTCCACGGCACCCAGACGCGCCCCGCGCTCATGCTGGCGACGGACAGGACCGCGATCAGGGCCAGCAGCCCGACCATGATCAAGGAACGCGGCAAGGTCTTCATAGGGCCTCCAGCGCCGTGCGGCGCGCCTGAGCCAGGGCGGCGGCGGTCTGGATCAGCACCGGGCCGCCGCAGTAGAGCAGCTTCTCTTCCAGTCGCGCCTGCACCATCCGACCGGACAGGGAGGCCAGGGCCGGGTGACGCATCACCCGGTCGGCCCAGGTCCGCGATCCTTGAACAGGTACGCCGCTGAGCAGGACCTGCGGCGGATCCGCCAGCAGACGCTCGACCGGCACATTGCCCCATTTGCCCAGGCCATAGCGTCCGGCGACGTTCTCGAACCCGGCGCGGGACATCATCTCGTCCATCAGGGTGCCGCGCCCGGCGGCGAAGCCGTTGGGCTGATAGACGAGGGCTTTCAACGGTCGTGATCCGGGCGGCGGCGCGGCGGCGGCGATGGCGACCTCAATGCGGGCGATCAGGGCCTCCCCCCGCGCTGGGCGACCGACCAGACGGGCCACCTCCCGCACCTGATCCAGACTGGCCGCCACGCTGTCGGGGACGGCGAACAGCTCGGTCGGGATGTTCATGCGGCCCAGGGCGTTGCGGGTGGCCAGGGCGCTGTGACGACTGGTCAGCACCAGATCGGGCCGCAGGGCGATGACCTCTTCCGCCGTCTCCCAGGTGAAGGGCAGCGTCCTGGCCACCTCGGAAATGGTCGAGCCGACCGGCTCTCGCGCATAGTGGCTGAGGGCCGCGATCTGCCCCCTGTCGGCGACATGAACCAGAATGGCGTCGAGACAGGCGTTCAGCGACACGACCCGTCGCGGGACGGCGTCCGCCGCGGCGGGGCCGGCGACCATGGCCGCCCCCGCGCCGGCCAGAGCGCCCGCCAGCGCCTGTCGCCGCGTCGTCCTCATGCAAAGGCCTCCAGCGCATGCATCAGGCGCGGCAGGTCGCGCTCGCTCGGCACGCCGAACCTCAGACCGTCCGGCGTATGATCGAAGGGTCGGGTCAGGACGCCCGCACGGCACAGATGCTGGAACCATAGCGCCGCGTTCCGCGTGCGGGTCATGCGGAACAGGCTGGTCCCGCCGATGATCTCGAAGCCCGCGCGGGCCAGCAGGTCGTCCAGCCGGTCAGCCCGCTCGGCCAGGGCGGCCTCGGTGCGCCGCCGCCAATCCGCGTCGGCATAGGCCCCCCGCCCCATGATCAAGGCGTCGGCCCCGACGGGCCAGTCGCCCAGCAGGGCGCGCAGACGCGCAATCAGATCCGGCGCGGCCAGCATGAAGCCGAGCCGCACCCCGGCCAATCCATAGAATTTGCCGAACGAGCGCAGCACGATCAAGCCGGGTTCGACCAGGTCCGACACGCTGTCGCCCGGCGCGCATTCGATGAAGGACTCGTCCACGACCAGCCAGCGTCCCGCGGCCGAACGCTCGCGCGCCATGGCGATCAGGTCGGCCCGCCGGGTCAGACGGCCGTCGGGATTGTTCGGATTGACGATGACCAGCACGCCTGCCTGCGACGTCGCCGCCTGATCGGGAGCGATCAGGCGCGTCGCCACGCCCGCCGCCCGCCAGGCCTCGGCATGGGCGCCGTAGGTCGGACCGACGATCTCAACCGAACGCACGCCCAGCAGCAAGGGCAGAAGGCGGATCGCCGCCTCGGCTCCGGCTGCCGCCGCCGTCCGCTCCGGCGCACTGCCGAACGCGGACGCCGCCGCCGTCTCTAGCGCGGCCAGGGCGCTGGGATCGGGCAGACGGTTCAACTCCGCCTCCGGGGCGCGCGGACCGCGCCACGGCTCGGGATTGATCCCGGTGGACAGGTCCAGCCAGGGCCTCGGCGCGTCGGGATAGGCGGCGGCGGCCTTCATCAGACCGCCGCCGTGCCGGGTCGCCGTCGTCAAAAACGCGGCGTCATGCATGGGATCAGAACCGGACGCGAACGCCGCCGAACACGCCCTGACCCGGCGTGCCGTAGTTCAGGACCGTCTGATACTCTTCGTCCAAGGCGTTCTCGATCCGGCCATAGACTTCGAGGTTGTCGTTGATCGGATAAGAGGCGCGGATGTCGACCAGGGTGTAGGCGTCCACGACCACGGTGTTGGCGTCGTTGTTGAAGGTCTCGCCCACATAGCGCACGGCCACGCCCGTCTTCAGCCCCACCGGCCAGACGTAGTCGGCGGCGAAGTTGCCCATGTGCTCCGGACGACGCGTCAGACGCTTGCCGTCCGTGGCGCCCGAGGCGCTCTTGGCGTCGGTCCAGGTGTAGTTGGCGCTGAGGTTCAACCGCTCCGTCACGTCCACGCGGCCGATCAGTTCGACGCCTTGCGCCTCGGTCTTCTGGACGTTGCGATAATAGCCCCAGCGGCCCACGCCGTTGACGGTGCACAGCGGGTCGGTCGAGGGGGTCGAGCAACCGTTGTAGCGGATCTCGTTGTCGGCCTGACGGTTGAAGTAGGTCGCCGAGACCACGGCGCGGTCGAACAGGCGCTGCTCAACGCCGACTTCCCAGCTGTCGAACTCTTCCGGCTGCAGCGTCAGATTGCCGTATTCGCTGTAGAGCTCATACAGGCCCGGCGCGCGGAAGCCCTGGCCCCAGCTGGCGCGCACCACAGTGTCGCCGTCGTTCAACGCCCAGGCCGCCGCTACCTGACCCAGCAGGTTGTCGCCATACTGGGCGTGGTCGTCGTAGCGCAGGCCGCCGGTCAGGGTCAGACCCTCCAGCACCGTCCACTGGACCTGGGCATAGGCGCTGTCGAGATCCGCCTGACCACGTGCAAACGCGGGGTTCAGGTTAAAGGCCGACGGCGAGCGGGTACGCATTTCCGAACGCTCGCTCTCGATGCCGAAGGTGGTGTTCAGCGCCTCGGTGACGGCGAACGTGCCCTGATATTCCCAACGGCGGTTCTCGCCCGCCGCGTCGAAGGTCAACGGCTGGGCCGTAGTGGCGGGGTTGTAGTTGAGGCGGTTGGTGTCGGTGTAGGCATAGCCGATCCGGTTGCGGAAACGGCCGTCCAGCAGGTCGAAATTGAGCCCGGCGTAGCCGACCAGTTCCTTGGTCTTGCCGTACTCGCGGCTGTCGCCGTTGAAGGCGTCGAAGTCGTTCTGGCCATTGGACCAGACCGAGCGCAGGTCCAGCGAGACGGCGTCCGTGATCTTCAGATTCAGGCGGCCCGACAGGCCGGTGTTGGTGTAGCCGTCATCCTCGGTCCCCTTGGCGAAGGCCGAGAAGCCGTCCGTGTGGTAACGGCTGGCGGCCAGACGCCAGCTGAGGCGGTCATTGGCGCCGCCGACGCCGCCACGGAAATAGGTGGTGCCGCGCGCGCCGGCTTCGGCGTCGAAGCTGCCTTGCAGCGCTTCAGTCGGCTCAGCGGTGACGATGTTGACCACGCCCCCAATGGCCTGGCTGCCCCACAGGGTCGACTGGGCGCCGCGGAGCACCTCGATGCGGGCCGTGTCGCCGACCAGCAGATTGCCGAAGTTGAAGCCGCCTTGCGTCGAGGAAGGATCGTTCAGCTTGACCCCGTCGATCAGGACGACGGTGTGCTGGCTCTCGGCGCCACGAATATTGACGCCCGTCGACGTGCCGACGCCGCCGTTGCGGGTGAAGCTGACGCCCGGCGTCTGGGCCAGAAGCTCGGCCACGGCGGGGGTCTGGCGCGCGTCGATGGCGGCCTGGGTCAGGACGGTGACCGAGGCGCCGACGCGCTCGATCGGCTGGGCCGAACGGTTGGCGGTGACGATGACGTCGGCCACGGCTGTGGCGCCGGCGCGGCCGGCCACGTCAGGCGCGGCGGCCTGCTGGTCGGTGACTTCGGCGGCGAAGGCGGGGGCGGCGGCAAGAAGGCTGGCGGCGGCCAGGGTGGCGAATGCGGTCCGGTTCATTCCGGTTCTCCATATGACGACGCCGCGCCGGACCGGCCTTCGCCCGGATGAGCGAAAGCGGCCGCTGACGCGGCTGGTTTACGACTGTCGTCACACGAGTTGCCTCGACCGCCCGGCACATCCCGACCGCACGGAGAACGACGGCGACAGGCAGGTCTCCTGGCTCGCGGATCAAGGCCGGTGCGCGTCGCCTTCCCAGAAGTCGTTTCAGGCCGTGGCCTTCCGGACCGCCAGTGGCGTATGACGCGCGGGCTAGCCGCTTACAGTTGCGGGAACAGCCGGAGTTTCACACTCCGTTCCCTTTCAATCCCCTTTCGGGGAACCTGACGCGACCGTGGCAGTAGGACCGCGCGCCCCAGAGGTCAACCGGAGAGACGCAACATGGCCATCACCCTGGTCCTCGGCGGCGCCCGCTCGGGCAAGAGCGCCTATGCCCAGAGACAGGCTGAACAGGCGGCGGCCGCGACCGGCCGCCCGCCCCTGATGATCGCCACCGCCGAGGCCTTCGACGAAGAGATGCGCGATCGCATCGACCGCCATCGGACCGAGCGCGGCGACGGCTGGCGCACGCTGGAAGCGCCCCTCGAACTGCCTGCGGCGGTGCGCGACCTGAGGGCTGACGACATTGCAGTCGTCGACTGCCTGACCCTGTGGCTCAGCAATCAGATGCTGGCCGACCGCGACCTCTCCGCCGCCGTCGATGAGTTGGCGCTGGCGTTTTCCGTCTGCCCCGCCACCCTTTGGGTGGTCAGCAATGAGGTCGGCTGGTCCCTGGTCCCCGACAACGCGCTCGGACGCCGCTTCCGCGACGAAGCCGGCCGGCTCAACCAGCGGATCGCGTCAATCGCGGACAGCGCCTGCCTGATCGTGGCCGGCATGAAGCTGGACCTGCAGCGCGCATAGCCCCGGACGCGCCCTCAAAACGGAAACAGTTTCGTTTTCGTCTTGCGGGAATGACGCCGTTATGAAACCCTCATGATGGGGAAACACTCACGAGCGTTCTGGAGGGGAACTCATGATGGCGCGCACATGGCTGTCGGTCGCATTGATGCTGGTGTTGGGGGCCTGCGGGGCCAAGCCCGCCGAGAAGGGCACGGACCTTTCCAAGGCCAACACCACCTACCAGAACGAGCTGATGGAGAAGCTGATCGACGCCAGGCCCGGCACGGTCATCGAAATCCCGGCGGGCGTCTTCACCATCGACACCAGCCTGAGCCTGGCCGTCGACGGCGTGACCATTCGCGGTCAGGGCATGGACAAGACCATCCTGAACTTCCGCAATCAGGCCGCCGGGGCGCAGGGCCTGCTGGTCACGGCCAGCAACTTCACCATCGAGGACCTGGCGCTTGAGGACACCAAGGGCGACGCCCTGAAGATCAACGAGGGCGAGAACATCGTCGTGCGCCGCATCCGCACGGAATGGACGCAAGGGCCCAAGACCGAGAACGGCGCCTACGGCATCTATCCGGTGCAGACGAAGAACGTCCTGATCGAGGACAGCGTGGCGATCGGCGCGTCCGACGCCGGCATCTATGTCGGCCAGTCGAAGAACGTGGTGGTCCGCCGTAACCGGGCGGAGTTCAACGTCGCCGGGATCGAGATCGAGAACTGCATCGACGCCGACGTCTATGAAAACCTGGCCACCAACAACACCGGCGGCATTCTGGTCTTCAACATGCCTCAACTGCAGCAGGCGGGATACCGGACGCGCGTCTACAAGAACCGTTCGGTCGCCAACAACACCCGCAACTTCGGCCACGCCGGCACCCCGGTCGCCAGCGTTCCGGCAGGCACGGGCGTGATCGTCAACTCCAATGATCAGGTCGAGATATTCGACAACGACATCGCCGACAACAAGACCGCCAACATCATCATCTCCAGCCTGTTTTCCGCCGGCTATTCCGACAGCGCCATGAACGGCGACTTCGACCCCTATCCCGAAGCCATCCTGATCAAGGACAACCGCTTCAGCGGCGGCGGCAACTCGCCCGACGGCATGGACCTGCAAGCTTTGCGCGTGGCCAAGTTCGGCCCGACGGGCCGCTTCCCCGACATCGTCTGGGACGGCTACGTCAATCCCAAGCGCCTGGTGAACGGCCAGATGCCCGCCGCCCTGCGCATCTGCATCGACAACGGCGAGGCGGGCGTCCTCAACGTCGACGGCCCGAACAAGTACGCCAATCCGAACACCGACATGACGCCGCACAAATGCACCTTGCCGCGTCTGTCGCCCGTCGTCCTGCCGGGAGCCTGACGCGGCCTCATGACACGGTTTCGTCTGTTCACCCTTTGCATGGCGCTGGTCGCCGGGGCAGCGGCCTGCACCCGGCCGTCGCCGCCCCCGCAGCCCCTGGTCGATCCGGCCTATTTCGCCACGGAGAACCCCAGGTCCCTGCGGGACTGGGGCATGGTCCAGGTGTCGGGCGACGCCCTGGTTCTGGGCCAGCGCGTCACCCCCTATGACGTCACGACGCCGCTGTTCACCGACCATGCGCAGAAGCTGCGGACGATCTGGATGCCGCCCGGCGCTGCGGCGGACTACAAGCCCGGCGACGACGAGTTGTCCTTCCCGGTCGGGGCGGTCATCACCAAGACCTTCTTCTATCAGACCGGACGCGGCGGCCGGGTGCTGCAACAGGCCGACCAGGCCCTGATCCACGACGGCGAGGGGCTGAACCTGAAGAAGGTTCGCATGGTCGAGACCCGGCTGCTGATCCATCGACCCGAGGGCTGGGCCGCCCTCACCTATCTGTGGAACGAGGCCCAGACCGAGGCGGTCCTGCACCGGGTCGGCGCGGTGGTCCCGCTCAAGTTGGCGCGTGCGGACGGCGAGGACCAGGCCTTCTCCTACATCGTGCCGAACGTGACCCAGTGCTCGGCCTGCCACGCGACCAATGTGGCCACGCGCGTCATCCAACCCATCGGCCCCAAGCCTCGGCTGCTCAACCGCGACTTCGCCTATGCGGACGGAACCGAGAACCAGCTGACCCGCCTGACCAAGGCCGGTTATCTGCGCGGCCTCGCCGATCCGAAAGACGCCCCGAAGGACGTGTCGTGGACGGACGCCGGCGCACCGCTCGAGGCGCGGGCGCGGGCCTATCTCGACGTCAACTGCGGCCATTGCCACAATCCCAAGGGGCCGGCCGACACCTCGGGTCTTTATCTGAACGCCGCCACGCCGCTTTCGGGGCCGACCGGCGTCTGCAAGCTGCCTGTGGCGGCCGGCCCCGGCACGGGCAATCTTCGTTTCGACATCGTGCCGGGCGACGCCAAGGCGTCGATCATCCCCTATCGCATGGCCTCGACGAATCCCGCGGTGATGATGCCCGAGATCGGCCGCTCGACCGCCCATGCCGAGGGTGTGGCCCTTGTCCGCTTCTGGATCGATTCAATGGAGGGATCATGTCGGTAGAGCCCCTGCGGCCCCCTGCCCCCGCTCCCGCTCCCGCTCCCGCTCCCGCTCCCGCTCCCGAGGTCGCCTCGGTCGTCCAGACCCTGCGCGCAAGCTTCGAAAGCGGCCTGACGCGCGATCTGGCCTGGCGCCGAAGCCAACTCGCCGCACTCGAACGGATGATGATCGAGAACGAGGCCGGAATCGCCGAGGCCCTGGCGGCCGACCTGGGCAAGCCTTTCGGCGAGGCCTGCACGGCCGAGATCGACTTCGTCCGCAAGGAAGCGGCGCACGCGCATAAACACCTCCGCCGTTGGGCTCGACCGCAACGCACCGCAACGCCGCTCGCGATCCAGCCGGGCCGGAGCTTCATCGAAACCACGCCCTACGGCGTGAGCCTGATCATCGGGGCGTGGAATTATCCCTTCCAGCTTGTTCTGGGGCCGCTGGTCGGAGCGATCGCGGCGGGCAACTGCGCCGTCATCAAGCCCTCCGAAATGGCCGCAAGGTCGTCGGCCCTGCTGAAGCAGCTGGTGGAACGGTACCTGGACCCGCGCGCCTTCGCCGTGGTCGAGGGCGATGCGGAGGTCTCGACCGCCCTGCTCGACCAACGCTTCGACCTGATCTTCTACACGGGCGGCGAACGGGTGGGTCGCGTCGTGATGACGGCCGCCGCCAAACATCTGACCCCGGTCGTGCTGGAACTGGGCGGCCAGAATCCCTGCATCGTCGACGAGACCGCCGATCTGGCGGTGGCCGCCCGGCGCATCGTCTGGGGCCGCTTCCTCAACGCCGGTCAGATCTGCGTGGCGCCGGATCACGTCTACGTCGCCGCCTCGGTCGAGGCTCAACTGCTGGACGCGCTGAAGCAGGCGGTGAAGACCATGTTCGGCCCCGATCCCAAATCGAGCCCTGACTTCGGGCGCATCATCAACCCGCGCCACGCCGCGCGCCTGCAGGCCCGGCTGGCCGACGGCCGCGCCGTCACAGGCGGCCAGGCCGATATCGAGGCCTGTTATGTCGCGCCCACGATCCTGACCGAGGTCTCGCCCGATGCGCCGGTGATGGCCGAGGAGATTTTCGGCCCCATCCTGCCGGTCCTGCCCTACGAGACGCTGGATGCGCCGCTGGCGGCCATCAACGCCCGTTCGCCCGCCCTGGCCCTCTATGCCTTCACCAGGAACAAGGCGACCGCCGACCGGATCATCGCCTCGACGCGATCAGGCTCGGCGACCATCAATGACACGGTGGTCTTCATGGCCAACCCCAACCTGCCGTTCGGCGGCGTGGGCGCCAGCGGCATGGGCGCCTATCACGGACGATTCAGCTTCGAGACCTTCAGCCACCGCCGCGCCGTGCTGAAGCGCAGCTTCGCCCTGGACGCCAGCGTCCGCTATCCACCCTTCACCAGGGCCAGGCTGGCGCTGCTGCGACGCATGGCCTGAAGCCGTGCAGGCCCCGCTACTAGTCTTCCAGATAGGCTGAGAGATACCGTTCCAGGGCCACCGTGGCCTCGGCGAACAGACGGTCGGTCCATTCCGAATGGGCTTCACCGCTGGTCAGGGTTTCGAACGAAGTGAAGATTTCGGTGGCCATGCGGGCGACCGCCAGAGGCGCGCCGCCGTGGAAGCCGTCGAGCCCCCGCTCCCAGCGCGCCGCCAGATAGGCCGCGATCTGCGCGTTGGCGTGTTCCTTGACGATCCGCAGCTCGCGCGTCGTCAGCATCAGGTGGAATAGCGGCCGATAGGCCGGATCTTCGTTCAGCGTCTTTCGCAAGGCCAGCATGACCGCCAGATGGCGCTCGCGCCACGACGTGTACTGGGCATTCTCGAGAATCTCGGCGATGCGGGTGTGAAGCTGCGCCACCAGGGTCTCGAACAGCTCCTTGTAGATGGCGAAGACGTTCGGGAAATAGCGATAGATCGAGCTGACCGGCACATTGGCTTCGGCCGCAATGCTGCTGGTGGTGATCGTGTCGACCGAGGTCGTGGCCAGAAGACGCTCGGTCGCCGCCAGCACGCTGTCGATCCGGTCGCGCGCACGCTTCTGCATCGGCGCCGTGCGCCGTCCCAGCGAACTCGCCGGTGTGGTCGTTTCTTGCAGCGCGCGCGGGCCCACTGACGTCATCCTCTCCGCCCCAATCCTCAGGCCGTCTAACACGACTGGACGCGCCTGTAAGCCGTCCAGGCGCTCTCCCCCTTGTCAAACGGAATAATATTCTGTTTCGTGAAGTCTAGGGAACAGGGGTTTGGGAGGGCCGCTATGACCAAGATGAAATTCCGCCGCAAGGCGACGCTGGCCGTCGGCGTGGCCTTGGCCGCGCTGGCCGCGCCGGGGCTGACCTGGGCGCAGGACGCGGCGCCGCAGGATGCGACGTCGCTGGACGACGTCATCGTCACCGCACAGAGGCGCGAGCAAAGCCTGCAAGAAGTGCCGATCACGGTGAATGTGGTCACCGCCGAGGCGCTGGAGGCCCTGGCGGCGGATGACATCGGCGACATGGCCGTCTTCGTGCCCGGTCTGTCGGTCTCGAACACCAGCCCGACCCAGGCGCGCTACAGCATTCGCGGCGTCGCGACCTCGGACTTCGGCGTCGGCACCGATCCGGCGGTCGGGGTCTATGTCGACGGAGTCTATGCGGCCCGCTCGGGCGCGGCCCTGCTGGCCTTCAGCGACGTGGCGCGGGTCGAGGTGCTGAAGGGGCCGCAAGGCACCCTGTTCGGCCGCAACAGCGCCGCGGGCGCCGTCTCCATCACCACCAACAAGCCCAGCGACGAGTTCGAGGCCCGGCTGGGCCTTCGCCTCGGCGAATACGACAAGCGCCGCCTCGAGGGGCTGATCAACCTGCCGATCAACGACGCCATGGCCCTGCGGGTCAACGCCCTGGTGAACCGCCGCGACGGCTGGCTGATCGATAGCGCCACCGGCGAGGACTATGACCGCGAAGACAACTGGGCGGCCCGCGCCGCCCTGCGCTGGGACGTCACGCCCCGGACCCAGGCCATCCTGAGCTGGAGCCATGACGAGATCGATCAGGATGCGCGCCCAGCCATCGGCGTCGCGCCCATCCCGGCGGCGCCGGGCCTGCCCGCCTTTCCGTCCGATCCCGCCGACTACACCAATCCGTTCGAGAAGCGCGTCTTCAACGACGTCATCGATAACCACGAGACGCGCCGCCTCGACGAGGGCGTGCTGACCATCACCCACGCCTTTGGCGACATTGATTTCACCTCCCTGACCTCGGTCCGGCAGTTCACCACCGAGAACCGCGAGGACGAGGACGGCACCAACCGCCCGGACCTGTATTTCGACACCAACAACCGGGAAAAGAACCGGTCCTGGTATCAGGAATTCCGCCTCGCCGGCGAAACCGGCGCGTTCAACTGGATCGCCGGCGCCAGCTACTACTCCGAAAACGCCAAGCAGCGCAGCGACACCTACGCCACCACTGACACGATCAACACCATCCTGACCAATGCGGCCGGCGCCCCGCTGTTCTCGCTGGCCGACATGATCTTGGGGATGGCAGGCATTCCGGCCAGCACCCTGGGCCACAGCTGGCAGGAGGACATGATCAACGAGGGCGACTTCGACGCGACGGCCGTCTTCGCCGACGTCATCTGGGCCGCCTCCGATCGCCTGAACCTGACGTTCGGCCTGCGCTACACCCGCGACAAGAAGTCGTTCCAGTGGCTGAACGGTCGACGCATGGCGCCGGAACTCGACGCCGTGCTCAACGATCCGACGATCAACTTCGTGTTGAACGACAACATGGGCCCGGCCCTAGGCTACCTCTACGCCGACTACATTTTCGACCTGTCCGCCCTGGCCGGCGTGCCGTGCGACAACGGCGTCACGGTCCAGGAAGGGGTGACCTGCAAGCTGTCGGATTCGTGGGAGGATCTGAGCCCGCGCTTCGTCGCCGACTATCACCTGACCGACAGCGCGATGGTCTTCTTCTCCTACGCCAAGGGCTACAAGGCCGGAGGCTTCAACAGCGTCGAGGTCGCTTCGCGCTTCGACAACGAGGACGTCCAGAATTTCGAGATCGGGCTGAAGAGCGACCTCGGCGCCAACGCCCGACTCAATCTCTCGGCCTTCCAGTACGACTATGACGGCAAGCAATCGATCCGCCTGGTCGTGCCGGCGGGCTCCAGCGTACCTCAGTATCTGGTCGAAACCAGCGACGACACGGCCTGGGGCCTCGACATGCAACTGGACGTGCAGCCCATCGAGGGCCTGAACCTGTTCGCCAACGCCCAATACATCGACGCCACCTACAACCGGAAAATCACTGACGCCGGGGATCTGGCCGGGCAACCCACGGGCGAGCCATTGTGGTCGGCCTCGGCCGGCGTCTCCTATCGCCAAGACCTGGGCGGCGCAGGTTCGCTCGACATGCAGGTCGTCCACGCCTATCGCGGCGAGGGTCGCTGCAACACCACCTCGACGGGCCAGGGTTCGTGCCTGAAAACCCCCTGGTTCGACCCGTCCGAAGCCCAGAACCGCACTGACGCGCGCCTCTACTGGCGAACCGCGAACCAGCGCTATCAGCTGGGCGTCTACGTCAACAACCTGTTCGACAATCAGTATGTGACGGGAGTCAACAACATCACCGCCACCACCCTGGGCACGCCCTTCGTCGGCCTGACCGAACCCCGCATGTGGGGCGTAGACCTGACCTACGCCTACTGATCGCCACAGCCACGGCGCCCTGAAAGAAAGACCCTCCGAAAGCCTTCGGAGGGTCTCTTCGATTTCCCATGCCCGTCAGTGGACTATTCCCACTCGACGGCGCCAAAACTCTCGCAAGCATCTGATATCAAAAAGAGAATGATAAGCCTCGCCTGAGCGATGCCTCTCAGCAAGCCGCTTCTCAGCGGAGCCTTTTGAATTCCTGAGGGGAAATTACACTCATCACGGTCGCGTGCGTTCTGCAGACTATCGCCTTCTCCTGATCGTTGGGAACCATCCCGTGGGTGGATCAGAACGCGTCTATCTCGCTTCTGGACGCCTCGGCCTTACCGTCACCAGCTTGATTGACAGCGCCATTAATTCCATTATCTTGGAATTATGGAATCAGAATCCGCCATCCTCGCCCTCGCCGCTCTGGCGCAGCCCACCCGGCTTGAGACCTTCCGCCTGCTGGTCAGGCACGAACCGGACGGCCTGCCCGCCGGGGAGATCGCAGATGCCCTCGCGGTACCCGCCAACACCATGTCGGCGCACCTCGGGGTCCTGTCCCGCGCCGGTTTGATCAGTTCGGAGCGCCGCAGCCGGTCGATCATCTACCGCGCCGATCTGAGCCGCCTTCAGGCGCTTGTCGTCTTCCTGCTGAAGGACTGCTGCCAGGGCCGCGCCGAACTGTGCGAGCCGCTTCTGGCCGAACTCGCGCCCTGCCGCGCCTGAGGACCTCATGGACGTCGTCATCTATCACAATCCTGCCTGCGGGACGTCGCGCAACGCCCTGGCCCTCATCCGGCACGCCGGGATCGAGCCCCACGTCGTCGAATATGTGAAGACGCCGCCCAGCCGCGCGATGATCTTGGACCTGGTTGAGCGCATGGGCATTCCCCTACGCAGCCTGCTGCGCGAGGAGGGCACGCCTTTCGCTGAACTGGAACTCGGCGATCCCGCCCTGACGGACGACCAACTTCTGGATGCCATCGAGGCGCATCCGATCCTGTTGAACCGTCCGATCGTGGTCTCGCCGCTGGGCGTGAAGCTGTGCCGGCCGTCCGAAGCGGTCCTGGACATTCTGCCGTCCGAGGGTCTGACGCCCTTCACCAAGGAGGACGGCGAAGTCGTCATCGACGCCGCAGGCCGGAGGGTCCGCTGATGGTCGACGTCGTGATGACTGAACAGCCAAAGCGCCGCCTGTCCTTCCTCGACCGTTGGCTAACGCTGTGGATTTTCGCGGCCATGGCGCTGGGCGTGCTGCTGGGCACGCTTGTACCAGGCCTTCCCGGCTGGATCGACAGCTTGCGGGTCGGGACAACCAACATCCCCATCGCCATCGGCCTGATCCTGATGATGTATCCGCCGCTGGCGCGGGTGAAGTACGAGGAACTGCCGCGCGTCTTCGCGGACAGGCGCGTGCTTGCCCTGTCCCTGTTCCAGAACTGGGTGCTGGGGCCGGTGCTGATGTTCGCCCTGGCGGTCATCTTCCTGCGCGACCAGCCGGAATACATGACCGGCGTCATCCTGATCGGTCTGGCCCGCTGCATCGCCATGGTGCTGGTCTGGAACCAGCTGGCGCGCGGCGACAATCAGTATGTGGCAGGGTTGGTCGCCTTCAACTCGCTCTTCCAGATCGCCTTCTTCAGCCTCTACGCCTGGCTGTTCCTGACCGTGCTGCCGCCCCTTTTCGGACTGGAGAGCAGCGTGGTCGATGTCAGCGTCTGGACCATCGCCGGAGCCGTTCTGGTCTATCTGGGCCTGCCCTTCCTCGGAGGCTTCCTGACCCGGCGGGCGCTGGTCGCCAGGAAGGGGAACGACTGGTACGAGACGCGCTTCCTGCCGCGCATCGCCCCGATCACCCTGATCGCCCTGCTGTTCACCATCGTCGCCATGTTCAGCCTCAAGGGCGGCGAGGTGGTCGCCCTGCCGCTGGACGCCCTGCGCATCGCCATCCCGCTGACGATCTACTTCTTCGTCATGTTCGTGGTCAGTTTCCTGATGGGTCGGCTGATCGAGGCGGACTACCCGCGCACCACGGCGCTGGCCTTCACCGCCGCCTCCAATAATTTCGAACTGGCGATCGCCGTCGCCATCGCCGCCTTCGGACTCGCCTCGCCGGTCGCCTTCGCGGCGGTCATCGGCCCGCTGGTCGAGGTGCCGGTGCTGATCCTGCTGGTGTCGGTCGCCCTGTGGCTGGGCCGCCGCTACTTCCCCGCGACCGCCCCCAAGAAAGACGCCTGCTGATGACCCGTCTTCGCGACCTGCCCGATCCGGACCACCTGCCCGCGCTCGACCCGGCCTACCTATCCAGCCAGCCCGCGCTGGGCCTCGGCCCGAACGACCATCCGCCGCGCATCCTGCTGCTCTACGGGTCGCTGCGGGATCGATCCTTTTCCCGCCTGTGCGTCGAGGAGGCCGCCCGTCTTCTGCGCTTCATGGGCTGTGAGACCCGCATCTTCGATCCCTCCGACCTGCCTCTGACGGATCAGGTCGACAACGACGACCACCCCGCCGTCCACGAACTGCGCGAGCACGCCATGTGGTCAGAGGGCATGGTCTGGAGCAGCCCGGAACGCCACGGCCAGATCTCCGGGATCATGAAGCTTCAGATCGACCACCTGCCGCTCAGCATGGGCGGCATGCGCCCGACCCAGGGCCGCACCCTGGCGGTCATGCAGGTCTCCGGCGGCTCACAGAGCTTCAACGCGGTCAACACCCTGCGCCTGCTAGGCCGCTGGATGCGGATGATCACCATCCCCAACCAGTCCAGCGTCGCCAAGGCCTTCATGGAGTTCGACGAGAACGGCCGCATGAAGCCGTCCAGCTACTACGACCGTATCGTCGATGTGATGGAGGAACTGGTGCGCTTCACCGTCCTGACCCGTAACCATGCGGACCAGTTGGTGGACCGCTATTCCGAACGGAAGGCGTCAGGGGTGCCGATCGATGCGGCCAACGACCTGTCCGCGATCGCGACCAGGTCTGCTTAGCCGCGAGCAGACCACACGATCCCTCTCGAAACGCGCCGGTACCCTGTCAACCGAGCGACATGACCACTCGCCCCTCGATCTGCCCTCTGCGCATCCGCGCGAAGATATCGTTGATGTTGTCCAGCGGCTCGACCGTATTGATCGACTTCACCTTGCCGTCGGCGGCGAAGTCCAGCGCTTCCTGAAGGTCCAGCCGCGTGCCGACGATCGAGCCGCGCACGGTCGTGCCGTTGAGCACCATGTCGAAAATCGACAGCGGAAAATCGCCGGGCGGCAGGCCGTTCAGGGCCACCGTCGCCCCGCGCGCCGTCATGCCCAGCGCCTGATCGAACGCCTTGGGCGAGACGGCGGTGACCAGCACGCCCTGGGCGCCGCCGTCGGTCTGGCGCTTGATGTCGGCGGCGGGGTCGTTGGAGGTTCTGGCGTTGACCGTCACCGTCGCACCCAACCGCCGGGCCAGATCCAGCTTGGCGTCGTCGATATCGACTGCCGCCACGTTCAGCCCCATGGCCTTGGCGTACTGCACGGCCAGATGGCCCAGACCGCCGACGCCCGAGATCACCATCCAGTCGCCCGGCTTGGTGTCGGTCATCTTCAGGCCCTTGTAGACCGTCACCCCCGCACACAGGATCGGCGCGATCTCCTCGAAGCCAATATTGGACGGCAGGTGGCCGACGAAGTCCGGATCAGCGACCACATATTCGGCGAAGCTGCCGTTGACCGAGTAGCCGGTGTTCTGCTGCTCGTGGCACAGGGTCTCCCAGCCGCCGAGGCAGTGTTTGCAGTGGCCGCAGGCGGTGTAGAGCCAGGGCACGCCGACGCGGTCGCCTTCCTTGACGTGCTTGACCCCGGCGCCGACGCCCGAGACGTAGCCGACGCCTTCATGGCCCGGAATGAAAGGCGGGTTCGGCTTGACCGGCCAGTCGCCCTCGGCCGCGTGCAGGTCGGTGTGGCAGACGCCCGTGGCCTCGATCTTCACCTGGATCATACCCGGACCCGGCGTCGGGATCGGCGCGTCCTCTATCACCAGGGGCTTGCCGAACTCACGTACGACGGCGGCCTTCATGGTTGCAGCCATGTCCACGTCTCCTCGCCTGTCTGGTCAAAAACAAAGGGCGCGGGCTAAACGCCCGCGCCCTCAAATGGATCAGAAGAAGCCCAGCTTGTCGGGGCTGTAGCTGACCAGCAGGTTCTTGGTCTGCTGATAGTGGTCGAGCATCATCCGGTGGTTCTCACGCCCGATGCCCGACTTCTTGTAACCGCCGAAGGCCGCATGGGCCGGATACTGGTGGTAGCAGTTGGTCCAGACGCGCCCCGCCTGGATAGCCCGCCCCGCGCGGTATGCCGTGTTCATGTCGCGCGACCACACCCCGGCGCCCAGGCCATACTCGGTGTCGTTGGCGATGGCGATGGCTTCCTCCAGGGTCTTGAAGGTGGTCACGGCCAGGACCGGGCCGAAGATCTCTTCCTGGAAGACGCGCATGTCGTTGGTGCCCTTGAACACCGTCGGCTTGACGTAATAGCCGCCCGCCAGGTCGTCCTTCAGCACCGCCTGATCGCCGCCGGTCAGAACCTCGGCGCCCTCATCCTTGCCGATCTGCAGATAGGACAGGATCTTCTTCAACTGCTGGTCCGAGGCCTGGGCGCCGACCTGGGTGGTCGGGTCCAGCGGGTCGCCCTGCTTGATCGCCTCGACGCGGGCGATCGCCTTCTCGATGAAGGCCTCGTAGATGTCTTCGTGGATCAGGGCGCGGCTGGGGCAGGTGCACACCTCGCCTTGGTTCAGAGCGAACATGGCGAAGCCTTCCAGCGCCTTGTCGAGGAAGGCGTCGTCCGCGTCCATCACGTCCTTGAAGAAGATGTTGGGCGACTTGCCGCCCAGCTCCAGCGTCACCGGGATGATGTTCCGGGTGGCGTATTCCATGATCTTCTGACCGACGGCGGTCGAGCCGGTGAAGGCGATCTTGGCGATGCGCGGGTTGGTGGCTAGAGGCTCGCCGACCTCGATCCCCGTGCCCGAAACGATATTGAGCACGCCAGCAGGCAGGATGTCCTGGATCAGTTCGGTCAGCAGCAGGATCGAGGCCGGGGTCTGCTCGGCCGGCTTCAGCACGATGCAGTTACCCGCAGCCAGGGCCGGGGCGATCTTCCAGGCCGCCATCAGGATGGGGAAGTTCCACGGAATGATCTGGCCGACCACGCCGAGCGGTTCATGGAAGTGATAGGCGACCGTGTCGTGGTCCAGCTCCGAAATGCCGCCTTCCTGCGCCCGGATGCAGCCGGCGAAATAGCGGAAGTGGTCGATGGCCAGCGGGATGTCGGCCGCCAGCGTCTCGCGCACCGGCTTGCCGTTGTCCCAGGTCTCCGCCTCGGCGATGACCTGGAGGTTCTGCTCCATCCGGTCGGCGATGCGGTTCAGGATCAGGGCGCGCTGGGCGACACTGGTCTTGCCCCAGGCGTCCCTGGCGGCGTGGGCGGCGTCCAGCGCCAGTTCGACGTCGGCCGCGTCCGAGCGAGCCACCTCGCACAGGACGCGGCCATTCACCGGGGAGGTGTTCTCGAAATAGCGGCCGTTGACGGGCGGCACCCACTGGCCGCCGATGAAGTTGTCGTAGCGCGCCTTGTACTTGGGCGTCACGGCGCGGATGAATTCGGGCTTGGTCACGAAAGGCCTCCTGCTGGTTTCCTCGGGCGCCGATTGTCCGGCGTCGTTTGAGACCAGTTTGGTCGGCAGGAGGCGCAGCGCCAGACGGCGGCGCAATGGTGCGCCGCAAACCTGTCGCAGGATTGCGACAGGTCAGTGCAGGTCGATCAGGCCCAGACGATGCAGCTTGCGATGCAGGGTGGCGCGGCTGACGCCCAACGCCCGCGCCGCCGCCGAGACATTGCCCCCGGTGCGGGCCAGGGCGCGGCGTACCGCCCCGCGCTCGGCCTCCAGCAGATCGAGCTCGGTCCCGCCCGGCGTCAGCAGGTCGGAGGCGGGCAGTTGAGCCGCGATGCGCTCATCAGTGATGGCGAGGGACAGACGCGCCGCCCGCGTGGCGCCGATGACCAGGTCGTCGCGGTCGACGGCCAGCAGGGCCGCCGCATTGCGCTCGCTGGCCCCGCCCGCCAGCACGATGCGTGCATCGGCGAAGGCCTGGCGGAAGGTCTGGGCCTCGATGGCGCGAGCCGCATCCGAAACGGCCGCCGAGATCAGCCCCAGGATGGCCTCGGTCGCGTCAGCGCGACAGGAGGACACGTCCAGCGCTCCGGCCAGCCGCCCCATGTGGTCGTGAATGGGATGGGTGATGCAGCTCAGGCCAGTGTTGCGGGCGTGGAAATGCTGTTCGCGGTGGATGGTCACGGCCCGGTGCTCGGCCAGGGCCGTGCCGATGCCGTTGGTGCCCTCGACCGCCTCGGACCAGACCGCGCCAGGCCACAGCCCCCAGCGGTGGAAGGTCTCGTCATCCGCGACCGCCCCTCGCCGCTCGACCGGCACCCCCTCGGCATTGGTCAGCAGGACGCAGCACCCCACGCCGCCCACCGCCAGAAACAGCCGGTCCAGCACCCCCTCGGCCGCACGCGTCAAAGGCTCCATCGCCTGCCGCGCCTCATGCAACTGCTGCTCGGTGACGGTCTCGACCCGGCCATGCTCGACAGGGTCCAGACCATAGAGGGACATAGACCGCCGCCACGAAGCGGCCAGGGCCGAACGCGCACCCGCCCCTTCGTCCAGCGCCTGCCGGATCAGACTGCCGTGATCCCTACGCTCCCGCTCGCCCATGATCAGTCTCCAAGGCGTCACCTCAACTCGAGATGAAACCTCTCCTCGCCGAACGTCAACGGGCGCCCACGACAAGTCAACTTCACCCAGTCGATTCCATTTGCAACGCGAGGCCCCCCTGCGCGCCAGGAGCGGTCATTTGGATCGCGCCACATAGAGGACAGAGCGGAAGCGGATCGAAGGCTCACGCAACTGGCCGCTGCGGGCCATCGTCAACCAATCCGCTTCACTCAAGCATCGGCCGGTCAGGCTCCACGGTGAAGGTGGCGAGCTTGCTCAGCGCGCCGCCCGGACGCTGGATGCGGTCCAGCACCTTGAGATCCGTGCGCCATTCCCCGGGGGTCACGTCAAAGGTCTGATAGCCGCGCTGGGCGTTGACCAGCTTCATGTGCGGGCTGCCGGCCAGCATGGCCTTCGTGCCCTCGGTCTCGGCCGAGCCGTCCCCGCCCGAGGCGATGGAGGTGGACAGAAACTCCACGGCGACGGCCGGGCCGTCCGGCTCGTCGTCGCGCAGGGGCACGGTTCCGACGGCGTGGATGTGGGCGTCGCCCGAGGCCACCACGACGTTGGTCAGGTTCAGGTCGGTGATGGTCTTGACCAGCCGCGCCCTCGCCTCGGGATAGCCGCCCCAGGTGTCGCCCGCGCCCGTCCGCACCTGGCCGTCGGGCATCCGGCGAAGCACCGGCATGACGAAGACCTGCTGGGCGATCAGGTTCCATGCCGCCCCGCCGCGCAGGCTGTCCGCCAGCCAGGTCTCCTGCGCCGCGCCCAGCATGGTGACGTCGGGCGCGCCGGCCGGACGACAGTGGCGCTCGTCCGGCCGCTCGCACGGCTGGTCGCTGCGATAGGATCGGGTGTCCAGCACGTGCATCCGCATCAGCCGCCCATAGTCCAGCCGCCGGTGCATGGTCAGGCCGTGCGCGCCCGGCATCTGGGCCCGACGCACCGGCATATGCTCATACCAGGCCTGCATGGCCGAGCGGCGGCGCAGGGTGAAGGCCTCGGGCGGCGTGCCGTCCTGATCGAAGTCGCCAGCCCAATTGTTGTCGACCTCGTGGTCGTCGAAGCTGACGATGAAGGCGGCGGCGGCGTGGGCGGCCTGCAGGTCCGGATCCGTCTTGTACTGGGCGTAACGGCGTCGGTAGTCGTCCAGGCTGTAGAGTTCGCCGCCGACATGGCGCCGGTCCGCCGGACGTCCCCGGGCGTCGAGAATGACCGGCGGGTTCGCGACCGCCCCGCCCTCATAAATATAGTCGCCGTAGTGGAAGACGGCGTCCAGGTCGGGCTCGCAGCTCAGATGACGCCAGGCGTCGAACCAGCCCCCCTGATAGTGCTGACAGCCGGCCACGGCCAGACGCACCCGATCCGGATTGTCGCCAGCCGCCGGCGTCGTGCGCGCCATGCCGGCCGGGCTGGCGTCGCCGCCCTCCAGCCGGAAGCGGTACCAGTAGGGTCGACGCGGCTTCAGGCCTTCGACCTCAACGTGGACGCTGTGCCCCAGTTCAGGACGCGCGACCGCCTCCCCCACGCGCGCGACGCGGGTGAAGCGCTCGTCCTCGGCCACCTCCCAGCGCACGGCGACCGGACGCATCGGCATGCCGCCGTGTTCGTCCAGCGGGCGCGGCGCCAGCCGGGTCCAGATGACGAAGCCGTCCGGCGCCGGATCGCCCGCCGCCACGCCCAGGCTGAAGGGATAGTCGCCCAGCCGCGGCGCCGCCGACAGCCTGACAGGCAAGCCAGACGCCAGCAGCCATCCCCCGCCGGTCGCCAGCAGGCGACGGCGGTCGGTCAGCAAGCCCCCCATCAGAACACCGCCCGGACGCCGAAGCTGCCGCTCATGCCGTATTCGCGATAGTCGCCCGCGTGATCCGGGATGCGGCCGTTGGGCGTATCCACGCCCGGCAGCATGATGTGCATGGGCTCGTTCAGCAGGTTGCGCACCGAGAAGAAGGCGCTGACGCCGCGGCGCAGGTTCCACGATCCCGACAGGTTCATGGCCGTGCGCGCCCTGATATAGGAGCCGGTCGCGGCGCTGTTCAGCTTGTCGCCGGTCCACGCCGTGTTCAGGTTCAGCCGCAGCGGCCCCTTCTGATAGGCCAGCGACAGGGCGCCGAAGTTTTCGGCCGAACCGGCGATGGGGATCTGCGGTCTGTTGTGCGTGAAGGAGCCGCGCACCGTTAGGCCGTCGAGTGGCCCTGGCAAATAGGTCAGGCTGTGGTTGAACTCCAACTCATAGCCCTCGATGCTGATGGCCTCGCCGCTGACCCGCTGCGTGGTGCGGAAGGTGTAGCCGGCGTATTCCGCGCCGGTGTAGCCGAACTCCTCGGCCGTCATCTCCTCAGTCTGGAACAGGCCCTTCACCTCGTTGCGATAGTAGTTGACCGCCACCAGGCCGACCGGCTCGAAATACCTGGCCAGACGCACAGAGAAGTTGTCGGAAATCTCCGGCTCCAGACCCGGATTGGGCGCCGTGACGATCCGCTCCTCGTCGTTGACCGACCAGACCCCCGCCAGGACGTTGACCTCAGGCCGCCGGATGGTGCGGCTGTAGCCCAGTTGCAGGTCCATGCTGTCGTTGATGGCGAACTTGGCCGAGGCGCTGGGGAAGAAGTGATCGTACTCGCCCTTGCGGTTTACCTGGGGGCGGCTTTCGAACTGATACTTCAGACCGTCGATGGTCGTGGCTCGCCCGGTCGAGGTCGAGACGGCGTGGCCCGCGGCCCGCACCTCGTCGGCGCTCAGGGCGTCGACCTCGCGCGAACGGGTCAGGGTCTCTTCCCAGCGGAGGCCCGCCCGCAGCGTCAGCCGATCATTCAGCTCCGAGGTAGCCATGATGAAGGCCGCGTTCGAGTCCTCCTCGAAGTGGCGGCGGTTGGCGATATAGGCGGTGTAGTAGTTGGCCGCCGTCAGCACGTGCTGGAACAGATCCGGGCGGCTCTGGAACAGGGCGCCGATCTTGTAATTGCTGGGCATGAACAGCGTCTTCGAGCCCGACAGCGAGGCGTACTCGATGCCCATGTCGTTGAAGTTCAGCACATTGGCGCTGGCGTGCTCGGCCATGAAGTCCGCCATGCCCAGGGGGCCGACATAACGGTACTGATGGGCCACGCGTTCATTGCCGAAATCATAGACCGAGCGCTTGGCCTTGATCCCGGTCTTGAAGGTAACCGGCGCGACCGGGGTGTTGACGTCCACCGTCAGGTTCAGCCCGCCGTTGACGAGCTCAGTGCTGGCGAAGCGGCCGTCCTCGGTGTTGAAGGTCAGGCTGTTGGCGCGCGAAAAGCTCCTCGGATCGGCCCAGTCGGGACCGCTGATCTGCTCGATCCGGAACTGGGTGCTGTCGAGACCGGGGCGGAAGGCGCTGAAGTTGCCGCTGGCCGAGGGCGCGGTGACGAAGCTGTAGATCGCCCCTTCCTTCAACGGATCATAGGTGCTGGTCGAGTCTGAATAGGACAGGTTTCCGTCCAGGATGAAGCGGTCGCCCTGATACTCGAAGCTGGGCACGAAGGTCGTGCCTTCGCCCCGCTTGGCGATGATGTTCGAGCCTGCGGACACCCCTTCGGCGCTCGCCGGCTGGCGAGTGGTGAAATCCAGCGCTGCATCGCCGATCACGCCATAGGTACGGGCGCCGGTCGTGAAGCTGTAGTTGCGCTGGCCGGACCACAGGTAGGAGTTGTTGTAGATCGAGGCCAGCGACAGGATCAGCCGGTCCGTGGCCTTCCAGTCCAGGGTCAGCGACCCGGCGAAGCGCGACACCTCCTGCCCGCGCATGTGGACGTAGATGCTGTTCATCGCCATCGGGTCGGGGCTGACCGCATTGGGGACGTAGGAGCGCGGATAATAGGACTGCTCCATCTCCGTATAGGTGTTCGACTGGCTGATCGACGCCACCACGCCCAGACGACGGTCGAAGAAGACGTCCGAATATTCGATCTGACCGCTGGGCACGACGCGGGCGTCGTGCTCGCCCTCGCCCGGCCCCGTCACCCGGTCGTTCCACATATCCGAATGGCTGAAACCCGAGACCGAGGCGCTGATGCGTCGCCCTCTACGGTCGAAGGCGCGCTTGGTGCGAAGGTTGATGGTCCCCGCCGGGGCGTTGGCGTCCACGTCGGCGCTGACCGTCTTGGAGATTTCGATGGCGTCGATGCTGCTCAGCGACACCTGCTCGAAGCTGAAGGAGCGCGAGGTCGAGGAGCCGGCGTTGGCGTCGGCCGCCGCCATGCTGACCCCGTTGACGGTGATCGAGGCGTATTCGGGCGGCAGACCGCGCAAGCGGACATAACGCACCGTGTCGTCGCCTTCGCCCTCGGCGTCCACGCCCGGCATGTAGCGGATGAACTCGCCGACATTGCCCTCGTCAATCGAGCCGAAGGACTCCGACGACAGACTGTTCTTGATGTCCATCGCGCGGCGCTGGCTCATGATGGCGCGGGCGTCGCCATCCCGCGACGAGGCCGTTACCACCACATCGGCCACCGCGATCGCCTCGCCTTCCGTGCCCGGGCGAAAAAGATCGAAGTCCAGACGCGCCGTCTCGCCGGATCGGATCGCGACGACGACGGTCTGTTCAGCGTAACCGGTGAAGCTGACGCTGGCCTCGGCCTCGCCCGCCGCCACGCCTGTCAGACGGAACTCGCCGCGCTCCCCCGCCACCACCGTGCGGCGTTCGCCCGAGGCGTCGGTCACCCGGATCACGGCGTTGGGCATATACTGACCTGTCGCAGGGTCCAGCACCCGTCCGGCCAGGACGCCGGGCGCCCCCGCCGGAGCCGATGAACGCAGAGTCACTACCCCGCCCTGGTGCGCCGCCACCCGCAATGGCGTGCCGGCGATCAAACGCGCCAGAGCCTCGCGCACGTCCAGATCCCCGCTGACGGCCGGGGTTCGCACTCCTTCAAGATCCCTAGCGGGCGCCACCACCTGAATCTGGGCCTGACGGGCGAACTCTGGAATGGCCGAGACCGCGGGTTGAGCCGGAAGATTGAAGCTGCGCGTCTGGGCCGCGGCCTGGGACGCGACGCACAGGACCACGGCGGCCGCGCCGCACGACAGAAGGCTACGATTGGAAGGCATGGATATTCCCCGGTGCGCCGGCGGCGCTTTCAGGGACGAAGAGGCGGCAGGGCGACGCCTCCGCCATGCGTCACGAAACTTTCGCCGGGGCTTTACCGAACGATCACCAGCCCCCCGTCCGACGGCTGGACTCGAGCGTCCAGGGCCAGGGCGGCGGCGCGACTGAAGCCCACCGGATCATTGGCGGCGAACAGGCCGGTGATCGGCTCCTGCGCCAGTGCGGGATCCGTCACCAGGATGCGCGGCCCGCCGTAACGCGCGAAGGCCGCCGCCGCCTGGGCCAGGGTTTCGCCTTCGAAGGCCAGCTTGCCCTCGCGCCAGGCCAGCGACCGATCGATGTCGCGCGCCGCCACCGCGACCAGTTCGGCCCCACCGTCGGCGCCGAACACCACACGCGCATTGGCGCCCACGGGGCGGCCCGCCCCGGCTGTATCCAGCCGCACGTCGCCGCTCTGGATCGTCACCTCGGAACGACGCGCATCCAGGCGATGCACGGTGAAGGCGCCGCCGCCGGCCCGCACCGAACGCGCGCCCAGTTTTACAACGAAGGGACGCGCGGCGTCGCGCGCCACCGAGAAATAGGCCTCGCCCTGAGTGATCTCGACCTCGCGGCGGCCTTTGTCGAACCGCACGACGGCGCGGCTATCGGTGTTCAGCGTCATGGTCGAGCCATCCGCCAGCGGCACCAGTCTCACCTCGCCCACCGCCGTGGCGTGCGCCTCTCCGGCCGTCAGCAAGGGAACCGCCAGAACCCCGACGGCGAGGGAAGCCGCCGCGGCCCCGCCCCAGGCCAACAGCCGACGCCGTGAGGGCGCCGTCGATCCTGCGGCGCCGACAAATCGGCCGGGATCAAAGTCCGTCCCCAAGGCCCTCGCCGATCGCGTGTCCAGCGCCACGGCCTCGGCGCGCAACAGAGCGCCCGCCGCGCGCGCGTCGTTCGCCAACCAGGCGTTCAGATCGACGCGATCAGCCTCTGACAGGACGGCCCGGTCGCGGCGGGCGGCCCAGTCTGCGGCCTGGTCGTCGATCTGTCGGCTGGTCGGTCTTTCGCCCATCGGGAGCGCCTGTGATTGATTGCATGAAGGAAGAGGGTTGGGACGGCGCCTTTCCGCCACCCGTTCGCCAGGCGATCAGCAATCGCAAGCCCCGGGCGATATGTTTTTCGACCGTGTTCTCAGACAGCCCCATGCGCCGGGCGATCTCCTGCTGAGACAGGTCGTGGACGCGTCGCAGGATCAAGGCGCGTTGCGCCTGCGGCGGCAGGGCGGCGATGGCCTGGGCCAGACGCCGCAAGGCGTCCCGGTCGGAGACGATGCGCTCCGGCGTCGGCGCATCCTCGGTCATGTCCCCGCCGTCGAGGTCGTCAAGCGACTGGAACGGGACGATCCGCGCCCGTCTGACGTGCCCCGAAACCAGCGAACGCGCCGTCTGAAACAGGTAGGCCTTTGGATGACGGATGTCGTCCACCCGTTCACGCGCCGCCAGAAGGCTGTAGCACTCCTGGATCACATCCTCCGGTTCCAGTCCGTCCACGCGCCGGCGCATCAGCCAGGCGCGCAAGGCCGGTTCGTGCGGCAGCACTTCTCGCAACAGCCAGCGCGCCCGCCCTTCGTCAAAGTGGTGCGCCACGCTCGGGCCCTTCCTCGGAAGCGCTCCTCTCCTAGAGGCCAAGCTTGGCGCCAGGGTCACCAGGTTGCGACAAAACTGCGACGTTGCTGATCTAGCGCGTGCTATGCGCCAAAGAGCAAACCTTGAGATCCAGCCGGAAAGCAGACGCTCTACTTCGTTCCCGAAAAGGCATAGAAGCGCCGTAGCCCGGATCAGCCTACATGCACTGGACGTTGATATTTTCAGGAACAGCGCAGCCCCATGCTGGCCGACAACCTGATCGCGCTTAAGCAGGCGGAACTGATGATCGACGGGTGCGCCGGTGTGCTCGTCACTGGCGCGCTCGGCACGACCGAAAGCTCCACGATCAAGGTCGCGGTAGATGCGCTGGCGATTGGCCGAGAGTTCGATAAAGAGGCCAAACATGACGAACAGGGAGCCTTCGGCGCCGATAGCGGGCTCACCCGGCGAGGTCTTTCGCGCCTTTCTAAAGCTTGGCCTGACGTCGTTCGGGGGGCCTGTGGCGCATCTCGGATACTTCCGAAATGAGTTGGTCGAACGACGCAATTGGATCGACGAAGCCGGGTATGCCGACCTTGTCGCCATGTGTCAGTTCTTGCCAGGGCCGGCTTCGAGTCAGGTCGGATTTGCGCTGGGTTTGCTGCGAGCCGGACCGTTGGGCGGGCTGGCTGCGTGGTGCGCCTTTACGCTACCGTCGGCCGTGCTTTTGGTATTGTTCGCCATCGGCGCCTCCTACTTTGAGGGGCGGGTCGGAGCGGGCTTGGTTCATGGACTGAAACTGGTCGCGGTGGCGGTCGTGGCCCAGGCGGTATGGGGGATGGCGCGCTCCCTCACGCCAGACAAGCAGAAGGCGGCCATCGCGCTCATGGCCATTCTGATTGTCGTCTTTTGGGGCGGCGCGGCAGGCCAGATTTCGGCGATTCTGATGGGCGGCTTGGCGGGAATCGGCTTTTGCCGGGTGACGGGTGTTGCCCCCTCAGGCCATTTGGCCTTCCCGATTTCACGGCCTGTAGGCCTTATCGCTCTGGCGTCGTTCTTCACGCTTCTCGGAGGGTTGCCGCTCGCCTACATGGCGACCGGGGCGCATGGCATGGCGTTGTTCGACACCTTCTATCGCGCCGGCGCGCTCGTATTTGGCGGCGGTCATGTCGTCCTGCCCCTGCTCGAAGAAGGCGTGGTGCGGCCAGGCTGGATAGGTCCCAGCGAATTTCTCGCCGGCTACGGGGCGGCGCAGGCCATTCCGGGCCCGCTGTTCACATTCGCCGCCTTTCTTGGGGCCGCCATGGAGCCTTCACCCAATGGAATAGCCGGCGCCGCGATCTGTCTGGTCGCGATCTTTGCGCCGGGCCTTCTTCTGGTGACAGGCGTCCTGCCGTTCTGGGACCTTGTGCGTATCCGCCCATTGGCGCAGGCAGCGATGCGCGGCGCGAACGCGGCGGTCGTCGGCATTTTGGCGGCGGCGCTTTATAGTCCTGTGGCGACAGGCGCGATTCTGAGTCCCGCCGACTTTGCCGTGGCGCTCGTTGGTTTCGTCCTGCTCACGGCGTGGAAGTGCCCGCCGTGGATCGTCGTTGTGCTGACTGCCGCGTGCGGTGTCGGTTTCGCACTTATCTGAACGTCCGCTTTCAGCGCGAAGGCCCAGGACCGGAATCGACCCGTTGCGGACACGCGTACCCCAACTTCGGCGGGGCGGAGTTGCCGCTAAGACAGCCTGATTACGAAGCTGAGTAATTTCATCTGGAATTGCTGGGGCGTCTTTGGCTCATCGCCATCCGCCACGAGAAAATCTGGAAAGCGCTGGTTCAGGTCTGGGCAGGTGATCGAAAGAAACTCAGCGAGCTTCATCGTATCTTGTTCGAGAAATTCCAGACGCCAGTGGTAGAATGCTTCGCTCGTCTGCTCGAGCAAGATTTCGACAGCTTTGGCGGCGTCGGTATTCGAAGCTTCAGCCTTTGCCAGAAATGCGGCTACGGGCGCACTGCTCTTGTAATCCCCAATCTAGCCCATCAAGGCACAGTCGTCACCGTAGAGCCTCAACTGGGCAATGACTTGGGCATCGTTGTGCAACTCGATGATTGCGGGCGGCTCTTGAGGGTCGATCTCAATCATACGCGTAGGATATCGCCCTACGCAGAAAAGTCACTTGGACACCTCCGCTTTCCACCCTTAGGCGACGTTTACCGAGCCCGCTCGCGAGCCCGGCTGACGGCCAACGAGCCCGCCCAGGTCGCCGGTTTACGCCGCCGCCGTTTCGGCAAGCCGCTGGGATTGCCCCAGAAGGTGAAAACCGCGAGCGAGCCCAATAGGGTCAGGGCCACGCCCGAGGCGGCGACCACCAGCCGATAAGCCAGTCCCCCGACCTTGGCCGCATGGATCGGATACTGGGCGTTGGCCACCCGCAGCCCCAGCGGCAGGGCCAGGGCGTCACGCGTGCCGACGATGCGGCCGTCGGCTGGGTCGAACCAGACCTGGGTGCGGCCATTGGGCAGCCATTCCGCGGCCCGCCGCAGCCGCAGGCTGATCAAACCGCCCGGCTTGGTCGGCAGGGAAAGGATGCGCGGCTCGGCGTCGGGGAAACGGCCTTGCGCCGCCGTCATCATGGCCGGCCAGTCCAGATCGGACGACAGGGCCCCGCCCTCATGCTCAGGCGCGGCCATGATGGCTTTCAGGTCCTTGCCCGGCGACAGGGCCATGGCCAGACCTTCGTAAAGCGGTAGGGCCAGGATGGCCCCGGTCGTCAGGACCACCGCCAGCACCGGCGCGGCCCAGACGCCCATGTCGCGGTGATGCTTGACGATCCCCGCCCGCTTCCACGTCCTGGGCAGGAGGGCGAAGACGAAGGTCCGCCGCGTCGGCCACCACAGGATCACCCCCGTGATGACAAAGCCCAGACCCGCCAAGCCCGCGATCCCGGCGATGGTCTTTCCGACATCGCCGATCAGCAGATAGTGGTGCAGGTCGAACAGCCACAGTTCCGGCCGCGCCCACAGGCTGTCCCAACGCGCCACGACGTGACCCGACTGGGTCGCATAGGCGCCGCGCGTCTTGTCTTCATAGTTCAGGCGATGAACGCCCAGCCGGTCGTCGGCCAGGATGACCGAACGCGGCCGATCCGGCGCCGAAAAGGCCTGTTCCAGCGCCGCGCCTATGACCTTTGGGTCCGCCACGCGCGTCTCGGTCGCGTGAGGCACGACGGCGCGCAGCCAGTCGTCCTTGAACACCAGAAGGGTTCCGGTCAGCCCCAGAACGAACAGCAGCAGGCCGAGCAGCCCCCCGGTCCAGCGATGCGCCAGTCGAACCAGACGCATCAGAAGCGACGGTCCCACCCGAGGGTGAAGGAACGGCCCCGGCCGGCGAAGTAGCGCAGGTTGTCGGTCGGATTGCTGGTGTCGGAGCTATAGGTCACATAGTCCTCGTTGAAGAGGTTCTGCACCGCCAGCGACACGCCGCCGAAGGCGAAATCATAGCGCAGATAGGCGTCAGCCACGGTGTAGCCTTCGAAATTGTTGCGCGCATCGCCGCCTTCGAAGTCCCGCGCCAGATAGGCCTGGACCTGCAGACGCGCCGACAGCGGGCCGTTGGCGTAGACGGCTGCGGCGTTGATCCGGTCCGGCGAGATATTGGCCCCGTCCAGGTCCTGGTCCACCCGCCCATCGTCATTGGTGTCGGTCTGGCCGCGCAGACGCGCATAGCCGGTCGAGACCGTGAGCCCCTCGATCGGCGTGCGGGCGCGCAGGTTCAGCTCCAGCCCCTCGATCTCGACCGCCTGACGCTGGACGTCATAGACGCCGTCAGGGTTGCGAATGAGGAACTGCCCCAGGTCCGACGAAGACCAGAAATAGGTCGCCCCAGCCTCGAACGGCCCGCGCTTCACCTCCAGGCCGATCTCCTGATTGTCCGAAACCACCGGACTGATGTCGAGGAAGCTGTCGACCTTGACCCCGTCCACGTTGATCGAGCGCAGGATGCGGCCGACGTCCGGCACCGTGTAGCCCTCTGCGTAGCTGGCGTAGGCCCGCACCCCGTCCATCGGCTCATAGACCACGCCGCCGTTGACCAGGGTGGCCTCGAACTTGGGCTTTCCGGCCGTCACCCGACGCGAGCCGTAGGAGGCCAGGGTGGTGAAGTCGTCGACCGACAGCTCGACGTTTTCCTGACGCACGCCGCCGGCCAGACGCACCTTGCCGTCGAACAGACGCATGTTGGCCTGAACGAAGGGGGCGACGCTCTGGAACTCGGTCGGCGGCACCCAGGCGCGGTTGGTGGCGATCAGAAGCTGCTCCGTGCGGTCCTTCAGGGCGTCCAGACCCAGGGTGGCGGTCAGGCCCGGCACGCCCGGCACGGCCCGCTCATAACTGGCGCGCGCGCCCAGCTTGCGCGAGCGGTTCGACGACTGATCGAACAGGGTCCCGATCGGGGCGATGCTGGCGTCCTGCATGGTGGCGGAACGGTCGCCGCCGAAGGTGTCGCGCGTGCGGTTGAAGAAGACCTGGGCGCTGAAATCGCCGCCCCACAGGTCGCTGTCGGTCAGCGAGGCCGACACCGTCTCGACCCGGTTCCCGGCGGGCTCGCCCTCGATCTGGCCGCGCTCGCTGCTGGCCGGACGGCCGATGCTGCGATCGCCCGGGACCCGGACATAGTCGCCGTCGCCCTTCAGTTCGAACCGGTTGGCCAGCAGATCCAGGCGCACCGTGTCCGTCAGGTCCCAGCCGAAGCGGCCGAAGAAGGACAGAGCCTTGGAATCCTGCACCTCGCCCTGGGTGTTGTCGACGCCGACGCGGCGGCCGTTGGCGTCATAGAAGGCTCCGCGCTGGTCATAGGCCACGCCGAAGACGCCGTCGAAGTCGCCCTGGCGATAGGCGGCCAGACCGCCCAGCTTGGCCCCGATCCCGTCGCCCTCCGGTCCGCCCGAGCTGGACACCTGGGCCAGCATCCGTCCCGTCAGCCCATCCTCGCTCGGCGCGCCCACCGTCACCTGATTGACCACGCCGCCGGTGGCGCCGATGCCCTGCAGGGCGTTGGAGCCGTAGATCAGCTCGACCCGGTCCACGAAGAAGGGGTCGATCGTATAGCCGTCGCGCGAGCCGTCCCGGATCGGCGTCGACTGCGGAATGCCGTTGATGGCGAACAGCGGCGAGCGCCCGCGCAGGCTCTCGCCCGAGCCGGTCAGTTTCTGCCGCGTCGGCGAAAAGGACGGTGACAGGGTCGCGACCGCGTCGATCACCGAGCCGCTGATGGCCACCTGTTCCGACAGGGCCTTGCGGTCGATGACATCCACCGTCATCGGCAGGGCGCTGGCCGGCAAGACCGTGCGCGCCGCCGTCACCACCACCTCCGCCACCGTGCTGACCTCCGGATCCTGCCGCGTGGTCTGGGCGGCGGCGGTCGAAGCGAAGGCGGTTCCCGCCAGCAGGGCCGAGACGGCGACAAGGCCGGACGATCGGCGCAGCGACAAGGCGGGCGAGGCGAAGGGCATGGGGGAGGCTCCTGAGGAAGGCCCCGCGCTTAGCTGCAATTGCGAGCGATTTGCAAACATTTTCCTCACAGACCAGGTTTGCGCCCCCTGTAGAAAGCCCGCGCCGTCAGTCGAGGAAGCGTCTTTCCTCCTTCGCCCAGCATGACGCCGCCCAGACCTTCAGAGCGTTTCGAGAAACGCCGTCAAAGCGGCCCTCTCCTCGCGGGTCAGCTCGAGTGGACGAAGCAGAGGGTCGGTGACGGGGAAAAGAGGATCGTCCGCCTGATCCGGCCGGGGCCGCGGACGGGCCGCGCCGGCGTTATAGAAAGTCACTACGCCGTCCAGTCGCGGCATGATCCCGTTGTGCATGTAGGGCGCTGTGCGACTGACGCCCCGCAGGCTCGGCGTGCGGAAACGACCGACATCCTCCGGCGCGCGGGTCACCTCATAGCGCCCGAGGTCCTGCAGTTCCCGCCCATAAAAATGCAGTCCGAGGTTGTGAAAGCGGCCGTCGGTCAGCAGAGGGCCGTCGTGGCAGTTGGCGCATCCGGCCTTGGTGCGGAACAAGTGCAGGCCGCGCAGTTGTTCGTCGTTGAGCGCGCGGACGTCGCCCCTCACAAATCGCTCGAAGCGCCCGCGTGGCGGACTCAAGCTGCGCTGGAAGGCCGCCAGGGCCATGGAGATACGCTCCAGGTCGATAACCTGATCGCCGAACGCCGCCTGGAAGGCGTCGACATAGCCCGGGTCGGCGGCGACCCGCGTCACCACCGCCTCCATGTCGTCGACCGCCATCTCCCTGGGATCGATCAGCGGATGAAGCGCCTGGGCTTCGAGATCGGGACTGCGGCCGTCCCAGAAGAGAGGACGCATCCAGCCAGCGACCATCAGGGGCTGGGAGTTCCTGCGCCCCCTGAGGCGGTCATGGCCGAAGGAGGTCCGCAGGGCGTCGCCGAACCCCAGCTCCCGGGCATGGCAGGAAGCGCAGGCGATCTGGCCGGACTTCGACAGGCGGGGATCGTCGAACAGCCGCGCGCCCAGCGCGACCTTGGCTTCATTCGTCGGATTGGCGGCGGGATGCGCCACCGGCGGCAGAGGGCCGAACTCGGTGAACACCGCCCCTTGGTGGAGTATGGGCCTGGGCCAGGATTCGGGAGGGCCTGCATAGGCCGCGCGAAGCTCCACGGCCGTCTCCGGCGACTGAACCCGAGAGACGGCCGCCCCTGCCCCGGCATGCAGCACGCCGACGATCAGGGCGAGCGCGCCGATGTCGCGCCAGAAGGTCAATAGCGGTACTTCAGGCCGACCCAGAGATTGCGGCCCAGCTGGTACGGCTGGGAAGCGGTGGAATATTCCTGGTTCAGGACGCTGTTGAAGAGGTTGTTGACGCGCAGGTCCAGGGCCGCAGCGCCATAGCGGGTTTTGGCGAGTTCGAAGGTCGCCGCCAGGTTGACGTCCACCGAGGCCTTGTACTCGACCTTGTCATAGACGTCGTAGCGCACCCCGTTGACGGTAAAGTTCACCAGGGTGTCGTCGACCCGGCTGAAACCGTCGCGCCAGCGGGCGTTGACGTTGGTGCGCAACCGTCCGTCCAGCCAGCGCGCCGACCAGGAGCCATTGACGATGAGCGGTGAGGCGAAATCCAGAAGCTGATTATCCGCCAGCGCGCGCAGCTTGGGCACGACCTCACCCTGATAATAGACGTACTCGCCTTCGAATTCGGTCTCATCGGAGATGTCGAAGTAGCTGATGTTGGTGGCGTCGGTATGGGACCAGTTGGTGCTGAAACTCAGCGCATGGTCCCGACCGAACTCCCGCACATACTCCAGCGACAGACCGCGATAGGAGCGCTCGCCGTCGTTGGTCACGGTATAGACGCGCCTTGTCGAGACGCCGCCAGTCTCGACGTCATAAACCTCCGAAGTCGACTCCGAGCTGGCGAACTGATCGCGGCTTTCGCGCACGATGCCCTTGATCCGGTATTCGCCTCCGATCCAGGCGATCGGTCCGCGCAGGGCCACGGTGAACTCATCCGTATAGGGTGTGTCCAGGTCGGCGCTGGAATAGCGCGCCGTCTCGCTGTGCGAATACAGCGTCCATTCATTCGCCCAGACGTTCTGGCCGTTCACCACCGTCGGCGACCGGCGATAGATCCGGTTTCCGGGATAGTTCTCCCTCAGGGCGTATCCCAGGAAGCTTCGGCCGAAATAACGGTTGAGCCCTCCTGTCAGGTTTATCCCTGCAAACGGAAGGTCGCGGCTGACCGACAGACGCGGCGCGAAATTATGGTTCTCCAGGAAGCTCTCGTAGTCGTATCGAAGACCGGCGCGCACCATGAAGCCCGCCCAGTCGAAGTCGTACTCACCCCACAGGCTGTAGGACTGCAGATCCACCTGGGTGTCGAAGGCGATCGTGTCGTTTCGTTGCGCCAGGGCGTAGGCGCCGGTCACACAGGTTCCCGCCGCCGCTTCGGCCGGATCCAGGCAGACCGTCTGCGGCCCGACCTCCACCCGAAGCTGAGCGGCGGTGCTGCTGACATGCCGGAAGGCGGCGCTGTAGGGCTGGCCTTTTTCCGCCGAGATGTTGGCGATCTCGAAACCGGCCCGCAGGCGACCCACGCCCAGCGGCTGCGTCCAGCGCCCCTTCAGCGTGGTGTCGTTCTGCTCCTGCCACAGGATCCCGGGTCCGCCGAGCGAACAGCTTGAGCCAGAGCACCAGTCGATGCCCGCGGTCGTGGATACGTTGACGGTGCCGGGACGTTCGCTGTCGCGGTCGTTGTTCGACCAGGCATGGGTCAGATCCAGCGTCCATTCCGCCTCGCCCCTGCGTCCTTCCAGTCCCACGCGCCCGGTCAGCCCGCCGCCGTTGAGGAAGACCCAGTTGTCGATGCCGTTCGGGTGCGAGAACTCGCTTTCATAAGGGCTCCAGGTGACCTGCCCGGTGAGCAGCAGATCGTCCTTGAGATCCGCCTCCGCCTTCACCATCAGGGTCTGGCTGAGGCTTTTCTGGCCGTAGTCGCCATACTGAACCCAGTTGGCGCCCCTGTAGTTCGTCACCTCGGCTTCTGAGCGGGTGTAGGCCCAGAGGGTCCTGATGCGATCATTCAGCGGAAGATCGACGGCGACCCCATAGCGTCGCTTCATATAGTCCGGCTCGTCCGGATAGGCGCCGTTCAGAGCGTCCCGCACCTTGTCCGACATGCGGAACTGGGCCAGGGCCGGACTGGTTTCCCCATAGTGGGTCTCCACCCCGAAAACAGAACCGGGACGCCGCGTGGCCATCTCAACGACGCCGCCGGTGAACTGACCATACTCGGCCGATACGTTGGAATCCCGAACGATGATCTCGCCGATCAGATTGGCGTCCACCCAGACCGTCTGCGCCGAGGCCGCCGCATTGCCTTCGATGTAATGGCTGGCCCCGTCGTTGCTGACGTCCAGACGTGAGTTCACGCCTACCCCGTCCAGCACGAACAGGTTCTCATAGATGGATCCCCCGGAGATCGAGATGTTCTCCGGCCGCAGATCCTGTAGCTCAGCTCGCGACGCGCGACCCTGGGTCGATGAGAACTGCACCGTGGGGAGGGCTTTCAGCACCTCATTGGCGTCGCCGGATCCCGGCGCCTGATCCTCGACGGCCTCCCGCCTGAAAGTGCTGGAACCGGAATCGACCGCTTCGCCGAAATGATAGCTGCGGGATGCCGGACGCTGGTCCTGCAGCACGATGGTGGGCGCATTGGCGGCGTCTGAGGAAGGGGTCCGGCCATCTGCAGCACCGACAACCTGAGCGGAGGCCGGGAAAGCCGCCATGGCCAAGGCGGCGGCCGCCGCGCCCTGCAGATACCTGTGCATCGAATGAACGCCCTCTGACTGAACAACGGGGCCGCCCTACCGCTCACAAACTAATAATGCAACTGATTCTCATTTGTAGGTTGATGGGAGGCGGTGTATTCCGCCGTCATGTCACCGCCCCCGCCTATTGTCGGCCGCGTCCTGCCGGGAGGCCTCGTATGCGCCGTCCACATCGCGATCATCGCCTGCATGGGAGCCGCTTTCACGACGGAGAAAGCCGTTCATGGCGGCGCTCCGGTCATCCATGTCACGCTCGAAGGTCAGGGCTTCGCCGGTCTGGCCTCCCCGCATCAGGATGCACGCCCGAAGCCCGTCGAAGCTCCATCTGCCAAGCCCCTGGCGACGGCGCCAAAAGACGTCGCAAGCCCTCATTCGACGACGCAGGCGCCTTCACGGCCGGCGTCAACTCCGACCCTCCCTCTATCAAGGCCCGCGACGTCGACGATGGGACCGGCTTCAACGTCTTCGGCGACATCGGCGGAAGCCGCGCCTGCACCGGCTCCAGCCGTGAGAGCGAGTACGGCGAGCCCCAGCCCTGGCGCGGGCGCGCCCCTCAAGGGCGCATCGGCAGATCGGGCGGCAGATCCCTATGAGGCTCAGGTGATCGCCTGGCTGGAGCAGCACAAACGCCATCCAGGCGGGATCGCGGGCCGCATCGTCGTACGCTTCACCCTGGACCGGCGCGGACGCCTCCTCGCCTCATCGGTTGTTTCGGGCGACGGTGAGAAGCGGTTGGAGCGGGCGGCGCTGTCGCAACTCCAGGAGGCGACGCCCTTCCCTCGTCCGCCTTCCGACACATCCTGGCGGACACGGGACTTCACCGTTCGATTGGATTTCCGCTCGCTTCGAGCAAACGGATAGGCGGGCACATGACCCTCTCAGGAAAATGCGCCGCCAGCCGCCGTCTATTGCGAGCTTTCCTGGCCCTTCTAACGATCGGATGGGTCGGTTTCGGCCTGTTTCTTCTGGCGGCCGGATTGGTGAACATCCACCCACCCTCAGTCGTTTTGGGCGCCGGTCTGCTCGGCGCTGCTATTGTTGCGCGACGGTGGATCCTCTCGATCTGGCGCGTTTGAAGCTGACGCGATGACGATCGACGCCCCAGTCTCGAGAAGCTGAGCCAGTCAAGTTGGAGCCTTCCCCTCACAGGCGCTGCCATTCAGTCCCGGTCGTCACCTATTTCGCCACGGCCAGGGTTTCCACCCGCGTGACGCCGTCCGCGCCCTTGGTCAGACGGAAGGCGTCCAGTTCGCGGCCCGTCGCGGTGAAGGCGCGATAGACAACGGCTTCGGGCGACACCTCCAGGGTCTGGAAGGTCTGTGTCCGCGAGGCCGACCGCGAGGCCCAGCCTAGGTCGGCGACCGGATACATCTTGGGCCCCGCGACCGAGACCACATAGGTCGAACCGTGATCCGACGGCTGGCCCGGTCCCGCATTGAGCATGGGCCCCGTCCCAATGGCCCCGCGCGCATAGCCGTGATCATGGGCCTGTAGCACCAGATCGACGCCGTACTTGTCGATCAGCGGCTTCAAGGCGTCGCGCACACGGGCATTGTCTCGATCCGGGTCGATCGAGAACAGGGGGAAGTGCAGGAACAGCGCCGTCCAGCGGTTCGGATTGTTCGCCAGCAGCCCGTCCAGCCAACGCACCATCTCAGCCCGCATGGCCTCGTCGCCGTGGAACAGGGGGGCGTCGACCGAGATCAGGCGCAACCCCTGATAGTCGACGGTCCAGGCCGTTTCCTTCAGCTTCTCCACGCCCGCCGGGCCAGTTTCCGGCAGGGTGTACTGACGCCGCCACTGCGGATTCAGCACCGGGCCGCGCCCATACTCGTGGTTGCCCGGCGTCGGCATCTGCGGCGTCTGGGCGTAGAGGAAGCCCCCGGCGGCGAACCATTCGCCCCACTCGTTATCGCTGTCATGCCGGTTGATCAGGTCGCCGGCGTGGATGACGAAGGCGGCGTCCCCGGCCTTGCGGAAGGCCATCCTCATGGTGCGCGACGCCTCGCTGAGGATATTGTTCTGCATGTCCCCCATGTAGAGGAAGGTGAAGGGCTCGGCCGTCGTCGCCGCAGTGCGGAACTGCAGCCATTCTGACCACCGCGCGCCGTCGCCGACGCGATAGGCATAGACCGTCTCCGGCTTCAGCCCCTTCAGCACCGTCGAATGATAGGCCGCCCGGAACTCCGCCGCCTCGCGCACGGCGATGGTCGCGTCGTCGGTAACTGCGGCTGCGCGGACCGCCTGCTGGATGAAGTCCGGACCGTCCTGAGCCTCGGCGTATTCAACGAAGCCGACGGCGCCCGGCGCCGTGCGCCAGGTCACGGCCATCTCATGCGCCGGATCGGCGGTCAGATTCAGGATGATCCGTTCCGGCTGCTCGGTCGGCGGGACCACCGGCCGATCCGAAGCCTGAACCGGCGCGGGCTCGGGCCGCAACGGCCGTTCGGCCGTCTGGGCCATCGTCTGTCCGCCCAGGGCCGCAAGCGCGGCCCCGAGCATCAGGGCGTGGGTCGTTTTCATGCTTCCCTCCCCGATCAGAAGACGTAGGTCAGGCCGACCGAGATCGACCGCCCGTTCTTGATGTAGGCCCGGCTGGAGCTGGTGCTCGCCCCGGCGGTGTACCAGTAGGTGTGGTTGTCGAAGAGGTTCTGCACCTGCAGCGACGCCGTCGCCCCGTCCCACAGCTTGCGCCGCACGTTCAGGTCCACGAACTCGTAGTCCTGTTCATAGGGGTTGTTGCCGAAGTCCTGGATGCCCTCGAGGAATTCCGACTGGTAGCTGTAGGCGGCGTAGGCCTCCCAGCCGTCGCGCGCCCAGAAGATCTGGACGTTGGCGACCGCCTCGGGCGTCTCCATCAGCGGCAGGGTGTAACCCTCCGGGTGCCAGGAAATGCCGGTCTCGGCCTCGGACTTCTGCAGCGTCAGGTTCACGCTGGCGCCCAGCGACGACAACGGACCCGGCAACCAGTGGAAGACCTGCTGGGCGCTCATCTCGACGCCGTAAACCCGCGCCCACTTGCCGTTGTTTGGCATGGAGACGGTCACGCCGTCGGGGCCGACGTTCACGCCCGACGTCCCGTCGCGGATGTTCGACGACGAGGAGCGGTACAGGAAATTCTCGATGTCCTTGTAGAACAGGCCCAGCGAATAGGCGCCAGTGTCGCCGTTATAGCGCTCGACCGAGAGGTCGTAGTTGATCGCCTTCATCGGCTTCAGGTCCGGGTTGCCCTGCTCGATGGCGACCAGGACCCATTCGCTTTTCGGGTTCACCTTTCCGTCGCCGTCCGGGTCGCTGTCGTAGCCGTACTCGCGCGCCGAGGACATGCGGGCGATGTCGGGGCGGGCGAAGCTGGTCCAGATGGCGGCGCGGACCTTGGTGCGGTCGTCCAGATCGTAGTTCAGATGGATGGACGGCAGGACGTTGACGAAGTCGCTCTTGTCCGTGGCGAAGTGCGCGCCCTGAACCTCGTCGAGGATGTAGGCGTCGATCTCATTATTGGTGCTCTCGACCCGGACGCCGCCCAGGATCTGCGCCTGACCGAAGCGGGCCGTGGCCATCAGGTAGCCGGCGAAGATATCCTCCTGGAAGGTGAAGCTGTCCTCGCCGCTCAGCTCGGCGTTGCCGGGGTCGGTGGCAAAGCCGTCGAAGAAGTCGCTCTTGCCCTCCATGGCGCGCTGCAGCTCGGCCAGCATGGCGTCGTTGTCGATCACCGTGCCCAGGCGATAGAGACCCGAGTATTCGCCGTCGAACAGGCTGGCGACCTCCTTGCCGTAGAAGCGCGAGAAGTCGGCCAGGGTCCCGCTGGCGTCGAGATCCATGAACTCGCCGCTATAGGTCGAACGCTTCGAGCTATAGTACTTGCCGCCCGCCTTGACCGCCTCGAGCCAGGTCGAGACCGGACGCCATTCGACGTTGAACTGGCCCTGCCACAGCTCTTCCTGCGCGCCGCCGATCTCGCCGGACAGACCGCTGAAATCATACTGTCCGTTGTCGTGGATCGCCGCCATGCCGGCGTCGTTCAGCACCCACTTCGGGAAGCGGCTGTCGCCGAAGTTGGTGACATTGACACCCTTGTTGCCCAGCCAGCCGTACTTGTCGCTGCGGAACTCCATCTCGTAACTGTCGTCGGTGTTGTCCTCCGACTTGGCGTAGGAGACGTCGTAGTCGACCGTGAAGTCGCCCACGCGGCTGACGCCGCCCAGGTTCAGCGACATCACCGTGCCCGTCTCGCGCGAGCCTTCCCAGAAGCGACGCAGACGGAAGCCCTGCGGGTCCCAGGTCCCCGAGGCGCCGTCCAGGGTGTAATAGGAGCGCGTTGAACGGTCGGCGTCGGTGATGCGGCCGTCCTTGTCCCGGTCCACGATCTGGGCCGTGGTGTAGCTGTAAATTCGCCCCAGCTTCGCGTCCGTGCCGATCACGGCGTCGTCGGGACGCAGCAGACCGGTCATGCTTTTGTCGACCTGGCTCAAGCGGGTCGAGTTCCGGCTCGTGTCGTTGCGGAAGTTCAGGCGGTTGCCGAACTCGTCCTTTGTGTACTCGTTGAACTGGCCGCGCAGATGAAAGTCGTGGTCCACGCCGCGGTAGTCGAGGCTGGCGTTCAGACCGTGGCGTTCAACCTCGGTCTCGCCGAAGCCCAGGTTCATGCCCCGCATGACGAAGGTATCGGTGTCCCAGCCCATGGTCTCGCTGTCGGCGTACCAGACCGACGGCTGGTTATCGCCGTCCACGCCGTTCTGCTCGAACTGGGATTTGCGACGCGACCAGCTGCCGGTGACGAACAGGCCCCAGTTGTCGTTGAACTGGCGTCCGAACGAGCCGGAGACTTCGCCCGACTTTTCGTCGTCGAACTTGTCCAGCATCCCCGCCGAGGCCGACACGACGCCATAGACCGGGTCGTGGTCAAAGGCGGTCGGGGTGCGGATGTCGATGGTCCCCCCCAGGGCGTCGCCGTCGCGGTCCGGCGTCAGGCTCTTGATGACGGTGATTGAGTCGATACCTTCGGGCGGCAGAAAGCTGAGACGCACGCCGCGATAGAAGTTGTCGCCCGGCGAGCCCGCGCCCCCCATGCGGACGCCGTTCATGGTGTAGTTGTTCAGCTCGGTCGACAGACCACGAATGGTGATGCGGTCGCCTTCGCCCGTCGTGTGGTTGCGCACGGCGTTGACGCCGGGCAGGCGCGACAGGGACTCGGCCACGTTGTTGGCCGGCAGGTCGCCCATGTCGTCGGCGCTGATGACGTCCGAGATGAAGTCCGCCTTGCGCTTGGCGTCCAGCGAACGACGCAGACCCGCCGCATAGCCCACCACCTGCACGTCCTCGACCTCAAAGGCGTCCGGCGCGGCGACGGCGGCCTCGGCCGACTGGCGCACCAGGGTCAGAACCCCGCGCACCTCGCGCGCCTCGACGCCCGATCCGGCGATCATGCGACGCAGGGCCTCGCGCGGCGCCATGGCGCCGGACACGGCGTTGGATGTCCGCCCGCGCGTCAACGCCGGGTCGAAGACGATCTGCAGTCCCGTGTCGCGCGACAGAGTCTGCAAGGCTTGCCCCAGATCCTGAGACGGAATGGAAACGGCGACGCGCGCTTCGGCGCTGCTGCTCGCCTGCCACGCATGAGCGGGCGCGGCGACGGAGGCCAGAACGGCGACAGCGGCCGCCGTGAGGAGGCCGGTCTTGTGCATACGCATTCGATAAATCCCCTGCGATCGAACATGATCGTTACGGGGTTAGACGGCGGCCGACGACGTCCTGACACCTGTCACGAAAACTTGCCCTAAAGGTCGCCTAACCTTCTGAAATTTCAAATTGATCCGCACCCTGACGGGTCAGCTTGAAACCATGAAGCCGCACCATGGCGGCCAGGGCGTTCTCCGGCTGATCCGCCGAGAAGCGCCCGCTGATCAAGGCCCGTTCGACCGGGGCGCCGACCAGTCTGACCTTGACCCCCGTCGCGCGTTCAAGATCCTCGACCACGCTCGCCATGCTGGCCTCGTTGAACTCCAGCCAGCCCTTGGCCCAGGACGGCACGTCGGTTTCCGCTTCCGGCCGGATCAGGCTGGTGCGCTCGACCACGCCGCCGGACACCGTCGCCCTTTGGCCCGCCTGAACCATCATCGTCATGCCCCGCGCGGACCTGACCTTGACGACCCCCTCGAAGACCACGACCTCGACCGCCTTGCCGTCAGGCGTCTGGCGCTGATCGACATTGAAGCGGGTGCCGACAGCGGTGACGCGCACCCCGTCCACTTCCACCGAGAAGGGGCGGCTCTTGTCGGGAGCGACTTCGAAAAAGCCCTCGCCCTCCAGGCGCAGCAGGCGCTCCTGTGCGCCCAGGTCCACCCGCACCTGACTCCGGCCGTTCAGTCGGATCGCAGATCCGTCCGCCAGGGCGATAGGTTGCGTCGCGCCGGGCTTGCCTGTGATCAGGTCGCCGCGCGGCGCCAAAACGCCGCCAATCAGAACCATCACCCCGACCCCGGCCGCCAGTCCCGCGCCCACAAACGCTCCCTGCGGCCAAAGCCGGAGCCGGGACTGACCCGGCCGCGCCCTTGCCGCGCGCTGCGTCGCCCAGATGACGGCGGCGTCTTCGATCAAGGCATCATGTCGGCGCAGCAGGTCCGCTCGATCAGGCCGCCCCCGCAGCCATTGCTCCAACGCGGCCTGCTGCTGCGGCGACCAGGCCTTGTCGCGTCGCGCATCCGCCCACAACGCGGCCTCGCGATCGTCCTTCGGTTTGAATGTCCTAGACATGGCGGCCCTCCGCCGCCCGGCGCAACGTCTGTGCGGCGCGGCTGTAATGCTTCTGCACCGCCTCGATCGACAGCCTCAGGTCGCGCGCAATCGTCTCGTAGGACTCCTCGCCGGCCCGGCGACGCACGAAGACCTCGCGCCGCAACGGCGGCATAGCCTCCAACGCCCTCTGGCACAACTTCAACCGCTCGCTCATATCCAGCGCTTCCAGCGGCGTGGCCCCGCTGTCGACGGGGTGATCCGCCTCTTCCAGATCATCGATCTGCACGTTGACGATGCGCCTGCCACGATCGATCAGAATGTTGCGCGCCGCGCGCATGGCGTAGGATAGCGGGTCGGTGATCAGGGTCTCGCGCGCCCGCACCAGGACGCGCATGATCGCCTCCTGCACCACGTCCTCGGCGTCCCCTGCCTTTGCCGAGCGTCGCCGAACATAAGCCAGCAGGACGCGGTTCTGCGCCGCCAGCGTCCGCCCCACCTCCTGCTCATGACTGATCACACGCGACGCCCCCTGACGGAGCGTGGCTATAGGGACCACTCGTGTCAGCGACGATGAAGTTTGGTGTCAGTTTAAAGTCAGGACGCCACCACTTTCATGACTAGCCGACGTCCCCATCTTTAGGGCAGGTCCGATAAAAGCAGGACTAGTCTGGCATCGCTCCTGAGAGCGGACCTCACCAATGTCAGCCAAGAGTCAGAAGCTGACCTTCATAACGAGCCGCATAGAGCCAACCGCGTCCCTAGATCTACTACCGCAGACTTGCGGGATCGCGCTCGTTGAATTCAACGAAACCACATCGCCAGAGGCTGCGGCCGTATGCTTGGCCCCTCACTCCCACTCGATGGTGCCGGGGGGCTTGGAGGTGACGTCGTAGACGACGCGGTTGACGCCGCGGACTTCGTTGATGATGCGCGTGGCGGTCTTGGCCAGGATGTCCCAGGGGAACTGGTAGAAGTCGGCGGTCATGCCGTCGGTCGAACTCACAGCTCTCAAGGCCAGGACCTTTTCATAGGTCCGGGCGTCGCCCATGACGCCGACCGTCTTGACCGGCAACAGGACGGCGAAGGCCTGCCAGATATCGTCGTACAGACCGGCCTTGCGGATTTCTTCCAGATAGATGGCGTCCGCGTCCTGCAGGGTGGCGACCGCTTCGGGCGTGATCTCGCCGGGAATGCGGATGGCCAGGCCCGGCCCCGGGAAGGGGTGGCGTCCGACGAAGGCGTCGGTCAGGCCCAGTTCGCGGCCCAGGGCGCGGACCTCGTCCTTGAACAGCTCGCGCAGCGGCTCGACCAGTTTCAGCTTCATGAAGTCCGGCAGACCGCCGACGTTGTGGTGGCTCTTGATCACCGCCGACGGGCCGCCCGAGGCCGAGACGCTCTCGATCACGTCGGGATAGAGGGTGCCCTGGGCCAGGAACTCGGCGCCTTCGATCTTGGCGGCCTCGCGGTCGAAGATCTCGATGAAGACGCGGCCAATGGTCTTGCGCTTGGTCTCCGGGTCCGAAATTCCGGCCAGCTCGCCAAGAAATTCCTTCGACGCATCAACGTGCACCAGCGGAATGTTATAGTGCTCGCGGAACAGTTCCGTGACCTGCTTGGCCTCGTCCTTGCGCAGCAGGCCGGTGTCCACGAAGACGCAGGTCAGCTGATCGCCGATGGCTTCATGGATCAGGACGGCGGCGACCGAGCTGTCCACCCCGCCCGACAGACCGCAGACCACCTTGGCCGAGCCGACCTGCTCGCGGATCTTGGCGATCTGCTCGTCGCGATAGGCGGCCATGGTCCAGTCGCCGGTCAGGCCGGCGATGCCGTGGGTGAAGTTTTTCAGGATCACGGCGCCGCGCGGGGTGTGCATCACCTCCGGGTGGAACTGCACGCCATAGATCTTGCGCTCCTCGTCAGCGATAGCGGCGTAGGGCGCGCCTTCCGACGTGGCGATGACGTGGAAGCCTTCGGGGATGGCCGTGACGCGGTCGCCGTGGCTCATCCACACGGTCTCGCGGTGATCGACGGCGCCGATGCCGGCGAACAGCGGACTTTCGCGCGTGATGACGATCTCGGCGCGGCCGAACTCGCGATGATGGCCGCTCTCGACCTTGCCGCCCAGTTCGGCGCAGATGGTCTGTTCGCCGTAGCAGATGCCCAGCACCGGCACACCGGCCTCGAACAGGGCGTGGTCAGCCTTGGGGCTGTCGGCGTCGGTGGTCGAGTTGGGGCCGCCCGACAGGATGATGGCCTTGGGCGACACCGCCTTCAGCGCCTCGCCCGCCTTGTTGAACGGATGGATCTCGCAATAGACGCCGGCTTCGCGCAGGCGCCGCGCGATCAACTGGGTCACCTGACTGCCGAAATCGACGATCAGGACGGCTTCATGCGCCAAGGCTGGAGTGTCGGTCGCGGTCATGAGGGCTCAGAATCCGAAGCGGGCGTTGATGGGGCGGGTTCTTGACGGGTGAAGACGTCGGGATCAAGTCGCGATGCGGGAACATCGGCCAAGGCGGCCAGACCCTGCGTCGTCAGCACCTCGGCCAGACGGTCCCAGGCCTCGGCCAGGTTGGCGTCGACCAGATGCAGATACTCGGTCCAGTCCTCCAGCTTCGACAGTTCGCTCTTGCCGTCGCTGACCCCGCGCAGCGCCACCAGAGGCACGCCGAAGGTCTGGGCCACGCGCAGCAGGGCGAAGGTCTCCATGTCCACCATCTCGGCGTCGATGGCGTCATAGGCGGCGCCCGAAACGACGTTGGCGCCCGTCGACAGGGCCGCGGTCGGCACGCCGGGGATGGGGCAAGGCAGAGGCAGGACGGCGGGCAGGTCGAGCAGAGGCGTCCTGCCCTTCTCGAACCCCAACGGGCTGGCGTCCATGTCGCGATAGGACACGGACGAGGCCTGATAGACCGCGGCATGTTCCAGATCGCGCGACCCGCATGAGCCCAGGGACACGATCAGGTCCGGCAGGGCGTCGTCGGCCTCCAGCCGCGTCAGGGCGGCGGTCAGGGCGATGGCCGCCTCGACCGGACCGATGCCGGTCATCAGCGGCGTGATCCGCGCCTGCAGGGCGGCGCCGTACTCCGCCGGCGCCGCCATGACGGGCAGAACCGTCAGGCCGTAGATGTCCTCTGATCGCCCGTCGCTCATGCCGTCCGCTCATAGACGGCGGCGAAGAAGCCGTCGGTGCCGGTCGAGGCCGGCGACAGGCGCAGGCGATGACCGCCATCGGCCAGTTGGCCCAGACGCTCGCGCGCCGCATCGGTCAGGTTGGCCGCCTTCAGGGCCTCGGCCACCGGGACCGGGGCGAAGGCGGGGTGGTTTTCCTCGAAGGCGTCGGCCGTGGCCTCGTTCTCGCCGCGCAGCATGGAGCAGGTGACGAAGACCAGACGCCCGCCCGGCTTCACCAGTTCGGCGGCGCGGCCCAGGATCTTGACCTGCAAGGCGTGCAGACGCTCGACCTCTTCCGGCTTCAGACGCCAGGCGTCCTCGGGGCGACGGCGCCAGGTGCCCGAGCCGCTGCACGGCGCATCGACCAGCACCACGTCGGCCTGACGGACCAGATCCTCGACCCCGCCGCCGTTCTGACCCAGCAGACGCAGGTCGGCGGAAACGCCGGCGCGGGCGAGACGCGGACGAATATTGTCCAGCCGCTTCTGCACCACGTCATAGGCGAACAGCCGGATGCCCATCTCGGCGACCGGCTTGGCCTTGGGCTTCGGCTGGACCACGGCCCCCTGCCCGTCCCCGCCGACCGGCGACCAGACGGCGACCGGGGCGGCGGGCGCCTCGGCCACGGCGGCCTGAGCGGCGACCGGCTGCCCCAGCATGGCCAGTCCCAGGGTCTTGCCGCCGCCGCCGGCGCAATAGTCGACGACGGTCATGCCAGGCTGAACGCCCGTCAGCCAGCAGGCGACCTGACTGCCTTCGTCCTGAATTTCGATATGGCCCTGCTTGAAGGCCTCCAGCGCCTGGACGTTCGGCGGCGGCTCGGCCGACAGACGCAGGCCCGCGGCCGACCAGGGCGTGCGCTCGGGCGACAGACCGGCCTCGACCAGTTCCGCTTCGACGCCTTCGACCGTGGTTTTCGCCAGGTTTACGCGCAGGTCGATGGGCGCGCGCGGCGCCATCAGCTCGTGGGCCTCCTCGGTCCAACGGTCGCCGAAGGTGGTCTTGAAGTCCTCGACCACGAACTCGGGCAGGCCGGCGGCGACCCAGCCGGGCAATTCGCCCGGCGCGGCGGTGATGCGGCCGCGCTCCTGCTTCGACAGCGGGCGCGGGCCGAAGCCCTCGCCCGAGTGCAGCAGTTCGATCTCGTCGAGCGGCAGGCCGTCGATCAGCGACAGCGAGCCGATGACCAGGGCGCGACCGTCTTCACGCCCGCCCATGGCCCAGACCAGACGCCCACGGGCGCGGATGACCTTGTAAACGCGGTCGGCGATGGCGCGACGATCCTTGGACCCCGCATAGCGGTTGGCGGCGCCCCAGGCCTTCAGCACCACCTCGGCCGGCTGGCGGCTGTGGGCGATGCTGTCGAGGACGGAGGCGGCGGCGGCGAGGCGGGCTGCAGGGGTCAATCGGGTCTCGGATCAGATGAAAAGGGCCGCCAGGATCATGATCAGTCCCGCGAGCGAGACCAGCCAGACCAGCGACCGGATGTAGGGCACGCCAAGGGCGTAAAGCGGAACATAGGCGACGCGCGCCCAGAAATAGAGGGCGACGCCCCACAGGGTCAGGGCGCTCTCCGCGCCCGTGACGTGGGCGATCAGAACAGCGCCGATGAACAGCGGAAGGGTCTCATAGAGGTTCGACTGGGCTCTTTCGAGGCGACCGACGACAGGGTTTTGCGAAACAGGCGTCTGATCGCGAGCGCCGGCGTTCCACTTGGAGCCGAACTCCATCGTCCGCGCCCCGGCGGGCAGAAAAATCTGCACCAGGGCCAGGACCAGGGTCGCCGCCAGATAGGTCAGTTCAGTCGTCACGTTCCAGCCCTCCACATCCAGTCAAAACGAAACCGCTCCCGATCCGAAGATCGGGAGCGGATCAGGATCAGCCCTGACGATAGTTCGGCGCCTCGCGCGTGATCATCACGTCGTGGACATGGCTTTCGCGCAGGCCCGCATTGGTGATGCGCACGAAACGGGCGCGTTCCTGGAAGTCCTTGATGGTCGCGCCGCCGACGTAGCCCATGGAGGCGCGCAGGCCGCCGACCATCTGGTGGATGACCGGTGCGATCGGCCCCTTGTAGGCGGTCTGGCCCTCGATGCCTTCCGGCACCAGCTTCTCGGACGAGACTTCCTTCTGGAAGTAGCGGTCCGCCGAGCCCGCGCCCATGGCGCCGACCGAGCCCATGCCGCGGTACGACTTGTAGCTGCGACCCTGGTACAGGAAGACCTCGCCCGGCGATTCATCCGTCCCGGCGAACATCGAGCCCATCATGGCGACGCTGGCGCCGGCCGCGATGGCCTTGGCCATGTCGCCCGAATACTTGATGCCGCCGTCAGCGATGACCGTGGCGCCCGTGCCCTTGGCGGCGCGAGCTGAATCCATGATGGCCGTCAGCTGCGGCACGCCCACGCCCGCCACGATGCGGGTGGTGCAGATTGAGCCCGGGCCGATGCCGACCTTCACGGCGTCAGCGCCCGCGTCGATCAGGGCGCGGGTGGCGTCATAGGTGGCGACGTTGCCGGCGATGATCTGCAGGCGGTTGTTCTCGCGCTTGATGCGCTCGACCACCTGGGCCACCGAAGCTGAGTGGCCGTGGGCGGTGTCGATCACCACCACGTCGGCGCCGGCTTCGGCCAGGGCCATGGCGCGCTCATAACCGGCGTCGCCGACGGTCGAGGCGGCGCCGACCAGCAGGCGACCCTGCTCGTCCTTGGCGGCGTTCGGGAAGGCCTGGGCCTTCTCGATGTCCTTCATGGTGATCAGGCCGACCGCGCGATAGTCCTCGTCCACGACGATGACGCGTTCGATCTTGCGGGTGCGCAGCAGGTTCCACGCCTCTTCACGACCTGCGCCTTCGCGCACGGTGATCAGGTCGCCGGTCGTCATCAGGGCCGAGGCTTTGATCGACGGATCGCCTTCGAAGCGCATGTCGCGGTTGGTCAGCATGCCGACCAGCTTGCCCGTCGCCGGATCGACCACCGGGAAGCCGGTGATCTTCTTGGCGGCGACGATCTGGCGAACCTCGCCCAGGGTCGTGTCGGGCGAGACGGTCACCGGGTTGATGACCATGCCGCTTTCATAGCGCTTGACGGTGCGGACCTGCTCGGCCTGCTCCTCGATGGTCATATTGCGGTGAAGCACGCCCAGACCGCCGGCCTGGGCCATGGCGATCGCCAGACGGCTTTCGGTCACCGTGTCCATGGCGGACGACAGCAGGGGGATGTTCAGTTTGATGTTGCGCGTCAGCTGGGTCGAGACATCCGCCATCGCTGGCATGATCTCGGACGCGCCGGGTTCGAGCAAAACATCGTCGAAGGTAAGGCCTTCGCGTATCTCCATGGGGGAGTCTCCGTTTTGCGGGCCGCGTATAACGCCCCATGCCGGGGAACCGCAACCCCAAGACGGACCTATGGACAGGATAAGAGGAATTGCCTTGCGCTTCGGCGCGTCCAGACCCACATTCTGCGAATGGTTCGCATATTGATCAGCACGGCCCGTCGTCTCGCGCTCAAGATCGCGAGCTATGGCGTCATGCACCTGATCGTCGCGATTCTGGTGGCCTTCGCCCTGACCCGCGACTGGCGCATCGCCCTGGCGGTCGGGGTGGCCGAGCCGATCGTTCAGACCCTGGCCTATTCGATCCACGACCGCGTCTGGCATCGCATCGAGCAGCGCCGGGTGCTGTCGGGCTTCGAGGAAACCGCCGAGGCCGTCACTGCCCGCCTCGAGTTGATGAACGCCCACGAGCAGAACCGCGCCCACAACCACCACGGCTGTCACGGCCACAGCCACGCCCTGCCCCGCAGCCTGAAACAGGTGGCGCTGAAGACCATGACCTATGGCGTCATGCACTTCACCGTGGCGGTCCTGGTCGCCTTCGCCCTGACCCGCGACTGGCGCATCGCCCTGGCCATCGGCACGGTCGAGCCTCTGGTTCAGACGGTCTTCTTCACCCTGCACGACCGTATCTGGACCCGCATCGAGGCAAACAAGGCCCGTCGGGCGGCGGAAGCGGCGACCGCCTGATCATCCGCAGCGTCCGGCCTCGGCTCAAGGATAGAAGTACCCCGTATCGGTGCAGCCCGGACGATGCTCGCCTGCCCGTGCCGACCGATCCACGCACATCGCGGCCAACAGGCCCAGGCCGGCGGCAGCCCCGCCGTCGGCCAGCCACACCACCCGCCCGTCGCGCAGACCGACCAGGGCGGCGGCGTTCATGCGCGCCAGGTTGTTACTGGCCTCCGCCCCCATGTCGATCGACAGCACCTCATAGGTCGGGTCTTCGGCATCGACATAGCGACGCACGCCGGGGTTCTCGGCCGCGAAACGGGCGCCGCCGCCCGGGACGACCTCCCCCAACCTCATTCGCGCGAACAGGGCCGAACCCCGGACCTGAGCCTCGCGTCGCTGCTCGTTCAGGGCCGGCAGACGCCAGGCGAAAGGCAGCAGGGCCAGACCTTGCAGCACGCCCGTCTTATCCAACCTGGGTTCCGCCAAGATGATCGGCGCCGGGCGACAGGCCCGCTTCACCACGGCCTCGGCGGGCGCCGCAAGATCAGGACGCCGCTCCAGAAAGCTGTCCAGATCCGACAGCGGCAGACGACCGGGCGCGACGGACAGCCAGGGATCACGACCCTCCAGCATCAGTCGTCCGGTGTAGCGTTCGGCGCTTTCGCCCTCGACGCGCGGCGGCTGCGCGCGCATCGGCGGATTGAGCACTTCGACCACCCTGCCCTCGCGCGCGACCACATAGACGGCGGCCGTGCGCGGATAGGCCCCGGCCCAGGCGTTCGGTCCATAGAGTTGAACAGGATCATCGGCCCGTTCGGGCGGAACCAGTCGAACGTCGCAGACCTCGCCGTGCGGCGCGATCGGCGTCAATGCCTGCACCGGATAGACATCAACCCGCCCATGCGGTCCGGTCATGCTGATGGCCGGCGCCGGATCGCGCGTCGCCCCCAGCCGCCTGGCCGCATCGGATACGCTCAACCCGTGCAGATCCGCGACAGGAACAGCCGAAGCCGCCGGCCCGTTCGCGGCGCCCGTCCAGATCACGGCGGCGATCACATGGGCGATCATGTCCGGCTCCGTCCCGTCGCGGCGGCGCGACGCGCGGCTAGAAGATCACGACGGAACGGAAAGGCAAAGCCTACCGCTTGTTGAGCGCCACCAGAAAGACCTCGGCGCTGCCCTTGCGGCTCGATTCCGGCTTCACGTACTTCACCGTTTCGAACTCTTCGCGCAGACGCGCCAGCACGCCCCCGGCGTCGCCGCCCTGGAAGTTCTTGGACACGAAGGCCCCGCCCGGCTTCAGCGTGCGGATGGCGAAGTCGGCGGCGATCTCGATCAGGGCGATGATCTTCAGGTGGTCCGTCTGGCGGTGGCCCACGGTGTTGTGCGCCATGTCCGACAGGACCAGGTCCGGCCGTCCGCCGATGGCGTCGATCAGTTGCTGGTCCACGCCGGGATGGGTGAAGTCGGCCTGGATCAGCGTCGCGCCGGGAATCGGCTCGATCATCAGCAGGTCCACGCCCGCCACCGCCGCCGCGCCGCGATCCAGCGCCACCTGCACCCAACCGCCCGGCGCCGCGCCCAGGTCGATGACCCGCGAGCCCTTCTTGATCAGGCGGAAGCGATCGTCGATCTCGATCAGCTTGAAGGCCGCGCGGCTGCGCCAGCCCTCGGCGCGCGCACGCTCGGACCACTTGTCCGACAGCTGGCGCTTGATCCAGGCCTGGCTGGAGAGGGTCTTCTTGTCGGCGGTCTTGATCTTCTGGCCCATGCCGCGCCCCGCGGCGGTGCCGCCCGTAGGCGGGCGCACCATCCGGCGGCGTTCCGGCGGCTTGTCGGAGGGCTTTTCGTCGTCAGTCATGCTTCCCACATAGCCGTGACAGCGTTCAGCCGCTATGACCCGCGCACAATTCTAGTCCGCACACCCCAAGGAGAGCCTCATGGCCGACCAAACCCTGACCTTCACCCTCGACACCGGCGACGGCGAAGAGCGCAACGTCGTGATCAAGCTGCGCCCCGACCTGGCGCCGAACCACGTCAAGCAGATCACCGACCTGGCCTCGGAAGGCTTCTACGACGGCGTCGTCTTCCACCGCGTGATCCCGGGCTTCATGGCCCAGGGCGGCGACCCGACCGGCACCGGCACCTCGGGCTCCAAGAAGCCGAACCTGAAGCAGGAGTTCTCGGCTGAACCCCACGTCCGCGGCGTCTGCTCGATGGCCCGCACCGCCAACCCGGACAGCGCCAACTCGCAGTTCTTCATCTGCTTCGACGACGCCCGCTTCCTGGACAAGCAGTACACGGTCTGGGGCGAGGTGATCGAAGGCATGGAACACGTCGACGCCCTGCCCAAGGGCGAGCCGCCCCGTGCTCCGGGCAAGATCGTCAAGGCGACCGTCGCCTAAGGATCGGTATCAGCGGCGGGGGATCAGTCCCCCGCCCACCACCGCATCGACACGTTATTGAAGGTCCGGTTTCCGACCTTGAGCGTCCCCTTCAGGACGACACCCTGATCTCCCAGATTGCGCCGCGCCGTCGCCAGCGCGCCCTGGTCGAGCTTTCCATCGAATGACACCGCCCCCAGGCCTCCCGACAGGGCCTGAACGCGCACACGGCTCTCGGTCACGTCATAGGTGGCCGGAATCAGGCGCAGCCGACGCCGGTTCCCGCTTTCCAGCGGCGGCCCGACCATGTCCTCGAACTCGATCATCACTGGCGCAAAGCCTGCGGGCCGCTCGCCGCCCTGCCAGGCGATGAAGTCCGGGACCTGCCCCATGAAGACATGGTGCAGCCGCCAGTTGTCGATCCGCACCTCTTCGGTCGGCAGATAGTAGCCGGACACGTCCTCGGGCAGGTCATGCTTGAAAGCCGCCGACTTGGACGCCGCCGGAGCCTCCGGCGACTGCGCCGCTCGATCGCAGGCCGTAAGCGCCAGCAATCCCGTCAGGGCCGCAACGGCGGCCAAACCCGAATTCTTCACGAAACCTCGGCTCACGGCAGATGGATCAAGGCGGCCAGCCAGCCGATATTCTGCAGCTTCTCGATCGACTCGAACAGCGGCGCCGCCAGCAGGAAGACCAGACCGTCGCGCAGCGTCGTCAGGAAGAAGCGCGGCCGCACGTCCAGCGACTCGGCGTCGCGCCACTTGGAAAAGTCCGGCCCGAAGCGCGGCGTCCGCGCGTAATAGTCCAGATAGGTCTGGCCGAAGGCCTCCGCCAGCCAGGCCTCCTCGCGCTTCACCGTGAAGTAGAAGACGGCGAAAGTCAGCAGCAGGAACAGGCACGCCAGGGTCACGCTGCCCGTCTGGGCGCCGACGCCGAAGGCTCCCATGAAGCTGAAGACATAGAGCGGGTTGCGGCTGATCGAATAGGGCCCGCGATCCACGATCTCGGCCTTCTTGCGCCCGCCGATATAGAGCGAACACCAGGCCCGCCCGACGATGCAGACGGCGATCAGCGCCAGGCCGAAGGCCTCCAGCCCCTCGTGCAGCGCCGTCTCGCCGCCCATCGACTGCGTGAAGAAGGCCAGGGCCACCACGCCGAGGATGCCGACCAGCAGCGCCAGCTTGCGCAGCTTCTGCACCCGTTGAAGATCAAAACCCTGAACCGCCGACATCTGTATTTCCTCGACTGATGAGGGTGCGACAGAACGCCGCTCCGAAGGCGGTTTCAAGACCTATGTTTGCAAGCGTTTCGCGCTCGCAAAACTTCACTGATCCAGCCACTGATCCAGCGCGCGGAAGCCTTCGATCGCCAGTTCGGTCGAGGACTGGAAGGTGGCGGGAACCACCTTTTCAAAGTCATCGCTCGGGCGGTGATAATCGGGGTGATAGTTCACGCCGAAATAGAGGAAGGGCAGCCCCGCGCGGTGGAAGGCGGCGTGGTCGGACGCCTCGACCCAGTTGTCGGCGCCCTTGTCCTCCGGCGTATCCTTGCCGAAGGCGAGCGATACGGCCCCGCGCGGCGCGATGCGTTCCAGCAGCGGGCGGAAATAGGGATGCTGATAGGTGCCCGTGACCCACAGCTTCCCGTCGCTGTCGGCCCGCGCCGTCATGTCGAAGTTCAGGTTCATCGAGATCGACGACAGCGGCACCGGCGGCGCCTCGACGAAATGCTTGGCCCCCAGCAGGCTGCGCTCCTCGCCGTCCAGGGCGACGATCAGGACGCTGTGCTCCGGCGGGTTGGCCTTCAGCCGCTTGGCCAACTCCAGCATGGTCGCCACGCCCGAGGCGTTGTCGTCGGCGCCGTTGTAGATCTCGCCGTTGTTGACCCCGACGTGGTCGTAGTGGGCGGTCACCACGATGTACTTATCCGACACGCGCGTGCCGGGAATGACGCCGATGATGTTGGTCCCGTTGAAGGTCTTTACGCCCTCGCGCGTGCGGCCCTGCATTTCCCACGGCTGCAGCCGCCCCATCGGCGACGGCTGAACACCCAGCGCCTCCAACCGCGCTACGATGTATTCACGCGCCCTGGCCCCGCCTTCCGACCCCGTGTCGCGCCCCTGCATGTCGTCCGCCGACAGGATGCGCAGGTCGTCCATCAGTTGAGTGTAGTCAGCGGCGGTCGCCGCTACGGGCGCCGTCGCAGCCGCCTCGGGCGTCATGGTCTCACAGCCGGCCAGCGTCAGGGCGGCGGCGATGGCGGTCAGGCTGGCGAGAACAGGACGCATGGAGGGCTCCAGAATATCAGTCGGCGGGACGCTAGCGGGCCAAGCTTGTCGCGTCAGATTACGTTTCTGTCATGGACGCTGCGATCCCGCCGCCGCCGGTGCTAAACAGCGCGACTGATGAAGGCTGACCGCGCGATTCCCATGTCCGAAACTCCCGTCGAAACCCTGACCGAAGACCAGGCCCGCGAGGAGTTGGCGCATCTGTCGGCCGAACTGGCCCGCCACGACGCCCTCTACTACGCCGACGCCGCGCCCGAGATTTCCGACGCCGACTACGATGAGCTCAAGCAACGCGCCCTGGCCATCGAGGCCGCCTTCCCCGCCCTGACCAGCCCCGTCTCGCCGTCCCAGCGCGTCGGCGCCCCCGTCTCCAGCCAGTTCGCCGAGGTCCGCCACGGCGTGCCCATGCTGTCGCTGGACAACGCCTTCGACGAGGGCGAGGTGCGCGACTTCGTGGCCCGCATCGCCCGTTTCCTGAAACTGCCGGGCGATGAGCCCATCGCCTTCGTCGCCGAGCCCAAGATCGACGGCCTGTCCGCCAGCCTGCGCTATGAAAAGGGCGTTCTGGTCCAGGGTGCCACGCGCGGCGACGGCAAGACCGGCGAGGACGTGACCGCCAACCTGCGCACGCTCGACAGCATCCCCCAGACCCTGACCGGCTCGGGCTGGCCCGACGTCATCGAGATCCGGGGCGAGGTTTACGCCCCCAACGACGCCTTCGACGCCTTCAACGCCGCCGCCGAGGCCGAGGGCCGCCGCACCTACGCCAACCCGCGCAACTTCGCCGCCGGCTCGCTGCGTCAGAAGGACCCCAAGATCACCGCCCTGCGCCCCCTGACCTTCTTCGCCTACGCCTGGGGCGAGACCTCGGCGCCGTTCGCGGAGACGCAGCACGGCGCGCTTGAGGCCTTCCGCGCCTGGGGCTTTCAGGTCAACGAGCGCTCCACCCGCGTCGAGGGCGCCGAAGGGCTGATCGCGGTCTATCGCGGACTGGAAACCGACCGCAGCGGCCTCGGCTACGACATCGACGGCGTGGTCTATAAGGTCGACCGGCTGGACTGGCAGCAGCGCCTCGGCTTCATCGCCCGCAGCCCCCGCTGGGCCATCGCCCACAAGTTCCCGGCGCAGCAAGCTACCACCATTCTGGAAGGCATCGACATCCAGGTCGGCCGCACCGGCTCCCTGACCCCCGTCGCCCGCCTGCATCCCGTCACCGTCGGCGGCGTCGTGGTGCGCAACGCCACCCTGCACAACGAGGACGAGATCGCCCGCAAGGACGTGCGCATCGGCGACACGGTCATCCTGCAACGCGCCGGCGACGTCATCCCGCAGATCGTCGGCGTGGTCGAAAACCTGCGCCCCGCGGACGCCGTCCCCTTCGCCTTCCCCCACGTCTGCCCGGTCTGCGGCTCGGAAGCCGTGCGCGAGGGCGACGAGGTCAAGCGCCGCTGCACCGGCGGCCTGATCTGCGACGCCCAGATCGTCGAACGGTTAAAGCACTTTGTCAGCCGCCGCGCCTTCGACATTGAAGGGCTTGGTGAAAAGCAGCTGATCGCCTTCCACGCGCGCGGCTGGATCAAGGAGCCGGCGGACATCTTCCGCCTGGCCCGCGACGAGGAAAAGCTGGCCCTGCTGCGCAACGAGGACGGCTATGGCGAGACCAGCGTCCGCAACCTGATCACCGGGATCAACGCCCGGCGGACCATCAGCCTGGACCGCCTGATCTTCGGCCTCGGCGTGCCCGACATCGGCGAACAGACCTCGCTGGTCCTGTCGCGCGCCTTCGGCAGCTGGACCGCCTTCCGCGACGCCTGCATGGCCGCCTCCAACGGTCTGGCCGGCGACGACTGGAAGCGGCTGGCCGCCACCCACGCCATCTCGACCCGCGTCCTGACCCTGATGGCCGAGGCGAGCCCGCCCGCCGACGATCCCTGGCCCGAGGCGCCCATGGATCAGAAGATCGCCCTCGCCTTCCCCGGCATGGCCGCGCCCGCCCGCCGCTCGCTGGCCGAGATTTCAAGCGGCTGGGCCGACCTGACCCGCTGGGCCAAGGTCGCCCGCACAGAAGGCCCGTCCGAGATGCTGAACCAGATCGCGGGCGTCTCCGGCGTCGGCCCCGTCGCCGCCGAGGCCCTGGCCCACTTCTTCCATGAGCCGCACAACCGCGCCGTCATGGAGGCCCTGCTGGCCGAACTGGATGCGGTCGAGGACGTCGCCGCCCCCGTGACCGACAGCCCCGTGGCTGGCAAGACCGTGGTCTTCACCGGCTCGCTGGAACGCTTCACCCGCGACGAAGCCAAGGCCCGCGCCGAAAGCCTGGGCGCCAAGGTCTCGGGCTCGGTGTCGAAAAAGACCGACTACGTCGTCGCCGGCCCCGGCGCCGGGTCCAAGCTGAAGGACGCCGAGAAGCACGGCGTCACAGTCCTGACCGAGGACGAGTGGCTGGAGCTGATCGCCTGATGCACGCCGTCGCCATCGACTTCGAAACCGCCAATGAGCAGCGTTCCAGCCCCTGCTCGATCGGCCTGGCCTGGATCAACGACGGCGTCATCGAGTCCGTCGAGCACCACTACATCCGTCCGCCCGGCATGCGCTTCGCCAGCTTCAACATCGCCTTCCACGGCATCGGTCCCGAACAGGTCGAGGACGCCGAGGAGTTCCCGGCCGTCCTGGCCGCCATCGCCCCGCGCCTGCAAGGCCGGACGGTCCTGGCCCACAACGCCGCCTTCGACGTCAGCGTCATCCGCGGGACCTGCGACCACTACGGCCTGACCTATCCCGAATTCGACTACCTCTGCACCGTCAAGCTGGCCCAGATCACCTGGCCCGAGTTCGCCTCGCACAAGCTGAACAACGTCTGCGCCGAGCTGGGCATCCGGTTCAAACACCACGACGCCGCCGAAGACGCCTTCGCCTGCGCCTCGGTGGCGCTTGAGACGCTGCGGATGCATGAGGCGACCTGCGCCGACACACTCGCAAGCGCGACGGGGATCAGCCTCGGACGGCTGCACACAGGCGGCTACAGCCCCTGCTCCTCCGCCGGTTCGCGCCCGCGCCGTCCGCGCAGCTGACTTTTCCTCCCCACTCTGTGGGGAGGGGGACCGCGCAGCGGTGGAGGGGCTAGAGCGGCCAAAACAAGCAGCCCCTCCGTCTCGTCGGCTACGCGTCCGATCCACCTCCCCATGAAATGGGGAGGAAAATGCCGCCCAAATCCACCGCTTAGTCGCTCACCACGCCCAAACATTGACCTAAGGTCATGTAATCATTGATCGAACGTCACAAATTCGGGCCTTGTTTCGGACCGAAACCGGGGTCACCCTTCATCGACAAGGATCGGCCCAACGATCCGTCTGAAGGAATACGCCCGATGAAGTTCTCCGTCCTGGCGGCCGCAGCCGTCGTCGCCGCGCTGGCCTCGCCCGCCGTGGCCAGCGACCCGACCGGCCTGTGGCAGACCCCGACCAATGGCGGTCAGGTCCGCATCGCCCGCTGCGGCCAGGCCTTGTGCGGGACGCTCGTCACCTCGGATCATATCCGACGCGAGCCCAACGCCCGCGACGAGCACAACAAGGACGCCAGCCAGCGCAACCGCACCCTGCGCGGCCTGACCATGCTCAGCGGCTTCACCGGCGGCCCGACCGAATGGCGCGGCGGCTCGGTCTATAATCCGGCGGACGGCGGCACCTATCGCGGCACCATCACCATGACCGGCGACAACGCCCTGCGCCTGCGCGGCTGCATCGTCGCCCCCCTGTGCAAGACCCAGACCTGGACCCGCATCCAGTAGGCCCTCAGACGACGGCGGCCACAATGGACAGGATGGTCGCCGTCGCCACGGCGTTCAGCGCCATGCCGAGGCTGGCGAAGGCGCCAGCTGTCTGGTCCACCTGAAAGGCCCGCGCCGCGCCGAAACCGTGCGCCGACACACCGACCGCGAAGCCCCGCGCCCGCCAGTCCCTGATCTTGAGCAGGTTGAGCACCGGCGTCGCCGTCATCGCCCCGATCACGCCCGACATCAGCACGATCACCGCCGCCAGGGCCGGGATGCCGCCCAACTGAGAGGCCACGGCCATGCCGACCGGCGTCGTCGTGGCGCGCGGGGCGATGGAGGCCATGATCTCGGCCGGCGCGCCGAACAGCCAGACGATGCCCACGGCGCTGACGATGGCCGTCACAGCCCCGGCCAGCAGGGCGCAGGTCAGCGGCCTGGCTAGACGCCGGATCGTCGCCCGCTGCGCCCAGATGGGCACGGCCAACCCCACCACCGCCGGTCCCAGCAGGAAGCCCAGCACCTGCGTCGCCTCGGCGTATGTCGCATAGGGCGTCTTCGTCGCCAGCAGAACGCCGATCAGCGCCGGCGTCGCCAGCAAGACCGGATGGCACAGCGGATGCCTCCCGCTACGCCGCGACAGGATATCCGCCGCCTCGAACACCATCAGCGTTCCCGCCAGCCACAACAGGGGCGTCGCGATCAGATCGCTCACGACGCACTCTCCGCGTCGCTGTCCGGCTCACGCCCCGCCACGGCGCGAAACACCAGGGCCGTCACCGCCAGGGTCAGCAGGGTCGAGACCACCACCGCCACGACAATGCCGAGGCCGTAGCGCGACAGGATCGCCCCCTCCTCCATCAGGCCGACGGCGGCGGGCACGAACATGATCTACAGATGCGCCGTCAGCCAGCCCGTCACCTGGGTCAGCGTCAGCCGCTCCCTCGGCACAAGGCCCAGCCAGCCCAGCAGCAGCACCATGCCGATCACCGATCCCGGCAGGGGCAGACTCGTCAGCCGGTGGATCACCTCGCCCGCCAGTTGGCAGACGAGCAGCAGGGCGATGGCGCCGATCATCGGATCAGAGCGGCGCCGTCTGCGCCTTCAGCCATTGCAGCGCCGCCTCATCCTTCTGCACACCTTCGGCCAGCAGAGGCCCGACCTTGGCCAGAACCTCGGCGTGATAGGCGTCCACATAGGCCCGCTCGTCCGCCGTCAGCAGTTCCACGTCGATCAGACGACGATCCAGCGGCGCCAGAGTCAGTTGCTCGAAACCGTGCATGGGCCGCTCGCCGCCCGGAACCTGGGCCGGGGCGGTCACGACCTGAAGCGTCTCGATGCGAATGCCCCACTCGCCTTCGCGGTAATAGCCCGGCTCGTTCGACAGGATCATGCCCGTCAAAAGCGGCTGGTCCGTGCCCCAGCCCGCGATGCGCTGCGGCCCCTCGTGGACGCCCAGATACGACCCCACGCCGTGGCCCGTGCCATGGTCGAAATCGAAGCCGGCGTTCCACAGAGGCTGGCGCGCGATGGCGTCCAACTGGCGCCCGCTGGTCCCGGCGGGGAAGCGGATCACCGCCATGGCGATGTGGCCTTTCAGGACCAGGGTGAACATCCGGCGCTGGTCCGCTGTCCCCTCGCCGATGGCCATGGTGCGGGTCACGTCCGTGGTCCCGTCCAGATACTGACCGCCGCCGTCCACCAACAGGAGCGAACCCGCTTCCATCGGCCGGATCTTGGCCCCGACCGGCTTGTAGTGCGGAAGGGCGCCGTTCGGACCGACCCCGGCGATGGTGTCGAAGGACAGATCCTTCAGCATCCCGGTCGCCTCGCGGAAGCCCTCCAGCGCCTCGACCACCGCCCGCTCGTCCGGCAACTCCCTCTGCGCGACCGTATCGACCCAGTGCAGGAAGCGGGTCAGGGCCGCGCCGTCGCGGATGTGGGCCTGGCGGCTGCCCTCGATCTCGACGTCGTTCTTCTGGGCGCGCGGCAGGGCGCAGGGGTCCATGCCGCGCACGATGGCGGCGCCCGCCGCCTCCAGACGATCGAAATACCAGGCTGAGGACACGGCGGGGTCGATCAGCACCTTGCAGCCCGACAGGGCGTCCAGGGCCGCGGGCAGCGCCTCGGGCGGCTCCAGCGTCACGGCGTCGCCCAGCCAGCCGGGCAGTTCGTTGGTGATCTTGACGGGATCGAGGAAGACCTTGGCCGTCCCGTCGGCCTTCACCACCGCCTGCCCCAGCGGCAGGGGCGTGCGGATCACGTCGCCGCCGCGAATGTTGAACAGCCAGGCCAGCGACGACGGCGAGGTCAGCACCGCCACCTCGGCGCCCTTGGCGGCGATCGCCTGACCGATGCGGACGCGCTTCAGCGCGGCGTTCTCGCCGGAATAGCGGTCCTCGTGCGGGACCACCGGCGCCTGCGGCTGGGCCGGGCGGGCGTCGCCCCAGGCCAGATCGATGGGATTGGGCTCCACGGCTTTCAGGGTCGCGCCCGCCTTCTCGACCGCCGCGCGCAGGGTCGCCAGGGCGTCGGGGCTGTGCAGGCGCGGGTCATAGCCGATGACCGAACCGGCGCTCAGCGTCTCTAGCCAGGCGGCCAGCTTGTTCAGTTCGACCCGCTCGAACAGGGCCGCATCCGTCTGGGCCTTGGCCTGAACCGTATAGCGGCCGTCGACGAAGACCGCCGCCTTGTCCATCAGGACCACGCCCGCCCCGGCCGAGCCGGTGAAGCCGCTGATCCAGGCCAGACGCTCGCTGGCGTCGGGCAGGTATTCGTTCTGATGCTCGTCCTCGTGCGGGACCAGCAGGCCGTCGAGGCCCTGCTTGGCCATCTCGGCGCGCAGCAGAGGCAGGTGCTTGGCCCCGAAGGACGGATCGGTCGTTTCGTCGAATGTCTGGCGCATGAAAGCATCCGTATCATCTCCCTCCCCTTCATGGGGAGGGTGGTCGCGCAGCGACCGGGTGGGGAGGGCCAGGCGATGCCGGGCGTGACGCTTGATCAGCCGAAGCGCCCCCACCCGACCTCGCCTATCGGCTCGGCCACCCTCCCCAGAACGGGGAGGGAGAATTTTGCGCCGCCTACTTCTTGCGCAGTTGCAGCGCGCTCCACGCGTCGTGCTGGATCGTCTGCTCGACCACGAAGCCCAGCGGCAGATAGGCCTCCAGAATCCGCTCCTCCTGTGTGCGCAGCAGGCCCGACAGGATGGCGACCCCGCCCGTCTTCAGTGCAGCCGCGATCTCGGGCGCCAGAAACACCAGGGGCGCGGCCAGGATGTTGGCGAACACGAGATCATAGGGCGCATGCTGGGCGATGCGCGCATCGCTCAGGCCGTCGGCGAAATAGAACTCGCATTTGGCGTCGTTGATCTGGGCGTTCTCGTTGGCGATGCGGGCCGAGGGCTCGTCGATGTCAGTGCCGACGGCGATGGGCGAGCCCGTCTTGGCGGCGGCGATGGCCAGCACGCCCGTGCCGCAGCCGACGTCCAGCACCTTCTCGAAGCGCTCGGTCGCCAGCAGCTTGTCGAAGGCCTCCAGGCAGCCGACCGTCGTGCCGTGGTGGCCGGTGCCGAAGGCGGCGCCCGCGTCGATCTTCAGATTGACCCGGCCCTCGGGGATCTTGCCCTGGTCGTGCGCGCCGTAGACGAAGAAGCGTCCCGCCTCGACCGGCGGCAGACCCGACAGGCTCATGGCCAGCCAGTCGGCGTCGGCCAGCTTCTCGACAATGACCTCCAGACCCGGCGTCGCGCGCAGGATCTCGGCGATGCCTTCGGCCTCATCGTCGGTCGTCGGGAAGGCGTCGATGCGCCAGATTCCCTTGTCCTCATCCTCTTCCAGGATCGAGTAGGTCGCGTTTTCCAGCATGGGGTTGGCGTCGATCAAGGCGGCGGCGGCTTCGGCCGGGGCGCGATCGCCGCGTGCGATCACCTGAACTGCGGACTCGGACATTTCTCAAACACCGTTATTATGACGAATCGCAACGCGTGCGGGCGTACGGAATGCCCGTGTCCATCTAGGGGTCGGGGTATCCATGGCTAAAGCACCGTCTGAGTCGAAATCTGCTGCACCGAAAGCGGCGCCTGCCGCTTCCAAGCCGAAACCGGCGGCAAAGTCGAGCGCTGCGGCGCCCAAGGCCGCTGCAAAACCGAAGGCCGCGCCGAAAACCGCCGCGCCCAAGGCGACCGCCGCCAAGCCCGCTGCCGCCAAGACGGCCGCTCCGAAGGCTGCGGCGAAACCCGCCGCCAAGGCTCCGGCTGTAAAGGCCGCTGCAAAACCGGCGACAAAGGCTGCAGCGCCCAAGGCCGCTCCGAAGGCCGCCGCCAAGCCCGCCGCGCCGAAGAAGGCCGCGGCTCCGAAGGCCGCCGCAAAGCCGGTCGAGGCGCCCAAGCCCGCCGTCGCTCCCGTGGCCGCCGCTCCGGCTGCTCCCGCCCCGGCTCCGACGCCCGCTCCGGCCGCCGCCGCTCCCGCACCGGCGCCCAAGCCGGTCGAAGCGCCCAAGCCCGCTCCGGCTCCGCAACCGGCGCCCGCCGCCGCTGCGCCCCAGCCCGAAAAGAAAAAGGGCTTCTTCGCTCGCCTGTTCGGCTGGTGATCGCCTGAAACGACAAAAGGCCGGAGGGTTCGCCCCTCCGGCCTTTTTCGTGCGTGCTTGCCAGAGAAAACCCTGGAGGCGCGGCCTTAGTCCTGCGGCAGGTCTTCGGCCAGGATCGCCATCTCGAACATGAACGAGCCGGCCTCGTCCTCGTCCTCGAACACCACGCCGATGAACTCGTCATCGACATAGACTTCGGCGGAGTCGGCGACCTTGCGGGCCTTCACCTTGATGCCGCCGTGGTTGAAGGTGCGCTTCAGGTGCGTCTCGACGCGCTTCAGATCAGATTCTTTCACGGGGGTAGCCTCGTTGGTGTCGTTGACGGCGGAACCTAGAGAAGCCGCCCCCTGATGGGAAGCCCGCGTATCGGGCGTCCACAGGCAGCAGCCTCAGATCACATAGTCATAGGCGATGTCGGCCAGGGTATGGTCCATCGTCCGCGCGGGCGCCGCGTCGGTCGGACAGGCCACCACCTTCGCCGGCACCCCGGCCACGGTGCAGCCGGCCGGAACCGGCTTCAGCACCACCGAGCCCGAGGCCACCTTAGCGTAGTCGCCGACCTGGATATTGCCCAGGACCTTGGCCCCGGCCCCCAGCAGGACGCCGCGCCCGATCTTGGGGTGACGGTCGCCGCGCTCGGCCCCGGTCCCGCCCAGGGTCACGGCGTGCAACATGGACACCTCGTCGCCGACCACGGCCGTCTCGCCGATGACGATCCCGGTGCCGTGGTCGAGAAAGACCCCCGAGCCGATCCGCGCCGCCGGGTGGATGTCCAGTTGGAACAGTTCTGAAATCCGGCTCTGGAAGTGAAACGCTAGGGTGTCGCGCCCCTGCCCCCACAGCCAATGGGCCACGCGCCAGGCCTGAAGCGCCTGGAACCCCTTGAAATACATGAAGGGCTGCAACAGGGACCGGATCGCCGGGTCACGGTCCTGCACCGCCTTCAGGTCGGCTTCCGCCGCCGCCAGGATGCCGGGATCGGCGGCGAAGGCCGACAGGGCCACCTCGCGCAGCGACATGGCCCCCAGTTCGGCGTCGCCCAGCTTGCGCGCGATCTGGAAACTCAACGCGCCTGCGAAATCATCATGCGCCAGCACCACGGCGTTCAGCTGCGAGGCCAGCCTCGGCTCTTCGCGCGCGGCGTCCTCGGCCGCGGCGCGCAGTTGCGTCCACAGGTCCGGCTGTTGCGGCACGATTTCCAGCTTGGCCATCGGCCCTCCGTTCTCTGGCGGCGATCCTACGCCCCCAGCATGGCCTGCGCCAGCGCGGCGGGCAGCACGCCTTCGTGCGCCATATGGTAGGCCTTGTAGGCCGTCGCCACCGTCAGGCTGTCCCGCACCGCCCCGCGCTCGATTTCGCGCAACAGCTCGCGGAAAGGCGCCCGCACCACCACGATCACCTCGGTCGGGTCAGGGTCCACCGGCACCGCGCTCAGCCCCCAGGCCACCCAGGTCATGGCCCGTTCGTCGGTGATCGAGTTGGACAGGTCCATGTCCAGCGCCGCGCGCCAGTGCTCCGCCGCCAGCCCGGCCTCCTCAGCCAGTTCGCGGCGCACGGCGTCGAACGGGTCCTCGTCCATCGGCGCCCCGCCCTCGGGCATTTCCCAGGAATAGCGCATCAGGGTGAAGCGGTGCTGCCCTACCAGGGTCACCGTCCCGTCCTCGTGCAGCGGCAGCACCCCGGTCCCGACATTCTTGGGCCGCATGGCCACATAGTCGGCGGGCGCCCCGGTCGGGGCCGTCGCCGGATGGCGCGTCACCGACATCCACGGCGTGTCGATCAGGACGCTGTCGCCGTGACTGACCCATTTCGGCGTCTCCGGCAGGTCTACGGCCCAGCGCGGCTTGATGTCGGGAATATCGTGCATGCTTCCGCTATGGCGCCGGGCGCTGCGAAATCCTAGCTAGACGGCATGACCGATCTGAACGCCGCCCTGCCCCTGCCCGTCCGCTCCGACGCCATGCTGACCCGTCTGGCGAACCGCCGCTCGGCCTCGGCCCAACTGCTGAACGCTCCCGGCCCGTCCGAGGCCGAGATCGAGCAGATCCTGCATCTCGGCGCCCGCACCCCCGACCACGGCAAGCTCTTCCCCTGGCGCTTCGTGGTCCTGGGCCCGCAGAGCCGCACCGAACTGTCCGAGGTCCTCGCCGTCCTGGCCGAAACCCAAGGCCGCGTCGACAAGGATCTGGCCGTCCTGGCCAAGCTGGCCAACCCGCCCCTGACCATCATGGTCGTCTCGACCCCCGTTCAGGGCCACAAGGTCCCGGTCTGGGAACAGCAGCTGTCCGCCGGCGCCGTCTGCATGAACCTGGAACACGCCGCCGACGCCATGGGCTATTCGGCCAGCTGGATCACCGACTGGTATGCCTATGACCCCGCCGCCGTCGCCCTGTTCGGCGTCCGGGACGGCGAGACCATCGCCGGCTTTATCCACCTCGGAACTCTGACCGAAGCCCCCCTGGAACGCCCCCGCCCTGTCATGGCGCACAAGGTCGAACGCAGGCCCTAGGCCGAAGCGCGGGGCTCCTCCTCCGGCCGGTGCACCAGCGACACCAGCACCACCGAGATGATCATCAGCAGGAACCACGCCCCCAGCTTGTTCAGGCTGACCATCTCCCAGCCGTCCGCCTGCCCCGGATAGACCCAGGCCCGCGCGAACGTGCCCAGGTTCTCGGCGAACCAGATGAACAGCGCCACCAGCCCATAGCCCAGCAGCAGCGGCATCCCCCGCCGCCGCCGGTCCGTCGTGAACCAGAACCAGCCTCGCCCGAACAGCAGCACCGTCGCCGCAAACAGCGCGATCCGCACGTCCGGCAGCCAGTGGTGGGCGAAGAAGTTGACGTAGATGGCCGCCGCCAGAACCCAGGTCGTCCACAGCGGCGGATAGCGCCTCACCCGGATATGGAAGATGCGCTGCACCCGCGCGATATAGCTGCCCACCGCCGCATACATGAAGCCCGAGAACAGCGGCACCGCCCCGATCCGCAACAGCGAGTCCTCAGGGTACAACCACGACCCGTGATAGGTCTTGAACAGCTCCATGATCGTCCCGGCGACATGGAACAGGAAGATGACCCGCGCCTCCTCCCAGCTCTCCAGCCGGAAGGCCAGCATCAGCCCCTGAATGATCAGCGCCCCGATCACCAGCACGTCATAGCGCGCCACCGGCGCCCCGCCCTCAGGCCAGAATACCGGCCACAACAGATGCGTCCCGACCAACAGCACCAGCATGGCCCCGCCGAACAGACAGGCCCACCCCTGCTTCAGCCCGAACCACAGGAACTCATAGGCATACCCCCGCCACCGCCCCCGATCCGCCCACGCCTCCGCGCGGGTCATCAAGCGTCGGCCCCAGGCTTCGAGCGGGAGACGGGGGGATGGGGTCATGGGCGCGTGTACAATCCAAATCCTAGCCTCGACTCCATCAGTCGTTGCCGCGCTTCTCTCTCAATTTGGCGTATTCCTTAAGTCCCGGGTGAACTTTAAATCGATTTGCCCCGTTATCCCACCCCGCCTCAGGATCGGTGTATTGAAAAGCCCAAGACGATCCTCCATATCCACTCCTGCGCTGATAACCTATTACAGAAAATCTGTACAAAAGTGCTAAAGCATCATCAGATGAAACATCGTTCACTTTTGATTTTCGGCTTGAGTATTCTTTTTCGAACTCACTCCGCCCAAATGTAATAGTGCTAATTGCAGACAATGCTTGAACAGCCTCCTCCCACTGAGGCCAGTGAGAACCTATTTCGTCGTCAAGTTCACGCTTAAGGTATTGAGAATATTCATCTCGAGAATTTATGATATCTTGATTTGTAAAGTGCGTTGGCTCTACAGAGCGCTTCTTAGATTCTGCCAATATGATATTCAGAAACTGAATAACATCGCGAGGTCGAAGGAAGGTTCTAGCTAATATATGATCCCACTTCTTCTGCGAACCACGCATAAGGTCGGCTTCTGCAATATCAGTCCAGGCAACGCCAGACCCCAGCTTTGATTGAAGTCGAGCCTCCACGAGCTCCAAAAGGTTGTTACTATTCCAAACGATATTAAGCGCCACGGTTTGGCTGATTTTGTTTTTGTCAGAAAATTGCAGCTCATCCCAAAGATCGGTGCGCAGGTATACGATCGGCGTGACTTCGACACCCCCCTCGCCGCTACCTCGCCGGACCTCCCGTGCCGCAAGAACCAACCCAATCAACATATGCGCTCGGTCATCTTCCAGCTTCGACATACCCTGATCGAGCTCATCGAAGTGAAGCTTAATATGTCTCTGCCCTGTGTCCCTAGCCACTTCTACAACAGCGCTCATAATAGAACTACTCAGGGCATTTAATTCCAAGCCAAATCTATGATCCTTACCCGAACGCTCCAAATCCACCCCACCGAGAGCATTCCCCATCACAGATGGATTAAACGACAGCTTGCTGAGCGTGAGACGTTGAGGACGCAATATCTCAGCGAGAGCAGGACTTGTCCCTCCGTAGTTGTCGTTCAAAAATTGAGTTAGCGTTTTAGAATGCAGGCTCTTCCAACTGTCTTTATGGGACAAAACCAAAGAGGCCAACTCGACCGCAATCAAGTACTTCCACGAAGAAACATAGGCTTCTATGGGGGAGGCACCATGATCCATTCGGGCAGCATGAACATTCCAAGGATAACCCCGAAGGTTAAGAGATTTGGAAGCCTGCCCAACACCCGGCCCCTCCGTAAAGTACCGCACCAACGCCGTCTTTCCCGTCCCCTTGCGCCCCAGAGCCATAAACACTGAATTTTTCTCAATGTTTTCAACAGCTTTTGTAGACAGGAAGTAATTTAAGACAGCATCATCCTCGGCAGCAACGTCGCCGAAGCTATCGAACCCACTAAGACTAACAATTTTTCCGCTCATTGAGCCCCCACATCTTTAGACTAACTTATACTTGCAGGCAGGCAACCGACAAGCAAACCCGCCCCTCACCCCCGCCCGCGATAAGTCGCGACGCCCTGATCCGGCAGCCAGACCCCCTCGATGGGCGCCCCCGTCTGCCAGAAGACGTCGATGGGGATGCCGCCGCGCGGGTACCAGTAGCCGCCGATGCGCAGCCATTTCGGTTGCAGCAGGTCGGCCAGGCGCTTGCCGATGGCGACGGTGCAGTCCTCGTGGAAGGCGCCGTGGTTGCGGAAGCTGGTCAGGTACAGCTTCAGGCTCTTGCTCTCGACCAGCCAGTCGCCCGGCACATAGTCGATGACGATGTGGGCGAAGTCCGGCTGGCCCGTCACCGGGCACAGGCTGGTGAACTCGGGCGCGGTGAAGCGCGCCACATAGTTGGTGTCAGCGTGCGGATTGGGCACGCGTTCCAGCACCGCCTCTTCGGGATTGGTCGGGGCGGCGGTCTGGGCGCCGAGCTGGGACAGGCTGTCGGTATAGTGCGTCATGCCCGCCATTTAGGCGTTTGGCCCGCCAAAGAAAATCCTGCCGCCGCGCGGGCCTTTCGACAATCGACCTGGCGCCCCTGCCCGCCGTGGTAGGATGCGGCTCGCGGACGGATGGGCCTTGAGGGGGATTTCAGACGATTCAGACGAATTGGACTCTTTTTTTGGCGCGCCGAACCCCTCCCTTCTCCCCTTGTGGGAGAAGGTGGGCGCCGAAGGCGCTCGGATGAGGGGTGGCGGCGCGACACTTGGCCCCCAGCTGGACCAGAGACCTGACTAGACGCCGGGGCGCTCACACCCCTCATCCGTCAGGCTCCGCCTGCCACCTTCTCCCACAAGGGGAGAAGGAAGTTGAACGTTTGCCTTCCCCCGCGACACCCGGTTAGCGTCCCTTAAAACAACCCGCAGAAACCATCCCAGGAAACGATCCGTGGCCATTCCCGCTTCCCTGCAGTCCGGCCTGAAGCTGCCGGTCATCGCCTCGCCCATGTTCCTGGTGTCCGGCCCGGATCTGGTGGTCGAGGCCTGCAATGCGGGCGTGATCGGCACCTTCCCCTCGCTGAACCAGCGCACGACCGAGGGCTATCGGGACTGGGTGCAGGAGATCAAGTCGCGGCTGAAGCCCGACGCCGCCGCCTTTGGCGTCAACCACATCGTCCACCCGACCAATCCGCGCCTGATGGCCGACATGATGGTCTCGGTGGAGGAAAAGGTGCCGCTGATCATCACCTCGCTCGGCGCGGTGCGCGACGTGGTGGACGCGGTCCACGGCTACGGCGGCGTGGTCTTCCATGACATCGCCAACGTCCGCCATGCGCGCAAAGCCGCCGAGGCGGGCGTGGACGGCCTGATCCTGGTCGCCAACGGCGCGGGCGGTCACGCAGGCGTGGTCAACCCCTTCGCCCTGATCAACGAGGTCCGCAGCTTCTACGACGGGACCATCATCCTGGCGGGCTGTCTCTCCACCGGTCAGGACGTGGCCGCAGCCCTGATGATGGGCGCCGACTTCGCCTATATGGGCACCCGCTTCATCGCCACGGCGGAAAGCGCGGCCCAGCCGCATTACAAGGACCTGATCGTCGCCTCGGGCTCGGCCGACATCACCTATACGCCCGCCGTCTCGGGCATCCCCGCCAACTTCCTGACCCCGTCCCTGGTCGAGAACAAGATCGACCCCGCCGCCCTGCCCGCGCACAAGCTGGACATGGGCGAGGAAGCCAAGGCGTGGAAGACCATCTGGTCCGCTGGCCAAGGCTCCGGCTCGATCCACGACAGCCCCACAACGGCCCAGCTTGTGGCGCGGTTGACGGATGAATTTTCGCAAGCCTGTGACAAATTCGATAAGAAGCGGCTTTAGAGGCGGGCCGTCGCTTAACGAGGCCCCTCATGCTCCGCACCCTGACGAACGCCGCTCTTCTCGCCGCCGCCCCCCTGGTCCTGCTGGCCTCCGGGGCCCACGCCCAGGATGCGGGCAAATGGTCCTTCTCGGCCGGCGCTGCGACCGACAACCGCTCCAAGGACGCGTCCAAGTCCGACGGCAACCCCTTCGTCTATGGGGCGGCTGAATGGGAGAGCGCCAGCGGCCTCTTCTATGGTTCGGGCGGTCTGGAGACCATCGACGGCGGCGGCTCCAAGCTGGAGTCCGAGCTGGTGGCGGGCGTCCGCCCCGAGTTCGCCGGCTTCGACTTTGACCTGAACGTCGCCCACAAGAACCGCTTCGACGCCGATCCCGGCTATGACAACGACGCCTGGGAATTCACCGCCGACATGAAGCGCTCGGTCGGCCCGGCCAGCGCCCGCCTGCGGCTGCAGCACTCGCCCGACGGCACGGGCTCGACCAAGGCCTGGACCTGGGTGGCGCTGCGCGGCGGCTGGGACTTCACCGACAAGCTGAACGTCTCGGCCGAGGTCGGCCGTCGCGATCAGGACAACAGCATCGACTACACCGGCTGGAACATCGGCGGCGCCTACGCCCTGACGCCCAAGACCGAGCTGGAGCTGCGCTGGTACGACACCGACGCCGACGTCCCGGGCGAGCAGTACAAGGGCGCCTTGGTGGCCGGGATCAACTTCTCGTTCTGATTTCCTGACCGCTGAAAGGTGGCCATTCGGCGGAAAGTCCCTAGGTTAAGGCCATGACTTTCCGCCCCACGACCCTTGAACGGGCTTATCAACTGGCTGAGAGCGGCGCCTGTCGCACGGTCAGCGACGTCAAACAGGCCCTCCAGAGCGAGGGCTACGACCGCATTCAGGACAGCCTGTACGGCGGCACCATCACCGCCGCCCTGCGCAAGCGCTGCCAGGAGAGTTTCCTTGGCGGGTCGGACACCCCCGCCGAGGAAGAACAGGACGCCTGAATCCAAGGGGTCTTGCTTTGGACGCGAATGCCGTCCATTTTATCGCCGTCGATCTCTCTGCGTAACGCTGCTGACCCTTTGCTCTGCGCACCGAGGACTAGGCCGATCCATTCAGACCCGACAGGCCCAAGGGGCTCTTCCCTGAGGCCAACGACTAGCGGAGGTCCTGAAAATGGCTACCGGCACTGTGAAATGGTTCAACTCCACCAAGGGCTACGGCTTCATCCAACCGGATGACGGCGGCAAGGACGTCTTCGTCCACATCTCGGCCGTCGAGCAAGCCGGCCTGCGTGGCCTCGACGAGAACCAAAAGGTCTCGTACGAAATCGAGCGCGACCGTCGCTCGGGCAAGGAATCGGCCGGTCAACTGAAGACCGAAGGCTGATTTCTCGCGCCGTTCATTCGGCGCGGATTTCGAACGGCGGCGACGGCTTCGGTCGTCGCCGCCGTTTTCGTATGTAATATCCTTTGAGGCTTTTGAGGCCCTGCCCTTGCTAATGGGCGGCAAATCGCCCACCTCTAGGTTGTCGATCTCTCTGCGAAACGCTGCTGCCCCTTTGCATCGCGCACCGAGGTCCAAAGCCGATCCCATTCAGACCCGACAGGCCATCAGGATATCCTTCCTGCGGCTACTCAAACGGGGAGTCCTGAAAATGGCTACCGGCACTGTCAAATGGTACAACTCCACCAAGGGCTATGGCTTCGTCCAGCCCGATGATGGCGGCAAGGACGTCTTCGTCCACGCCACGGCCGTCGAAGCGTCCTCGCTCGGCATGCTGAACGAAGGTCAAAAGATCTCCTACGAAATCGAACGCGACAGCCGCAGCGGTAAAGAATCCGCCGGCCGTCTTCAGGCTGCTGACTAATCTCAGCCCTGATCGGCGACCGTCAGGCCGCCGACATCGCTTTCTATTCGCTGAGGGGCCGGCCGCATGCGCGCCGGCCCTGACGCCATCTGGAGACGCCTATGACTTCCCTGGCCGATAGAATCCCCACCCTGAACGAAGCCGACCTCAAGGCCCTGCGCGCCAACGCCGCCCGCCTGGTCGAGCATGGCTCGCCCGTTCAGGTCACCACCGCTTCCGACATCATTCCGCTGATCGACGCCCGCTTGGCCGAAATCGCCGCCACGCCCAAACCCGTTGTCGTGCGCAAGCGCGCAGCCCCCAAGAAGAAGCTGGCGCCCGTCACGGGCCATCAGACCGCCCTGCCCGACAAGACGGCCTGACTCAGGTCAGACGCTTCAGCTGAGGGCCTGATCCAGATCAGCGATCAGGTCTTCCACGTCCTCGACGCCCACTGACAGCCGGATCAGGTTATCGGTGACTCCGCCCGCCTCGCGGACCTCTTTGGGCACGGATGCGTGGGTCATGATGGCCGGGTGGTTCACCAGGCTTTCGACCCCGCCCAGCGACTCCGCCAGGGTGAAGACCTCCACCCGCTCCAGCACCCGCTTGGTGCGCTCCAGGTCGCCGTCGATCAACACCGTGACCATGCCGCCGAAACGGCCGTTCATCTGGCGCGCGGCCAGTTCGTGCTGCGGGTGGCTGATCAGGCCCGGATAGATGACCTTGGCGACGCCGCCATTCTTCTGACCGGCCCGATCTTCCAGCCAGCGGGCCACGGCCAGGGCGTTCTCGTTGTGCGCCTCCATGCGCAGGCCCAGGGTCTTCAGCCCCCGGTTGGCCAGGAAGGCGTCGAACGGCCCCATGACGCCGCCGATGGAGTTCTGCAGGAACTTCAGCTGGGCTGCCATCTGGGCGTCCTTGGCCACCAGAACCCCGCCGACGATGTCGGAGTGACCGTTCAGGTACTTGGTCGCCGAGTGCATGACCACGTCAGCGCCGAGCGCCAGCGGCTGCTGGCTCCACGGCGTGGCGAAGGTGTTGTCGACCACCAGGATCAGCTTGTAGGCCTTGGCGATCTTCGACAGGACCTCGATGTCGGCCAGCTTCATCAGCGGATTGGTCGGCGTCTCGACCCACAGCATCCGCGTCTTGTCGGTGATGGCCGCCTCGACTGCCTTGAGGTCGGTTAGGTCGATATAGCTGAAGTCCAGCCCCATCGAGCGCCGCCGCACCCGCTCGAACAGCCGCCACGAACCGCCGTAGAGGTCGTCGCCGGTGACGATGTGCGCCCCGGCGTCCAGCAGTTCCAGCGCCGTCGAGGTCGCCGCCATGCCCGAACCGAAGCCGAAGGCCTGAACCCCGCCCTCCAGGTCAGCGATGCAGGCCTCGAAGGCCTCGCGCGTCGGGTTCTTGCCGCGCGCATACTCATAACCCTTGTTCACGCCCGGGCTTTCCTGGGCATAGGTCGAAGTGGCGTAGATCGGCGTCATCACCGCGCCCGTGGTCGGGTCGGGCTTCTGGCCGGCATGGATGGCGCGGGTCGAGAAACCCTGGCTGTTTTTCAGCGAACTCATGATCGTATCCTGTCTCGACGACGGCCGATGTTGCCGTCGAAAAATTCGGCGGACCGGGTGAAGACCTCGGCCCATTGCTGTGTATTCAAGATATGGTCGGCGTCGCGCAGCACCTGAACCCGCACCGGCACGTCGTGATCGCGCATGAAATCGACCCAGGCCGCCGTATTGGCCGGCTTCACATGGGTGTCGTTCTCAGCCCGGATGACCAGAACCGGGATATGTCGTCGGGGATTGCGCGGCGTATAGACGTCCACGCCCCCCGCCAATCCAATCGCCGCGCCTGCATGGCCGGCGCCCAGGGCCCCGTCCACTGCGACGTAGGAGCCCAGAGAATAGCCGAACAGGCCGATCCGTTCAGGCTCCACGGGCGCTCGCTCAGCCAGCCAGTCGGCTCCGTCCAGTCCGACCCGTCGCCAGGCCGCCATGACCGTCGGGGGACGGCGGCCGTCATCGGGCGCTGCATCGACGTACAGGGGAGTCAACACGGCGTAGCCGTCTCCGGCGAACCGCAACGCCAGTTCATGCCAGGGACCGGCGCTTCGGATCCGAGCGCCGGATCCGTGCATCATGACGACCCCTGAACCCCGCACATCCCCCTGTGCGGGGTAGTAGATGGCCCGGATCGCCTCGCCCCTGCTGTCGAAGGTTACGCCCTCGAACAACGTCGGCTGAGCGACCGCGCCTCCCGCAAACGCCGCCAGCGCGACGCCGCCTAGTCCGCCCACCGCTGCGCGACGGGTCTCCACGGGCCTACCGGTTCAGGCTGAGGTGGTTGATCAGGTCGGTGCGGGCGATCAGGCCGACGAAGGTCTCGCCGTCCAGGACGATGGCCACACGGTCGCGGTCGAAGATCGGGATCAGAGCGTCCAGCGTCTCGCTGACCTGCAGGGTGTCCAGATCGCGCGTCATGGCCGAGGACACCGGCTTGGCGAAGCGTTCCTTCCGGGTGATCTCATCGGTGTTCATGATGTGGACGATGTCGCTCTCATCCAGGATGCCGACCAGGCGGCCGTCCTGAATGACCGGCAGTTGCGACACGCCGTCGCCCTTCATCCGCCTGAAGGCGGTGTCCAGGGTGTCGTCGGGGCCGATCACCACCACGTCGCCGTTGGCGTATTTGCGGGTGATCAGGTCCGACAGGTCGCCGTGCAGCTCGCGCTGGGTCAGACCCTGATCGGCCAGCCAGGCGTCATTGTAGACCTTGGACAGATACTTGGCGCCCGTGTCGCAGACGAAGGTCACGACCCGCTTCGGCTCGGTCTGCTCGCGGCACCAGCGCAGGGCCGTGGCGATCAGGGTGCCCGAGGACGAGCCCGCCAGGATGCCTTCCTTCAACAGCAGCTCGCGAACCGTGGCGATCGCCTCGCTGTCAGGGATGGAATAGGCCATGTCGATCAGTTCGGGATCGGCGGTGTCCGGCATGAAGTTCTGGCCGATGCCTTCAACGGCATAGCTGCCGTCGGGCCCCGCCACACCCTCGTTGACCAGGCCCGCCAGGGCCGAGCCGACCGGATCGGCCAAAATGATCTTGGCGTTCGAGCCCTGCGACTTGAAGTATTGCGCATTCCCCGTGATCGTCCCGCCCGAGCCGATGCCGGCGACGAAGGCGTCGATCTGGCCGTCCATCTGCTCGTAGATTTCAGGGCCGGTCGTCTTGAAGTGGGCCGCGGTGTTGGCGTCGTTGGCGAACTGGTTGACGAAGTAGCCGCCTGGAATCTGCTGGGCCAGGCGTTCGGCCATGTCGGTGTAGTATTCGGGGTGGCCGTGCGGCACGTCCGAACGGGTCAGGCGCACGTCTGCGCCCATGGCGCGCAGGTGCTGGATCTTCTCCTTCGACATCTTGTCGGGGATGACCAGCAGGACCTTGTAGCCCTTCTGCTTGCCGACCAGCGTCAGGGCCAGACCCGTATTGCCTGCGGTGGCTTCCACGATGGTTCCACCCGGCTTCAGCCAGCCGGCCTTCTCAGCCGCCTCGATCATCGACAGGGCGATGCGGTCCTTGATGGAGCCGCCCGGGTTCTGGCTCTCCAGCTTCAGGAACAGACGGCAGGGGCCGGTGTCGATCCGCGTCACCTCGACCATGGGCGTCTTGCCGATCAGGTCCAGCAGCGTGCCGACAGGACGAAACAGGACGGGGGCGTCGGACATGGACATGCGGAAGGCTCCGGAGAAGGCGTGTTCAGATGCGGAAGCTGGGCGTCGTCGGCTTCATGGTCAACTCACGCAAGTTTTCACCCATTTGGCCCGAAGCGCATTACATAGGGCGCAATGACCAAGACGCCGAAACGCCCCGCTGCGGGCCTGCCCGACAAAGACACCCTGATCGCCTTCCTGCGGGAAGCCGGCGAGGCCCAAAAGGCCGACATCGCCCGCGCCTTCGGATTGAAGGGCGTGGAACGCCGCCAGCTGCGCGAGATGCTGAAAACGCTGGAGGCCGAAGGCGCACTGGGCAAACGCGGCCGCAAGGGCTTTTCCGAGGCCGGCGCCCTGCCCCCCGTCGGCGTGGTCGACGTGGTTGACCGCGACGCGGACGGCGAGCTGTACGTCGAGTTGGTCAAGGGCGGCGAGGACGCGCCGCGCGCCCTTTTGTTGCCGGACCGAGAGGGCAAGGCGCCGGCGCCCGGCCTGGGCGATCGCCTGCTGGTCAAGTTCGCGCGTGGCGCCGAGGGCTGGGAGGCGCGCCTGGTCAAGCGTCTGGACGCCGGAACCAACCGCGTCCTGGGCGTGATCCGCAAGTCGGCGCGCGAAACCCGCGTCGAGCCGGTCGACAAGCGCTCCAAGGACGTCCTGCTGATCCCCTCGGCGGTGGCGGGCGACCTGCGCGACGGCGACCTGGTGCTGGCGTCGATCGAAAAGGGCGACCACCGTTACGGTCCCAAGCGCGGAAAGATCCTCGAGACCATCGGCCGCGAGGATGATCCCCGCGCCGCCTCGATCATCGCCATCCACGCCCACGGCCTGCCGACCGGCTTCTCGGAACTGGTCGAGCGCGAAGCCGAAGATCAGGCCCTGCCGACGCTCAAGGGGCGCGAGGACCTGCGCGAGGTGCCCTTCATCACCATCGACCCGGCTGACGCGCGCGACCACGACGACGCCGTCTATGCCGAACGCGACACCGATCCGAAGAACGAGGGCGGCTGGATCGTCTGGGTCGCCATCGCCGACGTCGCCGCCTACGTCCGTCCCGGCTCGGCGCTGGACCGCGAGGCCCGCGACAAGGGCAACTCGACCTACTTCCCCGACCGCGTCGAGCCCATGCTGCCGGAGATCCTGTCCAACGGCCTGTGCAGCCTGAAGCAGGGCGAGAACCGCGCCTGCATGGCCGTGCGCATGATCTTCGACAATGACGGCAAGAAAACCGGGCACAAGTTCATGCGCGGCCTGATGCGGTCCCACGCCAAGCTCAGCTACGAACAGGCCCAGGCCGCCATCGACGGTCAGCAGGATGATGTGACGGGCCCGATCATGGACGCCATCCTCTATCCCTTGTGGAACGCCTATTCGACCATGCTGAAGGGCCGCGAGCGCCGCAGCCCCCTGGCCATCGAAAGCCCCGAGCGCCGCGTCATCATGGCCCCGGGCGGCGGCATCGCCGCCATCGAGCCGCGCAAGTCGCTGGAGGCCCACCGCCTGATCGAAGAAATGATGATCCAGGCCAATGTCTGCGCCGCCGAGACGCTGGAGAAGACGCGCACGCCGCTGATCTATCGCGTCCACGAAGCGCCCAGCCAGGAGAAGATCTTCAACCTGGCTGACTTCCTGCATACCATCGGCAAGCCCTGGAACAAGGGCGAGCCGGCCAATACCAAGCGGTTCAACAAGCTGCTGGACGAAACCCGCGACGGCCCCCACGCCGAGGTGGTCAACGAGGTCGTTCTGCGCACCCAGATGCAGGCCGTCTATTCCCCGGACAACGTCGGCCACTTCGGTCTGCACCTGGACCGCTACGCCCACTTCACCTCGCCGATCCGGCGCTATTCCGACCTAATCGTGCACCGCGGCCTGATCCGCGGCCTGAACCTGGGCTCAGACGGCCTGACGGATCGTGAGATCGCCGAACTGGGCGGCATCGCCGAACACGTCACCGAAACCGAGCGCCGCTCCATGGCCGCAGAGCGCGACGCCATGGACCGCTACATCGCCGCCTTCCTGGAAGACCACGTCGGCGCAACCTTCGACGGACGGATCACCGGCGTCACCCGCTTCGGCCTTTTCGTGCGGCTGGACGAGACGGGCGCCGACGGCCTGGTGCCGGTTTCAACACTGGGCAGCGAGTATTTCACTCACGATGACCGCGCCCACGCCCTGGTCGGCGAACGCACCGGCAAACGCTTCACCCTGGGCCGCCGGGTCGAGGTCAAGTTGATGGAGGCCACGCCGGTCACCGGCGGTCTGGTGCTGGAGATGCTGTCCGACCCGGAACCGCGCGATCCCAATGCTCCGGCCCCGCGCTACGGCTTGCGCGGACGCGGCGGCGACCGTCCGCCGACACGCGGAAAAGGCCGCCCCGGCGGTCCCAAGCCCCGCAACGGCGCCAAGCCCTCCGGCGGCCTGAAGGGGGTGCGTAAGGGCAAGCGGCGGTGAAGCCCGCCGCCCCCTTCGATTCCGCTCAAGACCTGGCCGACGCCCCGCGCACGGGCGTGGCCCAGAAGCCCAAGGACGCCGCCACCCTGATCCTGACACGCGGCGGAGACCGGCCTGAAGTGTTGATGGGTCGTCGCGCCCCCGGCCATGTCTTCATGGCGTCGAAGTGGGTCTTTCCCGGCGGGCGCATCGACCGCTCCGACTTCACCGCCGCCTCGACTGGCGAACTGTCATCGGACGCGGCCCGACGGCTGGAGGCGGAAATGCCCGCCCGCCGCGCTCGCGCACTGGCTCTGACGGCGGTGCGCGAAACCTTCGAGGAAACCGGCCTGATCCTGGGTCGCCCCGCCGCGCCGGCCTCGGTCGCAGGCCCGTGGCGCGAGTATCGTCAGGCAGGCGCCCTGCCCGATCTGTCGGTCCTCTCATACATCGCCCGCGCCATCACGCCGCCGGGCCGCTCACGCCGGTTCGACGCCCGCTTCTTCATGGCTCCGGTCGAGGCTCTGCGCGATCCCGACCGGATCGAGGGCTCCGGCGAACTGGACGAGATCGCCTGGCTCCCGCTAGACGAAGCCCGCGCCCTGGACCTGCCCGCCATCACGCGCTTCGTCCTGGGCGAGATGGCCGAGCGCCTGGCCCACCCCGACCGCCCCCTGCCCTTCGTGCGCATGGTGCGCGGCCGTCATGTGGTCGAACACAGGCCCTGACGGCCCGCAGAAGCCTTGCTACTGGGCGACCGGCTTCTTCAGGTCGAACTCGACGCGGAAGTGGCGGTTGGGACGACGCAGCTCATAGGCGAACATCTGGCCCGGATGGACCTCCATCGCCCAGGTGTTGGTGGTCGAGACCGTAGCGTTGTTGGCGTTGAACAGATCGATGGATTCCTGATCGACCGGGAACTCCTGCCGCTCAGACGTGCCCGCGCCCGCCGTGTCGCCGCCGTACCAGTGCAGCGTGTCGGTCGTGCCGTCGTCGTGGCGGTGATCATGCTTCAGCCGCAGCCCTGTCGCCGTGCGCGTCACCACCCAGGTGCGCGAGCGGTCCGCGCCGACCCAGAAGGGAATGCGAATCTCTTCGGCAGAGCAGTCGCGCACATGCATCAGCAGGCGCTGACTGGCGAAATCCGAATCGGCGGCGTCGGTCGTGACCACCCGACCCTCGAAATTCTGGCCGCACAGGGCGCTCAGATTCTTGAAGAAGGCGTCCTGGGGCGTGTCCGCACGGGCGGCGGCGGGCAAGGACGTCAGGGTCAGGGCGGCGGCCGCGAGGGCGATCGAAGTCAGGGCTTTCATTTCATCACCCTAACCGTTAGGAGGCTTTCCTCAACGCGACATCGCGGGCGTTGACTTTGGTCAGCGCCTGAGTATGTTCCGCGCCTCTCGTTTCATGCGGCTTTCGCCGTCGCAAAGGTAATTCCGATGGCCAAACCGGCTTCCATCAAGATCCGCCTGAACTCCACCGCTGACACCGGCTTCTTCTACGTGACCAAGAAGAACGCCCGTACGATGACCGAAAAGATGGTCGTCAAGAAGTACGACCCGGTCGTCCGCAAGCACGTCGAGTTCAAGGAAGGCAAGATCAAGTAAGGGCTTAACCGCCCGAGCCTCAGGGCTCGCTTGACTGCAGAATTCGAAACGCCCGGCTTTTCAGCCGGGCGTTTTTCGTCGTGCGTGCAACAGGAAGAACCGCTCAGGCCGCGCGGGCCACGACCTTGTTGCGGCCCGAGGCCTTGGCCTCATAGACGCCCTCGTCCGCCCGCTTCAGCAGGGCTTCCGGCGTGTCTTCCGTTCCCATGGTCGCGGCCACACCGACCGAGACGGTGATGTTCAGATGCGCGTTTCCGTCCATGACGCGGAACGGCGCGGCGCCGACATCCCGCCGTATCCGTTCGGCGATGCGGTGCGCGTCCTCCAGCGTCGTGCCAGGCATGACCACCACGAATTCCTCGCCGCCGAAGCGGCACGGCAGGTCCACCGCGCGAACATTGGTCGCCAGCCGCACGGAAAACTCGCGCAGCACCTCGTCCCCGGCGTCATGGCCAAAGCCGTCGTTGACCGCCTTGAAGTGGTCGATGTCCAGCACCAGCACCGCCACCGGCTCGCCGCCGCGATTGGTCCGCGCCACCAGCGGCTGAAGCTGATTCGTCATGTAGCGACGATTGTGCAGACCGGTCAGGGCGTCGGTGACGGCCATCTCCAGGCTGTGGTCCAGCTTTTCGCGCAGGAAGTCGCCGTAACGCTTACGCCGCACCTGGGTGCGCACTCGCGCCGACAGTTCCTCGGGATCGACCGGGCGTGTCAGGATGTCGTTGGCGCCGAGCTCCAGCGCCTTGAGCAGCCGGGGCCGGTCCTGCGAATCGACGAGAGCCAGGATCGGCAACCGCCGCGTCGGCTCCTTGGAACGGGCTTGGGCGATCAGCCTCAGACCGTCAAACCCTTCGGACGTCACATTGACGATCATCAGATCGACCGAGCCGCGCGCCGCCTCCAGAGCCGCGACGGGATCCGCCTCCACCAACGGCCTGTGCTCGATCGCCAGTTCCTGCGCCACCTTGGCGGCCTGAAGCTCATTGTCATCGACGACCAGAACCCGCCCGCCGGAACCCTTGAGCCGCGCTACGCCCGCCGTATCGACGCCGACGCGCCGCCCGCTCTCCTCGCGCTCGCGCAGTTCGTCCATGACCATCTTCAGCCGGGTCAGGCTCTTGACCCGCGCCATCAGGATCACGTCGTCCAGCGGCTTGGTCAGGAAGTCGTCGGCGCCGGCCTCAAGTCCGCGAATCCGGTCATGCCGTCCGTCCAGCGCCGTCACCAGAACCACCGGAATATGCCGCGTCCGGGGATCGTCCTTCAGGCGCCGACAAGTCTCGAACCCGTCCATGCCCGGCATCATGACGTCCAGCAGGATCAGGTCGGGCTGCTCGGACGTCGCCAAGGCGATCGCCGAAAGCCCGTCACCGCAGGTCAGGGCGTCGTAATATTCAATCGTCAGCTTGGCTTCGAGCAGTCGAACATTGGTCTCGACGTCGTCCACCACCAGGATGCGCGCGCTCATGCGGCCCTACCCCAGATGCTTGCGGATGGTCTCGAGGAACGACACCACCGAAATGGGTTTGGAGATATAGGCCTCGCAACCACCCTGTCTGATCCGCTCCTCATCGCCCTTCATGGCGAAGGCGGTAACGGCGATGACGGGGATATGGTTCAGCTCTTCGTCGTCCTTGAGCCACTTGGTCACTTCCAGGCCCGAAATCTCCGGCAACTGGATATCCATCAAGATCAGGTCGGGACGATGCTGGCGCGCGATGGCGAGCGCCTGCAGCCCTTCGCGGGTCTGCAGGGTCTCGTAGCCCTGGGAATCGAGCAGATCATGAAAGAGCTTCATGTTCAGCTCGTTATCCTCGACGATGAGGACTTTCTTGGACATCCGCCACCCGGCTGTTTCGCCAATAATTCGCGCCGCTGCGCAGGGCTTTTCGCCTTCTTCGGATGCACTGTGGCGCGCGCAGTCTTAAGTTGAGATGAAGCTGACATTTCTCATTGCGCCATCGTGCTTCGCACTGCTTGAGCGCCGACGGAGTTCAATTTGCCCCTGAAGGCTGTCTGCCGCGACTGCCTGTGGACCGGCGACCGCAAGGTCGAACGGTGTCCGTCGTGCGCCTCGCGCCGGGTGATCGCCCACGAGAAACTCGGTGAGTTGACCATCGCCCACCTGGACTGCGACGCCTTCTACGCGTCGGTGGAAAAGCGCGACCGGCCTGAGTTGCGCGACAAGCCGGTCATCATCGGCGGCGGCAAGCGCGGCGTGGTCTCGACCGCCTGCTATGTGGCCCGCCTGCACGGCGTCGGATCGGCCATGCCCATGTATAAGGCGCTGAAGGCCTGTCCCGACGCCGTCGTCATCAAGCCTGACTTTCGCAAATACGTGGCCGAGAGCGAGCGCATCTTCGGCGCCGTCGGCAAGCTGACGCCCCTGGTCCAGACCCTGTCGCTGGACGAGGCCTGGATCGACCTGTCGGGCACAGAACGCCTTAACGGCGGCCCACCCGCCTTCCAGCTGATCCGCCTGCAGAAATGGATCGAGGACGAGACCGGCCTGACCGTCTCCATCGGACTGGCCCCCAACCGCTTCCTGGCCAAGATCGCCTCGGAACTGGACAAGCCGCGCGGCTTCTCCATCATCGGCGCGACGGAGGCGAAAGACCTGCTGGCCTCGCGCCCGGTCAACATCCTGCCCGGCGTCGGCCCCGTGTTCGGGCGCACCCTGCGCTCGGACGGCTTCGCTGTGGTCGGCGATCTGGCCGCCGCCGACGTCAAGGATCTGATCCGCCGCTACGGCGAGACGGGCCTGCGGCTCTACGACCTCAGCCACGCGCGCGACGCCCGCCCCGTCAGACCCGACCACGACCGGCGCGGCATGAGCGCCGAGACCACGTTTAACGACGATCTGACCAGCGCCGAGGACCTGGAGGCCGAGTTGTGGCCCCTATGCGAGAAGCTGGCGTCCAAGGCCCGGCGCGACGGCGTGGCTAGCCGCGTGGTGGTGCTGAAACTGCGCAAGGCCGACTTCAAAATCGTCACCCGCCGCATCACCCTGGCCGAGCCGGTGCAGACGGCGCGGGCGCTGTTTTCCGCCGGGCGCGACCTGCTGAAACCTGAACTGGGCGAGCCCTATCGCCTGATCGGCATCGGCCTGGCCGAGATCGCAGAAGCCGCCGCCGCCCCCGCCGGCCTGTTCGCGACGCCTGAGACCCGCGCCCTGAAGACCGAGACCGCCATCGACGCCCTGCGCGAGAAATTCGGCGCCGCCGCCGTGGTCGCGGGCCGCGCCCTCAAGAAGCCCGGATGACGCCGCCCGTCTGGCGCGCTAAACCCCGCACGAACCCCTCAACGGAGTCTCCGACATGAGCATCCACGCCCGCATCGCCGAACTCGGCATCACCCTGCCTGAGCCCGCCAAGCCGGTCGCCAGCTACGTCTCCTACGTCCGCACGGGCAACCAGATCCTGATCTCGGGCCAACTGTCGAACGACGCCAACGGCGGGATCAAGGGCACCGTCGGCGTCGACGTGACCCCGGAGCAGGCAGCCGAGGCCGCCCGCCTGTGCGGCATCAACCTGCTGGCCCAGATCAACGCCGCCGTCGACGGCGACCTGGATCGCGTCGTCCGCATCGTCAAGCTGGGCGGCTTCGTCCAGGCCGGTCCCGACTTCATCGCCATCCCCGCCGTCATCAACGGCTGCTCGGACCTGATGGTCGAAGTCTTCGGCGACGCGGGCAAGCACGCCCGCTCGGCCGTCGGCGTCTACAAGCTGCCGCTCGGCTTCGCCGTGGAAATCGACGCCATCATCGAGGTGAAGTGAGCTTCACGCTTCAGGTTCACGACGGGATCGCCGACATAGGCCGGGACGGGTGGGACGCCTGCGCGGCCCCGACCGGCGATCCCTTCGTCTCCTATGACTTCCTGCACGCCTGCGAGGCGTCAGGCAGCGCCGTCCCGTCCCAGGGCTGGGCGGCGCGCCACCTGTCCCTGCATGACGAAGACGGCGCCGTGATCGGCGTCATGCCCCTCTATCTGAAGGGCCACAGCCAGGGCGAATACGTCTTCGACCACAGCTGGGCCGACGCCTATCAAAGGGCGGGCGGCCGCTACTATCCCAAGCTTCTGGGCGCCGTGCCCTTCACGCCCGCGACCGGGCCGCGTTTTCTGGTGAAACCTGTCACCCCGGAAGACGCGCAGCGGCTATCCGGGGCCGCCCAAGACGCCGACGACACCGCTCTGGGCGGTCCCGGCTCTGCGCTTCGCTCCGGCCGGGATGACGCCATCAGGGAAGCCCTGCTGCAAGGCGCCCTGACCCTGGTCGAGCGCCTCGGCGTCTCGTCACTGCACGTCAACTTCCCGACCGAGCCGGAATGGCGCGCCATGACCGAGGCGGGCCTGCTGCCGCGCCGCGACATCCAGTTCATCTGGCGCAACGACGGCTATCAGACCTTCGACGACTTCCTGGCCGCCCTGTCGTCCAACCGGCGCAAGACCATCCGCCGCGAGCGCCGCGAAGCCCAGGCCGGGCTCGACATCCGCATCCTGACCGGCGCCGAGATCACCGAGGCCCACTGGGACGCCTTCTTCGCCTTCTACATGGACACCGGCGACCGCAAATGGGGCCGCCCCTATCTGACGCGCGACTTCTTCGCCCGCGTCGGGGCCAGCATGGCCGACCGCATCGCCCTGGTCATGGCCTTCCGGGACGACACGCCCATAGCCGGCGCCCTGAACTTCATCGGCCGCGACGCCCTCTACGGCCGTCAGTGGGGCGCGCTGGAGGAGGTGCCCTTCCTCCATTTCGAGCTCTGTTATTATCAGGCCATCGACTTCGCGATTTCGCGCGGCCTGTCGCGCGTCGAGGCGGGCGCCCAGGGCGAGCACAAGATCGCGCGCGGCTACCTGCCCTCCCCTGTCTATTCCGCTCACTGGATCGCCGATCCGGCCCTGCGCGATCCGGTCGCCCGCTATCTCGACAATGAGCGGCCAGCGGTCGCGGCGGAGATGGAAGCCATGACGGCCGACCTCTCGCCCTATCGCGCGCGCTGACGGAACTTGCGGCGCCGCGATACGCTTCCAATGTGAGTCTCCTCCTCACATCAGGGATCACCATGACCGATCAACGTATCGAAGGCGTCGCGACGGAACTGAAGGGCAAGGCCCAGAACGGCCTGGGTCGCCTGACCGGCGACAGCAAGCTGCAGGTCGAAGGCAAGCTGAACGAGGTCAAGGGCAAGGCGCTGGACGCCTATGGCCGCGTCATCGACGGCCTGGACGGCATGGTCGACAAGGCCCCCGCCGACCTGCGCGACCCGGCCCGCAAGGGTCTGGACTTCGCTCGCCGCAAACCCCTGCTGACCACCGGCATCATCGCCGGCGCGGCGATGCTCCTGGGTGCGCTGGGCCGTCGCCGCTAAAAGCCGCAGACAAAGCGAACAAAAAAGGCCCGGGCGTTATGCCCGGGCCTTTTCTCTTTTGGCCTGATCGAAATCAGGCCGTTTCTTCTTCCTCTTCCTTCACCGTCGCGCCCTTGGCGGGGGTGATGTCGAAGGCGATCTTGCCGTCCTTCAGCTCGACCTTGACGTGTCCGCCGCGGGTCAGGCGGCCGAACAGGATGTCGTCGGCCAGCGGCTTCTTGATGTGCTCCTGGATGACGCGGGCCAGGGGCCGCGCGCCGTACAGTTCGTCGAAGCCGTTCTTGGCCAGCCAGTCGGTCGCCTCGTCGGTCAGCTCGATGGTGATGTTGCGGTCCGCCAGTTGGGCGTCCAGCTGCATCATGAACTTGCCGACCACCGAACGGATCGTCTCCGTGCCCAGCGGCTTGAAGGCCACGATGGCGTCCAGACGGTTGCGGAACTCCGGCGCGAACAGGCGCTGGATGGCCTTGTCGTCCTCGCCCTCGACCTTGCCCCGACCGAAGCCGATGGAGGCGCGGGCGTTGTCGGCGGCCCCGGCGTTGGTGGTCATGATCAGGATGACGTTCCTGAAATCGACCTTTTTGCCCACCGCGTCGGTCAGGGTCCCGTTGTCCATCACCTGCAGCAGGATGTTGTAGACGTCGGGGTGGGCCTTCTCGATCTCGTCCAGCAGGACCACCGAATGCGGATGCTGGTCGACGGCGTCGGTCAGCAGGCCGCCCTGGTCATGGCCGACATAGCCTGGAGGCGCGCCGATCAGGCGGCTGACCGTATGGCGCTCCATGTATTCCGACATGTCGAAGCGCTGCATCTCGATGCCCAGGGTGGCGGCGAGTTGCTTGGCCACCTCGGTCTTGCCGACGCCGGTCGGGCCGCTGAACAGGAAGGCGCCGATGGGCTTGTTCGGGTCGCGCAGACCCGCCCGCGCCAGCTTCATCGCCGCCGAGACCTGCTCGATGGCCTGTTCCTGACCAAAGACGGCGCGCTTCAGATCGGTTTCCAGCTCGCGCAGGGATTCCGTGTCCGACTTGCTGACCGACTTCGACGGGATGCGGGCCATCTTGGCGATGACGGCCTCGACCTCCTTCTGGCCGATGACCTTCTTGCGCTTGGACTCAGGCAGCAGCATCTGCGACGCCCCCGCCTCGTCGATCACGTCGATGGCCTTGTCCGGCAGCTTGCGGTCGGTGATGTAGCGCGCCGACAGATCGACCGCCGTGCGGATGGCGGCGTCGGTGTAGCGCAGCTTGTGGTGGGTCTCGTAGGTCGTCTTCAGACCCTTGAGGATCTTCACCGTGTCCTCGACCGTCGGCTCGTTGACGTCGATCTTCTGGAAGCGCCGCACGAGGGCGCGGTCCTTTTCGAAGTGCTGACGGTATTCCTTGTAGGTGGTCGAACCCATGCAGCGCAGGCTGCCAGACGCCAGGGCCGGTTTCAGCAGGTTGGAGGCGTCCATCGCCCCGCCGCTGGTCGCGCCCGCGCCGATCACCGTGTGAATCTCGTCGATGAACAGGACCGCGTTCTCGTGCGTCTCCAGTTCCTTGACGACCTGTTTCAGCCGCTCCTCGAAGTCGCCGCGATAGCGGGTGCCGGCCAGCAGCGCCCCCATGTCGAGCGAGTAGATGGTGGCGTCCTTCAGGACGTCCGGCACCTCGCCGTTGACGATCTTGCGGGCCAGGCCCTCGGCGATGGCGGTCTTGCCGACGCCCGGATCGCCGACCAGCAGCGGGTTGTTCTTGGTCCGGCGGCACAGGATCTGGATCGAGCGTTCGACCTCGGCCTGACGGCCGATCAGAGGGTCGATCTTGCCGCTCTTGGCCTTCTCGTTCAGATCGACGCAGTAGGCTTCCAGCGCCTCTCCGCCGGATTTGACGGCGGCGGCGTCCTCGGCGTCCTCGGGGCTGGCGCCGCGCGCGGGACGGGTTTCGGTCGCGCCCGGCTTCTTGGCGATGCCGTGGGCGATGAAGTTGACCGCGTCATAGCGCGTCATGTCCTGCTCTTGCAGGAAGTAGGCGGCGTGGCTTTCGCGCTCGGAGAAGATGGCGACCAGGACATTGGCGCCCGTCACCTCTTCGCGGCCCGACGACTGGACGTGGATGACCGCGCGCTGGATCACGCGCTGGAAGCCCGCCGTGGGCTTGGCGTCATCTCCGTCGGCCGTGGCCAGGGCGGCCAGATCATTATCGACATAGAGGGTCAGCGCGGTCTTCAGCGCGCCGAGATCGACGTTGCAGGCCGTCATCACGCCCGAGGCGTCGGGATCGTCGATCAGGGCCAGCAGCAGGTGCTCGAGCGTGGCGTATTCGTGCCGACGCTCGTTCGCATAGTGGACCGCGCGGTGCAGGGTCTCTTCGAGAGGACGCGAAAACGAGGGCATGGGAGGTTCCTCTCAGTCCTTTTCCATCGTGCATTGCAGAGGGTGCTGGTGACGGCGCGCCGTCTCGACCACCTGGGCGACCTTGGTTTCGGCCACTTCGTAGGTGAAGACGCCGCAAACCCCGACGCCATGCTGGTGCACATGCAGCATGATGCGGGTCGCGTCTTCCCGGCTCTTCTGGAAGAACCGTTCCAGCACATAGATGACGAACTCCATGGGGGTGTAGTCGTCATTCAGGATCAGCACTCGATAGAGCGAGGGCCGCTGAAGCTTCGGCTTTGTCTCGGTGACGACGGCGGCGCCTGCGCCTCCGCCTTGTTCACCTGGCCGTCTGTTAGGCATTCGTTGTCCGTCTTCGGGGAGTCTTGATGGATCAGATAGGTGATGATGGCCTGATTTGTAGGGGCGTCCAGTCACGCCTTGTGTGAGCGGTGCTTGAGGCGCGGCTTTATCTCGCGTAACCCCGATTTATGGGGTGGGAAACGCGACGATCCGTGATGGCGCTGGCCGCAGGCAGCTTGGCGCAGGCCAGTTGTCTATCGGCCTCCGAACGAGACAATCTGGCCGTTTTCGACGCCATGTGGGAAACCATCGACGAATGGTATTTCGACCCGGCCATGAACGGCCTGGATTGGGCGGCTATTCGTCGTGATTGGCGGCCGCGAGCCGCGAAGGCCGAAACTCAGGCCGCGCTCTATCTGGATGTGCTGGTTCCGATTCTCGACCAGTTCAACACATCTCATGTCGACATCCGTCCGCCTGGCGCCCTGATGCTGTCCCCCGATCGGCGCTACAGAATGCCCCGTCAGAAACGTGGCCCATCCTTCATCCTGTCCAGAACCGATGAAGCCGGGATCGGCGCGAAGCTCACCTGGGTCGAACCCGCCTTCATCGTCGAAGACGTCACCTTTCCCGGACCATCATATGATGCGGGCCTACGCCCGGGCCAGCGCGTCAGACTGGCCGGTTGGCGGCGGCTCGACAAACACAGCCAAGAGATCGAACTGATTGAGACGCCGTCCAATCGGGTCATGACGATCAGGTGGACCCCAAAGCCGCCGCCTCCAAAGACTGAATGGCGAACCCTTAAGGACGGAACGGGCTACCTTCGCTTTAACGAATTCGAGCCGCCATCGATCGATTGGGCTGTCGCTGCTATCCAACAGTCGGCGCCGTCCGGGCTCATCCTCGACCTCCGAGACAATACGGGCGGCCTCATCAACGAGGTGGTGCGGCTGCTATCAGTCTTACTGCCCGTCGGAAGCGATATCGGCACGTTCAAAACCCGGCGGGGCAACAGCGAGAGCAGAACCCTGCCCTCGGCGGTGACTTTCGCAGGGCCGCTAGCTGTCCTGACCGGACCGCGGACGGCTAGCGGCGGCGAAGTGACCCCCGTTGCGCTTCAGCATGGCCGGCGTGCTCGGCTATTCGGCGCTAAAACCGCCGGCGCCGTCCTGGCGTCGCATATGTTCTCACTACCGGATGAGGGAAAACTGACAGTCCCCTTCGCCGATTACATCAGCCCGTCGGGACTTCGCATCGAAGGAAGCGGCCTGTCGCCCGATGTCGAGGTCGTCCGGACGCCGCAAAGCACCAGACAAGGCTTCGACCCTGCCCTGCTGGCGGCCTCTCAATGGGTGAGACAGCAAAAAGGCCCCGACGTTTCCGCCGGGGCCTGATTGTACGCCTACTGAAAAAGTCAGGCTTAGCGAGCGGCCTGGAAGCTCTCGACGGTCGCGGTGACGCGCTCGTTGATCGGCTTGAAGCTGTCCTTCACCGAAGCGGTGAAGATTTCGGTCGCCTTGCCGAACTGAGCCAGATAGGCCTCGGCGGCCGACTTGGCCCACGAGGTCTGCAGTTCGACCAGTTCCTGGACCGAACGCGCCTGGCTGATCGACTGGGCGGCGGCGACGCCGTCTTCCCAGGACTTCTTCGAGAAGGCCAGAGTCTCTTGCGACAGGGCCTCGACGCCCTTCTGGGCGGCGGCGGCCGACTCGACGACGGCTTCGAGGTTCTTCTTGCCGTGAGCGTTCAGCTCGGTCAGCGAGGCGACGGACTTGTCCACGCCTTCGCGGAAGGCCTTGGCGCCGGCGGCCTGGATGGATTCAGCCTGAGCCTTGGCCTTGGCGGTCGTCTGTTCAACGGTCTTCTTAACAGTCTCGGCGGCGTCAGCCATTGGGACTCTCCCGAAGCGAATAAAGGATCTCACGACGAACAAGGTTCATCGCGACACAGGTCATATGGTGCAAGTGCGAAATGACTTCAAGTGAAAATTGTGCGACGCAACATATGATCGCCGATCACCTGCCGGCGCCGTCCGCGATCACAACTCCGTTGACGGCTTGTTAACCCTCTCGAAACCCGCGAGTCCGATGTTAGCCTTTGTAACGCGCGGTGATCACGGTCGTCTTCGCGCCACAGTGACGAGGCTAGTAGATTGACCATGAACGCTGCATTCCGCCGCCGCTTCCTGGCCGCCCTGGTTCTGGGCGGCGTGGTCCTGACACCCGCGCTCGGCGCGCCGCCGCCGGTCGCCCAATCCTCTGACAATTCGCGCTACGCCTCGATCGTGGTCGACGCCTCCTCGGGCGAGGTGCTGTTCTCGCGCTTCGCCGACGCCCGGCGCTATCCGGCTTCGATCACCAAGGTCATGACCCTGTATCTGGTCTTCGAGGCGCTGGAGTCCGGCAAGGTCAAGCTGACCGACAACCTCACCGTCTCGCCGCGCGCCGCTTCGCAGCCGCCGTCGAAACTGGGCCTGGCCGCCGGCCAGTCGATCAGCCTGGACGACGCCATGAAGGCCACGGCGGTCCGCAGCGCCAACGACATGGCCGTGCTCCTGGCCGAGCATATCGGCGGTTCGGAAGCCCAGTTCACCGCCCGGATGACGGCCAAGGCCAAGGAGCTGGGGATGGACCACACCCGGTTCACCACGGCCAACGGCCTGCCCGACACGCGCCAGGCGACGACCGCCCGCGACCTGTCGATCCTGAGCCGCGCCGTGATGCGCGACTACCCGCAGTACTATCGCTACCTCGGCCTGCACGACTGGTACTTCAACGGTCGCGACTACCGGAACACCAACGGCCTTCTGGCCACGGGCCGGGGCTATGACGGCATCAAGACCGGCTTCACCAACGCCTCGGGCTACAACCTGGCCGCCTCTTCGGTGCGCGACGGCAAGCGGATCATCACCATCGTCATGGGCGGCCGATCGACCGCCAGCCGCAACGCCCACGTGGCCGAGTTGATGGATACCGGCTTCGAGGTCCAGCGCCGTCGCGGTCAAGGCGAACGCATCCAGGTGGCCCAGACCTTCTTCGAGCAGCGTGGCTACGGCATCAGCGCCGATCCCAATCCGCCGGTCGAATACGCCTCGGCTTCGGACGAGGATGGCGAAGGCGTGGGCTCGACCGCCGTGGCCTATGTCGCCGGTCCGCCGCCCGCCACCCTGCCGACCGAGGTGACGCCGCCGCCGTCGGCCCGCGCCGCCCCGCGCGCGACCGCTCCTGTCCAGCGCGCCGAGGCCCGCACGCCTGAAAATCTCACAGCATCTTTGAACGGCGGCTCCTCGACGCGTCGCTCGACCTCGGCCGCCCCTGCCCGCTCGACCCGCGAAGCCGCCCGCGCGCCCTCAGGCCGCTGGACGGTTCAGGTCGGCGCCTTCCGCGAGGAAGCCGTGGCCCGCGACTGGCTGAATGACGTCAGCCGCCGCTTCCGCACCCAATTCACTGATGCCCAGCGCGACGTTCAAAACGCCAACGGCTGGTATCGCTCGCGCTTCACCGGCATGACTGAAGCTGCCGCCCAGGCGGCCTGCGAGACGCTGAGTGAGCGCCGCGTGACCTGCATGGTCATCCGTCCCAGCTAGGCCGCCCTGCCCTGACCGTTGCGCCAGCTTCCCTCGGCCAGACGCCGGGCGTAGTCGGCCACGTCTGATGGCCAGGCCTCGATGGCGGCGTCAAACGCCGCCCAATCGCCGGCGAACAGCATCCGTGTCGCCTCTTCATAGCCGGGCTGATCGCCGGCCACGGCGGTCATGAAGCGATAGGCGGCCTCGCGACTGCGGCGCACGCGATCCGGCCCCTCGGCTTCGCGCAGGGCGCTCTCGACCAACTTCCGCAGCGCGACAGAGGCTCCGCCCGGCTGAGCCGCCAGCCAGTCCCAATGGCGCGGCAGCAAGGTTACCTCGCGCGCCGTCACACCCAGCTTGGGCCGCCCCGGCCCGCGCTTCTCGACCGGCTCGGACGGCAGGCGCGCCAGCACCGCCGCCAGATCGCCGCGCAAGTCGAACTCCACCGGCCGAGCGTCGGCGTCGTCGAAGACCAGAACCGCCTCGCCCGCATCATGGGCCGTCTTGACGGCGGCCACGACCTCGGCCGGCGCGCCCGAGGCGATCAGGCGATCACCGGCGAAGGCAGTGCAGGTTGCTGTGGTCATCGTCAGCTCCTTGAAGGTCGCGACGATTTACCCGGACAAAATATTCACGTCAATATTACCCGGATTATTCAACGCGCCCGCTCACCTTCGCCGAACAGGGAGGCCGCGATCCAGCTGACCACGCCTGTTACAATGGCCGCCCCGATCCCCGCCCACAGACCGTTGACCGAGAAGCCGCCCAGGAACCAGGCCGTCAGTCCAATCATCGCCGCGTTCACCACCAGCAGGAACAGACCCAAGGTCACGATGGTCAGCGGCAAGGTTAGGATCACCATGATCGGCCGCACGATGGCGTTGACCAGTCCTAGGATCACCGCCGCCGCGACCAGCGACCCGGTCGAGGTGAAGTCCACCCCCGGCACGACCTTGGCGGACAGCCACAACCCCAGAGCCGTGACCACAGCCTGAACGATGAAACGCAACATTGGACGCAATCTCCGTGAACCTTGACCATATAGCGCGTCAGATGGCGTTTCGCTCCCGTGCGAAATCCGCCCTGCCCTGCTAGCCTCCGCGCGACACCTCTGACGGAGCCTCCCCATGAGCCTTCACGGCGCTTACGACCCCGACAACATCTTCGCCAAGATCCTGCGCGGCGAGATTCCCAGCGTGAGGGTGTGGGAAGACGATGACGTCCTGGCCTTCATGGACGTCTTTCCCCAGTCCGAGGGCCACGTTCTGGTGGTGTCCAAGACATCGACGGCGCGAAACATCCTGGAGATCGAGCCGGAGCGCTTGGCCAAGTTGACCGCCGCCGTCCAGCGCACCGCCCGCGCGGTCGAAAAGGCGCTGAAGCCCGAGGGCCTCAGCCTCATGCAGTTCAATGGCGAGGCCGGAGGCCAGACCGTCTTCCATCTGCATTTCCACATCGTTCCACGATGGGCCGACCGCGCCATGAAGGGCCACGGTCATGCGCCGATGGCCGACACCGAACACCTCAAGGCCCTGGCCGCGCGGATCGCCGCCGAGCTGGACTGACTACAGCGGCCCCTTGAATATGAAGAAGGCCCCGGCCGCGATTAGCGAAAACCCGACCAGATGGTTCAGGGTCAGCTTCTCGCCCAGATAGGCCACCGAGAAGACGGCGAAGACCAGCAGGGTGATCACCTCCTGCATGGTCTTCAGCTCGGCCGCCGAATAGACTTGGTGGCCGATGCGGTTGGCGGGCACGGCCAGGCAGTATTCAAAGAAGGCGATGCCCCAGCTCAGGATCACCACGATCCACAGCGGCTTGGACCCGAATTTCAGGTGACCGTACCAGGCGAAGGTCATGAAGACGTTCGACAGGGCCAGCAGAAGGATCGGCGTGAGATAGGGCGTCATCGGCATGGCCGGACTGTGCTTGCGTCCTGCCGATTCCACCAGCATAAGGCGCGCAGCGCCGGATTAGCACAGTGGTAGTGCAGCGGTTTTGTAAACCGAAGGTCGCGGGTTCAAATCCTGCATCCGGCACCATCGCCTTGCATTAGCGACCAATGTTCGCCTAACCTGCCCTCTTCTCAGGGAGCAAGGCAGATGATCCTCACCCTCATTTTGCTCGCGGCGTTGCAAACGCCCACGACGCAGGCTGAACCTGGCGCACAGACGTCTCCGGCCGCGCAAGCCTCGCAGGCCGCCCGTCCTGCGGAAACGGCCAGGTCCAATCGCCGCGCCCGACCTGTCTGCCAGCACCGCGCCCGCACAGGCTCAGTGCTTAGACGAGATGTCTGCGTGTCCGCTCAACAGGCGGCGAACCAGCAAAGCGCCGCCAAGCAATATATAGAAGAGGCGACCGCCGGGATCGGTCATGAGGAACTGCCTCTGGGCGGCCTTCCGCGCGAATAGCCACCCGAGTGACAGCGCTGGCCTTCCTCATCCAGCGCAGGCTATAGGCTGCCATTGACGACACCTGTAGCCCGCCGCCTCCTCCCCATGTCTGAGACGACCAACAAGCTGGGCCACAAGATCGGCACGCGCGGCGCGCGGACCCGTCGCGCCATACTCGACGCCCTGCGCGAGCTGCTGAATCACAAGCACCTGGGCGAAATCCGAGCCGCCGACGTAGCTATGGCGGCGGGCGTCTCGGCGCCGACCTTCTACACCTACTTCAAGTCGGTCGAGGAAGGCCTGCTGATCCTCTGCGAAGAGGCCGGCGAGGACTTTCAACGCCTGGCGCGGCACATTCACGCCGACTGGACCGCGGACCGCGCCTTTGACGCGGTACGGGCCTATGTGCTGGAGGTCCTGGCCCTTTGGAACGATCATGGGCCGGTGCTGCGGGTCGAGCATATGCTGGCCGACAAGGGCGAGCCCGACTTCGCCGAAAGCCGCATCAAGCGAATGCGCCGCCTGCACCTGGCGCTTGAACGCCGCATCGCCCAGGCCAAGGCCAGCGGTCGCCTGCCGGAGGGCCTCAGCCCGCGCCTGACCTCCTACGAGACCGCCAATCTGGTCGAGTCAGTCGCCGCCGGTTTCGCCCTGATGCGCCGCGCCGACACTGCCGAGGCCATTGTCGACACGACGGCGCATATCGTCGTGAAGCTGACGACGGGGCGCTGACGCCCCCAGGGGCCCAGCGTCATTCCTGGTGGGCCGCGGTCAGAAGGCTCCGCCTCCTCGACCCGACGCGGAACATTCGTGCTGGCCGCAGTCAGAAGGCTCCGCCTCCTCGACCCGACGCGGAACATTCGTGCTGGCCGCGGTCAGAAGGCTCCGCCTTCTCGACCCGACGCGGCCTTAGCCCCCGCCCAGCGCCACGGCGACGTGATAGACGACGAAGGCCGCCAGATAGGCCAGCCCGAACAGATAGCCGACCATGATCATGGTCCACTTCATCGAGCCGGTCTCGCGACGGACCACGCCCAGGGTCGGCAGGCATTGCGGGGCGAAGACGTACCAGGCCAGGAAGGCCAGACCCGTAGCCAACGACCAGTCGGCCGACAGGACCGAGGCCAGGGCGCCGACGTTCTCCTCGGCGCCGGCGATCGAATAGACCGTGCCGAGCACCGCCACGGCGACCTCGCGCGCGGCCATGCCGGGGACCAGGGCCACCACCATCTGCCAGCTGAAGCCGATGGGGGCGAAGATGGGCTCCAGAGCCTTGCCGATCATGCCGGCGAAGGAATAGTCGATGGCCGGTCCCGTCGCCCCTTCGGGCGGATAGGGGAAGGTCGACAGAGCCCAGACGATGACCATCAGCGGCAGGATGATCTTGCCCGCGCGGCGAATGAAGATCTTGGCGCGCAGCCACAGATTGAACAGGACGCTCTTGATGTCGGGGATCTTGTAGGCCGGCAGCTCCATCATGAAGGGCTCGACCGCGCCGCGCCAGAAGACCCGACGGATCACCAGCGAGACCAGAAGCGCACTGACGATGCCCGCCGCATAGAGGCCGAACATCACCAGGCCCTGCAGGCTGGCCCAGCCCCAGACGGTCTCGTTCGGGATAAAGGCGGCGATGATCAGGGTGTAGACGGGAATCCGCGCCGAGCAGGTCATCAGCGGCGCGATCAGGATGGTGGTCAGGCGGTCGCGTTTCGCCTCGATCACCCGCGTGGCCATGATGCCGGGAATGGCGCAGGCGAAGCTGGACAGCAGGGGGATGAAGGCGCGGCCGTGCAGCCCCGCCCCGCCCATGATCTTGTCCATCAGGAAGGCCGCGCGGGCCATGTAGCCGAAGTCTTCCAGCACGATGATGAACAGGAAGATGATCAGGATCTGCGGCAGGAAGACCAGGACGCTGCCGACCCCGCCGATCAGACCGTCCACGATCAGACTCTGAACCAGGCCGGTGACGCCCTGATCCGGCAGGACCGTAGCCACCCATCCGCCAACCAGGGCGAAGAAGGCCTCGATGCCGTCCATCGCGGGCGTGGCCCAGGTGAAGACCGCCTGGAACATGACGAACAGGATGGCCAGCAGAATGGCCAGACCGGCGACGGGGTGCAGCAGGACGCTGTCGATCTTGCCCGTCAGGGTGTCGGGCCGCTCGGGCGGACGGACACAGGCCTTCATGATGCGCTCGGCCTCGCGGTGGGCGTCGCGGATTTCGGCGGCGGACGGGGCGTGCCACTCGCTGCGGGTCTCGCCCACGGCCTGATCGGCCTGAGCCTGCGCGGCGGCGACCAGTTCGGCGATGCCGCGCTTGCGCGTCGCCACCGTCGTGACCACGGGCGCGCCAATCTCGGCCGACAGCTTCTCAAGGTTGATGCGCAGGCCCTGACGCTGGGCGATGTCGAACATGTTGAGGGCCAGCACCATCGGGCGACCGACCTGCTTCAACTCCAGCGCCAGACGCAGCACCAGACGCAGGTTGGTGGCGTCGGCGACGCAGACCACCACGTCCGGCGGCGTCTCGCCCGGCAGGGCGCCGAGCACGGCGTCGCGGGTGACTTCCTCGTCCAGACTGCGGGCGCGCAGGGAATAGGTGCCCGGCAGGTCCAGCACCGACAGCGTGCGGCCGTCGGCGGCGTGGATGCGCCCTTCCTTCCGCTCGACGGTGACGCCGGCGTAGTTGGCGACCTTCTGGTGGGCGCCGGTCAGAGCGTTGAACAGGGCGGTCTTGCCGCTGTTGGGGTTGCCGACCAGGGCGATGCGAGCAGTGCGAACGGCCATATCCATCAGGCGTTTCCTCTATCCAGACGGATGGTCAGACTGGCCGCCTCATGCCGGCGCAAGGCCACGCGCATGTCGTCCACCTTCATCGCGATGGGATCGCGACCGAACAGGCCCTCGTGCAGCAACTCGACACGCGCCCCCTCGACGAAGCCTAGTTCCAGCAGGCGGCGTTCCAGCTCGATCTCATGTTCCTGATGGTGGCAGTGGGCGCCGACCTGAACGATGACGCCGCGATCGCCGCGTCGGGCCTGGCTAAGTTTGATGGTGTCGGTCATGGCGCTCATTACGACGGCGCCCGGCGCCGCTCACTTAAGTTGACAGTGATTATCAGCTGCGAACCGTTCGCGTCCAGTAACGATAACCGGCGCCGTTGCGACCAATCGCCCATCGGCTATCAAGGAGGTCTGGCCTATGGAGTTCGCCATGCGCACCGCCCTAATCTTCGCCTCCGCCCTGACCGCTTCTCTGGCCCTGGCCGCCTGCGGCGACAACGCCGCGCCCGCCGCCGATGCGACGCCCAAGGCTCCGCCGCCGCCCGCGCCGACCGAGGCGGAGAAGGTCGCCATGCTGGCCGCCCTGCCCGCGCCCTACAATGCCGGCGATCTCGAGAACGGCCGCCGCGCCTTCGCCCGCTGCCGCTCCTGCCACACCATCACGCCGGGCGGCCCGAACATGGCGGGGCCGAACCTTTACGGCGTCTTCGGCCGCCAGGCTGGCGCGCTGGACAAGTACGGCTACTCGCACGCCCTGCGCACGGCGGGCTTCGCCTGGGACGCCGACAAGCTGGATCACTGGCTGGAGAACCCCAAGACCTTCCTGCCCGGCAACAAGATGACCTTCGCTGGCCTGCGCGACGCCACGGACCGCCGCGACGTCATCGCCTTCCTGAAGGTCGAGACCGGCTATGCCCCGGAAACGGCGAAGCCCGCCGCTGCCGCGACGGCCCCCGCTTCCTGAGCATTGGACGCCGGGCGGATCAGCCCGGCGTCATGTCCGGCGTCTTGCCCTCGGCGATCTCCTGGGCTTCCCATTCTTCGATCTTGCGAGCGGTGTATTCCGGCGACTTGGTGAAGCGCGCCAGGACGCCGTAGATCACCGGCACCACGAACAAGGTCAGGATGGTGGCGAAGATCGCCCCCGTGAAGATGACCACGCCGATGGTCTGACGGCTGCCCGCGCCCGCGCCTTGCCAAAGCACCAGCGGCAGGGCGCCGAAGGCGGTGGCGATCGAGGTCATGATGATCGGGCGCAGGCGCAAGCTGGAGGACTCGATAATAGCCTCACGGATGCTCCGCCCCTGATCGCGCAGCTGGTTGGCGAACTCAACGATCAGGATGCCGTTCTTGGCCGCCACCCCGATCAGGATGATCAGGCCGATCTGGCTGTAGATGTTCAGGCTGGAGCCCGCCATCAACAGGCCGAACAGACCGCCCGCCGCCGCCAGAGGCACGGTCAGCATGATGACCGCGGGGGTGATCCAGCTCTCGAACTGAGCCGCCAGAACCAGGAAGACCAGCAGCAAGGCCAGACCGAAGGCCCAGCCCACGGCGCTGCCCGCCTCCTGCTGATCGCGGGCCGCGCCGCCCCAACGGATCGTGACGGCGCCCTGCGGCTGCTTGGCCACTTCGGCGTTCAGGAAGGCGACCGCGTCGTCGATGGTGGTGCCGGGGTTCAGATCGGCCGAAAGAGTGATGGCGCGCTGGCGATCCAGACGTCGGCGATCGGGCGTGTCGCCGGACGTCTTGGTGGTGACCACCGCCGACAGGGGCACCAGCTGGCCCGCACCGGTGGAGACGTAAAGGGCCTCCAGATCGGTCACGCCTCGCCGGTTGTCGCGGTCGGTCTGCAGGATGACGTCGTACTCCTGACCACCCTTGATGTAGGTGGTGGCGCGGCGCGAGCCGAACATGGTTTCCAGCGCGCGGCCGATCTGCTGCGACGAGACGCCCAGGGCGGCGGCCTTCTGCGGATCGACGTCGACCAGCAGACGCGGCGCGTTCGGCTCATAGTTCAGGCGCGGTCGCGAGAGGCCGGGGTTTTCCTGCGCCGCGGCCAGGATGGGCTGCAGCCAGTCGTAGATCGGGCCGTATTCGGCGCCCGTCACAATCATCTCGACCGAGTTGGAGTTGCCGCCGCCGCGCTGGAAGGCGCCGGGGGTCGAGGCGTTGACCTGGGCGTCCGTTTGGCCACGCAGCTTGCCGTTCAGCTCCTGGGCGATCTCGTCAGCCGAACGGGAACGCTGGGACCAGTCGGCCAGGTTCAGAACCCCGTTTCCAGAGTTGTAGCTGCCGCCGCCAAAACCGGGCGACGAGATCAGGTAGTTGGCGGCTTCGCCGCTGTCGCGGTACTCGGCCAGGATCGGCTCCAGCCCCAGCATGATCTTGCGGGTGTAGTCGAAGCCTGCGCCTTCGGGCCCCTGCACCCGGATCTGGACGCGGCCGCGATCCTCGTTCGGCACCAGTTCGTTGGGCAGGACCAGGAAGATGCCGCCCGCGCCCGCCGCCACCAGAACGATCAGGCCGATGACCCCGCCCACTGCGGCGCGGCGGCCCAGCAGGGCGTTCAGCGAGTTGGCGTAGGAGTGCTTCAGCGCCTCCATGGCCCGGTCGACGCGACGGGCCAGCCAGCCGCCGGTCTGGGCCGGCTTCAGGATCTTGGACGCCAGCATCGGCGACAGGCTCAGCGCCAGGAAGGCCGAGAAGGCCACGGCCGCGGCGATGGCCGCCGCCAGTTCAACGAACAGACGACCGACGTAGCCCGGCAGGAACAACAGGGGCGCAAACACCGACAGCAGCACCACGGTCGTCGCCACGACAGCGAAGAAGACCTGACGCGCGCCGCGCTCGGCGGCCACCAGCGGCGGCTCGCCGTGGTCCAGACGGCGCTGGATGTTTTCGACCACGACGATGGCGTCATCGACCACCAGGCCGATGGCCAACACCAGAGCCAGCAAGGTCAGAAGGTTCAGCGAGAAGCCCAGGGGCGCCAGGACGATGAAGGTCGCCAGCAAGCAAATGGGCGCCACCACCGACGGGATGATCGCGGCGCGCAGGCTGCCCAGAAAGATGAAGTTGACCAGGGCCACCAGGGCCATCGAGATGCCGATGGTGATCCAGACCTCGTCAATGGCGTGCGAGGTGAAGACCGAGTTGTCGGACCCGACTTCAAGCGTGGTGCCGGGCGGCAGGGTCGGCTTGATCTGCTCCATCAAGGCGCGCGCGCCGTCCGAGATCTGCAGGTCGTTGGACTGGGCCTGACGGGTGACCGCCAGACCGATCTGGTCGATGCCGTTGCCGCGGAACAGGCGACGCGCCTCGGCGGGGGCCTCTTCGATCCGGGCGATGTCGCCCAGACGCGTAACATAGGCCGCATTGCCCAGCAGGGCGCCGGTCACGCCATTGGTCATGGCGGCGGACGCCGCGCCGAGCGTGCCGGACGCCTGGGCGCCGGTGGCCGTCGAGGCCGAGCCGCGCGTGCCGATCGGCAACTGGGCGAAGTCGGCGGGCCGCGCATAGGTGCGGGCCACGCGGACGGTGTAGTCCTTCTGGGTCGACTCCAGCGAACCGGCGGGCAGTTCGACGTTCTGATTGGTCAGGGCGGTTTCGACGTCAGCGACGGTCAGGCCGCGCGCGGCCATGGCGGCGGCGTCCAGCCAGATGCGCATGGCGTAGCGCTGCTCGCCGAAGATGTTGACCTGGGCCACGCCCGGCACGGTGGCGAAGCGGTCCACCAGATAGCGGTCGGCGTAGTCCGTCAGCTCCAGACGGTTCATCGTCGTGGAGCGCAGGAACATGATCATGATCGGCTGGCTGTCGGAGTCGGCCTTGGCCACTTCCGGCGGGTCGGCCTGATCCGGCAGACGCCCCTGGACGCGCGAGACGCGGTCGCGCACGTCGTTGGCGGCGTCGTCGATGTTGCGGTCCAGCGAGAACTCGATGTTGACGTTCGAGCGGCCGTCGCGGCTGGTCGAATTGATGCGCTCGACGCCCTGGATGCCGGCGATCTGTTGCTCGATCGGCTCGGTGATCCGGCTTTCGATCACCTCGGCCGAGGCGCCCGCGTAACTGGTGCTGACCGACACGATGGGCGGATCGACGTCCGGCAGTTCCCGCACCGGCAGGAAGAAGAAGGCCGCCAGGCCGATGACGCACAGAACGATGGCCGCCACCGCCGCGAAGACGGGGCGCCGGACCGAGACATCAGACAGCATCATCAGCGCGCCGCCTGAGCTGCGCGCGCGCCGCCCTTCTTGTCGCCGCCCCCGCCGACCGTGACGGGCGCGCCCGGCTGGATGCGGTTCAGACCCGAAGCCACCACGCGGTCATTGTTGTCCAGACCCGACAGGATCTCGACAAAGCCGCCCTCGACGGCGCCGGTCTGCACCTCGACACGCTGGGCGGTCGTGCCCTTTTCGCCCCGCGCGATGCGATAGACGAAGGCGCCCTGGCCTTCGTACTGCACGGCGGCCTCGGGCACCGATAGACTTTGACGGCGGCCCTGCTGCACGGCCACGCGCATCATCATGCCGGGACGGATGCGGGCGCCCGGGTTGGCGAACTCCGCGCGGGCGATGACAGCGCGGGTCTGCTCATTGACACGCGTGTCCAGCAGGGCGATGCGGCCGCTGAAGCTCTCGCCGGCATAGGCGTCGGCCGTGGCGATCAGAGGAGTGCCGACCTGAAGCACGCCCAGATAGCGTTCCGGCAGGGGGAAATCGACGCGGATGGCGCTGGTGTCGTCCAGGGTGGTGATGACCGATCCGGGCGAGATCAGGGTCCCCGGCGTCACCGTCGTCAAACCCAGAACGCCGGCGAAGGGCGCGCGCAGCACGCGGTCGCCGCGACGGGCTTCCGACGCCGCGACGGCGGCGCGGGCGCTCTGCAGGGCGGTTTCGGCCTGCTCGGCGGTCACGCGCGGGGCCACGCCGCGCTCGGCCAGAACCTTGAAGCGGTCGTATTCGCGCTGGGCCTGGGCCAGCTGGGCCCGAGCCTGGATCAGGTCGGCGTCTTCCTCGCGCGCCTGGAGCTCCACCAGGGGCGCGCCCGCCGCGACCCGCTGGCCGTCGGTGAACATGACGCGCGTGATCAGCTCGGTCGTGTTGGAGGTGATGTTGACCGAACGCTTGCTGCGGGCAACGCCAAGAACCCGGATCTGGTCGGCGAACTCACGCGGGGTCGCGACGGCTTCGGCCACCGCCTGACCGCGTCCGCCGCCGGGACCGCCGCGACCGGGACCGCCCGCGCCGCTCTTGTTGTCGTCAGCGAGGGTGATCTTCAGCACCGCCGCCAGGACCATGAGCCCCACCAGACAGGCCGCCGCGATGATGAAAAAATGGCGTTTGAACACGCGACGCAGTCTCCCCGACAACAAGCGGTCCCGCTTAGCGGGTCATGGCCGTTACGCAAATAAAGTATCTGTAACGTGGAGGGGTTTGGTTTCCGTCGCGGCAAATTGCGTCAGAAGCGACGCCAAACACTGATGATCGGACCTCTCGCGACGGGCGTTTCCCGCCCCGCAACAGCTTGTCGCCATCCGCCCTGAAGGCTCCAGGCTCCGAAGTGACGAACGGCGGAGACCTCGACGGACAGCCAGCGCGCGCCCTCGCCATCTGTCGCGCCGCCGAACCCCTGCGCCATCAGCATCCAGTCCTCATTGAGATGCGCCCCCGCCGTCAGATCGACCCGAACCTCGTCAGGCAAGCCTTGACGCCAGCGTCGCGCCACCTGCGCCTCTGCGAAGCCGCGCCGAGGCGCCCAGCGGCGACCATCGGAATCCCACGAGCGCCCGACCAGCCCCCGCAGCTCCCAGTCGCTGTCGCCCGCACCCGGCGCCGCATAGCCGGCGTTCCGTCCAGCCCCGCCCTGGGCATAGCCGGCATAGACGGCCACAACCTTGTCGTCGTCACGGTAGGCCTGCCACCGCGCGCCGATCTCGACCGGCCCACGCCCGTCATATCGGACAAAGGCGTCCTGTCCTTGCTGCCACTCGCCCTTGACCTGCAGGGTCAACCGCTCGGTCAGGCCATACTCGACCAGCAGCGACGCCGAACGATCCTCGCGCTCGACCGGCAGCCGGACCGTGCCGCCGGGGACAAAGCCTCGATCGGCGCGCATTTCCTCGTACTTCAGGATGGTCTGCCCCTGCCCCTTCGGCAGAGCCCAGCTTCCCGCCAAGGCCGACGACGACGCCCCCGCCGTCGCCAACCCGATCAGCAGCCCCCCGACCGCCTTCACACGTCGTAGCCCGGCGATTTTCGTTCCAGCTGACGCAGGGCGCCCGGCCAGGCGAGGGAAGAAACAAAGCCGATGCCTCGCCCCTGATCCTTGGTCTCGGCCTGCGCCGCATCCGGAGCGATCAGCACCTGCTCACGTCCGCCCGACAGGGCCGCCACCTGCTGGGCGCAGGCCCGCTCAAGGAAAAAGATCCCCACCCAGGCCTGGGCCGCCGTCTCGCCGACCGCCAGGGTGCCGTGGTTGCGCAGCAGCATCAGCGGCTTGTCGCCCATATCCGCCACCAGCCGCTCGCGCTCGTCATGGTTCAGCGCCAGACCTTCGTAGCCGTGATAGGCCACCTGATGCTGCAGCAGGCAGGCGTTCTGACTGATCGGCAGCAGGCCGTCCTTCTGCGCCGCCACCCCGACGCCGCTCACCGTGTGCAGGTGGATGACGAACTTGGCGTCTTCGCGCGCCGCGTGGACCGCCGAGTGAATAGTGAAGCCGGCCGGATTGATGAAGCTGGTCGTCTCCTGGACGATATTGCCGTCCAGATCGACCTTCACCAGGGAAGAGGCTGTAATTTCATCGAAATACCAGCCGTAGGGGTTGATCAGAAAGTGGTGCTCAGGCCCCGGCACGCGGGCCGAGATGTGGGTGAAGATCATGTCGTCCCACCCGTGCAGCGCCACCAGCCGGTACAGGGCGGCCAGTTCGATCCGCGCCTGCCATTCCGCCTCCGACACCCGCGACTTAAGCGACGACGCCGATCCGTCCGCCATGACGACCTCCCTTATCATTGTTCGGTTGAACCTCGCGCCGCTCCGGCGCGACGTCAAGCGACCGGCGTTCGCCCCGGAAGGTTTTCATTAACCCTGTTTTCACGCCGTCAGGATGACTATGCCGCGCGGCCCGGGCGGCCGTCTTTCGATGCGCGGAGCCGCCAGTGTCCACAGTCGTTCCGCTAGACCCTGACAAGCCCTCCCAGGCCGTGCCGCTGGCGGGCCTGAGCCAGCTGCTGGATCTGGCCAAGACTCGGTCGCCAGACGATCAGCATCGCCTGCTGATGGGGGTGGCGGGCCTCTATGAATCCGCCGCCGAGCACGGCGGCGCGCCCGACGCCCTGGCCGACATCTTCATCGCCCTGACCCGAAAGGCCGAACGCGAGATCCGTCAAATTCTGGCGCAGCGGCTGGCCAAGGTCGACTGGGCGCCCGCCGCCCTGGTGCGGATGCTGGCCGCCGACGAGATCGAGATCGCCCGTCCGGTGATCGCAGGCAGCCCCCTGTTGCTCGATGACGACCTGTTGCAACTGCTGGCCGATTGCTCGATCGAGCATCAGATTCAGGTGGCCCTTCGTCCCGATCTCGGCGCCGCCGTAGCCCGCGCCATCGTCGCGGAGGCCGATCCGGCCGTGATGACCGCCCTGGCCAGCAATCGCAGCGCTCGGATTGATCCCGCCGTTTTCGCCGACCTGGTCGAACGGTCCCGCCAGCTGGCCGCCCTGCGCGCGCCGTTGACCCGCCACCCATCGCTGAATGAAGACCTGGCGCTGCGCCTTTACCAGTGGGTCGGCGACGCCCTGCGTCAGGCGATCGGCGACCGCTTCAGCCTGGACCCCGCCCGGCTGACCGAGGCGCTCCAGAGCGCGGCCCAGACCACGGCCCAGGCCACGGCTCGCGACACGGCCGTCGCCTGGGACGCCGCATCCGCCGACCAAACGGACGCCCGAGACTGGTGGCCAAGCTGCACGCGGCCGGTCAGTTGCGCCCCGCCTATCTGATCCGGGCCCTGCGTGAGGAAAAGCTGGGAGTCTTTGCTCACGGCCTGGCCGTGCTGGGGCGCTTCGAGATCGCCCAGATCCGTCGGGCCCTGGCCGGCGACACGGCCCGCCCGCTCTTCCTGGCCTGCATCGCGGTGGGACTGGACCGGGCCGCCTTCCCCGCGCTTCTGACCGAAATCCGCAAGCTGAACGGAGGCTTCCCGCGTGATCCCGATGCCTCGGCCTGGCGGCTGGCGGACCGCTCGGCGGATCAGGCCGCCTACGAATTCCGCCTGCTGATGGCGGAACTGGGCGGCGCTTCCGTTTGACACGGGCCCCCTGCTCCGCTTGCCTAGCACTGTGAACAAGACCGCTCCCCTCGCCCTGACCTTCGTCGCCAGCGACCGCCCCGAAGCCGAGGCGGCGCGCGAACGGCTGAGCGAACGCTACGGCTCGGTTCCGGTGGCCGAGGCCGACGTCATCATCGCCCTGGGCGGCGACGGCTTCATGCTGGAGACCCTGCACAACAACCTGCAGCTCCGTACGCCGGTTTACGGCATGAACCGGGGCTCGGTCGGCTTCCTGATGAACGACTATGAGGAGGACGACCTGCAGGAGCGCCTGGCCGGCGCCGACCGGACCGTCATCCACCCCCTGCAGATGGACGCCTGGGTCGAAAGCGGCGAAGTCCACAGCGGCCTGGCCATCAACGAGGTCTCCCTGCTGCGTCAGACGCGTCAGACCGCCAAGCTGCGCGTCAGCATCAACGACAAGGTGCGGCTGGAGGAACTGAGCTGCGACGGCTGCATGGTGGCCACGCCCGCCGGCTCGACCGCCTACAACCTGTCCGCGCACGGCCCGATCATCCCGCTGGACGCGCCCAGCCTGGCCCTGACGCCGATCAGCGCCTTCCGCCCCCGGCGCTGGCGCGGCGCCCTGCTGTCGCACACAGCCCGCGTTCGCTTCGAGGTGCTGGAGCCCGACAAGCGCCCGGTCAGCGCCACCGCTGACAACTTCGAAGTCCGCCGCGTCACGCGGGTTGAGGTGCGCGAGCGCCGCGACATCAGCCTGACCATGCTGTTCGACGCCGGACGCTCGTTCGAGGAGCGCGTCATGGCCGAACAGTTCGCCAGCTGAAACGTCACGGGATTTTAAGCCTCCGCCCCTAGGCTCGCCGCCAAGAGTTCAGGAGCCGTCAAGTGAGCAATCCTCCCCAGGTCATTCGCCCGCCCCACCCGCTGCGCGCCAAGGTCGGCGGATTCGGCGGCATCGACGCCGACGCCATCGCCAAGGCCGAGGCCGCGCTCAAGGCCATGTCGGCCCAGTTCGGCCAATGGCTGAACGACGAGGTCGTCAAGCTGGATCAGGCCCAGGCCGACATCCGCGCCAAGGGCTATACGTCGGAAACCGCCGAGGCCCTGTATTTCCGCGCCCACGACCTTAAGGGGCTGGGCGCCACCTATCAGTATCCGCTGGTGACCCGGATCGCCGGCTCCCTGTGCCGGATGATGGACGACGGGGACAAGCGGATGCAGGCGCCGGTCGCCATTCTGGACGCCCATGTCGACGCCATCCGCGCCGTGGTCCGCGACGAAATCCAGACGGACGATCATCCGGTGGGCCGCGACCTGGCCGAAGCCCTGGAAGCCCGCGTCGCCGAACATCTGGCCTGAGGCCCGCTCACAGCCACAAGAAAAGGCGCCGCCGATGTCGGGGCGCCTTTTTTTCATGGGCGATGGCCTGGATCAGGCCGCGCTGACCGCCGCTTCCGCTCCCGGCGCCGCCGGACGATCCAAACGCTCCATCAGATAGGTCAGATCGTCGCGCGAGGCGTTGGGCCGCTGACTCAGGAAGCGCTCCAGCATGCGCTGGCGGAAGGCGTCGCTGGCGGTGTCGCCGCCCTCAGCCTGCAGGGCGCGCCAGGTGTCGACCCCGGCGCGGAAGGCCTGGAACAGACGCGGCGGCAGGCCAGCCCGGTCATAGATGGCCTTGAGCCCCAACGGCCCGGCGTCGTGCACCATCAGCCAGGCGCGATGATGCGGCGTGCCCGCCAACTCGGCCAAGGCGTGCTCGAACAGGGCCATCTGTCCGCGAGCCAGCGCCCGCAGCAGCAGGGAGGCGTTCAGAACCTTGCGCGCGTTCAGCCCGGCGACGAAGGCCGGCAGGTCGTTGCTGACTCGCGCCTGATCGACCAGATCGACCGTCGCCCGTTCGCGCGTGAACTGGGCGAACTGGATGGCGGTTTCAGGGGCCACGGCGTGGCGCGTCACCAGATGCTCGCGCACGGCGTCGCTGGCCAGGGCCACCAGGCGTTCCGTCACGGACAGGGGCAGAACCTGACGGTAGGCGATGGCGGACACGACCTCGGACGCCTGACCGAAGCGGTCAATGACGACGCCCAGGGCGGCCTCGGAAAGGTCGGCGTTATCGTTCGAAGCCAGAATCTGCACCGCCGAGCGGCAACCCTCGGCCGCCAGGACCGTGGCCACGTCGCGCGGCACGCGCCCGCGAGAGGCGACAGCGTTCTGGCGCACGACCGAGCCGGCGCGAATGATCTCGATCAGGTCGTCGTCGGTGAACGCCGGCGAACTGGCGATGATGGGCAGGGCCACGCTGTCTGCATCGGCGGCGAGGCGGCGCGCCACCTCGCGCGGCATCAGGTCCGACGCCTTGAGCGTGACGGCCATGGCGCGACGAACCAGTTCGGCGGCGTCATTGGCCAGAACGCCCAGAATTTTTTGAGCCGCCGCCCGATCGGCGTCGTCCATCTGCATCCGGTCGATGCTGCGGCATAGCTTGTGCGCCGCCGCGGCGCGGTCGTCTTCGGCATCCGATTTGATCAGGCGCCGGATATCGCTTTCCGTCAGTCGGGCGCGGTAGGCGGTCATGCGGGAGCTCGTAAGCTAGGCGACGGGCGAAGAATCAATCGTCACGCTTAGCGTTACATAGTTAACGCCTTATTAGGAATGAGGCGAAACCACGTTCTTTTACGCCGCCGTCTCCGAGGGCGGCGCGAAGGCCCCGCCGAAGCCGCTGCTCTTGCCGCCCTGACCGTCCTGTCCCAGCAGCAAGGCCAACAGGCTCTGGTCCTGCTTCAGACGATCCAGGCGCGCGGCCAGCATGCGGTCCTTTTCGCTCAGGTCCGGCATGGCGCTCTTCAGCGCCGAGCCCACGCCCGCCGCCGGAGCGCCCTCGCCCGCCGTGCGTTGCAGGTTGGCGTGAACCTCGGCAACCGTGGCGTGGCGGCCGTTGCGATAGAAGATCGAACGATTGGCCGACGCCGCTTCGGGGAACAAGGACGCGGCGCTGGCGCCCGGTCGCGCCTGCATGGCCTCCATCAGCTTGGCGGCGCCCGCCGGGCCGAGAAAGTGGGCGGCGTAGAGATCGCCCGCGCCGGGCTCCTGTCCCGTGCGGCCGCGCAGATAGGCGGCGTTGGAGGCCGTCAGCTCCGCCGCCATGGTCGAGGCGGCCTGAGGGTCGAACCGCAGGTCCAGCACCACGTTGCGGGCCGAGCCCTGCACCCGCCAGCGCCCGTCATCGCCGCGATGGATCAGGTCGGCGTACTGACCGTAACCGTGCTTGGCGCCGTGCTGCTTCACAGTGGCCAGCCAGGTCTGCTCGATGAACTGGAACAGACCCGAGGCCGAGGAGGTCGGAGCCCGCGCGGACGGGTTCATCGCGCTTTCGCGGCGCGCCGTCTTCATCAGGAAATCGAAGTCCACGCCGGTCGTGCTGGACGCACGCCGGATGGCCGCTTCAACCCCGCCAGATGATGGAATCGCTCCTACGCTCATATGGTTGACGGTCGCTAACTAAGGTTAACGAAAACCTAACCGCCCAAGCGCCGCAATAAAGCCGCAAGCCGAGCGCGACCATTGTTCCGTGGGCGCTGGGGAGGGCCTGCGACAGGAGGCGTTGAAGGCCATGATGATCAGAACCGCGGGCGGCCCCGGACTGGTGAGCCCGATAGACTTTGCCGAACGCAAAAAGCCGATGCCGCGCTGGATGTGGGCGGCGATCGGGGTGTCCGCCCTGGTCCACATCGGCGCCGGGGCGTGGCTCTACAATCAACGGTTCGAGTTGGCGGATATCCCGGCGGTCGAGGACGGGCCGACCACCGTCATCGACATCCTGCCCATGCCCAAGCCGCCGGAACCTCTGGTCGCGCCCAAGGTCCCGCCGGCGCCGACGCCGCCGATCCATAGGGCGGAAAACGTCATTCCGTCGAAGGTGCCGCCTCTGGCGGTTCCCATCGCCCCGGTCACCTCGCTGGACGCCGGCCCGGTCATCAACCTGACCGCGCCCGCCGACGAGCCATCCACCGGAACCGCGGTTGCGGCCGAACCGGTCCGATCGCCGCCGGTCATCACCAACCCCGACTGGGTGCGCAAACCGACGGCGGAACAGATGATGCGAGCCTATCCGTCAGCGGCCGAAGCACGGGGCGTCAACGGCGTCGCCAACCTGTCCTGTCTGGTGAGGGTCGACGGGAGCCTGACCGGCTGTTCGGTGACATCCGAGACGCCCGGCAATCAGGGCTTCGGACGCGCCGCCATGGGCCTGACCCGCTACTTCCGGCTCAGCCCGCGCACCGTGGACGGTCAAGCCGTCGACGGCGCCCGCGTCAGCATGGCCATTCGCTTCAACCTGCCCGAGTAGGACTGCCCTCGAAGGCTAGATGAAGCGACGGGGGACGAGGGTCGGTTCTTTCGAGGACCGGCCCTCGACTTCGTCCGCCACCACGCCGGCGACCAGGGGCCCCAACAGCCAGCCGTTGCGGCGCGGCCCGACCGCCAGATGCAGCCTGTCCTCGACCGCCCCCGCCATCGGCAGGCCGTCCGGCGTCGCGCCTCGCACGCCCGCGCGCCATTCAATCTCCAGCGCACGCGGCGTCTGGCCCAGCACGCGCCAGGCGGCTTCCAACATCTGGGCGCAGCGTTCGGGATCCGGCGTCAGCGACCGCTCGCCCGCCTCCATCGTCGCGCCGATCACGCAGCCTTGGCCCATCGGCGCGACATAGGCGCCGGGACCGCGCACGACGTGGTCGAGCAGCCGCTCGCTCACCAGACCGATCTGCCCCCGAATGGGAGCGATCAGGCCCAGCAGACGCGCGACGGTTTCAGGCAGGCCGCCCGGCGCCGTCCCCACCCCCGTCGCCAGCACGACCTGATCCGCCTCGACCAGCCCCGCCGTCGTCTTGACGCGCCAACGCCCGTCTGACCACGACAATGACGTCGCGCGGCCTTCCAGCCTCCGAACACCCTGCGTCAGCGCCGCCAGGGCCTGAGCCGGTTCGATCTTCCAGTCTTCGTTTGTCGTCAGTCGCCCGGCCATGCGGTCGTAGGCGTGTTCAAAGCCCAAGGCCGCCAATCGTCCGGCCAACACCTCGACGTTCCCGCCCCGCCATTCGGCCAGATCGCGGTCCAGCCGAACACTGGTCGCCGCCGCGAAATCCGCCCAGGCGTCGCGGGCGCGGCGCAGCAGGGCGGCGTGCTCGGGGCTCAGGTCATCGACGGCGCTTTCCATCGCCGGGGCGATCATCCCCGCCGCGACACCCGAGGCGTTCAGCCCGCCGGGATCGACCACCGTCACCGCATGGCCGCGCCGGACCAGTTCCGCCGCCGTGCACAGGCCCAGAACGCCCGCGCCGACCACCAGGATGTCTTGAGAATTGAAAAGGGGCACGAGCTGTCCTTCGACCTCCCGCGCCCCGATTTCAACCCGGCTTTTGTCTTACTCGGCCGCGAGCTTGGCGGCGCGGGCCTCTTCCAGACGCTTGGTCAGGGCCGCGTGCTGGCCCCACAGAGCCTTGGGCAGGCGATCGCCGAACTTCTCGTAGAAGGCGGGGATCAGGGCCGCTTCCTCGGTCCAGACGTCGGCGTCGACGTCCAACAGGATCTTCAGGTCGGCGTCCGACAGGCTCAGGCTCGACAGGTCCAGCGCCGCCTTGGTCGGCAGACGGCCGACCGGGGTGTCCACGGCCTCGGCCTTGCCGTCCAGACGCTCGACGATCCACTTCAGAACGCGGGCGTTGTCGCCGAAGCCCGGCCAGACGAACTTGCCGTCCTCGTTCTTGCGGAACCAGTTGACGAAGAAGAGACGCGGCAGCTTGGACGCATCCGCCTTCTCGCCCATCTTCAGCCAGTGGCCGAAGTAGTCGCCCATGTTGTAGCCGCAGAAGGGCAGCATGGCGAAGGGATCGCGGCGCAGTTCGCCGACCTTGTTCTCGGCGGCGGCGGTGCCTTCCGAGGCCACGGTCGAGCCCATGAAGACGCCGTGCTCCCAGTCGAAGGCTTCCGTCACCAGCGGCACGGCCGAGGCGCGGCGGCCGCCGAACAGGATGGCGTCGATCGGCACGCCCGCCGGGTCTTCCCACTCGGGCGCGATGGCCGGGCACTGGCCGGCGGGCGCTGCAAAGCGGGCGTTGGGGTGAGCGGCGGGCTCACCGGACGCCGGATCGTGCGGCTGACCCTTCCAGTTGGTCAGGCCTGCGGGCGCTTCCTTGGTCAGGCCTTCCCACCAGACGTCGCCGTCAGCGGTCAGGGCGACGTTGGTGAAGATGGTGTTCTTCGCCAGGGTCTCGAGCGCGTTGTGGTTGGTGTTGCGGCTGGTGCCGGGCGCCACGCCGAAGAAGCCCGCTTCCGGGTTCACGGCATAGAGGCGGCCGTCGTCGCCGAAGCGCATCCAGGCGATGTCGTCGCCGACCGTCTCGGCCTTCCAGCCGTCCAGCGCCGGTTGCAGCATGGCCAGGTTGGTCTTGCCGCAGGCGCTCGGGAAGGCGGCGGCCACGTATTTGGACACGCCCTCGGGGCTGGTCAGCTTGAGGATCAGCATGTGCTCGGCCAGCCAGCCCTCGTCGCGGGCCATGATCGAGGCGATGCGCAGGGCGTAGCACTTCTTGCCCAGCAGGGCGTTGCCGCCGTAGCCCGAGCCGTAGGACCAGATTTCGCGCGTTTCGGGGAAGTGGACGATCCACTTGTCGTCGTTGCAGGGCCACGGCACGTCGGCTTGACCTTCAGCCAGCGGCGCGCCCAGGGTGTGAACAGCGGGAACAAAGACGCCGTCGGCGCCCAGCATGTCCAGCGCGCCCTTGCCCATGCGGGTCATAACGCCCATCGACACGGCGACATAGCCGCTGTCGGTGATCTCGACGCCCAGAGCGGAGATCTTGGAGCCCAGCGGGCCCATGCAGAACGGCACCACATACATGGTGCGGCCCTTCATGCAGCCGTCGAACAGGCCGTCCAGGCGATCGCGCATCTCGATCGGATCGGACCAGTTGTTGGTCGGACCGGCGTCGGCCTCGTCTTCCGAGCAGATGAAGGTGCGGCTCTCGACGCGGGCCACGTCCTTGGGGTCCGAGGCGGCGTAGTAGCAGCCGGGGCGCTTGGACTGATCCAGTTCCTTCAGCGTGCCCTTGCCGATCAGGTCGGCAATGATGGCCGATTTTTCGGCCTCGGATCCATCGCACCAATGCACCCGGTCCGGCTTGGTCAGGGCCGCAATCTGCTCGACCCAGGCGATCAGGCCCTTGTGGGCGGTGGGCGCCGGATAGAGTCCGGGAATCGATACGTCTGCAGTCACAGTAATGGTCTCCTGAACCGTGCCGCCCGACGATCTGACGCCGTCGTGACGAGTCGGGCGCCGATCACGCCCTGTTACAGGGCGCAATGCCACCGGAGACGACGTAAGGTCAACCGTTGCTGCAATTCACTCTTGTCGGAATAAATTTGCTGCGTCGCAGCAAGTTTTCCGGTCGCGACAGACGACTAGCGGCGATATCACGGACCGATGCGAACCATGGACACCCTGACCGCCCTGCCCGACGGCGCGCTGGCCTCGCCAGCCTCGGTTCGCAACGCCGAGCCCATCCTGCAGATCCTGCGCGCCCATCTGCCCAAAAGCGGACGCGTGCTCGAGATCGCCGCCGGGTCCGGCCAGCACGCCTTGACCTTTTCCAGCGCCCTGCCCGGCCTGGAATGGACACCCAGCGATCCCAGCGCGGACGCCCGCGCCAGCATCGCCGCCTGGGCCGCTCAGGCGGGGGCCCCAAACCTGCAAACGCCGCTGGCGCTGGACTGCATGGACCCAACGAGTTGGCCCGAGGGTCAGTTCGACGCGGTCCTGTGCATCAACATGATCCACATCAGTCCATGGGCGGCGACCGAAGGCTTGATGAAGCTGGCGGAGCGCGCCCTGCCCCGTCCCGGCGGCCTGCTGTATCTCTATGGGGCCTATCACGAGGCCGAGATCCCGCTGGCGCCGTCGAACGAGGCGTTTGACGCCAATCTGAAGGCCCGCGATCCAGCCTGGGGCCTGCGTGACCGGGACGAGGTCGTCGCTCTGGCCCGATCGCATGGCCTGACGCTGACGCTGCGGACGGAAATGCCCGCCAACAACATCAGCCTTCTGTTCAGACGAACCTAGTCAGGCGCGCGATCAGGAAATCGTCGCGACCACCGCCGACAGTTCGGCGCGCTCGTTGATCAGCGCGACCTTGCCGCCCTGGAAGACGGCGCCCGGCGCATCCGCCGCCACGCCGAAGGCTTCAGCCGCCAGGGCCACGCCCTCAGCAAAGGCCAGCACCGGCATGCCCTGCGCCTTGGCCAGACCGAGCAGCGCCTTGACCTGAGCCACGCCCGCCTCGTCCGCCTCGCCGCCCGGCACGACCACGCCCTTTACCCGTCCGCTGGTGATGTCGTGCGCCGTGGCGGTGGCCAGAACGGTCACGCCGCCGCTGACCAGACTGGCGTCGCCGGTCGAGATCGGCGCCAGGGACACGCCGTCAAAGCGCAGCGCCGTCTCCATGTCGCCCAGCGGGCCGAAATCCATGTCCTTGCGCATGATCAGAGCCATGCGCAGACGCACGGGGGCGGGGCGGTTGAAGCCCTGACGGGGGCGAGCAGCGGTCGAGGTGTTGCGTTGAGCGGACAAGACGTCTCCTTCAAAGGTTGTCGTTCAATATTCAGTCGCCCGTTCAGAATGGATCAGGCGAAAAGCCCCGACGGTGGAACTGAAAACGAGAATCGACGCGTCACGGCGCGGCCGAACGCGATCTAGATCAGTTCGTTGGGGTGACTGAACATATAGACGCCCTGCGCTCAGGGTCAATGACGGGCCACGACCATCTGATCTCAGCGATATTCAGGGTCGCCTTATGAAATCTTTTAGATCAGGCCAAGCAGGACGACTTGCCTGCCCGCCCCCCGGCCTTCTACAGAGCGCCATCCTCAAGGACCGACGCCATGGCTTTCACTCGCACCTACGACGGCCCCGAGCCCGTCCGCATCAACAAGTGGCTGGGGCAGAGCGGCGTCTGCTCTCGTCGCGAGGCCGACGGACTGATCGCGGAGGGCCTGGTCAGCATCGACGGCGAGGTCGTCACCGACGCCGGCCGCAAGATCGAGCCCGGCCAGACCCTGACCCTGAGCGACAAGGGCGAGGCCGCGCTGGCGGCGGGCGTCACCATTCTGATCCACAAGCCGATCGGCTATGTCTCGGGCCAGCCTGAACCGGACAAGATCCCCGCCGTGCGTCTGCTGACCGAGGCCAACCGCGTCGGTGAAGGCGTCGTCCCGGCGGAAGACGCCTCCCTGCCCCCGATCGGCCGGCTGGACGAGGATTCGCGCGGCCTGCTGATGCTGTCGTCGGACGGCGTGGTCGCCAAGGCCGTGATCGGGCCGCAGTCGAGCCTGGACAAGGAGTACCTGGTCCGCGTCGCCGGCGACGTGACCGAGAAGAAGCTGGCCCTGCTGCGCCGCGGCCTGATGCTGGACGGACGGGTGCTGAAATACGCAAGGGTCTCGCGCATGGAGCAGAACCGCCTGCGCTTCATCCTGACCGAGGGCCGCAACCGCCAGATCCGCCGCATGTGCGAGATGGTGGATCTGGAGGTCACGGACCTGCTGCGCATCCGCGTCGGTCCGATCCGGCTGGACAACCTGCCCGAGGGCAAGTGGCGGATGATCACGGCCGAGGAACGCGACGCCCTGATCAGCGGCTCGGCGGGCTGACCATTCAGGTCAGCGCAATCCCGGCCAGTCGGTTCAGTTCGAGCACATGGCTGGCGAACGCCTTCCTGCCTGCCGACGTCAGACTGATCCACGTCCGCTGACGGCCCGCCGTCGCCGCTTTGCGAAGTGTGACATAGCCTGCCTCCTCCAACTGTTTCAGGTGTTTGGACAAGACAGAGTCGGACACCTCCAGCCGATCGCGGATCATGGCGAACTCCGCGTCGTCGATCCCCGACAGCAGGGCGCAGATCTGCAACCGTCCCGGCGCATGGATGACAGGGTCGAAAATGGGCGGCGCGCTCATTCAACCGCCTCCGCCAACTCCCGACGCCAGACGGCCAGCCACACCCGGCTGCCCACGATGGCGGCGATGAAGCCCAACGCCCCCGACACCATGAACAGCCACCAGGGCCCGGCGAACCGTCCATACAGGGATAGTCCTATCAGTCCGAGGAAGACGGCCAGGAGCCCAAACGCCACCCAGCGCGCGCGTTTGGGCGAGTAGCCGCTGACCCACCAGCCGAACTTCTTGCGCCACCACATCACCATGGCGGCGAGACCGCCCAGGGCGATGGGCAAGACAATGAGTGACCATGGCTGAGGCATGCCCTGCCCCGCAACCAGAAGGCCGCATACGGCGCCGTAGGCCAGATCATAGCCAATGGGGTAGGCCATCGATGGCGCGATACTGCTGCGCGCGGCCCGTATCGACGCCAAGGCGTCCTGAGGGCTCTGGGGATCGTGCGACATGACGAAACCTCACTTTCCAATACGGAAAGAATAGGCATCAGTTTCCATCGCGGCAAGACATAACTTGCCAACATGGAAACTTATGTCTTCAAGGCCTCGAACCACCGCTGGAGCAAGGTCGCCTCATCCCGATGGGCGGCCACGCGGGCGGCGGCTTCCTCGTCCACGCCCCAGCGCTCCTCGGTGAAGGCCTCGTCCAGACGCGACAGGTCCAGCGCCGCCGCGCCCGACAGGGCCCCGCGCTGCACCGCCAGACCCAGCACCGCCGACCCCAGCAGCGGCACCGCCGTCGCCAGCCCGGTCAAGGCGTGGTCGTCCATCTCCAGCGCCAGCGCCTTGACCCGCTCCAGCGCCTCGGGGGCCTGAGGCCGGTGGACAATGCCCTCGGCGGTGTGCAGCACCACGTCCAACTCGCGCGCAGCCCAGTCGCGCCACGGCCCCCATTCAGCCTGCTGGCGCGCGATCAGGTTCGCCGGATGTTCGGCCAGGTAGCAGATGACGTCCGACCCGGCGTAGGCGGCGATCTCGGCGGCTACCGGCTCGCGCGTCTGGCTGACCCGGTCGATGGCGGTCGAAGCCAAGCGGGTGGCGGGCATGGTCCCCGGCTCCACGAACTCGCCTTGCGCCGCCCATTCTTCCGCGACCAGTTGCGCGGCGGCCTCAGTCGGCAGAGTCAGGGTGTTTCCCGCCGGGGTCTTGGGCGTCCGCCCGTCCAGACGTACGGTCCAGCCGGCGTCGCCTTTGGTCACATCAACGGCTTTCCAGAAGCGTTTGACGCGCTCCTCGGACTCGCGAAATCCCTTGCGGGCGGCGACGTTGGGATCAAGCGGGGGGATGTGGGACATGGGACAGTCTTCTAGGCGGCGATTGCGGTAGAGGCGAAGCGATCCAGAGCCGCCTCCAGGTCAGGACAGTCGACGGCGACGTGATGCGCGCCCGCTGCGACCTGTTCCTCATGCGTATGGAAACCCCAGCCTACGCCCAGCGGATGCACGCCAGCGTTCAGCGCCATCAGGATGTCGTGGCTGGTGTCGCCGATCATGACGGTCGAGGCGGCGTCTGCCCCGCAAGCGGTCATGGCGGCGAACAGCATGGCCGGATCGGGCTTGCCCGGACCGTCGGCGGCGCAATGGCTGGACAAGAACAGTTCGCTCCACTCCGGACGCGCCAGGTTGCGGGCCACGCCACGCCGGTTCTGCCCCGTCGCCAGCGACAGGCGCCAGCCGTCGCGCTTCAGACGGCGCAGGGTGTCCATGACGCCGGGATAGAGGGGTTCCTCGTGCCCGGCGTCGTACATGGCTCGGAAGCTGGCCTGAAAAGCCGCGACGAAATCGGCCAGCTCCGCCAGCGTCAGGTCCGGCTCCAGCACGTGCAGCGCCTTGTCCAGCGACAGGCCGACGATCTGGCGCACGCGGTCATAAGAGGGTTCGGGCAGGCCCAGGACCCTCGCCGCCTCGCACGAGGCCCGATGGATCGAGGCCCGACTGTCCACCAAGGTGCCGTCGATGTCGAAAACAGCGAGCGGGCGCATCATGCGGGAACCACGTCAAAGGCGATGGTCAGGCGCGTCTGCTCGCCCGTAAACGGTACGGTCCCATGCCACATATAGGAGGGAAACAGCACCAGCTTGCCCGGCTCCGGCTTCTCAAAATGCTCAGGCGGCGTGGGCGCGGCGCAGTCGAACGGCGGCGCGCCGAAGCCGATCCAGCCCTCGCGCCCACCCGCGTCGACGGCGGCCGGCAGGTCGATATAGCAGGCGGAGGACAGCCAGCCCTCGGGGTGAACGTGGGGCGCATGGTACCCGTTCGGCGCCAGTTGCACCGACCAGCAGCCCGACAGGCGATAGGCGCCCGTATTGCGTCGCCGCAGAGGATCGTCGCCGGCGCCGAGGCGCGCGATGTAGCCTTTGATCGGGCCGTCGATGGCGACGAAGAAGGCCCGAATGGCCGGATCGTGGCTGGATCGCAAATCAACCGGTGTTTGGGTGCCGTGCCGCAGGCTCTGCCCCACGGGATGGGTCTTGAGCGTATGCAGACGACGCAGCGCGACCGCGAGATCCTTCAGGTAGGCGGTCAGATCGCTCCAGCCCTCGGGCGTGTCGATCGTCGCGCCCTGCACGAAGGCGTCATAGTCGTTCAGCCGTGCGCCGCCGGTGACGCCCGCCAGCCGCTCATATGTGGCCTGCAGCGACAACCAGTTCTGATCGTCCGCCGCCCTGACGGTTCGCGCAAGCAAGGCCGCGACGTGATCCAGCTCTCCGCGCGCCAGGCGGATCTCGGCCAGCTTCAGCACGACGACGGGGTGGCCTGGCGCTCCGGCTACGGCCGCCTCGGCGTATTGCAAGGCCAGGTCCAGATCGAATGACAGGGCCGCACTGGCCGCGGCCAGATCGATCCCGGCGTCCCTCGTCCCGCCCTCGACCAGAGCGCTGAGGACTTCGCGCGGCGTCGAGCCCATATACTCCATCAACAGGGCCATCAGACGCCGGAGCCCGCTGTCGCGCGGCGCCCGGCCCAGTTCCTCGCGAACGGGGCTCAGAGCCAGGGCGGCGTCCGCCGTCCGCATCCAGATCAGTTGCGCCAGTTCGCGAAGGGCCTCGGCATAGGCCGGGCGACGCGCGACCGCCTGACGATAGGCCTGTTCCGCGTCGTCATGTCTCTCCTGCCCGGCCAGCGCGCGGGCCATCACCAGCCAGGTCTCCGGAGCATTCCCGCCCTTTGCGAAGGCGCGACGGACCGCGGCCTCGGCCTCGGCATATCTGCGCATGTCGCCCAGAAGCGCCGCCAGGTTATGCTCCGACACGCTGCTGGCCGGCCTGGCCTCGACCTGAGCGACGCGCAGGGCCAGAGCTTCGTCCAGCCGTCCCAACCGCTTGAGCAGATCGGCCTGCATCGGCCGGGTCTCCGCCGCGTTCGGCCCCGCCTGCAAAGCCGCCAGGGCTTGGTCGAGGCGCCCGGCCGCGATCAGCCCGTCGATGGCCGCTCGATCCGGGTTGAGACGACCGTCGTGGCTCATCGCTGACGCTTGACCCCTTCGAACGGGTCGACCTCGCTCTCGTCCTCGGAGAAGCCGAAGTGGGCGAAGCCGGCCTTCATCTCGGGACTGAGCGGCGCCTCGACGATCAGCTTGCCGCCGCGCGGATGGTCCAGTTCAATGCGGCGGGCGTGAAGCTGCAGCTTCAGCACGCCGGACAGTTCGCGCGACTTCTCGTCGCCGTACTTGGGATCGCCTAGGATCGGGTGGCCGATGGCGGCCATGTGTGCGCGCAGCTGGTGCGTCCGGCCGGTGAAGGGTCGCAGGGCCATCCAGGCAGCGCGGTGGGCGGCGCGGCTGATGGTGGCGAAGGCGGTCTCGGCCGGCTCGCCCTTGGGGTCCTTGGGATCGGCAGGACGCATCATCTCGAAGTCGTTGATGCCGGTCTTCTTCAGCGCCATGTCGATCTGACCGGCCGAGGGCTTGGGGTTGCCGATGACGATGGCCCAATAGGTCTTCTTGGCCTGACGGCGGGCGAAGGCTCCGGCCAGACGCTTGGCGGCCTCCGGCCCCTTGCCCAGCAGCAGGACGCCCGAGGTGTCGCGGTCCAGGCGATGGACCAGACGCGGACGGTCCATCCCCTCGCCCCAGGCCGACAGCAGGCGGTCGACGTGCTTGGTGGTCTTGGTGCCGCCCTGCACGGCCAGGCCGTGCGGCTTGTTCAGGGCGATGACCATGTCGTCTTCATAGAGAACCAACGACTTGGCGTAGGCCACGTCGCGTTCGCTCAGTTCATGCAGATCGCCGGGCTTGCGCGGATTGGCGTCGGGCAGAGGCGGCACACGCACGGCGGCTCCGGCGGTCAGGCGGTCCTGCGGTTTGACCCGCGATCCGTCGACGCGGATCTGGCCGCTGCGGGCCATCTTCTCGACCTGGATGTGGGTCAGGTGCGGCCAGCGGCGCTTGAACCAACGGTCCAGGCGGATGTCGTGCTCGTCCTCGGCGACATAGAGGGTCTGGACTTCGCGGCTCATGCGCCCACTCCGGTAAACAGTTTGCGCGCGATCATCAGGCCGACGAACAGGGCGGCGATGGCAAGAACCACCGAACCCGCCACATAGACGAAAGCCGTGGCCAGTTCACGGCGTTCGATCATCAAGGCCGCTTCCAGCGAAAAGGCCGAGAAGGTGGTGAAGCCGCCCAGCACGCCGACGGCGGCGAACAGACGGATGCTCTCCTGCCCCGCGCCCGCCTTCAGCGCCAGCCATCCGGCCAGCAAACCCATAAGCAGACCGCCGACGATGTTGGCGGCGAAGGTGCCCCAAGGCCAAGCCGCGCCGGGCGCCAGTCGCCCGACCGTCAGGCCCAGCCCATAGCGGGCAATAGCCCCCAGGGCGCCGCCGGCGGCGACAAGAAGAAATTGCGTCATGCCGGGCTTGTACACCGACCGACCCGCTTTGGCGAAGGCGCTGTCCTGAAAGGAAAAAGGCGGCGGATCGAAATCCGCCGCCCTCTCTCTTGGTCGTGATGGCCGGGCTTAGAAGCGCGCGGTCAGACCGACGTAGTAGCGACGGCCGAGCACGTCGTAGGTCGACGGGTCGGTGTTCGCCTGAACGCCCGGGGCGTAGGTCCGGGGATCCTCGTCCGTCAGGTTGTTCACGCCCGCACGCAGGACGACGGCGTCGTTCAGCGTCCAGGAGCCGTTCAGGTCGAAGTAGTGCAGCGGCTCCAGCACCGTCGTGGTGCCGAACTGGGTCATTTCACCCACCCGGCGCCAACGCACGCCCGCGCCGAACGAACCCATCTGCCAGTTCAGCGACGACAGCATCTTCCACTCGGGGAAGGTATTGCCGAAGACGCTGTCGATCGTGCCCGTGCGGTTGATGAACGGACCACCGGCGGTGTCTTGGCGCTCCCAGGTGTCCAGCCAGCCGACCACGACGTTGGCGTTCAGCGAACCCCAATCCGGCAGACCGGCGTCAGCCAGCTGCACGTTCCAGTCGAACTGGGCGTCGATGCCCGAGGTTTTCAGCGTGGCCAGGTTTTGGTTCAGCTCGCGCGCCTGCGTCACGTTGCCGGTCAGCGAGTCACGAATGAACAGCTGGCAGTAGCTGTTGGTCGGATCGTAGTTCGGGTTCTGACCCTGGGCGTTGTAGCAGCCTTGCAGCTGGGCCGAGGCGCCCACGGTGCCGATCACATCGGTGATTTCGATGTTGTAGTAGTCGATCGAAGCCGAGAAGCCCGACAGCAGCGGATGCTGGAAGCGCGACTGATAGATGGCGCCGACCGACCAGGTGTCGGCGGTTTCTTCTTGCAGGTTGACGTTGCCGCCGGTGATGCCCGTGGCCTGGTTGTTGCCGAACTGATAGCTGTCGATAGCGCTAGCCGAAATGCCCTGAGCGATGCAAAGCGCCCGGACCTTGGCCGCGTTCGGACCATTTCGATAGCTGCTGCGGATATCGCAGGGGTCGCCCGACAGACCGGTGGCCGACGGCGTGCCGATCGCCGGGAAGCTGGTGTTGGTCGGTGCGAACAGCTCGCCGATCGAAGGCGCACGCACGGCGCGGTTGGCGCCGCCGCGGAAGCGCAGACCGTCGATGACCTGCCATTCGAAATCAGCCTTGTAGGCCGAAACGCCGCCGATCGAGCTGTAGTCCGAATAACGGGCGCCCAGCGTGAGGTCCAACTGCTGCACGAACGGCAGATCCGACAGCAGAGGCAGCAGGACTTCGGCGAACAGTTCCTTGGAGTTCGTGTCGCCGTTCAGAGCCTGCGAGGCGTTGAAGCCCGCGATTTCCGAACCGCCGTTGGAACCGCCGTCGGGACGCGGCACGACCGTATTGGTTTGGGCCAGCGAGGCGTCGGGGCGGAAGGCGTAGTTGTCCTGGCGGTATTGCACGCCGAAGGCGCCGCGCGCTTCGCCGGCCGGCAGGGTGAACAGAGGCCCTTGGAGCGAGGCTTCAACGACGGTTTGCTCGGAGATGGTCGTGTTCTGACCGGCCCGCGAGATGTAGTTGACGCAGGACGCCGACAGGTTGGACTCGCCGAACGGGTTGAAGCCGCCTTCGCAGAGGCTGCGGCCGCCGTCAGGCGCGTCCAGCAGACGCTGCACGGCCGAACGCGACACGTTGCCGAGCTGGGTGGTGGTGTTGTCCACGCGGCCGTACTGCGCATAGACGTCATAGGTCCATTCGCTGTCCGGGATATCGCCACGGACGCCAGTCGTCAGCTGATAGACGTTGTAGCGGTCATTGCCGATACGGCCGCCGACTTCCGTGAAACGCTTGTTCAGCAGGAAGGAGCCGTTCGGGTTCGGGCGCGCGTTCAGGAAGGTGCGCAGCTCGCTGCCGATGAACGGGTTCGTCGTCGGGATACGGAAGCCGGTGCTGGGGACGTTGCCGGCGGCCGGCGTCGCCGCCAGTTCCTGCTGCGCCGTGTACTGGGTGAACAGCAGGCTCGAATAGACTTCGGCGGCGTCGTTGAGCTTGTAACGACCGCCGGCATAGGCGCTCCAGCGATCCAGCGGCAGTTGCAGCGAGTTCAGGGCGCCGGTGTTGAAGGCGTAGGTGCCCACGCCCGGTTGAGCGAAGCCATCATAGGTGATGCCGCCCGGGCTCTTGAAGTTGCGGGTCAGAACATAGCTGAACAGCGAGCCGTCGTTGTTGAAGCCGAACTGACCCGAGTTGCCGACGCAGGGCGCCGACGGGTTGGACGAGGTCGCGCAGACGGTCGGCGTGCCGAAGTAGGTGTTGATGAAGGCCTGGGTCGGCAGGTTGTTCGAGTCGAACGTCGTCGAACCCAGCGGGGTGGTGCCTGAAGCGCCCGAGACGGCCGCCCAGTCGCGGGCGCCGTTGTAGATTTGAGCGCGGGTCGAGCGACCGATCGACAGCACCATGTTGCCGCGGTCGTCGGCGAAGTTGCCGCCGACGGTCAGCGAGTAGCTTTCCGTGATGCCGTCGCTACGGTCGGTTTCGCCGTACTGGGCGTCGATCTGAACGCCTTCGAAGCTGTCGTTCAGGATGAAGTTGGCCACGCCGGCCAGAGCGTCGGAGCCGTAAGCGGCCGAAGCGCCGCCCGAGATGACTTCGATGTTCTTGATCAGGGCGGTGGGCAGGATGTTGATGTCGACCACGCCGGTGGCGTTGGACGGCACGACGCGACGGCCGTTCATCAGCACCAGGGTGCGCGAGGTGCCGAGACCGCGCAGGTTCAGGTTGGCCTGACCGCCGTTGGACGGGTTGTTCGACGTCGAGCTGACCGACGGCACGAACTGCGGCATGTCATTCAGCAGGCTGTCGATCGTCACCGAGCCCGTGGCCTGGAAGTCCTGAGCGTCGACCGTGACGATCGGGCTCGTCGACTGATAGTCCTGACGGGCGATCCGCGAGCCGGTGACGACGATCTCGCCCACCTGGGTCGCCTGTTCATCCTGAGCCTGCGACTGGGCCATGGCCGGCGCGGCGAAGCCCGCCAGCGCAATGCCCGCGATCATCGTCGTGGCCAGCAACCGTTCACGTTTGTTGGTCAATTTTTAAAACCCTCTCCTGGCGTTCGGCAACAAAGCAGAGGACCTTTTCCTCGCTTCCGCCCCCGCATCCTGACGCGAGACAAATCTTAGATTCGCCCGCCAATCCCCTACCGATTACGCCATGGCGTCCAATTTACGACACAAAATTACTGAGCCGTAAGATTAAGTTGTCCCATATGTCGCAAACTAGCCACGCTTTGACAAAGCACGCCGCTAGGCAACACCACCCCAAATTTAACGAAATGACAAAAGAGTTTGCGAACATGAACGCTGTTCACGGAAGAATTATTGCAATTTTGTGCGCAATGTCGGCGACGTTCACCTTTACAAATCAGAGTTACGCGAACGTAGATCCGACGCCAAAGGCGGCACAGATGCAGCAGCTTCTCGACTGCAGACGCATCGAGGATCGCAGCGCCCGCGTCGACTGTTACGACGCAGCGGCGGCATCGCTCGACGCCGCCGAACGCCAGGGCGAAATCGTCGTCGTCGAGCGTGAGCGCGTGATAGAAGCCAGGCGCGCCGTATTCGGCTTCAGCCTGCCCGCCTTCCCCAGCAGCCTTCTCGGGGGAGAAACGGAAGCCCTGAACGAGGTCGAAACGTCGCTGGAACGCGCCAGCCATGTGGCGGGCCAAGGATGGACCTTCCATCTGGCGGACGGGTCGGTCTGGCGTCAGATCGACACGACCCCGCTCCAGTTCCGCGCGCGCGCCGGCCTGCCCATCAAGATCCGCCGCGCCGCCATGGGCAGCTACCTGCTGAAGGTCGCTGATTACCCCGCGGTGCGCGCCAAGAGACAGTAGCGGTAAAGAAATATACGTTTCTAGAGCAGTAAAGGCAGAGTGGTCGCCCTGTACGCTCTAGCTAGCCGGCCGCTCTAGAGCCTTGATCTGATCGCATCCTGAACCCGACGCGCATCATAGGCGTCGGGACGATCCGGCTTGGCGCCCCGGCTCATGACGATCTCCAGCGTGGTGGAGGTCGGCTGCGGCCCGCTTAGGTCAAAGCCGAGGCCCACGCCGACGCCCGAGGTCGACCAGCCGCCATAGCGGCCCGAGCCCGCGCCGATCGAGACGCTGGGGCGCACGCCGCCGGCGCTGTCAGGGCGGCCGTCGATCCAGCGCTGCGTCACCTCGAACCAGTCATAGCCCTGATCGACGGTCAGTTGCGCCGCGCGGAACAGGGCGCGGTCCGCCACTGGGCCGGGCGCGCCGACGCCGTTGTAGGTGACACGGAAGCGGTTGGTTTCGATCTGCTGCTCGCTGAAGCCCTGCCCACGCGTCGACTGCTGCGGGCCATAGGGGGCCAGGCTGGCGCAGGCGCTCAGCGCCAGGGCGGAGGCTGCGATCAGGCCGAAGGTCAGACGTTTCATGCGAAATCTCCCTGCCCGATTAGCGTCGAGCCTGCCGGGATGTTCCGCCGCGAAGCTGAACAGAGACTGAACCGGCTAGAGCCCCGCCGCCGCCTTCAGGGCCATGAAATCTTCGGGCAAGGGCGCCTCCAGCGTCACGCGCTCGCCGCCCTCAGGGTGGGGGAAGGACAGTTTGGCGGCGTGCAGCATCAGACGCGAAGCCCCACGACCGGCGAAGGTCAGAGCCCCGCCGTAGCGCACGTCGCCGACCAGAGGCCGGCCGATCGAGGCCATATGGACCCGCAACTGGTGCATCCGTCCCGTCTCGGGCGACAGTTCGACCAGGGCGCCGTCTTCGCTGGAGGCCAGCGTGCGATAGCCGCTGACGGCGCCCTGCGCGCCCGGTGCATCGAACTCGACCACTCGCATATAGCTCTCGCGCCCGATCTCTTCGCGGCGCAGGGCGGCGGTGATGCGGCCCGACTTGGGCTCGGGGGCTGCCGACACCAGGGCCAGATAGGTCTTCTGGAACCGGCGCATCTGCATGGCCTTGCCGAGGAAGCCCGCGGCCGGCTTGGTCTTGGCCGCCAGGATGACGCCCGAGGTGTCGCGGTCCAGCCGGTGCACCAGTTCCGGCCGCTTGCCGTTCGAGCGGGCGAAGGCCCACAGCAGGTCGTCCAGCGTATGGGCCTGGATGCGCCCGCCCTGGCTCGACAGGCCGGACGGCTTGTTGAAGGCGATGATATGCGCGTCCTCGTGGATGACCCACGAACGGACGGCGGCGATGTCTTCTTCGGTCAGGGAAGCGGGCTGGCGGGTTTTCACCCGCCGAGCCTTTAGCGGAGGACAGCCTTCTTCGCCATGGCCGAGGCGTACCACAGCAACAGGGCCGCGATCGCAGTGATGACGAAGGGCATCCACTCCATCATGGCCAACTGCGGCGGCAGGGCGGGCGGCGGGTTGATGAACTTGGAATAGACCAGGCTGACCACCGCCCCCAGCAACGACAGAGCGAAGGCGTGCACCGCCCAACGGCTGCGCGACAACAGTAGCAGCGACCCGATCACCGCGCCCCAGACACCCAGGGTCCACGGCACATACATCCACGCCGGCATGGCGTTGTAGTAGGCGATCATCTCGTCGCCGAAACCGGATTCGCGCATATAGGCTTCGCCACGTGTAGTGGTCTGGATGAAGTCGTATCCGCCAAAGCCGTTCCACAGCAGCGACAACACCCCTACCAGCCAGAGATGCCAGGGCGTCGCAGCCCGTCTTGCAATATCGGTCATGTTCCCTCCCCAGGTTGCCGATGGGAGGAGGCTAATACCGAACCGCCATGCTTAACAATGAACAGCGATCAGGAACCCCCGACACGCCATGGCGGGTCCATCCGGTTCTCGCCCGCCCGGTAGAAGCACAGGCGATTGCCATCCGGGTCACGCAGCCAGGCTTCGCGCCACAGCCAGGTCTGATCCACGGGATCATGATCAAAGGCCACGCCCGCCGCCTTCAGCGCCGCCACCCGCTCATCCAGATCAGCGCACTCGAAATAGACGCCGGCGCCGCCGGGCGTGACCCGATCAGCTAGGTGAACCGAAAAGGTCGCGGGCGCGCCCACGCCGTCGCCGGGACAAACAAACCGGGCATAGTGATCGCTCGACACGATCATGGTCAGCCCCAGCCGCTGATAGAAGGCCTTTGCGCGCGGAATGTCCGTCGTTTCGACTGTGACCTGATTGAGATTCATGGCGGTACGCATTTCACAAGTGAGGGACGCAGAACTTAGGAATCCCACGGCCTCGCTTCAACGCCGCCCGCGCCTCAGCCTTCCCTTTGCGCCCGTTCCCGCAGCGCCGCCCAGCGTTCCAGCCTCGCCTTGACCTTCTCCTCATGCCCCTCGCCCTTGGGCTTGTAGAAGGTGCGGCGCTCCATCTCGTCGGGGAAGAAGTTGGCGCCGGAGAAGCCCTCGGGCGTATCGGGGTCGTACTGGTAGCCCTTGCCGTAGCCGAGTTGCTTCATCAGCTTGGTCGGGGCGTTGCGGATATGGGCGGGCGGCATCAGTGAGCCGGTTTCATGCGCCGCCTTCCTGGCCGCCTTGAAGGCTTCATAGACCCCGACCGACTTGGGCGCCGTGGCCAGGTGGACCACCGCCTGCGCCAACGCCAACTCCCCTTCGGGCGATCCCAGGAAGTCGTAGGTGTCCTTGGCCGCATTGGCGACCAGGATGGACAGGGGGTCGGCCTGACCGATGTCCTCGACCGCCATCCGCACGATCCGCCGCGCCAGATACAGCGGGTCCTCGCCCCCGTTCAGCATCCGCGCGAGCCAGTAGAGGGCGGCGTCCGGGTCTGAACCCCGCACCGACTTATGCAGGGCGGAGATGAGATTGTAGTGCTCCTCGCGCGACTTGTCGTAGGCGGGCGCGCGCTTCTGCAGCACGCCGGCCAGCGCCTGAACGTCCAGTGGTTCCCCTTCGGGCAGGTCGAACAGAACCTCCGACATGGTCAGCAGATACCGCCCGTCGCCGTCGGCCAGGGCCAGCATGGCATGACGCGCTTCGGCCGTCAGCGGCAGGGGCCGCTCCATCAGCGCCGCCGCCCGGTCCAGCAGTTGATCCAGCGCCGCGTCGTCCAGACGCTTCAGCACATAGACCTGGGACCGCGACAGCAGCGCCCCGTTCAGCTCGAAGCTAGGATTCTCGGTCGTGGCGCCGACCAGGGTCACCACCCCCTCCTCGACGAAGGGCAGGAAGCCGTCCTGCTGGGCGCGGTTGAAGCGGTGGATCTCGTCCACAAACAGCAGGGTCTGTTGCCCTGCGGCCCGGCGCATCCTCGCGGCTTCGAACGCCTTCTTCAGGTCGGCGACGCCCGAAAAAACGGCGCTAATCGATTGATATTCATAGCCCGCCGCCTTGGCCAGCAGGCGGGCAATGGTAGTCTTGCCGGTACCGGGCGGTCCCCACAGGATCATGGAGCCCAGACGCCCGGCCTTGATCATGCGGCGGATCGGCCCGCCCTCGCCCAGCAGATGATCCTGACCCACCACCTGTTCCAGCGTCTGCGGACGCAGACGGTCGGCCAAGGGCGCGTCAGGGGCGTGGATGCCGGAGGCTTCGAACAGATCACTCATGGAACGGCAGAGATAGGCGTTCGTTCAGCCGATTACACGCACTACTATCGGCCCGAACGGAGGAACCATGTCCGAATCCCAGCCGAACCAGGGCCCGACCGGCGGCGTCACGGCACACCTGACCATTCCGTCGCGGGGCGGCCAGGCGGCCATCGAATTCTACGGCCGGGCCTTCGGCGCCGAGGAGATCATGCGGATGCCCGCCGAGGACGGCGAACGGCTGATGCACGCCCACCTCAAGATCAACGGCGCCAGCGTCATGCTGGCCGACGAATTCCCCGAATGGACCGGCGAAGCCGACATTACGCCCAAGGGCGTCACCCTGCATCTTCAGGTCGATGATCCCGACGAATGGTGGACCCGCGCCCTGGTGGCGGGCGCCATCCCGGTCATGCCGCTGGAGGATCAGTTCTGGGGCGACCGCTACGGCCAGGTCCGCGACCCGTTCGGCCACACCTGGTCCATCGGCGGCCCGGCAAAGAGCGTCTAGGACGCTTCGCGATCCAGCCGCGCCTGCAGCCGGCCCCGCGCCCGCTCCGCGTAAGCGCGGCAGGCTGACGGATCGAGGAAGGGATTGGGCGTCGCGCCGGCCTGCAAGGCCGCGATCTTGACGTCGCCGCTCGAGTTGTCGGGATGCGCCGAGATCAGCAGGTCGCAGGGCAGCGCCTCTACCCGATCAATCGAGGCGCGCAACGTCGCCGTCACCTCGGGATGCGCCGTATAGGTGAAGGTCCCGTTCGCCACCGCGTTGAGACTGGACGCGAACACCACGTCCACGCAGGCCTCGCCTTCGCAGGTCTTCCAGGTCCAGCTGACGCTGCCCGGCGTATGGCCCGGCGTGTAGACCGCCGTCACGGCCGTATCGCCCAGACGCACAGCCTCACCATCGCCGATGCCGCGCGCATTGGGGACCGGCGGATGTTCGGGAATGTTGGCGGCCTGAGGATCATGGGCGTCGACCCGGCCCGTCCGCAGGGCGGCGGCGCCGTCAGGGCTGGTGATCACCTCCGCCCCGCTGTCGCGCGCCAGGGCGGCGAGGCCGCCCGAATGGTCGTAGTGCGCCTCAGTGTTCAGGATGTAGCGGATGTCCTCGACCCGGAAACCCAGCTGACGAATGTTCGCCTTCGTCGCCTCCACGGTCTGCGGCAGGGCGCCGTCGATCAGGATCAGGCCGTCGCCGGTGTCGATCAGCACCAGGCTGAGACCGCCGGTGCCGACAAAATAGGTCTTGCCGTACAGCTTCAACGGCGTTTGCGGCTTCTCCCAGTCCGGGTTTCCAGGGATCGGCTGCGTCAGCGGATCGTCATGGACGGCGCCCCCGCTTGCGGACAGCAGGACGAGAGCGGCGGCGAAGGGCAGGAAGATCATCCCGCCATTCCACACGCCGCATCCCCGGACGCAAGCCTCGCCAAACCGAACGGCGCAGCTATCCCCAGCGCCGTCTCCGGCGACCTAGGGCAGGCGCCCCGTCAGCTTCCGTCCGCCGCGCACGATGGTCAGTTCCGAGCCGCGCTGGGCCCGGCCGAGGGCCGCGACCGAGGTCGCCGGGCGACCGTCCACCTGAACGATCAGGTCGTTGGGACGCAGGCCGATGCGGGCCGGGATGCTGTTGCGCTGCAGGCCGGTCACCACCACCCCGCTGGTGAAGGGATCGCCACCGAGGCGGTCGGCCAGCGCCGGGTTCAGCGCCACGCCCTGCAGGCCGGCCAGCGCCCCCTGCCCCACGGTCGTGCCCTGCCCCGGGTCAGCGTCGCCAGGCAGGGCGGATACGCGGGCGTTAAGCGTCTGGGTGCGCCCGTCGCGCAGGATGGTCACGGCCACCGTGTCATTGGGCGAGCGCGTGCCGACGCGGAAGTTCAACCCACCCTGATCATTGATCTCGGCCCCGTCGACGGCGGTGATGACGTCGCCTTCCTCCAGCCCGGCGCGCGCGCCCGGCCCTTGGGGATAGACGTCGGTGATGATCAGGCCCTGGGGACGCGACAAGCCCAGGCTGCGGGCGATGTCGGCGCTGACCGTGTCGCCCTTCACGCCCAGCCAGGGCCGCACGACGGACTTGGCCCCGCCCACTGCGGAATCCACCACACGCTTCACCATGGTCGCCGGCACCGCGAAGCCCACGCCGGACGAGGAGCCTGTGCGCGAGAAGATCGCGGTGTTTATCCCTATCAGGTCGCCGTCCATGTCGACCAGAGCCCCGCCCGAGTTTCCGGGATTGATGGCGGCGTCGGTCTGGATGAAGGAGCCGGAATCGCTGATCCCGGTCTCGGTGCGGTTCAGGGCCGAAATGATGCCGGTCGTCACCGTCTGGCCGACGCCGAAGGGGTTGCCGATGGCCAGGACCAGGTCGCCGACCTGTTGCTCCTCCTGATCGTCGATGCGCAGGACCGGCAGGCTGCCCTCGACGCCCTCAAGCTGCAGCACGGCGATGTCGGAGCGCGCGTCGGCCAGCAGCACCCTGGCCGCATATTCGCGCCGGTCGTTCAGGGTGACGCGGATCTGCTGCATGTTCTCGATGACGTGGTTGTTGGTCACCACCACCCCGTCGGAGCGCACGATGACGCCCGAGCCGATGGAGCCGGTCACGCGCGACTGCGGTCCGCCGCCGAACATCTCGAAGAAGGGATCACGCACCTGCTGCACGCCCCGCGCCGAAATATTGACCACGGCGGGCGCGGCCTCGCGCACCACGGGGGCGAAGCTGGACTTCATCGAGCCGGCGTCGCGCGGAGCCTGTCGCGGCTGTTCGGCGAAGACGCCTTCCTGGGCCTTGGACGGCTGGGGCTGGCCGCAGGCGGACAGCATCAGGGCGGCGGCGAGGGCCAGTCGGGAAGTCTTCATGTCGTCCGGTCTCATTCGGAAGGCTGAGTTTACAAGGCATTGCGCAACGGGTTTGAGACAGGATCAAGGCCAACAGCCAAGCCTGACGCCCGCGCCGCGATCAAACGAGCGTGACCTCGTCCCGTTCCGCCCGCCGCGCGGTGATCCAGCCGATCAGCGCCGCCAAGCCCAGGACAACCGCCGCCAGATAGAAGGCCAACCCCGGCGTGGACAGAGCGTCCACGATCCTCGACGCCAGACCAACATCGACCCCGACACCCCGCAGCCACGCAGAGACAGGCTCGAACCCTTCTCCCACCGACACCGAATAGATCCAGCCGAAGAACAGCGGCGAAGCCACCCCGGCGATGGAGGCGACGCTCATGTTGGCGCCCTGCAATTGCCCCTGCTCGCTCTCGCCCACTCTCCGCGTCATCAGCGACTGCAGCGTCGGCATGGCCAGTCCCCACAGGGCGTTGGGCAGCATGGCGATAATGAAGGCGACGCCCGTCGGGGCCCAGCCCATCAGGGCGATGCCCACGGTGCCGCCGCACAGACCGAAGATCATGGTCATCCGGTCGCCCAGCTTCTTCGACACCGGCCCGACCAGAACGCCCTGGACGATCATGTCCAGCACGCCGACCAGGGCCAGCAGCATCCCGACCTCCCACGGCCCCCAGCCATATCTCAGCCCGGCATAGAGGACGAAGACCGCCGAAAAGACGTGGTGGGCGAAGTAGAGCAGGAAGTTCACGATCGCGAGGCCGGTCAGTTCCGCGTGACGACGCAACAGCATCATGGCCCCGACCGGATTGGCCCGCCCCCAGCTGAACTTCATCCGCTTCTCGGGCGCCAGGCTCTCGGGCAGGATGAACAGGCCATAGAGGAAGGCCACGCCCGACAGACCGCCCGCCACCCAGAAGGGCACGCGCGGGCCGAACTCGCCTAGGAATCCGCCCAGCACGGGCCCCAGCACGAAGCCGCCCGAGAAGGCCGCGCCGATCAGGCCGTAGGCTCGCGCCCGTTTCTCAGGCTCGGTGATGTCGGCCATGTAGGCGTAGATGGTCGTGAAGCTGGACGAGGTGACCCCCGCAATCAGCCGCCCCGCCGCCAGCCACCACAGGTTGGGCGCCAGCGCCATCAGCACATAGTCCGCCGCCAGCCCGGCGCAGCTGATCAGGATGACCGGCCGACGCCCGTACTGGTCCGACAGCGAGCCGATCACCGGCGAGGCCAGGAACTGCATCCCCGCCCACAGGGCGATGAAGAGTCCGTTCAGCAAGCCCGCCTGGGCGTTGGAGCCAACGAACTCCTCGATCAGGTGCGGCAGGACCGGGATGACGATCCCCATGGCCACGATATCCAGCACCGCAGTCACGAGGATGAAGGCGATCGCCGCGCGGCGGACCTTGGGATGATGCAGGGACATGGAACGCCGATCTGTTGGACGGGTGTTCTAGACCGCGCCCCCTCGCCCGTCATCCCGGAAGCCCTCAGGGCTATCCGGGACCGCAGGAGGCGCCGACCTCTGCGTCTTGGGCGGTCCCGGATCTGCGCCTCTCTGCGAGAGGCTTCGTCCGGGATGACGAAGCGGGTTAGTGCGTGGTCACCGCCAAAGTATCCTCCGGACGCCCGTCGCCGCGCGGCGCGTCGACGCCCAGCAGGCGCGCCAGGAAGGGCTGAACGTCCACGCTGTCCAGATCGGTCAACCGTCGGCCCGGAACCACGCCCAGCCCGTGGGCGATGAAGATGGCGGCCATGTCCGGCGAGAAGTTGTCATAGCCGTGCGCCCCGCCCGGCTTGGTCACCGGCCGCGTCTTGGTCGTGAAGGTCCAGCCCGGCTCGGAGGCGCAGACGATGGCCGAAACACGCGGATTGGAGCCCAGCACGAACCGCGCCGGAATCTCGCTCTTCTTCCAGCAATCCAGATGCGGGCGCGAACCCAGCAGCGCCGCCTCGACCTCGGCCTCGCGACCGGGGACCGGGTTCAGGAAGGTCACCGCGCCGGAATAGATGATCTGGATCGCCGCCGGGTCGATCAGGTCGTCGATCCACGTCACCCGCTCGGGCGATGTGGCCGCCATGCCGTGATCGGACACGACCACCAGCACGGTGCGCTCATAGAGGCCCCGCGCCTTCAGCCCCTCGACCAGACGGCCGATGGAGGCGTCGACCGAGCGGATCGCCTCGGCGGTTTCGGGCGCGTCGGGACCGTTGTGGTGGCCCTGGGTGTCGACGATGTCGAAATAGAGGGTGGTCAGCTGCGGTCGTTGATCCGCAGGCAGGTCCATCCATTGCAGCACGCGGTCCACGCGCGCATCGCCCGGCATCCCTTGATCAAAGGTCGTCCAGTAGGTCGGGCGCACGCCGCGAATATCGGCCTCGGAGCCCGGCCAGAACATGGTGGCGGTCTTCACCCCCGCCTTTTCGGCCGAGACCCAGATCGGCTCGCCCTGATCCCACCAGCGGCGGTCGGTCACGGCCTGCTTGTTGCCCAGCGAGAACCGGCCCAGTTCGGCGTCGATCATGTTGTTGCCGACGATGCCGTGGTGGTCCGGGTGCAGACCCGTCACCAGCGTATAGTGATTGGGAAAGGTCACGCTGGGGAAGGACGGCCGCATCGACCCCGTCGCCCCCTCGCCCGCCAGACGCGACAGGTTGGGCGTGACGCCGCGATCCAGATAGTCGGCGCGGAACCCGTCGATGGAGATCAGCATGACCAGCGGCGGCTCGACCGGCTGCGGCTCGGGGGTCTGACCCGGCGTGGTGGCGCAGGCGGTCAGAAGCAGGGCCAGACACAGGCCTGCGACGCGAGAAAACATGGGGAACTCCGAAGCGACTTCGGGGAGATTGCCTAAGCTTAATCTGCGACAGGCAGAAGACGGCTTGCCGGTTTATCCCCACCGGGCCAAGCTCTGCAGCATGACCGCTGTTATCGAAACGATCGGCCTGACCAAGACCTATGGCGCAGTGCGCGCCCTGGACGGGCTGAGCCTCTCTATCCCGCGCGGCGGGGTTTACGGCGTGCTGGGGCCGAACGGCGCCGGCAAGTCCACCCTGTTCCGCATCCTGCTGGGCCTGATCCGGCCGACGGCAGGCGAGGTCCGGGTCTTGGGCCAGCACGCGGGCGATCCCGCCGTCATGCGCCGCATCGGCTCCATGATCGAGACGCCCCGCTTCCCGCCCTACATGACCGCGCGTCAGGTGCTGGAATGGCTGGCGCTGGCGCATGGAATGGGCAAGGACGCCGCCATCGAGGCCTGGCTGGACCGCGTCGGCTTGACCGAGGCCGCCAACCGCCGCGTGCGCGGCTTCTCGGTCGGCATGTTGCAGCGCCTCGGCGTCGCCGCCGCCCTGATGACCAAGCCCGACCTCGTCATCCTGGATGAGCCGACCAGCGGCATGGACCCGCCCGGCATCCAGGAGATGCGCGCCCTGATCCGCAGCCTGGCCGACGACGACGGCGTGACCATCATCCTGGCCAGCCACCAGTTGCTCGAAGTCCAACGCGTCTGCGACCGGGTCGCCATCTTCAATCGCGGGACGCTGGCCGCCGAGGGCAAGGTCAGCGAACTGACCGCTGCCGGCGAGCGCCTGCGCCTGTCGGCCACGCCCCTGGCCAAGATCATGGGCGTCCTGGGCGACAAGGGGTCGCTGGACGGCGACGCCGTTCTGGCCGCCATTCCGCGCGCCGAGGGTCCCGCCCTGCTGCGCGCCCTGATCGAACAGGGCGTGGACATCGACGAGGCCCGCTGGGTCGGCGCCGATCTGGAAAGCGTCTTCATGGCCGAAACCGGCCCCGCGCGCACCGAGGCGCAAATCCGCGAGGCCCTCCATGCTGGCTGACGCCATCCGCTCCGAATCCTGGCGCCTGCTTCGCAACCGCACCGCGATCTTCTGGAGCGTCTTCTTCGTGCCAGTCGTCGGCCTGCTCGTATCGGCCCTCGGCTTCTTCCTGCTCAAGTCGAAGGCGGCCCAGATCAACGGCGGCCAACTGCCCCCGGAACTGTCGCTCGGCGGCCCTCTGGACCTGGGACAGGCTCTCGCCAGCAATGCCGGCGACCTGGCCAACCCGGCCATCCTCGCGTTCCTGCTGATCGGCGCCGCCACCCTCTATGCAGGCGACTATCGCTGGGAGACCTGGCGTCTGATCAGCGCCCGTAACAGCCGACCGAACCTGCTGTTGGGCAAGGTCGGGGTGCTGAAAATGCTGACGCTAGCGGCCATGCTGACCTTCCTGCTGAGCGGCGCCCTGTCCGAAGTGATCAAGGCCGCGATCTTCGCCCGCCCCCTGACCTTCACCTTCGGCGCGATCGAGGCTGGCCAGTTCGGGCTGCTCTTCCTGCTGTCCTTCGTGCGGGTGGTGCAGTTCCTGATGATCAGCCTGCTGGCCGCCACCGTCACCCGATCGCTGCTGGCGGCCCTGTTCATCCCGCTAGTGCTTGGCATCGGCCAGTTCTTCCTCGGCGGGCCGTTCGCGCCCCTGCTGGGGCTGGAGCCGGGCGACTGGCTGACGCACCTGTTGCTCCCCGGCGCCGCGTTCGAGACGCTCAAGACGCTGATCAAGGGCGGCATGGCAGCCACCACCCTGCCCGACGGCGTCGCCATCAAGGCCATCCTCAGCCTGGCTCTATGGAGCCTCGTCCCCCTTGGGGCCGCCATCGCCTGGTTCGGCCGTCAGGACCTGTCGAAGGAGTAGCGGTTAGTGCGAAATCGGTTTGGACGCCCTCGCGTCCAAACTCAGATCTTCGCCTGAGAGATCAGCCGCTTCTCCATCCAGACGTCGGCGCGCGCATAGGGCGTCGGCTGAGGCGGCAGATTCACGAAGCCGAACCGGGCATAGAGCCCCAGCGCCGGGCCCAGCGTCGAGCTGGTCTCCAGATAGAGGCGGTGCGCGCCCGCATCCCGCGCCGCCGCCTCGCAAGCCTCCAGCAGCCGCAGAGCCAGCCCGCCGCCGCGCGCCTCAGGCCGCACCGTCATCTTGGTCACCTCATAGCCGCCGTCCGCCATGGCGATCAGGCCGCAGCAGCCGACCGAAACCCCGCCCCGCTCGGCGAAGAAGATGTGACCGCCCTTGGCCAGGATCTGTCCCTCGGGATCGTCCAGCGTCAGATGATCCTTTGCCTCCAGGGCGAAGCCGCCCTCAGCCAGCCAATCCGCATTGAGCGCCCTCCAAACGGCGCGATGGTCGGGCGTGTAGGCGACGATGGGGTCTTCGAGCTTGCTCATGCTCGCTCTATCGCCCCCCGCATCGCGGCGGACAATGAAAAAGGCGGCCGGATCGCTCCAGCCGCCTCTTCATGTCTTCAGGTTGAAGAAGCCGATCAGGCTTCGTCGCCCTCGATGGCGAAGACAGGACCGGAGTCCTTGCCCTTGGCTTCGACGTCGCGATCGACGAACTCGATCACAGCCATCGCGGCGTTGTCGCCGTGACGGAAGCCGGCCTTCATGATGCGGATGTAACCGCCCGAACGTTCGGCGTAGCGCGGGCCGATCGTTTCAAACAGCTTGCCGACTTGCGGCACGTCGCGGACGGCGCTGATGGCCTGACGACGAGCGTGCAGGTCGCCCTTCTTGGCGAGCGTGACCAGCTTCTCAACGAAGGGACGCAGTTCCTTCGCCTTCGGCAGGGTGGTCGTGATTTGCTCGTGCTTGATCAGCGAGGCGGCCATGTTGGCGAACATGGCTTGGCGGTGGCTGACCGTACGGCCGAGCTTGCGGTAAGCGGCGCCGTGGCGCATCGGGGTCTCTCCTACTCAACCCTGGTTTCCGGCCTAATCATAGGGGCGGGACCTGGGGCCTTTTCATTCTAACCGCCCCATCCGCGCCGACAGGCGCTGGGCGGAGGGTTGATGATCAGATCTGGTCGTCGAACTTTTTGGCCAGATCTTCGATGTTTTCGGGCGGCCAGTTCGGCACGTCCATGCCGAGCGACAGGCCCATCGTCGCGAGAACTTCCTTGATCTCGTTCAGCGACTTGCGGCCGAAGTTCGGGGTGCGAAGCATTTCGCCCTCGGTCTTCTGGATCAGGTCGCCGATGTAGACGATGTTGTCGTTCTTCAGGCAGTTCGCCGAGCGGACCGACAGCTCCAGTTCGTCGACCTTCTTGAGCAGGGCCGGGTTGAAGGGCAGGTCGGGCTTGCCGTCCGTCGCCTCAACCGCCTTGGTCGGCTCGTCGAAGGTGATGAAGATCTGCAGCTGGTCTTGCAGGATGCGGGCGGCGTAAGCCACCGCGTCAACCGGCGAGACGGCGCCGTTGGTTTCAACTTCCAGGATCAGCTTGTCGTAATCCATCGACTGCCCCTGACGGGTCGGCTCGACGCGATAGGCGACGCGCTTGACCGGCGAGTACAGGGCGTCGACGGCGATCAGGCCGATCGGCGCATCTTCCGGGCGGTTCAGTTCGGCGGCGACATAGCCCTTGCCGTTCTGGACCGTCAGTTCCATGCGGATCGAAGCGCCGTCGTCCAGCGTGCAGATGACGTGATCGGGGTTCAGAACCTCGATGTCAGCCGGAACTTCTATCTGGCCCGCCGTGACGACGCCGGGGCCCGTGGCGCGCAGGGTCATGCGCTTGGGGCCTTCGGCGTGCATGCGCAGCGCCAGTTGCTTGATGTTCAGGACGATGTCGACCACGTCTTCCCGCACGCCTTCCAGCGACGAGAACTCGTGAACAACGCCGTCGATCTGGATAGCCGTGACCGCCGCGCCTTGCAGCGAGGACAGAAGAACGCGACGAAGCGCGTTGCCGAGCGTCACACCGAAACCGCGCTCGAGGGGCTCAGCGACCAGACGCGCCTTGCGCAGCGGGTCGGAACCGCCTTCCACTTGCGGCTTCTCGGGACGGATCAGCTCTTGCCAGTTTCTTTCGATCATAGAGTCCCTCGAACGGGTTTCGTCGGCTCCGGCCTTGTCGACGAGGCCATGGTGGAGCCGACGGAGATTGGGGGTGCCTGGAGCGCTGTCGCGATTAGACGCGGCGACGCTTGGGCGGACGGCAACCGTTGTGCGGCATCGGGGTGACGTCGCGGATGGTCGTGATCGTCAGACCGACGGCCTGCAGAGCGCGGAGCGCCGACTCACGGCCGGAACCCGGACCCGAGACGTTGACTTCCAGCGTCTTCACGCCGTGCTCTTGAGCCTTCTTGCCGGCGTCTTCAGCAGCCATCTGGGCGGCGTACGGGGTCGACTTGCGCGAACCCTTGAAGCCCATGTGACCGGCCGACGACCAGGAAATCGCGTTCCCTTGGGCGTCCGTGATCGTGATCATGGTGTTGTTGAAAGAGGCGTTCACGTGAGCCACGCCCGACGTGATGTTCTTGCGTTCGCGGCGCTTAATGCGACCCGGTTCCTTAGCCATCGGTCAGCTCTTTCTCTTACTTCTTCTTGCCGGCGATCGGCTTGGCCGGGCCCTTGCGGGTGCGGGCGTTGGTGTGCGTGCGCTGACCGCGGACCGGCAGGCCCTTGCGGTGACGCAGGCCGCGGTAGCAGGCCAGGTCCATCAGGCGCTTGATGTTCATCGAGGTTTCGCGGCGCAGGTCGCCCTCGACGGTGTGATCCTTGTCGATCGTTTCACGGATCTGCAGGATTTCAGCATCAGTCAGCGAGTTGACGCGGCGAGCAGGCTCAATGCCGACCTTCGCGGTGATTTCCTTGGCGGCGTGCGCGCCGATGCCATGGATGTACTGAAGCGCGATTTCGACGCGCTTGTTGGTCGGAATGTTGACGCCAGCGATACGGGCCACGAGAATCTCCAGATACGCTTAAACAGACGCGGAAACCGCTCCGGTCAACAGACCTGGAACGTGTGCGCCCTTCGCGGAAGCGGCCCTTATACAGGGGATTCTCATGGCGTCAACGGGCGCGCTCGCCAGCGGCCTCGGCTTCCACCGCAGCCGGGGGAAAGGCCACTGCGATCATCTGCCGATGCCGACCGCCAAATCGGCCCAACCGACTGGGCGGCTGATAGCGAAACTCGGCCGCCTTGCGCAAGGCGGCCTGCCCCACGCCCCGGCCGACGGGGTGTTCCTCCCTGACGCGACAGTCCTCGAGCCGGTCGCGACCCGCTCGGATATAGCACTGCATGATCGCATAGGCGCCGGGAAGCGCAGCCAGAGAACTGGCGGCGACGTCCGTCGTCATGACGGCGCCCTGCGGGCCGCTGATCAAGACTGGTCCCGCGCCGCGCCCCAGCCCTGAGCCATTCCCGTCGCCTTCCCCCAGACCGCGACCTTCCCCGCTATCGCCCAGGCCCATGCCCGCGTCGATGGAAGGCGCGACAGCCTGACCGATCTCAAGCGCCGGCAGCGGCGCCAAGGCCTGCGGCGCCGCCAACTCGGCCCGTTCAACATCGGGGTCCGGTTGGACGTGAATTCGCGACGGCGTCGCCCTGCCCTCTCCGCCCGCCTCTAGGCCCGTCGCCATCGACGCCGTGAGGGGACGTCGCATCATGAGAACATCAAACACGGGTAGCGCCAGCGGCTGTTCAGCCGCCTCAAGCCGATTCATGGCGAAAGCGATGATCAGGGCCAGATGCGCAACACTCACCAGAGCAACCACGCCCAGACGCCTCTGGTCGCCAGCCCCCCAATTCATGGCAATCGTCATCGGGCCTCTCCGCCGCTTTCGAAATAACAACGAGATGCGGCCATCATGCGCCAGGATGCACGACGTTCAACCCCTAGCCGACCGTCAGGGCCAGATGACCACGACAGGAACCTCCTGATTGTCCACAGGCGCACCGTCGCGAACCGGCGGCTGAAAGCGAAAATGGGCCGATACCGCCAAGGCCGCCTGACCAAAGCCCATGCCCGGCGGGGCCTCCTCCATGACTCGGCACCCCTCCAGACGGGTGTCCAACCGGATACGGCAGGACAGGGATACACGCCCCCCCATGCGTCGTCGAAAGGCCGCTGGCGGATGAACCGCCCGCAGATCGGCCTGGGTCGGACCGCGCAACAACCTGAAACGGGAGCCTCCTGACCCTGGCCCCGCCCCGGAGCCGACACCGACGCCGGACCCGCCCCCCTCGCCGCCCAATCCCTGCCCAGGCGTCGGGCTGGCTTCAGGCGCGACGCCGATCACCAGCGGCGGCTGAGGCGCGGGCCGGTGCGGCGCAGTCAACTCCGGCGGGCGCTCGGCTTTGCGCAGCGGCGAATGGGTCCTGGACGCCGCCGCCGGGGCCCCGCCGCCTTCGGCGCGCGCAGGCTTGGGCGGCGGAAGCGGTCGGGGCGGAATTGGCGACGGCCGGACGAGCTCTACCTCGACCGGCCGTGACAAAGGCGTGGGGGATATGTCGGGCTGAAGGCGCCCGAGCAGGCCGAACAGGACCAGATGCAGAAAACCGACACCCACCGTCACGCTCGCCTTCGCGAGCCTGACGTTTCGAGACGACGGTCTGCTGCTCATCTGCGCCCCTTTGAAGCGAATGCCCGAACGCCTAACGCCCGAACATCGCTTCCGATCAGGGCGCCCTAGACCAAGGCGCCGTCGATGGCGGCGGCGACCGTGGCGATATCGCCCATGCCGTCAATCTCGGTCAGCTTGCCCTGGGCTTCGTAATAGGGAAGCAGCGGCGCGGTCTGGGCGTTGTAGACGGCCAGGCGGTCCTTGAAAGTCTCCGGATTGTCGTCCGGACGGCCTTGCTCGGCGAAACGCTTGCCGATGCGGGCGGTCAGGGCTTCGTCGTCGACCTTCAGGCGAACAACGCGGTCGATCTGAGCGCCCCGCTTGGCCAGCATGGCGTCCAGGGCCTCGGCCTGGGCCACGTTGCGCGGGAAGCCGTCGAAGATGGCGCCGCCGGCGGCCTCGGCCTCCGGCAGGCGGTCCTCGATCAAGGCGATGACGATCTCGTCGGTGACGAGGTCGCCGCGCGCCAGCACGTCCTTGACCTTGAGGCCCAGTTCCGAGCCGGACGCAATCGCCGCGCGAAGCATGTCGCCGGTCGAGAGCTGGATCATGCCTCGCTCCTCAACCAGACGCTTGGCTTGCGTGCCCTTGCCGGCCGCGGGCGGCCCGAACAGGATCAGATTCATCTTGCGGGCTCCCCTACCCGACGATCAGCGGCGGGCGGGGGCGGAACCGCCCCGGCCGCCGCGACCACGCAGCTTGGCCTTCTTGATCAGGCCCTCGTACTGGTGCGCCAGCAGTTGGGACTGGATCTGGGCGACAGTGTCCATCGTGACCGAGACGACGATCAAGATAGACGTTCCTCCGAAGTAGAGGCTGTTACCCAGACTGCTGACCAGGAACTCAGGCAGCAGGCAGACCGCGGTGATGTAGGCGGCGCCGATCACCGTCAGGCGCGTCAGCACATAGTCCAGGTACTCGGCCGTGCGCTTGCCCGGACGGATCCCCGGCAGGAAGCCGCCGTACTTGCGCAGGTTCTCGGCCGTGTCCTCGGGGTTGAAGGTGATCGAGGTGTAGAAGAAGCAGAAGAAGACGATCAGGACCGCATACAGGATCATGAACAGCGGCTGGCCGTGCGTCAGCTGCGCCGTCACCAGCGGCAGCCAGCTCATCCACTCGGGCAGATTGGCCTGGGCGGTGAAGGTGGCGACCGTCGTCGGCAGCATCAGCAGCGACGAGGCGAAGATGGCCGGGATGACGCCGGCGGTGTTGACCTTCAGCGGCAGGAACGAGCGCTCGCCGCCCGTCATGCGGTTGCCTTCCTGGCGCTTCGGATACTGGATCAGAAGGCGGCGCTGGGCGCGCTCCATGAAGACGATGAAGACGATGGTGGCCACAGCCAGGATGGCGATGAACAGCAGCACGAAGGCCGACATCTGACCCTGTTGGGCCAGGCCCAGCAGGCGGGCGACGGTGGACGGCAGAACCGCCACGATGCCGGCGAAGATGATCAGCGAGATGCCGTTGCCGACGCCGCGCGCCGTCACCTGCTCGCCCAGCCACATCAGGAACATGGTGCCGCCGGTCAGGGTGGTGACCGTCGAGATGATGAAGAAGAGGCCGGGCTGGTCGATCAGGCCGGCCTGGGCGTTCAGACCCGCCGCGATGCCGAAGGACTGGGCCAGAGCCAGGAAGACCGTCAGATAACGGGTGTACTGGTTCAGCTGCTTGCGACCGCTTTCGCCGCCTTCCTTCTTCAGCTTCTCCCAGGGCGGGTAAACCGCACCCATCAGCTGCACGATGATCGAGGCCGAGATGTACGGCATCACGTTCAACGCGAAGACAGCCATACGCTCGACCGCGCCGCCCGAGAACATGTTGAACATGTCCAGGATGCCGCGCTGGCCGTCCGGGTTCTGGAAGAAGGCCAGGAAGGCCTCGGAATTGATGCCGGGAATCGGAACATAGGTGCCGATCCGATAGACCAGCAGCGCGCCCAGCGTGAACAGCAGGCGTTTGTGCAGCTCGGTCGCTTTCGCGAACGAGCCCATGTTCATATTGGCAGCGAGTTGTTCAGCGGCCGAAGCCATCAGGCGGTCCCCACGACTATGCCCGTCGTCAGATAGGCGGAAAGCGGCTCCCTTGCGAGAGCCGCTTTCGGAAAATCGTCATCCCGGTGCGGATGATCCCGGCGAACGCCGCATCAGCGGCGCTGGCACGGGATGACGATATCGATTTTAGGCCTTGGCGGCGGCGCGCTTGGCGCGGGCCGAGACCTTGTTGGCGTCGCCCAGCGGCGCCTTGGCGGCCGGAGCCTTGCCCTTGGCGGCGTTGCGCTTCTCGACGCGGGCAGCGGCCTTGGCTTCAGCGGCGATGCGCTTTTGCTCGACCTTGCCGCCGGCGGCTTCGATGGCCTTGATCGCGCCCGACGAGGCCGACCAGACGACCAGGTTCAGCTTGGCCTTCAGTTCGCCTTCGCCCAAAACGCGGACGCCGTCCTTGACGCGACGGATCACGCCGGCGGCCACCAGGGCGGCGCCGTTGATTTCAGCCTTGGCGTCCAGCTTGCCGGCGTCGATGGCTTCTTGCACGCGCCACAGGTTCACTTCAGCCAGCTTCAGCGCGTTCGGGTTGTTGAAGCCGCGCTTCGGCATACGCATGTACAGCGGCATTTGGCCGCCTTCGAAGCCGCCGATGGCGACGCCGGTACGCGACTTCTGACCCTTGACGCCGCGACCGGCGGTCTTGCCCTTGCCCGAACCCGGGCCGCGGCCGACGCGCATGCGCTTCTTGTGTGCGCCTTCGTTGTCGCGGATTTCGTTCAGTTTCATATGCCTGATCCTTTCGGGTTCTAGCGCCAGACCGCAAAGGCGACTCTGACTCGGCGTTGGAAAAATTGAAGGGCCGCTTCTAGGCGGCCCGTCGCTGCATCGCAAGATGCTTCTTCAAAGAGAAACGCCCTCCCCCGGGATCGGGAGAGGGCGCATCGTCTTATTTCTCGACCACTTCGACCATATGGGCGACCTTGGCGATCATCCCACGGACCGAAGGGGTGTCTTCCAGCGTCGACTCGCGGCCGATGCGGTTCAGACCCAGGCCCGACAGGGTGGCGCGCTGATCCGACTTGCGGCGGATCGGGCTGGCCGTCTGGCGAACCGTGACGGTGGCTTTTTCGTTCTTGGCCATGTCTATCAGCCCTCGACTGCTTCAGGCGCCGAAGCGCCGTCGTTGCGGCGGCCCATCAGGTCGGCGACCTTCTTGCCACGCTTTGCAGCAACCTGACGCGGCGACGATTGAACCTTCAGAGCTTCGAAGGTCGCGCGGATCATGTTGTAGGGGTTCGACGAGCCGGTCGACTTGCCCACGACGTCCTGGACGCCGAGGGTTTCGAGGACCGCACGCATCGGACCGCCGGCGATGACGCCCGTGCCGGGAGGGGCAGCGCGCATCATGATCTTGCCGGCGCCCCAACGGCCGTTGCCGTCGTGGTGCAGAGTGCGGTTCTCGCGCAGCGGAACGCGGATCATCGTCTTCTTGGCTTCTTCGGTCGCCTTACGGATGGCTTCCGGCACTTCGCGCGCCTTGCCGTGACCGAAGCCGACGCGGCCCTTGCCGTCGCCGACGACCATCAGGGCTGCGAACGAGAAACGACGGCCGCCTTTGACGGTGGCGGCGACGCGGTTGATGTGCACCAGCTTTTCGACGATGTCCGAATCCGGACCGTCGACAACAGGAGCGTTGCGGTCGCGGCGGTCGCGGTTCTGACCACCTTGTCCGCGTTGGGGTTCACGAGCCATGCTTCTCGATCCCTTAGAAGTTCAGGCCGGCTTCACGCGCGGCCTCCGCCAGCGCCTTGACGCGGCCGTGATAGATGTAGCCACCGCGGTCGAAGACGACGTCGGTGACGCCCTTCTCCTTGGCGCGCTCGGCGATCAGCTTGCCGATAGCAGCTGCGGCGGCGACGTCCGAACCCTTGGAACCCTTGCCGCCTTCGAGCGACGAGGCGGCGGCCACCGTGACGCCTTGGGCGTCGTCGATGATCTGAGCCGAGATGTTCTTGTCCGAACGGAAGACCGACAGACGCAGACGACCGTTGGCGACAGCCTTGAGGCGACGACGGTTGCGTTCGGCGCGGCGCTTGGCTTGTTGTTGCAGAGAAAGAGCCATGACTTACTTCTTCTTGCCTTCCTTGCGCCGGACGGTCTCGCCCTGATAGCGCACGCCCTTGCCCTTGTAGGGTTCCGGCGGACGCAGCTTGCGAATGACGGCGGCGATTTCACCGACGGCCTGCTTGTCGTTGCCCGAGATCTTGATCTCGGTCTGCTTCGGCACGACGAAGGTGATGCCGGCCGGCGGCGCGATGTCGACTTCATGCGAGAAGCCGAGCTGCAGCGACAGAGCCTGGCCCTTCAGCGCAGCGCGGTAACCCACGCCGACCAGTTCCAGGGTCTTTTCGAAGCCCGAGGTCACGCCGGTGACCATGTTGTCGACCAGGGTGCGCGACAGACCCCACATCGCGCGAGCGCGAGGCGTGTCCGAACGCGGGGTCAGCGACAGTTCGTCGCCTTCCTGCTTGACTTCGATCTCTTCGGCCACGGTCCAGGAGCGTTCGCCCTTGGGACCCTTGACCGAGACGGTCTGGCCGTTGAGCGTGACAGTCACGCCCTTCGGCACAGCAATGGTTTTCTTGCCAATACGGGACATATCAGTAGACCCTGCAGAGGACTTCGCCGCCGACGTTAGCGTCGCGGGCGGCGGCGTCGGACATGACGCCCTTCGAAGTCGAAAGGATCGAGATGCCGAGGCCGTTCTTGACCGGCTTCAGCTCGTTGATGGCCGAGTAAACGCGGCGGCCGGGCTTCGACACGCGGGCGATCTCAGCGATCACCGGCTGGCCGTCGAAGTACTTCAGCTCGATCTCGAACTGCGGGAACTCGCCGGGGTTCTGAACCAGCGAATAGCCGCGGATGTAGCCTTCGTCCTGCAGCACGTCGAGGACGCGCTGGCGCAGACGGGAGGCCGGGGTCAGCACCTTGGAACGCTTGCGGGTCGCCGCGTTCTTGATGCGAGCGATCATGTCGCTCAGGGGATCGTTGATCATCATATCTGTTCGCTCCCCTTACCAGCTCGACTTCGTCAGGCCGGGGATCTGCCCCAGGTTGCCGAGTTCGCGCAGGGCGATACGGCTCATCTTGAGCTTACGGTAGTAAGCCCGCGGGCGACCCGTCACTTCGCAACGGTTGCGAATGCGGCCCGGCGCGGAGTTGCGCGGCAGGGCTGCCAGCTTCAGACGAGCGTCGAAACGCTCTTCCAGCGGCAGGCTTTCATCGTTGGCGGTCGCCTTCAGGGCGGCGCGCTTTGCGGCATACTTCGCAACCAGAGCCTTGACGGCTTCGTTACGGTTTACGGCGCTTTTCTTAGCCATTGTTCTCTTCCCTTCCCGCTCAGTTCTTGATGAACGGGAACTTGAACTCGGTGAGGAGAGCCTTGGCTTCCTCATCGGTCTTGGCCGTGGTGCAGACGACGATGTCCATGCCCCACATCTGATCGATCTGGTCGTAGTTGATCTCAGGGAACACGATGTGTTCCTTCAGACCCGTGGCGTAGTTGCCGCGACCGTCGAACGAGGTGCCCTTCAGACCACGGAAATCCTTCACGCGCGGCAGCGCGATCGTGATGAAGCGGTCCAGGAACTCGTACATCTGGGCGCCGCGCAGCGTGACCTTGCCGCCGATGACCATGCCTTCGCGCAGCTTGAAGCCGGCGATGGAGTTACGAGCCTTCGTCGGCACAGCCTTCTGACCGGCGATGGCCGTCAGGTCCTTGAGGGCCGCATTGACCTTCTTGGAGTCTGCGACAGCTTCACCGACACCCATGTTCAGGACGATCTTGTCCAGCTTGGGGATCTGCATCTCGTTCGTGTAACCGAATTTTTCCTTCAGGGCGGCGCGGATGCGCTCCTGATATTCGGTCTTGAGACGCGGCGTGTACTTGGTGTCAGCCATTAGATGACGTCTCCCGTGGTCTTGGCGAAGCGAACCTTGGCGTCGCCCTCGACCTTGAAGCCGACGCGGGTCGCCTTGCCGTTGGCGTCGGCGATCGCGACGTTCGACAGGTGAAGCGAGGCTTCCTTGTGCTTGATGCCGCCTTGCGGGTCAGCCTGGGTCGGGCGCGTGTGGCGCTGAACCATGTTGACGCCTTGCACGACGACGCGGTTTTCGGTCGGCAGGACCTTCAGCACCTGGCCGGTGCGTCCCTTGTCCTTGCCGGTCAGGACGACGACCGTGTCGCCCTTCTTGATCTTGGCGGCCATATTACAGGACCTCCGGAGCCAGCGAGATGATCTTCATGTGGTTCTTGGCGCGCAGTTCGCGGGGAACCGGGCCGAAGATCCGCGTGCCGACAGGCTCGTTCTGCTTGTTGACGATGACGGCGGCCGACTTGTCAAAACGAATGACCGAGCCGTCCTTGCGCTGGATGTCCTTGGCGGTGCGAACGACGATGGCGCGAACGACGTCGCCCTTCTTCACGCGGCCGCGCGGGATAGCTTCCTTCACCGAGGCGACAATAGTGTCGCCCACCGAGGCGTAGCGGCGCTTGGAGCCGCCCAACACCTTGATGCACATGACCCGGCGGGCGCCCGAGTTATCGGCGACCTCCAGGTTAGTTTGCATCTGGATCATGGGATCCGATCCTTTTCTTTAGGAAGCCGAGGCGGGGGAAACGACTTCCCAACGCTTCAGCTTAGACTTGGGGGCGCACTCGACGATGCGCGCGACGTCGCCGACTTTGAGGGCGTTGCCCTCATCGTGAGCGTGGTACTTTTTGGACAGGCGGACGATCTTCTTCAGGACCGGGTGCAGCAGAGTGCGCTCGACCTTCACGACGACCGTCTTGTCGCCCTTGTCGGACACGACCACGCCTTCAAGAATACGTTTGGGCATAGGTGTTTCCTTAACCCGCCGCGCGGTTCGCACGCAGAAGCGTGGAAATACGGGCGATGTCCTTACGCACTTCCGAGACCCGGTGGGTCTTTTCCATCTGGCCGGTGGCGGCCTGGAAGCGCAGGTTGAACTGTTCCTTCTTGAGCTTCAGCAGCTCGTCGGCCAGTTGGTCGGGGGTTTGAGCCCGCAGATCAGCGATCTTGGTCATTACGCGGCTTGCTCCATAACGATGCCGGCGTCCAGGCGGGTGACCACCTTGGTGCGGACCGGCAGCTTGGCGGCGCCGAGGCGCAGCGCTTCGCGAGCCACATCGTCCGGCACGCCGTCGATTTCGAACAGGATACGGCCCGGGTGGCAGCGCGCGGCCCAGTGGTCCACGGCGCCCTTGCCCTTACCCATCCGGACTTCAGCCGGCTTGCCCGTGACGGGCAGATCCGGGAAGACGCGGATCCAGACGCGGCCCTGACGCTTCATCTGACGCGTGATCGCGCGGCGAGCCGCCTCGATCTGGCGCGCGGTGATGCGCTCGGGTTCCACCGTCTTCAGGCCGTAGGAGCCGAAGTTCAGCGAGAAACCACCCTTGGCCGAGCCATGGATGCGGCCCTTGAAGGCCTTGCGGTACTTGGTCTTTTTCGGTTGCAACATGGCCTATCAGCCCTCACGACCACGGCGCGGACCGCGATCACCGCGGGGGCCGCCACGGCCTTCGTTGGACGACGGACCCGAGGCTTCCTGGGCCCAACGCTTGTCCTGAGCCATCGGGTCGTGCTCGAGCACTTCACCCTTAAAGACCCAGACCTTCACGCCGATGATGCCGTAGGTCGTCTTGGCTTCGTAGAAGCCATAGTCGATGTCGGCGCGCAGGGTGTGAAGCGGCACGCGACCTTCGCGGTACCATTCCATACGAGCGATTTCGGCGCCGCCCAGACGGCCCGAAACGTTGATGCGGACGCCCTTGGCGCCGAGGCGCATGGCCGACTGCATCGAACGCTTCATGGCGCGACGGAAGGCGATCCGGCGCTCCAGCTGCTGAGCGATGTTTTCAGCGATCAGCTGCGCATCGGTTTCCGGCTTGCGGACTTCGACGATGTTCAGGTGAACTTCGCCTTCGGTGCGAGCCGAGATGTCCTTGCGGAGCTTCTCGATGTCAGCGCCCTTCTTGCCGATCACGACGCCCGGACGAGCGGCGTAGATCGTCACGCGGCACTTCTTGTGCGGGCGCTCGATGATGATGCGCGACACGCCGGCGGCGACCAGGCGTTCCTTGAGCCACGTACGCAGCTTCAGGTCCTGGTGCAGCAGGCGGGCGTAGTCGGCGCCGCCGGCGAACCAGCGGCTGTCCCACGTGCGGTTGACGCCGAGGCGCAGACCGACCGGATTGATTTTCTGTCCCATCAGGCGGCCTCGCCGGCTTCACGGACCACGATCGTGATCTCGCTGAACGGTTTCAGGATGCGCGACGAGCGACCACGAGCGCGGCTCGCGAAACGCTTCATCACCAGGTTCTTGCCCACGAAGGCCTCGGCGACGACCAGGTTGTCGATGTCGAGGTTATGGTTGTTTTCAGCGTTCGAAACGGCCGAATACAGAACCTTGCGGACGTCGGTGGCGATGCGCTTGCGGCTGAATTCCAGCTCGTTCAGCGCCTTCTGGACCGGCAGACCGCGGATCGAAGCGGCGACCAGGTTCAGCTTTTGCGGGCTGATGCGAACGTTGACCAGCTTGGCGCGAGCCTCGGTGGCGCCGACGCGGCGGGGGTTGTTGGACTTGGCCATCAGTTACTTCCTTTTGGCCTTCTTGTCCGCCGCGTGACCCGGGAAGTTCCGGGTCGGGGCGAACTCGCCAAACTTCATGCCGACCATGTCTTCGTTGACCATCACCGGCACGTGCTTCTGGCCGTTGTGGACGCCGAACGTCAGACCGACGAACTGGGGCAGTATGGTGGAGCGGCGCGACCAGGTCTTGATCACGTCCTTGCGGCCCGACGTTTGAACGGCGTCGGCCTTCTTGAGCAGATACCCGTCGACAAACGGGCCTTTCCAGGAGGAGCGGGCCATTCTTAGCGAGCCTTCTTCACGTGGCGAGTACGGATGATGAACTTATCCGTAGCCTTGTTCTTGCGGGTGCGGGTGCCCTTGGTGTCCTTGCCCCACGGCGTAACCGGGGTACGACCACCAGAGGTCCGGCCTTCACCACCACCATGCGGGTGGTCGATCGGGTTCATGGCGACGCCGCGAACGTGCGGACGGAAGCCCATGTGACGAACGCGACCGGCCTTGCCGAGGTTCTGGTTCATGTGGTCCGGGTTCGACACGGCGCCGACAGTGGCCATGCACGAGTCCAGAACCATACGCAGCTCGCCCGAGCCGAGACGGATCTGGGCGTAGCCCTGATCGCGACCGACCAGCTGGGCGTAGGCGCCGGCCGAACGGGCCAGCTGAGCGCCCTTGCCCGGCTTCATCTCGATGTTGTGGATGATCGTACCCACGGGCATCGAGCGCAGCGGCATGGCGTTGCCCGGCTTCACGTCGACCTTCTCACCAGCGACGATGACGTCGCCGGCCTTCAGGCGTTGCGGAGCGATGATGTAGGTCTTTTCGCCGTCCGGGTAGGTCACCAGGGCGATGAAGGCGGTGCGGTTCGGGTCGTATTCCAGACGCTCGACCGTGCCGACCACGTCCCACTTGCGACGCTTGAAGTCGATCTTGCGGTACAGGGTCTTGGCGCCGCCGCCGCGGAAGCGGACAGCGATGCGACCGCCCTGGCCACGGCCGCCCGACTTGGTCAAGCCTTCGGTCAGCGACTTCTCGGGACGGCCCTTGTGGAGCTCGGACCGGTCGACCAGCACCAGGGCGCGGCGGCCCGGCGACGTCGGATTGTAATGCTTCAGAGCCATCTTCTTAGAGCCCCGTCGTGACGTCGATCGACTGACCTTCGGCCAGCGTCACGATCGCTTTCTTGATGTCCACGCGACGGCCCAGGATGCCCCGGAAGCGCTTGGTCTTGCCCTTTTGAACCAGGGTGTTGACCTTGAGGACGTTGACTTTGAACAGGCTTTCGACCGCAGCAGCGATCTCGTCCTTGGTCGCGGTTCCGGCGACGCGGAAGACGACCTTGTTCTGTTCCGACAGGATCGTGGCCTTCTCGGTGATCACCGGAGCCAGGATGGTGTCGTAGTGCTTGGCGGTGGGTTGAGCGGCGGCCATTATGCGGCTTCCTTCTCAGCGAAGCGCGCCTCGATCGCCTCGACGGCGGCCTTGGTCAGCACCAGTTTGTCGGCCCGCAGGATGTCATAGACGTTCAGGCCGGCGTTCGGCAGCACGTCGATGTGCGGGATGTTGCGAGCGGCCAGGCCGAAGTTCGTGTCGACTTCCGGACCCGCGATGATCAGGGCCTTGGTCCAGCCGAGCTTGCCGAAGGTCTCGCGCAGCGAGGCCGTCTTGGCTTCCTTGACCGAAACGCTGTCGACCACGATCAGATCGCCGGCCTTGGCCTTGGACGACAGGGCGTGACGCAGAGCCAGGGCGCGGACCTTCTTCGGCAGCGAATAGCCGTGGTCGCGAACGACCGGACCGAAGGCGCGCGAACCGCCGACGAACTGCGGAGCACGGCGCGAACCGTGACGAGCGCCGCCGGTGCCCTTTTGCTTGTACATCTTCTTGCCCGTACGAGAGTTCTCGTTGCGGGTTTGAACCTTGTGCGTGCCGGCGCGGCGCTTGGCCAGCTGCCAGTTGACGTAACGGGCCAGCAGGTCGCCGCGGATGTCGGAGATGCCGAAGACGGCTTCCGACAGCTCAACGTCGCCAGCAGCCTTGCCGTCGAGTTTGATGACCGAGAGTTTCATTACGCTTCACCGCCTTCATTGGCTTCCACTGCCGGAGCAGCGGCGGCCGGAGCAGCAGCCGACTTCACAGCGCCCGGGAACGGGGCTTCAGCCGGACGAGCCTTCTTAACGGCGTCGCGAACCTTGACGTAGCTGCCGTCGTGACCCGGGACAGCGCCCTTGATCAGGATCAGGCCGCGCTCGGCGTCCACGCGGACGACGGTCAGGTTCTGCTGGGTGACGACTTCCTGGCCGTAGTGGCCGGCCATCTTCTTGCCCTTGAAGGTCTTGCCCGGGTCCTGACGCTGGCCGGTCGAACCGTGCGAACGGTGCGACAGCGAGACGCCGTGCGTGGCGCGCAGACCGCCGAAGTTCCAGCGCTTCATGGCGCCGGCGAAGCCCTTACCGATGGTCTCGCCCTGGATGTCGACCTTCTGGCCCGCCAGGAAGTGATCGGCCGACAGCTCGGCGCCCACGTCCAGCAGAGCATCCGCGTCAACGCGGAACTCGGTCACATAGTGCTTAGGTTCGACCTCGGCCTTGGCGAAAACTTCGCGCTGAGCCTTGTTGGTGTTTTTTGCCTTCTTGGTCCCGGCGCCCAGTTGCAGGGCGACGTAGCCGTCCCGCTCTTGAGTGCGCTGACCCACGACCTGACAGCCATCCAGCTGCAGAACCGTGACCGGGATGTGCGCGCCGTCTTCAGCGAAGACGCGCGTCATACCCAGTTTCTTGGCGATCACGCCCGTACGCATGTCGGATCCCGCCTCTTTCTTTCTTAAATCTTGATCTCGACGTCCACACCGGCCGACAGGTCGAGCTTCATGAGCGCGTCCACGGTTTGCGGGGTGGGGTCGATGATGTCGAGCACGCGCTTGTGCGTGCGGATTTCAAACTGCTCACGCGACTTCTTATCGACGTGCGGCGAGCGGTTCACGGTGAACTTTTCGATCAGGGTCGGCAGCGGGATCGGACCACGAACGGTCGCCCCGGTGCGCTTGGCGGTGTTGACAATTTCGCGCGTCGAAAAATCGAGGACGCGATGGTCGAAGGCCTTGAGCCTGATGCGGATGCTTTGATCCATATCGGTTGTTATTCCCAAGCGGTCGGAACCGCGTCCCTGTGAACCATTTCAAAGACCGAAGCCTCGGGCAGAGCCCCAAGGAACGCAAATCCGCAAAAACGATTGGCCCACGCAGTTCCCCGCGAAGGCCATAAAGTCCCAAGAATGCTGCAAAGAACAGTAACTTAGGTCGTTCCTGCGAACCGCGTCTGCACCCGAAGATGCACAGCCGGTCCAACAAGAGGGCTGCTTATGCCCGCCGATTCCGTTTTCGTCAAGCGCCGAAACCGTTGCGTGGCGGGCGTTTGAGACTCATCCCCTCGCCTGCCCCGAGACTCCTTATAATAGGCCGATCGAGCATCGGACGCCGGGCGTTTTTTAAGGCCTGAGGCGAAAGCGAGGCCACATGACGGGCTTGTTAACCGTCCGCCGCATTGTCGCCCCGGCTCGCGACGCAAACGTGCCGCAATGCGTCACCCTTCGGCAACATCGCCCCTAAACCGCTGAAAGATGACAAGTTCGTAACAGCGAAACGACAATGCGGGGCCTATCTTCCCCGTGCCGCCACGGTGCGAACCCGGCGGCGTATAAAAAGGATAATCATAATGAAAACCGTCTTCCTCGCTTCGGTCGCCGCCGCCACCCTGATCGCCGCTCCGGCCTTCGCTCAAGACGCTGTCGGCTCGGCCGGCATCGGCTACGTTCACTCGGACACCGAAGGCTTCAAGACCGACGGCGCTCAACTGGACGGCGTCGGCGCCTTCAAGGTCGCACCGGAATGGACCGTCACCGTCAACGGCGCCGTCAACTATGCTGACAGCGACTTCGGCGACGACACCACGGCCGCCGCTGCCGCCCACCTGACCAAGACCTTCGGTTCGGACCTGCGCGCCGGCGGCTTCGTCGGCGTGACCGACCTGGGCGGCGACGAGACCTTCACGGTTGGCGCTGAAATCCAGAAGTACCTGGCCTCGGCCACCCTGACTGGCCTGGTCTCCTACTCGGACCTGGACGGCGCTGACGCCTGGACCGTCGGCGGCGACGCCGCCTACTACGTCAACCCGTCGTTCCGCCTGAACGCTGGCGTGTCGTACAGCAACGTCGACACCGACCTGGGCGACTCGGACGTCTGGGCCTACGGCGCCGGCGCTGAGTACCAGTTCGCCAACAGCCCGTTCAGCGTCAACGGCTCGTACCAGCGCGTGTCGAGCGAGATCGCCAACGTCGACGTCGACGCTGACGTCTTCATGATCGGCGCTCGCTACAACTTCGGCGGTACCCTGCAGTCGCTGGACCGCGCCGGCGCCAACCTGGGTCGCACCCTGGCCAGCCTGCCGGTCGTCCGCGGCTTCTAAGCCAAGGAAGACCTTCGACTTCTAGGTCGAAATGAAACCCCGGCGGAGCGATCCGCCGGGGTTTTTTATGGACTTGGCCAGAGCAGGCCACGACCAGACATGAGAAAGGCCCGGGGGGTTCCACGCTCCCGGGCCTTCTTCGCGGCGAGGCTGTCGGATCAGCGTCCGATGCGCACCTCGCCGGAACCGACGATCGAGCGCGACACCGGACCGGTCGCCTCGGCGATGCGAACGTCGCCCGACCCGGCGATGGACGCGTCCACGCTACCCGCCGTTCCGTCAAATCGCACATTGCCCGAACCGGCGACGGCGACGTCCAGGTTGGAGGCGCGACCGCCGCGGATGCTCACATCGCCCGAACCGCCGATGGAAACGTCCACCGGGCCGTTCACGTTCGCCACGACGATATTGCCCGAGCCGCCGACGTTGGCCTCAAGATCACCCGTGGCCCCGGCGAAGATCGAACCCGAGCCGCCCACCGACGCTTCAAGCGATCGCGACGTTCCGGCGCGGACCGTGCCGGAGCCCCCGACGCCGATCTCCAGTCGGCCGTCGACATTGGCCACGGTCCAGTTGCCGCAGCCGCCGGCGCCCAGATCGACGGAGCGGGCCCCGCGTCCGATCGATCCGTAAACGCCGCTGCCCGAACTGACGTCCACTTCCCGCGGCGTGCGCAGGACGATCAGCGGCGCGTCTTCCAAACGAATGCGCCCCTTACCGGCCAGTTCGACCGTCGCGCCCTCGCCCGGCTGGCGCGCATCCGCCCGGCCGTTGTTGCACTCGCGGATGCTGTCGTTGGAGAACTGCAGCATGCTGCGGCGGCGACCCAGCCCGCCGTCGATGCGAACCTTGTCGCCACGGCGCTCGATGGTCAGTTGCGGCAGGTCGGCCGAGCCCTGCGTGATCTCGACGCCGATGTCGGCCCGGTCCTCGGGAATCACGATGACCCGGGCGACCGCATTGCGGATTTCGGCCTCTTGGGCGGCGGCGGGCTGGGCGGCGGCGATTGCGGCCAGAACGGCGGCGGAGGCTGCGGCGTAAACGGCGATCTTCATGGCGGTGTCCCTCTCCTGATCTGTGGCGAAGGTGACCCCGCACGCCCCCCAAGTCATTTTAAATCGAGGTCATGAAGCCGTTGTAAGGAATGGGCTTGGGGCGCTCAGGACTGAAGAGCCCCTGCCCCGTCCGCCGCGCCGACCTCGGGCTCGAAGTCCCGCTCGAAATGAGCGATCCGGCTCTTCAATGCTCCCATCCGACGCAGGGCCAGGGACGCCGCCCAGCGCGCCGCCAGCTCCCCCTGCCCCATCTGGTCGGTGAAGCGCGGCGCCCCGCCCCGGCTGCGCATCACCGCATTGGTGTAGAGCGCCCCGTTGCGGAACCGCGACGGCCAGGTCTGGAAATCCATCGACAGGGAGACGCAGAACCGGTCCAGGTTCTCCACCCGGTGCGGCGCATACAGGGGCCAGGTCAGGGCCTGCCCCGGCTCCAGATCGATGATCCGCGCGTCCTGCTCAAAGGCAAGGGCGTAGGGCAGTTCCTCGGTCGTCTGACGCGCCACGACCTGTTCCATGTTGCGCTCGGGCAGATGCACCTCGTCGCCCGGATAGACGAAGATCCGCTTGCGGCCCCGCAAGTGGAACAGCACCACCCCGGCCGCGTCGAAATGATAGGGCACCCGCGCCTTGGGCGATGACAGAATCAGCTGGCCGGCGTTGGTGACCGCCCTTAGCCCCGGATAGGTCTTCTCGATCTGGCGATATTCAGCCATGGCCGCTGCCCACAGCGCCGGCCATCCCGTCTGGACGCCGCGCAGATTGACCCACAGCCGGCCCTGCTGGATCGCTTCCAGCAGTTGGCCGCCGTCCAGCCGTCCGCGCGCGCCGGTGCGAAGCGAGACCTGTCCTTCATCATCGTAGTCATACAGGTTGATGTCGAACAGTTCGGCCGGATATCGGTCGAGAACCTCGGCCAGGGCCGCATCCTCGGCGAAGCCCTGAGCAATCAGGCTATGCGGATGGACGGCGGCTTCGGCGATAGGGCCCGGATAGCGGGTGCCGCGTTCAGACATGATGGTCCTCGTCTTCATGATGCGTTCGCCGGTCGATCCATGGCCTTTGAAAAGGCTACGCGCGCGGCCAGGGCGGCGCCCTTCAAGCGGTCCACGCCGTTGGTCTCACAGGCCTCGATGACGTTCCAGCGGCGGCGCAGGCTGTGGCCAAGCTTCTCCGCCCGCTCCGGCCCCGCCAGCTTCAGCACGGCCCCGGTCATGTCGCCCAGCACGGCCGGGAGCCCCGGTCGAAGGATCGCCGCCTCTGTGACCGGTTGCACCGTGTCGCAGAAGTAGCGTTTGTAGGCCTCGCCGCCGAAGCCGTAGTCGAAGTCGCGATACCCCTGCTCCGCCCCCAGCCGGATGGTCTCCATGCTCAGGATGATCCCGGGCGAGCACCGGGCCAGGGCGGGAACATAGGCAGGGAACCAGAAATGGAACCGTTGGCCCGCGTGCAGCGAATACTCCATGGCGGCGATCCTGGAGCCGGCGCGCAGCACCGCGATTGAAGCGCCGAAATCTTCATGCCCCTCAGTCATCAGGGCGTGCAGAAGGTCGCGGGTCCAGCCGCAAGCGAACACATCGTGCCGGGTGGTCCGCCGGTACTGCTCGCGTTTGAGCGCGATCAGCTCGTCCAGCAGGCCAGCGTCGCGCAGGCCCATCTCGACCTCGACCGGACCGAACTCGGTCCCCATGCTGCGCCGCGCCCTCTCCTTGTCCTTGAAGTATTTGCCAAAGGCCTGACGTCGCGCCGCATACCAGGCGTCATAGCCCCCCTTCTGAGGGATCGTGGTGCGGAAGCTCTCGCCCCGGACGCCGCCCGACGCCGCCCCCACCCAGCCGTTGACGCTGAACCGTCTGCCGCCCAGCAGGCGGGCGACCTCGTCCAGGCTCGGCGTAGCGCCTTTCGGGCCTATGACCCCGTGATAGTCGTTCATCGGCGCGGCGATCGGCTGAATCGCGCCACCGCGCTTCTGATAGGGGAAGTAGCCGACGACGGCCCCGTCGCGATGGAATACGGCCAGGCCGCAGTCCGGGCTGATCCGCGCGGCGATCTCGGCGAACTCGACGCGGAAATAGGGGCTGGCCAGATCCGGATCGGCCGCAGCCCAGCCGTTCCACTGCCCGCGCTCGTCAGCCGTCAGGCTGTCCATGGATCGGATATCGAGGGTCAGTGCGCCGGACATCGGTCTCTCTTTGAGCAAATGGACAGCAAGATCCATTCCAGCCGGTTCTGACGCCCCCGCCTTTCGGCAGCGTTTACCGCCATGGTTTATGCGCCCCTTCACCCCCGACAGCAAAACGGCCCCCGGATTGCTCCGGGGGCCGCTCTGTTACGCTTTACGCCTGGCCTGACGCCCTTGCGGGCTGCTTCAGGCCGGTACGCTTACTGTTCGGGTCCGAAGACCCGGATCCATCGCTTAGGCGACGATCTTGGCCACGACGCCGGCGCCGACGGTGCGGCCGCCTTCACGGATGGCGAAGCGCAGCTTCTCTTCCATGGCGATCGGGGTGATCAGTTCGACGTCCAGCTCGGCGTTGTCGCCGGGCATGATCATCTCGACGCCTTCCTTCAGGTGAACGATGCCGGTCACGTCGGTCGTACGGAAGTAGAACTGCGGGCGGTAGTTCGTGAAGAACGGCGTGTGACGGCCGCCTTCTTCCTTGGTCAGGATGTAGGCTTCGGCCACGAACTTGGTGTGCGGGGTGATCGAACCCGGCTTGCACAGCACCTGGCCGCGCTCGACGTCTTCACGCTTGGTGCCGCGCAGCAGCACGCCCACGTTGTCGCCGGCTTGACCCTGGTCCAGCAGCTTGCGGAACATTTCGACGCCCGTGCAGGTCGTCTTCTGGACCGGACGGATGCCGACGATCTCGACTTCTTCACCGACCTTGACGATGCCGCGCTCGACGCGACCCGTGACCACGGTGCCGCGGCCCGAGATCGAGAAGACGTCTTCGACCGGCATCAGGAAGGGCAGGTCGATCGGGCGTTCCGGCTGCGGGATGTAGTCGTCCACAGCCTGCATCAGCTTCAGGATGGCTTCTTCGCCGATGGCGGCGTCGCGGCCTTCGACGGCGGCCAGGGCCGAGCCCTTGACGACCGGGATGTCGTCGCCCGGGAACTGGTAGGACGACAGAAGTTCACGAACTTCCATCTCGACCAGCTCGAGCAGCTCTTCGTCGTCGACCATGTCGACCTTGTTCAGGAAGACGACCAGGGCCGGAACGCCGACCTGACGCGACAGCAGGATGTGCTCGCGGGTCTGCGGCATCGGGCCGTCAGCGGCCGAGCACACCAGGATCGCGCCGTCCATCTGGGCGGCGCCCGTGATCATGTTCTTCACGTAGTCGGCGTGGCCGGGGCAGTCGACGTGCGCGTAGTGACGGTTGGCCGTCTCATATTCCACGTGCGCCGTGTTGATCGTGATGCCGCGGGCCTTTTCTTCCGGGGCGGCGTCGATGTCGGCGTAGTTCATCGCCTTGCCGCCGCCGGCCTTCGCCAGCGTGATCGTGATCGCAGCCGTCAGCGTCGTCTTGCCGTGGTCAACGTGACCGATCGTGCCGATGTTGCAGTGCGGCTTAGTGCGTTCGAACTTTTCCTTGGCCATTCTCTAGCTCCTGGAGGGTCCCCGAACCGGGGGTCCATTTGGTTTGGGGATAGGCGGGGCGATTTGTGGTCAAACCGCCCCGTTTTCAAGTGGGTCCGTCGAAATGACGGACTTAGGCGTACTTCTTGATCACTTCGTCGGCGACGTGTTGCGGCACCGGCTCATAGTGGTCGTACTGCATGGTGAACTGGGCGCGGCCTTGCGACATGCCGCGCAGGGTGTTCACGTAGCCGAACATGTTCGCCAGCGGCACGAAGGCATTGATGACGATGGCGTTGCCGCGCATGTCCTGGCCCTGGATCATGCCGCGACGGCCGTTCAGGTCGCCGATGACCGAGCCGAGGTATTCCTCGGGGGTCACGACCTCGACCGCCATGATCGGCTCGAGCAGCTTGGGCGAACCCTTTTCCTTCAGTTCACGGAAGGCGGCGCGCGACGCGATTTCGAAGGCCAGGACGCTGGAGTCGACGTCGTGGAACTTGCCGTCCGTCAGGGTCGCCTTGAAGTCGATCATCGGGAAGCCGGCCAGCAGACCGTTTTCCTTGGCCGATTCCAGACCCTTCTCGACGCCCGGGATGTATTCCTTCGGCACCGCGCCGCCGACGATGGCGTTTTCGAACACGAAGCCCGAACCGGCTTCACCCGGCTCGAAGGTGATCATGACGCGGGCGAACTGACCCGTACCGCCGGTTTGCTTCTTGTGCGTGTAGTCGATGTCGACCTTGCGGCCCAGCGATTCACGGTAGGCCACCTGCGGCGCGCCGATGTTGGCTTCGACCTTGTAGGTGCGCTTCAGGATGTCGACCTTGATGTCCAGGTGCAGTTCGCCCATGCCCTTCAGGATCGTCTGGCCCGACTCGTGGTCGGTCGAGACGGTGAAGGAGGGGTCTTCCGAAGCCAGCTTGGCCAGAGCCACGCCCAGCTTCTCCTGGTCAGCCTTGGTCTTCGGCTCGACCGAGATTTCGATCACCGGCGCCGGGAATTCCATCTTCTCAAGGATGATGGGCGACTTGATCGGGTCGCACAGGGTGTCGCCCGTGCGGGTTTCCTTCAGGCCGGCCAGGGCGACGATGTCGCCGGCGTAGGCTTCCTTGATGTCCTCGCGGTTGTTCGAGTGCATCTGCAGCATGCGGCCGACGCGCTCTTTCTTGTCACGCGACGAGTTCAGCAGCGACATGCCGGTTTCCATCTTGCCCGAGTACAGGCGGCAGAAGGTCAGCGAGCCGACGAAGGGGTCGTCCATGATCTTGAACGCCAGAACCGACAGGGGCTCTTCGTCCGAGGCCTTGCGGGTGACCGGCTCTTCCGTACGGAAGTCGATGCCCGGGGTGGCCGGAATGTCGGTCGGCGACGGCAGATAGTCGATGACGGCGTCGAGCAGGGGCTGAACGCCCTTGTTCTTGAAGGCCGAGCCGCCGAGGATCGGGTAGAAGGCGCCGGTCAGAACTGCCTTACGGATGCACTTCTTCAGCACTTCGACCGAGGGCTCTTCGCCGCCCAGGTAGGCTTCCATGGCGTCGTCGTCGAGCTCGACGGCGTTGTCGATCAGGTACTGGCGAGCAGCGGCGGCTTCGTCAGCCATGTCGGCCGGGATTTCGCGGACATCGGCGTCGGCGCCGACGGTGTCGGTTTCCCAGACCAGAGCCTTCATTTCGACCAGGTCGATGACGCCCTTCAGCAGGTTTTCAGCGCCGATCGGCAGTTGGATCGGCACAGCCTTGGCGCCCAGACGGTCGCGGATCGACTGCACCGAAGCCGCGAAGTCAGCGCCGATCTTGTCCATCTTGTTGACGAAGACGATGCGCGGAACCTTGTACTTGTCGGCCTGACGCCAGACGGTTTCCGTCTGCGGCTCAACGCCGGCGTTGCCGTCCAGAACGGTCACGGCGCCGTCGAGCACGCGCAGCGAGCGCTCGACTTCAATGGTGAAGTCCACGTGGCCGGGGGTGTCGATGATGTTGAGGCGCTTGCCTTTCCAGAAGGCGGTCGTCGCGGCCGACGTGATGGTGATGCCGCGTTCCTGCTCCTGGTCCATCCAGTCCATGGTCGAAGCGCCGTCGTGCGTCTCGCCCATCTTGTGGTTACGGCCGGTGTAGAACAGGATCCGCTCGGTCGTCGTCGTCTTGCCCGCGTCGATGTGGGCCATGATGCCGAAGTTGCGGTAGTCTTCGATTTTGTGTGTGCGGGGCATTGGAGTTGCCTTCGGGCTGCTTCCCGGACGCGGCGAGCGCCCATTGGTGTCGGATATGACGGCGCGGGCGGTTCAGTCTGAACGCCCGCGCCGGATCGTCTTAGAACGCCGCCGTCCCCATAAACGCAAAGGGGGACGGTTTTAAGACGCTTACCAGCGGTAGTGGCTGAAGGCGCGGTTGGCCTCGGCCATCTTGTGGGTGTCTTCGCGCTTCTTGACCGCGGTGCCGCGGTTGTTCGAGGCGTCCAGCAGCTCAGCAGCCAGCTTTTCCGTCATGGTGTTTTCACCGCGCTTGCGAGCGGCGTTGACCAGCCAACGGATGGCCAGGGCGCGACGACGGTCCGGACGGACTTCGACCGGCACCTGGTAGGTGGCGCCGCCGACGCGGCGCGAACGGACTTCGACCGACGGGGCGACGTTGTCGAGAGCGGCGTGGAAGGTTTCGACCGCGGTGTGGTCTTTCTTCTTCTCGGCCAGGATGTCGAAGGCGCCGTAAACGATGTTTTCGGCGACGGCCTTCTTACCTTCGTACATGACGTAGTTCATGAACTTGGTGACCACCAGGTCCCCAAACTTGGGATCCGGCAGAACTTCACGCTTCTGGGCGCGGTGACGACGCGACATGGGTTATTCCTTGCAGTACCCGACTGACGCCGGGATAATCTCTGAGGGTCCAGACCAGCAGGCCTGAAAGCGGTTCGCTTACTTCGGACGCTTGGCGCCGTAGTGCGAACGACGCTGCTTGCGGTCCTTGACGCCTTGCGTATCGAGCACGCCGCGCAGGATGTGGTAGCGAACGCCGGGCAAGTCCTTCACGCGGCCGCCGCGGATGAGCACGACAGAGTGCTCCTGCAGGTTGTGGCCTTCGCCGGGGATGTAGCAAACGGCTTCGTAGCCGTTCTTGGCCAGACGGACCTTGGCGACCTTACGCAGAGCCGAGTTCGGCTTCTTCGGGGTCGTGGTGTAGACGCGGGTGCAAACGCCGCGACGCTGGGGCGAACCCTCCAGAGCCGGCACCTTGTTGCGGGTGGGCTTGGGCTTGCGCGGCTTGCGGATCAGCTGGTTGATCGTAGGCATACGATTTGTCTCTTTTCGATGTGGAGGCGTGTGCCTTTCGGCCGGGGCGCCTCATGAGCCTTCTTTTGGACGCCGCCGAAGCGCCGCCCGGGTGTTGATCGAGCGAGCCGGAACAGCCAAACGAAAAAGCCGGAACGCGCGCTTTGGGCGTTCCGGCGGGCACAGCCCGTCCGTTCAATTGTCACGATCTCAGCAGACAGCGAACCGCCCACGTCTCGAAAGTGCGCCCCGTTTACGCGCGATGGGTAAAGGCGTCAAGTGATTCACGCCCGGAGGCGGCCAACGCGCCCCGTCAGAAACACGGTTCCATAAAGGGCGAGACTCGCCCCTATATTGCCATGCTTGCCTTGCCATCTTTCTCGACGAGGATTGGGGAGCCGCAATGAGCGTTGCAGTTCTGGCCCGCGCGCCAGTTCGTCGTCTACGTCCTGGGACGCGCCGCACGCTGCTGGCCGGCGCCTCGCTCGTGATGCATGTGGTCGTTCTGGGCTCGATGGTCCTGCTTGCGGCCAGCGAAGAGCATCCGGTCGCGCCCCCCGACCTGCAACCCATCATCCAGCTCGAGATCGAGCGGCCGTCCCTGCCGCCGCCCCAGCCGATCCTGCGGCCGACGCCGCTGCCGCCTGAACCGACCGTCGAGCCGCTGCCGACGCCGACGCCGGAACGGGCCGTGCCCACGCCCGAACGATCAGCACCCGCCCCCTTGCCGACGCCCGCTCCAACACCTGCGCCGCAGCCGCTGCCTCAGGCGCCGCCCCGGACTGCGCCGACAACTCCCCCGACGCCCCTGCCCGCACCGACGCGTGCTCCCGCTCCGCCCGCCCCGGCGCCCGTCCCTGCGCCCGCGCCGGCGCCTCCCGCCGCAGCCGAACGCGCGGCGCCGGCCGCTACCGCCCCCGTCACGGCGCTGCGTCCCCGCAAGAAGGATGAAGACGAAGCGCGCGACGGCCTGCCCGCCGCCCCAGCCCCGCGGCTCGCCAACCCGGCGCCCGGCGCCCCCTCGGCGGCGGCTTCAGGCGTGGACGGCGTCTCCGACGCCTGGCGCGTCGCCCCTGAAGGCCAGGCCGGACGCAACGCCCGCGCCCTGCGAACCTCTCCGGCGGGATGCCCGTCCTCGGCCATCCTGACCCGCGGCGAACAGGCCATCTGCGACGAGCGCTTCAACGCCCGCGCCGCCGAGGGCGCCCAGCGCGCCATCACAGGCAGCGGCAACGCCCAACGCGACGCCCGCTTCGCTCGCGAAGGCGCGCGGGAGATGCAGCGCTACGAACAGCAACGTCGCCCTCTGTCTGGCGGCGTCGGCGTCCTGGGTCCGGCCGACTGCCCAGGCTCAAACTTCGGCACAGGCTGCGCCGGCGCCCACCTCCGGGACGTCCAAGGCGTCGACATGCGCCAAGGCGCGCGCAGCACCGTCAACGAAGGCGAACGCCGAACGCTTGAGCGTCCGCCGCAATAGAAGGCCTGGGAGCCCCGGCCCGCTTCGGCCTCAAGCCGCCCAACGACCCAAAAAGAAAGGCGGCGCCGTCACCGGCACCGCCCTCTTCAGTCTTCAGGTCCGAGAACGGATCAGCCTTCCGGCTGCTCCAGTTCCAGCGCCAGATCGGCCGGCAGGGGCTCGATGGCGTCTTCGCGCGCCTGGGTCAGTTGAGCGTCGCGCTCGTTCGCCAGCTTCTGCAGCGAGCGCAGATAGGCGCCCGTGCCCGCCGGGATCAGACGACCGACGATGACGTTTTCCTTGAGGCCTTCCAGCAGGTCCTTCTTGCCGTGGACCGAAGCCTCGGTGAGGACGCGCGTGGTTTCCTGGAAGGACGCCGCCGAGATGAAGCTGCGGGTTTGCAGCGACGCCTTGGTGATGCCCAGCAGGACCGGTTGCGTGATAGCCAGACGGCCGCCGCGCTTCTCGACCTTGGCGTTCTCGAAGGCCGCCTCGGCCACCTCGACCGTGTCGCCACGGATGAGGGTGGTTTCGCCGGAGTCGATGACTTCGACCTTCTGCAGCATCTGACGGACGATGACTTCGATGTGCTTGTCGTTGATCGGCACGCCCTGCAGTCGGTAGACCTCCTGCACTTCGTTCACCAGATACTCGGCCAGCGCCTCGACGCCCTGGATGCGCAGCAGATCGTGCGGATCCGGGTTGCCGTCGATGATGTAGTCGCCCTTCTGGATCAGATCGCCGTCGTGGACGGAGATGTGCTTGCCCTTCGGGATCAGGAACTCGACCGCCTCGGCCTGGTTGCCGTCGGCATCCGGCTCCGGGGTGATCTTGATGCGACGCTTGTTCTTGTAGTCGCGACCGAACTCAACGCGGCCATCCATTTCGGCGATGACGGCGCAGTCCTTCGGACGGCGGGCTTCGAACAGTTCGGCCACGCGCGGCAGACCGCCGGTGATGTCGCGGGTCTTGGCGCCTTCGGTCGGAACACGGGCGATGATCTCGCCCGGCTTGACCTCGTCGCCGTTCGACACCGACAGAACGGCGCCCACGGGCAGCAGGTAGCGGGCGTCAGAGCCCGAGGCCAGCTTGGCGTAGGTATCGCCAGTCGTGATACCCATGGCCGGACGCAGGTCCGAACCGCGGGGGCTGGCGCGCCAGTCGGAAACCACGCGCTGGGCGATGCCCGTCGCTTCGTCGGTTTCTTCGCGGACCGACAGGCCGTCGACCAGGTCCTCGAAGCGAACGACGCCGCCGACTTCGGTCAGGATCGGCGTGGTGTAGGGGTCCCACTCCGCCAGACGCTGGCCCTTGGCGATGTCTGCGCCTTCCTTGACGCGGATGCGGGCGCCGTACGGGACCTTGTGGGTCTCGCGGTCCTTGCCGTCCACGACCACAGTGACGACGACGTTGCGGCTCATGGCCACCAGGTCGCCGTGCGGCGCGACAACGGTCGGGCCGACGATCTTGGCCGAACCGGCGTTGGTCGCCTCGTAGAACGAGGTTTCCGCCACCTGGGCCGTACCGCCGATGTGGAAGGTACGCATCGTCAGCTGGGTGCCCGGCTCGCCGATCGACTGGGCGGCGATGACGCCGACCGCTTCGCCGATGTTGACATTGGTGCCGCGCGCCAGGTCACGACCGTAGCACATGCCGCAGATGCCTGCTTCGGCTTCACAGGTCAGGGCCGAACGGACCTTGATCGACTGGACGCCGGCCTTGTCGATGACCTCGATCTCTTCTTCCTGCAGATAGGTGTCCGCAGGGAAGAGGATCGTGTCGCCGCCCGGTTCCTTGATGTCCTCGGCCGCATAGCGACCCAGGACGCGTTGGCCCAGCGAGACCAGGACGTCGCCGCCTTCGACCACCGCGCGCAGGGTGATGCCGCGCGTCGAGCCGCAGTCTTCCTCGGTGACGATCGAGTCCTGCGCCACGTCCACCAGACGACGGGTCAGGTAGCCCGAGTTGGCGGTCTTCAGCGCGGTGTCGGCCAGACCCTTACGGGCGCCGTGGGTGGAGTTGAAGTATTCAAGGACGGTCAGGCCTTCCTTGAAGTTCGAGATAATCGGCGTCTCGATGATCTCGCCCGAGGGCTTGGCCATCAGGCCGCGCATGCCCCCCAGCTGCTTCATCTGGGCCTGCGAACCACGGGCGCCGGAGTTGGCCATCATGAAGACGGAGTTGATGTCCGGCTCCTGGCCCGCGATCAGGACGCGAGGCTGGGCGATCTCGCCCATCATCTCGTCAGCGATCTTGTCCGTGGCCTTGGCCCAGGCGTCGACGACCTTGTTATACTTCTCACCCTTGGTGATCAGACCGTCGGCGTACTGTTGCTCGTACTCCTCGACCTGGGTGCGGGTTTCAGCGACCAAGGCTTCCTTCTTGGCGGGAATGACGATGTCGTCCTTGCCCACGGAAATGCCGGCCTTGGCGGCTTCGCGGAAGCCCAGTTGCATCATCTGGTCGGCGAAGATGACCGTCGCCTTCTGACCGCAGTGACGATAGACCTGATCGATCAGGTTACCGATTTCCTTCTTGGTCAGGTTCTTCTCGAGCAGGCGGTAGCCGATGTTGGCGTTGTGCGGCAGCAGAGCGCCCAGCTTCATCCTACCCGGGGTCGTGTCGATGACCTTGGTGACGACTTCGCCAGCCTCGTTCATCTCGGTCCAGCGAGCCTTGATCTTGGTGTGCAGCTTGACGACGCCAGCGTCCAGGGCGGCATCGATTTCACCCATGTTGGCGAACAGCTTGTTCTCGCCCGGCTGGTTATCCTTGACCAGCGACAGGTAGTACAGGCCCAGAACGATATCCTGCGACGGCACGATGATCGGCTTGCCGTTGGCGGGCGACAGGATGTTGTTCGTCGACATCATCAGGACGCGCGCTTCCAGCTGCGCCTCGAGACTCAGCGGGACGTGAACGGCCATCTGGTCACCGTCGAAGTCGGCGTTGAACGCCGTACAGACCAGCGGGTGCAGGCGGATGGCCTTGCCCTCGATCAGCTTCGGCTCGAACGCCTGGATGCCCAGACGGTGCAGCGTGGGCGCGCGGTTCAGCATCACCGGGTGTTCCCGGATCACTTCTTCCAGGATGTCCCAGACCTGCGGCTGCTCGCGCTCGACCATGCGCTTGGACTGCTTGACGGTGCCCGACAGGCCCTTGGCGTCCAGACGCGCATAGATGAACGGCTTGAACAGCTCTAGCGCCATCTTCTTCGGCAGGCCGCACTCGTGCAGCTTCAGCTCGGGGCCCACGGTGATGACCGAACGGCCCGAGTAGTCGACGCGCTTGCCCAGCAGGTTCTGACGGAAGCGACCCTGCTTGCCCTTCAGCATGTCGGCCAGCGACTTCAGCGGACGCTTGTTGGCGCCCGTGATGACGCGGCCACGACGGCCGTTGTCGAACAGGGCGTCGACCGACTCCTGCAGCATCCGCTTTTCGTTGCGGATGATGATGTCCGGCGCGCGCAGCTCGATCAGGCGCTTCAGGCGGTTGTTACGGTTGATGACCCGGCGATAGAGGTCGTTCAGGTCGGACGTCGCGAAGCGACCGCCGTCCAGCGGCACCAGCGGGCGCAGTTCCGGCGGGATGACCGGCACGATCGTCAGGATCATCCACTCGGGCTTGTTGCCCGACTCCAGGAAGGCCTCGATCAGCTTCAGGCGCTTGGACGCCTTCTTGGCCTTCATTTCCGACGGGTTGTCGGCCAGCTCGGCGCGGTGGCGCTCGGCCTCGGCGTTCAGGTCGATGCCCATCAGCAGGTTGCGGACGGCCTCGGCGCCGATTTCGGCCGTGAAGCCGTCGTCGCCGTATTCTTCCTGGTAGCGATAGAACTCGTCTTCCGTCAGCAGTTGGTTCTGCTTCAGCGGGGTCAGGCCCGGCTCGGTGACGATGTAGTTTTCGAAATAGAGGACGCGCTCGACGTCCTTCAGCGCCATGTCCAGCATCAGCGAGATGCGCGACGGCAGCGATTTCAGGAACCAGATATGGGCGACCGGGGCAGCCAGGTCGATGTGACCCATGCGCTCACGGCGAACGCGAGCCAGCGTGACTTCAACGCCGCACTTCTCGCAGATGATGCCCTTGTACTTCATGCGCTTGTACTTGCCGCACAGGCATTCGTAATCCTTGGTCGGGCCAAAGATACGGGCGCAGAACAGGCCGTCACGCTCGGGCTTGAACGTACGGTAGTTGATGGTTTCCGGCTTCTTGATCTCGCCGAACGACCACGAACGGATCTTCTCCGGCGAGGCCAGGGCGATCTTGATCTGGTCGAAGGTCGGCGTGACCGGGACCGGGTTGAAGATGTTCAGGACTTCCTGGTTCATCTTTTTTCCTTCTGCGGGAATGCCCCGCGAAAATTCATTCAGAGAGGAGAGGCGGTCGGACCGCCCTCCCCCGCCGAGCGGGAGAGGGCTTCAGGCTCCAATCAGCTGTTCTCCAGCTCCACGTTCAGGCCCAGCGAGCGCATTTCCTTGATGAGCACGTTGAAGCTCTCGGGAATGCCGGCTTCGAAGCTGTCGTCGCCGCGGACGATCGCCTCGTAGACCTTGGTGCGGCCGGCCACGTCGTCGGACTTCACCGTCAGCATTTCCTGCAGGGTGTAGGCGGCGCCGTAGGCTTCCAGAGCCCAGACCTCCATTTCCCCGAAGCGCTGACCGCCGAACTGCGCCTTGCCGCCCAGCGGCTGCTGGGTGACGAGCGAGTACGGGCCGATGGAGCGGGCGTGGATCTTGTCGTCGACCAAGTGGTGCAGCTTCAGCATGTACACATAGCCGACCGTGACCGGACGCTTGAACTGCTCGCCCGTCTGACCGTCGAACAGGATCGACTGGCCCGAACGATCCAGACCGGCCGACTCCAGCAGGTCCTCGATGTCGGAGATGTGCGCGCCGTCGAAGACCGGGGTCGCGAAGGGCACACCCTTGGCCAGGTTCTGAGCCAGCTCGATCAGGTCCTCGTCCGATTCCGGCAGAGGCGTGTCAGCGCCGTAGATCTCGGTCAGACGCGTGACCAGGGCCTCGCGCAGACCGCCGTCCATCCAGTTATCGAGCAGACCCTTGATCTGCTTGCCGAGACCGGCGGCGGCCCAACCCAGATGGGTTTCGAAGATCTGACCGATGTTCATGCGCGAAGGCACGCCCAGCGGGTTCAGAACGATGTCGACGTGCGTGCCGTCGTCCAGGTGCGGCATGTCCTCGATCGGCAGGATCTTGGAGATGACGCCCTTGTTGCCGTGACGGCCGGCCATCTTGTCGCCCGGCTGAAGCTTGCGCTTCACGGCCACGAAGACCTTGACCATCTTCATCACGCCAGGCGGCAGCTCGTCGCCGCGCTGCAGCTTCTCGACCTTGTCCTCGAAGCGACGGTCGAGCGCCTTACGGGCGTCCTCGAACTGCTTCTTCATGGCCTCGAGCTCGCCCATCGCCTTCTCGTCGTCGAGGGCGATCTGCCACCATAGGCCCTTGGACACTTCGGCCAGCTTCTCTTCGGTCACTTCGCCGCGGCCCATGCCCTTCGGGCCCGAGACAGCGTCCTTGCCGAGCAGCAGCGGCTTCAGGCGGCCATAGACGTTGCGCTCAAGGATCTTGAGCTCGTCATCACGGTCCTTGCCGAGGCGTTCGATTTCGGCGCGTTCGATGGCGACGGCGCGCTCGTCCTTGTCGACGCCGTGACGGTTGAAGACGCGCACGTCGACGACCGTGCCGGCGACGCCGGGCGGCAGACGCAGCGAGGTGTCGCGGACGTCCGAAGCCTTCTCGCCGAAGATGGCGCGCAGCAGCTTCTCTTCCGGCGTCATCGGGCTTTCGCCCTTCGGCGTGACCTTGCCGCACAGGATGTCGCCCGGCTGGACTTCGGCGCCGATGGCCACGATGCCCGCTTCGTCGAGGTTGCGCAGAGCTTCCTCGCCGACGTTCGGGATGTCGCGGGTGATTTCTTCCGGCCCAAGCTTCGTATCACGCGCCATCACTTCGAATTCCTCGAGGTGGATGGAGGTGAAGATGTCGTCGCGCACGATGCGCTCGGAGATCAGGATGGAGTCTTCGAAGTTGTAGCCGTTCCAGGGCATGTAGGCGACCAGGACGTTACGGCCCAGAGCCAGTTCGCCCAGATCCGTCGACGGACCGTCAGCGATCACGTCGCCAGCCTTCACTTCATCGCCCACGCGCACGATCGGGCGTTGGTTGATGCAGGTCGACTGGTTGGAACGCTGGAACTTCGACATGCGGTAGATGTCGACGCCCGAGCGACCGGCGTCCACGTCGCCGGTGGCGCGCAGAACGATACGCGTGCCGTCGATCTGCTCGACGACGCCGTCACGCTTGGCGATCACCACAGCGCCCGAGTCCACGGCCACGACCGCTTCCATGCCGGTGCCGACCAGCGGCGCGTCCGACTGCACCAGCGGCACGGCCTGACGTTGCATGTTGGCGCCCATCAGTGCGCGGTTGGCGTCGTCGTTTTCCAGGAACGGGATCAGGGCCGCGGCGACCGAAACGACCTGCTTCGGCGACACGTCCATCATGTCGACGTCGGCCTTGGTCAGCAGCTGGGATTCACCGTTGATCCGGCCGGGGACCAGGTCCTCGACGATCTCGCCCGCCTTCAGCTCGATGTTGGACTGGGCGATAACGTGCTTCGCCTCTTCCATGGCCGAGATGTAGACCACCTCGTCCGTGGCCTTGCCGTCCTTCACGCGACGGTACGGCGATTCAATGAAGCCGTACTTGTTGACACGCGCGTGGGTGGCCAGCGAGTTGATCAGACCGATGTTCGGGCCTTCCGGCGTTTCGATCGGGCAGATGCGGCCGTAGTGCGTCGGGTGAACGTCGCGGACTTCGAAGCCGGCGCGCTCGCGGGTCAGACCGCCCGGGCCAAGCGCCGAAAGGCGACGCTTGTGGGTGATTTCCGACAGCGGGTTGGTCTGGTCCATGAACTGCGACAGCTGCGACGAGCCGAAGAATTCACGCACGGCGGCGGCGGCCGGCTTGGCGTTGATCAAGTCGTGCGGCATGACCGTGTCGATATCGACCGAGCTCATGCGCTCCTTGATGGCGCGCTCCATGCGCAGCAGACCGACGCGGTACTGGTTTTCCAGCAGCTCGCCGACCGAACGCACGCGACGGTTGCCCAGGTTGTCGATGTCGTCGATCTCGCCGCGGCCGTCCTTCAGGCCGACCAGGATCTGCAGCACCTTCAGCACGTCGTCCTTTTGCAGGACGCGGATTTCGTCAGAAACCTCGAGGGTCTCCAGACGCATGTTCATCTTCACGCGGCCCACGGCCGACAGGTCGTAGCGCTCGGCGTCGAAGAACAGCGAGTTGAACATGGCCTCGGCGGCTTCCGGGGTCGGCGGCTCGCCCGGACGCATGACGCGATAGATGTCGAACAGGGCGTCTTCACGACCCGTGTTCTTGTCGATGCGCAGAGTGTTGCGCATGTAGGCGCCGACCGTGACGTGGTCGATGTCCAGCACGTCGATGGTGGTGAAGCCGCGCTCTTCCAGCAGAGCGATCGTTTCGGCGTCCAGCTCGTCGCCGGCCTCGGCGTAGATCTCGCCGGTCTCATAGTTGACAGCGTCGGCCGCCAGATACTTGGTCAGCAGGGCGTCAGCCGCCAGCGACAGCGAAACCAGACCGCCGTCGGCCAGCTTCTTGGCGGCGCGGGCGCTGATCTTCTGACCGGCTTGCGCGACCACTTCGCCGGTGTCGGCGTCGACCAGGTCGAACTCCGGCTTCACGCCGCGCCAACGCTCGGGCTTGTAGGGGGTGACCCAGCCTTCGCCGCGCTTCTCGTAAGGCACGGTCTCGTAGAAGGTCTTGAGGATTTCCTCGCCGTCCATGCCCAGGGCCAGCAGGAAGCTGGTGGCCGGCAGTTTACGGCGACGGTCGATACGAACGTAGACCACGTCCTTGGCGTCGAACTCAAAGTCCAGCCACGAGCCGCGGTAGGGAATGACGCGGGCGGCGAACAGCAGCTTGCCCGACGAGTGGGTCTTGCCCTTGTCGTGGTCGAAGAAGACGCCCGGCGAACGGTGCATCTGCGAGACGATCACGCGCTCGGTGCCGTTGACGATGAAGGTGCCCTTGTCCGTCATGAGCGGGATGTCGCCCATGTAGACATCCTGCTCCTTGATATCCTTGACCGAACGGGCGCCCGTTTCTTCCTCGGTCTCAAAGACGATCAGGCGCAGCTTGACCTTCAGCGGAGCCGCGAAGGTCATGTCACGCTGGATGCACTCCTCAACGTCGTACTTCGGGTCCTCGAACTCGTAGGACACGTACTCCAGAACGGCGCGCTCGTTGAAGTCCTTGATCGGGAAGACCGACTTGAAGACCGCCTCGATGCCCTGGTCCTTGCGCAGGCCGCTGCGCACTTCGCGCTGCAGGAACTGCTCGTAGGAAGCGCGCTGAACCTCGATCAGGTTCGGCATCTTCACCGCTTCGGGGATGCGCCCGAACGAGTGACGAATACGCTTCTTTCCGGTGAACGAGGTGGCGGAGGCGATCTTACCCAGGGCGAGACCGTCAGTGGAGTTTGCCATTCTGTTTTCCCAATCGCGAGCTCACCCCCACAAAGGAATGAAGACCCGACGTCAATGCAGCAGCCACGGAACGCCAAACAGCGATCCGTGACCGTAAGTTCTCGCGGCGCCCACCCTCGATCCGCTACGGGATCAGGGCGCCTGATATGCCCGCTCCTTGGGAAAGGAGCGACGCCTGCGCACCGGTCGGAGGGCGACAAACCGGGCCTCGGCGCTTTCGCGCGGGATTCTTGGAATCTGCGGAGCGCGCATATATACGCCGATCTCCGGCGAAATAAAGGCCTCTGGCGCAGACAGGTGACAGTTTCGACCGGCGTGATAAGCCTAGCGGTATGAACCGTATCGCCCTGCCCGCGCTCGCCGCGACCGCCCTCGCCCTGTCCCTGCCTGCTTGCGCCACAGCGCCCGCCACGACCGCCCCTGTCCCGCCGCAGGGCCCCGCCACCCAAGAGAACTGGGAGGTCGGTCAGGCCGCCTATCTTATGTGGAACGGCCAGCAGCGCGGCTGGACCACCACGCCTTCGGGCTTGCAGTACCGCCGCGTCGGCAAGGCCAGGCCGGAGGGCGTCCAGCCGACCGCGACCGACACCGTCAAGGTCCACTATCGCGGGACCTTCATCGACGGACGCGAGTTCGACAGCTCTTACTCGCGCAACGAACCGGCCAGCTTCCCGCTGAACCGCGTCATCAAGGGCTGGACCGAGGGCGTCGCCCTGATGCGCACCGGCGAGACCTATGAGTTCGTCATCCCCGCCGACCTGGCCTATGGCGCGCGCTGGGTCGGCGGCGAGATCCCGCCAAACTCGGTGCTGCGCTTCACCGTCGAGCTTCTGGAAGTAAACCCGGCGAGCTGACACAGCTTCGTCATACGGCTTGACGCAGGGTGCGACACATTGTGGTCTGCGCCCCGCATCGGGCCGCGTGGGGGCGGCTGTTTCCGGATTTTCTGTGATGAAGCGTTTCGCCCTGGCCGTCAGCGCCGCCGCCCTGCTGATTTCAATGGGCGCGCCCGCGCTGGCCCAGGTCGGCACGCCCGCCCTGCCCGTGGCGCTTGCGCCCATCCCGGCCCCGCGCGACGTCGCCTATCCCGGCGTCATCAGCCTCGAGGTAGACGCCACCGACATCGACCGTCGGCTGATCCAGGTGCGTCAAACCATTCCGGTTACTCGAGCCGGGCCCATGGTCCTGCTCTATCCGCAATGGCTGCCGGGCAACCACAGCCCCGCCGGTCCCGTCGCCAACGTCGGCGGCCTGACGTTCACCGCCAACGGTCAGCGGCTGGAGTGGGTCCGCAACACGGTCCAGCCCTGGGCCTATCAGATCGAGGTCCCCGCCGGCGTCAGCCAGATCGAGGTCGCCTTCCAGTGGCTGACCCCGATCGAGGGCAGTCAGGGGCGCGTGGTCGTCACCCCCGAGATGCTGAACATCCAGTGGGAGAAGGCCCTGCTCTATCCCGCCGGCTACTATTCGCGTCAGATCACCTTCAAGCCGACCCTGAAGCTGCCCGCCGGCTGGAACTACGGCGCGGGCCTCGACACCGTCAGCTTCGAGAACGGCCTGGCGACGTTCGCCCCCATCACCCTCGACCATCTGGCCGACAGCCCCGTCTTCGCGGGCCAGCACTATCGCCAGATCGACCTTGATCCGGGCGGTCGCTCGCCCGTCCGCCTCAATGTCGTGGCCGACACCGCCAAGATGCTCGAAGCCTCGGACGAACATATCCAGTTGCACCGCAATCTGGTCCAGCAGGCCGACCGTCTGTTCGGCGCGCGCCACTACAACCACTACGACTTCCTCGTGGCGGTGACGGACAAGCTGGGCGGCATTGGTCTGGAGCACCAGCGCTCGTCCGAGAACAGCGTCGATCCCAAATACTTCACCGACCGCGAAGGGACCCTGGCCGACCGCGACCTCTTGGGCCACGAATACACCCACAGCTGGAACGGCAAGTGGCGCCGCCCCGCCGACCAGATGACGCCCAACCTTAACGAGCCGCTGCAGAACTCCCTGCTCTGGGTCTATGAGGGCCAGACGCAGTACTGGGGGCTGGTCCTGACCGCCCGCGCCGGCCTGATGAGCAAGCAACAGGCGCTGGACGTCCTGGCCATGACCGCCGCCAGCTTCCAGAACATCCCCGGCCGCCAGTGGCGCGCCATGCAGGACACCACCAACGACCCCATCATCGCCCAGCGCCGCCCTCAGCCCTGGGGCAGCTACCAGCGCAGCGAGGACTATTACCGCGAGGGCTCGCTGATCTGGCTGGACGCCGACACCCTGATCCGCGAGCAGACCGGCGGCAAGAAGTCGCTGGACGACTTCGCCAAGGCCTTCTTCGGCGTCGAGGACGGTGACTGGAACCCGGCCCCTTACACCTTCGACACCGTGACCTCGACGCTGAACGGGGTACAGGCGAACAACTGGCCCGCCTTCCTGCGCGAGCGTCTGGACGCCGTCGGTCCCGACTCGCGCGGTCCGCTGGACGGCATCGAGCGCGGCGGATACCGCCTGGTCTTCAAGGAGCGGCCGTCCGGCTACATGGGCGCGCTTTACAAGGAACTGGGCCGCAACGACTTCACCTATTCGCTCGGCTTCATGATGAACCGGACAAACCGGATCACCTCGGTCGTCTGGGGCGGCCCGGCCTTCGAACAGGGCCTGACCTCAGGCTGGGAAGTGATCGCCGTCGGCGGCCGCGCCGCCTCGGCCGAGGCGCTGAAGGAGGCCGTCACCGCCGCCAAGGGGACATCCGCCCCCATCGAGCTGATCCTCAAGAACGGCGACGTCTTCAAGACCGTCCGCTTCGACTACCACGACGGCCTGCGCTACCCGCACCTGGAGCGGATCGAGGGGACGCAGGACCGGCTGGGCGACATCCTGTCGCCTCGCCGTCGCTGACGCCGCCTGCCAAGCCTTACGCCTGATTACCTCTGAGTTCTGGATACCCGATGACCCGACGCCTGCCCGCCGCCGCCCTCGCCCTGTTGCTGACCTCGGTCGCTTCGACCGCCCTGGCTCATGCTCCTCAGGCCTGGACCGGCCCGCAGGCGCCGGCCTCGCCGACGCCCCAGAACACGCCGCTCGGCCTGCCCCGCGCCCTGCCGCCGATCCCGGCGCCGACCGCCGAGACCTATCCCGGCGTCATCAAGTATGAGGTCGACGCCACCGACGTGGAGCGCAAGATCGTCCGCGTCCGCCAGACCATCCCGGTCAAGGCCGGACCTCTGGTCCTGCTCTATCCCAAGTTCCTGCCCGGCAACCACGCCGCCACCGGCCCGATCCAACTGATCTCGGGCGTCACCGTAACGGGCGGCGGCAACCGCATCGACTGGCTGCGCGACACCATCGACCCCAACGCCTTCCACATCGACGTGCCGCAGGGCGTCAGCGAGATCGTGGTCGAGTTCCAGTGGCTGACCCAGCCCGACAACGCGACCTGGCGCGTCGTCATGACGCCGGAAATGGTCAACATGCAGTGGGAGAAGGCCCTGCTCTACCCGGCCGGCTACCGCTCGACCGGCATCACCCTCGCCCCGTCAATCCGCCTGCCCGAGGGCTGGAAGTACGGCGTGGCGCTGGACACCGAGCGCTATGAGAACGGCGTGGCGACCTTCCGCCCCACCGACCTCTACACCCTTATCGACAGCCCCCTGTTCGGCGGCGCCCACTTCCAGCGCGTCGAGATCGACCCGCGCGGCGAGGCGGTTCACCTGAACATCGTCGCCGACGAAGCCAAGCACATCGCCCCGACGCCGGAGCAGATCGCCTGGTTCGAGAACCTGGTGACCCAAACCGACCGCCTGTTCGGCGCCCGCCCCTATGACCGCTACGACTTCCTGGTCGCCGCCACATCCAAGATGGGCGGCATCGGCCTGGAGCATCACCGCTCGTCGGAGAACTCGGTCCCGACCGACTTCTTCACCAACTGGGGCAAGAGCATGGGCGCGGTCGGCCTCTTGCCTCACGAGTTCGTCCACGCCTGGAACGGAAAGCGCCAGCGCCCCGCCGACGAACTGACCGCGAACCACAACATCCCGACCCAGAACACCCTTCTGTGGGTCTATGAGGGCCAGACGGAATACTGGGGCGACGTCCTGACCGCCCGCTCGGGCCTGGCCTCCAAGGACGACATTCTGGTCACCGTGGCCGAGAACGCCGCCTTCTACGACAACCAGCCCGGCCGCGAATGGCGCCCGCTGCAGGACGTCAACAACCACAACCTGCTCGGCTACCGCACTAGCAATCCCTATTCGTCGTGGATGCGCGGCACCGGCGACTACTACCGCGAAAGCCTGCTGATCTGGCTGGACGCCGACACCCTGATCCGCGAGGCCACGGGCGGCAAGAAGTCGCTGGACGACTTCGCCAGGGGCTTCTTCGGCGGCGACGACGGCTCCTATGCGCCGCGTGGCTACACCTTCGACGACGTGGTCGCGGCCCTGAACGCCGTCCATCCGCACGACTGGGCCGGCTTCCTGCGCACCCGGCTGGACGCCAGCGGCCCGGACGCCAAGGCCCCGTTGGACGGTCTGGCGCGCGGCGGCTACCGCCTGACCTACACCGACAGCCTGACCGCCGGTGAAAAGCGCATCCAGTCCGGCTGGGCCACCGACTTCCAGTATTCCCTGGGCTTCACCCTGTCCTCGTCGAACAAGCTGACGGGCATTCGCTGGGGCGGCCGCGCCTTCGAGGCGGACATCGGTCCCGGCTGGGAACTGGTCGCCGTCAACGACCGCGCCGCCTCGGCCGAGGTGCTGCGTGACGCCGTCACCGCCGCCAAAGGCACGGACAAGCCGATCGGCCTGCTGCTCAAGAACGGCGACCGCTACCGCACCGTAGCCTTCGACTACCACGACGGCCTGCGCTACCCGCGTCTGGAGCGCATCCCCGGCGCGCCGGACCGGATCGGCGACATCCTCAGCCCGCGCCGTCGCTAAGGCCGCGTCAGAAACAGAAACGGCCCGGGATCGCTCCCGGGCCGTTTTTCGTATGCGCCTGTCGCCTAGGCTTTCAGCAGCTTCAGCAGCGCCTCGGCCGCTTCGCGCGACGAGGCGGGGTTCTGGCCGGTGACCAGCGTCCCGTCCGTCAGAACGTATGAGGCCCAGTCAGCGCCCTTGCTGTAGCGCCCGCCGTTGGCCGCCAGCATGTCCTCGACGAGGAAGGGCACGACCTGGGTCAGGCCCACGGCCTCTTCCTCGCTGTTGGTGAAGCCGGTGACGGCCCGCCCCTTGACCAGGGGCTGGCCGTCCGCGCCCTTCACGTCCTTCAGCACGCCGGGCGCATGGCAGACGAAGCCTGTCGGTTTGTCCGCAGCGGCGAAGGCCTGGATCAGGCCGATGGAGACGGGATCATTGGCCAAGTCCCACAGCGGTCCATGCCCGCCGGGATAGAAGACGGCGTCGAAATCCTCAGCCTTCACATCGGCCAGTTTGACCGTGCTCGCCAGCGCGGCCTGGGCCTCGGCGTCGGCCTTGAAGCGGCGGGTGTCCTCGCTCTGGGCGTCCTCGGCGTCGCTCTTGGGGTCCAGCGGCGGCTGTCCGCCCTTGGGCGAGGCGATCACGATTTCAGCCCCGGCGTCCTTGAGGGCGTAATAGGGGGCGGCGAACTCTTCCAGCCAGAAGCCGGTCTTCTGGCCGGTATCGCCGAGTTGGTCGTGCGACGTCAGGACCATCAGGATCTTCATGGGAGGGCGTCCTTTCGATTGTGGAGGTCACAGATGGGGACCCCCAGAACGATCCGCCACGCCCAAAAGAAAACGGGCCGGAGGTTTCCCCCGACCCGTTCCTTGAAGTCTGAGCCTCGACCCGAGGGTCGAAGCGCAAAATCCGATCTTACTTGATCTGGATCTTGGCGCCGGCTTCTTCGAGCTTCTTCTTCAGCTCTTCAGCGACTTGCTTCGAGACGTTCTCGACGACGTTCTGCGGAGCGCCTTCGACCAGGTCCTTGGCTTCCTTCAGACCCAGGTCGGTGCGGACGCCGCGGACTTCCTTGATCACGTTGATCTTCTTGTCGCCGCCGTCAACCAGGACAACGGTGAACTCGGTTTGCTCTTCAGCAGCTTCAGCCGGAGCAGCAGCGCCGCCAACGGCAGCAACGGCGACCGGAGCAGCAGCCGAGACGCCCCACTTGTCTTCCAGCAGCTTCGACAGTTCAGCGGCTTCCAGGACGGTCAGAGCCGACAGTTCTTCAACGATCTTGGCGAGATCAGCCATTTTAGTCTTCCTTCGGTAGGATGAGGTTCAGAGAGATATGCAGAGATGACGAGGCTTAGGCGGCGTCTTTGGTCGCGTACGCGTTGAAGACGCGAGCCAGTTGGCCGGCGGGTGCTTGCAGGACGCCAGCAACCTTGGTCGCCGGGGCTTGCAGCAGGCCGATCAGCTTGCCACGCAGTTGGTCCAGCGACGGCAGCTTGGACAGGGCGTCGACGCCAGCAGCGTCCAGCACCTTGTCGCCCATGAAACCGCCGATGAGCTTGAACTTGTCGTTGCCCTTGGCGAATTCAGCCGCGACCTTCGCAGCGGTGACCGGATCAGCGGCGTAGGCGATGCCCACCGGACCCTTGAACAGATCGTGGTAGGCCGAGCCTTCCTCGACGCCCAGCGCCTTCAGCGCCAGACGGTTCTTCACCACCTTGAACGCGCCGCCTTCTTTACGAAGGCGACCACGCAGGTCTTCCATCTCCGCAACGGTCAGACCCAGGTTGTGGGTCACGACCACGGCGCCCGCGTCGGCGAACACGCTTTTCAGCGATTCGATCGACTCGGCTTTTTGTGCGCGGTCCATTGCGGTCTCCAGTTTGGTATTCGCCGCCGGGCTAATTCCCGACGACGGATTTGGCTTAAGCGCCATGCATCGCTGCACAGCGTTCAGGCCGGTCTTATTGTCCGAAGGAAGCAGGCCTATCCGGCCGAAAACGGCTGGATGAAAGGTCTTTGCATCCCCATCTCCCCACGGCGTCAGAAGGCTCTCTGACGATTATGACGCAGGCGACCCCCGCGTCCCGAAGTTCTCGGACAGGATCCGCCAAGGCCGAAGCCCTGACGAGAAGCCGCGCTCTATACACGGCTGGGCGGATAAATCAACGGGCCGAAGGCTTTCTCGCGGCCTGCCCTTTCGGGGCCTCGCCCTGACAGTCGAACTCGGCGCAGAACTTGGTCATCAGATCGGTCAGATAGGCCACCTCGAACCGCTGCATGATCTCGCCCTGGGCCATGCCCGCCTCCATCTGCTTGCGCGCGATCCCGCGCCCCATCGGCGTCTCGTAGAAAGCGACGAGCGCCCCAAGCTCCGCCTCGCTGAAGCGCTCGGCATAGTCGCGGGTCATTTCATCGATCATGGGCCGCATGTGGGTGTTCATGATCTGCAGAGCGTGACGGCGAAACCACCTCGCTTGCTCCTCGGGTACCGAGGCGTCCCACTGAGCGACCTGTCCGTCGAGCAGTTCCTGCATAGCCTTGTCCATGCCGGTGATGGACAGTTGGACATAGCGTTCGGCCAGGGCCTGTCGCTCTGAGGTCTGGGCCGAGGCCGCCGTTCCGAAAGACAGACTGGCGATGATCGCGATGGCGGCGAGATGGCGCATGGAGTTCTCCTGCCGCAACTCATAGCGAAGTCGAACGACGTTCGCCATGCACCTACTGCGGTCGAAAATCCCGGATCAGCTGCGCCAGATCGGCTTCATGCACGGCGTCCGCGGCGTCTGCCTGCTTCATCCAGCGGCGCTGGCGTTGCTGGTCCTCGGGCCAGGCCCCCAACTGAATCAGGACCTCCAGAGGATAGACGGCGACCACGCAGGCCTGTTCGGCGCCGGTCTTCAGTCGCTTGGCGTAGCGGAAATGGCCGACCGGAGCCTCAAGGGTCTCGCCCTGAACCCCTGCCTCCTCATAGGCTTCCTGAGCCGCCGCCTGCGGATCGGTCTTGCCGACCATGCGGCCGCCCTTGGGGATGACCCAGCGTCGCGTCTCGCGCGAGGTGATCATCATCACCTCGACGCCGTCGTCGCCCAGCCGCCACGGCAGGGCTGCGACCTGACGCGTCTCGGAAGTTTCTGTTCGGGCGGTCGCGCTCATCAGGTCAGGAAAAAGCCGCCGACGAAATAGAAGATCGCGCCAATCGCCGCAGCAGCGGGCATGGTGATGAACCAGGCCGTCACGATGCTGCGCGCCACGCTCCAGCGCACGGCCGAGACCCGCTTGGCCGCGCCCACGCCGACAATGGCGCCGGTGATGGTGTGGGTAGTCGACACCGGAATGCCCATGCTGGTCGCCGCGAACAGGGTGATGGCCCCGCCTGTCTCAGCGCAGAAGCCCTGCTGCGGGCTGAGACGCGTGATGCGCGAGCCCATGGTGTGGACGATCTTCCAGCCGCCGAACAGGGTGCCGAGCGCGATGGCCGCCTGACAGGTGATGACGACCCAGAAGGGCACGTGGAACTCACCGCCCAGCATCCCGCGCGAGTACAGAAGAATGGCGATGATCCCCATGGTCTTCTGCGCGTCATTGCCGCCGTGGCCCAGGGAATAGGCCGAGGCCGAGACGAACTGCAGCCCGCGGAAAATCCGGTCCGCAAAGGCCGGGTTGGCCTTGGCGAACAGCCAGGACACGATCAGCACCAGCAGAAGGGCCAACAGGAAGCCGATGGCCGGCGACATGAAGATGGCGCCGACCGTCTTCAGCACCCCGGCGATGACGACCGCGCTGGTCCCGGCCTTGGCGATGCCCGCGCCCAGCAAGCCGCCGACCAGGGCGTGCGAGCTTGAGGACGGAATGCCCGCCAGCCAGGTGATGACGTTCCAGCTGATGGCCCCCATCAGGGCGCCGAAAATCACCTGATCCGAGATGATGTCGGGCGAGATGATGCCCCGCCCGATGGTATCGGCCACATGCAGGCCAAAGAACAGGAAGGCGATGAAGTTGAAGAAGGCCGCCCAGCCGACCGCATAGATCGGCGGCAGAACCCGCGTCGCGACAATCGTGGCGATCGAATTGGCCGCGTCGTGCAGGCCGTTCAGGAAGTCGAACAGCAGGGCGACGCCGATCAGGAAGATCAGGATCAGGAGGGCGTGATCCATCGGACCCTACAGGTGCTCGACCAGAACGCCGTTGATGCGGTTCGCCACATCCTCGAACCGGTCGATGATCTTCTCGAGGTGGTCATAGACCTCGCCGCCGATGATGAACCACAGCGTATTGCCGCCGGTCATGTCGTGGCGATGCAGCTCGTACAGCGCCTTCATGCCCTCGTCGTAAAGGGTGTCGCTCGCGCTCTCTAGCTTGGCGATCTGTTCGGTCAACTCGTTAAGTCGGTCGTGATTCTTGCGCATGGCCGGCAGCAGGGACACCGCCTCCGCCGTCAGGGCGCCGCACTGAACGGCGATGTCCGCCAGCTCGCGCATCTTGGGGGCGAACTCGCGCATCTCGTACAGGGTCACGACCTTGGCCGTCTTCTGCATCTGGTCGATGGTGTCGTCCAGCGAGTTGGTCAGGCCGCGAATGTCCGAGCGGTCAAACGGGGTGATGAAGCTGCGACGCACGGCGAACAGGACTTCGCGCGCGACATCGTCGGCCTCATGCTCGTGATCGACGATCTTCTGGCACCAGTCGGGCGTGGCCTCGCCGCCGTCCATCATGCCGCGCAGGGCCTGCGCGCCCTTCACCAGGGTGGCGGCGTGGGCGTCAAACAGGCGAAAGAAGTTGTCTTCCTTGGGCAGCAGCGCCTGGAACCAGCTCAGCATCAGTCGTCTCCGAAAGGGCCGCCCGAAGCGACTGCGCCCCAAGACCGGAATTACCCCCCTGCCGTCAAGTCGTCAGAACACGGAAATCGTTTCCTGCAACCATTAGTGCTCAGCGGCCCTGAGCCGCGTCGTAGCCCGCCTGGGCCAGCGCCACCTCCGGCATCCGGGTCTCGGCCCAGTCGATCACAGGCTGCAAGGCCTGAACCAACGTGAGCCCCAGGGGCGTGATCGCATAGGTGACGGACACAGGCACCGTGGCTTCGACCGTGCGTGTCGCCAGCCCGTCCCGCTCCATCTGGCGCAGGGTCTGGCTCAGCATCTTCTGGGACACCCCCTCGATCCGTCGCTTCAGGGCGTTGAAGCGCATCGGTTCGTCCGCCAGCGTGGTCAGCAGCAGCACGGTCCACTTGTCCGCGATGCGGTCCAGCAGCAGCCTCGTCGGGCAGTTGGCGGCGTAGACGTCGCCGCGCCAAAGCGTCGGGGCGGTTCCCGCAGGGTGACCTGATGAGGTTTCGGTGCCTTCTTGCATGGTTGCTTCCAATATCACACCTGGTCTCCATTGGTAACCTATGGAGTCCTCCCCATGAAAGTCACAGTCCTCGGCGCCAGCGGCCGCGCCGGATCGGAAATCACCAAGGAACTCGCCCGTCGCGGCCATCAGGTCACGGGCGTGGCCCGCAACCCGGCAGCCATCCCCACCGGCGAAGGCATTACTCCCGTTAGCGGCGACGTGAACGCCGCCGACGCCCTGCCTGCCCTGCTGGAGGGTGCGGACGCCGTGGTCAGCGCCATCATGTTCATCGACACCAAGCCCGACGCCCTGATCGCAGCGGTCAAGGCGGCTGGAGTTCCGCGCTATCTGGTGGTCGGCGGCGCCGGCAGCCTGGAGGCGGCGCCGGGCCTGAAGGTCATCGACACCCCGGACTTCCCCGAGATCTACAAGGCTGAGGCCTCGGCGGGCGGGCGCTTCCTGGACCGCCTGCGTCAGGAGGATGAGCTGGACTGGACCTTCCTGTCGCCGTCCGCCGTGTTCGACGGCAGCGACCGCACCGGCCAATTCCGGCTGGGCGGCGACAGTCTGCTGGTCACGGCCGACGGCCGCAGCGCCATCTCCTTCCCCCACTACGCCATCGCCATGGCGGACGAGATCGAAGCGCCCAAGCACAGCCGCCAGCGCTTCACCGTCGGCTACTGAGCCCGGCAGGTCCAGAAACGCGGGCCTCAAGTAGCGCGAATGCGCGGCAGGCCCCCAAAAACAAAAGACCCCGGAGATCGCTCTCCGGGGTCTTCGTCATTTCAGCGCGAGGCTTGAGATCAGCCCAGCGAAGCCGGATCGACCTTGAAGCCCGGGCCCATCGTCGACGACAGGGTGATGCGCTTCACATAGGTGCCCTTGGCGCCCGAGGGCTTGGCCTTGTTCAGGGCGTCCACATACGCCTTGACGTTGGCTTCCAGGGCTTCCTGCGTGAAGGAGACCTTGCCGATACCGCCGTGAGCGATACCAGCCTTCTCGACGCGGAACTCGACGGCGCCGCCCTTGGCGTCCTTGACGGCCTGGGCGACGTTCGGGGTCACGGTGCCGACCTTGGGGTTCGGCATCAGGCCGCGCGGGCCCAGGACCTTACCAAGACGGCCGACCAGGGCCATCATGTCGGGCGAGGCGATGACGCGGTCGAAGTCCATCAGACCACCGTTGATCTGCTCGTACAGATCCTCGGCGCCGACGTATTCAGCGCCGGCGGCGCGGGCTTCGTCAGCTTTGGCGTCCTTGGCGAAGACGGCGACCTTGACGTCGCGGCCCGTGCCCGACGGCAGGTTGACCACGCCGCGAACCTGCTGGTCGGCGTGACGCGGATCGACGCCCAGGTTGACGGCGATTTCCATCGACTCGTCGAACTTGGCCTTGGCGTTGTCCTTGACCAGCTTGATGGCGTCCGAGAACGACATCAGCTCCTGGGTGACGCCGGTGCGGGCTTTCTGAGCCTTGGTTTGCTTAGCCATGGATTAGCCCTCCACCACTTGGATGCCGATCGCGCGGGCCGAACCTTCGATGATGCGCATGGCGGCATCGATGTCGTTGGCGTTCAGGTCTTTCATCTTCGCTTCAGCGATCTCGCGGACTTGCGCCTGCGTGACCTTGCCGGCGGTTTCGCGACCGACCAGCTTGGCGCCCGACTTAATGCCGGCGGCCTGCTTCAGGTAGAAGGTCGCCGGGGGCGTCTTCGTGATGAAAGTGAAGGACTTGTCCTGGTAGACCGTGATGACGGTCGGCAGCGGGGTGCCCTTGGCGACCTTCTCGGTGCGCGCGTTGAACTCCTTGCAGAAGCCCATGATGTTGACGCCGCGCTGACCCAGCGCCGGGCCGATCGGGGGCGAAGGCGTGGCCGAACCGGCCGCAACTTGCAGTTTGATATAGCCGAGAATCTTCTTGGCCATTGGTCTCTCCTATGGATGACCCCGACAGAGACTGAAGGGGCCGGTGAGCCGTGGTCCGGCATGGCTGCCTCCCACGGATTTGCCGCCGATCGACTCGAAGGCCGACGGGCGAAGGCGCGCGTTTAGCAGGGCGGCCCTGCAAACGCAAACGAGGGCCGCAGGCGCGACCCTCGAATGTCTGAACCGAAAAGGTCCGGCTTAGCCGGCGGTCTTCTCGACCTGATTGTATTCCAGATCCACCGGGGTCGGGCGACCGAAGATGGAGACGGCCACGCGCAGGCGGGCGTTGTCCTCGTCGACGCTCTCGACCTGACCGTCGAAGCTGGCGAACGGACCGTCGATGACCTTGACGGTCTCGCCGATGTCGAAGCGGATGGTGGGCTTCGGACGCTCGACGCCCTCTTCCACGGCGCCGATGATGTTCTGCACTTCACGTTCCGAGACCGGCAGGGGCTTGGTGCCGCCCGCGGCGCCCAGGAAGCCCGTGACCTTCGGCGTGTTCTTGACCAGGTGATAGGCGTTGTCGGTCATCTCCATCTTCACCAGCACGTAGCCGGGGAAGAATTTGCGTTCCGAGTTCACCTTGCGGCCTCGACGGATCTCGACGACTTCCTCGGTCGGAACCAGGATTTCGGAGAAGGCGTCTTCCAGGCCTTGTTGCTTCGCCTGCTCGCGCAGCTGCTCCGCGACCTTCTTTTCGAAGTTCGAGTAGGCGTTGACGATATACCATTTGTGGCGGGGGTTGGCCGCCGGCTTGGGCGCTGCATCGCTCATGTGCGCGTCTCCTTTATTGGCCGAGGCCGAGAATGAAGCGGGACGCGAAGCCCAGCCCCGTATCGACGATCCAGAAGAAGGCCGAGGCGATCAGCACCATGATGAAGACCATCACCGAGGTGATCCAGGTCTCCTTGCGGCTGGGCCAGACGATCTTGCGGGCTTCAGCGCGAACCTGGCTGAAGAACTGGGCAGGCGACGTCTTCTTCTTGGGTGCAGGCGCGTCAACGGCGACCGTTGCGGCGCCGGATGCGGCGGCTGCGGTCTGGTTTCCCACGGTGCGGCGACCGCCGGGGGTCTTCGCCTTGGCCATATGACGTCTCTTCAACCTCTGGAACCTGTCGCCTCACATGGGAACTCCCAAGCGACTGCGACAGGGGGAATGGCAGGAGCGGAGGGACTCGAACCCACGACCCTCGGTTTTGGAGACCGATGCTCTACCAGCTGAGCTACACTCCTAGTGTCCCGGACAAAGATCAATGCGCCGTGAGCAAGCTCGACGGCGCTGACCTCGCCAGAGGGGCGCATATGCCTGACGGCCGATCGCATTTCAAGGGGCGTTTCACGATAACCGTCGATAGATGCGCAGCTTTGTTCAGAACAGCCGCGCCACGGCGCTCGGCTCATAGCTGACGCCATGCACGACGCGGTCGGGATCGCCGATCGAGAAGGTCTGGGCGCGGCTGCGGCCGTCTATCACGGCCACCGCCTCGACCTGTTCGGGAATCACCTTGACCACCGCCACTGCATCGCCGCCGGGGGCCCAGGGACTAATCTCGGGCGAACGCTTGATGATCAGATCGTTCAGACGCTGCACCTCGTCGCCGTCGGTCACCTCCTCGGCCCGGCCGTCGATGGACAGGCCGACCGCCTCCCCCTCGCCGGCCACGCCGCGCACGGCGACGCCGACACGCGGATCGGCGATGATGTTGCGCAGCTTCTCGCTGTCGCGCGCCGTGACGAAATAAAGGTTCAGCCCGTCGTTCAGATAGCCCAGGGTGCTGGCCTGGGGCCGTCCGTCGGCGCGGTTGGACGCCAGGGTCATCAGCCGCTGGCCGTCGAGCAGCTTCAAAATCGCGGCCACCGCGCCGCCGTGGATGGGGACCACGCTGGATGTCGACTCTGCGGTCATGACCTGAACTCCTTGGCTGAGAGAACCTGCGGCGGGGCCGCCGGGTTCACCTTGACACAGATCAAGGCGATTTGGCCCCGAGCGCGCGAAATGGCCGCATGACCGAGTCCCGCCTGATGCCAGACGCGCCGCGCCTGGATGTCGTTCCCCTCACTGAGGCCGAGGCGCCGGCCGAGTTCGCCCTCGCCCGAATGTGGCGGCCCGATCTGGGCGCGGACCAATGGCGCACCTTCCTGCGCGACTGGCGCGCCGCCCCCGACAGTCGCGGCATCCTCAGCGCCCGTAATCAGCGCGGCGGCGTCCTGGGCTTCGTCAGTTGGTGGCGTCAACCGGATCTGGAATACGGCGAGACCCTGTGGGCCGGCCCCTTCGTGGTCCGGGAAATGGGCGTGCGGCCTCTGGTGCGGCAAAGTCTGGCGGTGGAGCTGACCGCCCTGGCGCATCGGCTGGGCGCAAAGCTGCGCTATGCCGAAGACGTCGCCTAGGACAGCCTGCCCACTTCGAAAGCGATCCGCGTTCAGCTAGGCTGCAGCGCAATGCTGGAGCCGACCATGACCGCCCGTAACGCCGCCCTGGCCGAACCCGCCGCCGATCCTGCCGACGTCCGACTGGAAGACGTCCATCCCTGCGCGACCTGCGGGGCGCGGCCGCTGGGCGTCTGCGCCGACCTGAAGGGCCATGAACTGCAGAGCATGGCCTGCGCCAGCGAGACGATCACGGCCCAGCCGGGCCAGGCCCTGTTCCACGAGGGCGATCCCAACCCCTTCGTCTTCAACGTCGTCGAGGGCGCAGTGAAGCTGTATCGCCTGCTGCCCGACGGTCGGCGCCAGATCACCGGCTTCCTGTTCCAGGGCGACTTCCTGGGTCTGGGCGGTCGCGGACCCTCCAGCTTTACCGCCGAGGCCCTGACGCCGCTCAGCGCCTGTCGCTTCCGGCGCGGCGACTTCGATCAGCTGCTGAACGCCTTGCCCGCGCTGGAGCACCGTCTGGTGGCCATGGCCGGCGACGAGCTGATGGCGGCGCAGGAACAGATCGTCCTGCTGGGCCGCAAGACAGCGCGCGAGCGGATCGCCAGCTTCCTGACCCGCCTGTCGGCGCGGCAGGTGCAACTGGGCGGCGCCGAGGGCCGCGTTCACTTGCCCATGACCCGCCTGGACATCGCCGACTACCTGGGCCTGACCATCGAGACGGTCAGCCGGGTCTTCACCCAGTTCAAGACCTCGGGCCTGATCCAGCTGCTGCCGAACAATGAGGTGGCCCTGCCCGATCCAGAGGCGCTGAAGGCGCTGGGCGAAGGCGCAGCCTGAGCCGAAAAGAATGGGTGAAGGCGCCGCCTGAGCCGAAAGGCGCGGCTTGGAGGGACGAAGGGGGCGCGGGCTGACGTCCCGCACCCCCGCCCCGCATCGACCTCGAAGCTCTGACCTCAGAACTTCCGGCCGACGCCCACCGACACGACCCAGGGATCAAGGCTGACGCTGCTCTTCAGCGCGCCGTTGTTGATCTTGGCGTCCGTGTCGAACCAGACCTTCTTGGCGTCGAGGTTCAGGGTCCATGGCCCCGACAGGTTCCAGTCGGCGCCAGCCTGCAAGGCCATGCCGAAGCCGTCGTCCAGATCGACCTCGAAGCCGTTCTTATCCTTGCCCTCGAAGAAGGCCATGTAGCTGACGCCGGCGCCGACATAGGGGCTGATCGTCGCGTTCGGGGTTGGGCGGTATTGCAGCGTCACGATGGGGGGCAGGACCCAGGTCTCGTGCACAGCAACATCCGTTCCCGCCCCCTTGGCGCGGACCTCATGCTGGGTGGCGCCCAGAATGGCTTCGACGGCCCAGTGGTCGGCGACGAAATAGGTGAAGCCCAGGGTCGGCATCCAGTCGTCGCTGACGTCGACCTCCAGGCCGCTGTCGGCGCCGGCGGCGGTAAGGATGGCGTCGTCGGCCTGCGGCAGGACGCCGGTCATGCGGCCGGTGACGATCAGCGTGCCCTTGCCGACGGGCTCGGGAGCGGCGTCCATAACCCTAGAATTTTGGGCGGAGGCGGCGCCCGCCAGAGTCAGGACGCTGGCGGCGGCCAGAAGGGCGGCGGCGGTTTTCATCGGTATCAATCCCCGACAATCGCCGGATCGAGGGAGGGTCCGGCTTCGATGTCGGGAACACTCTTCCATCCCCCCGCCCCTGACGCCTTGATCCAGCGCAAGACCATGGAAGTACGCATGAAAAAGCCTCTTCGACCGAGATCGAAGAGGCTGATTTCATTGACCGAAGCGATCAGGGCTCGGAGCGGCCCTCATCCCCTTCGTCGAACAGTTGGAACTCGTGCCAGACGCCGTTCAGCACGCCGAACGCCACCGCCAGGCCGAGGCCCAGGATCCAGGCGAAATACCACATGGGATGATCTCCTTTCGCGGGATCAGTAGAGGTCGGGATTGGTCTTGAGGGCGGCGGTGCTCGAACGGCCCCACAGCACCTTGTAGACCCACGAGGTGTAGAGCAGCACGATCGGCATGAAGACCACCACCACGACCAGCATGATGAACAGGGTCGTGTGGCTGGACGAGGCGTTCCACACCGTCAGGCTGGACTGCGGGTTGATCGAGCTGGGCAGGATGAAGGGGAACATCGACAGGCCGACCGTCGAAATGATCCCCACCGCCGAGGCCGAGGAACCGCCGAAGGCCATGGCCGGGGACCGGCGCCACATGCCGATCAGGCCCACCAGCGCGCCGAGGAAGCCCAGGACCGGGGCGATGATCATCCACGGATAGAGACCGTAGTTGTCCATCCACGCGCCGGGCGCGGCCTCGACCGTGGTGCGCAGCGGGTTGGAGAAGCCCGCCGTGTCCAGCACGCCCGTGATACGGAAGCCGATGTCGCCAAAGGCGATGAACAGGCCGCCGACCGCGAAGAGCACCAGGCTGAGCAGACCGGCGACAGTGCCGATGGCGCGGGCGCGGTGCAGCACCGGCCCCTGCTCGCCCTTGATCGACAGCCAGGCCGCGCCGTGCAGCACCAGCATGCAGACCGACAGCAGACCGCAGATCAGGGTGAAGGGCGAGAACAGGCCGATCAGCGTGCCCTCGTAGAAGGAGCGCAGGTCGCTATCCAGGCGGAAGGGCGCGCCCAGCAGGACGTTGCCGACGGCGACGCCGAACACCAGGGCCGGGACGAAGCTGCCGATGAACAGGCCCCAGTCCCACATCGAGCGCCAGCGCTTGTCGGCACGCTTGGACCGGTACTTGAACGACACGGGCCGCAGGATCAGCGCCGACAAGACCAGGAACATGGCCAGGTAGAAGCCGGAGAAGCTGACGGCATAAACAAAGGGCCAGGCGGCGAAGATCGCCGCGCCGCCGACGATGAACCAGACCTGGTTGCCCTCCCAGGTCGCGCCGACGGTGTTGATCACCATGCGGCGCTCTTCATCCGTCTTGGCGACGAAGGGCAGCAGGGCGCCGACGCCCATGTCGAAGCCGTCCGTCAGGGCGAAGCCGATCAGCAGCACGCCCAGCAGTCCCCACCAGATCAGGCGGAGCGTGGTGTAGTCGAGGGGAAGTTCCATCTCTCTTGTTTCCTTGAACGACCGGGGTCAGGCGACCGCCGGTTCGCCTTCCGCCTGAGGTTCATCGGGGACGTCGTGCTGGTTGAAGGGGCCTTTCTTGATCGCGCGAAGGATCAGGCCGACCTCGATCACCGCCAGGGCGCCGTACAGGACGGTGAAGCCGATGATGGTGGTCCAAAGCTGCGGCACGGTCAGGCTGGACGCGCCCAGGAAGGTCGGCAGGACGCCTTCCACGGCCCAGGGCTGACGGCCCACTTCGGCCAGGACCCAACCGGACTCGATGGCGATCCACGGCAGGGGGATGGCCAGAACGGCCAGACGCAGGAACCAGCGCGTGTCATGCTTGCGCAGGGTGCACAGGACGAAGGCCGTGGCGAACAGACCGATCATCAGGAAGCCGATGCCGGCCATGATGCGGAAGACCCAGAACATCAGCGGCACATTGGGTACGGTGTCCCAGGCCGCCTGCTTGATCTGCTCGGGCGTGGCCTGACGCGGATCGGCGACATAGCGTTTCAGCAGCAGGCCGTAGCCCAGGTCGTTGCGCACCGATTCAAACTGCGCGCGAGCAGCCATGTCGGTGTGGTCGGCCTTGACCTTCTCCAGGGCGTCATAGGCGACGACGCCGCGTTCGATACGGTCTTCAGCGACAGCGACCAGTTCCAGAATGCCGATCACCGGCTTGTCGATGCTGCGCGTCGAGATCAGGCCCAGGACATAGGGAATCTTGACCTCGAAATGGGTGTGACGGTCTTCCAGGCTGGGCAGGCCGAAGGCGGTCAGACCGGCAGGCGCCGGCTCGGTGCGCCACATGGCTTCCAGCGCGGCCAGCTTCATCTTCTGGTTGTCGGTCAGGGCATAGCCCGACTCATCGCCCAGAACGACGACCGAAAGCGACGACAGCAGGCCGAAGGCGGCCGCCACGGTCATGGACCGCTTGGCGAACCCGACGTGCTTGCCCTTCAACAGATAAAAGGCCGAGATGCCCAGCACGACCACGGCGGCGCAGACGTAGCCGGCCGAGACGGTGTGGACGAACTTGGCCTGGGCCACCGGGTTGAAGATCACCGCCATGAAGTCCACGACTTCCATGCGCATGGTGTCGGGGTTGAAGGCGGCGCCGACCGGGTTCTGCATCCAGCCGTTGGCGACCAGGATCCACAGGGCCGACAGGTTGGTGCCCAGCGCCACCAGGAAGGTGACGAACAGGTGCCCTACGCGCGGCAGCTTGTCCCAGCCGAAGAACATCAGGCCGACGAAGGTGGCTTCCAGGAAGAAGGCCATCAGCCCTTCAATGGCCAGCGGGGCCCCGAAGATGTCGCCGACATAGTGGGAGTAATAGGACCAGTTCATGCCGAACTGGAATTCCATGGTCAGGCCGGTGGCCACGCCCAGAACGAAGTTGATGCCGAACAGCACGCCCCAGAACCGGGTGATGGTTCGCCATATAGGCCTGCGCGTCATGACATAGATGCTCTCCATGATGACCAGCATGAAGGAGAGGCCCAGCGTGAGGGGCACGAACAGAAAGTGGTATAGCGCCGTCAGTGCGAACTGAAGGCGTGACAGGTCTACGACCGCCAGGTCGATCATGGGCTCAGGCTCCTGACCGCCAGCCCCCATCGACCGGCGTTCTACTATAACCTAAAGCAGCGCCGTTTGGCGCGCCTTGATCCGGATCAAAGCCCAACCGGGACGACTCGCTCTAGACGGCGTTTCGCCCAAGGCTGTTTCGTCACAAGGACGATTCGCCCAATGCGCCTTCGCGCTGGTCTATGTCTGTTCGCGCGGACGGAGCAGGAGAGACGATGACGGCCCAGCCGATCGAAGCAGACGCCGCACCGGCCCAATGGCTGAAGAAGGCCCTGTCACCGCGCACGCGGATCATGACCTTGGCCGGCGGCCTGGTGGTCGCCGACGCGATTCCGGCCGTAGGGTTTGCGGCGGGCCTTGGACTGGCCGTCGGCGCCCTGCCGCAGGGATACAGCCACGCCCTGCCCGGCGCGGCCCTGGCCGTCGCCTCGCTTCTGACGCGCGGGGCGCTGACTCAGGTCGCGACTGTGGTGGCTGCGCGCGCGGCCCGCGCCGTCAAGGGTGACCTGCGGCGTCAGGTCCTGAACGGCGCCTTCTCCGGCCGCCTGTCCGACGCCGAGACCATGACCGCGACCGTCGAGGGGGTCGAGGCGCTGGACGGCCATGTCTCGCGCTTCCTGCCCGCCCGCATGGCCGCCGCCGTGACGCCGCTTCTGCTGATCGCCGTCGCGGCCGTGGTCAGCCCCTTCACCGCCGGCATCCTCATCTTCACCCTGCTGCCCTTCGTCATCGGCATGGCCCTGACCGGCATGGCGGCGGGCGCCGAGAGCCGCCGTCAGTTTCAGGCGCTGGAACGGCTGTCTGGTCTCTTCCTTGACCGCATCCGCGCCCTGCCCGCCATTCTCGCCTTCCAGGCCGAGACGCAACAGACGGCGGTGATCACTCGCGCCTCCGACGATCTGGCCCGCCGCACCGGCAAGGTACTGAAGATCGCCTTCCTGTCTTCGGCGATTCTGGAGTTCTTCTCGGCCCTGGCGGTCGCGCTGGTCGCCGTCTATTGCGGCTTCAACCTGCTGAAGCTGCTGCCCTTCCCCGCGCCTGAGCAACTCAGCCTGACGCGCGCCTTCTTCCTGCTGGCCCTGGCGCCCGAGGTCTATGCCCCCATGCGCCGCCTGGCCGCCGCCTATCACGACCGTCAGGCCGCCGAATCCGCCGCGCCCTCCCTGTGCAAGCTGATCGCCGGCGCCGAAATCGCGCCCAGCCGCCCGTCGGTTCCAGACACCGCCCCCGCCATCGCCTTCCGCGACGTGGAAATCGCCTATACGGCGGGGGCTCCCATCCTTCGCGGCTTTAATCTGGCTGTCGTGCCCGGCGCGACCGTCGCCCTGCTGGGCGCCAGCGGGTCGGGCAAGAGCAGCCTGCTGCATCTCTTTCTCGGCTTGTCGCCCCTCACTCGCGGCGAGGTCGAGATCAGTGATGTCCGCCTATCCGACCATCCCGATCTGACCGCCTGGGTCGCCTGGGCCGGTCAGGCCCCGGTCGTGGTGCCGGGAACCCTGGCCGAGAACATCGCCTTGGCCTGGCGCGCCGCGCCGAGCCACCGCGTCATGGAGGCCGCAGCCCGCGCTGGCTTCACCGGCGATCTGAACCGCATCATCGACGAGCGTGGCGGCGGCCTGTCCGGCGGCGAGCGGCGGCGGCTAGGCCTGGCCCGCGCCTTCCTCAAACCCGCGCCGATCCTGCTGCTGGACGAGCCCACGGCCAATCTGGACGCAGCGTCGGAGGCCGCCCTGTTGCCGATCATCCGCGCCGCGGCCGAGGGCCGCACTACCCTGATCGCCACCCATTCCGAGGCCGTCGCCGAACTGGCCGACGTCGTGGTGCGGCTGTGAGCGCACCGAACATGTCCGGCGTCGCCCGCCTCAAGACCCTGATCCGGGCTCAGGAACGCCGGCAGGGCGCGCGTCTGCTGACCGCCTCCGTCACCGCCGCTCTGGTGTCCGCCGCAGCCGTCCTGCTGCTGGGTGTGTCGGGCTGGTTCATCACGGCCTCGGCCCTGGCCGGTCTTGCGGGACCCCTGGTGGCCCACAGCTTCAACTTCATGGTGCCCAGCGCCCTGATCCGCTTCCTCGCCATCGTCCGCACCGGGTCGCGCTACGGCGAGCGGGTCACCGGCCATGACGCGGCGCTCAAGGCCCTGGCCGCCCTGCGTCCTCAGTTGTTCGAGAGCGTCGCGCGCGGCCCCGCCAGCCGCGCTCTGACGTTGGCGGGCGGCGATGCCTCCTCGCGGATGGTTCAGGACGTTGACGCGGTTCAGAACCGCTTCGTGCGCCTGTCCGCGCCCTGGGGCGCCGCCGCCGGTCTGGTGGCAGGCATCGGTCTGGCTCTGCTGACCGGCTGGATGACCGCCCTGGCCATCGCGGCGGCCAGCGCCTTCGGCGTGCTCGCCGCGGCCCTCGTCGGCCGCGGGATGGCCGAGCCCGCCGGGCGCGCGGTTCAGGCCGCGTCGGGCGATCTCAAGACCGAGTTCGCCGCCCTGGCCGCCGCCGCGCCCGAGCTTCAAGCCTATGGCGTCAAGCCCTGGGCAGTGGAGCGTCTGGCCGAGCGCGGCGCGACGCTGGAACGCGCAACCCAACGCCTGGCCGTGGCCGGCGGCTGGATCCTGCTGCCCCAGTCAGCCGCCATGGCCTTGGCTGTGCTTGGCGTGATGGCGACCGCCGGGGCCGCCTCTCCGCCCCTGATCGCCCTGGCCATTCTGGCCGCCGTCACCACCGTCGAGAGCGCCGGCGCCCTGCTGACCGCCTTCCGCCACAACGGCGCGGTTGAAGCGGCGGTCGAGCGTCTGGGCGACCTGCTGGAAGCCCCCGCGACAGCGCCGACTCAGCCCGCCGCCCCGATCATCGGCCTGGGCGCTGACCTCTCGCTGGCCCCGCCACGGCGCCTGGCCGTCACCGGCCCGTCCGGGGCCGGCAAGACCACCCTGATCGAGCGGCTGATGCATCTGCGCACGCCCCTGTCCGGCGAGGCGACCCTGGGCGGTGTCGACGCCGCCGACACCGCGCCCGACGCTGCCCGCGCCCTGTTCGCTTACGCCCCGCAACAGGCCGTGCTGCTGGCCGGCACGGTGCGTGAGAACCTGAAGCTGGCCCTGCCGGGCGCCGATGACGACGCCCTGTGGGCCGCGCTCGAAGACGCGGATCTGGCTGACCGCATCCACGCCGCGCCCGCCGGTCTGAACGCGCCTCTTGGCGAGAACGGCGCCCGCCTTTCGGGCGGCGAACGTCGTCGCCTGGGCCTGGCCCGCGCCTATCTGCGCCCGGCCCCCTGGCTGGTGCTGGACGAACCGACCGAAGGTCTGGACGCCGTCACGGAGGCGCGCGTGCTGGAGCGCCTGGCGGAGCGCCTGGCGCGCACCGGTCAGGGTCTGATCCTGGTCAGCCACCGCCCCGCCCCTCTGGCCCTGTGCGACGAGCGTCTGGCCGTCACGGGTCTGTCGGCCTCGGGGGCCGTTCAAATGTCGCGGCAGAAAGCGCAGGCCGCGGCCTGACCGCCCGTATTCCTTTGATCTCCATCAAGGCGCGTTCACCCGCGAAAGGCTTTGCTGGGGTCAAAGGAGATATCCCATGCCCGCAGACGTCGTTCCCGTCATCGCCGCCATTGTCTCGGCCTTTCTGGTCTTCATGGCCGTCCTCGGCTTCGCCTCGGTGTGGAGCAACATGGACGATAAGGCGAAGAACTAACGACCTGGAACCCGCCATGAAAAAAGCGCACGCCCGCTGGACGGACGTGCGCTTTGTCGTTGTTGGAAACCGTGTCCCGACGCCGATCAGTCGGTGTCGGTAGGGCCGCTTCCCTGCCCCGGAATGATGGCCCGGAACAGCAACTTGTCGATCCGGCGATCGTCCATATCCAGCACCTCGACCTCGAAACGGCCCAGTTGAAGGATTTCGCCTTCCTGCGGCAGTCGCGACAGGTGGTGCAGCACCAGCCCGGCGACGGTGTGGAAGCTTTCGTGCTCGCCGAAGTCCTCTCCCAATTCGTCGCCCAATTCGTCCAGATCGGCCTGGCCGTCGACCGCCCATGAGCCGTCTTCACGCTTGCGGATCGACTGCCCCAGTTCGTCGTGGCTCTCGTTGAAGTCGCCGGCGATCATTTCCAGCAGGTCGGTGGCGGTCACCACGCCTTCAAAGGCGCCGTACTCATCGACGACGAAGGCCATGTGAACCTTGGAGCCCTTCAGGATCTCCAGCGCCTTTAGCACCGAGGTCGACTGCGGAATGAAAGCCGGCTCGGCCACCAGCTTCTCGATGTCGTAGGAGCCGTCAGTCAACAGGGCGTCAAGCAGATCCTTCTTGTGAACCACGCCGAGGGGATTATCGACGTCGCTCTCGCGCGCCACGACGATGCGCGAATAGGGGCAGGTGCGGATCTCCTCGCGCAGCACCTCTTCGGTGTCGTCCAGGGCGATCCAGAAAACCTCGTGGCGCGGCGTCATGGCGACCCGCACCGCGCGGTCGCCCAGACGCAGGATCTCCTCGATCATCTCCTGTTCTTCAGGCTCGATCAGGCCGGCGGACGTGCCTTCCGCCAGAATGCTCTCGACCTCCTCCTGGGTGACGTCCGAACCGTCGCGATCCTTGACGCCCATCACCTTGAGGATGCCCGAGGTGGAGGCCGTCAGCAGAAGCACGAAGGGCTTCATCACCAGAGCCATGGTCGAGATCGGCGCCGCCATCTTCGACGCGATCGTCTCGGGGAAGATAAGGGCCAGGCGCTTGGGCACCAGCTCGCCGACGATCAATGAGACATAGGTGATCAGCACGACCACCAGGGCCGTCGAAGCGAACTGCGAATAGGGCGCCAGGGCCGGGAAGTTGGCTTCCAGAATCCGGTCCAGCTCGCCCGCGATGGTCGCCTGACCATAGGCGCCCGCCAGAATGCCGATCAGGGTGATGCCGACCTGGACCGCTGACAGGAACTGCGTCGGCTCTTCGGACAGCTTCAAGGCCGCCCGGGCCCCGCGATCTCCGCGCTCGGCGCGGCTTTGTAGCTTGGATTTACGCGATGAAACGACCGCAAGCTCGGTCATGGCGAACAGGCCGTTCAGCACCACAAGCAGCAGCACGACGGCGATAGCGATGGTCAACATCGAAGGGGGAGAAGCCCGCGGCGCGGCGCGACAATCGGCGTCCGCGCGGCGACAATAGGGCCGAAGATGCGGCTACGCCAGCAAATCATGCGCCCGACGGCCGGTTCACCACGTCCGGCCGACGCCGACCGAGCCGTAAGCTCCTGTCTCGGATGGTCGCCCGCCGTCCTGAACCGCCGCGCAGGCGCTCATGCCGATGATGGTGCCGATGAACAGTCCCAGCCGGATCGCGCGCCGCATTTATGGTTACCCATTTATTAACGTCGTTAGCCAACGTCACGGGCGGGCGGCGGTTCCCTGGCTGTGACGTCAGGCGGCGGCGCGCGCCTCGGCGCGCCAGGCCTCGGCCCCCGCGATGCCCTGGTTGAGCCCATCCAGCAGGATCTCGAGCGTCACCGGCTTGGCGACAAGGGCGTCCACGCCGACCTGCATCGCCCGCTGCTGGTGGGCTTCGGTCGTGTTGGCGGTCAGCATGACGACCGGCGTGCGGTCCAGTCGATGCGCCGCCTCGTGCGCCCGGATCAGGCTGATCGCGGTCAGCCCGTCCATCACCGGCATCTGCATGTCCATCAGGATCATGTCGTACCGGTCGCGCAAGAACTGATCCACGCCCTGACGGCCGTCGTCCGCGGTGTCGATCTCGAAACCCAGCGGTTCCAGCAGGCAGCGCACAACCATCTGGTTGGCCGGATTGTCCTCGACCACCAGAACCCGCTGCGCCCTGTCCATCGCTCCGGCACCGTCGTCGGGAGCCGCGTCGGCGGCGGCGCCCAGCCGCTGGATGGGCAGGACGACGGAGAACAGGCTGCCCTCGCCCGGCGTTGACCGCGCGGAAATCTCGCCGCCCATCAACTCAGCCAGAGACCGGCAGATCGACAACCCCAGGCCGGTGCCGCCAAACTCGCGCGAAATGGTGTCGTCGGCCTGGACGAAGGGATTGAACAGGCGCTGCGCCGTCTCAGGATCAAAGCCGATCCCGGTGTCCTTCACTTCGATCCGCAGGCGCTCGCCCTCGGCGCCGGTCGTCAGATCGACCCGCACGTCTACAGCGCCTTCCGGCGTGAACTTGACCGCGTTGGACACCAGATTGGACACGATCTGCGTGATCCGCACGCCATCACCCAGCACCTGCCCTTCGGCCGCCTCCGAGAAGCTCACCGACAGGGTCACGTCCCGTTCCTCGGCGGCGGCGGCCCGCATCTCGACCACGGCGGCGATGTCGGCGCGCAGATCGAACGGGGCCGGCGCCAGACGGAACTGGCCCGCCTGCATCTTCGACAGGTCCAGCATGTCGTCCAGCACGCGCCTCAGGGAATCGCCCGCGCCGGTGATCAGCGACAGCATCTGCGTCTGCCGCTCGGTCAGGGTCGTGTGCGCCAGGGCCGAGGCCAAACCGAGGACGGCGTTCAGGGGCGTTCGCACCTCATGACTGATGTTGGCGAAAAAGCGGTCCCGCACCTGTGCCGCGCGGCGGGTCTCTTCCTGCGCGATCTCCAGCGCCTTCAGCGCCCGGACGTGATCAGAAACCTCGAAACGGATGGCCGTGTAGGTCTCGGGGCGTCCGTCCTCGCCGGGATTCGGCACGATGGTCGTGTCGACCCAGTACAGTTCGCCGTTCTTGTTGCGGTTCTGGATCGTGCCGCGCCACACCCCGCCGCCGGCGATGGTCCGGTAAAGGTCCTGGAAGAACGCACGCGGGTGATGGCCGGAATTGACCAGCCTATGGTTCTGGCCGACCAGTTCGTCGCGGCTGTAGCCGCTGACGTCCACGAACTTCTGATTGCAGTACAGAATCTGGCCGGCGCGGTCCGTGATGGCCACGATCGCCGCCTCGTCCAGAGCCCCGGACAGGCCCGCGCGACGCGGCCAGTCAATGTCAGTCATTAGGCTTCCCTTTCGTCAGGAAGGCCTTGCGCCAACTTCACCGCAGCTTCGTTAATATCATTGATATTCAGACACTTATTATCCGCGCCCGGCGAATTCTCTCTCCGATCAATTCGCCAAGGTCGCCCCCGACAGCAAAACGGCCCCCGGATTGCTCCGGGGGCCGCTCTGTTACGCTTTACGCCTGGCCTGACGCCCTTGCGGGCTGCTTCAGGCCGGTACGCTTACTGTTCGGGTCCGAAGACCCGGATCCATCGCTTAGGCGACGATCTTGGCCACGACGCCGGCGCCGACGGTGCGGCCGCCTTCACGGATGGCGAAGCGCAGCTTCTCTTCCATGGCGATCGGGGTGATCAGTTCGACGTCCAGCTCGGCGTTGTCGCCGGGCATGATCATCTCGACGCCTTCCTTCAGGTGAACGATGCCGGTCACGTCGGTCGTACGGAAGTAGAACTGCGGGCGGTAGTTCGTGAAGAACGGCGTGTGACGGCCGCCTTCTTCCTTGGTCAGGATGTAGGCTTCGGCCACGAACTTGGTGTGCGGGGTGATCGAACCCGGCTTGCACAGCACCTGGCCGCGCTCGACGTCTTCACGCTTGGTGCCGCGCAGCAGCACGCCCACGTTGTCGCCGGCTTGACCCTGGTCCAGCAGCTTGCGGAACATTTCGACGCCCGTGCAGGTCGTCTTCTGGACCGGACGGATGCCGACGATCTCGACTTCTTCACCGACCTTGACGATGCCGCGCTCGACGCGACCCGTGACCACGGTGCCGCGGCCCGAGATCGAGAAGACGTCTTCGACCGGCATCAGGAAGGGCAGGTCGATCGGGCGTTCCGGCTGCGGGATGTAGTCGTCCACAGCCTGCATCAGCTTCAGGATGGCTTCTTCGCCGATGGCGGCGTCGCGGCCTTCGACGGCGGCCAGGGCCGAGCCCTTGACGACCGGGATGTCGTCGCCCGGGAACTGGTAGGACGACAGAAGTTCACGAACTTCCATCTCGACCAGCTCGAGCAGCTCTTCGTCGTCGACCATGTCGACCTTGTTCAGGAAGACGACCAGGGCCGGAACGCCGACCTGACGCGACAGCAGGATGTGCTCGCGGGTCTGCGGCATCGGGCCGTCAGCGGCCGAGCACACCAGGATCGCGCCGTCCATCTGGGCGGCGCCCGTGATCATGTTCTTCACGTAGTCGGCGTGGCCGGGGCAGTCGACGTGCGCGTAGTGACGGTTGGCCGTCTCATATTCCACGTGCGCCGTGTTGATCGTGATGCCGCGGGCCTTTTCTTCCGGGGCGGCGTCGATGTCGGCGTAGTTCATCGCCTTGCCGCCGCCGGCCTTCGCCAGCGTGATCGTGATCGCAGCCGTCAGCGTCGTCTTGCCGTGGTCAACGTGACCGATGGTGCCGATGTTGCAGTGCGGCTTAGTGCGTTCGAACTTTTCCTTGGCCATGGCCAAACTCCTGTGGCCCGGGTCCAAGGACGGAGGGGCGCTTTTGTCAGATCAAAAACCTGGAGCGGGTAGACGGGATCGAACCGACATCCTCAGCTTGGAAGGCTGCTGCACTACCATTGTGCTATACCCGCGCGAAGAATGCGTTGCCCCAACCTCGCGAGAGACTGGCGTTTCCGCACCCGATTCCTTTTCAGGGTTCCCGTCCTCTCGGCCTCGAAACGCGCGTGGTGGGGGAAGAAGGACTCGAACCTTCGAAGCTTTCGCAGCGGATTTACAGTCCGCCCCCTTTGCCACTCGGGACATTCCCCCAGCGCGCGTTTTCAAAACCGGTCTGGAATACGCAACACCACGATCTTTCGATCATTTTTGTCGCGAAAGCCTTCGTGTCCGGCGACGCCTGCTTTAGAGGAAGCGCCTGACCCGAAGCCCTGGGGCCCAAATCGGAGGCCGTCTTATAGTGTCGTCATTTTCAGAACGCAACGACCGGAAACCCGGTAAAAAACAATCTTTCCACAAGCGTGGAGAAAACCGTCCCGAGAAGGGTCGATCGGCTGCGTCGGCAGGTCGTTCCGGGGGAGATTCCGCCTCCAAGCCCCCGCGCGGCAAGGCCGATGCGGATAATTTTATCTGGGGCCGCCATCCGGTTTTGGCCGCTCTGGCCAATCCGACCCGCCGCGGAACGGGCCGTTTGATGGTCACGGAGGACAGAGCCGCTGAAATCGAACGGGAAAATCTGGCGAACGGCCACCGAATCGAGGTGATCGATTCGACCGCCCTGGCCCGAATGCTGCCCGCCGGCGCCGTTCATCAGGGCATGGTCTTCAAGGTTCAGCCGCTGGAAGGCGTGTCGCTGGAAGAGATCGCCGAAGACGCCCAGGGCTTGATCGTCATGCTGGATCAGTTGACCGACACCCAAAACGTCGGCGCCATCTTCCGGTCGGCCCTGGCCTTCGGCGCCAAGGGCATCGTGGTGCAGGACCGGCACTCGCCGGCCCTGGCCGGAGCTCTGGCCAAGGCAGCCGTCGGCGCGACCGAGCGCCTGCCCTGCGCCCGCGTCACCAACCTCAGCCGCGCGCTCGAGAAGCTGGCCGACATGGGCTGGCGCGCCGTGGCCCTGGACGGCGCCGCCGAGCAGACGCTGGAGGAAGTCCTCGATTCGCGTCCGACCGTCCTGGTCATGGGCTCCGAAGGCGACGGCGTGCGCCGGCTGGTGGCCGAGCACTGCGACGTCCTGGCCAAGATCCCCATGCCCGGCGGCTTCGAAAGCCTGAACGTCTCCAACGCGGCGGCCATCGCCCTCTATGAAGCCGCGCGCGCGCAGCGCGCCGGCTGACCGGGTCGCTCCCGCCGGTCACAGTCTGGCGGGAGCGTGACTTTGCCGCTGCGGCGTCTTGGCGCAGCCCGGCCCGGGGCTTAAGAAACCCGAATGGAATTCCTCTCAGACCCCCATCTGCTCAGTCAGGCCTCCGCCCTCGGCAAGGTTCTGATGATCGATCTCGTTCTGGCCGGCGACAACGCCGTCGCCGTCGGCCTGGCCGCCGCCGCCCTGCCCCAGGAACAACGCCGCAAGGCGATCCTGATCGGTCTGGCCGCCGCCGTCGTCATGCGTATCGGCCTGGCCCTGATCACCGTGCAGCTTCTGGCCATCGTCGGCCTGCTGCTGGCGGGCGGCTTCCTGCTGCTGTGGGTCTGCTGGAAGATGTGGCGGGAACTGCGCGAGCAGGCCACCCACGACCAGGCCGAGGCCGAGGCCGAGATCGAACGGGCCATGGCCATCGAGCACGGCGGCGGCCCCTCGCCCGAGGAACTGGGCCTGAAGCGCAAGACCTTCGGCGCCGCCCTGATCCAGATCATGATCGCCGACCTGACCATGTCGCTGGACAATGTGCTGGCCGTCGCCGGCGCCAGCCATGACCACCCGTGGATCATGGTCTTCGGCCTGATCCTGTCGATCGCCCTGATGGGTCTGGCCGCCAGCTTCATCGCCAAGCTGCTGAACCGCTATCGCTGGATCGCCTACGTCGGTCTGGTCATCGTCCTCTACGTTGCCCTGCACATGATCTGGGACGGCGGACGCTCGGTCATCGTGCGGACAGGCCACGCCGATCAGTTCAACGCCTCGGCCCCCGCCTTCTTGGACATCGGCGCGGAAGAACAGGCCAAACATATGAAACACGCCAGCGCGGGCAGCAGGGAGGCCACCCCCGCCGCCCTGCCCGGCGCACGAGAACAGCGGACCTCGCCGCCAGAGGCGCTCGCGCCGCCCGCTCAGTAGCAGACGACAAAAGGCCCGGAGCGATCCGGGCCTTTTTGCTGAGGCAAGCAAGCCGGGCGATGGAAGGCGCGCCCTTACAAAAACGATCGTTTTCCACTAGGCGTCAGGATATCATCGATAGCCCAAGGCGCCCCATGTCCTTCCTCCGCCTGTCCTGGTCGCTCGCCGTTGCGATCCTCTGTCTTTCCGCCGCGGGCGGGGCCTACGCTCAGGCCGCAGTCACAAGCGTCGTCGTGCCCGCAAGCGCCGCCTACTCGGTCGGGCAAAATCTCGACTTCACGGTCAACTTCAGCGAGGCCGTCAACGTCGATACCACGGGAGGCACGCCCTCTATTGCGCTCTCCCTGAACACAGGCGGGACCGTGCAGACGACCTATCTCAGCGGCTCGGGCTCGTCGGCGCTGACCTTCCGCTACACGGTCAGGGCGGCGGATCAGGATCCTGACGGCGTAGGCGTCGGGGGGCATATTCAACTCAACGGCGCGAGGATCATCAGCTCCGGCGGGCTGGACGCCATCCTGACGCTCAACAGCGTGGGCTCGACCAGCGGCGTGCTGATCGCCAATGCGCCGCCTGCCCCTGCCGCCGTCCCGACGTTGACGGAATGGGCGATGATCCTGCTGGCTGGCCTGCTGGGTCTATTCGGCGTCTCGCGCCTGGGCCTGCTGCCCGCCGCGCGCAAGCGCTGACACCCGCCCGACAGGGGTCAGAAGAGCAAAAAGGCCCGGAGCGATCCGGACCTTTTCAATTCTGCATCAGGTTCAAAGCCCGCGCAGCCAACCGGTCACAGAGTAGCGGTGCGCCCCCGCCGACAGCGCCACCTGGCTGACGGAGTGCGGCGACGGCACCTTCAGCAGACTCAGCGCATTGAAGCGGGGGGTGAAGGCCTCGGCCACATTGCCGTCGTCGCCGTGGAAGGCCAGAAGACCGCCCCAGTCGATCCGCCAGCGCGGCGTCAGCCCCAGGACATAGGCGAAGTAGCGCTGCTTGCCTTCGGCGCTGTCATCGTGCTGGTTCAGGAAATGGGCCGGACGAAACCGCGTCAACTGGGCGTCCGCCATGGCGATCCGGCACTCGCCCGTCAGATCGCGCATCAGGCCCAGAAACGCCTCGCCGTTAAGGAAGGCGACCAGTTCAGACCAGGCCGCCTGGGCCTGTCCCGCCTGATCCAGATCGTAGATGGGGTGGTTGTCGTAGAGATACTGGAAGCCGTCCGTGGCCGAGGCCTGAACCCGCTCGCCCAGCGCCTGCTTCTGCGTCGGCTCCAGACTGGCCAGCCAGGCAGCGGGCAGATCGACGTGGCCTTCGCCCCTGCGCGTCACCGTGTTGAACGGGGCCTCGGCGGCGCGGGCGGCCAGATACTCGGCATAGCCGCCGCTCAGCAGATCGACGACCTGCGCCCGCCCGGTCGCCACCAGCCGATCACGAATCGACTGGCGCTTCGCGTCGGACTGGAAGGCGAGTTCCGGCCTCACTCGGCGCCGCCGAAGCGTTCGGTCCATTCGGCGACCTGGGCGTCCTCGATCTTGGCGAACAGGACCTCGGCGGCGGCGACCGACTGACCGGCGGGGACCAGGTTCAGCAGATCGCTCTCGGCGTCCGGCCAAGACAGATCAGTGGCGCCGACCGTGGCGCCGATGCGCTCGGCGCTGCCGGGCATGAAGGGCACGGTGATGCGGGCGAACAGGGCGACCAGCGACAGGCCGGTGCGGACCACCACGGCGGCGCGGTCGCGGTCGGTCTTCAGCGCCGTCCAGGGCGCGGCTTCCTGCAGATACTCGTTGCCCAGCACCCACAGCGCGCGCGCGGCCTGGGCCGCCTTGCGGAACTCCATGGCCTCGAACTCGGCGGTCAGGGTTTCCAGGCCGGCCTTGATTTCCGCCGCCAGTTTGGCTTCCAGCGGCCCGGCCTCGCCGCCCTCCGGCACGACGCCGTCGAACTTGGACTCGGTGAACTTGACGATGCGGTTGACGAAGTTGCCCAGCACGTCGGCCAGGTCCTTGTTCGTCGTCACCTGGAACTGCTCCCAGGTGAAGGCCGCGTCGGAGTGTTCCGGGCCATAGGCGGTCAGGTGCCAGCGCCAGTAGTCGGCGGGCAGCAGTTCCAGCGCCTGATCCATGAAGACGCCGCGGCCCATGCTGGTCGAGAACTTGCCGCCGTACCAGTTCAGCCAGTTGAAGGCCTTGAGCTGGTCGACCGTCTTCCACGGCTCGCCCGAGCCCAGGATGGTGGCGGGGAAGCTGACGGTGTGGAAGGCCACGTTGTCCTTGCCCATGAACTGGACGTAGCGGACGTCGTCGGCGCCTTCGTCCAGACGCCACCACGAGCGCCAGTTTCCGCCCGAAGCTTCCGCCCATTCCTCGGTCGCGCCGATGTATTCAATGGGGGCGTCGAACCAGACGTAGAAGACCTTGCCCTCCATGCCAGGACGCGGTCCGCCGTCGGGACCGACGACCGGCACGCCCCACTTCAGGTCGCGGGTGATGCCGCGGTCGATCAGGCCTTCGTCCAGATGCTTGTAGGCGATGGAGCGGGCCAGCGGCTGCCAGCCCTCGGAACGGGCGTCGACCCAGCCGCGCACCTCGTCGGCCACCTTGGTCTGAAGCAGATAGAGGTGACGCGTATCGCGGACCTCCAGGTTGCGGCTGCCCGAGACCGCCGAATAGGGATTGATCAGGTCTGTCGGGTCCAGCAGGCGGCCGCAGTTGTCGCACTGGTCGCCGCGCGCCTTTTCGTAGGCGCAGTGCGGGCAGGTCCCCTCGACATAGCGGTCGGGCAGGAAGCGGGCGTCGTCGATCGAATAGATCATCCGGTCGACGCGCTCCTCGATCAGGCCGCGTTCCTCCAGCACCTTGGCGAAGTGCTGGGTCAGGCGCTTGTTCGGTTCGTTGGAGCTGCGGCCGAAGACGTCGAACGACAGGCTGAAGGCCTCGCCGGCCTTCTTCTGAACCTCATGCTGTTCGTCGCAATAGGTGCGGACGTCCTGCCCGGCGGCGGCGGCGGCCAGCTCGGCCGGGGTGCCGTGCTCGTCGGTGGCGCAGACATAGAGGACGTCGTGGCCGCGCCCGCGCATGAACCGCGCCCAGACATCGGCGGGCAACATGGACCCGGCCAGATTCCCAAGGTGCTTGATGCCGTTGATGTAGGGCAGCGCCGAGGTGATGAGGATGCGGGCCATGATCGTCCAGTCTGCGGGAGGAAGCAGAGGGATATAGAGGCCCGTTACGCCCGCGTCACCCCGCCGTCACGCCTCAGGCCGGAAGCCGCCTGGCGATACGAACGAAGCGCCCGGTCAGCAGCGCGCCCGAGATCAGGCTGGCCACGATGACCGACCAGACCAGACCGTCGACGCCGATCCGGTGCGCCAGCCACCAGCCCAGCGGGATCATGATGACGCCATAGGACAGCAGGTGCATCAGCGTCGGCCAGACGACGTCGCCCGCCGCACGGTTGGCCTGGGCCGCGACCACCTGCTGTGCGTCCGCGACGAAGAAGAGGGTCGCCAGCACCAGGGCCGGGGCCGCGATGGCCAGGATGGCCGGATCGGTCGTATAGGCGCTGACCACCAGAGGCGCGGTCAGCCACAGGCCGACGGCGATGATGAAGGCCAGCACCGTCACCACGCCGATGCCCGCCAGACCGCCGCGCATGACCCCGGCCTTGTCGCCCGCGCCGTAGCTGCGGCCCACCAGAACCGCCGTCGCTGACGACAGGCCCATGGGCACCATGAAGACGATGGCGGAGACGTTGATGACGACCGCCCAGCTGGCGGTCTCGGCCGCGCCCAGTTGACCGGCGAACAGGGTCATGGCGGCGAAGGCCCCGACCTCGATGAAGTTGGACGACCCGGCGCCCATGCCGACCTTGATCTGCTCGCGCTCAACCGCCTTGTCGCGCCTGGGCTTGTTGAACAGGCCCCAGGCACGGGCTTCGGGCAGGCGCAGGATGAAGATGACCAGGAAGACGGCCAGAGCCATGCGGGCGCCGAAGGTGGCCCAGGCCGAGGCCTGTGCGCCGTGCAGGCCGAGCCCCAGAATGTCAGGCACCAGCAACAGGTTCAGGGCCAGGTTGACCGCATTGGCCACCCACATGGCGACCATGCCGGCCTTGGGTCGATGCAGGCCCTCGAGGAAGAACTGGGCCGCGACCGAAATCAGATAGGCGGGCATCGACAGGGCGAAGATCATCAGAACGGGCGAAGCGCCCTCGCCCAGCCCGTCTTCCAGACCCATGTGGCGCAGGCCGAACGGCCCCAGCAGCATCAGGGCGATCATGGAGACGAAACCGATCTGCATGGCGTAGACCATGCCGCGACGCAGCACGGCGCCGACCTCGTCCTTGCGGCCCTCGCCCAGCAGACGGGCGGTCATGACCTGCACCCCCATCATCAGCCCGACCGCCGTGGTCAGCACGACCGAGGACGGCGCCCAGGCCAGGGAGTGATAGGCCAGTTCGCGGCTGGCGTAGTGGCCGACGACGATGGCGTCGGTCAGGCCCATGGTCATGATGCCCAGACGCGCCAGCACGACCGGCCAGGCCAGCTTCAGCAGCTCGGAAAGGGTCTTACGGGTCTTGAAGCTGAGCAGGGCGTTGATCATCGGAGCCGGGACAGGCCACGACGGCGACCAAAGGTCAACACTTGCGGGCTAAAGCCACAAAAGGGTCACCAGGCGCCCAGTTCGCGCAGCTCGCGCGCCAGGTCGTCGGGTAGGTCCGTCGCCTCGGCCACGGACAGGTCCGGCGGCGCGTCCTTGGGATCCAAATAGCGCCAGCCCTGAAACGGTCGTCGGGCCAGGGGCGCGGTGCGGATCACCTGGCTGTCCAGCTTGATCTCACAACGGCTCTCCTTGCCTTCGCCGACAGTGGTGATGTCGAGGATGCGCTGACGACAGGTCACCGAGCCCTTCATGACCCAGTAGAGCGAGCCGCCGTCCTCGATCTCGGCGGCGCGCTTGGGCGTCATGCGGGTGTGGACGATGCGCCAGTCCGAACGCGCGGCGTTCGCTTCCAGCGTCTCGACCTCGGACACGCCGACGCAGAGTTTGATCATGTGAAGGGGCATGGGCGTGCAGATAGTCTCTTGGCCGGATCGGCGAAACCGCCTCTTCCGTCGTCCCGGGGCCGCGCAGCGGAACCCGGGACCCAGACGGCGGCTCTGATCCAGCCCTGTCCGTGTTTGAAGCCAAGGCCTGGGTCCCGGATCGGCCTGACGGCCGTCCGGGATGACGGCAGGGTTAGTCGGCCGCCTTCACCACGGCCAGAACCGCGCCGTCCACGACCTGATCGCCGACGGCGACGTTGAACTCGGCCACCACGCCGTCGAAGGGCGCGGTCAGGGCGTGCTCCATCTTCATGGCTTCCAGCACCACGATGGGCTGACCTTTGGTGACGACGTCGCCGGCCTTGGCCGGCGCGGCGACGATCTTGCCCGGCATAGGGGCGCGAAGGCCGCCATCGGAGGCGGAGCCGCCAGCGCTGGTGCTGGACTTGCGGCGACGGAACTCGATGACGTCGCCGTCGTCAAAGACCACGATCCGCTCGGCGTCCGGGGCGAAGGCGGTGACGACATCGCCGTCGACCACGACCAGATCGGTCTCGCCATAGACGCGGGAGGTTTCGCCCTCCACGCCGACGTCAAAGCTCGACTGACGTCCGTGCCAACCCGGCTCGCCAGCCAGGGTCACGGCGTGCTGCTGGTCGCCGTGGTGCAGGGCCGTGCGCGACTGAGCCGCGCCATTCATGCGGAAGCCGAACAGGCCGGCCCGCCAGGGCGCCAGCGCCTTGTCCTCGACGTCAAAGGCGGCGGCGTCTGCCTCAAGCCCGATCAGGCCAGCGGCGGCGGCGACCGCGCGCGGGCTGCCTTCTGACTTCAGCAACTCGCCCTCCTCCGCCCCGATGAACCCCGTATCCACGTCGCCCTCGACGAAGCGCAGGTGGTCCAGGCAGCGGGCCAGGAAGCCGGCGTTGGTGCGAACGGGCCAGACCTCGACCTCGCGGCAGGCGTTGGCCAGGCGGGCGGCGGCGGCTTCGCGGCTGTCGGCGTGGACTATCAGCTTGGCTATCATGGGGTCGTAGAACTGGCTGACCTCGCCGCCCTGCTCCACGCCCGTATCGACACGAATATCATCAGGCAGGACGAAGTGATCCAGCCGCCCGATGGACGGCAGGAAGCCGTGGGCCGGGTCTTCGGCATAGAGGCGGGCCTCCATGGCCCAGCCCTTCATCGGGATATCGGTCTGGGCCAAGGGGATCGGTTCGCCCGCCGCGACGCGCAGCTGCCACTCGACCAGATCGACGCCGGTGATCGATTCCGTGACCGGGTGTTCGACCTGCAGCCGGGTGTTCATCTCCATGAACCAGATGCGGTCGGCCTTCAGCCCGTCGGAAGCGTCGGCGATGAACTCGATGGTGCCCGCGCCCTGATAGTTGACGGCCTTGGCGGCGCGGACGGCTGCGGCGGTCACGGCCTCGCGCGTGGCGGCGTCCATGCCGGGCGCGGGCGCCTCTTCGATCACCTTCTGGTGGCGGCGTTGCAGCGAGCAGTCGCGCTCATGCAGGTGGACGACATTGCCGTGGCTGTCGCCGAAGACCTGCACCTCGATGTGGCGCGGGCGGGTGATATAGCTCTCGATCAGGACGCGCGGATCGCCGAAGGAGGACTGCCCCTCGCGCTGGGCCGAAGCCAGACCGTCGGCGAAGTCTTCCGCCCGGTCGACCTTCTTCATGCCCTTGCCGCCGCCGCCGGCGACCGCCTTGATCAGGACCGGGAAGCCGATGCGGTTGGCCTCGGCGGTCAGGGTCTCAAGGGACTGGTCCTCGCCCTGATAGCCGGGGGTGACGGGCACGCCCGCCTCGATCATCAGCTTCTTGGCCGCGTCCTTCAGGCCCATAGCGCGGATCGAGGACGGCTGCGGGCCGATCCAGACGATGCCCGCCGCCATCACCGCCTCGGCGAAGTCGGCGTTCTCGGACAGGAAGCCGTAGCCGGGGTGGATGGCCTCCGCCCCCGTCGCCTTGGCCGCCGCCAGCACCTTGGCCGCATCCAGATAGGATTCGCGCGCCGCCGCCGGGCCGATCAGCACCGCCTCATCGGCCTCGCGAACGTGCAGCGCCTGAGCGTCGGCCTCGGAATAGACGGCGATGGTGCGCAGGCCCATGCGGCGAGCGGTGCGGAAGACGCGGCAGGCGATCTCGCCGCGATTGGCGACCAGGACGGACTTGAACATCAGGCTACCTTATTGCGCCCAGCTCGGCGCGCGCTTGTCGAGGAAGGCGCGGACGCCTTCCTGGCCTTCTTCCGAGACACGGGCGCGGGCGATGCGTTTGGCGGTCTCTTCCAGCAGGCGATGGTCGATGGCCTCGCCCGCCACGTCGTTCACCAGACGCTTGGCCTCGCCCATGGCGCCGGGGGCGCAGGTCGTCAGGCTGTCGGTCAGCATGGAGATGAACTCATCCACCGAGCCTTCGGGCAGGACCAGGTCGATCAGGCCCGCGTGGGCGGCGTAGTCGGCGTCGAAGATGTTGGCCGTCAGGAACAGCTGGCGAGCGCGGCGCGCGCCGACGGCCTCGATGACATAGGGGGCGATGGTCGCCGGGATCAGGCCCAGCTTGACCTCGGAGAAGGCGAAGCGCGCGCCCTCGACCGCCACGGCCATGTCGCAGGCGGCGACGATGCCCGCCCCGCCGCCCATGGCCGCGCCCTCGACCAGGGCCACCGTCAGGGCCGGCACGTCGTGCAGGGCTTTGAGCATCTTGGCCAGACCCATGGCGTCGTCGCGGTTGTCGGCCTCGGACCAGCCCGCGGCGTCGGCCATCCAGTTCAGGTCGGCGCCCGCGCTGAAGGTGCCGCCTGCGCCGCGGATGAAGACCACGCGCACCCGGTCGGCACCCTGCAGCGTCTCGAAGGCTTCGAACAGGGCCGCGATGGTGGCGGCGTCGAAGGCGTTCTTCTTCTCCGGCCGATTGATGGTCACGAAGACCACGCCCGACGGCAGGGCGTCGATCTTGACCAGCTCATTGTCCGCGTCCGGCGCCGGATCGGCGACGAAGGGATGGGCGATGGCGTTCATCTCGACCGCCTCGGCGTCGGTGACGTCCAGGGCGTTCAGGTCTTCTTCGGTCGGCTTCTGGTCGGTCATTCTGATCTTCTTTCTTTGTCATCCCGGACACGGCGAAGGCGTGATCCGGGACCGCACAAAACTCTAACGCCTGACGTCTCTGGCGGTCCCGGATAATCGCTGCGCGATTTCCGGGATGACGGCCAGTTACATTCGGAAGACGCCGAAGGTGGTCTCGGGGATGGGGGCGTTTAGGCTGGCGCTGATGGCCAGACCCAGGACGTCGCGGGTCTGGGCCGGGTCGATGACGCCGTCGTCCCACAGGCGGGCCGTGGCGTAATAGGGGTTGCCCTCGTCCTCGTACTTCTGACGGATCGGGGCCTTGAAGGTCTCGGCCTCTTCCGGCGTCCAGGTATCGGCGTCGCGGTGGACGGTGGCCAGAACCGACGCGGCCTGCTCGCCGCCCATCACCGAGATCCGGCTGTTGGGCCAAGTGAAGAGGAAGCGGGGGCTGTAGGCCCGGCCGCACATGCCGTAGTTGCCGGCGCCGAAGCTGCCGCCGATCAGGACGGTGAACTTGGGCACCTCGGCGCTGGCGACCGCCGTGACCAGCTTGGCGCCGTGCTTGGCGATGCCTTCGGCCTCATACTTGCCGCCGACCATGAAGCCCGAGATGTTCTGCAGGAAGAGCAGCGGGATCTTGCGCTTGCAGGCCAGTTCGATGAAGTGCGCGCCCTTCTGGGCGCTCTCGGAGAACAGGACGCCGTTGTTGGCCAAAATGGCCACCGGCTGCCCCCAGATACGGGCGAAGCCGCACACCAGCGACGTGCCGTACAGGGCCTTGAACTCGTCCAGCTCCGAGCCGTCGACGATGCGGGCGATGACCTCGCGCACGTCATAGGGGGCGCGGACGTCGTCGGGGATGATGCCGTACAGTTCCGCCGGGTCGTAGGCCGGGGCGCGCGGCTCGCGCACGTCCAGCGGCTGGGGCTTGATGGTGCTCAGGTTGGCGACGATGGAGCGCACGATCTCCAGGGCGTGTTCGTCGTTCTCGGCCACATGATCGACCACGCCGGACTTGCGCCCGTGGGTCTCGGCCCCGCCCAGTTCCTCGGCCGAGATGACCTCGCCGGTCGCGGCCTTCACCAGCGGCGGACCGGCCAGGAAGATGGTGCCCTGATTGCGCACGATCACCGTCTCGTCGGACATGGCGGGCACATAGGCGCCGCCCGCGGTGCAGGAGCCCATAACGCAGGCGATCTGCGGGATCGACTTCGCGCTCATCCGCGCCTGGTTGAAGAAGATGCGGCCGAAGTGGTCGCGGTCCGGGAAGACCTCGGCCTGATGCGGCAGGTTGGCCCCGCCCGAATCGACCAGATAGACGCAGGGCAGGTTGTTCTGTTCGGCGATTTCCTGCGCCCGCAGGTGCTTCTTGACCGTCAGGGGGTAGTAGGCGCCGCCCTTCACCGTCGGGTCGTTGGCGACGATCATGACCTCGCGGCCCGAGACGCGGCCGACGCCGCAGATCATGCCCGCGCCCGGCGCCTCGTCGCGATACATGCCGTTGGCGGCCAGTTGGCCCACCTCGAGGAAGGGCGAGCCGGGGTCCAGCAGGCGCTCGACCCGGTCGCGCGGCAACAGCTTGCCTCGCGCCACATGGCGGTCGCGGCTGGCGTCGGAGCCCCCGCGCGCGGCCTTGGCCACCTTCTCGTAAAGCTCTTCTCGCAGGGCGCGATTGTGCGCATCCAGCGACTTGAAAGCAGGACTGTTGCGATCGACAGCAGAAATCAGCTTGGGCATGCCCCAAGGTTTAGGAGGCTTCCGCCTCGGGTGGAAGTCGTTCTGTTTCCCGTCCGACGAAATCCGGCCTAAACCCCAAGCATGGCTGTTGAACGTCCCGACACGCTGCCCGACTCGCTGGAAGCCGCCCTGGCGCGCGTCTTCGAGGGCACGAAGAACACCCGCGCCAGCTGGTTCGCCCTGACGCGAGGCGAACGGCTGTTCTCCGCGGGTGATCCAGCCGACACCCTGTACCTGCTGCGCGCCGGGCGACTGGGCGTATTCAAGGACGACAACGGGCGCGGCCCCCAGTTCATCGGCGTCATCAAGCCTGGCGATCCGGTCGGCGAAATGGCCATGCTGGCGGGCACGACCCACATGGCCAATGTCGTGGCCCTGCGCGACAGCGACGTGGTCGCCCTGCCCCGCGACGCCTTCTTCGAGGCCGCCCGCAACGAGCCGGCCCTGATGGCCGAACTGGGCCAGATCATGCTGATGCGGGCCCGCGACCGGAACTCGACCGGCTCTGACCCGACCGTCTTCGGCTTCGTCTCGGCCCGCACCCAGCCGATCAGAAGCTTCGTCGAGCGCGTCGCCCGCGCCGTCGAGGCCCAGGGCTTCAGCTGCCGCGTCGTCGACCACACCGCCCTGTCGTCCGCTGCCGAATGGTTCTCCAGCGTCGAGGACGCCCACGACTACGTCCTCTATGTCGCCGAATCGGACGAACCCGGCTGGGCTTCGCTGTGCGCCCGACAGGTGGATCGCGTCTTCATCGTCGGCGACGCCGATCACAAGCCGCACGCCCCCGTCCTGCCGCCAGAGATCGAGGACGAGGCCCACCCGCTGACCGACCTGATCCTGCTGCGCCCCGCCCACATGGGACGCCCGACCAGAACCCGCGCCTGGCTGGACGCCTTCAGGCCCGGCCGCTGGTTCCATGCGGTCGAGGGTCTGTTCGACGACACGGCGCGCATCGCCCGCATCGTCACAGGCTCGGCGGTCGGAGTGGTCCTGTCAGGCGGCGGGGCCCGCGCCTACGCCCACATCGGGGCGCTGCGGGCCCTGCGCGAAGCCGGAATGCCGATCGACTTCATCGGCGGCTCCAGCATGGGCGCCGTCGTCGCCGCCGGCCCCGGTCTCGGCTGGTCGGACGAGGAACTGGACGAGCGCATCCGCAAGGCCTTCGTCGAATCCGACCCCCTGTCGGACATCGCCTTCCCCATCATCGCCATGACCCACGCGCGCAAGGTCGCGGGCCTGATGCAGGAGGCCTATGGCGACGTGAACATCGAGGACATGCCCCTGCCCTTCTTCGCCGTCTCGACCAATCTGACGTCGGGTAAGGTCGAGGTGCATCGCGAGGGCATGCTGCGTCACGCCCTGCGGGCCTCGATCTCCATTCCCGGCGTCATGCCGCCCGTGGTGATGAACGGGCAGGTGCTGGTGGACGGCGCCGTGCTGCGCAACTTCCCCAGCGAAGTCATGCGTCGTCTGAACAGCGGGCCTGTCGTCGGCGTGGACGTGTCCCAGACGCGCGGCGTCGACCCCAGGGCCCTGGAAGACCCGCCGTCGTGGTGGCGCTGGATCGTATCGGGCGCCTGGAAGAAGGGGCCGCCGATCGTCTCGGTGCTGATGCGCTCCGCCACCCTGACGACCGAGGCCGAACTGATGCAGGCGCGGGCCGACACCGACCTGCTGATCCTGCCCCGGCCCGAGGGCGTCGATATCCGCGACTGGAAAGCCTACGCCCCGGCGGTGTCCTCAGGCTATGCGGCGACCAAGACCGCGCTGGCGACGCTGAAATGCCCGGTCGAGCACCTGCATCGCCACCGCATCAACGACGCTGCGCGACAAGAAACAGACGAGGAAATGGTAGAAGAGTCGCCCCGTCCGCCCGCCTAGGGAAGGCCGCCGACAGCCGCCCGCCCAAAGCGGCCAGGAAGGCGTCTTGCGCCTCGGGATCACCGTCCAGGGCGGTCAGATAGGGCCGCAGCGCCGTCCCCTTCATCCACTCCAGCACGGCGCTTTCGCCCGCCAGAACGTGCAGGTAGGTCGTCGTCCAGATGTCCACGTCGTCGCACAGGGGCGCCAGGACGTCGTAATAGGCCTCGGGCGACATGGCCTGAACCCGCGCGGTGACATCGGCGAAGCGTGAGGCCCAGGGCTCCTCCGCCACGGTTTCGCGCATCAGGCGATGATGCAGCGTGTCCCAGCTCAGCGGCATCTGAACGGCCAGCACCCCGCCCGGCCCTAGGGCCTCGGCCAGTCGCCGGAAAAGGGGCGCGTGATCGGGAAGCCATTGCAGGGAAGCGTTGGCGAAGATCAGATCCGCGGGCCGCTCGGGCGCCCAGGTTGCGATGTCGCCGACGGACCAGTCCACGTCGTCCGCCAGGGCGCGAGCCTGATCCAGCATGGCTGCGCTGGAATCCATGCCGTGCACCCCGGCCTCTGGATGTCGGCGCTTCAGCAGGGCCGCGTGCTGCCCGGTTCCACAGCCCAGATCCCAGATCTCGCGCGGGGCGAAATCCTCGGGCAGGCGGACGAGCAGATCCAGCGCCGCGCGATCGCGCTGGACTTCAAACCGGCTGTATTGTGCGGGGTCCCACTGCGGGGCGGTCATCGTGCATCTCCCTGCGTCGTCGGAACGACCCTATCAGGAAAATGGTACAGCCTCTCAGGTTTGAACTGAGGACCTCCGGCTCCACAAACCGGCGCTCTAACCAACTGAGCTAAGGCTGCACATCTCTGCGCGAGGGCGGTTCTCTAGCGGGCCTCGCCCGGCGGAGCAAGCACCCTTTTCACCCTCAACGCGGGAAATCGCTTTTATCCCCGTCAGCTCCATCCCCGGCTGGCGATGTACTGCTCCAGAGCCGCGATCCGCGTCTGATCCGAAGGGTGGGTCGAAGCGAATTGCGGGGTTGAGGATTGACGCTGCTGCGCCATCGTGCGCCACAGGGCCACGGCCTCGGACGGCTTGTAGCCGGCGGCGGCCAGGTAATCGACGCCGAGGCGGTCGGCCTCCAGCTCGTGGCTGCGCGAGAAGGGCAGCAGCACCCCCAGTTGCGCGCCCAGTCCCCCGAAGGCCTGAACCGCCTGGCTGTAGTCCCCCGCCTGGCTCTGCACGGCGCCCAGCACCAGCCCGGTGGCGGCGTTGGTGGACGAACGCTCGGCGGCGTGACGCGCCACCACATGGCCGACCTCGTGACCGATGACGGTCGCCAGCTGGTCGTCGTTCCTGGCGATGTTCAACAGGCCCGTCGTCACCCCGATATGGCCGGACGGCAGGACGAAGGCGTTCGGCGTCGCATCCTCGAACACCGCATAGTCCCAGTGACGATCACTCAGCCGCGCGGCCTGGACGATGCGGTCGCCGACGCGGCGCACACGCGCGTTCTGAGCGGCGTTGTTCGACACCTTCTGGGTGCGAAGAGTCTCTGTCCACGCCGCCTGAGACTGCTGGATCAGGGCGCTGTCATCGACGATCAGGAATTGATTGCGACCCAGGGTCTCATTGTAGGCGCAAGCACCCAGGCTCGTGAGACCAGCGCCCAGCAGCAGGGCGGCGAGAAGGGACTTGGACGACACGGGACCTCCAGAAAAGTTCGAGGTTCATAATGCACAGCTCGCCCTCAGGCTCCATGCCGCTGGCTGCTTCTCGAGCAGCGGACCAAAGAAAAACGCCCCGGAGTTTCCTCCGGGGCGTTCAGCTTGATCTCGAATGAGATCCCTAGTCCAGACGGAAGCGGGTCGTGAACTCGACGCGGGCGCCGACGGCGGCGCCGTCGACAGTCCGCGGCGCCAGACGACCCGAACGGGCCGCCCGAATAACCGCTTGACCGAAACCGGCGCCGGCGGGGTCTTCGTCCACGATGCGGCAGTCCGAAAGGCTGCCGTTGGCGGCGACCGCGCAGTTCACCTTGGCCGAGCCCGACTCGATACCGCGCGAGTTGGCGCGTTCCGGGAACTCGGGCGAGACCTGGCGGGACCAGCTCGGGTTGGTGATGACCGAAGGTTTCGGCGGCGCGGGAGGAGCCGGCGGAGGCGGAGGTCCGGGGACGATCACGGGCGGGCCCGTGTATTCCTGACGGTCTTCCTTCTTCGTCGGTTCGATGGCCACAGTCACCGGAGGCGGAGGCGCCTGGGTGTTGATCTGCGGTTCACGCACCTGAAGCTTCGGCGGCGGAGGGGTGTCCGGCGGAGGCGGCGGCGGCGGCGGCGGCGGCGGCGGAGGGGGAACCTCCATCAGCTCGACGTCGACGGCCTCGTCCTCGTAGGTCATCTCCTTCAGCTTGAACTTGTTGTTGTACAAGTACAGGCCCGCCAGAGCGTGGACGATCACCGAGACGGTGATGCCCACGACGGCGCCGGTCGAAAGCTTCTTCTTCTTCTTCGGCGGATCCAGGATCGGATCACGGTGGTGAGGTTCAGCTGTCATGCTATGCGCCCCGCCCCCTTACGAGTTGTCTTCGCCAACCAGGGCGACGCTGTAGAAACCATTGTCCTGGAGAGCGTTCATGACCTGCATGAAGTCGCCGTACCGAGTCTGCTGGTCTGCACGAATGAAAATACGTTCTTCCGAAGGGTTCCTGCGCCCGATCTGCACCCGCAGATCGTCGCCGAGCGAACCAGGCGAGGACCGCAGGTCGCCAATCCAGACATCGCCATCGTTCTGGATGGAGATGAAGACGGGCGTCGGCGGGTTCTTGCCGGGAGGCGCAACGGCGCGAGGCAGTTTCACCGGCACCGACACGGTGGCGAGCGGAGCCGCCACCATGAAGATGATGAGGAGGACGAGCATGATGTCAACGAAAGGCGTGACATTGATCTCGGCATTAGCCTCGACGGTGTACTTGCCGCCGCCGGAACCGGAAAGTTTGGCGGCCATCCGTCTTACGCTCCCTTGTCGAGCTGACGCGAGATGGCGTTGATCAGTTCAGCGTTGAAGCCGTCCGAACGCGTGCCGTAGTTCGAGATGCGCGTGTTGAAGTAGTTGTAGAAGATAACGGCCGGGATAGCGGCGAACAGGCCGATACCGGTGGCGAGCAGGGCTTCAGCGATACCCGGAGCAACGACGGCCAGGTTGGTCGTGTTGGACTCGGCGATGCCGATGAAGGAGTTCATGATGCCGTAAACGGTGCCGAACAGACCGACGAACGGACCGGTCGAACCCGTCGAAGCCAGGAACTGCTGGCCGCCCGACAGGCGCTTCGGCAGACCCGATTGAACGGCGGCGACGGCGGTTTGGGCGCGCAGCAGAGCCGAGTCGCGATGATCGCCGGTGACGCTCAGGCCAGCCTGACGCGACAGTTCGATTTCCTCGGTGGCGGCGGCGGCCATGTCGGCCAGCGGGTTGCCGTCGAAGTCTTCCGAGGTGGCGACGCGACGCATGTCAGCGATCGTGCGAGCGCCGCGGAAGGCTTCCAGGAAGCGGTCGGTGGTTTTGTTCAGGGCGCCGAACTCGAGCAGCTTGATGAGCAGCATGGTCCACGACAGGACCGAGGCCAGCAGCAGGCCGATCATGACGATCTTAACGACCGCGGTGGCTTCCATGAACATGGAGACCGGGGTGATGCCGCCGCTGTGGCCGCCCGAAACCGACTCGCTGACCGAGGTCGGGTCAGCGGCGGGGGCAGCAGCGTCAGCGGCCGGAGCAGCAGCGTCGGCAGCCGGAGCGGCGGTCGAAGCGGCGGCTGCCGGGGCAGCGGCCGGGGCTGCGGCGTCTTGCGCCAGAACCGGCGAGCTCGCCATCAGGACGGCGGCGCCGGCCATTGCGAGGAGGATATTCGTCTTCTTGCTATCGAGCATTTTTCGCCAGTTCCTGCTTTGGTCTGACACGTGGAACCCAAGACACGGACCGCGTCAGTCGGCCGTCCCTATAATGAAATTGCGCCACCGCCGGATCGAGCCGGACCAGTGGAGCCGCCCTCCTGCAACCCCCGTTCGAAAACGAGCGCCGCCGCCAAGGTCCGGGCACAATATCCCGGTCACCTCGACCTGCAAGCAGGAATGCGGTTAAGTCCCTTTGGCGAACGCCCCACGTAGCGTCAAGTGCGCAAAGTTTCTTTTCCCCTTCGCACCTGCAGCAATCGGGATGGCGAGCAAGATATTTGCGGTTTTCGTAATGGTAGCGACACGAAAACGTCGCATCGAGCCACCTTACCGAAATGCAATTCCCAAGGCGAAATTTAGGCCATTTTACGGCACAGCTTCGCCACAGGGGAAAGCGCATCACTTGAAGGGGGAGTGGTGCCTGGAGGCGGGTTCGAACCACCGACACGCGGATTTTCAATCCGCTGCTCTACCAGCTGAGCTATCCAGGCGCACGACGTCGTCGCGAGAGGCGGGTCTATAGGCGAGGCTGACGGGGCTGTCCAGACGCCAATTCACTCAATTCAGCGATCTTTTTCATCATCGACCACTTCATCGGTCGGAATGGCGTAGCCGCCTGTGAACCAGCGCTGCAGATCGACGTCGGCGCAGCGCTTGGAGCAGAACGGCTTGTAGGCCGGATCCGGCTTCTGACGGCGGCAAATAGGGCAAAGCGACATCACCGGGCCTCTTCAATTCTAACGACGCCGACGGCGATCAGGGAATCCGCCCTCACGCCTGCCCTCGGCCCCAGGGCCTCGACCAGCGGCGCGGCCAGGACGGCGACCTCAGGCGCGCAACGCGCGACGAGGCGCGGCGTCGCGGGGTCAGACAGCAAGGCCAGCCGAAGCCGTCGCGTCATATCTATGGCGCAGGTCGCGAGGGTCGGTCGCCCGCGCCCGTCCAGCAGTCGCTCGTCCAGCGGCGTCCGTCGCCACGGCAGGGACAACTGCATCAGGCCGAACCGGCTCAGAGGACCGAAAGCCGCCTGGGGCTCTCCGGCGAAGGCGGCGCGCGCCATCTTCATTATAGTGTCGCCGTGCAGGCCGACGCCGGCGAGATCGACCACAACCAGACCGCCCCACCCCTTCAGGGCCAGAAGGCGGGCCGCATGTGACAAACCGGCGCGGTTGGCCGCCTCCCGGTTCTTGCGTGAATCACGTCCTGGCGCGGGCGCGTGATCAATATCAACTGCGATCAGGGCGCGGGTGCGCTGAATCATCAGGTCCAGCCCGCTGCTCGATTCGACCAAGGCGGTGGAAAGGGCGTCTTCTTCGGCCTCCAGGGCGGCGCGGATCGCGGCGACGCCGGTCTCGCGCTCGATCCCTGGCGCCAGCGCCGCCAGAATCGCCGTGACATCCGGCCCGGGCGCCAGCAGGCGCGGCTCGCCCGACGCCTCGCCGAGACGACGCAGCACCGGGCCCTTGCGCTCACGCGGTTCGGCAGTGACCTCGACCTCAACCTTGGCCCCCTCCCCCGTCTTGTCGTCCTTGCCCAGCGGCAGAAAGCCAAACGGCTCGCCCGCGCCGAGATCGACGAAGGCGCCGCGCAGGCCCGGTTCGACCCGCGCGATACGGCCGACGCAACGCGCGCCCAGCCGATCGGTCGGCCGGTCGCTGTCGCGCTGGATGATCAGATGGGTAAAGCGCCCGTGGCGGGCGACGACGCCGCGGGTTTCGCCCGGCGTCTCATCGAGGAAGACCTCGATATCGGCCATGTCAGGCGGTCCTGGGCCGCCAGCCGGCGCCCCGAAGCAGATTGGCCGCTTCATAAAGCGGCAGGCCCATAACCGCTGGATGGCTGCCGACGATGCGGCGCACGAAGGCGGCGGCCGCCCCCTGGATGCCGTACCCGCCCGCCTTTCCGCGCCACTCGCCCGAGGCGACATAGGTCGCGATCTCTTCGGGCGACAGAGTCTTGAAGGAAACGCGGGTGTCCACGACGCGGCAGGTCGCCCGACCATCAGCGATCACGACGACGCCGGTGAAGACGCGGTGATTGCGGCCCGACAGCAGTTCGAGGAAGCGGTGGGCTTCGGCCTCGTCCGCCGGCTTTTCCAACAGCCGACGCCCCAGGGCGACCACCGTGTCGGCGGCCAGGACGATGGCGTCGGGCGAACGCGCGGCCACCACCTCGGCCTTGCCGCGCGCCAGGCGCTCGGCCAGACGCGACGGCGTCTCGCCTTTCAGCGGGGTCTCGTCGATGTCGGCGGGATCAACATGATCGGGAACCACCCCGATCTGCGCCAGCAGTTCAATGCGGCGCGGGCTCGACGAGGCCAGAACCAGCCTCGGAGCCGAAAGGTCAGGACGCGACACGCGCGTCCTTACTTGAAGCGATAGGTGATGCGGCCCTTGGTCAGGTCGTAGGGCGTCATTTCAACCAGCACCTTGTCGCCCGCCAGAACGCGGATGCGGTTCTTGCGCATCTTGCCGGCGGTGTGGGCGATGATCTCGTGGTCGTTTTCCAGCGTCACGCGGAACGTGGCGTTCGGCAGCAGTTCGCTGACAACGCCGGGGAACTCGAGAAGCTCTTCCTTGGCCATGCGGTCTCTCTCGCCCGAAAAACGGCTTAAGGCTCGCGTCGGGCGTGAACGCGAGCCGTGAAGGAGGCGCCTAATGCACCAAAACGCCGAAATAGTCGAGTTCAGCCGCGTCGATAGACGGCGCAAACCAGCGTGAACAGCCGACGGGCGGTTTCCTTGTCGATCTCGACCTTGCCCTCGAGACGTCCCCGGAGCAGTTCGGCACCCTCGTTGTGCAGGCCGCGACGCCCCATGTCGACGGACTCGATCTGGCTGGGCGAAGAGCCGCGCAAAGCCTCGTAATAGCTTTCGCAGATCAGGGCGTAGTCGCGGATCACCGTCTTCATCGGCGACAGCGACAGCACGTGGGTGCGCGAAAAATCCGGCCCGGAGATGTCGAAGGCCAGACGGTTGTCCTGCGACGACAGGCGCAGCGCATAGGGACCGCCCTCGGCCCCCTCGGGCGTAAAGCTGTTCTGTTCGATCAGGTCGAAGATGGCCACCCGACGCTGATGTTCGATCTCGGCGGTGGCCGCCGGAAGGGTCGCGGCGTCGACTTCGATCGACGACAACTTGTGCGGACCGCTCATGCCTTGGCCTCGTCAGAAGGTGTCTCGTCCAGATGGGTCGGGGCGACCCGGGCAGGCCAGCGGTCGGACAGGTCGGTCAGCACGGCGTCCAGGCATTCCACATCGATGCGCAGATCCCCGCCGCCGGCGAACATCAGGATGACCCGGCCGCCGGGCGCCTCGGTCGGCTCGAAGTCCAGCGCCAGCAGCTCCAGCGCCGATTCGGGCAGGCGCGGCAGCCGCCGGCTCTTGACCGCCTCGACGTCGCCGAACTGCATCGCCGCCATGACGCGCGTGCCGCCGCATTCCCAGCAGAAGCGCGACAGGACGATGGTCAGGCGCCGCGCGTCCTTTTCCCAGCGGATGTCGACAGGCCGCATGATGGCGTCCTGCAGCGCGGCCGAGATGATCTGCAGATCGACGGCGTCCTCGGCCAGCAGGCGCAAGGGCGCCATAGGGGCCAGGGCTTCGGCCGCCGCGTCGTTGTCGGAGATCGTCTCGACCTCAGTGCTCATCCGCTCCGCCTTTCACGCGCCGCACATCGGCGCCGCAGGCTCCCAGCTTTTCTTCCATCCGCTCGAAGCCGCGATCCAGATGATACACGCGACCAACCGTGGTTTCGCCCTCGGCGACCAGGCCGGCCATGACCAGACTGATCGATGCGCGCAGATCGGTGGCCATGACCGGCGCGCCGGTCAGCTTCTCGACGCCGCGCACATGGGCTTCGCCCGCGTGGACCGAGATGTCGGCGCCCAGACGCGCCAGCTCGGGCGCGTGCATGAAGCGGTTCTCGAAGATGTTCTCGTGGATGACGCTCGTGCCTTCGGCCGTCGTCATCAGGGCCATGAACTGGGCCTGAAGGTCGGTGGCGAAGCCCGGATAGATCTCGGTCGTGACGTTGACGGCCTTCAGCCGCTGCGCCGGGTCGCGACGCACGATGACGCCGTCGGCGGTGGCTTCGACCTCGACGCCCGCCTCGATCATCTTGTCGGTCAGGGCGGTGATCAGGTCGGCGCGGCCCTTGGTCAGGCGCACCTCGCCTCCGGCCATGGCGGCGGCCAGGGCGTAGCTGCCCATCTCGATCCGGTCGGGAATCACCGACCAGGTCGTGCCGTTCAGCGACGAGACGCCGGTGATGGTCAGGACGTCGGTGTCCAGGCCTTCGATCTTGGCGCCCATGGCGATCAGGCAGCGGGCCAGGTCGCCGATCTCCGGCTCGCGCGCGGCGCGCTTCAGCACCGTGACGCCGTTGGCCAGCACCGCCGCCAACAGGGCGTGCTCGGTCGCGCCGACAGAGACAAAGGGGAACTCGATCTCGGCTCCCTGCAGCCCCTTGGGCGCATGGGCGGAGACATAGCCCTCTTCCAGCTCGATCTCCGCGCCCATGGCCGTCAGGGCCATCAGGTGCAGGTCGACCGGGCGCGCGCCGATGGTGCAGCCGCCCGGCAGCGAGACCTTGGCCTCGCCCGAACGGGCCAGCAGCGGCCCCAGGACGTTGAACGAGGCCCGCATCTGGCGAACCAGATCATAGGGGGCGAAGGTCGAGGTCAGTTGCGGCGCGTGGAACAGGGTCTCCTGCCCGTCCGCGCCGTTGCGCTCCGTCACCTCGACGCCGAACTGCTGCAGCAGTTGGCCGAGGAAGCGGGTGTCCGCCAGACGCGGCATATTGGTCAGCAGCAGGGGCTGATCCGTCAGGATCGAGGCCGCCATCAGCTTGATGGCCGAATTCTTGGCGCCGCTGACCTCGATCTGGCCGTTCAGGCGGTTGCCGCCGTGGATGACGATGCTGTCCATGGAATCTTTCGCGGCCGGAAACCCTGCGCCCCGGCGAACCGCTTATCTAGCAAGCCCTTACGCCCTCGCGAAAGAGCCGCGTGCGCGCAAGGACGATGACTTTCAGTTGCGCTCCGTGGCGGGGCGCGGCGCGGCGGTCGGCGCCTTGCGGCGCTTCAGGTTGGTGCGCAGCGCGGCGGCCAGGCGCACGGCGCGTTCGGCCTTGGCCTTCTGCTCGCGCGTTTGCTCCACGTCTTGTGCGGCGGGACCAGGGTCTTTGGGCGGGGTATCCATGGTGTGCAGCAGACCGCGTGCAAAGTTTTTGATCAAGCGTGCATTTTCCGCTTGTGCCGCCCCGAAGTCGTTGGCTATACGGCCGCTCTCCTCGTTGAGGGGCCGCCGTAGCTCAGTGGTAGAGCGCATCCTTGGTAAGGCTGAGGTCGTGGGTTCGATTCCCCCCGGCGGCACCATCCGGGCCCTTGCAGATCAATGATTTGCAAGGGCCCGGGCCAATCTCTCCGACAATCAGATGCGATGTCCTGACGCGGTCGAATTGCGCCCGTTCGGCGCCTGACGTCTGGTCAAGACAGCCCCCTGCCCGCTAGACCTTCCGACCTCAGTTTCGAGGGGTTTGGGGGCTTTCCATGAAGCGCAGCTTGTTGACCACCGTCGCGGCCCTGGCCGTGGCCTTCCCGGCGTTCGCGCAAACCGCGCCTGCGACCGACTCAACGGCGGCCGCCGCAACCCCGCCGGCCAAGCCGAAGTGGGACGTCCAGAACCCGCCCGGCGCGTCGCACGATGCCGCCATCGACGTCACCGAGGGCACCTGGATGTCGCTGGACGTCAGCCCGGACGGCCGCGAGATCGTCTTCGATCTGCTGGGCGACATCTATGTCATGCCGATCACCGGCGGCGAGGCTCGCGCCATCGCCTCGGGCGTGGCCTGGGACATGCAGCCCAAATATTCGCCGGACGGCCGCTCCATCGCCTTCACCTCGGACCGGGGCGGCGGCGACAACCTGTGGGTCATGGATCGCGACGGGTCGAACGCCAAGCAGGTGTCGAACGAGAGCTTCCGCCTGTTGACCCAGCCCGACTGGTCGCCGGACGGTCAGTTCATCGTCGGCCGCAAGCACTTCACCTCGTCGCGCTCGCTGGGCGCGGGCGAGATGTGGATGTACCACCGCGCGGGCGGCGGCGGCGTGCAGCTGACCGAGCGGCGCACCCAGCAGAAGGACACGGGCGAGCCCGCATTCTCGCCCGACGGCCGCTACCTCTACTTCAGCGACGACGCCACGCCGGGCGGCGTGTTCGACTACTCCAAGGACCCGAACACCCAGATCTATGTGATCCGGCGTCTGGATCGCGAGACGGGCGAGATCACGCCCTTCGTCACCGGGCCGGGCGGCTCGATTCGCCCCACCCCCTCGCCCGACGGCAAGTCCTTGGCCTTCATCCGCCGTGATCGGTACAAGTCCGTCCTCTACGTCATGGACCTCGAATCGGGCCGCGAGACCCCGATCTACGACGCCCTGGACCGCGACCTGCAGGAAACCTGGGCCATTCACGGCGTCTATCCGACGATGAGCTGGACGCCCGACAACCGCGGCATCGTCTTCTGGGCCGGCGGCAAGATCCACCGCATCGACGTGGCCTCCAAGACCGTCAGCGAAATCCCCTTCCACGTCGCCGACACCCGCCGCGTGCAGGAGGCCGTGCGCTTCCCCGTCGAGGTCGCGCCTGACCAGTTCGACGTGAAGATGGTCCGCTGGGCCCAGACCTCGCCCGACGGCTCCAGGGTCGTGTTCGAGGCCCTGGGCAACCTGTGGATCCGCGACCTGCGCAACGGCGTGGCCGGCGCCCCGCGTCGCCTGACGCGCCAGAGCGACCACTTCGAGCTCTACCCGTCCTGGTCGCGCGACGGCCGCTCCATCGTCTACACGACCTGGAACGATCAGGACCTCGGCACCCTGCGGGTGATTCCCGCCGCCGGCGGCGAGGGCCGCGTCATCAGCGCCCAGCCCGGTCATTATCTTGAGCCGCAGTTCTCGCCGGACGGTCAGACGGTCGTCTATCGCACCTCCAGCGACGGCTTCCTGCGCACGGCCCTGTGGAGCCGCAATCCCGGCGTCTATCGCACCTCGGTGCGCGGCGGCGAGCCGACCCTGATCACCGAGAACGGCTCCAACCCGCAGTTCGGCGCCCGCAACGACCGGATCTTCCTGACGGCGCGCGACGGCGACAAGCGCGTGCTGAAATCGGTCAATCTGTCGGGCGAGGACGAGCGCAAGCATCTGAGCAGCGAATGGGCGGCAGAGTTCTCGGTCTCGCCGGATGAGCACTGGGTGGCCTGGACCGAGCGCTTCAACGCCTATGTGACGCCCTTCGTCGCCACGGGCCGCGCCGTCACGGTCGGCGCCGACACCAAGGCCCTGCCCCAGACCCGCGTCACCCGCGACGCGGGCGAATGGCTGCACTGGTCGGGCGATTCCAGCCGTCTGCAGTGGTCGATGGGGCCGGAGCTGTTCTCGCGTCCGTTGAGCGAAAGCTTCGCCTTCGCCGAGGGCGCGCCCGCCGACCTGCCCAAGCCCGCCGAGCACGGCGTCAAGATCGGCTTCAGCTCCGACTACGCCAAGCCGACCGGCCGCGTGGTCCTGAGCGGCGCCCGCCTGATCACCATGAAGGGCGACGAGGTCATCGAGGACGGCGTGGTCGTCATCAACGGCAACCGCATCGAGGCCATCGGCCCGCGCGGCTCGGTCACGGTGCCCGCCGACGCCCGCGTCATGGACATGGCCGGCAAGACCATCATCCCCGGCCTGGTGGACGCCCACTGGCACGGCTCGATGGGCTCGGACGAGATCATCCCGCAGCAGTCCTGGGTCAACTACGCCGCCCTAGCCTTCGGCGTGACCACCATCCACGACCCGTCCAATGATTCGAGCGAGATCTTCGCCCACAGCGAGCTGGCCAAGGCCGGACGCGTGGTCGGCCCGCGCATCTTCTCGACCGGCACCATCCTGTACGGGGCGGCGACGCCCTTTACGGCCCAGGTCAATGATCTGGACGACGCCCTGTCCAACCTGCGTCGGATGCAGGCCGTCGGGGCCTGGAGCGTCAAGAGCTACAACCAGCCCCGCCGCGACCAGCGTCAGCAGATCATCGAGGCCGCGCGTGAACTGGGCATGATGGTCGTGCCGGAAGGCGGGTCCCTCTATCAGCACAACATGAGCATGGTGGTGGACGGCCACACCACGATCGAGCACTCGATCCCGCTGGCCCGTCTGTACGCCGACGTGCACCAGCTGTGGCGTCAGACCAAGGTGGCCTACACCCCCACCCTGATCGTCGCCTATGGTGGCAACTGGGGCGAGAACTACTGGTATCAGGCCACGGACGTCTGGAACGACCCGATCCTGACCCAGTATGTCCCGCGCCGCATCCTGGACAGCCGCGCCCGTCGCCCGGTCCATGTGCAGCCGGACGAGCTGAACCACATCTCCATCGCTCGCGAGGCCAAGCGCCTGTCGGACGAAGGCGTGTCTGTGCAGATCGGCGCCCACGGCCAGCGCGAAGGCCTCGGCGCCCACTGGGAGCTGTGGATGTTCGAGCAGGGCGGCATGACCCCGCACGAAGCCCTGCGCGTCGGCACCCTGAACGGCGCTGCGGCCTTGGGCATGGACAAGGACATCGGCTCGCTGGAGACCGGCAAGCTGGCTGACCTGGTCGTGCTGGACGCCAACCCGCTGGAGAACCTGCGGAACACGGTCAAGATCGGTTACACGATGATCAACGGCCGTATCTTCGACAATCAGATGAACGAGGTCGGGCAGCCTCCGCGTCAGCCCTTCTGGCACCAGACCGCCGACGGTCAGGCCTGGAGCGCCGGCGCCGCTTCCGCCGAGGCCGACGCGCACGGTCACAGCCACGGCCACGACTGACGTTCGTCAGTCCAGGACATGAAGAGGGCCCGACCATCCGGTCGGGCCCTTTTTCATGGCTGGCGCAGTATGCACCCTCACGCCGTCATCCTCGGGCTTGACCCGAGGATCGGATCGTCCGCCCGCGCGACGTCGGCAAAAATGAGTGCGCTCCAACGCTCGATCCTCGGGTCAAGCCCGAGGATGACGGTCGTGGGGGCTGGAAGGTTCGCCTACTTGACCGTTGCGGCCAGAAGGGCCGAGCGCCTGGCCGCCCTGCCCTTCATCCAGCGCATGGCGACAACCGCAACCACGACCACGGCGCCAAAGGCGATGATCATCAGGGTCGGGCCATGGGCCTCGCTCATGAACTCCAGCTGGGCCAGACCCTTGGCGGCCAGATAGCCCGGCGCAAGCATCGCCAGGACCCAGACGAAGGCCGAGGTGACATTGGCCAACTGAAAGACGCGTTGGCGCATCCGCAGCACGCCCACCATGACCGGCACGAAGGCGCGCAGGGGGCCGAAGAAGCGGCCGATGAAGATGGAGGCCACGCCGTAGCGACGGCAATACAGCCGCGTCCAGGCGATCTTGCGTCGGTGCGGCAGCAGCATGGGCTGGCGCAGTACGCCCGTGCCCAGCCGACGGCCGATCCAGTAGGAAATAGCGTCGCCCATGACCGCGCCGATGACGCATCCGGCGATGACGCTGACAGGGTCCAGCACGCCCGCCGCCACCAGGCCACCTGCGGCGACCAGAAGCCCTGTGGCCGGCACGAAGGCGCCGATGACCACCAGAGATTCGAAGAAGGTGACCAGCCCCAGAACGACCCCGGCCCAGACATGGTGTCTGGCGATGAAATCGGCGGCCGAACTAAGCAAACTATCCATACTGGTCCTCTATCGCCTCCCGCATATGGGAGGTCGTCCCCCGAAGGGAATGCGGCGATGGGACGCCCCGACGGAAACAGGCCGCGCCGTGGCGCGAACGCCTCAGTCCCGACCGAGGGTCTAGAGGTCCTTAGCGGCCGATTTCGAGCGAAACCCCGGCGGATTTGGTCGTACCCTGAGCCATGGGGCGAACGCGCAGCGGCGCATAGGGCCGACCACGGAAATAGGTCCCCTCAAAGCCCGGCGGCTCCATCACGCCGAACGGACGGCCATAGCCGCCATAGGGATAGTCCCAGGAGGAACCGTAGCCATAGCCCCAGGGACTGTTCTTGGTCTGGCTGACCATGAGGTTCAGCGTGCCGGTCTCGCCCAAAGGCAGGGACACCGCCGCCGAATAGTCCTGATAGCCACCCGTGCCCATGCCGACGCTGAACTCGCCGTGCATCTTGCGCGGCTCGCTTTCGGCCCAGGGATCAGCCGGCGCCTTGCTGGCGGTCTCCGCCGTGCGCTCGCCGATCCAGCGGGCGATCTGTTCATCGGTGGACAGGCCATGGGGCGCAGCGCTCTGCACCGTCGTGCTGGGCGAGGCGTCGGTGGTGGACGCAGCAAGGGCGGCGGCTGATGCCGTCAGCACTGATTGATCGCCGCGCGGCGCGGTCGTGACCACGCCCTCGGGATCCATGTTCGCCAGCAACATCGCGGCGGCGGCCAGTTCGATCATCATGCGCCCATACTCCCGTTCGCTATCACCCTAACTGCAAATGCGGCCAAGGTCAGGCGGTCCCGTCGCCGCGCCCCAGGGGATCGGGCAGAGCCTCGCCTTCCGGCACGAAGCTGAGGGCGACCGAGTTGATGCAGTAGCGCAGGCCGGACGGCGGCGGGCCGTCAGGGAAGACATGGCCCTGATGGCTGTCGCAGCGGGCGCAGCGGGTCTCGACGCGAACCATCCCGTAGCTGTCGTCGCGGACGGCGCGCACATGGGTCTCATCCACCGGGACGCTGAAACTGGGCCAGCCCGTGCCGCTCTCGAACTTGGTGGCCGAGCGGAACAGCGGCAGGCCGCATTCCCGGCAGCAGAAGACCCCTGCCCGCTTCTCGCCCAGCAAGGTGCCGCAGAAGGGCGCCTCGGTGCCGTGGGCCAGAAGGACACGCTTTTCCTCCGGCGACAGATCGGCCTCCAGGGCCACGCGCTGGCTCTCGCTCGGCGGCGTCAGGTCGAAGCCCGAGGGCGAACGCAGCGACGTGGGAGATTCTGTCTGGGTCATCCGCCCAAAATAGGAAGGGCCGGACGATGTTTCCACCGTCCGGCCCCATTTGTCTTGATCGCTTAAACGGGCCTCAAGTAGCCCGAAGGGCGATAGGCCCGCTCAGATGGCCTCAAGTAGCGCGAAGCGCGATAGGCCCTAGAAAAGCGTACCGACCCAGGTGCGGACGGCGACTTCGTCGGTCGGGTTGCCCGTGTATGCCAGGCCCTGAGCCGGAACATAGCCCTGGTTGTTGCCGCGCTTGCGCGTCGTCCAGGCCTTGTGGCCATAGCTGAGGTCAGAATAGTTGGACGGCAGACGCTGCACGGTCGGCTCGATGAAGATCGAATCCACGGCGGTCGCCGAACCGGCCAGTTGCACGTTCGGCAGGCGGGTCAGCAGGTCCAGGGTGTCCAGGCAGCCGTTGGTGCAGCCGCCGTCGACCAGAACCACGACCTTGCCCTGCACCGGGTTGGCCGCGCCGGTGTCGGCGACCGACGGACGGCCCGGCATGACGAAGGTCGGTTGACCGGCGGCGATGGCCGCATCGAAGGCGGCGACGATGGCCTGGGTCTGTTCAATCACAGCGCCCGATTCCTGCACGAAGCGGGGGTCGGCCTGCATCCGGCCAAGGGTCTCGGCGAACCACTGACGGTTGGCCGGAGTGGCGCGATAGGTGATCTGACCGGCTTCCGGCTGGCGGCTGACGGTGAATTCCGGCGTCCAGATACGGTTGGCCAGGCCATAGCCGCGCGAGGTGGCGTTAACCGAGTCGCCGTCGGCGCCGCGCAGGTCGATGACCAGGCCCTGAGCGCCGCGCAGAGCGCCGACCTGGGCTTCGACCTGGGCGAAGAAGGCGTCCCAGCCGGCGTTGTCTTCCAGCGAGTGGACATGAACCCACGGACGACCGTCGATCTGTTCGATCGACAGCTTGGTCGCGCCGGGCGTGAAGACCGAGGCGCGGTAGGCGGCCTCCAGGTTGGCGGCGGTCGCCGGTTGCGGGCTCAGCGTATAGTCGCGGGTGCGACGGCCGACCTGGAACTCGCAGGTCGAGGGCACGCCGCCTGCCATGGGGTTGTTGCGGTTCCACAGCAGATAGGGGGCGGTGCGAACACGCGCGGCTTCAGTGGTCAGGTCGCCTTCGAAGCCGTCAAGCTTGGTCTTGGCGAAATCGGCGATCGGCTGGAGGTTGCAGGCCTTGACCACGGCCCCGACCGGCGGCGCCCCGCGCACGCCCGGCTGCACGTAGGAAACGACATATTCGCCGTTGCGCCAGGCCGTGGCCACGCCGGGCCAACCGGTGGCGAAGAAGGCGCTGGCCCCTTCAAAGGTCGGGCTGGTGGCGATGTTCGCGTCACGGAAGCCGTTGGCGTAGTAGCGCAGCAGGTAGGCGTGGCTTTCGCCGCTGTTGACCTGACCGGCCTTGCCCATCGCGTCCTGCAGGCCGGAGTCGATCCAGCCGCGGAAGGTTTCGCTGGCGGCGCCCGGCACCACGGCGGCCGGATGGTTGGCCTTCAGCGCGTCGTGCATGGCCTGAAGGTCCTGACGCGCGAGGTCGCTGAAGTTCTGGGCGGAAGCGCCGCCGGCCGCGAAGGCCAGTGCGAGAACAGCCGCCGAGGCGGTGAGCAGACGTTGCATGGAGGATACTCCCAGAGGGCCGTCGAAACGCGGGTTCGCCGTGTTTAAACCCAAGAAAGGTCCACGTTAAAGCCCCGCGACGAATTGACCGCGACGCTTGCCTTCGCGCCGGTCTGTTTACTCAAGCCGGTCAGCGCCTTAAGCGGGATTGTTTCGCCCCTGCCAGAGCCGAAGTCGGATGCACCGCTTCTCAGACCTGTTCCTGACGTCCAGCGGCCGCATCGGCCGCATCGCCTTTCTCATTGGAGCAGGCGTTCTTCTGGCGATCTGGGCGGCGTTCGATCTTCTGGCGCCGCTGAAGGCGCGCGACCTGATGGGCTGGCTCGTCGCGGCGGCCCTCCTCTACAGCGCCGCCTGCCTGCTGTCGCAGCGTCTGCACGACCGAGGGCGGTCGGGATGGTGGAGCGGGCCGATCCTGCTGGCCTTCGCCATGGCCTGGCCTCGCCCTCAGGCTCCGTTCGACTGGATCGCCCTGGCTCTGCTGGTGTTGGTCGTCGTCGATCTGGCCCTGCTGCCGGGGCAGAAGACCTTCAACCGTTACGGCGCGCCGACAAAGACCTAGAGCGGCGCCTCGCCGTCCTGAACCGGGCCGAACACCCGCTGGAACGAGGCCTTCAGCGCCCCGTCCGCCTCGTCCATCGTCGCCAGAACGCCCAGATCGACCAGGCTGGTCACGCCGTGCTCGGTGATGCCGCACGGCACGATGCCGCCGAAATGATCCAGGTCCGGCTCCACGTTCAGGCTGATGCCGTGGAAGCTGACCCACTTGCGGACCTTGACGCCGATGGCGGCGATCTTGTCCTCGCGCGACCAGCCCGCGCCCTTACGCTCGACCCAGACGCCGACGCGGCCCTCTCGCATCCCGGCCTCGACGCCGAACTGGTCCAGGGCACCGATGATCCAGTCCTCCAGGCCATGAACAAAGGCGCGCACGTCCTTGCCGCGCCGGTTCAGGTCCAGCATGACATAGGCCACGCGCTGGCCCGGCCCGTGATAGGTGAACTGCCCTCCTCGCCCCGTCCGGTGGACCGGGAAGCGGTCGGGCGCCAGCAGATCGTCGTCCCTGGCCGAGACCCCCGCCGTGTAGAGGGGCGGATGCTCCAGCAGCCAGACCACTTCCTCGGCCTCGCCCGCCGCGATGGCGGCGACGCGGGCCTCCATGGCGGCGACGGCGGGTTCATAGTCGACATATCCGGTCGAGACAGCCCACTGCACGGGGCGGCCGTCGTCTCGGAGCAGCAAAGGTTCGGGCAGGCTTAACGGGTCGGCAAGCATGAGGCTTCAATGTGTGTCCTAACGCGTCGGCGCAAGGGCCACGCGTTGATTGCGAGTATCGTCTTGAGCCAGATCGAAGCCGTTGATGTCGAGATTTCGGTCGTGCTGGGCCGTTCGGTCCTGCCGATGCAACAGCTGCTGCGCATGGGGCGCGGCGCTGTGATTCCGCTCGACGCCTCGGAACGCGACGAGGTCTGGATCCTGGCCAACAACCACCCGGTCGCGCGCGGCGAGATCGAGATTCGCGACGATCGCATCGCCATCACCGTCACCCGCCCCGCCGACATTTATGACTTCATGGCCGGCGCGGCTTAATTCTTAACCGCGCTCAAAAGGCTCCGCCTTCTCGACCCGACGCGGCTTCATGTTGGAGCCGCAATCAGAAGGCTACGCCTTCTCGACCCGACGCGGCTATTGACCGCAAATCGGCAGGAACAGCCGGGACTTCGCCTATTTCCGCAAAACCCCCTTTTCTTTCCGTCGCCTCTCCGCTATTGCCCGCCCTCCGATGCGAGCGGTCGTGGCGGAATTGGTAGACGCGCAGCGTTGAGGTCGCTGTGGGGCAACCCGTGGAAGTTCGAGTCTTCTCGACCGCACCATCTGATCTGACAGGGCGACACTCGGCTATACCAGGCTGACATTTCGGGGAGGCAGCACGTGACCAACACGGATACCGCCTCCCCGGCCCCTGCTCCCGAAATCGAAACCGAAGATCACGTCGCCCTCGGCGAGAACTACGCCCTGACGGCCTCCTTCGTCGAAAAGGTCGTGGACGCCGCCGACGACGGCGACGGCATGCGCCTGCGCGGCCTGCTGGAAGACCTTCACCCCGCCGACGTCGCCGACCTGATGGGCTTCCTGACGGCCGAGCATCGCGCCGTGGTGGTTCAGTGGCTGCCGCCGGACCTGCTGGCCGATACCCTGCCCGAGCTGGACGACGGCATCCGCGAGGAAGTGCTGGAACGGGTGCCTCACCTGACCCTGGCCGAGGCCCTGCAGGAGCTGGAATCCGACGACGCCGCCGCCGTGGTCGAGGATCTGGAAGACGACCAGCGCGAGAAGGTGCTGGCCGCCATGCCCGAGGTCGATCGCGCCGCGATCGAAACCTCGCTGGCCTATTCCGAGGATTCGGCCGGCCGCCTGATGCAGCGCGAGGTCATGGCCGCGCCGCAGTTCTGGAACGTCGGCGACACCATCGACCACGTCCGTCGCCAGGGAGAGGACCTGCCCGAGCTCTTCTTCGACATCTATGTCGTCGACCCGGTGAACCGCCCCGTCGGCGGCGTCGCCATCAGCCGCCTGCTGCGCGCGCCGCGCGAGACGCCGCTGTCCGAGCTGATGGAGCCGGTCAACGAGATCGACGTCGATGTCGACCAGGAAGAGGTCGCCTACATCTTCGAGAAGTACAACCTGATCTCGGCCCCGGTCGTCGACAGCGGCGGACGGCTGGTCGGCCAGCTGACGGTCGACGACATCGTCCACATCATCCAGGAAGAGAACCGCGAGGACATCCTGCGCCTCGCCGGCGTCTCGGACGAGGACCGCTCCTCGGGCGTGCTGGAAATCGTGCGCGGCCGCGTGCCCTGGCTGGGCATCAACCTGTTCACCGCCGTCCTCGGCGCCGGGGTCATCGCCTTCTTCGAGGGCACGATCCAGCAGATCGTCGCCCTGGCCGTGCTGATGCCTATCGTCTCGGCCATCGGCGGCAATGCCGGCACCCAGGCCCTGACCGTCACGGTGCGCGCCCTGGCGACCCGTGAGCTGACCTCCTCCAACGCCGCGCGCACCTTCTGGCGCGAACTGACCGTGGGGCTCGCCAACGGCCTGGTGCTGGCGCCCCTGATCGGTCTGGCGGCGGGCTTCTGGTTCCAGGAGTGGCGGCTGGGCGCGGTCATCGCCGCGGCCATGATCCTGAACCTGCTGGTCGCAGCCACGGTCGGGGTGCTGACGCCCCTGACCCTGTCGAAGCTGAAGTTCGACCCCGCCGTCTCCTCGGCGGTCTTCGTGACGGCGACGACGGACTTCTTCGGCTTCCTGATCTTCCTCGGCCTGGCGACCATCGTCCTGCTCTGACCCGACGCGCTTCGGAACGCGGCTTGCTGCTTCGCCTTTCGGGCGAGCGCGCCCGTTTCGAAATGGGTCAGTCCGTGTCCGCAGCCCCGTCACAGCGTCTGAAGGTGTCCCGCGAGGGCCTGCTTCTGATCAAGAGCTTCGAGGGCTTTCGCCCCCGGACGGTGCGTCGCCGCGACGGCACGCCCGTCATCGGCTACGGCCACGTGAAATCTGCCCGCCCCGGCGCGACGATCAGCGAGGCCGAGGCCGAGCTGCTGCTGCAGTACGATCTGCTGCCCGTCGTCGAGACCATCAACAGCCGTGTCTCGATCCCGCTGAACCAGCATCAGTTCGACGCCCTGGCCAGCTTCATCTTCTCGGTCGGCGTCCAGCGCTTCGAAGGCTCCGACGTGCTGGAACAACTGAACGCCGGCGCCCCCGCCCGCGCCGCGGAGGCCCTGAGCGGCTGGCCCGATCGGGTCCAGCCCGCCATCGACGCCCCCTATCGCCGCCGCTCGGCCGAACGCGCCCTGTTCGACGCCGCGCCAGACCGGCCCGCGCCGCTGGATCTTCTGCTCACCGCGCCGGTCCAGGGCCCCAACACCGTCCAGCGCCCCGAAGACGAAGCCCCTGCCACGGTGCAGGTGCTTCGCCATGAGAGGCGCGCCGCGCCGCCTGCCGCCCTGAACGACACGGGCGCCGTCATCTTCATCGGCGGCATAGGTCTGCTGGCCTTCGCGGCCGGAATCGCCGCCTTCCGTCGCGTTCTGGCCGCCCAGCAGGTGACGGACGGCACCGTGCTGATCGGCGGGGCCCTGGCCGTCATCGGCCTGATCTTCATCGGCGTCGCGGGCTGGAACCTGACGCGCCAGCGGAACAATAAACGCGTCGCCTGAGGCCGCTAGGCGAAGCGCATGCGCGATGCTACGCCTTGCGGCATGAGCATTCCCTTCGCGCCCCAATCCATGGAATTCGGCCTCGGCGAGAACGCCGACGCCATTCGTGAAACCACCGCCCGCTGGGCCGCCGATCGGCTGGCCCCCCTCGCGGCCGAAATCGACGAGAAGAACGAGTTCAAACGCGAACTCTGGCCCGAGATGGGCGAACTTGGCCTGCACGGCATCACCGTCGAGGAAGAGTTCGGCGGCCTCGGCCTCGGCTACCTCGAACACGTCGTGGCGATGGAGGAAGTGTCGCGCGCCTCGGCCTCGATCGGCCTCAGCTACGGCGCCCACTCCAACCTCTGCGTCAACCAGATCCGCCGCTGGGGCACCCCCGAGCAGAAGCACAGGTATCTGCCCAAGCTGATCTCGGGCGAGCACGTCGGTTCGCTGGCCATGTCGGAGGCCGGCTCGGGCTCGGACGTCATGTCGATGCGCACCCGCGCCGACAAGAAGGGCGACCGCTACGTTCTGAACGGCACCAAGTTCTGGATCACCAACGCCCCCTCGGCCGACACCCTTGTGGTTTACGCCAAGACTGACCTTGAGGCTGGCTCCAAGGGCTGCACCGCCTTCCTGGTTGAGCGCGGCATGAAGGGCTTCAGCGTCTCCAAGAAGCTGGACAAGATGGGCATGCGCGGCTCCGACACCGCCGAACTGGTGTTCGAGGACTGCGAGATCCCGGAAGAGAACGTCATGGGCCCCGTCGGCGGCGGCGCCGGCGTGCTGATGAGCGGCCTGGACTATGAGCGCGCCGTCCTGTCGGCCGGTCCCCTGGGCATCATGCAGGCGGCGCTGGACGTGGTCCTGCCCTACGTCCGCGAGCGCAAGCAGTTCGGCAAGGCCATCGGCAGCTTCCAGCTGATGCAGGCCAAGGTCGCCGACATGTATGTCGCCCTGAACAGCGCCCGCGCCTATGTCTATGCCGTGGCTCGCGCCTGCGATCAGGGCAAGACCACCCGCTACGATGCCGCCGGCGCCATCCTGCTGGCCTCGGAAAACGCCGTGAAGGTGTCGCTGGAAGCCGTTCAGGCCCTGGGCGGCGCCGGCTACACCAAGGAATGGCCGGTCGAGCGCCTGGTCCGCGACGCCAAGCTCTATGACATCGGCGCCGGCACCAACGAAATCAGGCGCTTCCTGATCGGACGCGAACTGCTGGGCTGATGAGGTTCGCGCTCCCTTTCGGACTGCTTTTCCTCGCCGTGGCGGCCTTCGCTCTCTCGCGCCTCGTCGCCAACGACTTGAACCGGGCGGCGCACCGCAGCCGACGGATGCCGGGAACGTCTTTTGAGCCGGACGTCGACATCGACGACGAGAACGACAACGCCCAGTTCGAAAGCGCGCTTAAATCCCTGCGCACGTCCGACAGCCCCCGTGTGCGACGTCAGTTGCGGCTGTACCGCGGTCTTCAGGTCGCGGGCGCCTTGTTGATGGCCGCGGCCTTCATCACGACGCCGCGTTGATCGTGACGAAACATTAAGCCGCACCCCATGCGTCAGGGATGGCGCATGGGGGACGCGCCCCCTAACTTGGCGAACCTTCGCTCCCCCGAGTCTCGCCTGATGACGCTTGTGCCCGCGCCGCCGCCTGATGAGAGCCGGACGTTTTCGGACGTTCTGGAATCGCTGGGTCGTGGCGATGATCCCAAGCTGACCCTGAAGGAAATGGTCGAGGCCTTCGGCGAACGTGGCTTCGGCGCCGTGATTCTGATGCTGGCGCTGATGGCTTTGATTCCCTGGCCCCCGGGCGGCAAGGCGGTCTTCTCGGTTCCGATCATCCTGATCGCCGCCGAACTGGCGCTACAGCGCGACAAGGTCTGGCTGCCGCGCTGGCTGATGAAAGCCTCCGTCAGCCGCGCTACGTACCAGAGCGCCAGTCAGAAGATCCTGCCGCGCCTGCGTCAGGTCGAACGTCTGACCCGGCCCCGCATTCCGGTTCTGACCGGAGAGGTCGCCGACGTCGTCGTCGGCACGATCTGCATCCTGCTGGCGCTGATGATGGCCCTGCCCGTGCCTTTCGGCGACGCCCTGCCCGGCCTGACGCTCGCCGTCTTCGGTCTGGCCATCATCCAGAGAGACGGCGTCTTCATCATCGCCGGACTGGTCGGCACGGCCATCTGCGGCGTCTACCTGACGCTGGTGTGGACGACGGTCATGGCCATTATTCACGGCGTCGCTCATTGGTTCGCCACGATCTTCTAGCGCCCACGAAAAAGCGCCGCCGGGTTGCCCCAGCGGCGCTTCATTGTCGGACCGCGAACGGCCTGACCGCTGCCTTCCCTAAGGATCAGGCCCGGGCCTCACGCGAGGTCCAGATCGCGGCCTTCGCTCGCGATTGATGACAATGAGACACTGGCCACCTCCTTTCGACTGCTGAACAGGAAGGTCAGGCTAGGACCGGTCGCAGCCTGTCGTAAAGGCCGCTCCCGCCATCGTGATCAGGCGGGTTGCGCCTGGGGCGCCAGGCCCTGCATCACCATGCGGTTGATGTCGATCAGGGTCTCGAAATCACCGTCGCCGCGCATCACCGCCGAGCTGTGCCGCCCGATGAACAGATCCAGAGAAATGATCTGGGCCCGCAGCGCCTGGGGCATGGCGTTGGACGGCTCGCTGCACGAGGTGGACAGGGTCGACCACAACCGACGGTTCCAGTCGATCGCGTCGATCCGGGTGGTGATGTCCGACTTGTCGACCGTGGACGCGTGCATCAGGGCGCGGGTCACCTGGCCGAACAGCCGGTATTCCATTTCGCGCGGTGATTCAGCCCGCGTCGCCGCCGTCTTGTACGCTTGAAGCGACATTGCCGAGCCTTTGGTCTTCGTAATCGACGATCTTACGGGCGCCCATCAGGGCCTTGTAGTACTGCCGCGCCAGCACGTGCTTGGAGCAGGCGACGCATTCCGACAGGATTTCGGGGTTGCGGATCGCCCCCATGAACTCCGTCAGGCGCAGAGCGAATTCATCATAGAATTTCGCCGCCTCGCCCTCGTCCAGATACATCATCATGACCGGGAAATAGATGCGGCGCGCGGGCGTGGTCGCCTCTTCGGGCTGCATGATGTCCTTTTCGCGCAAGACGCTGGCCTTGTTCTGCAGGACCAGGACGCCGCGCCGGTCGCCGTTCTGGACGACGGCGCCGTTCAGGACGAATTTCTCGCCGGGCTTGAGCGATAATTTCAGCGGCAAAGGGAATCTCCGTGACGCGCCCCAACCTGAACGGTCGGCGGCTGAGGAACTGTAAAGCGTCGTGGTTAACCATCTCTTCCACTTCTCTCCGGCGCAGCGGCGCGATGACGCGGAACGCCGCGCCGACCTGGGCCGTTGTCCTGAGGAACAGGGAGGTAGAGGCCGTGGCGCATACGGACATCGATTTCGACCCTCAGGATCAGGCCGAGATCTATGACGAGACCCATATCGACGACGAAGGCGACGGCGATCTCTCGCTGGATGAAGCCGACGACGTGCTGGACGTCACTCAGGCCGACGGCGACGCCGACGACGAACCGTTCGACGAGGAGGACCAGGATCTGGACGCTGCGCTGGCGCTTGAGGGCATCGAAGCGGAGGCGGACGCCTTGCTGGGCGTGGACCCGCCCCGGGTCAGCGAGATCGACGCCGACGGCGAGGTCGGCTCCGCCCCGGACGAGGTCGAACTGGTCTACGCCGGCCTGATGCGCAACCAGCGCGGTGCCCAGGCCAGCGCCGCCCACTGGGAGGCGAAGCGCCTGTCCGACGACGACATCGAGGACCTGGGCTATGGCCCTGATACTGAGGAGAGAGCATGAGCGACCATCACCCGACCAAGACCCATGAAGACGCCGACCCCAACACCCCGCCCGCCAAGAAGGCCCCCCGCGAGGAAGGCAAGCCCGACCAGTTGAAGGACAAGGAAAAGGAAGCGGAGAATCGCCAGGAAGCCCTGATCGACGAGGGCGTCGAAGAAACCTTCCCCGCCAGCGACCCGGTTTCGGCCAAGCGCATCACCTGACCTTCGTGGCGGCCTGTTCAGGCGCGTCCTGATAAGCTACCTGCTCATCTCCCCCCGATTGGAGCAGGTTGTTCATGAGCCGGTTCGAAGGCACGTCCAACTACATCGCCACCGACGATCTCAAGGTCGCGGTGAACGCGGCGGTGGCCCTGGAGCGCCCCCTGCTGATCAAGGGCGAGCCGGGCACCGGCAAGACGGTCCTGGCCTATGAGCTCGCACGGGCGCTGAACGCGCCCCTGATCACCTGGCACGTCAAGTCGACGACCAAGGCCCATAACGGCCTCTATGAATACGACGCCGTCAGCCGCCTGCGCGACAGCCAGCTGGGCGACGAGCGGGTCCACGACGTCCGCAACTACCTGAAGAAGGGCAAGCTGTGGGAGGCCTTCACCGCCCCGGTCCGCCCCGTCCTGCTGATCGACGAGATCGACAAGGCCGACATCGAGTTCCCCAACGACCTGCTGCAGGAACTCGACCGCATGGAGTTCTACGTCCAGGAAACGGATGAGACGATCCGCGCCGAGATCCGTCCGGTGGTCGTCATCACCTCGAACAACGAGAAGGAACTCCCGGACGCCTTCCTGCGCCGCTGCTTCTTCCACTACATCCGCTTCCCCGACGCCGAGACCATGCAGGACATCGTCGAGGTCCACTTCCCCGGCATCAAGCCGCGCCTGGTCGCCGAAGCCCTGCGCACCTTTTATGAAATCCGCGACACCCCGGGCCTGAAGAAGAAGCCCTCGACCTCGGAGCTTCTGGACTGGCTGAAACTGCTGTTGGTCGAAGACGTCTCGCCCGAGACCCTGCGCGAGAAGACGCCGGGCAAGCTGATTCCGCCCCTGCACGGCGCCCTGCTGAAGAACGAGCAGGACGTGCACCTGTTCGAGCGCCTGGCCTTCCTGAACCGTCGCGAAGGCGGCCGCCCCGGCTCCTGAAGCCGCCGCGCTTCCGCCCCCGTCGATTACCGCGATTTCACTGGAATAGCCGCGCCTTGCGCGCACAATCGGACCCGAACAGGAGCCGACCATGCATCATCTCCTCTGGCCCGCCTGCGCCTTGGCGCTCATGACCGCCGCCTGCGACAACGCCGGCACGGTGCGCATCACCTCGACCACGTCCGGCAAGGAAGCCGGCGTGCTCAAGGTCGTCGACGCCCTGCAATGCCCGCAGACCCAGGGCGTGCTGACCCGCAAGGGCTCGGCCCAGGCTGACGGAACCGCCTGCGTCTACAGCGGCCCGCGCGGCTCAGAGGTCACTCTGCATCTGGTTTCGCTGAACGGGGGATCGGTCCAGGACGCGCTGAAGAAGTTCGAAGACCGCCTGTCGGCCGATCTGCCGGAAGCCCTGGCCGAAGCCCGCGCCGACGAAGACCGCGCGCGCGCCGAGGCTGCCAGGGCCGAAGCCGACGCCGCCCGGGCAGAGGCAGAAGCCGAGCGCGCGGGCGCCGACGCCGAACGCGCGGCGGCCAAGGCTGAAGCCGCTGCGGACTCGGCCCACATCAGCGCGCCCGGCATGCGCATCGACGCTCAGGGCGACAAGGCCACCGTCCGCCTGCCCGGGATGCATATCGACGCCGACGGCGACCGCGCCAACATCAAGATCGGCGGCATCACCATTCGCGCCGACGACCGGAACAGCCAGGTCAACGTCCGCTCCAGGTCAGGCTCGAGCTCGGACGCCGACACCGTGACAATCGACGCCAGCGACGGCGCCGCCCGCATCCGCACCAGTTCCCCGGGCGAAGCCGTCCGCGCCACCTTCATGATGACCGCCGACCAGTCCTCGACCACCGGCTGGCGCGTCGTCGGCTATGAGGCGCGCGGCCCGTCGGGCGGCCCCATCGTCGTCGCCACCTTGCGCGGCAAGGATCGCAACGAAAACCGCGTGTTCGAGGCCGCCAAGGCCCTGGTGACCCTCAACGTCGGGGATTAACCCCCACGAATCGCAACGCTTGGCCTTGATCGGGCGTTCGGGATGCGTCACCTCACCTGCCCCATGCGCAGGATCCCGAACTTGGCCGAAGAACACGAAGACCTGGCGCCCAAGCCCAAGCCCAGAGCCCCCAAGCCCCCGCGCGCCTGGCAGCGGATGCTGTCGGGCCGCCGCCTCGACCTGCTCGATCCCTCGCCGTTCGACATCGAGATCGAGGACATCGCCCACGGCCTGGCCCGTGTCGCCCGCTGGAACGGCCAGACGATCGGCGAGCACGCCTTCTCGGTCGCCCAGCACTCGCTGGTGGTCGAGGAGATCGCCGCCCACATCCGCCCGGGACTGGAGCCGAAATGGCGCCTGGCCGCCCTGCTGCACGACGCTTCGGAATACGTCATCGGCGACATGATCTCGCCGTTCAAGTCGGCCCTCGGCGCCGGCTACAAGGACTTTGAGGCGCGGCTGGAGGCCGCCATTCACGTTCGCTTCCAGTTGCCGCCCAAGACGCCGCAGACCATCAAGACCCTGATCAAGAAGGCCGACCGCGCCTGCGCCTTCTATGAGGCGACGCAACTGGCCGGCTTCAACCGTCGCGAGTCGCTGCAGATCTTTGGCGCCCCGCCCGCCGGCTACGACCTGATCATCGACCCCCTGCCCGCCTCGGTGGCGCAGCAACGCTATCTGGACCGCTACCGCGTTCTGGCCGAAGCTGTCGGCATTCTGCCGGGCGCCGACGCCTGGCACACGGAATAGGGACTGCATGACGCAGGCGGGGGCGCTTCAGGGTCACGAACAGGGCGTGCGAATCGGTCTGTCGGCCGTGGTCATCGCCCTGCGTGCCGGTCAGGCTGTCGTCCTGACCACCCATGCGGCCGACGGCGCCCCGGCCCTGCCCTTCGGCCCCTTCGATCCGGCGCGCGACCGCACCTTCGAACTGGCCCTGCGCGCCTTCGTCACCGCGCAGACCGGCTTTCCCCTCGGCTTCGTCGAACAGCTCTATACCTTCGGCGACGCGGGCCGCGCCTCGCCGCGCGCCACGCCCGGCCCTGAGCGCGCCCGCGAGGTCTCGGTCGGCTATCTGGCCCTGACCGCAGACGCGCCCGAGGCCCCCGGCCTGGACGCCGCCTGGACCCCCGTCTTCGACATCTTCCCCTGGGAGGACTGGCGCGACGGCCCGCCCGCCGTGATGCAGGCGCTGACGCCCGCCCTGCGCGCCTGGGCCGACGGCGACGCCCGCCGCCTGGGCCGCGCCGAGACCCTGTTCGCACTGACGCCCGAGCGCCGTTGGAACGAGGAACGGGTGCTGGAGCGCTACGAGTTGCTCTATGAGGCCGGCCTGGTCGCCGAATCCGCCCGCGACCACGACCGTCCCCCGCCGTCGGCTCTGCCTGATCTGCCGATGGCCTCCGACCACCGCCGCATCGTCGCCACCGCCCTGGGCCGCCTGCGCTCCAAGCTAAAGTACCGCCCGGTCCTGTTCGACCTGACGCCGGACACCTTCACCCTGTCAGCGCTGCAGGCGGCCGCCGAGGCCGTCGCCGGCCTGTCGCTGCACAAGCAGAACTTCCGTCGCGGCGTCGAACGCGCCGGTCTGGTTCAGGCCACAGGCGTCTTTTCCAGCGATACCGGCGGTCGTCCGGCCGAGCTTTTCCGCTTCGTCGGCGCCGATCCCTTGGGCGGCCCTGCGCCCGGCCTGACCCTGCCCGGACAGCGCTGAAAATTTTATCGAATTTCTTCGCTGGAAACGCTTGCAGCCCACGCCGCCTTTGACTAGAGAAGCCCCTCGCTCGACCAAGCGAATATCGGCCCCGCGGAGAGGTGGCAGAGTGGTCGAATGTACCGCACTCGAAATGCGGCGTACGTGGAAGCGTACCGTGGGTTCGAATCCCACCCTCTCCGCCACCGGCCTTGATTTCATTGAACTTTTCCCCACTCGGGGGCCTCACCCATCAAACCACCCATCAAAAACTCTATGCCTGAATCCCACCTTTTCACGGCTGTTCAGGTGGCGCCATGGTGTTTCAAAGACCTTGAGGCCGCGCCGCTCTCCGCTTGATCATGCCAGATGGCTTCGCCCCCACGCCTTCGCCTCGACGAAGCCAGGTCATATAGAGATTGAACAGAATCCCCCCCTTGGCGACGCCCACGCGACGCGCGCGCCGGCCCTTGCCGCGATAGACTTCGAAACCTGCTAGTCGCCCGGTCCGCTTCGCCATCATCCGTCTCCGACTCATTCTCGCACGAGCTTCACCCATTCTCGGGCTTCCCTGAACCCACGACCGCGCGGGCCCCATCCCGTCACTCGGACGATCTTTGTCCGTCGCCCGCCACCTAGGTCGGCAAAGCGCCGATACCGTTGAAAAAGTCCGGCGACCGCTGAAACGGCGCAAACCACGGGCGGGTCCCGAAATTCCGCCCCAATGAAATCAATCGCTTAGTTTTCCGCGACGGCTCCAGATCGAGCCGAAAAGGCCGATCACGGCCGGCTCGCGGACTTTTTCAACAGTATCCGCCAGTAGCGGACATTGGCTGAACGCCTGGAGGCGGACCGTCGCTTCGAGCGAGATAGACCCTCACCGTAGGATCCTCTCCTCTGCCCGTGTCAGTCTGGCGAACCTCTTCCCGCCCCAACCTCTTAGACACGCCGCGCACTTGGGCTTGGGCGTCGCCGTTTCGGCAGTCCGCTCGGGTTGGACCAGAAGGTGAAGACCGCCAGCGATCCCAGCAGGGTCAGCGCCAACCCGGAGGCGGCGACCACAAGTCGATAGGCCAGCCCCCCGACCTTGGCGGCGTGGATCGGGTACTGGGCGTTAATGACCCGCAGCCCAAGAGGCAGCCCCATGGCGTCGCGTGTTCCGACAATCCGTCCATCGGCGGGATCGAACCAGACCTGGGTCCGGCCGTTGGGCAGCCATTCCGCCGTCCGCCGCATCCGCAGGCCAATCAGACCGCCCTGTTTGGTTGGCAGGGAGACGATGCGCGCCTCGGCGTCAGGGAAGCGGGCCTGGGCCGCCGTCATCATAGCCGGCCAGTCCAGATCGGCGGACAACACCCCCCCTTCATGTTCCGGCTGGGCCATGACCGCCTTCAGGTCGGCGCCCGGCGACAAGGCCTGGGCCAATCCGTCATACAGGGGCGATAGGGCCACGATCGCCCCGGTCGTCAGGACGACGGCCAGGACCGGCGCGCTCCACACGCCCATGTCGCGATGATGCTTGACGATCCCTGGGCGCTTCCACGCCCTCGGCATGACCGCAAAGACGAAGGTGCGCCGCGTGGGCCACCACAGGATCACCCCGGTGACGACAAAGCCCAGACCCGCCAGGCCCGCGATCCCGGCGATGGTTTTTCCCGTGTCGCCGATCAGCAGATAGTGGTGCAGGTCGAACAGCCACAGCTCCGGCCGCGCCCACAGGCTTTCCCAGCGCGCTACGACCGCGCCCGACTGGGCGGCGTAGGCGCCGCGCGTCTTGTCCTCATAGTTCAGTCGGAGGACGCCCAGACTATCAGAGGCCAGGATGACCGAACGCGGACGGTCCGGCGCCGCGAACGCCTGATCCAGCGCCGCGCCAATAGCACTTGGGTCCGAAACCCGCGCCTCTGCGGCGTGGGGTACGACCAGGCGCAGCCAGTCGTCCTTAAACACCAGGACCGTCCCGGTCAGCCCCAGGACGAACAGCAGCAGGCCGATCAGCCCCCCGGTCCAGCGATGCGCCAGTCGAACCAGACGCATCAGAAGCGACGGTCCCACCCGAGGGTGAAGGAACGGCCCCGACCGGCGAAGTAGCGCAGGTTGTCGGCCGGATTGCTGGTGTCGGAGCTATAGGTCACATAGTCCTCGTTGAAGAGGTTCTGCACCGCCAGCGACACCCCGCCGAAGGCGAAGTCATAGCGCAGGTAGGCGTCCGCCACGGTGTAGCCTTCGAAATTGTTGCGCACGTCGCCGCCCTCGAAATCACGCGCCAGATAGGCCTGGACCTGCAGGCGCGCCGACAGCGGGCCGTTGGCGTAGACGGCGGCGGCGTTGATGCGGTCCGGCGAGATGTTGGCGCCGTCCAGGTCCCGGTCCACCCGGCCGTCGTCGTTGGTGTCGGTCTGGCCGCGCAGGCGGGCGTAGCCGGTCGAAACCGTCAGCCCCTCGATCGGGGTGCGGGCGCGCAGGTTGAGCTCCAGCCCCTCGATCTCGACGGCCTGGCGCTGGACGTCATAGACGCCGTCGGCGTTGCGAACGAGGAACTGACCCAGGTCCGACGAGGACCAGAAGTAGGTCGCCCCGGCTTCGAACGGACCGCGCTTCACCTCCAGCCCGATCTCCTGATTGTCCGAGACGACCGGACTGATGTCGAGGAAGCCCTCGACCGTGACCCCGTCGACGTTGATCGAACGCAGGATGCGGCCCACGTCGGGCACGGTGTAGCCCTCGGCGTAGCTGACATAGGCGCGCACGCCGTCCAGCGGTTCATAGACCACGCCGCCGTTGACCAGGGTGGCCTCGAACTTGGGCTTGCCCCCCGTGACCCGGCGCGAGCCGTAGGAGGCCAGGGTGGTGAAGTCGTCGATCGACAGTTCGACGTTCTCCTGGCGCACGCCGCCGGCCAGGCGCACCCGGCCGTCGAACAGGCGCATATTGGCCTGGACGAAGGGCGCCACGCTCTGGAACTCGGTCGGCGGCACCCAGGCGCGGTTGGTGGCGATCATCAACTGCTCGGTGCGGTCCTTCATGGCGTCCAGACCCAGGGTCGCGGTCAGGCCCGGCACGCCCGGCACAGCCCGCTCGTAACTGGCGCGCGCGCCCAGCTTGCGCGAGCGGTTCGACGACTGGTCGAACAGGGTGCCGATGGGGGCAATGCTGGCGTCCTGGAAGGTGGCCGAGCGGTCGCCTCCAAAGGTGTCGCGCGTGCGGTTGAAGAAGACCTGGGCGGAAAAGTCGCCGCCCGCCAGATCACTGTCGGTCAGAGAGGCTGACACCGTCTCAACCCGGTTCGCGGCAGGCTGTCCTTCTACCTGCCCGCGCTTGCTGCTGGCCGGACGCCCGATGAGACGATCGCCGGCCACGACCACATAGTCGCCGTCGCCCTTCAGCTCGAACCGATTGGCGAGCAGGTCCAGGCGCACCGTATCGTTCAGGTCCCAACCGAAGCGGCCGAAGAAGGACAGGGCCTTGGAATCCTGCACCTCGCCCTGGGTGTTATCGACACCGACGCGGCGACCGTTCGCGTCATAGAAGGCGCCGCGCTGGTCGTAAGCCACGCCGAACACGCCGTCGAAGTCTCCGTGACGATAGGCGGCCAGACCGCCTAGCTTGGCGCCGATCCCATCGCCTTCCGGCCCGCCCGAACTGGAGACCTGGGCCAGCATCCGGCCGCTGAGGCCGTCCGCGGTCGGGGCACCGACCGTCACCTGATTGACCACGCCGCCGGTCGCGCCGATGCCCTGCAGGGCGTTGGAGCCGTAGATCAGCTCGACCCGGTCCACGAAGAAGGGATCGATCGTATAGCCGTCACGCGAACCGTCGCGGATCGGCGTCGACTGCGGAATGCCGTTGATGGCGAAAAGCGGCGAGCGGCCGCGCAGGCTCTCGCCCGAACCGGTCAGCTTCTGTCGCGTCGGCGAAAAGGACGGCGACAGGGTCGCAACCGCATCAATCACCGAGCCGCTGATGGCGACCTGTTCCGCCAGGGATTTTCGGTCGATCACCTCCACCGTCATCGGCAGGGCGCTGGCCGGCAGGATGGTTCGGGCCGCCGTGACCACCACGTCCTCAACCGAGCTCGCCGTCTCGCCCTGCGCCTGTCGCGCCGTCTGGGCGGCGGCGGTTGATCCCAACGCCGTTCCGGCGAGCAAAACGGACATGGCGACAAGGCCGTTGCGGCGGACCGACGGAAGACGCGGCGAAAAGAACATGGGGGCTCCTGGAGGAATCCCCGTCGCATAAATGCAAATGCGAGTGATACGCAACAATAAACGTTATCGCGCATTTGGCCTTGGGCCGCCGACAGCACCACGCCGACAAGGACCGCCGCAGCCCAAAAACGAAGAGGACCCGCCACCTCGAAGGGGGACGGGCCTCCCTGCGGAGCCTATGGGCTCGACGCTGGATCAGATCGGACCTGGAAATGGAGCGAAACTGATCACCAAACCTGTAAACCGGCGGGCGGCGAAGAAGGTTGCGGCCTAGCCTACGCGGAGAAGCAAACGACAAGCCCGCCCGGCGGCGTCGGTCCGGGGACCTCATCATCGATCTCCGCAACGGGTCATCAAACTGCAGGATAAGGCGCGCGCCTAGCGAGCGCCGTCACCAGAACTATTAGTGATAGAATGGTATCATTATTTGGCACTTTGCCCTATTATCGCTCTGATGATATCACTTATCACCCCTGCTCGCGCCCTTGAGAAACTCGGCGGAAATATCCGTGAGCGCCGCGTTGCGATGGGCTTCACCCAGGCTGGTCTTTCTGCACGATCCGGCGTGCCTCTGGGGACGCTGCGTAAATTCGAGCGTACTGGCTTGGGCTCCACCGAAGCTCTTGTGAAGCTGCTGTCCATTGTCGGCGGCCTTGAGGCGACCATCGAGGCGGCCAAACCAGAAGCGTTGACGTTTGCCTCGATTGACGAGGTCCTGAAGGGTGATCCTCGCTCCAGCCGGAAGAACGGATGGCGCACATGAACCTTTCACCCGTACCCGCAGTGGCCGTTGGTCTGGACTTCGGCGAAGGCCCAATCCGCGTGGGCCGATTGGCCGCGCGCGATCGCAGAATCTATTTCGAGTACGACGCCGACTTCATCGCGAACGCCGTCGAAATTTCACCGCTCAGCCTGCCGTTGCGACCAGGCCTTCAGACGGCTGATCCCGCCCTGTTCGAAGGCCTGCCGGGCGTTTTCAATGACAGTCTGCCCGATGGCTGGGGCCGCCTCCTGTTCGATCGCGCCTTGCGCGTCCAGGGCCTTCTTCCGGAACAGTTCAGCCCGCTCGACAGGCTGGCGCACGTGGGCGCCCATGGCATGGGCGCCCTGACTTACGAGCCTGACCTCACGCCTGAAGAGGCGGCGCCCCCCCAGACGCTAGAACTCGACCGGATTGCCGATCAGGCCCAGGAGGTGCTCGAGGGTCAGGCGGATGACGTTCTGACCGAACTCATCGCCCTCAACGGCTCATCGGCGGGCGCGCGTCCGAAAGCGATGATCGGTTTCAATACGGTCTCCGGGGAGGCGTTGCACGGCGCACGATCGCTCCCAGACGGCTATGATCACTGGCTGGTCAAGTTTCCCAACAGCCATGACGGCAAGGACGCCGGAGCGATCGAATTCGCCTACGCTCGCATGGCGTTCGCCGCAGGCATCGAGATGATGGAAACGCGTCTCCTCACGACCGGCAGGGGCGCCGCCTACTTCGCCACCCGTCGCTTTGATCGCGATGGCGACAAGCGCCTGCACGCCCACACGGCCTCGGGCCTGCTTCACGCCGACCACCGGATTCCTTCGCTGGATTACGAAGGCCTCGTGGCGTTGACCGCGCGACTGACCCGCGACGTGCGCGAAGTCGAGAAGATGTTTCGCCTCGCCGCCTTCAACGTCATCGCCCACAATCGTGACGATCACGCCAAGAACTTCACCTTCCTCATGAACGCGCAAGGCGAATGGCGACTATCGCCTGCCTATGACCTGACCTTCTCCTCCGGTCCCGGAGCCGAGCAGACGACGATGGTGATGGGCGAAGGCCGGAATCCCACCGTCGATCACTTGCGGCGGCTCGGCGAAACGGCCGCGCTCAAGAAGACGCGGGTGAACGAAATCATCGACCAGACGCGCGCAGCAGTGCGCGACTGGCCCGACCTGGCCGAGGCCCACGGCGTGACCAGGACCAACATCAAGCTGATCGGCGAACGTCTGGACCGGTTCAAGTGAACAATGGGCGATGCAGGCGCGTCCTGACGCCCCCTGAAGTCACGGCTCGAAGCTCAGGCGCTGCGAAACGCTTCTCTACGGCGCAATATCATCCGGCGGCCTGGGATCCATGCAGGGACGTCGAAGCAGCGCGAACGAATAGAACCCGCTCGGACCTGATTTCTGGCTGGGCGGTGAAACCCGCCTCGGCAAAGGCGCGCTTCTGCGGCGGCGCTGACGCAGCAGCCTCCGCCCGCCACCAATCCAGGTCAGAGGACGCTTTTGGCAGAAAGCCTCCGACAATCCTCTCGATATCACGAAAGGTCAGCGTCACTTCCGGTGTCCGCTGCCGTCGCAGATACCGCACCAGGGGTGCATACTTCGCCATCGCCATCACCTCCGCCGCCCGGAAACCCCGAGACCCCACGCTACCGCAAGGCCAATATCGCCCACGGATTTAACGACATGTGCAGTGAATAGAAACGGTCCGACCAGCGCGCCAACAGGGGGGGCCAAAAGCGTGATGGTCGGACCGTGGCCCTCCCGACCTGGGGGAGGAATCCACGGAACGCGGACCATTCGTCGAAGTTCCGCAGGGCGGAGCAGACTCGCTGCAACCAAACCCCGCACTTCTGCTGAGGGAGCCGGCTACTGTCGGACCGAAGTCTGGAAGCCGAAATCAGAACCGTCTTGCTCGAGGGCGCACCGTCCTCCTATGGTTCAGCGCGTCTCCTGGGAGCCCCTATGTCGGCCGCACCTGACCTCACTCGCATCATTGTCGTGCAACGCGGCGGGATATGGCAGGTCCTATGCCCCGGACTTGAAGCCGGCCGTTTCGATTTCAGCGTCGACGCCCTTGATGCCGCCATCAGAACGGCCAGAACGCGCCTGGCCAAGGGTGAAACGGTCGAACTTCTGGTTCAGGAGAGGTCAGGACGCTTGCGAAATGTGAATCCTGAGGACGGCAGCGAACTCCACTAGCGTGGCGACCGATGGTTAAACCGCGCTGAACTTATCGGCGGCCTAGGTTCAGGAAGACACACTCGTCCAACTCTGCTGTCAGTTTCCCATTGAAGGCCAGCCAGACTGTCTTGGCCGATGTCGCCCGCTCCCTGTGATAGGGGCCGCCGGAGCCGTTCTTCACGGCGTCGTTCGATGATGATGTTGCGAGGGATCGCCCGAAGCCTGACAGTGTCGCGCATCACGGAATGACAGTTCGGCCCGCTCGGCGAGAGACGGTCCGAACTGTCCGTGAAGGCGAGGTCGGTCGCCCCCACGTCATCTTCTTAAGGCAAAGCCTGATCGCCTAAAAGCCGAAGTCGATCTGATCGACGTGGATCGGGCGGGCGCGCCGTTTTCGTTCAGGCGGTCTCGTAGCCTCCTTCGAGACCTCCGACTTCTCTTGTCGATCACAGACTCCATTCGACGCCGCCGGCGCTGAACGACCGGGCGCCCGGCGCGGCATGCCGGGCAGCCGAGGTCTCGAAGGCGGGACCAGCGCCCTCGTCGTCCCCCGCGCGCCCTTCCAGGCCGTCAGCTCGCTCTCCCACCACCCCACCCTACCCGGCGAAACCGTCACGGGCGTCGGAAATTCTCCGTTCCGCTGCATCCGCCAGGCCGTGGACCGACTGATGCCCGCGATGTCCTGGACACGCCTCCAGGGCAGCAACCGGTCCTCCGGTCCGCCTGAATCGATGAATTCTCCATCCACCCGGAAGTTCACGGCGCCAGGCCCAGGCGATGGTCGACGTCCCTGGCGAGGGCGGCATGGAGAAGACGGGCGTCATGCTCCGCATCCAGACCATCCCTTTCAGCCCATGCCTCGATCACAGCCTTGAGGGCGAAGCTCGTCGCCGGATCCGCGAGCAGTCCGTCCAACGTCGTGTGATCAATGGCGCCGATCTCACGCACGGCCCCGGCTCCTGGCCGCCGGGGGCGCGCCGGTCCGCACCTCGGTGATCTGCGCCTTCGCCCAGTCCCGCAACAGTCCGCGCGGGTAGTAGGGCCTGGAGCGGATATGGCGGCAGGGCGGACCGTTGGACGCCGTCGACCAGAGGCGCGCGAGGGTGGCGGGCTTGAGCCGGACGCCCAGGAGCGCGAGGAAGGCCGAGGCCTCCGCACGGGTCAACAGATCATCGTCGCCCTGCGGAACCATGGCGTCATCGCCGGAAACGTCAGGGATCATGGCGCGCCCTCCCGCCGGCACTGGCGTGAGTTCGTGACGACCCGGCCGGCGCTCAAGGCGAGATAGCATTCAATAACAGATTCAACGTACTGTTCGGTCTCCCTTATGCGAGGGACGCGCCCGAGGGAGGCTACTCTGGCCGGCCCGGCGTTAAACGCAGCCAGAGCCAGCCTGACGTCCTGAAAACGCCTGAGCTGGCGCGCCAGGTAGTCCGCGCCGCCGCGCAGGTTCTCAACCGGGTCGAAGCGATCCTCGACGCCGAGGTCCCGCGCTGTCCCCGGCATGAGTTGCGTCAGGCCCGCCGCTCCGGCCGGGGAGACAGCGTTCGGCCGATAGGCGCTTTCTGTCAAAACGAGAGCGTGGAGCAGCTTGGCGTCCAGTCCATGGCGGGCCGCCGCCGCCGCGATCGCCTCGCGATAGGGCGGATCCAGATCGGGAATGCGGACGATCTCCTCATCGACCGTCTCAAGGATCACGACGGTCGGCGCGCCGAACATGTCGCCCCCCGCCGCACGCCAGTCCACGCTTTGCGCCTGTACGACGCCAGCGGTCCCGGCCAGCGCGAATGAAAGGGTCAGTGCGCCCAGCCTCACCATGTCGCCACCGCCGTGAAGACGCCCCTGAGTTCGCGGCGATTCACCGGGCCGAAATAGCGGCTGTCGAAACTCTCTGCAGCCTCCCCCAGCAGGAAGACCTCATCCGCCTCAAGCCGACGGCACCCTGCCCATGCCGACAGGACAGCCCCGCGCCTGTCCTGCCCAAGCACCCTCGCCTCGCCTGCCGGGGTGAACACCCGCTCGCCCTCCCGGCAGACCACGTCGCCGTCCACGGCCGCCACCCGTTTGAGCAGGAGCATGTCGGGCGGAGCGCCCAAGCTCGCCAGGTAGGCCCGTGCGCTGTCAGGCTGAACGGAGGCCGCCGTCGCGCCTCGCTGGACGTTTTCGCCGGGACGCCGGACGTAGAGCCCTCGCGGAAGGCTCCGGGTCTCATTGATAAGGACGAGTGTCGGCAGCGCTCTGGCGGCCGCCGGGAGGCCCGGGACGGCCGTCACCGCAACCAGGACAGCCGCCCAGCCGCGGGGCGTGAAGGTCCGGATCATCTGTAAGGCTCCAGGATCAGGTCGCGGGTGATCATCACCTGGACGCGCTCGCCCGCCTGCACGCGCACCACGGGCCGCACCTCCAGTTCCCGGTCGATCAGGCGGCCGCCGACCCGCGCCCCTTCGATCGCCGCGGCGTCGCCGGCATCCCCGAGGAAGGAGCCCCCGCCACGAACGCCCTCGTCGCGCGCCATCTGTCCCAGGGTGGTGACGGCCCCGGCGAACAGGGTCCCGATCACCAGGGCGCCGAGACGCCGGTCGACCCGCCCCTGCACCCCGACGGCGCCGCGCGCGTCCACGCCCGGCTCGGCCTCCAGCACCAGGCTCTTGCCATTGGGCAGGATCAGCCGCTCCCACACGATGAAGGCGCGCCGGTCGCCATAGGCGCTATCGCCTTCATGCCGCCCGATGAGCCGGGAGCCCTGGGGCGCCAGCAGGTGCCGGCCGGCCACTGTGTCGTAAAGGTTCTGGGTCATGGCGGCGATCACCGGCCCCGGCCGCGAGGTATCCACCCCCGTCAGCAAGACCGCCGGCATGAGGGTCCCGGCCTTCAGTTCGAAGGGCGAGATAGGGGCCGTCAGGCCGTGCCGGTTGTAGACGTCGCTCCCGGGCGCCCGCCCTAAATCTCCGGTGCGCGTCGAGACCGGCTGCAATGCCGCGGCGACGGGCGCAGGACGATCCGCACCGGCCGTTTCGAACATCAGGCCCGAGCGGACGGCCAGGTCCCGCGCATCGGGCCCAGCGCCCCGGCCCTGCGTCGGCGCGTTGTAGCCGCCCGCTACGGGTTCCCTCCGATCGCGCCCACGGACATGGGTCGCCACCGGCTCGGCGGCTGCTTCACCTCTCGGAGGCGGCAGACGGTCATATGTGGCCGGCTGGTCCGTCACCTGCTCGGCCGGTCGCACAGCGCGCCGGACATCGTCGTCGCGGCCTCCCGCCACGCGGGCGCGGGACGCCTCGCGCAGCTCCGGCTGCACCACGAAGGCCCAGGTCAGGGCCCCGGCGAGCACCAGGCCGGCGCTCCCGATGACCAGCTTCACCATCGACGACCGCAGCCGGACCACGGCCGGACGCGGCGCGCGGCCGTCGAGTTCCAGCGCCGGGCTCTTGGGAGCGGCTGCGGACTGGCCGACTCCGGGAGGCTGGACATCGTTCATGGCCGCGCCTCCCCGAGACGCCGAATTCGCACGATCTGCGGTCGGCGCTCCCCGATCCGCAGTTCGGCGCGATCGAACAGCCGGTCCGCGATGAAGAGGCCGCCAGACTGCCTGTAATTCACGTACTGGGCCTGTCCGTCCGGGGCGATGACGAACAGGGCCGGCGCCTCCCCGGCCTCCAGGCCCGGCCCGAAGGCGATGAAGGTGCGGCGTCCGTCGTCGAACACGGCCGTCGGCGTCCAGGCGATTCTTCGCCCCTCGATCGCGTAGCGAGCGTTCAGCGGCCCCTCGGGTCTCACCGGTCCAACTTCCGGCATGGGCGCAGGCTCGATCGGATCAGACGCAACGACCGCCGGCGGCGTGTCCCAGGCGATCGCCGGATTGAAGGCCTCGGGCGCCCCGCTCTTCAGCGCGATCAGATAGACGCGCCGGTCGGTCGTCAGGATCAAATTGGTCTCCAGCCCGCGCTGCAGCGGCTTCAGCAGGACATGGGTTCGCCGGCCAACCCCATCGCCGGAACTCGCCTCTCCCACCTGCCAGCGGACCGTGTCTCCGGCCGCCTTGGCGACCAGGGTCTCGCCTTCCGCCAGGGTGAGGGTGGTGACCCGCAGCGGCGAGGTCCAGACCTCGTAGACCCGTCCGGGCGACCAGGCGAAGACCTGGATCCCGCCCTCGAACCGGTCGGAACGCGAGGCCGCGCGCGCCTCGACATTGGCGTCGGCTATGGCGCGTCGGCCTCTTCGCACGGTCGGCCCGGGCGCCGCCTCGACATAGGGCCGCGCTGTCTCCGCCACAGGTTCGACCGGGTCCGGCAGGGGCGACCAGGCGGCGAGCAGTCCCGCGCCGAGCGGGATCATGAAGCGTCGGGGGTCCATGACACGTCCTCAATTTTCAATCCGAGAGGGTTCTTCATCAGCTCCGCCTCATTGCGCGGGGCCTGGACGCCGGTGGTGATCAGGGCCCGCCATCGTTCGCTCCCGGCCGACTGGCCGTTGATGAACCGGGTCTCGCGCCACTGCAGGTCGAAAGTCCGGCCCGATCGCCGCACGACGTTGAGGACCTCGACGTTGACGGCCTCGCGCCCGACCTCGGCGAAGGGGTCGCGAGTCTGGGCCCAGGCGTTGAGGAAGGACGCCGCCTTAGGCGTCAGCAGGTCGTAGGCCCGCAGCCAGTTCTGGCGAAGCACGATGGGATCAATGCTCTTGGAGCGCACGTCGCGGATCCATCCGGCCAGGGCGTGGCCGACCTGGGCGTCGTTCGGCTCGTAGCGTCCGCCGATGGCCGTGATCCTCTGGGTCTCGCCCCAGTCGGACACCTCCATCCACTGCCTCCGGCGACGACGAGATTCCGCGACTTGCCGCAAGTCGTCAGAGCCTCTCCATCCGCCGCCTAAGTCATGGAGAATATAGCTGAAACAGGACCTGCCGATCTCCTCCTTTTATCTTGCCCTAAGCCCCATTTCCCAGATTTCCGGACATTGCATTCAACACCGACCACATCCGATCAAACCCCGTCAAACTCGCCGCCACATTTCGCTACGAGGCCGCCGCCGCCCGCCACAGCCCTCCGGACGGCATGACGAAACCCGCCCGGCCGAAGCCGAGCGGGTCAGGTCGAACGCCATGACGTCGATGTCTCTCAGTGTGGTCGCGATCGTACCGCCAGATGCCGAACGCCCTGTTCCATCGCCTTCTGCCCGAGGTTGAGCGCCGGCCCGAACGGACGCCCGTCCGCCGCCCTCGCCTCGTCCAGGGAGCGGGCCAGAGTGAGGCAGCAGGTCGGCTCGAGCGCGATCAGGTCGTCGTTCGCCCTGAAGGGAGCCGCCTTGCCGTGGGCGTCGAAGTCCGCCCGGGCGAGGATCAGCTTCACCCCCTTTTGCTTCGACCACTGGATCGCCAGCTTCTCGGCGCCCTTCGCCCCCGTGGTCGCGAGCGCCATGTCCGGCCACTCCGCCAGGGCCCAGTTCAGGGCGTCGAAGATCCTCGCCGCATCGTCGCGGCTGTCAGCCGTCGGCGCGCCCCTGAAGGCCACCACCGGTCCGCCCGGATGGGTCTCTTCCGCTCGCCGGTTGCGGATCGCCCGGATCGCCTGTTTCGCCTCCAGCTGGGCGGCGGTCAGATGCGTGCCGCGCCGGCTTCCGCGCCAGGCGGTCCAGACCTCGCCGGTGGCGACCGTCCAGGTCTCGGCCGCGGCGTCCCGGATCATTTCGGCCGCCCTGGTCGCCGCGTCGCCGGCCCGGCCCCTGGCCGTCGCTTCCTGAAGTTCGACGTCGGCCGCCTCCGATCCGTCGAAGTCGCGATCCAGCCGGCGCATCGCATCGCGCGCCCGGTCCGCATCGCGCTCGATCCGTCCGGCCGCCGAATGGAAGGCGCCGATCAGGGCTTCTCCAAGGAGGGTCTGGAAGTCCTCCAGCGCCGTGTCGGAGATCAGGTCCAGAAGTTCAGTCATGAGGGCGCGCCCGAGCTGAACCAGGGCCTCCTCGGTCGGATGCGGGCGCATATCGCCGAGCGTGGCGGTCAGGTCGTCGAAGGCGGAGTCGGACTTCTGGGCGAAGGGCGAGGTGAAGGCGGGGTTCGAGCTGTGCATCGGATCATTTCCTGTTCTGAAATGTCGCAGCGCCCCATGCGCAACGACCCCGCTCCTGGCCACGTCGGGGCCCCCGGCGGTCACCGGAGCGGACCGCCTCTCGCGGGCCGTGGAGGGAAACGGCGAAGCCGTTGACGGCCGGGGTGACGTGACAGGATCGGAGGGCGTTGTGTGGGGCATGTCCTCGTCCCTCTTGGGACGAGGACGCCTTTCGGCGCCGTCGCGCCGATGGGGACGATGGACAACGCACGCCCCCGACCGCGACGACGGCCGGCCGTCGTCGCCTGCACTCGCGTTCGGGATACCCATCAGTCGATGGCGACCGACCTCAGCAGACTGTCGACCGAACAGGATCGACGCTGATAGCCGACGGCGGCGTGCGCGGCGCAGAAGGCGCCGCGCGCGACCGTCCGGCCGCACAGGCCGAACCCGGCTTCGCCCGGATGGCCGTAGGGCCATCGACACTCCCCCCGTCCGACAGTGAGGACGGTGGCGGTGGCGGTCGCGGGCATGTCAGGCCGCGCATCAACGCGAGGCGAACGCAAGGACGTCTTCGGTCGATGGGCGCCCGCTCGCGACCGGACGATGGACAAGGCCGCGACCTGAGGCCCGCGCCCCAGGCCCAGTCGGTGGAGCTTGCCGAGAACGGCGCAGCGGGAGACCTCGCGCCCCAGGTCGCGGGCGATCTGGGCGGCGCTCCACCCCTGGCGCCAGAGGTCGGTCAGGCGAGCAATCCTGTCTTCGGTCCAGATGGAGGCGGTCATGACGAAACCCGTGGTCAGCGAGCCCGATCGGCTCGCCCCAGACCGCCCTTCCTCCGTCCTCCCTTCCTTCGTCCTCCCTGGCCGACACGACAATGGCCCGGCGCAGAGGCGCCGGGCCAGGACGTCAGCCTGAAAGGGCCGGATCTGGATCAGAACGGGATGTCGTCATTCAGATCGTGAGCGGCCCCGGCCTTCTGAATGCCGCCGTCGGCGGACTGGTCTCCGTCGGTGGCGCTTTCGCGACGGTTCTTCAACCGGATGTCGTCCACGACCAGGCGGAGGTCGTAGTGTTCGACGCCGTCCTTGCCGGTCCAGCTGTCATTTTCGACATGGCCCTGGATCACCACCCGGCTGCCTTTCCGGGCGAAGGGCGCAATATAGTTCTCGGTCGTCGCCTCGTTGAAGCAGATGCAGTTGAAGCCGGTCGTGCGCTCGCCCGGCGTGCCGTCCGAACGACGAAACCGCGTCGTCTCCAGCACGCGAAAGCTCGCGCGCTTCCTGCCGGAATCCTTCGCCGCGAGGATGGAAGGAGCGGCGGTGAGATAGCCTTCAAGCGTCAGGGTCTGCATGGTCAGTCTCCTTGAAATGAATGATGAGGGATCAGGCGGCCGCCTGTTCGGGAACGGCGGCCTGGCGATCCTCGGCCCAGTCGAGGACCGTCAGCCGGTTCACCACCAGTTCCTTGGCGGCGCGTTCCGTGCCGTCGCGGGCCGTATAGGCGGTGTCGATGAAGGCGCCGACGACGAGGGCTTCGCAGCCCTGGGCGAGCCCCCGGGCGATGACCTTCTCGTTCAGCCCCTTCGACCAGCTGACGCAGTTGACGCCGACGATACGGTCCTTGCCCGCAAGGTCCACGCCGCGCTTCTCGAGCAGCCGGAACACCGCCTTGGCGAAGTCCGGACTGATCTGGGGGTCGGCCGCCAGCCGGCCGGTGAACACCATGGTCTGCATCTTCAGTCTCCTGTTGATCCGAAGCGTCCAGGGAGCCGTTCTCCCTGTTCCGCCTCGCCCCTGATCCTCCCTTCCTTCGCCCTCCCCCGGACCGATCCCGCCGCGCGCCGCGCGACGGAACCGGCCCTCGACCGTCAGACGGCCTGGTTCCGCAGGACGGCTTCGCCGGCCGGCGTCACCACGAAGACTCCAACTCCATCGAGGCCGCCGAGGTCCGGATCGTCATCGCGCCCGGGTTCGTTCCCCGTCTCGCCCCCGGTCTCGTTCCCGGTATCGTCCCCGATCTCGACGTCGGCCCCGTCGCAGGCCTCGTCGCAGGCCGTCGCCTCGCCCCCTTCCGACCCAGGCTCGGCCTTCGGCCCGTCCGCCTCACCCGACGGTTCGGCGCCCTCGGTCGCGGCGTCGTCTTCCGGCGGCGCCGTCCAGGACAGGCAGGCCGGAGCCCAGTTCCGTTCGGCCGCCTGATCGGCCGTCCAGGCGACCAGTTCGGTCTTCTTCAGCCGCCCGACCTCCTCCGACGACGCGCCCATGGCCGCGAGCATGCCCAGCAACTGGTCTTTGGAGTGCGACTGAAGGAAGGGCGCGTCCGGCGTCCACACGCGCGTGACATCCGCCTCGCACAGGGCGGCCAGTTCGGCGGCCTCGGCCCGGGCCGATCCCCGGACCAGGGTCGTCCTCTCTTCACGCAGATCCAGACTGAGGGCCGTCAGTTCGGCGAGCAGGCCGAGCCGGTCATCGGCCGCCAGGCCGTGCACCCATGCGACCAGGGCCTGGCCGGACGCCTCCCAGGCGCGACGTCGATCGTCCAGACGCTCGCGCACCGCCCCATCCAGGGCCTCGATCACCCGGCCGCCGGTCGGGCTGAAGACAGAGGCGGTCACGGTCAGGGCGGTTTCAGAACGGCCTATCGAGGGGCGGACCGCCAGGACGCTAAAGAGACGCGCCGTCAGGGCGGTCAGGGCGACATCGGGCGCGTCGGCCAGGGCGCGGATCAGCCCCCGCGTCGCGACGTCGGTGCGCACCGCATGGAGAGCGTGGGTCACCCCTTCGGTCTCCGGCTCCGGCGCTTCGGCGCGTGGCGGCGCATAGGCGGGCTGCGACCGCCTCCAGATCTCCGGCGCCGCCTCATCGTCGGCCTCGAAGCCGGCGTCGTCGTCGGGCTCCGCCTCGGCTGGTCCGTAGCATTCGACCTCCACCCCGATCCGAAGCGACGGCCGCAGCACCACGACGGTCGCGACACGCTCGCCCGATCCCGCCTGGTCCTGGGCGATGCGTGCGCGGATCAGGGGCTCCAGCCTAGCGACGACATCGTCCCCGACCCCTTCCGCCTCCAGGACGTCGGCGGCCGCCTGGGCGCGCTCACGGGCCTCGCGGTAGAGGGTTGCCGAAGCCTCCGAAAGCGCGCCGCCGTAGGCGTAGCCAAGTCGCTCCAGATCTTCGGCCAGGTCCGGGGACGGACCCGCGCTGAGATGGACCGTCAGGCCTTCGCTCTCCAGAAGGGCTGCGACCTCTCCCGTCCGTTTCATCCAGGCCTGCGTCAGCCGGTCGGGATCGAGCAGGACCGGCGGCCGCTCCCCGAACAGGTCGGTCTCGGTCCGGCCGCCCGCAGCCGCATAGACGGGGGCATGGTCTACCGTCCCGTCAGCGCGCCCTTCGTCCTTCATCAGGATGTTGCGGCGGTCGAGGTAGAGGACGCGAAACTGCTCGCGAGGCGCATGGGCCATATCTGCGCGGAGATAGGTCGTCAGGGCGGTCCATGACGACAGGACCGGTCGATGGCAGGCCTCCGCCCTCGCCATGGCCACCGCCAGCGCCCGGATCCGTAGGAGATCGGCGACCGCGGCCGTCGCGAGGCCGGCACGAAGCAGGGCGGCTTCATCAGCCGCGGCGACGTCGGCCAGCCCTCCGAAGTCCGCGATCAGATCGGCGGCGGCGGCCCGGCTGGCGGCTGGAGACTGGGTTCGCGAAAGGATCGCCGCCAGAAGGTCAAGGTCGCCGTCCTCCACGGTCGAGGCTGGCGCAGGGGCGAATTCACGGATGTTCGACGCGGGTCGGGACGACATGGCGTCCTCCTGTTTGGCGCTCCCGATCGGAGCGCTCCCAGCCGCCCTTCCTTTTCCTTCACCGGGATACCCGGCTCACGGCCCGTTCACCCATTGGCCCTAGCCTGTCTCGATGAGCTCGAAACCATCCCGTTCAACCGGCTCTCGCAAGCCATACCGGCGCAACAGTCGCTTCCTCTCCATGACGGCGACCCTCATGGCTGTCGCCTTCATCGCCGCCCTGAACTGGCCTGCGGCGGACGCCGTTGGTCACGCGTCGCCGCCCGCCACGGCCGATGCAGACGCGCTTCCATCGTCGCCGTCGGAGACGGGTTTCCGATGCAATGTGGCCTATGTGAACGACGGCGACACCCTGCGCTGCAAGGACGGTACAAAGATCAGACTCCACGCCGTGGCGGCGCGGGAGGCCGACGAAACCTGTTCGCCGGGCCATCCTTGCCCGACCGCCAGCGCCGCTTCCGCTACAGCGGAACTGAACCGGCTTGTCGCGGGCAAGACCCTTCGCTGCGAGCAGACCGGCCGAAGCTACGACCGCATCACCGCCATCTGCTGGTCGCCGTCGGGCGAAGAGATCAATTGCGCCATGATCACGAGCGGCACGACCCTGGTCTGGGAGACATTTGACCGGCGCAAGCCGCTTTGCGGGCGCTGACATTGACGACAGCAGAAGTCACCGGGAAAGCCTTCGCGGAGAAGGTGCTCCAAGTCGACGACGCGACAGCCTGTGCGTGGCCTCACCGCCCACCCGGCCGCCTGGATCGAGGAGCGCCATTCTGATTCCGACCCCGCCGAACTGGACCGTTCCACCGGCCGCGCCGACCCCGACAGCGTGATCCGCCTCATCGCCTGCCGCCGGCTCCACTGCGGCGCAGTCCGGAGCCGAAAGGGCCTGGTCATCATCCATGACCGGGCTATCGCCTCATGCAGGCTCAACGGACGCCGCGCCGGCGCCCTTCTCCACGGCCGGGCGCCGAGAAGGCGGGATTTATCGCCGGAATCTTCGGTCGTCCGGCGGGCCTTCGCCCGCAGCGACGTATCGAACCCGGGACGGCGCGGGGCCGAAACGATCCCGCCGTCGCGCACCGGCGCTCCAGAAGTCGAACGCACGCGGATTGCTTCGCAAGACGAAGCCGTCGCACAATCCGGTACGCGGCCGCTGGGACCTGACACCCTCGATCCCGGCCCGATCAAAGGAACACCATGGCGACAACCGACGATACCCGTGACGGCTCCTTCGACGCGGTGCTTAACAGGGATTGTTTCTGCATCACGCTGGACCGGACCCGTCTGAGCTCGGCGATCCGTCAGCAGGCCGGGGAGCCGGACCTTGTCTCGGCGCTGCTTGCGGATCGACCGAACCTGTTCTCCGGCGGGCCTGTGTTCCTGTCCGCCCAGGACATCGAGGCCATGCTGGTCGTCGTGGCCGCCATCGAGGCTGCGGCCAGGACCCCGGCCTATCAGGAGGCGGTACTGGGTTGGGGCCCGGCCATCGCTCGCCGGGACTTCGGCCCGCGCGGGGTCTTCATGGGCTATGATTTTCATCTGGGCGACGGCGGTCCAAAACTCATCGAGGTGAATACCAACGCCGGAGGAGCATTCCTGAATGCGTTTCTTGCTCACGCCCAGGGCGAATGCTGTCGCGAGGCCCAGGACGCCATGCGCGCGCGGGTGATGGGAGACTTCGAAGCCCTCGTCTGGCGGATGTTCCTGAACGAATGGGCGTTGCAGGGTCGCTCGGGTCAACCGCGGACAATCGCCATCGTCGATGACCGCCCGAAGGATCAGTATCTGTTCCCGGAGTTCCTGTTGGCGCAGCGGTTTTTCGAACAGCGCGGCGTTACGGCGTGGGTCGCCGATCCCTCCGAACTCCATTTCTCCCAGGGGCGACTGGAGCATGAAGGCGAGATTGTGGATCTCGTCTACAATCGCCTCGTCGACTTCTCCCTCGGTGCTGACGGGCACGAAGCCCTGCGTGACGCCTATCAGAACGGAGCCGTCGTTCTGACGCCCAGTCCGCGCAACCACGCTCTGTTCGCCGACAAGCGGAACCTGAGCCTGCTGTCAGACCCGGACATGGTCGCCGGTTGGGGACTTGCTCCGGATCATCAGAGAGGTCTTTCGGCGATCCCGAAAACCACCCTGGTGACTGCCGAGAACGCAGAGAGGCTGTGGACGACGCGCAACCGATATTTCTTCAAGCCGGCCGGCGGCCATGGTGGCAAGGCCGTCTACCGCGGCGACAAGATCACCCGGCGCGTATGGGCGGAAATTCAGCTCGGCGGCTATATCGCCCAGGAATTCGCGAAGCCCAGCGAACGTCGGATCAGGGTCGACGGCGAGATCCGTTCGCTGAAGCTCGATGTCCGTCTCTATGTCTACGACGGCGACCCGCTACTGGCGGCCGCCCGAGTCTATCAGGGCCAGACGACAAACTTCCGAACTCCGGGCGGGGGCTTTGCACCGGTTTTTGTCGTCTAGGCCCGGCGGGCGCGGGATCAGAAATCCCGGTCAATAGGCCTCACGGAGGTTGGTGTGGCGGCCGTCACGCCGAACGACACCAGCCCCGTGACGGCGCCGATCAGAACGCTCCCGGCCGTGTGGCCCGAAGCGTTCTGATCGCGCCATGGATCGGCATCAGGCCAGTCGTGCTCATAGGGGCCCAATCGCCCTGAAGACGCGACGGAGCCACCGCGCCAGCCCGGGCCACTCGATCCGGGCCACGGCAGATCCCATCTCTGGGCGACGGACGACAGTATGATCCCATGCCTATGAGGATGAAGGCGGGTTGTCCTGGCGACTGCGTGGCGCCTGATCGTCACGCAGGTCGATCAGTTCCGTCTGACCGAAGGTTCTGCTGTAGTCCAGGACCGAGACGATGGTCGGGCGCAGGCGAACCACCACCACCCCCTCCAGCACCGCCGCCGGCGCAGGACGCCCTGGTCTCGGAAATTTCCTTAAGACCAGATCAGCCACTCTCAACAGCTCCCCGGGGTCCGTAACACGCTCCGCCCTTGCCGCGAGCGAGATCGCCTGGATGTCTTTAGAAGTCTCGTGATCGGGCGTGACGGTCGCGGACACCCGGGAGTCACGGGCGATGTTTCCAATCTTCTGCGAGTGGGGCGCCGTCCCGAAATAGATGTCGAGCTCATCGTTGACGAAACTCACAACCGTTGCATGCGGCCAACCGTCTTCACGCACCGTCGCCACGGTCAGGGTGTCGGCGCGGCCGAGAATGGAGAGGATCAGCTGCCTCTGCTCAAGTTCCAACCCAAATCCTCCAGCCTGGCAGGGAGCACGGACGGCGACGGACAGAGCATGATCAGGCCCCGCCGTGCCGCCCTCGTTACAATCAGCCGGGATGACGCTCAAGCCAGGATTCGAGCTCTGCGATTTCTCTCGTCTGCGCGTCGATGACCGCCTGAGCCATGCGACGGACCTCAACGTCTGTCGCATCACTTCCAAGCAGAGCCTGCGCCATAGCGACAGCCCCTCTATGGTGGGCGATCATCTTCCTCGCCCAGGTCCGCTGGGTGTTCACATCGGTCGCCATCATCATGGCGCGGTGCATGCTCATCTCGGCCTCAGAAAAGGGTGTCCGAGCCATGTTCATTCCCGGCGGCATCTGCATGCCGCCCATCATGCCGGAGCCCTGGGCCGCATGCGGCGCCTGCATGCCGCCCATAGGTCGATCCGGGGGCGCCGTACCTGAGGCAGGCGCGCTGGCGCACCCGGCGGCGGCGAGCAGGGAAAGTGTTGACAGGGCGATGGCCGTCCGCCTGACGGGCCGTTGGGCGAAGTTGGTCATGGACGTGAATCCTCTGGATCAAGCCATCTGCCAACGGGATGTCCGCGACATGACGGCTGCGGCCGTGCTTGACCCTGATCTGAACGAACGTCGGCATCCTTGGTTCAGTTCACCAGGCGAAGTACGCCCTGACCGGTGCAGCGGCGCTGGTCAGGGATCCGGCGCAAACCGAGGCTGAGCAAGACGCCGATCCCGGTCGCTACGGAAGCTCGTTCCAGACCCGCGCTGCACCGTCTTCCGGCGCCTGCGATGGATCACCTAGCGACGTCACGGGATTCTCCCGGGGTTTCGGTGGACGCAGCGCTTCCGGGTCGCAGTCCCCGGCGACGCAGGCGCCGCCGGCCGCCTCCCGCGGCCCTGGTCGGGTCATCGCCGGCCTCCTTACAAGAGCCCACCGGTCCCCGTCGCAGCGGCCGGTGAACGCCGTCCGCGCCCCCTGCCCCCGGCGCTTCATTCCGCCAGATCAAGCAGCGCCGCCGTCTGGCGCGCGATCACAACCTCCTCGTCTGTCGGTATCATCCAGACCGCCACGGCGCTGTCGGCCGCATTCAGACGGCCGGCGCCGCGCTCGTTCGCGGCGGCGTCGAGCCTGACCCCGAGCCAGCCGAGGCGCGCGCAGATCTCGGCTCGGATCCGCGGCGCGTTCTCGCCGACACCCGCCGTGAAGACCAGGCCGTCCAGCCCTCCGAGGCTGGCCGCCAGCGCCGCCATCTCGCGCGCGGCGCGATGGACGTAAAGATCCAGAGCCTCGCGCGCCGCCGGTTCGCGGCTCTCGAGCAGGTCGCGCATGTCGCCGCTGAGGCCAGAGACGCCGAGCAGTCCCGACTGGCGATAGAGCAGATCGGTCAGGCCGTCGGCGTCCAGTCCCCCCTCGCGCAACAGATAGAGCACCGCGCCCGCGTCCAGACTGCCGCAGCGCGTGGCCATGACCAGACCGTCGAGCGGCGTGGCGCCCATGGTGGTGTCAATGCTGCGCCCGTCGCGGAGGGCGCACAGACTGGCTCCCCCGCCGAGGTGGGCCGCGACCACACGGCCGGCGGCCGTGGGAGGGTCGAGCGCCGCCAGACGTCCGGCGAGATACTCATAGGACAGGCCGTGAAACCCGTAGCGGCGAAGACCCCGCGCCTCCCAGACCCTCGGCAGAGCGAAACGGTCAACCACGGGATCATGGCCCGCGTGGAAGGCGGTGTCGAAGCACAGGACCTGCGGCAGCCCCGGCCGCGCGGCGCGAAGGGCGGACGCCCCCGCCAGCGACTGGGACTGGTGCAGGGGGGCGAGCGGCGCGAGCGCCGCCACGGCCGCGAGGACCGCCTCCGTGACAAGCGTCGCCGCGCAGAAACGCGGCCCGCCATGAACCACCCGATGGCCCACGGCGGCGATCGGTCCGGGCAGGCGCATCTCAAGCCACCCGAGGAGGTCCGGCGCCGAAGTCCGAGGCCAGGGCTCGTCTGAAAGAACCGCCCCGGCCGGGTCATAACTCAGCAGTCGGGGCGCCTCGCCGTGCATTTCGATCCGGCCGCGCAGACAGGGCGCCAGTCCGCCCGGCCCCTGATCGAAAACGCCGAACTTGCAGGTCGAGGACCCGCTGTTGAGAGCAAGAATGAACGGCATGCCCGACTGCACTCCCCACCTGACCGCGACCCAGCTGTCCACGTCTGACGCTGACGACGGGCGGCTCTTACGATCGTCGACGCCACGCGTCCGTAATGTTTGGCCGGGTGGGGCGTCAGACGACGGGATGGTGTTCAGCACGGAAGGCGCCTCGCATGACCTCCAAATCCCCGGCCGCCGGCCGGGTCTTCAGGCTTCTGACCCTGGGCGCCTTCGCGGCGGGGCTGGCCTATCTGCTGATCGGCGAGCACCGGGTTCACCTGCTCGGCTGGGCGCCGTTCCTGCTGTTGCTGCTCTGTCCCCTGCTGCACATGACCATGCATGGCGGCCATGGCGGGGGGCACGGCCCCGACCACCCGGGCGACCGCGCCCGTCCCCCAGCTCCGGAGGCCTGATCATGGCGGAACCGCAAACGTACGGGCTCTGGTCGCTGGTGGCCCTCAACTCCATCCTGTTCATCTTTTTCGCCTTCACCTTCTTCAAGCCGAAGACGGCGAGGGACTGGCGCGCCTTCGGCGCCTTCAGCGCCTTCCTGATCGCCTTCTTCACCGAGATGTACGGTTTCCCGCTGACGATCTTTCTGTTGGCCGGTTGGTTACAGAGCCGCTTTCCCGGCGTGGACTGGTGGTCCCATGACGCCGGACACCTGCTTGAGATGATGTTCGGCTGGCGAGCGCACCCGCACTTCGGGCCCTTCCATATTCTCAGCTTGGTTCTCGTTGGCGGCGGGTTCTGGCTCCTCTCCGCGGCATGGCCGGTGCTCTATAGCGCGCAACGAGAAGGCCGGCTGGCGACGACCGGTCCCTACCGGTCAATCCGCCAGCCGCAGTATGCCGGTTTCGTGCTGATCATGATCGGCTTTTTGCTTCAATGGCCGACGCTGCTCACCCTGGCGATGTTCCCGGCGCTGGTCATCCTGTACTGGCGCCTCGCCATGGCGGTGGAGCGAGAGACCGCCGCCCGCTTCGGCCCGGCCTGGAGCGCTTACCGGCAGGCTACGCCCGCGTTCGTTCCCCGCCTACGCCCCCTGTAGGGCGCGGAATCCCACCGACCTCAAGACTGAACTGCTTTCGACTGGAATTTCCTTCATGCATACTACTACCGTCGATGTTTCCGGTTTCAGCACGCCGCTGGATTCACTGGTGATCGAGAAGCACCTGCGGGGCCTGAAGGGCGTGCTGGAAGCCGCCGCCAACTTCGGCTCGGCGACCGCGACGATCCGATATGACGAAGCCCTGGTCAGCCAGGTCGAACTGGAACAGGCGGTGCGGGATTGCGGCTTCCACTGCCGCGGCGAGGTCGTGCCGCGTCACATCTGCGTCCCGCATGAGGAGGTCGTGGACGCCCGGTCGCACCTCCAGCATCCCGCAGCTCCGGCGGCCGCCCATGAGGGCCACGCGCCCTCTGCTCATCCTGCCCAAGCCGGCGCCGACGACATGGCCGAGATGGGGCACGGCCCCGGCATGGACATGCAGGCCATGGCCCGGGACATGCGCAACCGCTTCCTCTTCGCCGTCGCCTTCACCCTCCCGATCTTCCTGCTCGCCCCGATGGGCATGGACTTCATGCGAGTGGAGCCGCCGTTCGGCCTGCCGCTGAAGCCCCTGCTGTTCGTCCTGGCCAGCGCCGCCATCCTCTATCCGGGCTGGCCCTTCTACATCGCCGCCGTCCGGGCCCTGCGACGCGGTGTGCTCAACATGGCGGTGCTGGTCCTGCTCAGCGTCGGCACCGGCTACCTGTTCAGCGTCGGCGCCACCTTCTTCTACGACGCGCCCGACTTCTACGAAGCCTCGGCCCTGCTGCTGGTCTTCATCCTGATGGGCCACTGGCTGGAGATGCGGGCGCGGGCCGGCGCCTCGGACGCCATCCGCAGGCTGATGGACCTGGCGCCGCCCACCGCCCGGGTGCTGCGCGACGGCGTCGAGGTCGAGGTCGCGACCTCCGCCGTGCTGGTGGGCGACCGGGTGGTCGTCCGGCCGGGCGGCCGCATCCCCGTGGACGGCGTGATCGAGGACGGCGGCTCCGAGGTCGACGAATCCATGCTGACCGGAGAATCCCTGCCCGTGACCAAGGGCGCCGGGGATTCCGTGACCGGCGGCGCGATCAACAAGACCGGCGCCTTCCGTTATCGGGCGACGCGGGTAGGCGCCGACACCGCCCTGGCGCAGATTGTCAAGCTGGTGCAGGAGGCGCAGAACTCCAAGGCCCCGGCCCAGTTGCTCGCGGACCGCGCCTCCCAGTGGCTTGTGCTGGCCGCTGTCGTCATCGGCCTGCTCACCTTCGGCGTCTGGTTCTGGGCCCTGGGCCAGACCCTGCTGTTCGCCCTGACCCTGACCATCACCGTCTTCGTCATCGCCTGCCCCGACGCTCTTGGCCTGGCCACGCCCATGGCGATCATGGTGGGCACGGGGCTGGGGGCGCGCCACGGCGTGCTGATCAAGAACGCCGCCGCTCTCGAGCATGCCGTCAAGCTGGACGTCATCGTCTTCGACAAGACCGGCACCCTGACCCTGGGCGCGCCGAAAGTGGTCCAGGTCACCCCCGCCGCCGGAGTGGACGAGACCGACCTGCTGACCACGGCCGCGGCCCTGGAGCGAGGATCCGAACACCACATCGCCAAGGCCGTGCTGGAGCGGACGAAGGACCTCCCCGAACTGGCCGCTGCCGGCTTCGAATCCTTCGGGGGCAAGGGACTTCGGGCGACCGTGGCCGGGCGGACCGTCCTCTCCGGCAACCGCATGCTCATGGCCGACAACGGCGTCGAGCTCGGGGAGCTGGCGACGGAATCCGAACGGCTGCAGGGCGCCGGCCGCACCGTAGTCCATATCGCCCGCGACGGGCGGGTCATCGGTCTGATCGCCGTGGCCGACGCCGTCCGCCCCACCGCGGCGGCGACCATCCGGCGACTGCAGGCCCTGGGCGTCAAGGTGGCCATGATGACCGGCGACAACCTCGGCACCGCACGGCGTATCGCCGGTGAACTGGGGATCGACATCGTGCTGGCGGAGGTCCTGCCCGGCGACAAGGCGCTCAAGGTGAAGGAACTCCAGGCCGCGGGCCACAGGGTCGGCATGGTTGGCGACGGGGTCAACGACGCCCCGGCCCTGACCCAGGCCGACGTCGGCTTCGCCATCGGCGCCGGCACCGACGTCGCCATAGAGAGCGCCGACGTGGTGCTGATGCGCAGCGACCCCGCCGACGTGGTCAAGGCCATCGAGCTGTCGCGCGCCACCCTGCGCAAGATGCATCAGAACCTGTGGTGGGCGGTCGGCTACAATCTCATCGCCTTTCCCCTGGCCGCGGGAGTCCTCTATCCCTTCACCCTCAGCCCCGAGATCGCCGCCCTGTCGATGTCCGGCAGTTCGGTGCTGGTGGCGGTCAACGCCCTGATGCTCAAGCGTCTGCGGCTGGGCGCCGGCATGGACGTCCAGCCGCCGTCGCGGTCAGCCGTAACGCAGGCGTAGCGTCGCCCCCTGCGGCATGGTCCGCCCGGCGCCGCAGGCCTGTCGTTCGCCTATGCAGACGAGGGGTCCTCCGCCGCTCCGGGATACGCAAGCGGTCCGGCGGCGTGCGATAAGGTCGCCGCCTCGCCTGTAATCCCGCGGCGGGGGCTGCGTCTTCTTAAGGAGAACACACGCGCGCAGCGAGGGGTCGCCGTCCTCCTGCGCCGATGGGCTGGCCAGAGCCCATGCCCAACGGACGAGGACAGCGATCATGGTTCACTCGGATATTATCCGCGTCGGGGTCAATGGATACGGCGTGATCGGCAAGCGCGTGGCCGCCGCCGTCAGACAGCAGGACGACATGATCCTCGTGGGCGTCGCCGACGTCAGCGCCGACTGGCGCCTGCGTCTTGCGGCCCGGATGGGTTTCTCCCTCTACGGCGCCGCCCCCGGGGCCGCCCTGGCGATGCAACGGGCCGGTCTCCCTGTGGCGGGCGATCTGGACGACCTGATCGCGTCGGTCGATGTCATGGTGGACTGCACGCCCAAGGGGATCGGCGCCGCCAACGCGGAGGTCTACCGGCGCAAGGACAAGCCCTTCATCGTCCAGGGCGGCGAGAAGCACGAAGTCGCCGGTCACTCCTTCGTGGCCGAGTCGAGCTACGCAGGCGCGCTCGGACGGCCGGCGACCAGGGTTGTCTCGTGCAACACCACGTCGATCGTGCGCACTCTCACCGCGCTCAAACAGGCGGGATTGCTGCGCCGGGCGCGGGGGACGCTGCTGCGGCGGGCCACCGATCCCTGGGAGAGCGACCGGGGCGGCATCATGAACACGCTGGCGCCCGAGCCCCAGATTCCGAGCCACCAGGGCCCCGATGCGCAGAGCGTCGATCCCGACCTGGATGTCGTGACCATGGCGGTCAAGGTCCCCGAGACGATCGCTCATCTGCATTACTGGTCGGTGCAGATGACCCGTGCGGCGGACAAGGCGGAGGTGGTCGCGGCCTTCCTCGCCTCCTCGCGCATCGCGGCGATCCGGATGGATGACGGCTTGACGGCGCTCAACAGCGTCAAGGAACTGATGGCCGACCTCGGCCGCCCGCATGACAATCTCTATGAAGTGGCGCTCTGGACCGACATGCTCCGCGTCCAGGGCGACGAGCTCTTCTACGCCTACATGGTCGACAACCAGGCCATCGTCATTCCCGAGACCATCGACGCCATCCGGGCCCTCTCCGGCCGGATCGCCGCGCCGGCCGTGTCGATCGCCAGGACCGACTCCAGCCTCGGCATCGGCGCTCTCGACCGGTTGGGTCCGCCGGACCAGGTCGGGGACTCATAAGCTCCGAGCCGGCGCAGCGGCCAGGGCGATGAGAATAGAGGAGCGAATATCCGGATCTCCAGATGGAGAAGGTCGCACCAGCAATGACCCGCGCGCCCGCGGACATTACGCACGACACGGCAAGGTCCGGCCCGACGTCTTTCCGCGGCTAGGTCAGGGCCCGATCCAGCACAGCCATGAGTTCGGCGGCCTTGGCCCGCCGCTCCGCCTCGTTCCCATCCACCAGCGCGCCGGTCACACAGTGATCCAGGTGGTCCTTGAGGATTTCGGTTTCCACCCGCCGAAGCGCCGCGCGTACGGCCTGCAGCTGGGTGAGGACGTCGATGCAGTAGCGGTCCTCGTCGACCATGCGGGCGATGCCCCGCACCTGCCCTTCGATGCGGCTGAGGCGGTTGAGCAGCTTCGGCTTGTCGTTATGGTCCAAGAGCGTCCTCCCTTGCCCGCGCGAGCATACCCCCTCGGGGTATTGGAAAATATACCGCGAGGGGTATATCAGATTACCACACGCTGTGGAGTTCTCCGGCCATGTCGAACGCCCCTTCCCACCCCGATCACCACCACGCCCACGCTTCTCACGCGGGCCATGGCGAGCCCCCTCCCGCCGGCAAGGTCCTCGACCCGGTCTGCGGCATGACCGTGGATCCGGAGACGACCGCGCACCGCGCCGAGTTCGACGGCAAGCCCTTCTTCTTCTGCTCGGCCGGCTGCCGGACCAAGTTCGTCGCCGAGCCGGCCCGCTATCTCGACGGCGGCAAGACCGAGGCGCCCGTAGCGCCGGCCGGGACCGTCTACACCTGCCCCATGCACCCGGAGATCCGCCAGGTCGGGCCGGGCTCCTGCCCGATCTGCGGCATGGCGCTCGAACCCGAACTGGTCACCGCCGCCAGCGCCCCGAACCCGGAGCTCACGGACTTCACGCGCCGGTTCTGGATCGGGCTGGCGCTGTCCGTTCCGGTGTTGGCCCTGGAGATGGGCGGCCACCTCACCGGGCTGATGATGAGCATGAGCGGCCAGACCTCGGCCTGGATCCAGTTCGCGCTCGCCACCCCGGTCGTGCTCTGGTCCGGCTGGCCCTTCTTCGAACGCGGCGCCAGGTCGCTGGTCACCCGCCATCTGAACATGTTCACCCTGATCGCCATGGGCGTCGGCGTGGCCTGGATCTACAGCGTCGTGGCGACCGTCGCGCCCCATCTGTTCCCGCCCGCCTTCCGCCGCGCCGACGGCAGCGTGCCGATCTATTTCGAGGCCGCGGCCGTCATCACTGTGCTGGTGCTGCTGGGCCAGGTCCTGGAACTGCGCGCGCGTGAGCAGACGTCCGGGGCCATCAGGGCCCTGCTGGACCTTGCGCCCAAGACCGCGCGTCGGGTCCGCGCCGACCGGACCGACGAGGAGGTCGGGCTCGACCAGATCCTGGTGGGCGACAACCTGCGCGTCCGCCCCGGCGAGAAGGTCCCGGTCGACGGCGAACTCGTCGAGGGCCGGGTGGCGATCGACGAGTCCATGGTCACAGGCGAGTCCATGCCGGTGACCAAGGAGCCCGGCGACAAGGTGATCGGGGGCGCCATCAACAAGACCGGCTCCTTCGTCATGCGGGCCGAGAAGGTCGGCGCCGACACCCTGCTCTCCCAGATCGTGCAGATGGTCGCCCAGGCCCAGCGGAGCCGGGCCCCCATCCAGCGCATGGCCGACCTGGTCTCCGGCTGGTTCGTGCCCGCGGTGATCCTGGTGGCGGCGATCGCGTTTGCGGTCTGGGCGAGCGTCGGACCGGAGCCGCGCTTCGCCTTCGCCCTGGTCGCGGCGGTATCGGTGCTGATCATCGCCTGCCCCTGCGCGCTGGGCCTCGCCACGCCGCTGTCGATCATGGTCGGCGTGGGCCGCGGCGCCCAGGCCGGGGTGCTGATCAAGAACGCCGAGGCGCTGGAGCGTTTCGAGAAGATCGACACCATCGTCATCGACAAGACCGGCACCCTGACCGAGGGCCGTCCGGCCGTGATCGCCATACACCCGGCGGCCGGCTTCAAGGAGGCCGAACTGCTACGGCTGGCCGCCAGCCTGGAGCGCGGCAGCGAGCATCCCCTGGCCGACGCCATCCTGCGCGCCGCGACCGAACGCAAGCTCGCCCTCGTCGAGCCGATGGACTTCGATTCTCCGGTCGGCAAGGGGGTCCTGGGCCGGATCGACGGCCGCCGCGTGAGCCTGGGCTCGGGCAAGTTCATGGCCGAGCAGGGCGTCGACACCTCCACCCTGGACGCGGAAGCCGAGAGCCTTCGCGCCGACGGCGCCACGGCTATCTTCGCGGCGGTCGACGGCGCCCTGGCCGGCGTCTTCGCCATCGCCGATCCGATCAAGGCCACCACGCTTCGGGCCGTTCAGGCCCTGCAGGCCGAAGGCGTGCGGCTGGTGATGATGACCGGCGACAACCGCACCACGGCGCTGGCCGTCGCCCGCCAGCTCGGGATCACCGAGGTCGAGGCCGAGGTGCTGCCGCAGGACAAGGCCGCTGTCGTCCAGCGGCTGCGGGCCGAGGGGCGCAAGGTCGCGATGGCCGGAGACGGGGTGAACGACGCCCCTGCCCTGGCCGCCGCCGAGGTAGGCGTCGCCATGGGCGCCGGATCCGACGTCGCCATCGAAAGCGCCGGGGTCACCCTGCTGAAGGGCGACCTGCAGGGGCTGGTCAAGGCGCGGCGGCTGTCGCACGCGGTGATGAGCAATATCCGCCAGAACCTGTTCTTCGCCTTCGCCTACAACGTGGCGGGCGTGCCGATCGCGGCCGGGCTGCTCTATCCGGTGTTCGGATGGCTGCTGTCGCCCGCCATCGCCGCCGGCGCCATGGCCCTGTCCAGCGTCAGCGTGGTGACCAATGCGCTCAGGCTCAGGGGCGTCCGGCTCTAGCCGGCGCTCGCGGACACCGGGCCGAAGGCGCGGCGGGCGTCACCCGCCATGCGTTCCACGACCAACGGGCGTAGGCGTCCGCCAGCCCCGGGACGAGGCGCCCGGGGCCGCGGGGCGCAGGGTCGTAGTCGATCCAGACCCGCAAGCCGGCCCCGCCACGGATCGGCGTGGTCTCGGAGCCCATCTCGTAGTCGCCGATGATGATCAGCCGCGGCCGGCCCACGGTGCGCCAGACCTTGCGCCGCGGCGGCGCGCGCTCGGTCACCACCTCGTCGACGAAGAGCCCGAGACCGAACGCCCGGCCGCCCATCCGGATGTGCGAGCCGACCACCTGCCCCCGGCCCGCGTCGAAGTCATAGGTCATCCGCCCCCCGCCCATCATCATCGACGGGCGGGCCATGTGCGCGGCCAGGCGGGTCTGGTCGTCGAGATGGGCGAACAGTCGATCCGGGGTCGCGGCGACCTGGACGGAGGCCTGCCTGTGGCGGGTCATGGACGGGTCTCCGCGACATCCCCCGCCGCCCCGGACGGGACCACCAGGTTCCGGGGCTCGCCCCGGGCGAAGGCTTCGATGTTGTCGAGCGTCGTGCCGACGATCCGCCCCAGGGCCTCGGCCGTGTCATAGGCGATGTGAGGCGTGACCACGACATTGGGCAGGCGCAGGAGCGTGTTGGCGGCCACCAGGGCGCGCAGGCGTTCGGCCGGCAGCGGCGTGTCCATGCGGAAGATCTCCGCCTCTTCGCGCAGGAGCGGCTCCTCGGAGAGGACGTCCAGCCCCGCCCCGGCCAGACGTCCGCTGCTCAGGGCGCGCACCAGGGCCGCGGCGTTCACCACCCCGCCGCGCGCCGTGTTGATCAGCACGCAGCCCGGCTTCATCACCGCGAACTGGGCGTCCGAGATCAGGTCGCGGGTCTGCGGCCCGCCCGGCGCGTGCAGGCTCACCACGTCGGCCCGGCGCAACAGGTCGTCCAGGGGCACATAGTCGAAGTCCAGCTCGGCGGCCGCGGCGGGATCAGGGTGCGGGTCGGCCGCCAGCGCCGTCATGCCGAAGCCGCGGGCGATGCGGATCACCCGCCGGCCGATGCGTCCGGCCCCCACCACGCCCAGGGTGCGGCCCTCGAGGTCGAACCCCCGCAGCCCCTCGACATGGAAATCCCCCCGACGCGTCCTGTCGGCGGCCTCGACGACATGCCGCGAGACCGCGAGCAGCAGGGCGAAGGCGTGCTCGGCCACCGTCGGGTCGCCATAGTCCGGCACATTGCAGACCGCCACCCCGCGCGCGCGGCAGGCCTCAAGATCGATATGGTCGAAACCGGTGGAGCGCGTGGCGACCAGCCGCAACCGGGGCAGCGCCGCGATCACCGCCGCCGAGACCTCCGAGCCGACGAAGGGGCTCACCACCTCGGCTTCAACATAGTCCGGCGCGGTCTGCGGCGTCAGGCGCCCCGCGGTGCAGCGCACCCGGTGCCCCGGCTCCAGCCGCAGGCAGGCCTGGTGTTCCCACTCCGCCGCTTCGAATACCGCCACATCCATCCTGCCTGCTCCTATTGCGCCGCCGGCGCGGCGCGTGGCGCGCCGGCCGCCCCAGAGTTCCGGGGGCTGTTTGACCCGCCGCCCGCTCGGACGCGCACGACCATCGCGGGACATGCCGCTTCACGCACGACGGCCTTGAGGGTCTCGGCGCGCTCGGGCGCCCAAATCCCCTTCCAGGTCAGGATGATGAGGTCGACGGATTCTTCACGCGCCACTCGCAGGATTTCTGACGCCGGAGAGCCGCGAGCGAGCAGCAGCCGGACGCGCAGGTCGGAGAGCGGGCAGATGCAGGCGAGCCGCTCCATGAATTCGCCCGCCCACGCCGGCCACTCGTGCTGGGGCTGATCCAGGTAGAAGGGCGACGTCAGCGAGCCCCGCGCCTGGGGACTGGCGGGGCCTGGCGCGGCGACCAGGAGCACCAGGAGGTCGGCGTCCGCGCGGCGCGCGAGCTCTACGCCGGGTTTCACCGCATCGCTGGCGGCCGAGGTCCCCTCGTGCGGGAGCAGAACCTTTCTCAGCCGCCAGTCCTGCAGCGGTTGCGCGGGGTTGACCAGGATCACCGGGCAGGATGCCCCGCGCAGCACGGAAAGAGCAGTCCCGCCTACCTTCCCGGCCGGGCTGCCCGGCGCGGTGTGGGTGCAAAGCACGATAAGACGGGCGTGAAGATCGCCAGCCGCAGCGAGGATCGCGGCGGCGGGTTCGCCGCTGCGAGTCTCGAGACTGGCGCCGCGCAGGTCCTCGGCGGCAAGCCCGAGCCGAGGCGCCAGCTCCTCCGCAGCAGACGCCTGCTCGGCGACATGCAGGATGCGGACGGCCGCGTGCTCAAGACCCGAGAACACCTTGGCCACGGATAGCGCCGGGAGGGCGTCGGCCATCCCGTCCAATGGAACGAGGATCACGGGCTGATCGCTCACGGCGCAACTCCTGGCGCGGCTCCAATGCGCGCGCTGTCGTCCGGCAGCTTGAGCTCGTGATCCTTGCCGCGCCACTTGAAACGCAACGACACTCCTCGCCATTGCGGCGGCAGGTTCGGCTGATGCTCGGGCCCTTCCTCGGTGAACCGCAGGCCGGCGAAGCCGAACACCGCAGCCTGCCAGAGGCCCCCGAGGGCCGCCGCATGCACTCCGGCCGCGGCATTGCCCATGTTGTCCCCCAGGTCGATATCGCTCGCCTGTCGAAAGTAGCGCTCCGCGAGCCTCACGTCCCCGAGCCGCGCCGCGACCGCCGCATGGATCGCCGGACTGAGGGAGCTGCCGTGCGCGCACCGCGGCTCGTAATAACGGAAGTTGGCCTCCCGGACCTCCGGCGGGAAACGGTCCCACAGCAGATGCAGCAGCATCACGACATCAGGCTGCTTGATCGCCTTCGATTGGCGGATCCGCTCGCGACCGAGCAGCACGTCGATCGGCGCGTTGCGCGGCTCAAAGGCGGCCAGATCGATCTCCTCCAGTCCGAAGTAGCCCTGGAACTGCTCAAAGAGGCCGGTGCGCACGTCGAACCCCGTGTAGAGCTCCCGCGCCGCCGCACTCCAGGCAAGGGGCTCGGCCGCATCCATCGCCAGCGATTCCGAGAGCACCCGCCACCGCTCTGGCCAGCGCTCGACCAGAAGCCGCGCCACGGCGTTCCCGGTCTCCAGATTCCACTGCGCCATGACGTTGGTGTAGGCGTCGTCGTCGACCGTCTCATGATACTCGTCCGGGCCCACCACGCCGCGGATGTGACGTAGGCCATCGCTTTCAAGCTTCGCGCGGCCGGCCCAGAAGCGGGCGGTCTCGAGGAGGATTTCAGCGCCGACGTCGAGCAGAAAACCTTCGTCCCTGGTCGCGCGCCAGTAGGTCCAGACGCCGTAAGCGACGTCGGCGCTGATGTGCTGCTCCTGGTCGGCGAGCAGGATCGGGATGACCTCCCCGTTCGGCGCGACAACGAAGGGCGGCGTCACGTCCTGACCGGTGTCGGCGGATTCCCAGGCATAGAAGGCGCCGCGCTCCCCATGCTGCGCGGCCTTGTCCCGAGCCGCCGGAAGCGTCCGATGGCGGTAGGTCAGAAGGGCCCTGGCCGCTTCCGGCCATGTCAGCACGTAGAACGGCAGCATGAAGATCTCGGTGTCCCAGAACACATGGCCGCCGTAGGCGGCGCCGGTGAGCGCCCGGGCGCCGATCGAGACGCGGTCATCGTCGGGGTCCACGGCGCTGAGCAGGTGATAGACCGCGAAGCGCAGCGCGCGCTGCGCGGCCGGGTCACCGTCGATGGCTATGTCGCTCGCCTCCCACCTGACCCTCCAGGCCTCCCGGTGGGCGGTGATCAGGGCCGACAAGCCTGTGTTGATCGCGCGGCCGGCGCGGCTGCGTGCGGCGGCCTCCGGCTGATCCTGGTCCCTTGAGGTGCAGACGGCGACCACCCTGTCGAGCCGGTAGATCTTCCCGAGTTCGAGCTCCAACACCATCGGCGGCCTGGGCGCGCGCCCAGACGCGGCGCTGCGGTCGCCGATCTCGCCGATCGCGCTTGCGGCGGCGAGCGCAATGACGCCGCCGTCGCCAAGTCGGCGCGTCGCCATCTCATCGAGAGGAACTTCCAGGCTTGCGGTCGCGCTGTAGTTCTCCGGCGCCACCGCAACCGACTGGATCAGGAGGCGCCGGTCGGCCTGGGAGGCAAGACGCAGCCCCCGCATTCGGGTGATCCGACCGGCGGCGTCCTCGTGTCGCCACTCGCGCCAGAGAATCCCCTGCCGCATGTCGAGCATCCGGCGGTGCCTGAGGGTCCTGCCCGTATCCAGTCGGAGAGGCCGGCCCTCGATGGTCATGGAGAGCTTCGCCCAATCCGACAGGATGGCAAGGCCGGGCGTCGGTCCCGGCTGCGCATAGAAGGCTCCGGCTACGAAAGTGGCGGGCGAGGACATCCCGCTTCCTTCCGCCAGCGACCCCCTGGAACCGAGATGGCCGTTTCCGATCGCGAAGATGGATTCCAGTTCGTGCTCCCGCGTGAGCGTGAAGCCTTCCTCCACGAGCAACCACCCGGCCGCGGCGCTGGGGGCCGCCGGCAGGCCCATGGGTGCGGCCGGCGCCGCCGGGACGATCCGCAGCTCCCCCAGATCCCGCACGACGAGCGTGGCGCCGTGCTGGCGCAGGACGGCGGCCTGCCCGGCTCGATCGACGCCGACGACGAGGCCGTAGCCCGCGGCCCGGATCGCCTCCACGCCGGCGATCGCATCCTCCACCCCGATGGCGCGCTTGGCGTCGACGCCGAGGAGCCGGGCGGCGTACACGAAGGTGTCCGGCGCAGGCTTGCCGTTCAGCCCCTGGCGCTCCGCTTCGACACCGTCGACACATGCGTCGAACAGGTCCGCGAGTCCCGCCGCCTCGATCACGGCCGCGGCGTTCTTGCTGGATGTGACCGCCGCCGTCTTCAGGCCTGCCTCGCGCAGCCTGCGGATGAGTTCGAGGGAGCTTTCGAACACCTCGACGCCGGATCGGCCCAGGGCCTGGCGGAAGAGCTGGTTCTTGCGTGCGCCGAGACCGAAGACCGTTTCACGGTCGGCGCGATCATCCGGCTTGCCCTCCGGCAAGGTTACCCCGCGCGACGCCAGAAAGCTGCGGATCCCTTCATGGCGCGGCTTGCCGTCGACATAGGTGCGGTAGTCGCGCTCCACGTCGAAGGGCCGGAACGCCTCTCCCTTCGTTTCGGCCCGGCGCCGGAGAAAGGCGTCGAACAGCTTGCGCCAGGTGGCCGCGTGAAGTGTGGCGGTCCGGGTGACGACGCCGTCCAGATCGAACATGGCGGCGTCGAACGCGCGCGTGTCGAGGACAAGGCCCTGGTCGACTGTGATACCGTCCGGCTCACTCATGTCGCTGAGTTATCAACCGCAGGACCCGCCCGCGCCGATGGATCAACGTTACGCCGGTCGTGTCGGTTCCCGGTTTCCCTATGCGGGGACCGGCGCCGTTTTCCAGCGGCCTCGCCACTGGCGTCGCAAGAAAAACCAGTCGGCGGTGAACAGGGGTGCGCCATTGACGCCCCCTTGATGGAAGCCTGAAGCTCGCCCCTCGGACCAGGCCAGAAGGTCGATGACGGCCTCGCCGTCGCGGCGCTAAGGCGCTGGCGCGAGCCGCGATGCGCCCCTCCGCGTCCCATGCCTCGACCCCGGGAATCGACAGATCCCTGGCTCAGTCTCGCGCGACGGACGAGCCGAGGATCAGCCGGGGCGAACGTGCTGGGCCATGGACGTACCCGCCCGCCGTCTCAGCCGGTCGTCAAGGTATGCGGCGGGGTGTCCTGTGTGCAGTCTCCTCAGCCGCCGCTACGGCCTCTTTCACGGCCACGAAGCTGTCTGGATTGACCGAGATCGAGTCAATGCCCCGCTGGACGAGGAACTGGGCGAACTCGGGGTGGTTGCTGGGCGCTTCTCCACAGAGCCCGACCTTCACGCCCGCATCATGCGCGGAGACGATGACCTGATCGATCATCCATTCGACGGCCGGATCCTGCTCGTTGAAGAGCGCCGCGAGTTCACCCGAGTCACGGTCGACGCCCAGCGTCAGCTGGGTGAGATCGTTGCTGCCGATCGAGAAGCCGTCGAACAGTTCGGCGAACTGACGGGCCAGGATCACGTTCGAAGGAATCTCGCACATCACATAGACCTGGAGCCCTTCCTCTCCGCGGACCAAACCGTTCTCGGCCATCACCTCCAGAACCCGACGCGCCTCTTCGACCGTCCGGCAGAACGGGATCATCACGATGACGTTGCGCAGGCCCAGGTCCTCGCGCAGGCGGCGGATCGCCCGGCATTCCAGGGCGAAGCCTTCGCGGTAGCGCGGCGAGTAATAACGAGAGGCGCCGCGGAACCCGAGCATGGGGTTCTCCTCCTTCGGCTCGAAGCGGGCGCCGCCGATCAGATTGGCGTATTCGTTGGTCTTGAAGTCGCTCATGCGGATGATGACCGGCTTCGGGTGGAAGGCCGCGGCGATGCGGGAAAGGCCCCGTGAGAGCCGTTCCACGAAATATTCCGTCCTATCGACATAGCCGGCCGTCAGCGCCTCGATAGCGGCCCGCGCCTCCGGATCCTCGACCGCCTCGAAGCGGACGAGCGCCATCGGGTGGATTTTCACATGGTTGCTCACCACGAACTCCATGCGCGCGAGACCTACCCCATCAGCCGGCAAGCGCCACCAGCGGAAGGCCGCAGCAGGGTTGGCGAGGTTGAGCATGATCTGGGTCGTGGTCTCGGGCGCCGCGCTTGCGTCGAGTGCCCGCGTCTCGAATTGCGCGCGGCCCTCGTAGACGAAGCCCTCGTCGCCCTCAGCACAGGAGACGGTGACCTCCTGCCCCGCCTGGAGGTCATGAGTGGCCGTCTCCGTCCCGACGATGGCGGGCAGTCCGAGTTCTCGGCTGACGATGGCGGCGTGGGACGTGCGGCCGCCGTGGTCCGTCACGATGGCCGCCGCCCGCTTCATGATCGGCACCCAGTCGGGGTCGGTGGCGGTGGTCACCAGGATCGCCCCGTCAACGAACCGGTCGATGTCGCGGGGGCTGTCGATCCGGCAGACCTGGCCGGCCACCACGGCGTCTCCGATGGCGAGGCCGGTCACCAGCAGGGCGCCCCTGGAGTTGATCCTGAAGCTGCGCAGCGCGCCAGAGCCGAGGCGGGACTGCACGGTTTCGGGCCGCGCCTGGACGATGAAGATCTCGCCGCTCTCGCCGTCCTTCGCCCACTCCATGTCCATCGGGCAGCCGTAGTGGGCCTCGATGGCGACAGCCCAGCGCGACAGCGCGAGCACTTCCGTGTCCGCGAGGACGAAGGCGGACCGCTCGGCAGGCGTGGTGGGGATATTGCGCGTGGGATGCTCCCCGTCTTGCGCATAGATCATCTTCTGCGCCTTGCCGCCGAGGCGCTTCTCCAGGATCGGAACCGTCCCGGGCTGGTCGAGCAATGGCTTGAAGACCTGGTGTTCGTCGGGGTCGACGGCGCCCTGGACGACGTTCTCGCCCAAGCCCCAGGCGCCGTTGATCAGCACGACCTTGTCGAAGCCAGTCTCCGTGTCGATCGAAAACATCACCCCCGCCCCCGCCAGGTCCGAGCGGACCATCTGCTGAACGCCGATTGAAAGGGCGACCCTCAGATGGTCGAAGCCCTTGGTCTGTCGATAGCTGATGGCGCGATCCGTGAAGAGCGAGGCGTAGCACCGTCGGCACGCCTCCAGCAGCGCGGCCTCGCCGCGGATGTTGAGGAAGCTCTCCTGCTGGCCGGCGAAGCTGGCGTCGGGAAGGTCCTCGGCGGTGGCGCTGGAGCGGACCGCGACATCCGCATCAGGCCTGCCGATGCGAGCGCAAAGATCGCGGTAGGCGGCGCGAATGGCCTCGGCGCTCTCTTCCGGCCACGGCGCCGCCAGGAGGGCCGCGCGGAGCCGCGCGCCAGTGTCGGGAAGCGACGTCTTTCCCATGGTCCAATCGCTGATGGCGGCCGCGATCACGGGGCGCAGGCTGCTCGCGTCGAGGAAGCGCCAATAGGCCTCGGCTGTGGTCGCAAAGCCGGGCGGCACGCGCACGCCCCGGCCACCCAGATTGCGGACCATCTCCCCAAGGGAAGCGTTCTTGCCGCCCACCTGGGCGACCGAGGTTCGATCGACGCTCTCGAACCCCAGGATCAGGGGGGCGGGCTTGCTCATGGTGTCAATCTCGACAAGCGGGGCGGCCGCCGAGCGACGACGACGCCGCCGCCGCCGCGGGCGGGCAAGATGATTCGATTGACGCGGAAGCCTCTCGCTCCTTACGCCAACGCGACGATGGCTGCGGTAATGACGCCGAAGACGACGCGTCTTCGAAGTCAATCGGAGAGATCGGTGCGAACCTCCTGGTCCCGAGGCGTCGTTCGTAGCGGGCTTCCGACGGCGCGACGTTTTACTTTTCTGTCGCACAATTGCTGGACCGCGACTGATCGAGATCTGGCGATGCAGATGTCTATACGCATCGCGGCGCTCCATCCCTCAACAAAAGCGGGGTGGAGGGGAATCTTTTTAAATACTTGATTCAGCGCAAATCTTGGCGTTGCCTACCGAATGATCCTCGCTGACTTCACGCAGGGGAACGATCATGAGCTCACAGCGCCTCCTCGCCGCATCGTGTCCGGGGACACCGGCCTCAGCCCTCCGGCTGGTCGTCGCCGCGCCGCCGGCGGCTGAAACTCGCCGGCTCGTCGAGCGCCGTCTGCGCGACGATCGCCCTGCGCATTTGCGCTACCTCGTCAAACGACTGCGCTCGCCCGACGACGCCGAGGACGTCCTGCAGGAATTCGCACTCAAGGTGACGCTGGCGGCTGGCCGGCTCACCGACCCGGGCAAGGTGGACGCCTGGCTCGGGATCGCGCTTCGCAACGCCCTGTTCGATCGTTACCGCCGCAACGCTGCCCGGGCCCGGTTGACTGACGCCCTGGACGCCGAGCCCCGATACGATGAGGCGGACGGACCGGACGATGACATCCAACGCCCGCTGCACTGTCTCGAGCGGGCCCTCGCCGATCTCCCGCCGCAGACCGCTAGCCTGCTGCGCAAGGCGGAACTGGAAGAGACCCCGTTGGCGATGATCGCCGCCGAGATGCGACTGACCACCAACAACGTCGGCGTGCGCGTGCACCGGGGCCGCGCCGCGCTGCGGCGGCGGATGCTGGCGAACTGTCAGAGCTGCCCGGAGCCCTGCGCCCTGTCAGCAGCAGCCACCGCCCGCTCGGCTCTGGCCAGGCCTCTGGAACTTCAGGCTTCAATCTCGATCAGGTCGGCGTGCGACGCCGCATAGTCGAGGGCGTAATCCAGTTCACCCCGGGTTTCCGCGTGGACGGTGGCCAGAGCATCGCCGGCCGCCACCTCCGCGCCGAGCCGGACGTGCATCTCCAGGCCGGCGGCCTTCTGCTGAGGCGCGCCAGCCAGCTTGGCCAGGGTCGAAATCTGGCGGTTGTTGACCAGGATCACACGTCCTGATCGCGTCGCCCGGATCACGGCGCGCCGCTCGGAAGTCGGAGGAATCCGCATCCCGCCCTGGGCTTCGCATATCCGCTGAAACTTCACCCAGGCGCGACCATCGGCGATCACCGCCTCGGCGGCGCGCGCCCCCTGCCCCGCAGCGGCCTGGCCGGCCAGCTCGAGCGCCGCGCCTGCCAAGAGGCACGCACGGACCCGCAGGTCTCCGGGGGCCCCGGGCCGATTTTGCAGCACGGCCAGGATGTCATGCGCCTCCAGCGCCGGCCCGATGCCGACGCCCACGGGCTGCGCGCCGTCCGTCTGCAGGCATCGTGCGCTTAGCCCGAAATGGCTCGCAACGGTCGTCAGTCGCGTCGCCAGCTTGTCGGCCGCCTCTTGCGATCGCACCTTGGCGGTCGGCCCGACGGGAATATCCATCACCACATGGGTCGCTCCTGCCGCGATCTTCTTGGACAACACCGATGCGATGAGCTGCCCCTCCGTATCAACGTCGAGAACCCGTTCGACGCGGATGAAGATGTCATCCACCGGACTCAGCCTGACCGCCCCGCCCCAGACGACACAGCCGCCTTCCGCCTCGACCACCCGCCGCATGGCGGGCACATCGAGGTCGACCGGGGCCAGGGTCTCCATGGTGTCGGCGGTTCCGGCCGGCGAGGTGATGGCGCGCGACGAGGTCTTTGGCATGACCAGGCCGCTGGCGGCGAGGATGGCCACCACGATCGGCGTGGTCCGGTTGCCCGGCAGGCCGCCGATGCAGTGCTTGTCCATGACGACGTCCGACGGCCAGCTCAGGCGGTCGCCGACGTCCACCATGGCGCGGGTGAGCGCCACGAGCTCGGCGTCGTCGAGCGGAAGCACCGAGGTGGCGGTCAGAAAGGCCGCGAGATGGATGGGCGTGTAGCGTCCAGCCGCCACATCTTGGATGATCCCCTGGATCGCGCTCTTGTCCAGCCGCGATCCATAGATCCGGCGACGAACGCTGGACATGGACTCGATGGCCGGAGCGTGGCGCACCGCGACGGGATCGCCCGGCGCCACCTCCAGAAGTCGCCAGGCCTCTTCAGAGAACGCCGCCTCGTCGAGGCCGAGGATGTCCCCGTCCATCTGGTACAGGGTGGCGTAGATTTCCCGGCCTCCGGCCGAGAGCAGCACCTGGGAGCGGGACGACAGGCCCTCCGAGCGGCAGACGGGGCAGTCGCGCCGCATCAGAACTATCGATTCGTGCTGGGCGTGAAGGCCGAAGCGACGCGCCTTCAGGGATGGAACAGCGGCGTGGGTAGCGTCGGACACGGTCACAGTTCGTGGCGCTCCATCATTTGGGGAATGACGCAGTCCCATCCGAAGCGATCCTGGATGCGAACGCGCAGCGCGTCTGAAGCATGCGGTTCGCCGTGAACGATGAAGGTCTTGCGCGGCGGACGCTTCAGTCCCGACAGCCAGCGCAGGATTTCCTCGGCGTCGGCGTGGGCGGAGAGCATCGGCAGGTTCGCGACCTCGGCATTTATAGGCACCCACTGGCCGTGAATCTTCACCTCCTGGGCCCCCTCGACCATCGAACGCCCGCGGGTTCCGGCCGCCTGGAAACCCGAAAACAGGATGGTGTTGCGCCGGTCCGGGCCGAACGCCTTGATGTGGTGGAGCACCCGCCCCCCGGTGGCCATCCCGCTCGCCGACAGGATCACCTTGGGCATGGGGCTGGCGCTGATCTCCTTGGACGCCTCCACATCGCGCACATAGGTGGCGACGGCGCAGATGGCGTCGCACACCTCCGCCGGCATGCGGTGGTCTTCCAGGTGCGCGTGCAGAAGGTCGGTGGCGTTGATCGCCATCGGACTGTCCAGGTAGATGGGCGTCAGGCCGATCCGCCCGGCCTGCTTCAGTCGCCAGATGTGGTAAAGGAGCGACTGGGCCCGGCCGACGGCGAAGGCGGGGATAACCACGGTCCCGCCGCGCGCGATGGTTCGTTCTATGACCTCGCCCAGGGCTTCCGTGGGGTCCCGGGGATCATGGCGCCGATCACCATAGGTCGATTCCACGACCACATAGTCGGCCTCCTCCCCCGGCTCGGGATCGACCATGGTGGCGTCGCCATAACGGCCGAGATCACCGGAGAAGAGTATCTTCGTTCCGTTCCAGGTCACCTCGGCGGTAGCCGCCCCGAGGATGTGCCCCGCGCGGCGAAGGGTCAGCCTGGCTCCGCCCGGCAGCTCTACGGACTTATGGAACGGGGTCGAGACGAAGCGCTCCATCGCGCGTCCGGCGTCGTGCACGCCATAGAGCGGCAAGGCCGGCTTGTGCTTGCCGTAACCGTAACGGTTTGTCTGCTCGGCGTCCTTCTCCTGGATATGGCCGCTGTCGCGCAGGATGATCTCCGCCACATCCCGGGTGGCGGCGCTGGCCAGGATGGGCCCGCGGAATCCATCCTTGACCAGTTTCGGCAGGTAGCCGGAGTGGTCCAGGTGGGCGTGGGTCAGGATCACCGCGTCAATGCTCGAGGGCTTGACCGGGAGCGGGGCCCAGTTCTGCTCGCGCAGGGTCTTGAGGCCCTGGAACAGGCCGCAGTCGATCAGGATGCGCCGACCGTCGGCCTCGAGCAGGTGTTTTGATCCGGTGACGGCGCCGGCGCCGCCGAGACTGGTGAGACTGATCACAATGGAGATCCTTCCGGGGGTGAGACTTGCAGGATGCGGGGGTGGGCCTCGCCGCGGACGGCTGCCATCTCCCCTGGCGTCAGCACGCCGGCGGCGTCGCCGAGCAGATCCGCGCAGGCGACCGCGGCGTGGGCCCAGGTGCACCGGTTGGCGAACAGCATGCCGGGCGTGTCCAGGGTTCCGCCGCGACTGAGATAGCCCAGCGCCCGGGTCCGACGGGGGCCGCCGTCGAGGCGCCGCAACAGGCCGAGCATCGGCTCGGGCCGCGTATGGGTGAGGATGAGGCGCGGCAGGCGCTCGGGGAAGATCTCCTCGAGTTCGGCGGTCGACGCCGTATGCCGCGCCTCGATTTCATCGCGCGGCGCCCGGAACCGTCCGGGCTCCAGCAGGGCCGTGACGCAGGTTCGGCGCCCGGTTCGCTCCAGTCGAGCGGCGGCGGCGATGGCTTCACGGGTCTGATACGCGCCGATAGCCACGATCTGAATATCGGCCGCAGCGAGATCGCCGTGGATGACCGCGGCGCCACGCGCCCACAGGGCTTCGGCGGCGACGGGGTCGACAAGGCCGGGCACGATCCGCTTCGGAACGACAAGACAGGCGACCTCCCCTCGGCCGCCGTAGACGCCCCTGAGAGCCGCCACGGCGCTGTTGGCGTCGATCGGAAACAGAACCCGGGCGGTGTCGGACATCTCCCCTAGCAGGGCTTCGGCCAGGGTGGGGTCCTGGTGGGACTGCTCATTCTTGCCGTTCTCCCAGGTATGGGAAGTGGCCAGGAGCGGCACGCTGAACCATTGCGGCGGCGCGTCGATCTCCCGCTGTCGCCGCGCGAAGATGATCTCCTGGCGCAGGAGACCCAGCATCTTCACGGCGAAGGCCTCATAGCTGACGATCAGGCTGAGGCCGCCCTTGTTGCCCAGGGCCGCGCCTGCCACCGCCTCCTCGTTCAGGGCCGTGATGACCGCGCCGTCCACCGCCTCCGGCAGTCCCCGCTCGGGGCGGTTCACCCGGTGACGCAGCCGTTCGAGGGTCCGTCCCATTCCGTTGCTGCGCAGTTCGTCCGGATTGCCGAGCCGGACCCGCAGCCCCGGATTGGCGTCGATGAACGGCACGAACCATTCGTCGATCGCCTGCATCGGCGACTGCGGTCCGGCCGCCCAGGACGGGACCGGACGGGTCGGATCCGCCGGAGCTCGCCGGGCGGCCGGATGGCCGCTCTCGAGGGGACGGCGCTGCAGGTCGTGGGTCGCCAGAGCGCCGAGCGCGGCCTCGAGCTCCCCCGGGGGCACGAAGAGGGCGGCCGCCGCCGCATTGAAGGCGGCGCGCGCCGCCTCGTCCGTGCGCGGATTCCCCTCCAGCGGCAGATTGTGCGCCCGGTTGGTCCCGGCCCCGGGAAACCCGAAACCCTTGACGGTGCGGGCGATCACATAGGGCAGGCGTGCGGGATAGTGGCGCTCCGGATCGGCGGTGAAACGCTTCAGTCGCTCCTCCGCTTCCAGGATGGCCCATGCCACGGCGGCCGGGTCGCGGCCGTCGATCGGGATCGGATCGAATCCGTTCAGACGCAGATGGCGATCAAGCCAGCACTCGCCGCCGTCCTGGGCGATCTCGGTGCGTTCCTCGATGCGGCGGCCATTGAGGATCATGATGGGGGTGACGAGGCCGCTGTCCTCCGCTCGCCACCAGCGCGGCGACCAATCAGAGCCCCGCTGTTCCTCGAAGGCGCCGTCGCTCAGAAAGGCGACGAGGCCCTCCCCGCGTAGCGGCATGTGGACATATTCGAGTTCGGCGAAGCCGAGGTAGCCGCCCTCGGAGACCGCACCCGCCGTTTCCGGGCCGGAATGACTGCCGAGGGGAACCCCCGGGCGGCCATCGGGGCCGATGGCGTAGCTGTAGAAGTCGGACGCCAGTTGGGACAGGTTGGCCTCGGACCGATCGTATCGACCCTTCTGTCCCGGCGAAACGTCCCCGGTCAGAGCGTTGACCGCCTCCACGGCCGCGACGCAGTGGCCCTGGCCCATGATCCAGGAACGCGTTCCCCCAGACAGCGAATTGGCGAGCAGATAGCCGACGAAGGCGGGCGCCATGTTCAGCGAGCCGCCGGTGTGCCCCTCCGGAGACGACTTGAAGGCCTCGGCCGGCAAGGCGGCGCCCGACAGGTCAACCCGGCGTGCATAGGTCATGTGGGCCACCACCCACATGGCGGCGCTGGCCAGCCGGTCGGCCGCGGCCAGCATGCGATACACCGACTCCTCGTCGGGCCACGCGCCGCGCCGCACGAGGCGCTCGGTCGCCGCGGCCAGTCGCTCGACGGTCTCCGGGCTTCGCACAAACGCTCCGTAGCCGCCCCGCCATGTTTCCGCCCAGCGCATCGAATCCTCGCCTTCCGCAAGCGTTCCGGTCCTGATCCGGTCGCGCGTATGACGCCACTCGCCCGGAAAGCTTACGGCCCGGCCGATGATCGCGTCGGCTTGCCTGCGATCTGCCGGAGCGACATAGTGATTACCCCGCCCAACAAAAACGGATGATGAGATGTGCCTGTCGGCGCGAGCGTCACCTTACCTGATCCGGGCGATCTACCGGAAGTCGGCCGCGATGCGGGCGTCCTGCTGAGGCAGAAGCGAGGGCGTTTCATGCGATCCGCAGCTCCGCTCGGCCGCACCATCCGCGATGGTCGTCTTCCAGGGGGCGAATTCCACAAACGAGCAACAACCTTCGAACGACAGGGAAACACGGCATGCGACTGATAATTCCGCTACCCGGCAACGAAGTATTCGCGCGCCAGCTAGCCGAAGCCGGCGGGTGGGAGATGGGCGAGATCGAGACCCGGCGCTTTCCCGACGGCGAGAGCTATGTCCGCATCCTTTCCGACGTCGCGGACAAGATGGTCTGCCTCGTCTGCACGCTCGCGCGGCCCGATGACGGTTTCCTCCGCCTCGTCTTCGCCGCGGACGCCGCCCGCGCGCTCGGCGCGCGCGAAGTGACGCTGATCGCGCCCTACCTTTCCTATATGCGCCAGGACCGACGCTTCCAGGCTGGCGAGGCCATATCCTCCAAGACATTCGCGCGGCTTGTTTCCTCGACCTTCGATCGCCTCGTGACAGTCGATCCGCACCTGCACAGGTATCCAGCGCTGTCCGCGCTCTACACGATCGCCGCTCAGACGCTGCACGCCGCGCCTCTCCTTGCAGACTGGATCGCCGCAGAGGTCGGTGAGCCCTTGATCATCGGGCCAGACGAGGAGAGCGAGCAGTGGGTGTCTGAGATCGCCAGGCGCATCGGTGCCCCTTATGCGGTGCTGCGCAAGGTTCGGCACGGCGACCGCAACGTCGATGTCGAGGTTCCTGACCTCTCGCAATGGAGGGCCCGATATCCGGTCCTCGTCGACGATATCGCCTCGTCAGGGCACACCCTGATTGAAGCCGCTCGAAAACTGCCGCTTCAGGGCTTCCCGCGACCGGTCTGCGCGGTTGTCCACGGCGTGTTCGCTGAGGATTCCCATGAGCAACTGAAGGGGCTCACCGACCGGATCGTCTCAAGCGATTCCATTCCACACGACAGCAACGCCATAGGGCTTGCGCCGCTGATCGCTGCGGCGATCGCCGCTGAAGGCGCTCAGGAGGGCATCATTCGGCGCCGTCGCCCACCCGAACCCCTTGATGAAGTGGAGCGGGCGGGCGTCGACTCATTTCCGGCCAGCGACCCGCCGCCCTGGACGGGCGGCGTCGACTGACGGTCGTTCATCGGAGGCGGCGTCGCGCCGACGACGATCCTGGAACCGCCGTCGGCTTTTCGGTGCGATCAGAACCAGGCCTTGATCCCGACGACCAGGCGGAAATCTTCGGGATCCTCGCCGCGCGCCTTGGCGTAATCGGCGGTGTCGCCCAGCGACCGGCTCCACTCGACCCCGACGTAGGGCGCGAACTCCTTGCGGATTTCGTAGCGCAGGCGAAGACCCGCCGTGACGGACGTCAGGCCCGAACCGATCTCCAGCTCGGGGATGTCGCTGGCCGAAAGGGCCACTTCGACCGCCGGCTGCAGGATCCACTTCTGGGTGATGCGCTGGTCGTATTCGGCCTCCACGCGGGCGGTCAGATCGCCCTCGGTCGACAGGAAGGCGGCGGCCCCCATCTCGAACCAGTAGGGGGCCACGCCCTGGACGCCGACGGTAAGGTGGGTGGTGTCCTCGCCGTCGGGGCGGAAGTCCTGACGCACGCCCGCCTGAACGTCCCAGAAGGGGGCGACGGCGCGGCTGTAGAGGGCCTGGACCTCGGCCTCGTGCAACCGGCCGCCGAACTCGCCCTCGCCCTCGGTCTTCCACCAGAAGCGGTTGATGTCGCCGCCGGTCCAGCCCTGGGCGTTCCAGCTGTAGGTTTCCTCGCCGTCGCCGAAGCTGGCCTCGATGGAGTCGATCAACACGGCGGTCGAGCGGATGTCGCCGTTCTCGACCAGCAGTTGCTTGCGCGACGCCGCCATGACGACCGGGTCGAACAACAGGTCCGCCGCATGGGCGGGCGCGGCGCGAGCCGCAGCCGGCGGCGGCGTCTCGACCATCCGCCCCCCGACAGCGTCCACGCTGGTCGGGATGTTGGGCGCGCCGCCCGCCATGGCCGACATGTCGTGCCCGGCGTGGGGGTCTGCTGCCGGCGGAACCGCGCTCATGTCGTGGCCCGCATGAGGATCGGAGACGCCGGGCTGAGCCGGAGATGTCTGCATGGCGCTCATGTCGTGACCCGCATGAGGATCGGCAGCGGGCGCCGTGGCCGGAGCCGTCTGCATCCCGCTCATATCATGGCCAGCGTGCGGGTCGGCTGCAGCCGCCGGGGCGGAGCTCATGTCGTGACCCGCATGAGGGTCGGCGGCGGGCGCCTGAGCCGAGGCCGGCGGCGTGGCGCGTCTGGGGGCGGCGGCACGCGGCTTGGGCTTGGACGCAGGAGTCGGGCGAGCTTGCGGCGGACGGGCGGGTGCAGCTTGGGCGCCGTGGCCCGCATGTCCCCCATGGCTCTGGGCGACGGCGGCGCCGGCGGCCAGCATCAGGGGCAGGACCGCGACAGCGGCGAACAGGGCGCGGCTCATCGGGCGGCTCCTTCCAGCGGACGAACCGTGACGACGTTGAACATCCCTGCATGCATGTGCATCAGCAGGTGACAGTGGAAGGCCCAGTCGCCCGGCGCATTGGCGGTCAGGTCGAAGGTGACCTTGCCCCCCGGCGCCACATTGACCGTGTGCTTCAGCGGCTGATAGCCGTCGTGACCGTTGACCAGCTCGAAGAAGTGGCCGTGCAGGTGGATCGGGTGGGCCATCATGGTGTCGTTGACCAGGGTGACGCGGACCCGCTCGTTCAGCTCGAAGCGGATCGGCTCGACCAGCTCCGAGAACTTGCGCCCGTCAAAGCCCCACATGAACCGTTCCATATTGCCGGTCAGATGGATTTCCATCGAACGCGACGGCGCGCGGGTGTCCGTATTCGGCGTCAGCGAGCGCAGGTCGGTATAGACCAGCACCCGGTGATCGACGTCCTGAAGGCCTTGCGGCCGCTCGCCCAGACGGTTGGCGGGCGCGGGCGCGATGGCGTCCACCCCGACGCCGACCGCCATGTCGGCGGGAGCGTTGTTGGGGTCGCGCATGCTCATGGCGCCGTGGTCCATCGGCGCGGCGGCTGCGGCCCCGGCGGCAGCGCCCCCCGCGGCTCCGTGCGCCGAATGATCCATCCCGGCCATCGAGCCGTGATCCATGCCCCCCATGCCCATATCGGCCATGGTCAGGTTCGGCACCTTGCGCAGCGGCGGCACCTCGGCCGTCATGCCCAGACGCGGGGCCAGGGTCGCACGGCCCATGCCCGAACGGTCGATGGCTTCGGACACGATGGTGTAGGCCCGGTCCTCGGTCGGGCGAACGATGACGTCATAGGTCTCGGCGACCGAGATCTGGAATTCGTCCACCTCGACCGGGCGGACGTGCTCGCCGTCGGCCTGCACCACGGTCATGGCCAGACCCGGAATGCGGACGTTGAAGATCGACATGGCCGAGGCGTTGATGACGCGCAGGCGCACCCGCTCGCCGGGCCGGAACAGGCCGGTCCAGTTCTCTTCGGGTCCGTGGCCGTTGACCAGATAGGTATAGGTCGTGCCGTTGACGTCGAGGATGTCGCGCGGGTCCATGCGCATCCCGCCCCACATCCGGCGCTCGGCCAGACTCATGCCGTCCGATCCGTCCAGCAGGCCCGCCAGGGTGGTCTTCTGCATGTTGAAGTAGCCGGGGCTCTTCTTCAGCTTGGCCAGGATTTCGTGCGGATGCATGAAGCTCCAGTCCGACAGGACCAGAACATGCTCGCGGTCATAGCCGACCGGATCGACGCCCGCCGGGTCGATGACGATGGGGCCGTAGTGGCCCATGGCCTCCTGCAGGCCCGAATGGCTGTGATACCAGTATGTGCCCGACTGCTTCAGCGGGAACTCATAGACAAAGGTCTCGCGCGGCTTGATGCCGGGGAAGCTGACGCCCGGCACGCCGTCCATCTGGAAGGGCAGCAACAGGCCGTGCCAGTGGATCGAGGTGTCCTCGTCCAGGGTATTGGTCACCGACAGGCGCACGTTCTGGCCCTCACGCATCCGCAGCAGGGGCGCAGGCAGCAGGCCGTTGATCATGAAGGCGTGGCCCGTGCGCCCGCCGACGGTGAAGCTGGCGTCTCCAACGGTCAGGTCGATGTTGGGTCCCGTCAGCGTCGGCAGATCGGCGCGCAGTCCCGGGGAACCCGTCTGGGCCCAGGCCGGCATCAGGCCGGAGAGGCCCAGTAGTCCGCCGCTAACGGCTGCGCCCCGCAACAGGGACCTGCGATCGAGAGCCATGCTCGACATATGATGGATCATCCTTCCTTGAACGCACTTCACGACCGACGACTTCGGCGTGAGCTTCACAGGGTATTACGCACCCGCACGCTCCATCCCTTGCGACAGGTCGCCACACAAGCGCTTGCGAAGTTCGCTTCAGAAGAATTCAAGGGGGTCATATGTGGAGACGCCGGAGCACCCAGGCCCCAAACCCTTGCGGCGGCCCGCGTCAGGAGCGTCGCTGTCCCTTCTCGACGACGAACGCAGCCGCCTAGAGGCGCTTCAGGATCGCCTGCATCTGAGCGATCTCATCGTCCTGGGCCCGGATGATCCGATCGCACAGGGCGATAATCTCCGGATCGCGGATCGAGGCCTGCTCGCACATCAGAATCGCGCCGGAATGATGCGGGATCATGGACCGGAGGAACTCCTTGTCGCCCACCCCCGCCTGGGTCCGCATGCCGACAAAGGCGAGGACGAACGCCGCCGCGGCGCCGCCGACGATCGCCAGATTCAGCTTTCGCGAGGGGTACATGGACCGCATGAACCAGAGCATGAGGATCGCCATGGGGGTGACCATCATGAGCGTCATGTAGACGTTGTTGAGGTTGAGGTAGAAATGATCCAGCGTGGCGATCATTGTATACATGACGAGATACATGACGATGAAATCGAGAACCAGCTCGATCCCGAACGACCGGTATTGACCCTTGTTCACGTCGCGTCTCCTACGTCCAGATTCGATTTCCCTGCACACGCAGCGCGTCAGGTCCCCCAGCTAACCCATACTAAAAATCATGGTTCCAGCCGTTGACCTTCCCATAAGGGTAAGGATTAGAACCGGCAGGCGTTCATTTTTGAAAGGTTCGCCCATGTCCGCCCATGTTCCCGGGACTTCCGATCTACAGGTGCTCCACATTCCCAAGATGCGCTGCGGCGGCTGCGCCGCCGGCGTCGAGAAGGCCATCCACGCCGTGGACGCCTCCGCCGCCGTCAAGGCCGACATCGAGGCCCGCCGCGTCGAGGTGACGACTGCCGCCGACCGTCAAACCCTGCTGACCGCGCTGGACGCCGCCGGCTATCCGGCCGAGGCCGCCTGACCATGAACAAGCTCAAGCTTTCCGCCCTCGCCGCCGGCGTCGCCATCCTCGGCGGCGCGGGCTTCCTGCTGAACGGCCTGCCGACCGTGGCCCATGCCTCGGACATGACCGTCTACAAGAGCGATTCCTGCGGCTGCTGCGGCGGCTGGGTCGAGCATATGCGCAAGGCCGGCTATACGATCCGCGTCGTCCCCACTGACGACCTGGCGCCGGTGAAAGCCCGCCTGGGCGTGCCGGAAGCCCTCTGGAGCTGCCATACGGCCGTCGTCGACGGCAAGGTGATCGAGGGCCACGTCCCCGCCGCCGCCGTCAACGCCTTCCTGAAATCGCCCGGTGCCTCGCGCGGCATCGGCGTCGGCGGCATGCCGACCGGCTCGCCCGGCATGGAAGCCCCCGGCTACGCCCCCGAACGCTATGACGTCATGCGCTTCGACGCGGGCCAGCCCGCCCGCTTCATGACCTTCGAAGGCGCGACGCCCGTCCGCTAGCCCCCCTGCTCCGCTATGACAGATGGCCCCGCCGGCTAGCCGGCGGGGCCTTTTCGTATCTCCCATCGCGGACCAGACCATCGCCTGCGGCGCCCTCTCCAGGGGGAGCCTTTAGGGTTAGATGCAATTGAGCCATCGACCTCGACCAGGTGAAAGACGCGCTTGATCGCCCGCTCAACCGGAATGTCCGGCCTACTCAGGCCGGATCGCAGTCACTTCGGGTTCGCGACCGCGCACAGTCCCATCAAACTGGATGCCCTCGCCGACCTCGCGGATTTCGCCTTCGCCCGGCATCGTTTCGGTTGGTCGCGTGTAGCCAGAACGCGCCATAGGTAGATCTTCGTGGTCGGCGACGACCAGTAGGACGAAGCCCGAGCAGTAACAGCCGTCCAGGTCGTGGCCCCAGTCGCTTCGCGCATATGACCCGTAAAGAAGGACCTTGAGGATTCTACCCTTCTCCAGGGCTCTGCGCGGCATGTTGAAATCGCATCGTCGAACGTCTCCCGGATCACCTCGACCAGCACCTCCAGCAAGCATTCGGGCCGGAAACCGTCACGCGAAAGGGCGCGGCCACTTGCGTTCCAGCACTCGAGGGAACCACGGCTTTCGCACGGGCAGATCTCGCGCGGCCTGTAAAAAAATCGTGTCGGCGCCGAGGGGGGAGCTCGCCGCGCTGCGTAAGTCGAAATAGGGGGCCGCATTTCGGCCAAAAAATTAGCGGGAAAAAGCCTTTGGCCAACATCTCTTTCAGAAGCCAGCTCGTCACGTCTTCAGTCCTTTCGGGCCTGGTGATCGCCGCCGCCACATTGCCGGCCTTGCCTGCCGCCGCCCAGATCCAAACTCCGGCCGCTCCTCAATCGTCAGACGCTGCCGTTGAAATAGACACAATCGTCGTCACCGGCTCTCGTATCGCGCGCCAAGACTACAGCGCCAACAGCCCGATCGTGACCATGACCCAGGAAGACTTTAAGGCGACGGGGTCGGTCAATATCGAAAGTCTGATCAACGATCTTCCGCAGTTCACCGCTCTGGGCAACGCCGCGTCGAACAGTCCGAACCTGGCCGGCCAGGCGAACGTCCAGCTCCGCGGACTGGGCTCGACCCGCACCTTGGTGCTGCTGAATGGCCGCCGCATAGTTCCGTCCAACGCTTCGTCCGTCGTCGATCTCAATCTGCTGCCGACGCCGCTCATCTCCAGTATCGAGACGATTACTGGCGGCGCCTCTTCGACCTATGGATCGGACGCCGTCGGCGGCGTGCTCAACTTCCTGCTCGATGGAAACTTCGAAGGCCTGCAGTTCGACGCCCAGTATGGATCCTCGGACCGGGGCGACGCCTCGACCGAAGCGGTCAGCCTGACCCTGGGCGGCGACATCGCCGATGGCCGCGGACATGCGGTGTTGTCGGCCAGCTATTCAAACCGCGCCTCCGTCCTCAACGCCAGTCGCGCCTTTTCGCTGATCGGGGGCTTTGCCGGCACGTCGCCCTTAGGCTCGACCGTGTTCGACGCCACCAACCTGCCGACGGCCGCCGCTGTCAACGCCGCCGTCCCCGGCGCCGCCCGGGGCGACACTTTCGGCTTCAACAACAATGGGACCCTGTTCACCTATCGGGGCGCGCGCGACTACGTCAGCCCAGGCGGCGTCGATTACGAAGGCTTCCGCACGCCCGGTCCGCTCCAGCAGACGGACTTCGCCTACAGCACCGTCGACCGCAATTACATGATCATCCCGCAGAAGCGGTACAATGTGTATGCGGCGGCGGACTACGAGATCAACTCTGCGGTGGAGCTATACGCCGACTTCCTGTTCTCCCAGTACGAAGCCGGCAATCAGTTGGCCTCCAACCCGGCCACCGGACCGACCACCGGGTTCCGCATTCCATCGACCAACCCGTTCATTCCCGCCGAGCTGCGCAGCGTCCTGGACTCCCGCCCGAACCCGGCCGGAAGCTTCCGCCTCGACAAGCGCTTCAACGAACTCGGCCCGCGACGCCAGTCCGAGGACTACAACGTCTATCAGATCAACACGGGCATACGCGGTGACCTCGTCGGCCTCCGCGACTGGACCTACGACGCCTATGTTTCCTATGGCCGAGTGAACAACGGCACCGTCTACACCGGCTACCTCGCTCGCTCGGCGCTGCAGCGGCTCCTGGACGCCCCCGACGGCGGGGCGTCGATCTGCGCCGGCGGTTTCAATCCCTTCGGCGTCAACCCAATGAGCGCGGCCTGCATCGCCTATGTCGGCCGGGTGGCCAAAAATGTGACCACGAACGACCAGAGCGTCGCTGAACTGAACCTGCAAGGCGGCCTGTTCACCCTGCCCGCCGGCGAGGTCCGCGCGGCCGTCGGCGCAGCCTACCGCGAGCAGAACTACAACTTTTCGCCCGATAACCTGCTGCTCAGCACATTCACCCTCAACGGCGTCACCGGGCCTGAGCTGGCCGGCAACTCCGGCCAGCCGCTATCGGGGTCGGATCAAGTGTCGGAGCTCTACGGCGAGGTCCTGATCCCGTTGCTTAGCAATCTGCCGTTTGTGCGCAGTCTGGAGACAAATCTCGGCTACCGCGTCTCGGACTACGAAACGATCGGAAGGGTCGGATCCTACAAGGCCGATCTCAGCTGGGAAGCGCTCAACGGGCTACGCTTCCGCGGCGGCGTTCAGCGCGCGGTCCGCGCGCCCTCTATCGGCGAGCTGTTCGCAGCGCAGAATCTGAGCTTCCCGTCGATCGGGGTGCCGGTTTCCTCGACCGGCGCGCGCCAGTTCTCCGGGGATCCCTGCGATATTCGCGGCGCGTATCGCACGCCGGGCGCGGCAAACGCCAATGCGGTGCGAACCCTGTGCCTGGCGCAGAATGTCCCGACTCAGGTGATCGATTCCTACACCTTCTCCAACTCTCAGGTCTCTGGGGTCACCGGGGGCAACCCGATGCTGGAGGAGGAGACCGCAGATTCCTTCACCGTGGGCGCCACCTGGCAGTCGCCGTTTGCGGCCCCGTGGCTCAGCCGGGTGTCCGGATCTATCGACTACTACGATATCACGATCGAGAAGGTGGTCGGCACGGTATCGACGACTGAACAACTGCGTCGCTGCTACAATCAGGACGGCGCGTCCAATCCGACCTACGATCCGAACAACATCTTCTGCCGCATGTTCAGCCGAGATCCGAACTCGGGACAGATCACCAATACCTTCGAGACCAACGCCAACCTCGGCACGCTGGAGACCAAGGGCATCGACTTCCAAGTCGATTGGCGAATCGACCTGGTCGATCTCGGCGCGCCGAATTGGGGAAGCCTGGCCCTGAACGTCACCGGCACGAAGCTCCTGAAATGGGAGCGGCAGGACATTCCGGGCGGCGCCTTCACGGATCGCAAAGGCACGATCTCAAACAGCTTCGGCCTGACCCTACCCGAGTGGAAGGTCCTTTCCACGCTGAACTGGAGTCAGGACCCGTGGAACGTCGGCCTGCGGTGGCGCTACCAAGGATCAGTCGAGAATTTCAACAACCGAAGCCAGGTTGTCGACGCCATCCACTACATCGACCTCAATGCCGGTTTCAAAGTGAACGAGGTCGTCTCGCTGCGGGCTGGCGTCAACAATCTGACAGACGAACAACCACCGGTCTATGCACCCGCGATCGCCGCCAACACCGATCCCTCGAGCTACGACCTGATCGGTCGCCGATATTACCTCGGACTGACCGCGCGCTTCTAGGTCCGCTGAAGGCGCCCCCTCGCCGCTGCAAGGCTAAGGGGGCGCCAGGACACTCAAACGATATCGGCCGGCGCAGACACCGGCGAAACAACAGATCAAGAGAAGAATACACGACATGAGAACGAATCTGATGGTGGCTATGGTCTCGGGCCTGAGCCTGTTCGCCGGGGCGGCCGCCGCCCACGACTTCTTCCTGGCGCCGGAGCGTTTCGTCGGGCCGATGGGACACCCGCTCATTGTCCACGCAACCTCGTCGTCGGACTTCCCTGCCCTCAACGTGGGTTCGCCCCGCAGCCGCGTCGCCGAGGTCCGGGCGGTGGTCGATGGTCGTCCGGCGGCCGTAACCGTCGGGGCCCAAGCCAAGTCCCTGCGCCTGGCGGTGTCCAGTGACGCCCAGGGGATGGCGACCGTGACGCTTCTGACGATCTGGGGCGAATCCACCTGGCGGCCTGACCAGGTCGACACCTATCTGGAGGAGCACCCCTTCAAGGCCGAGGATGTAGCGACAGTGCGCCGACTGCTGCCTGAAGGCGCGCCGCTTGAAGTGAGATCGCGCCGGCTGGCCAAGACGCTCGTCTGCTTCCAGACCTGCACCCCGACGGCGGGGGGAGCGACGGGGCTAGAGGTCGAGTTTCTCCCCGAGTTCGTGGCTGGCCAGAATAGTCCTGCGACCTTCCAACTGGTCAGAAATGGGCATCCAATACCGGCGCAACCCGTCACGATCAGGTTTGGACAGGACGAAAGGCGCGCGGTTCAAACCGACGCAGAGGGCCGGCTACGGATTCCGGACGGCGTAACCGGTCCTGTCATGTTGGTCGCCGCGACGCTGGATGCACCGACGGGGAGGGGTGGACGCTTCGTCACCAACAACGCGTCTTTGACCTTCGAGGCTGCAGTGGGTCGTGACGAAAGCGGCCGTTGACCCTGCGCCTTCAAAAGGGCCGAGCGCGAGTCAAAGATGGCGAAAACTGAAACCGTCCCGCGCCAAATATCTCGGCGCGAGCGACCTGCGTGTTTCGAAGCCGAGTGTCCGATACAGTAGGGGAAGGTGAAAACGACGTGCGATCGTGTCGTCACGAGTAGGTCCAGCATCATTGCTCCCTGCCTATGGGCTCGTTTCGTGACGCCGAAACTCAAGCTCCTTTCGCAACTATGTGGTTCCGCGAAAAGGCCGCGCGCCCCCAGAGGGCGCGCGGCGAGTTTTCAGCCTTTTCGGCTCCTGTTCGGCGCCTCGCGCGGCATGGAGGCGCCCGGCTACGCCCCCGAACCTACGGCGTCATGCGCTTCGGCAGCGGCGCCCCCGCCCCTTTCATGACCTTCGAAGGCGCGAACCCGGTTCGTCGCTAACAAGGCAAAGGCCCCGCCGATTGTGCGGCGGAGCCTCTCTTTATGCCTGGTCGGGACGCAGAACGGCCTCGACATCGGCCTGCGCCGATCCCCGCCTCGTCGGGATGATCGGCCTATTCGGGCCGGATCGCGGTCACTTCGGATTCGCGACCGCGCACGGTCACGTCGAACTGGACGCGCTCGCCGACCTTGGCCTTCTCCATCACGGCCGGGGCCGCCTTGAAGCTCATGGTCATGGCGGGCCAGTCGACGCCCGGGATCGGACCGTGATCGATCGTGACCGAGCCCGTCGTCGCATCGACCTTGGTGATCACGCCCGTTCCGACGCCCGACTTGACGGTTTCGGCCGGCGCCATGGGCGTGGCGGCCATGTCGCCGGCGGTCGCCGGAGCGGCGGCCGGCACCTCGACCGGCGCGGGTTCCGTTTTCTGGTTGCAGGCTGCGAGGCTGACGGCCAGGCCGGCCGAGAGAATGAGGGCGTGTTTCATTTGGGTTCTCCAGGGTTGAACGTGGGGGATGGAAGCTTTCGACGGCGAAGCAGGAGGTATCCGGCCGGGATCACCAGCATGGACAGCAGGGGCGCGGTCAGCATGCCGCCGATGACCGGCGCGGCGATGCGGCTCATGATTTCCGATCCGGCGCCGTGACCGATCAGGATCGGCAACAGGCCGGCGATGATGACGGCGACCGTCATGGCCTTGGGTCTCACCCGAAGCAAGGCTCCCTCCCGGACCGCCGCCTCCACCTGATTGCGATCGGGGCTCGGCCCCCGATCCCTCAGCGCCTGCTTGAGGTAGATCAGCATGACCACGCCGAACTCGGCAGAAAGGCCGGCCAGGGCGATGAAGCCGACGCCGGTCGCCACCGACTGGTGATAGCCCAGCAGGTAGAGCATCCAGATTCCGCCGGTCAGGGCGAAGGGCAAGGAGGCCATGATCAGCAGCGCCTCGTCGAAACGACCGAAGGTCAGATACAGCAGGATGAAGATGATCACGAGCGTGGCAGGGGCCACGATCTTGAGGCGGTTCGCCGCCCGCTCCAGATATTCGTACTGTCCCGAATAGGCGATTGTGACACCCGGGTTCAGACGCACGTCCCGGGCCACAGCTCTTTTCAGATCGGCGACGACGGAGGCCAGGTCGCGCCCCCGCACATCGACATAGACCCAGGTCGAGGGGCGGCCGTTCTCGGACTTCAGCATGGGCGGTCCGTCGGCGATCTCGAGTTTCGCCACTGTGCCCAGGGTGATCTGCTGGCCTGACGGCGTCAGGATCGGCAGCGCTCTCAGTTGCTCGAGATCGTCGCGCAGTTCGCGCGGGTAGCGCACATTGATCGGATAGCGGGCCAGGCCTTCGACCGTCTGGCCGATCGTCTCGCCGCCGATGGCGCCGGACACGATCGACTGAACGTCGGCGATGTTCAGCCCGTATCGGCCCGCCGCCTGCCGATCGATGTCGACATCGACATAGCGCCCGCCGGTCAGACGCTCGGCCAGGGCCGAAGTCACCCCCGGCACGGTCTGGGCGACCTTCGCCACCTCGCCGCCGATACGGTCGATCTCGGCAAGGTCGGCCCCGGAGACCTTGACCCCGATCGGGCTCTTGATCCCGGTCGCCAGCATGTCGATGCGGTTGCGGATCGGAGACACCCAGAGATTGGCCAGGCCCGGCGCCCGCACGACGCGGTCCAGCTCCTCGACCAGTTTCTCCGGCGTCATGCCCGGCCGCCACTGATCGCGCGGCTTGAACTGGATCGTGGTCTCGAACATCTCCAGCGGCGCAGCATCAGTCGCCGTCTCGGCCCGCCCCGCCTTGCCGAACACGGTCGCGACCTCGGGCACGGAACGGATCATCCGGTCCGTCTGCTGCAAAAGTTCGGCGGCCTTGGCGGTCGACAGGCCCGGCAGGGCCGAGGGCATATACAGCAGGTCGCCCTCGTCCATGGGGGGCATGAACTCCCCGCCCAGCTGGCTCAGGGGCCAGGCGGTGGTGGCGAAGGCCAGGGCCGCGATGGCCAGGGTGGTCCTCGGCCGCTTCAGAACCCAGTCCAGCGGATGACGATAGGCGCGCGTCAGTCCGCGATTGATCGGATTGCTCTGCTCGGCGGGTATTCGCCCCCGGATCAGATAGCCCATCAGCACGGGAACCAGGGTGATCGACAGAATGGCGGCCGCCGCCATGGCGTAGCTCTTGGTGAAGGCCAGCGGCGCGAACAGCCGCCCCTCCTGCGCCTGCAGCGTAAAGACCGGCACGAAGGACAGGGTGATGATCACGAGGCTGAGGAACAGCGCCGGGCCGACCTCGGCCGCCGCCTCGGTGATGACGGTCCAGCGCGTCTCTCCGGCCAGCTTCTCGCCAGGATGATCCTGCTCCCATCGTTCGATATGTTTGTGGGCGTTCTCGATCATGACGATCGCCCCATCGACCATGGCCCCGATGGCGATGGCGATCCCGCCCAGCGACATGATGTTGGCGTTCACCCCCTGGGCATGCATCAGCAGAAAGGCCGCCAGCACCCCCAGCGGCAGGGTCAGGATGGCGACGAGCGCTGAACGCGCGTGCCACAGGAACAGGCCGCAGACGAGCGCGACGATGATGAACTCCTCGATCAGCTTGTGGCTGAGGTTGGAAACGGCGCGGTCGATCAGTTGCGACCGGTCGTAGGTCGTGACGACCTCCACGCCCGGAGGCAGGCCGGCCTTCAGGGTGTGGAGCTTGTCGCGCACGGCCTTGATGGTCGCCCGCGCGTTCTCGCCCGAGCGCAGCACCACCACCCCGCCGGCCACCTCGCCCTCGCCGTTCAGTTCGGCGATGCTACGCCGCATCTCCGGGCCGATCTGGATGGTCGCCACGTCGCCCAAGGTCACGGGCGCGCCGCCGGCCGCGGTGCGGATCGGTATGGCGCGGAAGTCGTCCAGATTGGTCAGATAGCCGTTGGCCCGGACCATATATTCGGCCTCGGCCAACTCCAGCACCGAGCCGCCCGTCTCTCCATTGGCGCGCTGGACGGCCTCGACCGCCTGCTGGTGCATGACGCCGTAAGCGGCCAGTTTGATCGGGTCCAGGACGACCTGATACTGCCGCACCATGCCGCCGATGGCCGCGACCTCGGCCACCCCCGGCACGGTCTTGAGCTCATAGCGCAGGAACCAGTCCTGCAGGCTGCGAAGCTGCGCCAGGTCGTGACGCCCGCTCCGGTCGACCAGGGCGTATTCATAGATCCAGCCCACGCCCGTGGCGTCGGGGCCGAGCGCGGGGCGGGCGCTGTCGGGAAGTCTGGACTGGACCTGGCTGAGGTATTCCAGCACCCGCGACCGGGCCCAGTAAAGGTCGGTGCCGTCCTCGAACAGGACATAGACATAGCTGTCGCCGAAGAAGGAATAGCCGCGCACGGTCCTGGCGCCCGGCACCGACAGCATGGTGGTCGCCAGGGGATAGGTGACCTGGTTCTCGACGATCTGCGGAGCCTGGCCGGGGTAGCTGGTGCGGATGATGACCTGGACGTCCGACAGGTCCGGCAAGGCGTCGACCGAGGTGTTCCTGACCGCCCAGAGCCCCGCGACCAGCAGGGCCAGCGCCGCCATCAGGACGAAGACCCGCCCCTTGACCGAGGCTCTGATGACGCCCGCGATCATCGGCCCGGCTCCATCTTCGCCGTCCCATTTGCCGGGAGCGCGGCGCCGTCGATGGGCCGCGCCTCCACGCCCGACAGGCTGGCCTCGGAATCGATCAGGAACTGGCCGGAGGCGATGACCCGCTCTCCGACGCTCAGACCCGCCAGGATTTCCGTCTGGCCGCCGCCCTCTCGCCCGACCCGGACCTGGGCCGGCTGATAGCGCCCCTCGGGCAAGGCCAGCATGACAATGTCGCGCTGACCGGTGCGAATGACCGCCTCGGTCGGCACCAGAAGCGCAGGCGTGGTCGCCCCGCCGAAAACCACCCGGCCGAACATGCCCGGCCGCAGACGCCCGCCCCGGTTCGCCAATTCGATACGGCCCGTAAGGGTGCGGCTGTCGCCCGACACCTCCGGCAGCAGGGCGGTCAGGCGACCGGTGAAGCGTTCGGACGGGAAGGCCGACAGGGTCGCCTCCACGGACTGTCCGACCCGCAGCTGTCCGGCGAGGGCTTCGGGGATGGCGGCGTTGAGCCAGACGGTCGACAGGCCGCTGACCTCGGCCAGGGAGGCGCCTTGCGTCACGCTCATGCCGGGCCGGACCGCCAGGGTGCGGATCGCCCCTGCGACGGGGCTGGCGATGGTGATCGTGTCGCGCGGCCGCCCGCTGCGTTCGACCGAGGCGATCAGGCCGTCGGACATCCCCATCAGGACCAGCCGGCGCCGCGCGGCCTGGATCAGGGCGGCGTCGCCGGTGCGCCGCACCGCCAGATATTCCGTCTGCGCCCCGCCCCAACTGGGGACCAGCAGATCGACCAGGGGCGCGCCCGCAGCGACCACATCGCCGGGCGCGCGATCATAGACCCGCTGTACGAAGCCGTCGGCTCGCGACTGCACGATCGCCACATCCCGCTGATTGTAGTCGATCACGGCCGTGGCGTTCAGGTCGCCGCCCAGGGTTCCCATCCGCGCCGTCGCGAACCGAACCCCCAGGTTCTGGGTCAAGGCCGGATCGATACGCACGCCGCTGGACGCTGCGCCAGCCCCGCCCTCGTCGGCGTACTTGGCGACCAGGGGCATGTCCATGAAGGGCGACGGGCCCGGCTTGTCGAACTTTCGATCCGGATACATCGGGTCATAGTAGTAGAGGACCTTGCGGCCTCCTGCCTCGTCTGCGGCAGGAGCCCCCTCGCCGCCGGGGCCGCTGGATCGCTGACCGATCACCACGCCGGTCCCGACGCCGATCCCCACCAGCACCAGAGCGCCCAGGGCGACGCCGAGACGATTATAGCTGAACCCGCTCATCGGCCGCTCCCATAGGTCAGGGTGATTTCGGCGGCGTGGCGCATCACCGCCGCCTCCTTGTCCAGCGCGTCCAGCCGGGCGTTGGCCACGGCGGTGAAGGCCTGGACGATTTCGGAGATCCCGATCCGACCCGCGGCATAGGCGGCGGTCTCCAGGTCGGACTGTTGCATGACGGCCGGCAGGACGATGTCGCGCGCCCGGGTCCACTGATCGTGGTCCATGGCGTGTTGGGCCAGATCGCGCTGCAGGTCCGCCTCCAGTTGGCGGCGCGTCCCCTCACGTTCGGCGCTGACCCGCCGCGCGTCGGCGGACCGCGCTGCGATCAAAGGCTCCTGACGTTGTCGCTGAAACAGCGGCAGGCGCACGCTGGCGCCCACCGAGACCATGTCGCCGAACGCGGGGTCGCGGCGCTGATAGCTGGCCTCGACCGACCAGTCCGGACGCCGTCCGGCCCGGGCCAGGTCGAGTTCGGCCTTAGCCCGCCGGTCTTCGGCCTCGTAAGCCTTCAGCATGGGCAGGTCCTCGAGGCCCATGCGCAAGGCCGACGGGTCCGGCGCATCTGACGGCGGCGCGCCGTCCGTTGTGGGGGCCGGATCGCCGGTCCAGCGGGTCAATGCGGCGCGCGCGGCCTCCCTCTCGGCGACCAGCCGGCTGCGCCGATCGTCCAACGCCGCCTTCAACTGGATCGGCGCCAGGGCCATGGCCGGACGATCCGCCCCCGACGCCACCCCGGACGGCGCGGCGTCCCAAAGCGGTTGAAGCGTCGCCAGGACCTCGTCCACGGCGGCCAGCTTGCGACCCGAATAATAGAGATCGATCCAGGCCAGGCCCGCCGCGATCCGCACCTCGCGCAGCGCCGTGGCGTTGTCGGCCACCGCCACGCCGATGGCGGCCTCGGCCAGGCCGCGCTCGGCGCGACGGCGCGCCCGGCTGGGCAGCTCCTGCTCGACGCCGACCCGCAGGGCGGTGAAGTCGTCTTCACCGAACCGCCCGGCCATGGGCCCGGTCACGGGAAAGCCGTCCAGTCCGAATTTGAGGCTTGGATCGGGCAGCCGCCCGGCCGCGACCACGGCCGCACGGGCTGCATCGACGCCAAGGGCGCTGGCGCGCAGATCAGGCGCGTCCGACGCCGCGCGGGCCATGGCGGCCTCGAACGTCAGGGGCTCGGCCCGGGCCGCCGCAGCCCCTGACAGGCTGGCGGCGGCGAGCGCAAGCACGGTCGCCCTGGCCGCCGGTTTGAAACGGGGGAGCATGAAATCTTCCTTCGGAACAGCAGGCGTCGGCCGTGAACGGCGCGACGCAGGGGGCATGGCTTTCCATGGGCGTGACAGGACCCGCCGTGGGGCGCGGCCGATCAAACCAAGGGGCGGTTCAGCCCTGCTGTTGCGGAGGAGAAAATAGCGGCGCCGGCCCGGCCCCTTCCCGCGTGATGTTCAAATTCACGAAGGCGATCAATAGCGGCGCGACGGGGGGCGGGATCAGGACCAGTGGCGGCAAGGGCGCGGCTACGGCGGCGCAGCCCATCTTGGCGACGCACTCCGGCGTCATGTCCTTGCAGCAGTCGCCGGGATTTCCGGTCGTGTCGCCGGCCATGTCCATGGTCTCGGCGCAGTCCATCGCCTCCGCCCCGACCCCGGCGTTGTGAAACAGCTGGATCGGCATGGCATGAGCCGTCGACTGGCCGAAAAATCCGGCCAGGGCAAAGACGAGCAGAACTGTGCGGAGAAGGTTCCACATCACACGGTCAGGTTACACGCTTAGAGCATCAACAAGTCAAGATCGCTCTGGAAGCTCCAGTCGGCCGGGCCATGACGGGCCCGAACCGACCGGAGCGAGGGAAGTTTCTAGTGGACCATGAAGCGGGCGACCCCGCTCATAGCGTGGCCGTCGGCGCCCTCGGCCGACCAGGCCAGAACGTGATTGCCCTTTCCAAGCGCAGGCAGGGAGACTGTCGCCTTCGTGCCTGCCGCGGCCTGGACCGGAACGGCCGCCGGACGACCGCCGTCCGTCGCCAGCGTCAGGGACTTCAAGGTCATCGCATGGGGAAAGGTGATGCTGAAGGCCGTGGGCGCGCTCGAGGACATGGAGCCGTCGGCCGGCGAGGTCACCACGCCGGCTGAAGCAGGCGCAGCCATAACCATCGCGCCATGACCCGCGTGGGGATCGGCGGCCTGGGCGGAAGCGGCGCCGGCGGAAACCAGCATGGCGGCGGCGATCGCGAAGGGAATGAAGTTACGCATCTTGGTTGTCTTCCTTAGTTCGGGCTTAATTCGGAGAGTGGTCCATGCCGGACATGTCCGGCATGGACGACATATCGTGGCCCGGCATGTCATGGCCCGGCATGGGCGCAGATTGGGGCTTGGTTTGCGATGGGCTCACGTTCGGGGTCTGGGACGGACGTCCGCGCTCACGCGCAGGCGTAGCCTTGACGGGTTCGGCCGCCTTCTGAACGGCGGGCGTGGCCTGCCCCGTCGGTGCGGTCGCGGAGGCGACCTCCGTGGGGGCGACGGCCGGGACCGTTGGGGTCGCGGCCGGCCCGGCGACCGAAATCGCTTCCTTGGGTTGGGGCTGTTCGGCCGCTGGCTGACAGGCCGCCAATAGGCCTGTAGCCGCCAGCGCCGCGGCGATTTGAATCTTCATCATCTTCTCCAAAAAACTAGAACCAGGCCCTGATGCCGACCACCACTCGGGTGTCTTCGGCGCTTCGCCCTCGCGCTTCGGCGAAATCGCGCGTGTCGCCAAAGCTCCTGGTCCATTCGACCCCGACATAGGGCGCGAATTCGCGATGGATCTCATATCGCAGACGGGCGCCGACCTGCAGGGTGGACAGGCCTGACCCGATCCCCAGCTCCGGGATGTCCTCCGCAGAGAGGCTCACCTCGGCGCGAGGCTGAAGGATCAGCTTCTGGGTGATCCTCTGATCATATTCGGCCTCGGCGCGCGCCGTCAGTTCGCCCTTGTTGGACAGGAAGGCTGCGGCGTCGACCTCAAACCAGTAGGGCGCCAGGCCCTGGACCCCGACGACAAGGTCAGTCCGGTCGCCCTCGGGCCGATAGGTCTGCCGCAGACCGGTCTGGAAGTCGAAATAGGGGGTGAAGGCGCGGCTGTAGAGCGCCTGGAGCTCAGCCTCTTCGAGCTCTCCGCCGAACTCGCCCTCGCCTTCCGACTTCCACCAGAAGCGATGAATGTCCCCGCCGTACCAGCCCTGGGCGTCCCAGGCATAGCCCTCCTCGCCGTCGACGGACGTCGCCTCCAACTGGTCGATCATCACCGCGCCCACGCGAATGTCGCCGTTTTCAGCCAGCAGCACCCTGCGCGCCGCCGCCATGTCCCCGGCGCTGAAGATCTGGTCCGCCACATGGGGAGGGCCGTCCAGCGCGCCGGCTGGAGGCGGCGTCTGAGGCGGGCGTCCCGGATTGTCCGCGCCTGTCGGAACGTCCGGCGGCATGGCCATTCCGGCCATGCCGGCCATGTCATGTCCCGCATGAGGATCCGTCTGCCCCGCTGGAGCCGACGCCATGGGCATGGTCGACATGTCATGTCCCGCGTGAGGGTCCGTCTGCCCCGCTGGAGCAGGCGCCATCGGCATCATGGACATGTCATGTCCCGCCTTCGCCGGCGCAGGGTGGGCCTGCCCCATGGTCGACATGTCATGACCGGCGTGAGGCTCCGCCTGCCCCGCTGGAGCGGGCGCCATGGGCATGGTCGACATGTCATGTCCCGCCGTCGGCGGCGCGGGCTGGGCCTGTCCCATGGTCGACATGTCGTGACTGGCGTGGGGATCCGTCTGCCCCGCTGGAGCGGGCGCCATCGGCATCATGGACATGTCATGTCCCGCCGTCGCCGGCGCGGGCTGGGCCCGCCCCATAGTCGACATGTCGTGACCGGCGTGAGGATCCGCCTGCCCCGCTGGAGCGGGCGCCATTGGCATGGTCGACATGTCGTGGCCGGCGCCTGCGGCGCGGGCGGGTACGGTTCCCGGAGGGCAGGCCGAGACAGGAGACTGGCTCATCCCCGCGCGCCCCGTCGTCGTCGCTGCTGAACCCGTTGCGACGCATCCCTGCGTCGGAGGGGAAGCTTGGCGCGTCGGCGAGGTTGCGCCGTGTCCGGCATGGGTCTGCGCCAGGGCGGGCGTGGCCGCCAGGATCAGAGGAACCAGAGCAACGGAGACCCGGATCATGACGCCGCTCCTTCCATCGGACGAATGGTGACGACGTTGAACATGCCGGCGTGCATGTGCATCAGCAGATGGCAATGGAAGGCCCAGTCTCCCGGGTTGTCGGCCGTGAGGTCGAAACTGAGCTTGCCGCCGGGCGCCACATTGACGGTGTGCTTCAGGGGCTGGTGCCCGTCCGGCCCGCCCGTGACGAGCTCGAAGAAGTGCCCGTGCAGATGGATGGGGTGGGCCATCATGGTGTCGTTCACCAGGGTCACCCGTACACGTTCATTCCGTTCAAAACGGATCGGTTCGACGAGTTCGCTGAATTTTCGGCCGTCGAAGCCCCACATGAACCGCTCCATATTGCCGGTCAGGTGGATCTCCATGGAGCGGCTGGGCGCGCGTCGGTCCTTGTTGGGCGTCAGCGACACGAGGTCGGTATAGACCAGCACCCGGTGGTCGACCTTCTCCAGACCCTGCGGCCTTTCGCCGAGCCGGTTCGCCGGCATCGGCGATATGGTCTGGACTCCCACGCCCACCGCCATGTTGGGCGGCGCATTGGCGGGATCGCGCATGTTCATGGCGCCCATGGATCCGTGATCCATCGCGGCCATGGCCTCGCCAGCCGGGGCGGCGGCGCCGTGGTCCATCCCGGGCATGGCGCCGTGATCCATTCCGGTCATCGGCGCGGCGCCCATCCCCTCCATTCCGCCCATGCCGCCCATATCCATGCCGCCCATGTCCATACCCATGTCCTTCATGGTCAGGGTCGGCACCTCGCGCAGCGGCGGAACCTCGGCCGTCATGCCCAGGCGCGGCGCCAGGGTCGCGCGCCCCATGCCCGAACGGTCAATGGCCTCGGAGACGATGGTGTAGGCGCGGTCCTCAAGCGGGCGGACGATGACGTCATAGGTCTCGGCCACCGAGATCTGGAACTCGTCGGTCTCGACCGGGCGGACATTCTCGCCGTCGGCCTGGACCACGGTCATGGCCAGACCCGGGATACGGACGTTGAAGATCGACATGGCCGAGGCGTTGATGACGCGCAGGCGCACCCGCTCGCCGGGCCGGAACAGGCCGGTCCAATTCTCCTGCGGGCCGTGGCCGTTGATCAGATAGGTATAGGTCGTGCCGTTGACGTCGAGGACGTCGCGGGGGTCCATCCGCATGGCTCCCCACATCCGGCGCTCGGAGAGGCTCATGCCGTCCGATCCGTCCAGCAGACCCGCCAGGGTCGTCCGGTGGCGATTGAAATAGCCCGGGCTCTTCTTCAGCTTGGCCAGGATTTCATGCGGATGCATGAAGCTCCAGTCCGACAGGACCAGGACGTGTTCACGGTCATAGCCGACCGGATCGACGCCCGCCGGATCGATGACGATGGGACCGTAGTGGCCCAAGGCCTCCTGCAAACCCGAATGGCTGTGATACCAGAAGGTCCCTGACTGACGGACCGGAAACTCATAGACGAAGGTTTCGCGCGGCTTGATGCCGGGGAAGCTGACGCCCGGCACGCCATCCATCTGGAACGGCAAGAGGATGCCGTGCCAATGTATCGACGTCTCCTCGTCCAACTGGTTCGACACCGCAAGGCGAACATTCTGTCCCTCGCGCAGGCGAAGCAGCGGCGCCGGGAGCTGACCGTTTATCGTTGTCGCGGCGGCCGTCCGGCCGTTCACGGTGAACGGCGACTGTCCGACCGTAAGATCAATGCTGGCCCCCGTGAGCGTCGGGTAATCCGCGCGCAAGCCGGGAGAGCCCGTCTGGGCCCAGGCCGGTAAAAGGCCCTGCAAGCTCAATACGCCGCCGCCGACAACAGCGCCGCGCAGCAGGCTTCGACGATCCAGCGTCATGGCATAGTCCTCACGGCCGGTCCGTTCGGGAAGCGAACCGGGCTCTCTAAAAGGGATACGCACGCGGGACCTCCCTTCCCTCGGAAGCCTGATGCAGCAAAATCCGTGACGCCTCTTGGGTTCCGAAGGGATAGGCCTATCAGGTTTCGAGGCGCAGCAGCTGCGACAGCTTCTGGCGCGCCCGCGCCACCCGCATCTCGACCGCCTTGACCGACAGCCCGAGGATTTCGGCGGCTTCGCCATGGGACCGCTCCTCAATGGCCGTCAGCAACAGCGGCTCTTTCAGCTTCGGCGGCAATGTGGCGATTGCGGCATGCAGACGCTGCGCCTGCTCGGCGGCTTCATAGCGGTCCTCCGTGCCGGCCACCTCGTCCGCCACGGCCAGGGCCTCCGAGGACTGGAGATCGGCGCCGCCCATGAACAACCGGCGGATGTTGCGGCGACGGCTCCAGTCCCGGCATTTGTTGATGGCGATGGTCCGCAGCCAGGCCTCGAAGGATCGTTCCGGATCATAGCGGCGGATGGCCAGCCAGGCCGCGGCATAGGCTTCCTGCACCAGATCATAGGTTTCATCGGCGTCGCCGACGTAGCGGCGGACGAACCGATAGAGACCCGTCTTGGTTTCTCCCACGAGGGTTTCGAACGCCACGACGTCGCCGTGGGCCGCTTTCGTCTGCAGGGCTTGGCGGTCCGGCACGGATGCTATTGCGTGTCGGCGGTGAGCGCCTTGACAACGCTCCGGTCGAAGCGTTGAGCCTGAGCCTCGTTCATCACCGTCCGCATCTCGAAGATATGGGCGATGGTCGCCTGCTGCAGGGCCCCCATGGCGTCGTGGAAATGATCCACGGCCGGCTGGACCGTCCTGCTGTCGCCGTTGCTGACCCTGATGGCTTCGGCCAACTCGCGATTGGCCGCCTGGACGCGACCTTCCATCTGCACGCGCTGCCCGGCGAACCGGGTTTCGATCCCCTCGATCTTGGCCAGCTGCTGCGGCGACAGATCAAGATCCTCGTGGACGATCGCGTGCAGGGAGGGCGGGGCCTGCTTGTTGAGCACCCAGCTGGCGCCGGCCCATGCGCCCACGCCGCTCGCCGCCGCAGCCAGCGCGACCGTCACGGCGATGGATTTCCAGGCGATCGCCATCAACCCGCTTCCAGCCGCACCAGGGGCGATGTCGCCGCCACCGAGAAGATCGCCATCTCCGAGACGCTCGGCCGCGCGAATGTCGCCCCGAGACCGCCGTTGGCGACCCCGATCACCAGAGCCAGGGCCACTGCGGCCAGGCGAATCCGTTCGGTCGCCCGCTGGGCCTGGATCGCCTTCACGCGGCTCCAGACGTCCTCCTCGAGCCGATCGAGCGACACGCCGTCGCCGGGCGCGGAGCGCGCGAGCCAAATTCCGAGATCATCCATGATCGGTGCCTTTCGACGTTCTTACTGGGGATACGCATGACCCTGCGCTCATCCCTCACCTCGGGATCGAGCCGCTGCCTCACTGTGGCGCATTTTGAGGGGCGCAAGCCAGACCGTGCGTAGGAGAATTATAGCGGGTCTTCGCCGGGAGGGGCGAAAGCATGGTCATTGAAAGACTGGATACGGCCGTCATCGGCGGGTTCATGGCCGCCTCTCTATTCATCTCGTCACGCGCGCTCTGACCGATGGCGGCGCTCATTCCCTCATCTGGAAAGCATCCGTTTCCGGACGCCATCGCCCCGCTGACCAGCGTCCGGTTCTTCCTGGCGCTCGGCGTGGTCCTGTTCCACTACCAGTTGACCTGGACCCTCCCGCCCGAGGCCTCGGGCCTGTTGAATCGCGCGCGCCTGGGCGTCGACGTCTTCTTCATCCTCTCGGGCTTCATCCTGACCCACGTCTATCTGCAGGGCGACGCCGCACCCGATTTCCGGCGTTTCATCGTCGCGCGGTTCGCGCGCATCTACCCGGCCCACCTGTTCATCCTTCTGGCGATGCTGATCCTGGTGGCGGGAGCGGGCCTCGTCGGGGTCGCCCTGGAGGCGGGACGCTTCAACCTCCCCCACTTCCTGATGACGCTCTTTCTTGTCCAGGCCTGGTTTCCCTATCAGGACGCTGAGTGGAACGGCCCCTCCTGGTCCCTCTCGGCCGAATGGTTCGCCTATCTGATCTTTCCAGCCTACGCCTGGATCGCGCTGAGGCTGAGACGCCGTCCCTGGCTCATCATCGGCCTGGCCGTCCTCCTGTTTGTCGTTCTGGACGCGGTCTACCGGGCCGTCTTCGGCCCCGTCCTGCCCCGCGCCGAGGGCAGCATGGGCATCCTGCGCATCCTGCCGGAATTCCTCTACGGGATCGGCCTCTACTATCTCGGCCAGGGGTTTCGGGTTTCGCCGAGAGCCTCCCTCGCCCTGGCGGCGGGCTCCACAGGCCTGCTCCTGTTCGCCATGCAATATCCGCTCGACGATCGCCTCATCGTCCTGCTTGCGGGTCCCTTTCTCCTGGCGCTAGCCCTGCTCGCCAAGTCCGGCGCCCGGACCTTCCTGTCCGCCCCGGCCTGGCTGTTCGCGGGCGAAGCCTCCTTCGCCCTCTACATGGTCCACATCCCGGTTCTGATGGTCTGGCGAAACCTGGCTGAGAAGCTCCTCGGCCTGCCCTCCGACTACCGGATGGGCCTCTGGGAGCTCGCCCTGCTCCTGGCCCTATCGCTCGCCGTCGCGGCCTTCGTCCATGTGGCCGTGGAGCGGCCCGGTCGGCGCATCCTTCGTCGGCTTCTCGCCCGACGTCACCCCACGCCCCGGCCCGAGCCGGGACGTTTCGTTCAAAGCGACCAAGGAGAATCCCTTTGACCTATAGATCCATGATCATCGCCGTCGCCGCCCTCGCCGCTCCGGCGATGATCGCGGCGCCCGCGCTGGCGCAATCGACGCCCGCGCTGGCGCAGTCAACGGCTGAGGCCAAGGCCGTCGCCGTGCTGGACGGATACCGCGGCGCGCTCGAGGCGCTCAGCGCTTCGCGTGCAGAAACCTTCTTCTGGCCGGACGCCCAGGTCTTCGAGCAGGGCGGGGTCGAGGGATCCATCTCCCAGTACCTGTCCCACCACCTCGCTCCGGAACTCGAGGAATTCTCCAGCTTCACCTTTCAGGATCACGTGACGAAGGCGACGGTCGTCGGCGACATCGCCTATGCGACCGAGACCTATCGTTTCCGGATCGCGTTCAAGACGGCCGGCCGGGCTCCGGTTGAACGTCGCGGCGTCGCCACGAGCGTCCTGAGACTGCGTGACGGCGAATGGCGCATCGTCAGCTATCACTCCTCGACCCGGGCCCCGCGACCGGCGTCCTGACGACGTCCAAACCGCGCCCCAGACTGGCGCATCCCTGTTCCCAGCCTCGCCTTCAGAGCGGGGCTGGGAACAGCCTCGGCCAGCCCGACGTTGACCCCGAAGGATCAGATCCGTCGCGCTCTTGAAGGATGGGTTCGGCCGCTGGTCGAGACGCCCGTCAGGGGCCTGCGAAGGATCCATTTCGAGAGGAACTCGAATGCCCTCGCCAGACAAGACGGAATCCCCGACCTCCATCGCCGATCCCGACCGTCGGGACTTCATCCACGTCGCCGCAGGCGCCATGGCCGTCGGACCCGTGGGCATGGCCCTCTGGCCCCTGATCAACTCCATGAACCCGGCGGCCGACACCCTGGCCCTCTCGTCGGTCGAGGTCGACTACGGCAAGGTCCAGCTCGGCCAGCAGATCGTGGTCAAATGGCGCGGAAAGCCGGTCTTCATCCGCCACCGCACCCCCAAGGAAATCGCCGAGGCGGTCGCCGACGACGACGCGCCCCTGCGCGACCCGGCCACGGACGCCAGCCGCCACAAACCGGGAAAGGCCGAATGGCTGATCCTGATCGGCGTCTGCACCCATCTGGGGTGTATTCCGACCTTCGGAACGGGCGACTACGGCGGCTGGTTCTGCCCGTGCCACGGCTCCCACTACGACACAGCCGGCCGCATCCGGAAGGGCCCGGCGCCCAAGAACCTCTACCTGCTGGACTACGCCTTCCTGAACGAGACCCGGGTCAGGCTCGGCTAGGAAAGACCCTCCCCCGCGCTGACGACGCAAGGGAGGGCTTCATCGCACCGGGGCGTCCGAAGCGACGCTGGCCGCGTCGAACGCCATGGCCTCACATCATCATCATGGCGGCGGGCGGCGCGAGCGTCCCCATCACCGCCACCAGCCCCAGAAGGAGAACCGCCAGGGCCGTCTCCAGCAAGAGACTGCGTCGCAGGGCCCTGATCGCCGACGGCTTCTGGCTCTCATCCTCCAGAGAACGATGAAGACAGGGCGTCAGGACAAAGCGATTTGACGCGGCCAGGGCCAGCATGCCCACGAAGACCGTCAGTTTCGCGCTCAGCAGAAGGCCATAGGGCGTCGTCAGCAAGGCGCCCAGCCGATCGGGACCGACCAGGAACCAGGTGTTCACCAGACCCGTCGCGACCAGGAGGCCGACCGCTAGCGTGCCCATGCCGGCGAAGCCGTGCAGAGCGTCGTGGGTCAGTCGATCCCGCTCCGGATCTCCATGAGGAATGGCCAGGAACAGGCCCAAGGCGGCGAGCGCGCCCAGCCACATGGCTGCAGCAGCCGCGTGAATGATGTCCGCCCCGAGATGAACGAAGCCCGGGACGCCCTCGGTTGCGGCGCCGTGGCCGGTCCAGGCCAGACTGGCGCAAACCATCAGACCCAGAACCGTGAGGTCGATCCAGGTCGCCCGGCCAGGTCGGAGAACTAGAAGCAGCACGCCGGCCAGGGCTGCGACCAGCGCTCTCGCCACAAAGGCGCGACCGATCTCCATGTCGAACGCCATATAGGCCAGAGACGCCGGTTTCAGCGCCTCCGCCATCGACCCCGCCATGACGGCCGTCTGCAGGACCAGAGCCGCAAGCGAGGCCGCCGCGGTCACCGCCGCTGCAATCAGCAGCGTCTTTCGCGGCCATCTTTCGACGGCCGCGTCCGACGTGGGCATCCTGAAGGCGAAGAACAGGGGCACGCCCAGCAGGAGCATGGCGCCCACATACTGGGCCAGCCTCAGAAGGACGACCGCGAACTCCAGCATGGCTCAGCGCACGATAAAGGTCGTGGAGCCCGTCATGCGGTGACCGTCGGGCGAGGCCACGCGCCAGTTGACCGTATAGGCGCCGGCCGCCAGAGCGGTTCGAGGCGCCCCGCTGAGGGTCTTGCCGTCCTTGGAGACCCGGGCCTGAACCGGAATGACGGTTCCCTGGGCGTTGGCGAGGTCAAATCCCGAGAAGGCCGGAGCCATGCGCTCGCTGAAGGTGAGGCTGATGGTGCGCGGCGCCGACACCGTGGCGCCGGTCGCCGGCGTGGCGCTGACAAGGCGGGCGTGGGCGTCGGCCTGGCCCGCGAACAGGGACAGCGCGGCGGCCGCGCCGGCCAGGGTTGCGATCTTGAAACGGTTCACGTGTTTCTCCTTGAGGAAACGCCCCTCTCTCATAGATACGCAAGCCTGCGGTCTTCCCCTCAAGACCGGCGGCGCCCGGCGCTTTCGCCGGCTGCCCCCTAAAGCCTGACCGCCCGCAGACGCAGCGCATTGGCGATGACGCTGACCGAGGACAGCGCCATGGCGAGGGCCGCCAGCGCCGGCGACAGCATCAGGCCGAAAACCGGATAGAGGACGCCGGCCGCCACAGGGATCCCCAGGGTGTTGTAGCCGAAGGCGAACACCAGATTCTGACGGATGTTGCCCATGACGGCCCGGGACAGATGCCGCGCCCGGACGATGCCCTGGAGATCGCCGCCCAGCAGGGTGACGCCCGCGCTCTCGATGGCCACGTCTGAACCGGCGCCCATGGCGACGCCGACGTCGGCGGCGGCCAGGGCCGGCGCATCATTGACGCCGTCTCCGGCCATGGCGACGACGCGCCCCTCGGCCCTGAGCTGCTGGACGACGGAAGCCTTGTCCTGCGGCAGCACCTCGGCCCGGACATCGTCGATGCCCAACCTCCGCGCCACGGCTTCAGCCGTCGTGCGATTGTCGCCTGTCATCATCACCAGCCTAAGGCCAGCGGCCTTCAGGTCGCGGATGGCGTCGGCGGTCGTGGCCTTCACCGGATCGGCGATGCCGAGAACGCCGGCCACAGCGCCGTCAATGGCCACGAAGATGGCCGTAGCGCCCTCCTCCCGCAAAACCTCTGCCGCCGCCTCGAGGGGGGCGACATCGATCCCGGCCTCCCTCAGGAAGCGGGCATTGCCCAGGAACAGACGACGGCGGTCGACCAGGCCGGTGACGCCGCGCCCGACCGGGCTGTCGAACTCCGCAGCCTCGGAAAGCGTCAGGCCGCGATCGGCGGCGGCGCGCACGACGGCGTCGGCCAGGGGGTGTTCGCTGCCCCGCTCCAGGCTGGCGGACAGGCGAAGAAGCTCGACTTCGTCAAAGCCCTCGGCCGGTCGGATCGCCGTGACCGACGGTCGTCCCTCGGTCAGGGTGCCGGTCTTGTCGAGCACCAGGGTGTCCACCTTCTCGAACCGCTCCAGCGCCTCGGCGTTCTTGATGAGGACGCCGGCGCGCGCGCCACGCCCCACCCCCACCATGATCGAGATCGGCGTGGCGAGGCCCAGCGCACAGGGACAGGCGATGATGAGAACCGTCACCGATGCGACCAGGGCGTAGGACAGGCGCGGGTCGGGTCCGATCACGCCCCAGACCGCGGCGGCGACCACGGCGATGCCGATGACGGCCGGCACGAACCAGCTGGACACCAGGTCGGCCAGGCGCTGGATGGGCGCGCGGCTGCGCTGGGCCTGGGCCACCATCTGGACGATCTGGGCCAGAAGGGTGTCGGCGCCGACCTTGTCCGCGCGCATGAGGAAGGAGCCCGTCTTGTTCAACGAACCGGCGATGACCCTGGCCCCGGCCTCCTTGGTCACCGGCATGGATTCCCCGGTCACGAGGGATTCGTCGATGGCCACGCGCCCTTCGAGGATCTCGCCGTCGACCGGGATTTTTTCGCCCGGTCGAACGCGCAGCCGATCCCCGACCGCCACGAGGTCAAGCGTCACATCCTCGTCGGCGCCGTCGTCGCGAACACGACGGGCCGTCTTCGGCGTCAGGTCGAGCAAGGCCCGGATCGCGCCGGAGGTCTGTTCTCGCGCGCGCAACTCCAGGACCTGGCCGACCAGGACGAGCACGGTGATCACCGCCGCCGCTTCGAAATAGACGGGCGCGCTGCCGTCCATGCGCAGCATGGCCGAGGGAAACAGCCCCGGCGCCAGCACGGCGGCGACGCTGTAGATCCAGGCTGCGCCGACGCCGATGGCGATCAGGGTGAACATGTTGAGACGCCGGTTCAGGATAGACTTCCATCCCCGCTCGAAGAATGGCCAGCCGGCCCACAGGACCACAGGCGTCGCCAGCACGAACTGGATCCAGTTCGATGTCTGGCCCGAAACCCGGTCCGCGAGCCCGGTCAGGTGACCGCCCATCTCCAGCGCGACGACCGGCAGGGTCAGGACGGCGCCGACCCAGAGCCTGCGCGTGAAGTCCTTCAGTTCTTGATTGGGCGTAGCCTCGGCGGTGACCGTCTCGGGCTCCAGCGCCATGCCGCAGATCGGACAGGCGCCTGGTCCCACCTGACGCACCTCGGGATGCATGGGGCAGGTGTAGATCGTCCCGGGCGGCGCGGGCTTCGCCTCGGGCTTTTCGCCGAGGTATTGCCCCGGGTTCGCGACGAATTTCGTCCGACAACCCGCTGAACAGAAGACGTAGTCGTGGCCTTCGTGTTCTGAGCGATGCTGAGCGGAAGCTCGATCCACGGCCATGCCGCAGACCGGATCAATCGCCTTTTCGCCTTCATGCGGAGAGCCTTGGTGGGCATGGCTCTGGTGAGGGTCGTGGGCCGTCGGCATGGCGTCACTCCTGTCAGCGCCCGACCGGCCGAGAGTCCTGAATGGTTCAAGACGCGCCGGAAGCGTATGCTGGATGGTCTATCAAGACCGATGATGCAGTCGGAAACAAGCCTTGCTTCTGAACCAATCGGAACGCCGCCGAAGACCAGATGAGCGGCGCAACATGGATGGTGGCGGATGATCGCTGCTGCATCGACAGTCCGGCCAGGATTCAGGCGGCGTGCGCCGCCGTGCAGCAGGCTGGAAAATGAAGTCCCGGGCGATCGCCGCGACCACCAGGTCATGGGCGCCCGGGTCATGACTGCGATGACCGGAGACCTTCCCAACCCGAAGCCAGAACGGGTCTTCCGACCATGAAGTCCCGCGCCACAGGAGTTTCAGCGTGAATATCGGCCAAGCCTCTCGCGCCACGGGCGTGTCCGCCAAGATGATCCGCTACTACGAATCCACAGGACTGATCCGGCCGGCGGAGCGCACCGGAGCAACTATCGCGCCTTCGGCGATCGCGACATCAACGAGCTCCGGTTCATCCGCCGCGCCCGCACGCTCGGTTTTTCAATCGAAGACATCGTCATCCTGCTCTCCCTGTGGCGCGACCGGACGCGGCCCAGCCGGGAGGTCAGGGCCGTCGCCGAGCAGCGCCTCGCCGGCCTTCATGCCCGCATCGCCGAAATGCAGGCCATGGCTGACACCCTGGAGACCCTGGCGCGTTGTTGCGCAGGCGATGAGCGGCCGGATTGCCCCATCCTCGCCGACCTAGCTGCGGCGCGTGAAAACTGACGACCCGAGACGCCTGACATAGGGGCGCAGCACGGAGAACGGCCATGACCTACCGTGACATCATCGTCGATGCGACGCCGAGGGACGATCTCGTCCAGACCCTGGAACAGGCGCGCGATCTGGCCGCGAAGTTCGACGCTCGGCTGACGGCCCTGTGTTTCGCCTGGCCCCGGAGGTCAGCACTGAGGACGGCCGTGGCGAGTTCGCCCCTGTCAGTCCTAGAAGACACGCGAAGAATGGACGCCGCCCTCGCGGGCGCCCACGAGGCCTTTCTACAGGTGTTTGGCTCCGGCTCGAACGCCCCCGCATGGCTTTCCGGCATGGCGGAGCCGGCCCCCCTGCTGCGCCATCACCTGCTCGCCGCAGACCTGCTCGTCACCTCGTCGCCCCCGCCGATCGACTGTGCGCTTCCTCACGCCGGCGAACTCGCCATCCACGGCGGCGGCCCCGTCCTGCGTCTTGGACGCAAGGACGCGGACCTCAGTCTCGCCAATGCGGTCATCGGCTGGAAAGACGCCCCCCAGGCCAGACGCGCCCTTCATGACGCCCTGCCCTTGCTCCGGCGCGCCCGGGCCGTGACCGTGGTCGGCGTCGGCGACGAGGTCGAACAGGATCGACTTGCAGACGTCGCCCGGCATCTCGAGCGGCATGCTGTGGCGGCCGCAGTCAGCCACGTCCCGGCGACAGCAGGAACAGCGGTCGCCGCAGACCTTCTCGCCGAAGCCCGCCGCCTTTGGCGCCGACCTGATCGTCACGGGGGCCTTTGGCCGCGGGCCCTTGGCGCAACGCCTATGGGGCGGAATGACCAGCGGCCTTCAGGACGACGCCCACCTGTCCTGGCTGCTGTCGCACTAGAACAGTCCCGTGTCCGGTGCTCCGCCCTTCAGAATGCGCCGATATTCGCCCATTTTGAGAAGACCGCAGCGCGACCGCACCTCCCCCTCGATGGGAGCCAGGAGGCCCGCCGACATTCTTTCGGACGCGCACTCCAGCGCTAGGCACGGCCCCTCAAGATACTATACAGGGGTATTCTATGGCGCACACATCAACCAACAAGAAGAAGCTCGTCGCCCGCGTGCGGCGGATCGCCGGTCAACTGGGCGCGATCGAACGGGCCATCGAAAGCGACACCGACTGTTCGCAAGTCCTTCAACAGGTCGCCGCGGCACGCGGCGCCATGGGCGGGCTGCTGGAAGAGCTGATCGAGGACCACCTGCGCCATCACGTCGCCCACCCCGAACTGAGCGACGCCGAACGTCAGAACGGCGCTGAAGAACTGATCGCCATCATCCGCCGCTATTCCAGGTAGTCCACGCCCATGACCCTGTTCGATACCGAACACCTGACCCACGACCACCACTTCCTGAGCCGCGCCCATGACGAGAACGCGCGTCGAACCCTGTGGGTCGTCGGCCTGACCGCAGTGATGATGGTCGGCGAAATCATCGCCGGCGTGATCTACGGCTCGATGGCCCTGCTGGCCGACGGCTTCCACATGGCCACCCATGCGGGCGCCCTGGCCGTGGCGGCGGCCGCCTACGCCTACGCCAAACGTCATTCCGCCAACCGGCGGTTCAGTTTCGGGACCGGCAAGGTCGGCGATCTGGCCGGTTTCGCCTCGGCGCTGGTCCTCGGCATCGTGGCGCTGGGCATCGCCGGCGAGTCCGTCGCCCGGCTGCTCGACCCCCGCTCCGTCGCCTTCGGACAGGCCGCCCTGGTCGCCATCCTCGGCCTGGGGGTCAAACTGGCGAGCGCCCTGCTGCTGGCGGGCGGCGGTCATCACCATGGCCATCATGGTCATGGTCATGGCCACCATCACCATGAGGATCACGACCATCATGGTGCCCGGGAGGGTCAGCCTCATGAAGGCGGACATCGCGACAACAATCTGCGCTCAGCCTATTTCCATGTCCTGGCTGACGCCCTGACGTCGGTTCTGGCGATCATCGCCCTGGTCGCCGGGCGCTACCTGGGCTGGGTATGGCTCGACCCCGTGATGGGGATCGTCGGCGCCATTGTCATCGCCCGCTGGTCATGGAGCCTGATGCGCGACACGGCGGCCGTTCTGCTCGATACGACCGACCGCCACATCGAGGCCGAAGTGCGCGAATGCGTCGAGGGACCGGGCGACGTCCGCATCACCGATCTGCACGTCTGGCGCATCGGTCCAGAGGCCCATGCCGCCATCGTCAGCGTGACCGGCGGCGTCGACGGCGACACGGTTCGCGCCCGGCTCAGGCCGGTTCATGAACTCGGGCATCTGACCGTGGAATGCCGCTGAGGCGTCACCGCAGCCTACGGCCGAAGCCATCCCCGCCGAGCCAAACGAAGCGCATGCCTATCGTCATCGGCTGACCGGCAACAAATCGGCGTTCACCGCGCTTATGTGGAGGATGCGGCGACTTCCAGGGAGGTCGCCGCAAGTCCTCAGTGGCCGCGCGCTGCCGGAAAGGCGACCGGCAAAGGAGCCGGGCCATGCATTCGCCCCCGAATTCCAGGAACGACGTGCGGTCATCTGCGACCTCCGCAGAGGCTCTGAGCCCTATCCTCTCGCGCGTCCCGGCCGGCCAGACGTCCATCTGGCGATGCCCGCGTTGCCATGGAGCGCTCGCCTGCAGCAAGGCGACCCTCGATTGCAGGAGGTGCGGCCATGCCTATGGCCAGGTCGACGGCATCCCCGACCTGCGCGTACCGGGGGAAAGCTGGATCGATTTCGAAGAGGACCTGGCGACCGCTCGCGAGGTCGCGGCCCTGGACCTTCCGCTGGAGGATCTGGTTCGCGCGGTCTACGCTCGCCGTTCCGGGTGGGATGAAGACCTGATCGGGATGAGAACGCGTCAGGTCCTGGCGGCGCCCGAACGCCTCCATGGGGATATCTCGGGCTGGCTGGCCGAGGCCACCTCCCAGGATGTCTGGCTCGATCTGGGCTGCGGCCCGGGGATGCTCCTGGCGGCCGCTGCGGACATGAAGCGGCCCGGCTCCGGCATTGGCGTCGACGTCTCGATGACCTGGCTGGTTGTGGCCAGGCGCCTGATTCTGGCGCACGGAGGGAGGCCGATCCTGGCCGCCGGCCTTGGAGAGGCCCTGCCCCTGGCCGACGGAGCCCTATCGGGCGTCGTCTCGCTCGACGTGATCGAGCATGTCGATCGCCCCGACGCCTATCTTCGCGAGATCGACCGCGTGACCCGGCCGGGCGGACGCCTGGCGCTGAGCACGCCCAACCGCTTCAGCCTGGCGCCGGAACCCCATGTGATGGTGTGGGGCGTCGGCCTTCTGCCGCATCGCTACCAGGCTCGCTATGTCGCCTGGCGGAGCGGCAAATCCTATGTCTCCACCTGTCTCATGAGCAGCATCGGGCCTCGCCGGATATTGAAACGCTGCACGAACTTCGCAGCCAGGATCATCATCCCGCCCGTCCCGGAAGATGAGATCAGACGCTTTTCCCCCACCAAGGCCAGACTCGCCCGCCTCTACAACAGCCTTTCGGGCGAAGTGGCGTTGCGCGCGGTCTTCTTGCTGATCGGCCCCTTCTTCAGGATCACCGGCGTCAAGGAGACAAGCCTGCCCGCCTGAGGCCGCCGGATCAGCCGGATCGACAGAAGGGGTCGAGGCGTTCAGCAGGCGCCGCAAGGCGAGGCGAAACGACGTCGCCAGTTGAGTCCGTGAGCGGCGATCAGGATCAGTCCCCCGAAGACGGTGACGAGCGTCCCCCAGGCGGCCGAGGGCGTTTCCGTTGCGCCCGCAAAAAGCAGGACCACGCCGAGCGTCGCCAGCCCGATCACGATCCTGGAAAGGCCGCGCCGCTCCCGGAGCAGGGTCCAGCCGGACAGGGCTGCGGCGGCGAAGGCCAGGGCCCAGTGCGCCCATGCCGTCTGCACCCAGGCGCCCGCCAGGGACAGGGCGCCGGCGGCGACGGACAGGACCAGGCAATGGACCAGGCACAGGCTGGACAGGAGAATGGACAGGGCGTCGCCCGTCCGTCCTCCGGCGCGCCCGCCGATCCCTGGCCTTGCGGCCCCCTGTTCCACCGTCGCCGTCATCTTCGGCCTAGAACCGGTAGGCCACGCCGAGGCGCAGATTACGGCCCGGCAGGGGCGCGATGTCCTTGAGGAAGGAGACGTGCTCGCGCGCCTCCTCGTTGGTCAGGTTCCGGGCCTCGGCGAAGACCGTCACATTGCGGTCCGCCAACGGCCTCCAGGCCCCCGAGAGATTCAGCAGGGTATAGCCGTCCGTCGGCATTTCCCCCTCGGCCACCTCGTCCTGCAGGCCGACCCGGCGCACCTCGACGGCGGCGTCGAACGGCTTTGACGTCCACGCCAGGCGGGCGGTCGCCGAATAGGGCGGGATCCGCGCCGCCGGTCCCAGGTCGGTGTCGGCCTTGACGTAGTCGGCGGCGCCTTCCAGCGACAGCTTGCGCGCGCCGCTCTCCCACAGGGCGTAGGCGCCTTCGGCCTCGAAACCATAGAAGTCCGCCCCGGTCTGGACGAACTGATAGATCGGGAAGAGCTCGCCCTCGGCGTCGAAACTCTCGCCCGTGGGCCGCTCGTCGATGAAGCCGTCGTATTTGGATCCGTACAGGTGGAGGTCCCCGCTGAAGCGGCCCTTGTCGTAGTGGGCCGTGGCCTCCAGGGTCGTCACCTTCTCGGAGTCCAGGTCGACATCCCCGGCCTCATAGGCGGCCGTGGCGACGTGCAGGCCGTTCGCGAACAGCTCGACCTCGCTGGGCGCCCGCTCGTTACGCGCCAGGCTCAGGCCGAGGAAGAGGCCCGGAGCCGGGCGCAGGAAGACCGCGCCGGACGCCGACCAGTTGTCAAACCGGCGCTCCACCTGATCCGCGGTTCCCAGCGGCGTGGCCGCCAGGGTGCGTCGATCGAACCGCAGACCGCCTTCGAAGCCGAGGCCGCCGCGGTCAAGGCGCTGGACGGTGTAGACGCCCGTCTCCTCGATATCGACCGAGGGGATATAGGCCTCGGCGCCGACCGCTTCGAAGGTGCGTGACAGGCCCTGGACGCCGACCGCACCGTTCCAGCCGTTCCGTTCGCGCTGGACCAGGTCAATCCGCACTTCCTGGCCGTCCGAGTTGAACACCGTGCCCGGCTCGCCCGGTCCTTCGAACTCGGTATGGGTGTATTCGGCATGGCCGTAGGCGCCGCGGATCGCTTTGAAAGGCCCCGCCTCGAACCGGTATTCGCCGCGCACGTCCTCGCGCGTCTGGTCGAGGTCTATGAAGACATCGGGTTCGGCGACGGTGCCGTATTCGCTCTGCGTGTCCTTGTAGGAGACGCCGATGAAGCCCTTGGAGCCGATGTAGGAGCCGCCGACGCCCCAGGTCGTCAGATCGGTATAGCTGTTGGCCTGGGTCCCGCCCGGTCCGCGCTCGACGCCTTCGGCTTCGGCCAGGCGGCGAGAGATCGCAGGCGACGGGATGTCATAGTCGTCGGTCTTGCGCCGCACGCCGTCGATGTTGAAGGCGAAGGGGCCCGCGCCGATGGTGACGCGGCCGAAGAGGCTGCGTCCGTCGTCGACGCTGGAGGCCTGGGTGGAGACCACGCCCGAAAGGCCGCCTTCCGGCAGTTCCGTCGGAACCCGGTCGTCGATGATGTTGACCACCCCGCCGATGGCGGAGCCGCCATAGACCAGGGTCGCCGGCCCGCGGATGATCTCGACCCGGCTGGCCTCGGCCGGATCCGTCGCCACGGCGTGGTCGGGCGAGATGGAACTGGCGTCGATCAGGCCGATGCCATTGCTCAGAACCTGGACCCGCGGACCGGACAGGCCGCGAATGACCGGGCGACTGGCGCCGGGCGCGAAGCTGGTCGACCGCAGGCCGGGCCGCCCGGCCAGAAGATCTCCCAGGGACGAGACCGGCGCAACGGCCAGGGCCTCTTCGTCCAGCACGTCGGTGGCGATCACGGTGGCGCGGTGGCTGACGCCATAGGGCGCCGCCGTGACGATCACGTCCGCCACCTCGACGACCTCCTCCGGCGCCTTCTGGGCCTGGGCCTGGCTCTGGGCGGCGGCGGCCCCGGCCAGGCAGCTCCAGGCGGCGGCCGTCAGGAGGAGAAGACGCGGCGACCGGACGGGGGAAAGCGATACAGACATGGGGAACCTCGGACGGCGAAGACCGCGCCGCAACCTGTTATGAGATAACATCACGACCCGTCAAGACGCCTCGACCTTCGCCCTCCTTCCGGGCCGCCCGTCGACCATTCCGTTGCGACGGACTTGCGACTGAAAATCAGCCTGCTAAGGACGAAAGCGCCCCATCGTGAGCCCATCATGACCGCATCCCTTTCCAGCCGACTGCGTCGCCTCTGGCTGGACGTCCATCTCTGGATCGGCGTGGGGCTGTTGATCGCCATCATTCCGCTCTCGACCTCCGGCGCCATCCTGGTCTGGAAAGACGGGCTGGAGCGCCTCACTCACCCCGAACGCTATGCGGTCAGCGGTCCGGACGTCAGGCAGGCGCCGTCGATCTATGTCCAGGCCGCCGAGACCGCCTTCAAGGGCCAGGCCGACTTCACCCAGCTTCGCCTGCCGGAGAAGGCGGGAGACCCGGTCGTGGTGGTGGCTCGGCTGAAGGAAGAAGACGCATCCGGCGGCCGACTGCGCAATCTCAACGTCTGGATTGATCCCCCAACCGGCAAGGTTCTCGGTCTGGCCGACGTCTCTCGCGCCTTACCCCAATGGCTGCACCGACTGCACGGGTCTCTCTTCATTCCGAAAGTCGGCCCCAAGTTCGTCGGCGGGCTGGGCTGGGCCATGTTCGTCAGTTGCGCCACCGGCCTGTGGTTATGGTGGCCGCGAAACGGCGCCGTGCTGAAGGCCCTGCGCTGGCGCCGCGGTCCGTCCATGCTGTTCAACCTGCACCACATGATCGGTTTCTGGATCTGCCTGCCGCTGGCCGTCCTGTCCCTGACCCGTGTCTACATATCCTTCCCCCAGACCAGCCGCGCCCTGTTCGGGGTCCACCAAGCCGAAGCCGGATCCTCCGCGCCGCAGGGCGACCGCTTCGCCCCGCCGATCCCCCATCCCAGTCTTGAGATCGACGCCGTGCTCCGAAGCGCCCAAGCCTCGACGGCGGGGGCCCGGATCATCAGCATCAGCGCGCCGATCATAGGAAATGAGCCCTCCTGGCGCATTCAGATCGCCCCGCCGGGACAACCAGCTCCCACAACCCTGCAGATCGTCGACGCCTCCGGCCAGATCAAGCCTGGCCAAGGTCCGACGGGCGGTGGTGATCCCCTCTCCCGCTGGATGCGCAACATCCACGACGGCGGCGACACCGGCCTGATCTGGCAGACCATCATCGTCCTGGGCGGCGTCTCCCCGGTGATCCTGTCGATCACGGGCCTGATCATGTGGCTTCGTGGGGGGGGGCGGGGCCCCCCCCCCGGCCCCCCCGGGCGGGGGGGGCCCCCCCCCCCCCCCCCCCCCCCCACCACCCCCCCCGCGGGGGAAGAGTTTTGCACAAACCGAC